>JAVVQG010000010.1:0-150896 GCA_036655355.1 Bacteroidales bacterium
CATAAAGAATGCACCCCAAAAGTTTTTTGTCTAACTTTTGGGGTGCACTTCAAAACACATTGTCTTCAGACAGCCTCCTCTCGTTTTATAATGAAGTCAGATGGAATTAATCGTGGTGTTCGTTGTCTTTCACAAAGATCACGCAACAGGCGCCGATCAATAGCATCACGCCAGCCGTAACAAGCGCGTAAATTGATTTTCCGTCGTAGAAGTAACGCACGATAATGGGTCCGTTTAACAACCCGTTGCAAATTTGGGGTAAGGTGATGAAGAAATTAAAGATCCCCATATAAACACCCATTTTAGCGGGAGGAAGGGAACCTGCCAAAATCGCATACGGCATGGAAAGAATACTTGACCAGGCGATACCTACTCCGATCATGGAGATAATCAGCAGGTTCGGATCGTTAAAGAAATACATTGAGATCAGTCCCAATCCACCACACACCAATGCGATCGCATGCGTAATCTTTCTGCTGGTATAGCGTGCGATAATAGGAAGGACCAAGGCGAATCCCATCGCTACGAAGTTGTATACCCCGAAGAGAACCCCCACCCAGTTTGCAGCTTCATTGTATGCTGCAGAACTTGAATCCGTGGTGCCGTACAGGTGTTCGGCGACTGCAGGAGTGGTATAAACCCACAACGAAAATAGAGCGAACCAGGAGCAGAACTGCACCAGTCCCAGATTTTTCATCGTAGAGGGCATGAAGCGGATGTTGTGCATCACCTCCATAAAGCCGTTACGCGACTCCTCTTCCAGTTTTTCACTCTGTTTGGTAACGGTATCTTCATGAAACTCTTTCTGAACCTCCGGCGGATACTCTTTGGTTTTGAAAATGGTCCACAAAATGGCTCCCATCAGTACGACCGCTCCGATGTAAAAGGAGTAGATCACATTTTTGGATACCTCTCCCGGAGCCGCTGTTTCGGCCATCCCGAACCAGTTTACCAGAATCCAGGGAAGCGCGGAAGCCACCACGGCACCCACTCCGATCAAGAAAGATTGGATGGCGAAGCCCAGCGTGCGTTGAGAGGAGGGGAGCATATCCGCCACGAGGGCGCGGAACGGCTCCATTGCCACATTGATCGACGCATCCATAATCATCAGCATCCCCGCACCCACGATCAAAGGTGGCAGAATGGAGGCAAGAATAGCCGAATTGGGCATGAAAATCAAGGCAAGCGCCGTAAGGATCGCTCCTGCTAGAAAATAAGGTTTGCGTCGCCCCAACCCGTTCCAGGTCTTATCGGAATAATATCCGATGATGGGTTGGATGATCATCCCGGTAATGGGGGCGGCGAGCCAGAAAAGGGATAAACTCTCGATGTCGGCGCCAAAGTTCTGTAAAATGCGACTGGCATTGGCATTTTGAAGACCAAAGCCGAATTGAATTCCGAGAAATCCGAAACTCATGTTCCAGATTTGCCAAAAGGATAATTTAGGACGTTCTTTCATGGGTATATAGTCTATTTTAATATTAAGGTCAAAAGCGCCATCTATAATATATATACCTTACATCTCTCCTCGGATATCTTATCGATAGAGATGAACCGGGACGGTTTCATCGGTATGTTTTAGCGCGTAGACTCTCTCACTAACAGTTTGGTCTTGATAATGCGACTTGCTATTCTGTGGTTTTCATCATTGTTTCTAAGGCGATTTAAAAGTAATTCCATTGCATTGATACCCACTTCCACCCCTTGTTGGTCAACCGTTGTCAGTTTCGGATCGGTGTTACGGGCAACAAAACCGTCGGAGAATCCACAAATGGAGATTTCGTCGGGTACCTTCAGTCCGTTTCGCTTCACTGCGGTCAGAATTCCGGAAGCGGTTGCGTCATTGATGGCGAAAAATGCATCCGGACGGTTTTCTTTCTGCAGCAGGTGTGGCGTTCTTTCAAGGGCCTCCTCCTGGGTGTCGCAAATGATGATTAGCGACTCATCCACCGCTATTTTATTTTTTCGCAACGCATCGAGGTAACCGTTTTTTCGGTTTTTAGAGATTTCGAGATGTAGCGGTGCGGAATAAAACGCGATCCGTTTACAGCCCGTCCGGATCAGATGGTCCACCGCGTTGAAAGCCCCCGTGTAGTCATCCACTACGACGCGATCTGTAAGTAATCCGGTGCAGATGCGATCGAAGAATACGATCGGCACATCGCTGTCTATCACTTCTTGAAAATGATCGTAGTTCTGCGTGGTTTTAGCCAAAGAAGCCAGAATCCCGCAGACACGGGTACTCATGAGCGTTCTGACGCTTCGTACTTCCTTTTCATAATCTTCATGGCTCTGGCAGATGATGATGCTGTAATCGTTCTCTTCGGCAACTTTTTCCATTCCGTTGATGACGGATGCAAAGAAGAAGTGCGTGATCTGAGGAATAATGATTCCAACAATGTTCGTATGACTGGTTCGCAAACTAAGGGCCAATGCGTTCGGCTGATAATTGTGTGCGTGAGCGAACTCGTTCACTTTGTCTTTCGTGGCCTGGCTGATGTCGTGATGATTTCGTAAGGCTCTGGAAACGGTAGAAGGAGAGATATTGAGCTCTCGCGCAATATCTTTAATAGTCAGATGTCTGTTTTTCATTGATCTAGCGTGATTGTTTAAACGCAGTAAATCGGGCATCGGCTATTAAAAGATCGTTTACCTATCTTTTATCTTATTTCGTTGCAAATATAATTCCCCAGCATATAGAAAGCACTTCATGGTCCTTTTACTCAATGCAATGAAACTGCAAACGTTTGCAGATGAAATAGCCGTGTTTATAACCCTTCGTAAAAGGGTAAATAGAGATTCGATTTACATTTGTTGCACTAATGCTCAGCTAATTTAATCTTATTTATTATATTAACATTAAAAAATAGAGTACTGGAACTATGAATTAACACATTTTTTTAGTCTTGATTCCGATATAACTGAATATCAATAATTTCTAATCTTAAATATAATCTGCATGAAGCACGTTTTTCTTACCCTCAAGAGAACAATTCTGCCCATATTGGCCGGGTTGTTCGTATGTATAGGAGCTTTTGCACAACAGATCACCGTGAAAGGTATCGTTAAGGATACAGCCGGTGAACCGATTGTAGGTGCAAATATTCTGGAAAAAGGAACAACGAACGGTGTCTCTTCGGACATCGACGGAAAGTTCCAGTTCGAAGCAAAGAATGGCTCTACGATTCAGGTCTCGTTCATCGGGTATCTGACACAGGATGTGACTGCATCGACTAAACCCCTTGTTATTGTTTTACAAGACGACGCCATAGAGTTGGAAGCAGCGGTGGTAATCGGTTACGGTACTGTCAAAAAAGCGGATGCCACCGGTTCGGTGATCGCGATTAAACCCGATAAGATGAATCGCGGTTTGACAACGAATGCACAAGACATGATTTCCGGTAAGATCGCCGGTGTGAATGTCACTTCTTCAGGTGGTGCACCGGGTGCGGGAGCAACGATCCGTATTCGTGGAGGTTCCTCTTTGTCGGCAAGTAACGACCCGTTGATCGTTATTGACGGTTTGGCGATGGATAACGACGGAATCAAAGGGGTATCGAACTTCTTAAGTACGGTTAATCCGAACGATATCGAAAGTTTCACCGTATTGAAAGATGCTTCGGCAACAGCGATTTACGGTTCGCGCGCTTCAAATGGTGTAATCATCATCACCACGAAGAAAGGACAGGCCGGATCTCGTCCAACTGTTTCTTACGATGGGAATTTCTCCGTAAGTACCAAAACCAATGGTATTGAGGTATTGACTGGCGATGAGTTCAGAGCGTTGGCACAGTCCATGTATAGCGATCAGCCCGATGTGATCTCCAAACTGGGAACAGCCAACACCGATTGGCAGAATGAAATCTTCCGCACCGCATTCGGTACCGACCATACGGTGACGGTAGCAGGGGGATTGAAGAACATGCCTTACCGCGCTTCATTGGGGTATACGAATCAAGACGGTATCCTGAAGACTTCAAACTTCGAACGCTATACCGCATCGTTTAACGTGAGTCCAACATTCTTCGACAACCACCTGATTGTGAATCTGAACGGTAAAGGGATGATCACGAACAACCGTTTTGCGGATACCGGTGCGATCGGAGCCGCATTGACAATGGACCCCACTCAGTCTGTATTCGACAGCCGTCCCGAATATGAAACGTTTGGCGGTTATTTCCAATGGTACGGTACCGACAAGGATACCGGCAACCAGACTTACAACAACTTGGCGACCGGTAATCCGGTGGCACTCCTTGATTTGAAAAATGAGAAATCAAATGCGAAGAGCTTTATCGGTAACGCGCAGTTCGACTATAAGTTTCATTTCCTACCCGAACTGAAAGCGAATCTGAACCTGGGTCTGGATGTTTCAAACGGGAAACAGAACCTGTATGTTCCGGCTATCGCTGCTTCAGATCACTTGTACGGCCGTACAGGATATGACAAACAACACAAAACAAACAAATCATTGGATTTCTATCTTCAGTATATGAAGGAATTCAATAACCAGACGCTGGATGTGATGGCGGGTTATGCTTGGCAGCATTTCTATCGCAGCGGCGATTCCTATTATGAAGGAGTTGTGGATCAGTTTAATCCGCGTGCCAACGAATGGAAGACGGAGAGTTATCTGGTTTCTTTCTTCGGTCGTGTGAATTATAACCTGATGGGTCGCTACCTGCTGACCGCTACGTTGCGCGAAGATGGTACCTCCCGCTTCTCGAAAGACAACCGTTGGGGACTTTTCCCATCCGTTGCTTTGGGTTGGAAAGTGAATGAAGAGGCTTTCATGAAGGATCTGAAGGTGGTTTCCGACTTGAAACTTCGTTTGGGCTATGGGGTAACGGGACAACAAAACCTGAATCAGGGTGATTATCCGTACATCCCTTCTTATGTGATCAATAAAGACGGCGCTTATTATCCGATCGGAGGAGATTTCCTACCTACCTACCGTCCGAACGCATACAATAAAAACCTCAAATGGGAGGAAACAACTACCTACAACGCGGGTATTGATTTCGGATTCCTACAGAATAGAATCACCGGTACGGTAGAGGTTTATTCTCGCGAAACGAAAGACCTTCTGAATATGGTGGACGTGTCTGCCGGTACGAACTTCAAAAACCGTGTAATCAGTAACATCGGATCGCTTGAAAATAAAGGGATTGAATTCGCGATCAATGCGAAGCCGATCGTGACAGACGATCTGATCTGGGATGTGAGTTATAACGTTACCTACAATAAAAATAAAATCACCAAACTGACTACCGGTAATACCGAAGGGTATGTGGTAGCTACAGGAGGTATCTCTCAGGGTACGGGTAACAATGCACAGGCTCATGCCGTAGGCCATGCCGCCAGTTCATTCTATGTGTACGAACAGGTGTATGATCCGAACGGTAAACCAATCGAAGGTTTGTTCGTTGACCGTAACGGCGATGGTATCATCAATGAAAAAGATAAATACTTCTATGAAAAACCGGCAGGCGACGTGTTGATGGGATTCAGCTCTAAACTTACTTACAAAGGATGGGACTTCGGTTTCTCTCTTCGTGCAAGCATCGGCAACTATATTTATAATGATGTTGACGCGGATCGTGCGAATGTCGGACAGGCAAGCATCTGGTCTACTTCGGGATTCTTTGCGAATCGTCCGAGATCAGCCTTCGAAACGAACTTCCAGGGACTGACGGATTACTTTATGTCTGACTACTATGTACAGAACGGTTCGTTCTTAAGATGTGACAACATTACATTGGGTTATACATTTAAGAATCTGTTCAACAAAGGTGTAGTGGCCCGCGTATACGGTACTGTTCAGAATCCGTTCGTAATCACTAAATACAAAGGACTTGATCCGGAAGTAAGCGGTGGTATCGATAACAACATTTATCCTCGTCCGTTGATCTCTCTTGTAGGATTAAGTGTCAGCTTCTAATCATAACTTAAATAGACGATATACAAATGAAATCGCCACAGCTCATCTAAGGTTGAGATACCCAACAGAAGGTATATAGATGGCGCATTTGACCTTAATGTTAATAAATAGACGATATACAAATGAAATTCAGATATATAAAATCACTTTTGCCGGCGGCTTCCCTTTGTCTCTCTTTGGGATTGACCTCTTGCATCGGCGACTTGGATGTTAAGCCAATCGACCCGAGTATTACACAGGAGTTCTATCAGGACGAAGTGTTCTACAAGATTTATGCAACAATGAGTTTGACCGGTCAGGAAGGACCTGCCGGAAACGGGGATGTGGACGGTATCGATGAGGGTACTTCCGGATTCTACCGTTTGATCTGGAACCTTAACGAGCTGCCTACCGATGAGGCTGCCTGCTCGTGGGGTGACCCCGGTATACCGGAAATGAACTTTATCCGCTGGTCTTCTTCGCACGATCAGCTGAAAGGACTTTACGGCCGCTTGTATTTTGACGTTACCCTTTGCAACCACTTTTTGGAACAGACTGAAGGCAAGAGCGACGACAAGAGTATAAAACAGCGTGCCGAAGCTCGTTTCATGCGTGCCATGAATTATTATTATCTGCTGGACTTCTTTGGAAACGTACCTTTCACAACCGTCATCTCCGAGGAACTTCCGAAGCAGATCGCACGTGCGGAACTGTATGCCTTCATTGAACAAGAACTTTCCGAATGTGAAGCCGATATGTATGCTGCCGGACAGGCACCGTACGGACGTGCAGACGTTGTGGCCAACTGGTTGCTTCGTTCCCGACTTTACCTCAACGCTGAGATATACACAGGTACCGCACAATGGGCGCAAGCAGCCAATTATGCTAAAAAAGTGATGGATGAAGGAGCTTACAAACTCACAGACAACTACAAACACCTGTTTATGGGCGATAACGACGGCTCTTCTGTCAACAAGGCGAAAGAGGAAATCATCCTTCCGATCGCAGCAGACGGCAAGCGTACGCAATGTTATGCTTCGGCTCAGTTTATCGTAGCATCCACCCATACCGAAGGGATGAACAGCTGGGGTACGAGCGAAGGTTGGGGTGGTAACCGCGCCCGTGCCGCTTTGGTGAAGAAATTCTTTACAGACGGTGTGATTCCTGCCGATGCGGATAAAACAGACCTTTCTACTCTGGGTGATGAGCGTGCCATGTTCTTCGCGGCAGACCGTACGGTTGAAATCAAAAAAATGGCAACATTCAAAGAGGGACTTTCCGTGGCTAAATTCAGTAACCTAAGAGCTGACGGCGGTGTTACGAGCGACCCTAAATTTGTGGATATGGATATTCCGTTCTTAAGAAAAGCCGAAGCTTACCTCACCTTTGCAGAAGCCACGCTTCGTATGGGCGGTAGTGCGGCGGATGCCCTGGCAGCGGTGAATGAGTTGAGACGCAGAGCCGGTGCAACACCATTCGGGAATATCGACTTAGATCGCATCCTCGATGAAAAAGCCCGTGAGTTCTACTTCGAAGGACATCGTCGTACCGACCTGATCCGATACGGTTATTTCGCAGGAAGTACAGATTATAAATGGGATTGGAAAGGGGGCGCAGCCAACGGCACGCAGGTAGATAAAATCTATAACCTCATGCCGCTTCCTGCATCCGATCTGAATGCAAATACCAACCTGGCACAGAACCCGGGTTATTAATGCACATTGACTTTGGTGTTAAATAATTAATAATAGACAAATGAAGAAACTACTTTATATAGTTAGTCTGGTGGGACTAATGAGCTTTGCGGGATGCGAGGATGATAAGAGTCCGGTCATCAATCCGGAAGCCTTAACCGGAGACCTCTCCTTTCATTTAAATGAGCCTTCTTACAGTACGACGACTTATGTGCTTACCGAAGAGAATGCCGAAGAAATGATGGACGATCTGACCTGTGTTCAACCCGAATATGGCTTCACCGCGGCAGTAAACTACTCGGTGGAAGTCTCTTTCGGAGCGGATTTCGAAGGCGATGTAATTGCGTTGCCGACTTCTGTAAACGGAGAGAAAGTGGCCGTAACGACTAAAGAGATGAACAAAGCGATCCTGCAGTTGTGGGGCGATGGCAATTATACACAGGATCTTAATCCGACTGACGTGTATGTACGTCTGAAAGCTTTTATCAGCAGTGCAACCGCAACGCCGATGGATGAGGTGCTGATCGTTAAGCCGCTCTATTCGAATGTGATCAAGTTGAATATACTTCCTTACTACGCGGTACTCAAAGATGCGGATCCGGCATTCTATTACCTGATCGGATTAAATGGCATGTGGGATAACGCATCCGACAAAATCGGAGCGTCTTTGTGGCCGATGAGTTTGTCACCGGACTTCAAATACGATCCGGTAACCGGAGCGGGTGAGTTTATCTATACAGGATACTTCACTACGGATAACGGATTCAAACTGATCGGTATCGTGGGTAGCTGGGATGAACAATGGGGGTCTTCAGACGGAGGTACTACCTTCGTACGCAATGATGGCGGCTCTCAAAATATCTTCGTGCCGGAAAATGGTTATTACGAACTGAAACTGAACTCGAAAGATCATAAGCTCTCAATCACCAAATTAGATAAAGAGTACACGGTTTACACCTCGATCCAATGTTTGGGCGACTTTACGAGCTGGACGGACGGTGCACCGGTAGAGATGACTCCGATTCCGGGAGAGAATCCGCATTCATGGTCCGCAACCGTAACGATCGATGCGGAAGGTGGGGTTAAATTCCGTGCAGATCAGGCGTGGGGAACCAGTTGGGGTGGAAAAACATTCCCATATGCCCTCACTCCGTCGGGAGATAATATCCCTGGCAAGCCGGGAACTTATATTGTGGTATTCAACGATATCGATGGTAACTATTTCTTCTATCCGGTAGAAGAATAATCTTAAAAACATCCGTCGCCTGATTCAGGCGACGGGTGACTTTCACAAATCATTAGCGATTTAATACTGAAAACAATGAAGAAAACATTATTCATAAGTTCAATGCTCCTCACACTCGGGCTGTTCAATGCCTGCGAGGATGACAATAACACGCCGGTAGCCGCTCCGGGCGCATACGAACAGGAAGCGTTGCAGGATGCCAATCTGAAGATTGATCTTCGGGATGCCGCCACTCCTTTGGTGCTTACCGAAGAGCAGTTGGAGGAAAAGATCAATATGATCGGTATCACCGAAAAACCGGAATATGCCGCCGATACCAAAGTTTCATACAAACTCTACGTTTCACGCAACAACGATTTGTCGGGAAAACAAGAGTTGAAATCCGAATTGAAAAACGACCTGTTGGAAGTTAATCTGAGCGATTTGAATGAACTGGTTAAAAACATGTTCGGTAAAAAGCCACAGGCAAACGAATTGTATGCACGCTTGATCGCTACGGTGGTTGACGGAACTACAGTGGTGGCGATCTCTTCAGACATTGCGGGACCGATCGTGGTTACTCCGGTAGCATCCGTTATCGAGTCAGGATATTATCTCATCGGAGATATCAATAAATGGAATCCGGATGAACTCCTGGCTTTCAAACACAGTGGCGCAGATGTGTATGATGATCCGATCTTCACTTTTGTGGGAGAATTCCCGGATAACTGCTACTTTAAGTTCGTACCTCAATCTTCCGTAGATCGCTATAAAGGGGGAGAAGAATTCTGGTCGACTCCGGTATTCGGAACCGCTAAGAACGGCGATACCTCTCTTGAAGGTGTGATTGCCGTGGCGGAAGCCCAGGCGGTGCGCTTTGAAACAGGTGGCTTTAAGAAGGTGATATTGAATATGGAAGAATACACCTATACGTTGGAGGAACTTGAAATGGGGCCGAATCTGTATGTTCCCGGCAATCATCAAGGATGGGCGCCGCAATCCGCTCCGATGATGTATTCCGCGAAAATGGATATGAAGTATAAGGGGTGGCTATTCCTTGACGGTGAATTCAAGTTCACTTCGCATCCGGATTGGGATCACAAAAACTATGGAAATGCCGGAGGCGGAAAATTGACCGACGATTCGAACGCAGGCAACCTCAAGGCGGAAACGCCGGGCTTCTATTATCTTTTCGTGGATCTGGGTGAGATGAGTTACGAGATGCTGGAACAAACCTGGGGTATCGTCGGCAGTGCTACAGCCGGAGGATGGGATGCGAATACAGACATGGTGTACGACCGTGCAACAAACCAATGGAGCATCACTACCGACTTGGCTGAAGGCGAATTTAAATTCCGTGCGAATAACAATTGGGACTATAACTTCGGTGGTACACCGGAGGCATTGGTAGAAGGCGGAGACAATATCAAAGTGGAAGCGGGTAATTATACCATTGTTCTGACACTTTCTTATGGCTCTGAGAATAAATGTTCGATTAAAAAGAACTAATCCTCTCCATACAAACAGAAGGCTGTCCGAACCCGGACGGCCTTTTGTGCTTTGATGCATGTGTCAACTATAATATCAAAAAACGATGAAAATTCTACACCTTATTCTATGCTTCCTGTTGTCGTTCCAGCTTTTCGGGCAAGGTACGGTTACCACTACGCCTGCTGCTTTGCAGGCCGGGCAACAGGGTAAAATCACCTATAAATCAAGTAGCGGATCGCAGTTGTACAATTACAAAGGCGATGTGTATGTGCACATCGGTATCGTGGATAACGGTACTTGGGTGAATGTGCCGGCAGACTGGAATGAAAATATCGATAAATGCAAAATGGTTTCCGAAGGGGAGAATACATGGAGTGTTACGCTTGCTCCCACCATTCGGGAGTGGTTCAACGCCGCGTCTAATCAGTCCGTTAAAAAGATCGGTCTGGTTTTCCGCAGCAGCGACGGTTCCCGCAAGGGATTCGCAGCCGATCAATTCGTATCCGTATCAGATGAAAACCTCTATACCTCACTTTCTGTAAATCCCGCGTCCGGAATCATTGCCAAAGGAGCCGAAGTGACCTTCTCCGTTACCGCAACCCAGGCAGCTACCTTGACGATCGATATCAACGGCGAATCGTTCTCTTCAGCACCCGGTGTGCGGAGTTTTTCTAAAAAGTGGACATTTGCCAACGGGGGTACCTTCACCATAAAAGCATCCGCTCAGGGTGAATCGCAAAACGCGACCGATGAAAAGCGTGTTTTCATCTATGAGCCGCTTACCAACAAGGTGAAGCCGGCCGGTACTACTGACGGAATCAATATCGGAGAAGATAATTCGGTCACCCTGGTGCTTTATGATAAAGATCTCAGTGGAAATCACAAAGACTACGCCTTTCTTATAGGCGATTTCAACGACTGGAAATACAGCGATGCCTACGCCATGTTCCGCGATGAGGAAGCGGGATGCTGGTGGTTTACCCTGACCGGACTTAATCCCGATACGGAATACGGTTTTCAGTACCTGATCGGCAGCAAAAGTGAAGATCCGATTCGTTTGGGCGATCCTTATTGTGAGAAGACGCTCGATCCGGACGACCGGTATATTCCCGAGTCCGTTTATCCCGCATTGCGTCCCTACCCCTATGAGAAAACAAATGATGTGATTTCGCTCTTTAAGATACGTAAAACCCCTTACGAGTGGAAGGTGACCGATTTCAAAATCGCCGACCGTAACAATTTGATCATTTATGAACTTCACCTGCGCGACTTCACCACTACGGGCGATTTGAAAGGTGCGATGGAAAAACTCGACTACCTGCAGGGACTCGGTATCAATGCCATTGAATTGATGCCCGTACAAGAGTTCGACGGCAACGACAGTTGGGGTTACAACCCCCGTTATTTCTTCGCGATGGACAAAGCGTATGGTACGGTAAACGATTACAAGGAGTTCATCGACGAATGCCATTTTCGCGGAATCGCGGTGCTTTTCGATGTGGTGTACAATCATGCTACGGGTGCGCATCCGTTCGCAAAGTTGTATTGGAACGCAGCGCTGAACAAAACAGCCGAAAACAACCCTTGGTTTAACGTCAATCCGCCCCATCCGTACGATTTCTTCCATGACTTCAACCATGAATCTCCTTTGGTACGCAACCACGTAAAACGCAACCTCGCATATCTTCTGGATGAATTCAGGGTGGATGGTTTCCGTTTCGACTTTACCAAGGGTTTTACCCAAAAAGTCACCACCGACGCCACACAATCCAATCGCGACGATAGTCGAATCGCAATATTAAAAGATTATCATGCCGCAGTACGAAACAGCAATCCCGATGCGGTGATGATTCTCGAGCACCTCTGCGACGAGAGCGAAGAGCGAATCTTAGCGGCAGACGGCATGTTGCTTTGGCGAAACATGACCGGCGCCTACGGGCAGGCGATTCAGGGTAGCAACAACAGCAACGATATGACCGGAATCTATGCCAACGGCAGTTCGATGCCGAAAGGTTCACTCGTTGGCTATATGGAGAGCCACGATGAAGAGCGACTCATGTACAAAGCAAAAACGTGGGGTAGTACGGTGATTAAGAACGATCGTGAGATTCAATTGAAACGTACCGCTCTTTGTGCCGCATTCTCCATGATGGTACCCGGTCCGAAAATGATCTGGCAGTTCGGTGAATTGGGTTACGATTACTCCATTGAGGAGAACGGACGCGTAGGTCGCAAACCGATCCGATGGGATTATTTCGATGATCCATCGCGCAGGAGCGTATACGACCGCTATGGCGAATTGTTCGATATCCGGAAAAGTAACCCGGCCCTATTCGACGAAAATAGCGACGTAACGCTTTCGGTGAATAATTCCAACCTCGGAAGCGCCCGTCGAATCGTTCTGAGAAACGAAAGAAATCAGTTGTACGTATTTGGAAACTTCTCAACGGCCGATATTACCACCGTGCCGGGATTCTCTTCCACCGGTGTGTGGTATGAGTTGCCGGGAAATCAACCCTTCGAAGTGACCAATCCTACTCAACCGATTCCCCTTCCGGCCAACGGATACCGTATTTTCTCAATGGTGCCTGTTGAAACCGAACTTCCGGAGGTGTCTCGTCCACAAATCTCCGTATATCCCAACCCAACCACTTCGTTTGTTTACTTTACGCAAGGAGCGGAAGTGGATCGGGCGGAAGTTTACAATGCACAGGGAATCCTTTGCGCTACATTCAACGATACGGACCGGATCGATATGCGTGCTTTTCCGGCGGGTTATTACCTGTTGAAAATTACCGACACCGGAATATCCTCCGTGATATCGCTTCTTAAAAAATAAAAGTGTATAAACGCTACAAAAAAAAGATTCTCTTGAAAAAGGGAATCTTTTTTTGTCTCCCGAAACAGATAGAGGAAAGAAGAAAATCTGAAATTTATGAGCAGATGTGTTGCAAAAACGCAATTTCCAAAGTTATCTTTACGCCATTTATCCGTTTGACGATGATATTAATCAATAGAGTATACAAATGAAGAGAAATCTAATCCCCTTTTTAGCAGCGGGTTCAGCACTGTTTGCTACCTCGGCCAAGGCTCAGGTGAAAAAGCCGAATGTAATCGTCATCTTGGCGGATGACATCGGTTACGGCGATTTGAGCTGCAACGGCGAGAAAACCATCCAGACACCCAATGTGGATAAACTAGCGGCAAGGGGTGTGCGCTTTACCGATGCACATGCGGTAGCCGCAACCAGTACGCCGTCTCGCTACTCCATGCTGACCGGTCATTATTCATGGCGCAGAAACGATACGCACATTGCCGACGGCGATGCGGGAATGATTATCAAACCCGAACAGTTTACCGTGGCCGACCTTTTTCAGAAGAACGGCTATAAAACTGCTGCAATCGGGAAATGGCACTTGGGACTCGGCGATAAAAAAGGGAAACAGGATTGGAACGGCTTCATCACTCCGGGTCTGAAAGACATCGGATTCGATTACTCCTACATCATGGCCGCTACAGGCGACCGCGTGCCGTGTGTTTTTGTTGAGAACCAGAAGATTGTCAATCTTGACGCGAATGACCCGATCGAAGTGAGCTATAGCAAACCTTTCGAGGGAGAACCTCTGGGAAGTACGCATCCCGAATTGTTGACCATCTTGCGTCCGAGTAAGAACCACGGTCACGATCAGGCGATTGTGAATGGCGTTTCGCGTATCGGCTACATGAAAGGCGGAAAAAGCGCGTTGTGGTTCGATCAGGACATCGCAGACAGCATCACATCGCACGGTATCGGTTTCATCGAAGAGCACAAAGACCATCCTTTCTTCATGTATTTCGCAACCAACGACATCCACGTACCTCGCGTACCACATCCCCGTTTCCGTGGAAAAAGCGGCATGGGTCCACGTGGCGATGCTTTGCTAGAGTTCGACTGGAGTGTGGGGCAGATTCTTGAAACGCTCGAAAAAAATAACCTGACGGAGAATACCATCATCATTCTAAGTAGTGATAACGGTCCGGTGGTTGACGACGGTTACCAGGATCAGGCGGAAGAGTTGTTGGGGGATCACCGTCCGTGGGGACCTTTCCGCGGTGGTAAATACAGCAATTTCGAAGCCGGAACACGCGTTCCGTTCATCGTTAGCTGGCCGGGAACTGTGAAACCGAGTGTTTCGGAGGCATTGGTATCGCAAGTGGACATGCTCGCTTCATTCGCTTCACTTTTGGGCGATCAGCTTCCTTCGGGAGCGGGAATGGATAGTAAAGATCAGCTTCGCGCTTGGTTCGGGAAAGATAAAAACGGTCGCGACTATGTGATCGAAAGAGCCAATGGAATCTCAGTTTCAGACGGTAAATGGAAATACATCGAACCGAACCGTGCAGCCAGATTCAATCGTCTTACAAAAACAGAACTCGGTAACGATACGCTTCCGCAACTTTACAACCTACGCAAAGACAAAGGCGAGAAGATCAATGTGGCGGCTTCCAACCGAAAGAAAGTGGAAGAGCTGAAAGCCATTATCGACCAAGAACGTAATAAATAATGCCCAATAAAAAGAGGTTATCTGAAATTCATTCGTAAGAATTTTAGATAACCTCTTTTTTTGGAGCTTTTATAAAATACCGTTGTCGGATTTCGGTTGTTATTGATGTAGCGTCATCTCGCCCACCAATACCGCATTCATGTTTCCTTTAACCTCTTCGACTGATAACTTGTGTCCGAAAAGAAACATCAATTTGGCGAGAGCCGCTTCGGTCGTCATGTCGTTTCCGCTGATCACACCTACGCTGCTTAGTTTGTTTCCGGTTTCATACAGATCCATCTGTACGGCACCACCCATGCACTGGGTGACGTTCACAATCACAATACCACGTTCAACAGCATGTTTCAGTGCGTTCAAAAACCACTGTTTCGTCATGGCGTTGCCCGAACCGAACGTTTCCAATACCACACCCTTCAGGTCGGGGATGTTAAGGATCGCATTGACGGTTTGTGGCGTAATGCCCGGGAATACTTTTAAAACCACCACATTCGGGTCCATCATGTAATGGGGACGAAGCGGACGGTTCGTATCGTTGTGAAGCACCAGGTTCGTATCGTATTTGATGTGGATTCCTACGCGCGCCAGCGGCGGATAGTTCTGCGAACGGAAAGCATTGAAATTTTCGGCATTTATCTTTCGCGTACGGTTGCCGCGCATCAAGAAGTTTTCGAAAAGGATGCACACTTCCGGTACCACCGGTTTCCCGTTCTCCTTGGCCGAAGCGATTTCGATTGCGGTAATCAGATTTTCCTTTCCATCCGTACGTAACACACCGATCGGAAGTTGCGATCCGGTCAGAATAACCGGTTTATCCAGATTCTCCAGCATGAAACTCATCGCCGAAGCTGTATACGCCATGGTGTCTGTTCCGTGAAGAATCACGAATCCGTCAAAATAGTTGTAGTTGTCTGCGATGATCTTTACCAGGTCTATCCATTTCTCCGGGTCCATGTCCGAAGAGTCGATAGGCGGGTCGAACTGAATCGTAGAGATGGTGGATCCTAATCTTTTTAATTCGGGGACGTTATCTAATAGATGATGGAAATTAAAAGACTCGAGTGTTCCCGTATCCGGATTCTCGATCATCCCGATCGTACCACCCGTGTATATCAAAAGGACAGATGCTTTAGCTTGATTCATATTACGTAACTGGCAAATGTTGGCAAAAAGAAAGGGATATTGTTGGTTTTAACACTTAAACCACCCTTCTCCACAAAGTAAATAAAAAGCTTCCTCTTATAAAAGAAAAATACGGACTGCTTTTTGAAAATGCAGGAAATGTATATTTTTTTTAATGGTTGTAATATCCCTCAGACCGTTGTGGCAGGGCGTTTCGACTCTTTTTTATTGGTTATTAATACACTGTGCCGCCACGTCGTCTGAAAGGAGGATTTCGCACATGCGAATATTTGTTAAGGGATTTCCCGTTTCCGTTATCAATTTGATGTGAATGTGTTTTATTAATAGCAAATATTGATTAATATTGCGATTATTAGAAAATCACATAAAACAGGTTACATCGATGAATGTATTGAAATTTGGAGGCTCTTCCGTGGGGTCCGTAGCCAGCATACTGAACGTAAAGAAAATTGTGGAATCCCGGAAAGAACCGGTGATCGTAGTGGTATCTGCATTGGGCGGTATAACCGACATGCTGATAAATACGGCTAATGCGGCCATGCGAGGCGACGATTCATACAATCGGATGTTTAACGAGATCGTGGGGCGTCACGAAGAGATGATCACCACGTTACTTCGTGGCGAGGAGCTGAATCAATTACGCGAGTCGATTCACAGCCTGTTGGATGAGCTGGCGAACATCTATCGCGGCATCTTTCTCATCGGCGACCTGTCCGATAAGAGTCTGGCTACGGTGGTGAGTTACGGCGAACGCATCTCATCGCTCATCGTGACCGCTCTGATTGAGGGAGCCAAACATGTAGAAGCGAGAGACATCATCAAGACAGAGAAACAATTTCATAAGAATATCGTTGATTTCAACCTTACCAACGAACTGGTGCGTCACCATCTCACCGCTCCGCAACAGGTGGTGGTCATGGGAGGCTTCATCTCTTCGGATAAGCAAACGGGCGAAATCACGAACCTCGGACGAGGCGGTTCGGATTATACCGCATCGATCATCGCGGCAGCCCTAGAGGCCGACCTGTTGGAGATCTGGACGGATGTAGACGGCTTCATGACGGCGGATCCGCGCGTCATCAAAAACGCTTATGTCATCAACCACCTCACCTTCGTGGAGGCGATGGAGCTTTGTAACTTCGGAGCCAAAGTGATTTATCCCCCAACGATTTTCCCCGTTTGTCACAAGAACATCCCGATTGTCATAAAAAATACGTTCAATCCGGAAGCGGAAGGAACGCTCATTTCCGAGAAATACCCCGAGAAGGTAGCCAAACCGATCAAAGGGATCTCTTCCATCAACGACACCTGCCTGATTACCGTATCCGGGTTGGGGATGGTAGGGGTGATCGGGGTCAACTACCGAATCTTCCGCACCCTGGCCAAATCGGGCATCAGCGTGTTCATGGTATCGCAGGCATCGTCGGAGAACAACACCTCCATCGGGGTGCGTAACGAAGATGCCGAACTGGCCATCAAAGTGCTCCGCGAAGAGTTTGCCAACGAAATAAGCATGGGCGAACTGTATGATGTGGTGTCCGTCAGAAATCTGGCAACCGTAGCGATCGTAGGGGAGAATATGAAGCACACGCCGGGGATTGCGGGAAAACTGTTCGATACCCTCGGCCGAAGCGGTATCAACGTGATCGCCTGCGCGCAGGGGGCTTCCGAAACCAACATCTCCTTCGTGATTGAAGTGGGCACGCTGCGGAAAGCGCTCAACGTGATCCATGACTCGTTCTTCCTTTCCGAATACCAAGCGCTCAATATCTTCCTTTCCGGTGTGGGATTGGTGGGGCGCGACCTGCTCGAGCAGATCAAGAAACAACAGGAGAAACTCCTGACCCACAATGCCCTTAAAGTGAAAGTGGTGGGGATGAACAACTCCCGTCGCTGTATCTTTAATCGCGAGGGCATCGATTTGGAGAACTGGGAAGAGGAACTGGCTCTTTCAGAGATCGCCGCATCGCCCGAATCGATCCGCGATCACATCATCAACATGAATATCTTCAATCCGGTGTTTGTGGACTGTACCGCGTCGCCCGCGATTGCAGGCATCTATAAAGAGTTGCTGAAACACAACATCAATGTGGTGGCAGCGAATAAAATCGCCGCTTCGGCTGCCTATGACAGTTACGCCGAACTGAAGAATATCGCGCGAGAGAAAGGAATCAAGTTCCTCTTCGAAACCAACGTGGGAGCGGGACTGCCCATCATCAATACGATCAACAGTCTGATCAATTCCGGAGATGAGATTCTCCGTATTGAGGCGGTGGTCTCCGGAACATTGAATTATATTTTCAATGTATTGGGAGAAGACGTACCTTTGAGTAAGGCGATCCGGATGGCAAAAGAGGCGGGCTATGCAGAACCCGATCCGCGATTGGATCTGAACGGCTCCGATGTGGTTCGTAAACTGGTGATTCTGAGTCGAGAGGCCGGTTATAAGATCGATCAGAGCGATGTGGAGAAGAACCTCTTCATCCCGGAAAAATATTTTGAAGGCTCCGTGGCCGATTTCTGGAAAAACATCACGGAATTGGATGCCGAATTCGAAGAGCGCCGTAAGCAACTCGTAGCAGCCGGCAAGCGATACCGTTTTGTGGCTTCGCTTACGGATGGACGACCGAGTGTGGCTTTGCGGGAGGTGGACGACAAGCATCCGTTCTATCACCTGGAGGGAAGCAACAACGTGATTCTGCTTACAACAGAACGTTACAAAGAGTTTCCGATGGAGATCAAAGGATACGGTGCCGGATCATCCGTGACCGCCGCAGGTGTCTTTGCCGACATCATATCAATCGCCAACATCCGATAAGGATTACTATTCATTAAACCTACGCAGCACATGAAATACCTGATTATACTGGGTGATGGAATGGCGGACGAACCGATCACCGCCTTAGGTGATCAAACGCCGCTTCAGGCTGCATCCAAACCAACTATTGACCGTATGGCGCTCCAAGGGGCCTGCGGTCGTTTTGTATCTGTTCCCCTGGGATATCCTCCCGGCAGTGAAATCGCCAACCTGGGCGTGCTTGGGTACGATGTGCGCAAGGTGTACGAAGGTCGCGGCTCACTTGAAGCGGCGAGTATGGGGATTGCCCTCGAACCGGGCGAATTGGCGATGCGTTGCAACCTGATTTCCGTAGAGGCCGGTTTGATCCGGAATCACTCCGCCGGACACATCTCAACCGAGGAGGCGGCCGAACTGATTCACTTTCTACAGGAACGGCTCGGCAACAAGTATCTCAATTTCTATCCCGGCGTTTCTTATCGACACCTGTTGACTGTAAAGGGGGGCGATAAAAGGCTCACCTGTACGCCTCCTCACGATGTTCCGGGCATCCCGTTTGCTTCGGTACTTCCTAAAGCCGATGTCGTTGAAGCAGCCGAAACAGCCGCGCTTCTCATGCAGCTGATCCTCGATTCGCAGGAGCTTTTGGGTACGCATCCGGTGAATCTGAAAAGGGTAGCCGAAGGGAAAGCCCCGGCAAATAGCATTTGGCCGTGGTCTCCGGGTTATCGGCCTACCATGCTGAAAATGCAGGAAACGTATGGAATCCGTTCCGGAGCCGTAATTTCGGCCGTCGATCTGATTCATGGAATCGGCATTTATGCCGGTCTCGACAAAGTGGTGGTTCCCGGTGCCACCGGACTCTATACGACCAATTACGAAGGGAAAGTGCAGGCAACGCTTGAGGCATTGAAAGAGAAAGACTTTGTGTTTCTGCACATCGAAGCGAGTGATGAGGCGGGGCATGAGGGCGATGTGGAGTTGAAAGTGAGCACGATCGAGTCTCTAGACCGTCGGGTGGTGAAGCCCCTGATGGAGGCATTCGCAGCATGGGATGAACCGGTGACGGTGTTGCTTTTACCCGACCACCCCACTCCTTGTAGGTTGCGCACCCACACCGCAGAACCGGTTCCGTTTGTACTCTGGGGTCCAACTGTCTTATCCGATGCAGTGAACAAATACGATGAATTTTCCGTTTCGGAGGGAGCTTACGGGTTGCTGCGCGGAGATGAACTCATCCGATTGCTTTTAGGTACATAGATGGCGCATTTGACCTTGATGTAAAAAATAAAGGATATATACGAATGAAATACTACAGCACGAATCACAGAGCTCCCCACGTATCGCTCGAACAAGCGGTAATCAAGGGGTTGGCGCCGGATAAAGGGCTTTATATGCCGGAAGAGATCAAACGGATTCCGGACGCTTTTTTTCACAACATCCATCACATGAGTCTGCAGGATATCGCCTTTACGGTGGCCTCTGAATTTTTTGGTGAAGATATTGAAGCCCGGCGATTGAAAGAGATCGTGGATGACACACTTACCTTTGAAATTCCATTGGTGAATGTGAACGACTCCATCTTTAGTCTGGAATTGTATCACGGACCGACGGCTGCATTCAAGGATGTGGGTGCCCGTTTCATGGCTCGGTTACTGGGGTATTTCGTGGAAAAGAGAGAACAGAAAAAACCGGTGAATGTATTGGTTGCTACCTCGGGAGATACGGGTAGCGCGGTGGCGAACGGCTTTCTGAATGTACCCGGTTGTAAGGTGTTCGTGCTCTATCCCAAAGGCAGGGTGAGTGAGATACAGGAGATGCAGTTTACCACGCTCGATCATAATGTTACCGCGATCGAGGTGGATGGCACCTTTGACGATTGTCAGCGACTCGTGAAAGAGGCTTTTGTGGATGAGGAGTTGAATGCGGAGTTATTTCTGACTTCGGCCAACTCCATCAATGTAGCCCGATTCCTACCACAGGCATTCTATTATTTTCATGCCTACGCACAATATCGCCGTATGGGCTTCACCGAAGCTCCCGTTTTCTGCATCCCGAGCGGCAATCTCGGAAATCTTACGGCCGGACTTATCGCGCGACGAATGGGGTTGCCCGTGAAGCGTTTTATTGCCGCCAACAATAGCAACGATGTCTTCTTACATTACCTGCGAAAAGGGGAATACATACCGTGTGCATCCCGTCAAACGATTGCGAATGCGATGGATGTGGGGGCGCCCAGCAACTTCGCCCGGATTCTCGATTTGTACGATCATTCGCACAAGGCGGTTTGTGAAGAGATTTCAGGAGTCAGTTATCCCGATCAAGCGATTCGTCACACGTTGGCATGGGTGTATGAGAATGAACACTACCTACTCGATCCTCACGGCGCTTGCGGTTATCAAGCGCTTTGCGATTTGCTGCAACCTGATGAGCAGGGCATTTTCCTTGAAACCGCTCATCCCGCTAAGTTCAAAGACACCGTAGAATCGATTATCGGGCAGGAGGTAGAAGTACCTCATTTGCTGAGACGGTTTATGAACGGAGTGAAGAAAACGGAACACCTTCATCCCGTCTATGCCGATTTTCGTGCGCTTTTGCTTCGGAAAGGGAGTTGAATGGGTTGATTCCGCTCCTTTAAACAACTTAATCGTATCCGGATACCGAGCGAATCTTCCGAGGATACTGTACTTTCTTCAGCAGAAGCACCATTTACCATGAAGCAAGGCGGTGGTTCGGTCGAAGCAAGGCGGTGGTTCGGTCGAAGCAAGGCGGTGGTTCAGTCGAAGCAAGGCGGTGGTGAATCGAACGTTGTCTTACCTATTTGAAATTCAGTGCATTGAGGATCAGGAATAGCGTATTGCATTTGGGTTTAAGCGGATCGGAATGATTTACCTGACATCGGTTCGTAGTTGTTTAGGTATAATAAGGTGATAATCATAGATTTATTGCCAAAAGAAAGAGGCTGTCCAAAAATCATTGGTATGAATTTTAGACAGCCTCTTCAGCGTATGTTGTCAAAAATGAATTACTCTTGAATCACGGTTTCATTCTCTTTCTGTGTTTCAAGCGAAAGCTGGTATTGAAGCATGCGATACATACACACGCTCGCGAATAGTACGACCACATAGGCCAAGAATACACCCACGATCAAACAGATCAACCCTAAGAGGACAACAAGTATACTCACGCCATAGAAGCCGAGAATCGGCCAAGAATGACCGTCCGTCAGGCGATAACTCTCTTTGAAAGCTTCGATGACCGAAGTGTTTTCTTTATCGATGATCACCATCGGTGCAAGACCGAAGCGAACCAAGAACCAAATGCCCGGAACAATCAAAAGACTGATACCGATGACCGTGGCAATGCCGAATAAAAGGCTCGTGAGAAAGAACGGTAGGAAGCGTTTCGCCATCTGACCGAAAGCACTGAATTCAGGCTCTTCTCCATCTGCGGCATTCAGATACATTTTGGTGTAACCGGCCATGAAAAGGTATTGGAAAAGAATGGTTATGGCCATAACGATAAAATACCGAGCTGAAAATTCCGAACCGGAGAAAAGATTCAGAATCATCGCCACTATCGTATAACCAAGATAGAGGCCGACCATTACCAACCAATGTTGCTTGGTCAATTTCCAACCCAATGCGAATGCATCTTTTACTTTAAAGATCTGTTGAATCATAATTGTAATTTTATGAGATTTTTATTTATCAATGGAATTTCAATAAGCTTAGGACAGGCTCTGTTTAATTCTATTCATTGTAGATTGGGCGGATATTGAGAAAAACGGTATTCCAAAACCGAATTTTGCTACGATATCGTATGAAAACCTGTTTGTTAGCGCTAAATTAATTAATAATTACAAAATAAAGATATTAAGACGTAAATTAATTCAGTTACTTTATGCTCTTAAACGAGGTGTTTATTTTGAAATACATCCCTTTTTTTTAATATGAAGAAGATAGAAATCACAGAAATCATAAAAACAATCGCCCCCGATTTTAAAGGAGTGGCAATCTCCTGTCGTGTGCGTAATTCTGAACCGGATGAAGCGTTGTGGAAGGAGCTCGACGCAGAAATGCTCCATTTTTGTGAGTGCTATAAAGTGGAGCAGATCAATAAAAGGAAACCGATTCAGGCCACCCGTCAGGCATACAAGGCACTTGGAAAAGATCCGAACCGTTACCGTCCATCTGCCGAGGCGTTGTGTAGGCGCATTCTGAAAGAAAAATCGCTTTACCGAATCAATACGTTGGTCGACCTGATTAACTTGGTTTCCATTCATACGGGTTTCTCAATCGGAGGATTCGATGCTGCACGGATTTCCGGTGATACTTTGTGGTTGGGAGCGGGAAAGGCCGATGAAGTTTTCTGCGGAATCGGACGAGGGCCGCTAAACATCGAAGGATTGCCGGTGTATCGCGATGCTGTTGGCGGAATCGGCACCCCAACAAGCGATGAGGAGCGAACCAAGCTGACTGTTGAGAGTACCGATCTGCTGATGATTATCAACGGATATAGCGGGGAGGAGGGACTGGATGAGGCGGTTGCTTACAGTATCGAACTTCTGAAACGGTATGCAGAGGCTACCGAAATCGAAGTAGTTCGTTTTTAATCAATCATTTACCTGTTTTTTTATTCGTCGTAATGTAATTTTTGTTTATTTTGTAATACATTTGTATAGAGTAACAACTGTCTAATTTATGTATTTATGAATACGCTAAAAACTCTCGTGTATGCAATCGTGGCTTTGGTGGCTACATTGTTCTCCTCCTGTACCGGAAAGTCCGATAAATCCCAGACTGCTCCCGAAGCGGAAGTCATCGTTTATAACATAGACGACTTGCTGGAAAAATCCGATTCACTGAAGGGTCAGACCGTACAATTGGAAGGTGTCTGTACGCATGTTTGCGAACGAAGCGGCAAAAAATTATTTTTGATGGGAAGCGATGAAGACCACACGATCCGAGTTGAAGCGAACGGAGAGATCGGTACTTTCAATCCAGAATCTGTTAATAATATCGTTTTGGTAAAAGGCAAATTGGTGGAAGAGCGTATCGATGAAGCGTATCTGGCGGATTGGGAAGCACAACTTGCTGCTGATACGGCTGAGAAACATGGAAACGAAGGCGAAGGTGGTTGCAGTACTGAAAAGAAAGCCCGCGGCGAAGGTGAAACAAACACGACCGACGAGCGAATCACCGAGTTCCGGAATCGCATTGCAGACCGTGAGGCAAAAGAGGGTAAAAACTATTTGAGTTTTTATCATGTCGTAGCGGATTCTTATGAAGTGAAATAAACAGGCCGAACAAACGGCTCGAACTTAATCAACTCAATAGAGTGATATGAATAAGATCAGAAAATGGAGTCGCGGTATACACCGCGACCTTTCTTTTTTATTTTCGGGTATTATCATCGTGTACGCCATCTCGGGATTCTGCCTGAACCACAAATCGGACTTTAACTCTAATTTCAGCATCTCGAACCAGACACTTCATCTTTCGGGTGATTTCCCGTTACCCGAGAAAGTGGAAAAACCGGTAGTCATCGGTTTTTTGGAACAGGTAAACGAGCAGCATGGTTATACCCGCCATTATTACCCCCGGGCAGGGGAGATGAAAGTGTTTATCAAAGGGGGGTCTTCCTTGGTAGTGGATACGGAAACCGGTGAGGCTTTCTATGAGAAAGTTCGTCCCCGGCCGTTTCTGAAAGCCTTAAACCGTTTGCATTACAATCCCTCTCGTTGGTGGACGTGGTTTTCGGATCTCTTCGCACTATCGTTGTTAATCATTACACTTACCGGTTTGATCATGTTGAAAGGGCCGAAAGGGTTGTGGGGCAGGGGAGGAATCGAGTTATTGATCGGGATTGCCGTTCCGCTTTGTTTTCTGCTTTTCGTATTGAAATGATACAATTGCAGGTTGGGTTACTAAACAACTTTTAGAGATAGTTTGTTATCAGTTCGAAGTGTTACCTAAATACGATTGATTATGAATTATTTGCTGATCGGAGGTGCGGATGGTGCCCTTAAGCGGGAAGTGATTCGGTTATATGCCCGGAAGTTAAATCAAAGTGCGGATTTTGATTTGGTGAAAGGGAAAGTACCGGATAAAGAATCCGAACCTTTTACATGTGCCTTTACCAATCGAATTACCCAAAAAACGGTTTGGATCAATTCGGAAAAACTTACTCCTGCGGTTTTTCAGGAGATAACCTATTTTAAATCCACTTATCCCCCAAATGATGTCATCGTTACGTTGATCCCATCGCCTGATGCTCCGGATCGTACTACCCTCATGGAGAATTTTGATGTGACACCGGATGACGATGCACTTGAAATTTCGCTCGATAATCTTCCGGGAAGCGATGCGTCACATCTGAAACATGCCGCTGACGAGCTAGAAGATATCTTAACCAAAGCCCCGTATAATTTACTCTAATCCGGCTGTAGACGGGCTTTTCCGTTAAAGTTCCACGAGATGTTCGGATGACAAAAAGGTTAAGATGCAGATATTTCCGCGAATAATTGATTAAAATAATAATAAAATATATAAATTTGTTACCGAATAAGGTAAATAACAAATTTATTGTCTAATTAAAACCTCTTTATTATGAATCAGGAAGTGATCGGTTCAAATGCAGGTCTTATATGGAATGCGCTGAATGCCGAGAATGGTCAAACATTGAAATCTTTGAAAAAGGCCACTAAATTGAAAGATAAAGAAATCTATCTTGCCTTGGGCTGGTTGGCCAGAGAAGGTAAAGTGAAATTTAATGAGAGCGATGATGAAATTATGATCGAATTGGCTTAAGGCCGATTCGATTTTGAGTTGTAAGCAACACCTCGTTTAGCGGGGTCTTTATATGGGAAAACGCCGTAAACAGGATTGTTGTTTACGGCGTTTTTTGGGTTTCGGGAAGAAGGGTAGGGTGAAATTAATTGGTTGGGATTATTTTTTTAATATATTTATGTGAATTTTATATATCTTGATTCCATTTGAGCTTTCACAACGAACTCTTGATTAATCCGATACCGATTCGTGAACTCCCATGCACACATAGAAATGATCAATTTATCGAACGACGCTGAGTTTAAAGTGTTGTTTGACCGCTATTACGTACCCTTGTGTTTGTTCGCCGACCGGTATTTGGAGAATGAGGAGATGGCAGCGGATATTGTACAGGAGAGTTTCTTGAAATTGTGGCAACTCCGCAAGGATTTCTTTTACCTGCATCAGGCACGTTCTTTTCTATACACCACCGTCCGAAATAAATCTTTAAATGAACTGGACCATCGGAAAGTTGTTTCGGAATATACCCTGCAGACGCTTCAGAAAAGTAAGGAATCCTTTTTTACCGATCATTTGATAGAATCGGAGACTTATAGGGTGCTTTCCGAGGCAATCGATCAATTGCCTCCTCAGACGCGAGCTGTGATGCGTTTGGCTCTGGATGGGTTTTCTAATGCAGAAATCGCGCAAGAATTAACTATTTCGGGAGAAACGGTTCATTCATTGAAAAAGATCGCATACCGTAAATTACGCGTCGTGTTGAAAGAGTATTATTTCTTACTTCTCCTGATTTGAAAAAAAATCAAAAAAACATTAGATTCGATTCACCCTGAATTTTAGTTTACCTGTTACAATAAGTAAACAATGGTAAATTAAAGTAAAATGACTAATCGGCAACAACGCATTGGCGAATTGATCGGTGCCTCATTGCTTCGTAAACTGACTCCGGAGGAGGAGCTGGAACTGCGGCAATGGCGTTCAGAAAGCGCGCACCATGAGCAACTCTACCAGCAACTATCCGACCCCCAGCATATTTCCCGACTCCATAAAAAAGCGGCACGATTTGACTGCGCGCAAGGTTGGCATCAATTCGAGTCTAAGAAAGAAAAGAGAACGATGCGTCATCGTGTTCTTAAAGTTTGCCGATATGCGGCCTGCTTACTTCTTCCGTTGGGGGCCACTTATTTCATACTTCAACACTCGAACACCTCTGTTGTTAACCCCGATTCTCAAATCACCGTTACTTCCGAAATCAGACCGGGAGCGAAGAAAGCAACGCTTACGCTAGGCAATGGCAGTGTGGTTGATCTGCAGACAGAGGCGCTACAGTCTCTTCGTGAAACAGATGGAACGACGATTCAACTCAATTCGGCGGGACTGAATTATCAATTGTGTGATGGCCGTTCTTCTGCGGAGAGCGAAAAATCCATTTACAACAAGATCGAGATACCCCGCGGAGGGGAGTATTCGCTTTACCTGAGCGATGGTACGAAAGTGTATTTGAATGCGATGAGTTCACTACGTTATCCTGTCAAATTCTCTGGCTCGGAAAGGGTGGTGGAGTTATGTGGCGAAGCGTATTTTGAGGTGCGGAAGGGTGAAAAACCGTTTGTTGTGCGAACGAGGGGCATGGATATCGAGGTGTTGGGAACGTCGTTTAACATCTCTGCCTACCCCGAAGAGGAGTATAAAACCACGTTGGTTACCGGCTCGGTACGCATTCATGGCGAGCATGACGTGCAATGTGAATTGCGACCCTCTCAACAAGCGCATTTTACTCCCGGAGCTTCCGAAATATCGGTTCAAGAAGTGGATGTGAATCTTTTTACATCTTGGATACAGGGGAAGATCTATTTCAGAGACGCCCGGTTGCAGGATATTCTTCACGAACTGAGTCGCTGGTATGAAATGGAGGTGGTCTATGAGGATCCATCGATTCGAGAGATGCAGTTCGGTTGCAATATCAACCGTTCGGCAGAGATTACTCCGTTCCTAAAACTGCTTGAAGAGTCGGGGCAGCTTAAGATCACCCGCGAGGGTAAACGACTTCGTTTTAGTTTAAAATCCGCTGAAAATAGTTAGGACACGCAACTCTGAAGCGTGTCGGTAATCAAAAGTTCCTCCAAAAGAACTATACCCGGAACGCATCTTAGTCATAGCACCATTAATAAAAATCTAATACAATTTTATTGAGTATGAAACCAAATCATGAAAACACGGAACCGGGCAAAAAACATTTTGCAAAAGGCTGTCTCTTATTTGTTTCGCTCTTAGGCGGGATCGCCTCTGCAGCTCCCGATATGGAAGCGCAACGGGTGACGGCCAGGTTTAATAATGCATCTCTCAATGAGGTGATCTGGGAAATACAGCGTCAAACCGACTTCACCTTTATTTACAGTACGCAGGATGCCAAACAGTTGAAAATAGACGGGGTGAAAGTGGATGAGGAGCAGGTGACTCAGGTGTTGGACAAATGTTTGCGTAATTCGGATCTGACGTATGCGGTGCATAACGGGGTGATCGCCATAAAAAAGGCGCCTACGGTGAAAGAGGTGGCACAACAACGTAAGTTCTTTATAAAAGGGGTGGTGCTCGATGATTTGGGCGAACCGATCCCCGGAGCGAATGTGCTTATAAAAGGAACCCAACAAGGAAACACAAGCGATATAGACGGCCATTTCAGCATTGAAACGAATCAGGATAAAGAGGTGGTGCTTCAGGTCTCCTTCATCGGATTTGCTTCGCAGGATGTAAAGGCTTCTCCCGGAAAAGAGGTGCGTGTCAAACTGCAGAGTGACGATACGGTGCTTGAAGAGGTGGTGGTGACAGGATATGGTAGTTTCAAGAAATCGGCCTATGCCGGTTCCGCTTCAACCATCAAAACAAGTGAGATGAAAGATGTACCGGCGGTCTCTTTCGCACAGGTGCTGCAAGGAGCCGCACCCGGCATTCAACTGAGTGCGGGTTCGGGACAACCGGGCTCTACCACCAGTATCAATATCCGTGGTATGGGTTCGTTTAACGCCTCGAATTCCCCGTTGTATGTGATAGACGGCGTACCGGTACGTTCGGGAAGTGTGAACAGTATGAGTTCGGATGCCGGATTGGATATCATGTCTACCATCAATACATCCGATATTGAAAACATCACGGTGATCAAAGATGCCGCAGCCGCTTCTCTATACGGATCGCGTGCGGCGAATGGCGTTATCGTAATCACCACCAAGAAGGGGAAAAGCGGCAAGCCGGTCGTTAATGTGCGTACCGACTGGGGATTCTCCGACTTCGCGATGAAATATCGCCCCGTGATGAGCGGAGAGCAGCGTCGCCAGGTGATGTATGACGGACTTATCGCCGATGGATTGCTCAACGAGGAGATGACCGAAGCGGAAGCCATCGCCTATGCCGAAGCCGAAATCGATAACTATGCGCCTGTGCCGTGGTGCGGTTTCGTAGATTGGGATGACGTGATGTTTAAAAAAGGCAATTTCCAGACGTATGAGGTTTCCGTGGCCGGGGGAACGGAAAAGTTTAAGTATTACTCTTCTCTGGCATACATGAAACAAGATGGAATCGCACTCAATTCGGGACTGGAACGAATTACGGGTCGTTTGAACGTAGATTACAATGCAACCGATAAACTCACATTGGGCGCGAATATCCTGCTAGCCAATGTGAATCAGGATGTGAATGGCGAGGGTACAAGCTATACCTCTCCGTTTTACTCCTCCAGAAATGCCGTAGTTCCATCCGATCCGGTTTATAATGAGGATGGTACGTGGAATCGCGAGTTTATTCGCAACGACGACCGTAATCCGCGACTCTCCGCCGAGTATGATTACCAGCGCGAATATGTAACGCGTGCTTTCAATACGATGTATGCCCAATACGAGTTCATCAAGAATCTGAAATTCAAGTCAACGCTTAGTTATGACTACACGATCATTAAGGGGAAAGATTGGAGCGATCCGCAAACTTCGAACGGCGATGATATTAATGGGGGAATGTCAAAGAAATTCTACGAATACAGCAAGCTGGTTTGGGCGAATGCGTTGAGTTACAATGTGACAATTGACGAGAAACATCACCTCGATGCTTTGTTGGGATTTGAAACAGACGAGTCGTACCGCGATTACCTCTCGGGATACGCAACCAACTTCGCCCGTCCCGATAAGAATGAAATCAGCAACGGGATGAAGATGGAGTCGGTTGGCGGTTCGGATATCCGCAGCCGTTTGGTGTCTTATCTGAGTCGTGTGAATTATGACTATGAAAGCAAGTATTTTCTAGGAGCGAGTTATCGTTTGGATGGTAGTTCACGCTTGGCTTCGTCCAACCGCTGGGGTAGCTTCTGGTCGGTGTCCGGTGCTTGGCGTGTGATTCAGGAGGAGTTTATGAGTCCCCTCACCGAAACATTGTCCGATCTCAAATTGCGTGCTTCATACGGTGTGAACGGAACATTGCCATCGGATTATTTCGGCTATATGGGGTTGAGCGGCTTGACCAACGGATACCTTGAGCAACCCGGGGTATTGCAATCGCAGATTGAAAATAAGGACCTCTCTTGGGAGACCAATTATAATTTTAACGTGGGGATTGATTTCGGATTCTGGAACCGACTGAACTTCACGCTTGAATATTATACGCGTACAACAAAGAACCTGCTGATGGATCGTCCGATCTCACCAACCACCGGTTTCGATACCTATCTGATGAATATCGGTGAAGTGAAGAATCGCGGGGTGGAATTGGAGATTCGTTCCACAAACTTCGCTACGAAAGACTTTAGTTGGAACACCACGTTCAATCTGGGACATAACCGCAACAAAGTGGTTGCGCTGGATGGTATCCAAACAGAGCTGATCAGCGGATCGCAAATCCGGCAGATCGGGAAGCCTTACCGTACGTTCTATCTGACTGAATTCGCGGGAATCAATCCGGAGAACGGGAAACCGCAATTCTATACCAATCACAAGGATGAAAACGGCAACTACGTCAAGGATATCACAGAGAATCCGGATGAAGCGAATTATATTCCGATGAAGCATGCCGATCCGGATGTGGCGGGAGGCTTGTCAAACACCTTGCGTTATAAATGGTTCGATCTGAATTTCATGTTCTCTTACCAGTTCGGTGGTTATTCATATGATAATTGGGCACAGAAAACAGAACACGGCGGCGACGATATGAAGGCGAACATTCCAACCTATTATGCCAATAGTTGGAAGAAACCGGGCGATATCACAGACATCGAGCGCTTTGTGGCGAATACCGATGTCGCTATGAGCGCTTATCGCAACAGCAGACGTTTGCACAGTACGGACTTTATCCGTTTGAAAAATATGACATTCGGATTCACCTTCCCGAAAGAGTGGATGCGGAAGGCGGGAATCGAGACGCTGCGTCTCTACGTAGCGGGGAATAATCTGTGGACTTGGGCCAGATATGATTATTATGACCCCGAGGCGGTGCAGGCCGGTAGTGCGATATGGGGAACGCCTCCGCTGAAAACAGTAACCTTTGGTCTTAATCTCACCTTTTAAACTTTTAAAGACTTGAATTATGAAGGCACTAAAATATATTTTTCTTAGCACACTGCTGCTCACCGCATCTTCTTGCGGAGATAATTGGCTCGATCTGGATCCTTCAACCAGTGTGGAAACGAATCAGTCTCTCTCAAAGCTGAAGGATTTCGAATTTACCCTGAATGGAATTTATAGCTCCATGCAGGATGCATACTCTTACTCGGGACGCATGACCTACTACGGTGATGTAACGGGCGATGACATCCAGGCTTATAGCGCCACCAAGCGCACCGGAAGTTATTACCTGTTCAAATACAATAAAGACAACGCTCCCTCTACCTTCTGGCGAACGTCTTATGCGATTATCCGCAATTGCAACATCATCCTTACCAAGATCGATGAGGTGAAAACAGAGGATACCGCTTATCGCGATGACCTTAAGGGACAGGCCTTGGCGCTGCGTGCCCTGGCGATGTTCGACCTGACCCGGTTGTACGGATATCCTTATCTGAAAGACAACGGTGCATCGTGGGGACCGGCCATTATTAAGACTGTCAGCGAGATCGATAGTAAACCGGCGCGCAATACGGTTGCCGAATGTTATGCGGAGATCATCAGCGACCTCACCTCATCGGTTGGGCTGTTAAGCGGGAAGTTCAATAAAGGGAAAATCAATCGCTGGGGCGCAATGACGCTTTTGAGTCGAGTGTATCTCTATAAAGGAGATCATGTGAATGCACTGCGTGTGGCGGAAGAGGGAATTTCGGGTGCGGAATCCTCCAATTATGCGTTGTGGAGCACCGAAGCGTATCCAACGGCTTGGAGTAACGATTTCAACGCAGCCGCACCGGGTGAAGTTTTGTTCGAGATTGTCAACTTGAGTGTGGATAGTCCCGGAAAAGAAAGTATGGGGTATCTTTGCTCATCTACCGGTTATAAGGATATGATTCTGACGAGTAGTTTCGTGAAACTGATGCTCGAAGACCCTGCGGATGTACGAAACAAAGCGTATAAGATCGTGAGTAAACGCGCCTATGTGAACAAATATCAGCCGCAACAGAATGAGAACGATGCGGATGCCAATATCCCGATTCTCCGTTTGTCTGAATTGTATCTCAACGCGGCCGAAGCAGCTGTGAAAAGTGAGGATAACAACAAGGCGGTTCATTACCTGGATGCGATCGTCAGACGTGCGAATCCGGAGAACACCGTTGTCGGCAGTGAGGTTACGCTTGAACGTGTACTGACCGAACGTCGTAAAGAGTTATTCGGCGAAGGACACCGTTTGTACGATGCGATGCGTAACAACCTGCGTATCGAACGAATAGATGAAAAGGTGTCGGTGGTAAGCAGTACCAAGCACCTCTCGATGTCTGACGATTGTAAATCGTTCGATTGGAACTACTATAAGATCATTCTGCCGATTCCGAAGTTTGAGATGGATACCAACCCGAACATGCGCGAGCAGCAGAATCCGGGTTATTGAACCGGTTCGCTTTAGCGAAAGATAATAATACAAACGCGCCTCAACAGAGATCCGATCTCCGTTGAGGCGCATTTTATATTCCTTGTTTATATTCCTTGTTTATAAGCTTTGTTTAATAATCCTTGTTTTATGCATTCTTGAGTAACATGATGAACTTCAGCGCCAAGTCGAAAAATACCATTTTTGCGTTGGCATTCTGGGCGATGTGTTGTTCTGCCAGACTCAGTTCTTCCATGATTTGCGGGGTGTTGCGCTCATTCACGAAAGGAGAGAAGCGTTCAGAGAATGCGGCTTCCTGTTTATTCATGTAATTGAGTTCCGGCACCTGCAGGTTTCGAATGAAATTCTCGCGAATCATCGCCTGCGCATAGTTTAGGAAGTTGCGCTGACGTTCACGTCCCAGTCCCGCCACCTCTTCGCTCCACAGCTTCATCTCTTTCAGTCGGCGAGCGTAGGCCATACGCATCATGTTGATGAATAGGTTGAAGAAATACGCTTTCTCCTCAGATAAACGCAGGTTTTCCATCGCCCGCAGAATATTGCCGTTGGCGATGTGAGCGATCTCGCGACTATCCCCTTCCGATATTCCAAAGCGCGAGCGGAGGGCCGATTGCAGTTCAAGTTCCGGGATCGGACGAACGTTGATGCGTTGAGAACGAGACAGGATCGTACCCAGCATCTGTTCGGGTTCATTGCTGACCAACAGGAAAACGGTCTTCTCATACGGCTCCTCAAGCATCTTTAGGAGTTTGTTGGCCGTTTGATCATTCATTCGTTCGGGGAGCCAGATGATCATCACCTTATATTCCGATTCGTACGGTTTTACGCTCAGTTTACGGATGATTTCGTCGCTCTCTTTTACGAAAATCCCCCCTTGCTGATTCTCCGCTCCGATATACAGCAACCATTCGCGTAGCGAAAAATAGGTATGGCTCAATAGGAATTGCCGCCACTCCGTGATGAAATCCTCGCTGATGGTTGACGCGCTTTTGCGGATTACCGGAAATACGAAATGCAAGTCGGGGTGCATCACCTTGTTGTATTTAACGCACGAAGGGCAACGACCGCAGGCATCGTCCGCCTGTCTGTCTGTACACTGGATATAGCGGGCATAGGCCAGGGCCAGTTGTAGTTTTCCCACCCCTTCGGGACCGCACAATAATTGCGCATGCGCTATATGGTTCGTTTGGACGGAGCGTAGCAATCGCTGTTTAATCTCCTCTTGTCCGATGATATCCTTGAAAAACATAGGCTATTGTGTATTAACCGATAATTGGTTTAACTCGTTGATGATGCTGTCGCGGACGGCCGTAAAACGTTCGCGGTTCTCCGGACGTACCGGCAGTGAGGGAGGCGACTGCATTTTCAACGGATTGATGGCTTTCCCGTTGAGATGCACTCGGAAATCGAGATGCGGACCGGTAGAAGAACCGGTGCTCCCCACGAAGCCGATCACCTGTCCCTGGCTTACTCTCTTGCCTTCGGCAATGCCGGCGGCGAATTTAGAGAGGTGCATGTAGGTGGTTTCGTAGCTTGAGTTGTGGCGTACTTTTAGGTAATACCCTGCACCTCCTGCCTGGTATCCTTTTTTGACAACGGTTCCGTCGCCGATAGTACGTACGGGCGTTCCGACCGGTGCGGCATAATCCACTCCGTGATGGGGGCGTACGATTTTCAATACCGGATGGCGACGTGCGTGTGAAAAGGTGGAACTGATGCGGGAGAACTTCAGCGGTGCTTTCAAAAATGCTTTTCGGAGACTCTCGCCGTTCTCGTCAAAATACTCCACGATGCTGTCTTGCATGAACGGAATCGCATAATAATCTTTTCCGTGGTGGTTGAAGAGGGCTCCCCGAATATCGCGCACTTCCATCTTCGTGCTGTCATCAATGTAGGCCTGATCATACAACAGGCGGAAGTTATCGCCTTTGGCAATGCCGAAGAAGTCGATTTGCCAAGCATAGATTTCAGCCATCTTATCCGATAGCGCCAAGTCGTGGCCGCCATGTCTGATCGCATTCCAGAGAGAGGTGCGGATTTCGCCCGAGGCGTTCTCCGGACGGATGCTTACCTCTTTACTGTATTCATACACCCGCATTGAGTCACGGAGGTCAAAGACCACATGGTCTCGTGCCGATTTCTCATAAACCATGTATTGGGCGAAACCGTTCTGCAGGTCCGTAAGCAGTTTATACTTGCGGCCGGTTTGCAGTTTCGTAATGTCAAATATCCCTTTCGCCTTTAGGCGCAGCGAGTCCACTTTTCCGGGAGAAACGTTGAAGCGGTTGAGGATGCTTCCCAGGTTATCGCCCGATTTGATCTGAAACTCTTCTGTCTCGAGTGAATCGGTGATAATGTCAAGGTAGTATGACGTTGTGAGGGAATCGCCCGCGACCTCCTCTTCAACCGTTTCCGGTTGTTTGTTATTTTGACAGGCTGAAAAGAGCAGCCCTGTCGTGAAAATCAACAGAGCTGCTTGTTTTAGTCTTGAATTCATTCGTATATTCTCTATTTTCCTGACGTCGGTGTCAAGCGGCCCAAAGCTTATTCAAACCCTCGGTCGGTCACTGTGAACAATCTGTCAGTGCGATTAATAAACCAGTTCGGCAACGCGCTGAACGCTTTTAACGGCATTCATGGAGTAAAAATGGATACTTGGTACGTTTGCCTGTTTCAGTTCGCGTGCCTGATGGGCACACCACTCGATACCGAGCTCTAGGGTTTCCTCATTCGATTTGCATTTTTGCAGTTCGATTGCCAGTTCCTGCGGGAAATCGATGTGGAACGTGCGTGGCAACATCGAAAGGTGGTTTAGAGAGGTAAGTGGTTTGAGTCCCGGAACAATCGGCACGTTGATGCCCGCGTTGCGACAGCGTTCGGTGAACTCGAAATATTTTCGGTTGTCGAAAAACATCTGCGTAACGATGTATTCGGCTCCCGCATCCACTTTCGCCTTCAGTGCGGCAAGATCGGAATCGGGGTTCATCGCTTCGTCGTGTTTCTCGGGATAACCCGCCGTGCCGTACGAGAATCTTTTCTCCACGTCCATCTGGGTGCCGTCTGAGAGCATCCCGTTATTAAAGCGGTTGATCTGTTCCTGAAGTTCGATCGCATATTGGTGTCCGTTCAGCGACGGAATGAAGCGCGGATCGTTTTTCGCTTTATCTCCCCGCAATACCAACAGGTCCGTAATGCCTAGAAATGCCAGGTCGATCAGTTCGTATTCGATCTCCGCCTGCGAAAAGCCGCTGCAGATGATGTGGGGGACTGCCGGAATTCCGTAACGGTTCTTGATGGCCGCTGCGATGGCAACCGTTCCGGGGCGTTTACGTTCCATTACCTGGCGGAATACGCCGGGTTCGGTTTCTTTATAAATCAGATCGATTCGATGGGTGGTGATATTAATATAAGCCGGATTGAATTCCTTCAGGCGGTCAATCACATTAAAAACTTTCTCGATGCTATTTCCTTTCAACGGGGGAAGCACTTCAAAGGAGAAGGCTGTACCGTTGTTCTTGTTCAAAATCTCCGCTACTGACATCTTTTGCCTAAATGATTATCGTGTAAATATTATAAGGGTCACGTTCAAAGATAAATCTTTTTGTCCGTTTTGAGGATTGGAAGCTAAAAAGATTAACTTTGTGATTGTTAAATGTAAAAATATGCACTAAAATATTAATATTATGAGCGAAATCGATTGGTCCAAACTCTCTTTTGGATACATGAAGGGAGATTATAATGTTCGCTGTACCTATAAAGACGGTAAATGGGGCGAACTCGAAGTTAGTGATTCAGAGCAGGTGAGCATGCACATTGCAGCTACTGTTCTTCATTACGGACAGGCCGGCTTTGAGGGGATGAAAGCTTTTCGTGGAAAAGACGGGAAGATCCGTGTTTTCCGCATGGATGAGAACGGAAAACGTCTGATCAGCACCTCAAAGGGTATTATGATGGCAGAACTGCCATTGGATCTTTTCGAGGAAGCGGTAACGAAGGTGATTAAACTGAACGAGCGTTTGGTACCTCCTTACGAATCGGGTGCATCACTATATATCCGTCCCGTACTGTTCGGTACCGGGCCGCAGGTGGGTGTAAAACCGGCCAATGAATACCAGTTCATCATTTTTGTGATGCCGGTGGGACCTTATTTCAAAGAGGGATTCAAAGCTACGCCTTTCTGTATCCTACGTCATTATGACCGTGCGGCTCCTTATGGAACAGGACGTTATAAAGTGGGCGGTAACTACGCGGCAAGTCTTGTTGCAGGTGAAGAAGCACATTCAAAAGGATACTCTGCCGTTCTTTACCTGGATGCCCGCGAGAAAAAATACATCGACGAATGCGGCCCGGCTAATTTCTTCGGAATCAGAGGAAACAATTACATCACGCCAAAATCAGAATCGATTCTGCCTTCCATCACGAACAAAAGTCTGATGGCATTGGCTGAGGATATGGGGATGAACGTAGAACAGCGTCCGGTTCCGGTTGAAGAACTTGCTACTTTCGAAGAAGCGGGTGCTTGCGGAACAGCGGCGGTAATCAGTCCGATCTCTCATATCGATGATTTGGATGAGGGAATCACGTATACATTCACAAAAGACGGGAAGCCGGGACCGGTTTCTGAAAAGCTATACAACCGACTTCGTGCGATTCAGTACGGTGACGAAGCGGATAAGTTCGGTTGGGTTACGGTGATCGGCTAATCTCCATAAATAAATTACGGTTGCGGGCCGTCGGGTATCTTATTCCAGGTATCTGACGGCCCGCACTGTGTATGTATCGGTTCGAAGGCCCTCTTTTGCGTTGATGGTGGTAAGCGTCAGGTAGAAGCAGTTCGAAACGGTGGACGGTTCGTTTGAAATTAGGTATTTGTCCGCACCATACAAAGGGGCGGCGTTGGCAGAAATTTTTTTTGCCTCAACCGAGGTGAGGGCTTCGTTAAGCAGTGCGTTGCTCTTGTTGTAGAGGGTATTAAGCGCCCGGATGTCTTTTAGTACCGGCATTAACCAGTCGTTGTAACCGCCTGCCCGGTAGTTGCGGCAAATCTCGAAAGCGGGAAAAGAGGATAATGTATAAGAGGGATATTTCTCTAACACGCGCGTCAGTTGTTGATCGTTGATCCGCGCATCCGTTTCACTCTTCATCGAGAAATTTACTTTACTTCCGAACTTGGCTTCATGCGTATCGACCGATACGATCCGTACCTTATAACTGTTGTATCCGGTTTCACTCTCTTTGCTGATGACGATACCGCCTCCGAAACATTCCCGCAGCTCGGGAGCGGGGGGAAGGGTTATCTCAGTAGGATTCGCGGAGGTGATTTCAACCGGACCGCTTTGGGATCCGTTGAAGTATACGGTGAAAAAGCGTTCTTGTTCATCAAAAAAACGGACACTTTTCAGGGCAAACTGAGCCGGTGCGGCTTCGCTGCGGAACAACCCTTCCGTGACGATTCCGGGGATGGTGTCGCTCAGATTCTCCTGCTCTGTATGCAGTTGGGCGCGGACAGCCGAAAAGTCTGTAGGCAGGTTTCGGAAACGGATCTCCGCAGCCTCTAAGTTTGGATCCTCCTCTTCGGGGGGAGTGGGAAGCGTTTCATCCGTAGTAGGAATCGTATCGTCGACAAGGATCTCTTCATCCCAATCGATCAGCGAGACCGAGGGTTGGAGCGATGCCTTGATCTCTTCCAACCGTGTGTTGATGCGCAAAACATTATTGCATTGCAAGGGTACCGAGAGTTCGGAACGATAGTTTCTGGTCTGTTCGCCTTCGGTGATCAGGTAGGTGATGTCGATGTTTCCTTCGGTCGGGAACAACACGATATCGGAGGCTGAAAATTCCGTTTCCCCTTTCTCCAGATTGAATTCGAAGGTGCAAAGTTCTTCCGTGAAGGTGCCGTCTGTTTGTATCGCCCGATGCATGTTGTTGATCGATGCGCGTACTGCCGAAACGGTTGTGGGTAGATTCGCAATCGAAAGATGGATCTTTCCCACCATGCGTTTCAACTGAACGGGGATGGAAGATTCTCCTTTTTCAATGGAAAAGTGATCGCTCCGACCGAAACAGAGTTGCGGTACACGAAGGGCCTGTTCCGATAAAGTGAGTAATGAAGTGAGTTGCCACATCCCTTCCGGGAGAGAAAACTGAGTGTCTGAAGCGTTCGCCGCCACGAGGAAGTGGTAATCGCCCGGTTCGAGAACGAGCGTAGGAATCGAGCCGGCATCGCTGAAGGATACGGTTTTGACGGCTGCGTCCTCTTTGTTGAAGATACACAGGTAGAAGTCGCCGAAAGTCGCCAATTCGGAGTCTAATTGTTGGTCGGCGCCCTGTAGCCGGATCGAGGTGGATTGTGAAAGTGTAAGGATTTCCTCCTTGGGAGAAGTGCAGGCAAAACAGAATAGAAAGAGAAGAGTGGCAAAGGAATGCCATTCCCGAATGTTTTTCATAGGATTATTCTAAGAGACGCGCAATGTTATAACAAACAAGCCTTAAAAGAGTTCAGAATAATCCTATGAAAATTTAGACGGTTGATTCTTAAGCCGGAGAAAAGCAGGGTTGACCCCTTTAAATCCGGAATAGGTCACGGTAGATGTCAAACATGATGTTGATGTTTTCACGAGAAGCCGTTTGGTTGATTTCTATCTCACCCACATTTCGAAGCAGTGTGAAGTTGATCGTCCCACTCACGTTTTTCTTATCGTGCGTCATGTACTCGTACAGCTCTTCATACGCTTTGCAGGAGATGAAAAGCGGACCGTAATTCTCCCGGACGAATTCAGCCGTGCGGGTGAGCAGGTGGAGTGGAAAGCCGCATTGACGGTGGGATAGGATCAATTCGCAGACCAATCCCCAGGCTACGGCGTATCCGTGTAGGATGGGTTTGTTATGGTGCAGGCAATAACTTTCGAAAGCGTGTCCGGCGGTATGTCCCAGGTTAAGAGCCTTCCGGATTCCCTTTTCAAAAGGGTCTACGGTAACGATATGTCTTTTGATCTCAACCGATTCTCGAAGAAGTTCGAGTAATTTTTGGGGATCGCGTGAGCGGATGTCATATGAAATCACCCGTTCGAAAGCCTCCGGAGAGTGCAATAATCCGTGTTTCAACATCTCGGCATAACCGGAAAGCAGGTTTTCCGTATCCAGCGTTTGAAAAAATTCGGTTGAGATGAGGACATATCGGGCAGGGGAGAACGTGCCGATCTCATTCTTCAGTCCGTTGAAATTGATACCCGTTTTTCCGCCTACGGCCGCATCGACCGCACCTAATAAAGAGGTGGGGATGTTGATAAAAGGGATGCCGCGTTTAAAAGATGCCGCGGCGAATCCGCCGATGTCGGTGATCATTCCGCCGCCCAGGTTCAACATCAGTGAATTACGGGTTGCGCCGCTCGTGCTTAATACCATCCAGATATGTGAAATGGATTCGATATTTTTAGCCGTATCGCCCGCTTCAATTGAGATGAGCTGATAAGGAGTTTGGTCGGTAAAAGACTTCAAAAGGGGCAAACAAGCCTCTTTCGTATGTGTATCGGTAAGGATATATAGTTTATCATGAGGCAGCTCACGCACCGTTTGCAGGAGCGTGTCATTCATATCAGAGGTAAAGATAACTTTCTGTTGTTCCATGTATCGGTTATTTTGGGCCCTAAGATATTAATTTTTTCAGAGCGGTTGCCTTTTTGTCTCTTGAAGTAGTTTTAGAATTTCTCCGAAACACGCCGCTAATTCGGGCATACCGCTTAATACGATTTGCGCACCTTCGTCATAAAGGAGTTTCTCGGAGAGGGGACCGGTATTGACGGCAATTGTAAAGATTCCGGCTGCTGCGGCCGACCGTACGCCTAGCGGAGCGTTCTCAATCACAAGCGCCTCTTCAGGTTTAACACCTGCTTTCTCTAACCCCCGAAGGTAGGGTTCGGGATGCGGTTTGCCCTGATGAACATCGTGGGCCGTAATCATCCGTTCACGCACGAAGATGCCTGGAAAGTTGGTTTCTATTTTGCCGATCAGACTTTTCTGTCCCGATCCGGTTACGAGTACGGGAATGAGTCCCATTTCCTTCACCAGCTTCAGCACTTCAACGGCACCCGGCATCACTTCGGGAGCGGGGAGTGAATTGAAGTGTGCGGTTTTACGGGCGTATATGTTGCTTTTCTCCGAGTCGGTGGCCTCCCGTCCGAATCCTCTTTGAATTAGTTGGTTGATGGTTTGGCGTCCGGTTTGTCCCTCATACAGGTAAAATTCTTCGCGGGTACAGGGGATGCCTAACTCCATCACGGTGCGGTACCAAGAAAGCGCATGATTCTTCATGGAATCGAAAAGAACGCCGTCCATATCGAACAGCACCGCTTTCGGGGTGATGGCATCGTAGTTATTCTTATTTAGGAAAGACAATATCGTTTCGTTCATATCGGAGTGCATAAAGTGCATAATAAGGTAAGGTTCAAAAAAGGTGCCTAAGAAAAGCATCTTAGGCACCTGATTATCTTATTCCGGATTCGGATCAGATTCTTGATTTGATAGCTTCTGTTTCAGCTTCGAAGCCTGGTTTTTCCAACAAGGCGAACATATTTTTCTTATATGCTTCCACACCTGGCTGGTCAAACGGATTCACGCCCAACAGGTATCCGCTGATACCGCAAGAACGTTCGAAGAAATAGATAAGCTGTCCCAAGTTGTATTCGTCAACTTTGGCAACTGAAACTTTCATGTTCGGAACACCTCCGTCAACGTGGGCAAGTTGTGTACCCAGTTCAGCCATTTTATTCACCTGGTCAACGCGTTTGCCGGCAAGGAAGTTCAAGCCGTCAAGGTTTTCGGCATCCGTAGGGATTTTCACCTCCGTATCCGGGTTCTCGATAGAGATTACCGTTTCAAAAATCGTACGTTCACCCTCCTGGATCCACTGACCCATTGAGTGAAGGTCTGACGTGAAGTCTACCGCCGCCGGGAAGATTCCTTTCAGGTCTTTCCCTTCGCTCTCTCCGTAAAGCTGTTTCCACCATTCGCCGAAGTAGTGAAGTTTCGGATGGAAGTTCACTAGGATTTCAATTTTCTTACCGTCGCGGTACAACGCATTGCGGGTTGCTGCGTACTGTTCTGCTGGGTTTTCTGCGAAAGGAACAGCGATACCGGTGCTTTTTTCCATATCGGCAGCCCCTTTCAAAAGCGCTGTGATATCGTATCCTGCCACTGCGATCGGAAGCAATCCTACCGGAGTCAATACAGAGAAACGGCCACCTACGTTGTCCGGAATGATGAATGTTTTGTATCCTTCCTGATCCGCAAGTTTACGCAATGCGCCTCTTGCTGCATCGGTAACGGCCACGATACGTTCTTTGGCTTCACCTTTGCCAACCTGCTCTTCCAACATCTTTTTCAGAAGACGGAATGCGATAGCCGGTTCGGTCGTAGTACCCGATTTAGAAATATTGATAAGTCCGAATTGTTTCTCTTTCAAGATCTCCATCAACTCAGACAAGTAGTCTTCGCCGATGTTCTGACCTGCGAACAAAACGATAGGGTTTTTGTGTGACGATTTTAGAAACTCAAAGCTGTTTGCCAAAGCATCGATAACAGCTTTTGCGCCAAGATAACTACCTCCGATACCGATCACAACGATCACTTCGCATTTGTCTCTAAGCTTTGCCGCAGTGGCATTGATATCTGCAATCTGTTCGGCAGTTACAGAAGACGGAAGGTCTACCCAACCCAAAAAGTCGTTCCCTTTTCCGGTACCGTTTACCAATAGGTTGTTTGATTCCTTAGCAGCTTCGGCAAGGTTAAAGATATTTTCCTGACTTACGAAAGGAAATACTTTTTCAATAGATAGTTTCATACGTAAATTATTTATTAAGATGAAATGTTTACTTGATAACGCAACGGAGCCTCTCTATCACGGGTGTGCGATCAGGCAATCCGGTTTTGTGTTCAGGCTGAGTATGTTATGGATGCATACTTCCCAAATACTATAACAATCAAAAGCAGATAAAGTCGCTTTTCGGGCGACCTTATCTGCTTTTTTAATTTTTATTTCAATGCCTCGGTAAGGAGTTTTATTTCAACGTAGGGTGACATTCTCTTATACAGAATGTTGTAGACCGCATCCAGGATGGGCATGTGCACTTTGTACTCTTCATTGATTTCCTTGATGCATTTGGTGCCGTAGTATCCTTCGGCGATCATCTCCATCTCAATCTGAGCCGATTTCACCGAATAACCTTTTCCGATCATCGTACCGAACATGTGGTTGCGGCTGAACTTAGAGTAAGCCGTTACCAACAGGTCGCCAAGATAAACCGAATCGGTTACATTCCGTTCAAGTGGATTCACCACGCTAACGAATCGGTTCAGTTCCTGAATGGCGTTCGAAACCAGAACTGCCTGAAAGTTATCTCCATATTTGAGACCGCTACAGATTCCTGCGGCAATCGCATATACGTTTTTCAGTACAGAGCCGTATTCAATGCCTGCTACATCCATGGAGGTGCACGTATTCACATAGCTGCTTTTCAAAAAGTCGGCGAACATGGTAGCCTTCTCCAGGTCATTGCAGCCCACGGTCAGATAAGAAAGCCGTTCGTAGGCGATCTCCTCCGCGTGACACGGACCGCCCAATACGGCGATGTTGTCATTCGGCACATCGTAATATTTCTTCAGGTATTCCGAGATGATCATGTTTTCATCGGGCACAATACCTTTGATGGAAGTAACGATGAATTTGTCCGAGAGTTTTGCTCTCAGCTTCTTCAGGTGTTGCTTCAGATAAGGCGATGGTGTGGCAAAGATCAACGTATCTGACTTCTTTACAATATCATTTAAGTTGGAGCTGAAGTAGATACGATCAATATCAAACTTCACGCTCGAGAGATAAGCCGGATTATGTCCTAACGAACGGAACTCTTCGATCCGGTCATTACGGCGCATATACCAGTTAATCTTGTCGGTGTTGGTGAGCACCATCTTGGCGATGGCTGTAGCCCAGCTTCCCCCGCCGATAATAGCTATTCTTCCCGGCAATTTCATGTTAAAAGAATTATAAAGTCCAGATTATTTTGCTTTGTTCACCCACTCGCTTACAACATCCAGCGAAGGATTGCTCAATTCAAGCTTGTATTTCTTGTTGAGTCCGCAGATTTCCTGGTGCAGTTTGTTCGGTACTGCCTCGGCAAGATCTTCGATAGTCAGGTAGCCGGCTTTCTGAATAGGGGCAACCCATTCTTCAGACACACCGATCTCCATGAATTTAGCGGGAGCGTCTTTTTTCACCACTTTCTCCGGACGCATCTGAGGGAAGAACAACACTTCCTGGATGGTTGTCTGACCGGTCATCAACATCACCAGACGGTCCATACCGATACCCATGCCTGAAGTAGGAGGCATACCGTATTCAAGAGAGCGAACAAAGTCCATATCGATAAACATCGCTTCGTCATCTCCTTTTTCGCTCAGTTTCAACTGATCTTGGAAACGGCCCAACTGATCGATCGGGTCGTTCAGTTCCGAGTATGCGTTACATAGCTCTTTTCCGTTAACCATCAATTCGAAACGTTCCGTCAGTTCAGGATTTTCGCGGTGACGTTTACATAGTGGAGACATTTCGATCGGATAATCGGTGATGAATGTCGGCTGGATATAATTTCCTTCGCATTTCTCTCCGAAGATCTCGTCGATCAGTTTCCCTTTACCCATTGTTTCATCCACCTCGATGCCCAGTTCCGCGCAAACGCCGCGAAGCTGCTCTTCGTTCATGTTTGAAATATCGAAACCGGTAAAGTCAAGGATCGCCTGCGTCATTGTTTTGCGGGCGAAAGGTGCTTTGAAGCTGATGGTATTCTCACCAACCTTAATATCTGTGGTACCGTTTACATCCATACAGATCTTTTCGATCATATTTTCAGTAAAGGTCATCATCCAGTTGTAATCTTTATACGCCACATAGATTTCCATAGCCGTAAACTCTGGGTTGTGCGTACGGTCCATACCTTCGTTACGGAAGTTCTTGGAGAACTCGTAAACACCCTCGAAACCACCTACGATCAGACGTTTCAGGTAAAGTTCGTTGGCGATACGCAGGTACAAAGGAATATCCAATGCGTTGTGGTGCGTAATGAACGGACGTGCCGAAGCGCCTCCCGGGATCGACTGAAGGATCGGAGTTTCAACTTCGATATACCCCAATGAGTTGAAGTACTCACGCATTGAAGAGTATACTTTCGTACGTTTAAGGAAGATATCTTTCACTCCTTCATTCACCACGAGGTCAACGTAACGCTGGCGGTAACGCATCTCCGGGTCTTCGAAAGCGTCATAAGCAACGCCGTCTTTGTATTTTACGATAGGAAGTGGTTTGATTGATTTGGAAAGGACAGTCAACTCCTGTGCGTGCACAGAGATTTCGCCCATCTGGGTACGGAATACGTATCCTTTGATTCCGATAAAGTCGCCGATGTCAAGAAGTTTCTTGAATACGGTGTTATAAAGATCTTTATCCTCACCCGGACAAAGATCGTCACGTGAGATGTACACCTGGATGCGTCCTTCGGAGTCTTGTAACTCTACGAAAGATGCTTTACCCATAATACGGCGGCTCATGACACGTCCTGCTATACTAACCTGGCGAGGCGATTCCTCATCGTCGCTGAAGTTTTCTTTTATCTCGTTTGAATATCCGTTAACAACGTATTCAGCAGCAGGATACGGGTCGATGCCCAGCTTGCGCATTTCGTCCAAAGAATTTCTTCTGACGATTTCCTGTTCGCTTAATTCCAATATGTTCATTTATGTAAACTATTTTGCAAATTCCTTGCAAAACTACAAAACTTTGCTCTAAATAGCTGTGTTTTATGGGTGAAAATATAATAAAGAGGGGCTATTTAATAGGCAAAATATCCCAAAAGGCGGGAGATAATCAGGAATTCAATTCCTGTGCAACGATTTCTTCCTCTTGCGCAGTGTAAGAAATCTGCTGCAAGGCGTAGCGGTCGAGGATCTCGATCTCTTTGGAATTGAAGTCGATAATCTGCATATCTTTCAATTCGTTGAGTGCGAACAGAAATACGGAACGCTGTACGCCGAAGAAGGTATACAAATCTTTCTGTTTGCAGGTGATGCGGATGTTGCTCGCTTTCCGGTTGGTGTAGTTCAGCATCCAACAGGCCAGTTTTTCTTTCATATCGCCCGAGGTGAAAAACGAAAACGAGTCAAAGCATTTCTGCGAACGGTTGGAGGTGATGTTCAGCATGTTCAACAGAAAGATCTCTTCACTTTGCATTAGGGTGATAAAGGTGCGTTTGTCAATCTGCATGATCCCCACATCCTCCAGCGCGATGATGTTGAAAGGATACGAGGTGGAGGCCCCGAACAGAAAATTGGGCGCAATCACGTTGGGTGCTTCAAACTCTTCCGAGATTTTCATCTTCCCGTTTAAGTTGGTCATTTCCGTGCGGATTCTTCCTGAGATCAGAAATTTGAGATGGGTGCACTGCTCTCCGGCCGTAACGATTTGGCTTCCCGCCGGGTATTTTAGAAAGTGGAATTTCGTCTTCTCGATTAATTCTCCCAATCTGGCTCTGTTTATTCCTTGAAAAAGTGGCAATTGTAGCAAAAGATCGTACATATCTGACATGAGAATAGAATTAAGGTGCAAATTAATTTAACTTATGTATTATAAAAACATAAAACTACCTAAATTGTTCTATAAATATTAATTTAATTGAGATTTATTAATTGATCTATCCGTTTTGTTAAAATAAAGGTTTTGATTTGAGGATTTGTGTTAATCTGTTGGAGAAAGAAATTTCGCATTTAATTCTTAACTTTGTTATTACAATTTATACTAATACATATATAATTATGCCGTTGATGTTTAATTTTCAGGAAACACTGAGTGCTTTCGTGGTGTTGTTTGCAGTGATCGATATAACCGGATTGACTCCGATTCTAATTGAGTTGCAACGAAAATCGGGTCCCATTCATGCCGGAAAAGCCGCAATATTCTCCTTGGGTACGTTGTTGGCGTTCCTCTTTGTTGGAGATTTGTTGCTGAAACTATTCGGAGTGGACATCTCATCGTTTGCCGTTGCGGGTGCGATTATTCTTTTTGCCATGGCGATGGAGATGATTCTGGGGATTGAACTTTTCAAATTCGACGGTCCGGCGGGATCCACCACTATCGTGCCCGTTGTGTTTCCTTTCATTGCCGGAGCGGCTTCCTTTACCACGCTTTTGTCGCTGCGAGCCGAATACAACATACTGAACATCATTATCGCCCTCGTGCTGAATATCGCGTTGGTGTATGTGGTGATCAAAAAGGTTTACCTGTTGGAACGGATACTCGGAAAAGGCGGGATTTATGTATTGCGTAAGTTCTTCGGTATCATTCTTCTGGCCATCTCGGTGAAGCTCTTTACATCGAATCTGGCCTCATTGCTCTCCTCATTGCATGTGTTGACACTCTCTGAATAAAAACAATACCGGTAGGGATTTCTCGATTTGAAAGAGAAGCTCCTTACCGGTATTTTGTTTTTACGCAGCATGCTTTCTGCCGAACGGTATCGTATGACGGGTGAATCGCTCAGGGGTTGTCGTCTGAGGGCTTCTTCCAGTAAGGTTCCTCATCGGTTTCAGAATCCTCCTCTTCGTCGTCTGCCGGAAGCGGATCCGGTTGCGGCCCTTTTTTGCGAAACAGTACGGCTGCGACCAATCCCGTTATCGCTCCGCTCAGGTGTCCTTCCCACGATACTTTCGGGTCCACGATCTCAGCGATGGGGAACATATTCCAAAGCATGCTCCCGTAAAGGAACACAACGATCAGGGCGATTGCCGCCAAACGGGAGTTTTTCCTGAATACGCCACTGAAAAACAGAAAGAAGGCCAAGGCATAGATCACGCCGGAAGCACCGATGTGCCAAGCGGGGCGGCCGATGATCCAGGTGAGTAAGCCCGAGCCGAGCCACAGAAAAAGAAGTACGCCGTTTGCGATCTCTTTGTAAAAATAATAAAGTAGCCATCCTAAAAGCAGAAAGGCAGAACTGTTGGCGAAAAGATGTTTGAATCCGCCGTGTATAAAAGCGGAAGTTATGATTCCCCATGCCCCTTGTAAAGAGCGCGGAAAGATTCCTCCTTCCGAAAAATCCCACTCCATTCCCCATTGCAATACTTGTACGATCCAGAAGAGAATGACCAAAAGCGCGGGCGGAACCAATGAAAAAAATGCGCGTTTTTTTATGAACATAGGGTGATTGTGAAATAATTTAAATAATTTGACGGCAAAATATAAAAAATAGATATATAAAGGGGTGCTGAGCGTTGTAAAACAATCGTCTTTTAGCTAAATTTGAGTTGTTAAGAAGCCTTTTTTATATAATATCATAGAATACTTCTATTTAAATAATTGTTTATGAGCTATTTGAAGTTTGATAAGAACTTAATGATAAACCTTGAACAATCTCTGCCTCTTGAACTACTCCGCACCAACAAGTCCGGAGCGTATCATTGTACGTCAGTGGTTGATTGCAATACCCGAAAATACCATGGTTTATTGGTGATGCCGGTACCGGCATTGGATGAGGACAATCACGTATTGCTTTCATCACTCGACGACACGATCGTACAGCGGGGTGCTGAGTTCAACATAGGGATCCATAAGTATGGAGGGGATAACTTTTTCCCGAAAGGCCATAAATATATCCGTGAGTTTACTTGCGAAAATATACCCAAGACCATTTACCGCATCGGAGGCGTGATTCTCTCGAAAGAGAAAGTATTTATCGCGCATGAGAACCGTATCTTAATAAAATACACCCTTCTGGAAGCGCATTCCCCCACAACCCTCCGGCTGAAGCCGTTCCTTGCGTTTCGCAATGTGAACGAACTGACCCATGAGAACGATAAGGTGAATAAATCTTACGAAGTGATTGATAACGGCATCCGTTCCTGCCTGTATGAGGGGTATCCCGGATTGTATATGCAGCTGAACAAGACACCACAATTCATTTCGAATCCCGATTGGTATCGAGGCATCGAATACCCGAAGGAGCAGGAGCGTGGGTATGAATATAAAGAGGATCTCTTCGTGCCGGGGTATTTTGAGGTAACGATCGCCAAAGGTGAGGAGATTATCTTCTCGGCAGGCGAATCGGCTGTATCTCCCCGTTCGCTGAACCACATGTTCACCAAAGAGATGACAGCGCGAACTCCCCGTTCCAGTTTTTACAACTGCCTGAAAAATTCGGCCGAACAATTTTATAATAAAAAGGGGCGCCATCAGTATCTGCTGGCAGGATACCCTTGGTTTCATGTGAGAGCCCGCGATACGTTTATCGCCCTTCCGGGTACAACGTTGGTGTTGGGCGATGAGAAGCAGTTCGAATCGATTATGGATACGGCAGCCGCTGCTCTTCGTGCGTTTATGGATAAAGGGCATGAGCACGAGGTGATTAAAGAGATTGATGCGCCGGATGTGTTGCTTTGGGCATCTTGGGCCATTCAGCAATATGCGGAATTCACCTCTTTGGAGCGCGCTAGAGCGAAATACGGTACGTTACTCCAGAAAATAATGGAATACCTGATGTCATCCCGTCACCCGAATCTGTTCCTTCATAACAACGGTCTGCTTTATTCGAACGGAACGGAGAAAGCGATTTCGTGGATGAATGCCATGGAGAATAATAAGCCGGTAACTCCGAGAACGGGTTATTTGGTGGAATTCAATGCCTTGTGGTATAATGCGCTTCTCTTTGCAGAGGAGATGCTGAAAGGAACCGATCATGAGCAGCGTGGCGACGTGTACGGCAAAGAGGCTGAAAAAGTAGCCGTGTCATTTGTAGATACCTTTGTGAACGAACACGGATATCTGTACGATTATGTTTCCGGTTATTACTCCGATCTGAGCGTACGTCCGAACATGTTGGGGGCGATTGCACTGAAATACTCTCCTTTGAGTAAATCGCAGCGTAAGCAAGTGCTCGATGTGGTTACCCGCGAATTGCTCACTCCGAAAGGGATTCGCTCGCTGAGTCCGAAGTCTGAAGGTTATAACCCGTATTATGTGGGGAACCAGCAGGAGCGAAATTACGCGTATCATCAGGGTACGGCTTGGCCGTGGCTGATGGGTGCGTATACCGAAGCCTACCTGCGTATTTTCGGGCGAAGCGGTTTGTCATTCTTGGAGCGTAAGATGATCGGATTCGAGGATGAGATGTCAAACCACTGCATCGGAACGTTATCCGAACTGTATGACGGAAATCCCCCTTTTACCGGTCGCGGTGCAATCTCTACGGCGATGAATGTCGGTGAGGTCTTACGGGCCTTGAATCTTATTGCGAATAAAAAATAAACGATATACAAATGAAATCGCCATAGCTCATCTAAAGTAGAGCTACCCAACTAAAGGTATATAGATGGCGCATTTGACCTTGATGTTAAAAAAAAGATTATATACAAATGAAAGCATTAATGTTTGGGTGGGAGTTTCCCCCCCATATCCTTGGCGGATTAGGTACGGCCAGTTACGGGCTGACCAAGGGGATGGCGGCGAATGGTGATATGGATATCACTTTCGTAATTCCCAAACCACATGGAGATGAGGACAAAGAATTCGCTCACATTATCGGTGCTACGAATACTCCGGTGGTTTATAAGGATGTGGACTGGGATACGGTGCAGCATCGTTTCGGGTATTGCATGAACCCTCAGGAGTATTATGATCTGCGTGATCATATCTACGGGGACTTCAGTTACATGCATACCAATGACATGGGGTGTATCGAGTTTTCGGGAAAGTATCCAGACAATCTGCTCGAAGAGATCAATAACTACTCCATCGTAGCCGGTGTCATCGCCCGGAAGGAGCAATTCGATGTGATTCATTCACACGACTGGCTCACTTATCCGGCGGGAATTCATGCCAAACAAGTTACCGGAAAACCGTTGGTGATTCATGTGCATGCTACGGATTTCGACCGTAGTCGCGGCAATGTGAATCCCCAGGTATATGCCATTGAGAAGAATGGAATGGACCAGGCGGATCACATCATCACCGTAAGTAACTTGACCCGTCAGACGGTGATTGAGAAGTACCACATCGATCCTGCCAAAGTGACCACGGTGCATAATGCGGTAGAACCTATGAGCAAGGAGATACAGCACATAGTGGCGAATCGGGGGACCGATGAGAAAGTGGTTACGTTTTTGGGACGTATCACGATGCAGAAAGGTCCCGAATATTTTGTGGAAGCTGCGGCTAAAGTACTTCAGCGGGCCAAGAACGTACGCTTTGTGATGGCCGGAAGCGGCGATATGATGGATGAGATGATTCGTTTGGCAGCCCGTCGCAATATTGCCGATCGTTTTCACTTCACCGGATTTCTGAAAGGGAAACAGGTGTATGAAATGCTCAAGGTGAGTGATGTGTATGTGATGCCATCGGTATCGGAGCCTTTTGGAATCTCTCCGTTGGAAGCGATGCAGGTAGGGGTTCCTACCATTATCTCCAAACAATCCGGTTGTGCTGAGATTCTTGATAATGCGATCAAGGTAGATTATTGGGATATCGATGCCCTTGCCGATGCGATGTACGCGATTATTACTTATCCCTCTTTGTATAATTTCATGAAAATCGAAGGAAAAGCCGAGGTGGACGAGATAAAATGGGAATATGCCGGAAAGAAAGTGATTGATATTTACAAGAGCCTTCTTCGTTAACGTATCCCGATAAATTATTTAAAACAGGTGATCCCCATCCGTAAGCTCTGATACCCGAAAGCACATGATGTAGGATTCCATCTGCAAACTTTAATACTACTATTCAGATGAAGACAATCTGTTTCTATTTTCAGATTCATCAGCCGTTTAGGCTTAAAAGATACCGTTTCTTCGATATCGGTAGTGATCATTACTATTATGATGATTTCAACAATGAAGAAATAATAAAAGATATTGCCCGTAAATCATATTTGCCGGCCAATCAGGCGCTGTTGGATATGATCCGGAATTCCGACGGCAAGTTTAAAGTGGCATTCTCGATTTCGGGAGTAGCCTTAGAGCAACTTCAGATTTATGTGCCGGAATTTATTGACAGCATGAAAGAGCTTGCCGCTACCGGCTGTGTGGAGTTTCTTTCTGAAACCTATTCTCACTCACTCTCTTCCCTTGTGGATCCGGAAGAGTTCGATCGCCAGGTGAAGATGCATACAAACCTGATTCAGGAATTGTTCGGACAGACACCTTCGGTACTTCGTAATACCGAGCTGATCTATTCGGACGAGATTGCGGTGCAGATTGCCGAGATGGGCTTCAAAGGAGTGGTAACCGAAGGGGCAAAGCATATCCTCGGATGGAAGAGTCCGAATTATGTTTATGAATCGGCCGTAGACCCGGAACTGAAGCTCTTGTTGAAGAATTCGAAACTGAGTGACGATATCTCATTTAACTTCTCAAAATACGATTGGGCGGAATATCCGCTGACCGCTGATAAATTCATGGGTTGGATCGCAGCGCTTCCTGAAGCGGAAGAGGTTGTGAACCTGTTCCTCAATTATGAAGTGCTTGGTTCGATGCAACCGGCTGCAACCGGAATCTTTGAATTCATGAAAGCACTTCCTCGATATGCCGAAGCAAATGGAATCACGTTCTCGACGCCGTCGGAGATTCTGACGAAATACACTCCGGCCGGAGTGTTCTCGGTATTGCATCCCATCTCGGGTGCCGATGAGGAGCGCGATACGAGTGCCTGGTTGGGTAACTTGTTGCAGAAAGAAGCCTGCGACAGATTGTATGCGGTAGGCGAGCGTGTGCGTATGTGCGCAGACCGGGGGATTCTCCAAGATTGGGATTACCTGCAGGCGAGTGATCATTTCTATTACATGAGTACCAAACGCAAATCAGACGGAGCGATGCACAAGCTGTTCAGTCCGTACGATTCCCCTTATGAAGCGTTCACCAATTACATGAACGTATTGAGTGATTTCATCATCCGTGTTCAGCAACAATTCCCCGAAGCGGTAGAGAACGAAGAGCTGAATGCCTTGTTGAAAACCATCGAGAATCAGGCGATGGAGATACACCGGCTAGAAGATAAGGTTGCCAAACTGAAAGGAATCGAATCCAAAGCGAAGCGGGGCAAAAGTGTGGTGAAAGCGAAGAAGAAATGAACTTCTACTGATTTTTAGTGCATTATTTGAAAATAGAAAAATATAAAAGGGAAGGGTGAACCACAACAAACGGTTCACCCTTCTCTTTTATTTGCACATCGTTAATTTAGAAATGCACCCGATTTGATGCCTGCGATTGTATCCTTCTTTTATTTGAAAATAGAGTAAGGAACTTTTCCGGTCCACGACAAAGGTATTTTCTTTACGTTGAATAAATAAAGAATGGTCGCCGCGGTGTTTACTGTGTTGTTGGGTTCTTCAATTCGGTATCCCTGCTTAATTCCGGGACCCTTGATTCCCCAAGGTACGATCATCTCCTCTTCTGTTACGCCTCCGTGTCCGTATTCTACTCCTCCGTGATCGGAGAGGAACATGAAATGGGTTTCCTCAAAAAGCTTCTCTTTCTTTAGTTTGTCCAAAAAAATGCCGATTTGGTTATCCGCTTCTTCAATCGAACGGATATAAGGAGAAGACATCCATTTGGAATTATGTCCCGCATGATCGGTATGGACAGAATAGAGGAATACCAAAGTCGGCAGTTTTTGGTTGGCAACAATAAAATCGAATGCCTTTTCATAGTTTAAGATATATGCGTCGTCTTTCAGATAGCTCACTTCGTCAAGATATTGTTCGTTGTAGGGGTAGAAGAGGTTGATCCAATTGTAATAAAATGCCGTTTTACAAGAGGGAATCGCTTCTTTCATCGCTTGGAAAACGGATGGGTAATACCCGTCGGGATCCGTCACTTGCGCGGGGAATTTAATCTTATCGCTTTTCCAACTGTTATCGACCACCCCGTGTTGCTCGGGGCCGCTCCCGGTCAGGTGGCTCGTCCAGTTTGGCAACGTTACGGAAGGCATTACTACGCGGGTATGCATTGAAAGTGCACCCTGTTGCAAGAGCATATCCAGATTAGGGGTGGCGGCTTTCTCAAAGCCGGAAGTAGAGATTCCATCCAAAGCGATCATCACCACGCGTTTTGCTTTTGGACGCGCCCAGACTGACATACCGCTCATCAGGCAACCGAGCAGGATGTAAATACATTGTTTTCTCATTCGTATAATGTTTGATTTTTTGATTAAGGTTAAATGCGCCATCGATATACCTCTCGTAACGGAACGCTTCAAATGATGAATTATAGCGATCTAAACGGATGTTCTTTTGTGATGCGACAAAAATGCGGATTTATTCTCAGTTGGAAGATAGACTAAGATGTGATTGAAATGGATAATCTTATGAAATATTTACTTCTCCCGAACAAAAAAATAACTTTGCAACTCCATATATAAATTTCTCCCTCTATAAATATCGCAACCATGATTAAACGAAAAGACGGATTCTGTGGAGAGCAGTCACTGGTATTACCCCTGTCTGTTCTCCGGGAAATGGAGAATCAAACACTTTACCGTGCGCTTTACATCACTGACATCGGCTATTATCCGCGTGCCCTTCATCATTTCAGAAAAAGAGAGGAGCCAATATCGCAGCATGTATTTATTTATTGTGTGGAGGGGAAAGGTTGGTATCGCGTAAATGAGCGGCTACATCCGATCGAGGCAAACCAATGTTTCGTCTTACCCGCCAACACCCCTCATAGCTATGGAGCAGACGAAAATGATCCATGGACGATCTATTGGATTCATTTCAAAGGTGATCTCGCCGTTTCATACGCTTCCCGACTTCGGGCACCGGTGGATATTAAGCCCACTCCCAATTCCCGCATCAACGATCGGCTGAGTCTCTTCGAAGAGATCTATCACACCCTTGAATTCGGTTATAGTAAAGAGAACCTGTTGTATACCTGTTCGGCGTTTCATCACTTTCTAGGTTCACTATGCTATCTGCAACAATATAGGAATGCCGGGGAACAGGAACCTAATATCAACGTAGTGGAAGCAACGATACATTTTATGAAAGAGCATATCGGCAAGAAGCTTACCGTTTCCCAAATTGCGCAACATGCGGGGTACTCGGTTTCTCATTTCTCCGGTATTTTTAGTGAGCAGACGGGTTATTCTCCGGTAAATTATTTCAACCTGTTAAAGATTCAGCATGCCTGCCACCTCATCGATACGACCGATATCCGGATCAATCAGGTGTGTTATAAGATCGGAATAGAAGATTGTTATTATTTCTCAAGACTGTTTACCAAAATCATGGGTATATCTCCCGGTAAGTATCGTAAAACTAAAAAGGGATAATCAATATATCGTAAGATAGTCCATCCACGTATTCGATAAGTCTATCTTTCGGCAAATGATTTTATTCTTTCTTTGCCGCAAAACAAATAGCTCTAATAAGAATGTGAAATCGCCATAGTACACCTTAAGTTGAGATACCCACCAGAAGGTATATAGATGGCGCATTTGACCTGGATGTAAAAATAGATTATATACAATGAAAAAATGCTTCTTGCTTACAGTTTTGCTTTGTGGCGTTCAGTTACTTCCTGCTCAACGGGAAACGATGAGCCTTTCCGGAACATGGCGCTTTCAGATGGATCCGATGGGGTTCGGTAAGACACCCGGCTCCGAACTATACAAAGTGCGACTCACGGAGTCGATTATGTTGCCCGGAACGACCGATGAAGGGGGAAAAGGGATTAAATCCACAGCGAGACACATCGATCGTCTTACCCGTAAATTTGAATATTGTGGACAAGCATGGTATCAGCGTGAAGTGGTGATACCGGAAAACTGGGAACGTAAAAATATTATTCTGAACCTGGAACGATGTCATTGGGAAACCACAGTCTATGTTGACGGGAAACCGGCCGGAACGGAAGAGTCGCTGAGTACCCCCAATCGATTCGATCTGACGGCTTTGATGACCCCTGGGATCCATCAACTCACCATTTGTGTGGATAATCGACTGAAATACCCGATGGACCAATGGAATCACGGAACTTCTGAGTATACGCAGACGAATTGGAACGGTATGGTGGGGAAGCTGGAACTTACCGCTTCGGAAAAAACAGGAATACATAGCATACACGCATTTCCCGATCTTCAAAACCAGTCTGTCCGTTTGAATCTGAAATTGACAAACCAGACCGAAGGGGATGCCGCTGGGGAATTGCGACTGATCTTACGTGAAAAAGGAGGGAAAGAGGTGACCCGTAAATCAACTCCCGTTAACCTTGTAAAAGGGGAATGTGACCGGATGGAGGAGTTGGTGATAGGAAAACAGGTCAAACTGTGGGATGAATTTAACCCCAATCTTTATGAAGTGGAAGCCACCCTTACGGTCAACGGTATCGCGGATGAACGGGTGATCGGATTTGGTATGCGTCAGGTTGAACAGGGCAAGCATCACATCCGTCTCAACGGGCGGGATATTCACTTGCGCGGGGCTTTGGACTGTTGTGTTTTTCCTCTTACAGGCTATCCGGCTACCGAGGTGGCTGATTGGAAACGTATCTTCACAACCGTGAAAGAGTATGGTATGAATCACATCCGTTTTCATTCTTGGTGTCCTCCTAAAGCTGCGTTTCAAGCAGCTGATGAAACGGGTATTTACTTGCAGGCCGAACTACCTATGTGGATCAAAGATGTGGGGAAATACCCTGCGAGACGTGACTTCTTCGAAAAAGAGATGTATGCGATTCTCGAAGAATATGGTAATCATCCCTCTTTTATTCTGATGTGTAACGGAAATGAGAATGAAGGTGATTTTCAAGTCCTCGAAGATTTAGTCAAGAAAGGGCGTCGACAAGATGACCGCCGTCTCTATTCCGCTTCTACGGCCCGTACACATACAGCTTCCGACCAATATTACGTTTCGCACGTCACTCAAAAAGGGTGGATTACCGTCTATGAAGGAAAGCCAGCTACCAATTGGACAGTCGATGAGACTTCGGATATCGATTGTCCGGTTATCGCACATGAAACCGGCCAAAGGTGTATGTATCCTAATTTCAGGGAGATGAGCAAATATAGCGGTGTGGTGGAACCCCGCAATTTTGAGGTTTTTAGAGAGCGACTTGCAAGAAATGGCATGCTTCATCAAGCCGATGATTTTTTTCGAGCTTCCGGAGCACATACCGTTCTCCAATACAAAGAGGTGAATGAGGCTTTGCTTCGCTCACGTAAATCGGGCGGTTTTCAGTTGTTGGGACTGGCTGATTTTCCGGGGCAAGGAAGTGCTTTCGTTGGAATTCTCGATGCATTTTGGGAAAGCAAGGGATTGGTAAGTGCTGAAAAATTCCGAGAGTCGTGTGCCCCGAGCGTATTGTTGGCACGTTTGCCGAAACGCACCTATTTGGCAGGAGAATCTTTTGTTGCAGATCTTGAGGTGTATCATTACGGAGAACATGCGATCCGGGGAGAGAAGTTGAAATGGTCTCTTGAAAATGAAACGGGCGATATACTTTATAAAGGAAGCAGTTCTGTTCCTGTCATTCCACCGGCTACCGTCGATTCAATCGGGAAAGTGGATTTGAAATTAAATGGCGTGAGTAAGGCCTCTCAACTTACCCTACGCGCTACATTGGGATCTATCCGTAACGAATGGCAGATTTGGGTATATCCCCGGCAAACAGAATCCGCAACAGAAGAAAACGGTTTCATTCTTGCCGATAGTTGGAATGCCCAAACCCGCGAATGGCTAGAAGCCGGTAAAAATGTATTGCTTATTCCCAAAGAACCAAAAGGAAGAAAGACACGTTTTGCCAGTCATTTCTGGAATCCCATCATGTTTAATTGGGATCCGATGATCGTCGGAACGCTGATACAAGATTCACATCCTGTATTTCGAGATTTTCCCACTAAGAATTATGCCGATTGGCAATGGTGGGACATTCTGAATCATGCCGTGGCCCTCGATATGAACCGTCTTTCCGGTATTACTCCCCTTATTCAGTGCATTGACTCCTATGAAACCAACCGGAAATTGGGAATTGCGTTTGAAGCGAAGGTAGGAGCCGGTAACCTTTTCGTGTTATCATTGGATACAGAAAAGAAGATGCAGGAGCGTTTGGCAACCAAACAGTTGCTCGAGACCGTTAAATCGTATGTCGGTTCTGACCGGTTTTTGCCCGAAAAACAACTTCAGCCTTATGAACTCGATCTTTTATTTGCTGATCAGTCTCAGGGTGGTTCTGACACGGCGAAGGGTGCCATTCTGCAGTTGCTGAATCAATGATGACAAGCAGCCTTATTTCATAACAGTATAAATCTGAATATAGATGCGTAAGAACGCATATGCAGTTTTGTGCCTGTTACGAAATAAGGCTGCTTTTTTATTTTTTGTTTTTGAAGGGTCTGTTTAGATTGAATTTTGTTATTAAAATGCGGTTATTTATTAATAATACAATTTATCACACATTGAAGTAAAAATTAACCATGCTTAAAATTAGGGTGTGGATGGATAATTATTTTTCTGATTCACAGTCTGTTGGTAAAATGTTTTAGCATACTAGCGAATTAATATGCTAAAATTATGAGCATAATGTATATGACAATTAAAATATGTAGTTTGTAATTTAAATGTCAAATTATATTTTTGCTATCGAAAACAAGGAGAGATGATGTTTTTTGCATAATATATGTATATATAATCGAGCAACATGTCGTTGTATGTCATCTGTGATGTAAAAAATGTCATCTTCTTAAGATTCCTTGGTTTTCGAATTTTTATTTAATTATCAATTTGGACTATTTAAATTATGAGAAAGATTTCAATGCTCTCTGTAGCGATGCTTAGCTGTGCAAGCTATTCATTTGCTCAGACACAGACGATCTCCGGATCAGTGATCTCTGCAGAAGACGGAGAACCGGTAATCGGTGCTTCTGTGTTGGTGAAGGGAACAAGCCTGGGAACGATTACAGATTTTGACGGACGTTTTTCATTAGATCTAGAGAAGGGAAACCACACGTTGGTTATCTCTTACATCGGTTTGATTCCACAGGAAGTGCAAGCAAAACCGAATGTGAAAATTACACTCCAGTCCGATACCAAAGCACTTGATGAAGTGGTGGTAACCGGTTATGGCGTAACGAAGAAAGCTGCCTTTACCGGATCGGCTCAGACGGTAAAAGGGGAAGATTTATTGAATAAGACAGACGGTAACTTTATGAAATCCCTTCAGGGATCGGTTGCCGGTTTGCAGATGAATAATGCCGGAGGTCAGCCGGGTCAGTTCGCATCGGTTTCAATTCGTGGTACCGGATCGGTGAATTCAGGTACGGAGCCGTTGTATGTGATTGATGGTGTTCCGATGTTTACAGATAAACTGGGTACCTATGCTGCTACTGGTTCTGGTCAGATGTCGGCTTCTCCTTTGGCAAACATCAATCCGAACGATATTGAAAGTATCAATGTATTGAAGGATGCCACCGCTACTTCGATTTACGGGGCACGAGCTGCGAACGGCGTGATCGTGATCACTACAAAAAAAGGAAAAACCGGTGCACCGTCAGTGAATTTCGGTGCGAAAGCAGGTTTCTCTAAAATCGCGAATCTAGATCACAATTACCGTACGGTAAATATTGACCGTTATACGGATATTTGGTCAGATGCTCTTTTGAATTCAGGCAATTTCAAAACCAAAGAGGAAGCGGAAAATTACCTGTACAACGGATTCGGATACAACAAGGATACACAAAATGTTGACTGGTTACAAGAAGTTCTTCAGACAGGGGTTAACCAAGAATACAATGTAGACGTGCAGGGTGGTAAAGACGGTCTGAACTACTACGTAAGCGGAAGCTTCTTCGATCAGGAAGGTATCGTAATCAATACCGGAATGCGTCGTTATTCAGGGCGTATGAACCTCTCTTCGACAGGAAAAGTTCTTTCTTGGGGCGTGCAGGCCAACGGATCGGTTTCAGATATCCGTAACTCGCAGTCCGAATCGCAATACACGAACCCAATCGTGGCGGTTTATGACCTAAAACCGTTCGAACAGGTGTACAATGCCGATGGTTCTTATAACCTGGATGCGAATTACAACCCGGTAGCGATCAACGATAAAGAGAAAGGTGATAAGCGTGAACAGAAACAAACAACCGCGATCATTAACCCATGGGCAAGCCTGAACCTAGGTAAAGGATTCACTGCCAAGTCGAGCTTGGGATTGAACTTGTTCGATTTGCAAGAGTTCTTCCTGTGGTCGATGATGAACCCGCAGGGGATGGAGAAAAATGGTCAGGGAATGAAAAACAACGACCGTCTATTCACGTATACAATTACAAATACCGTAAACTGGATCAACTCATTCAATGAACACAATCTGAATGTGTTGGTCGGACAGGAAGCTCAGAAACAGACTCGTAACCGTACGTTCGTAGCTGCAAGCAATTATGCGCCGAATGCAGGTTCTGAACTTGGAAACGCTTCTACACCGGTAGATGCTTCAACTTCGAAATATGAATCGACACTTGCTTCTTACTTCGGTAATGTGAACTACGACTTCGCAGGAAAATATTACCTGTCGGGAAGTTTGCGTTACGACGGATCTTCTCGTTTCGGTTCTGAAGACAAATGGGGTCTTTTCTACTCGGTAGGGGGTAAATACCGCATCTCGGAAGAGGCGTTCATGGCTGATTCGAAAGAGTGGCTGAATAACCTGACTTTGCGTGCTAGTTACGGTACGGTGGGTAATCAGGATATCGGCTGGTATGAATCTCGTTCGCTATACGGATTCGGATACAACTACAAAGGCGAGCCGGGAGCAGTTCCTGTTCAGCCGGGCAATCCGAATTTGAAATGGGAGCGTTCAGCAAAATTCAATGTGGGTACGGACTGGTCGTTCTTCAACCGTGTGAATCTGGAATTGGATTATTATGTTGAAACAACCAAAGATATGATTTTCCATGTGCCATTGTCTGCAGCTACAGGGTCTTCGACTATTCCGATGAATCTAGGTGAGATGAGAAACAGTGGTATTGAAGCGGTGATCAATGTGAACGTTTTGCGTACGAAAGACTGGAACGTATCTTTCAATACGAACTTGTCTCACAACAAGAATGAAATCATCAAACTTGACCGCGATAACCCGATTGAGAGCTCTACAACCATCCGCAAAGTGGGCGAGGCTTACCATACATTCTACATGAAGGAGTATGCAGGAGTGGATGTACAGACCGGTAAACCACTTTGGTACAAAGGAACCGAAGGAAAAGAAACAACTACGAATTACAATGAAGCGGGACAGCGTATCGTCGGTAAAGCTGATCCGAAACTAACAGGTGGATTCGGTGTGAAAGCTTCTTACAAAGGTTTCGATCTGGGATTGGATTTCTCATACAAAGTAGGCGGAAAAGTTTACAACAGCGGATTCAACTACGACATGCAGGTAGGACACTACGCTTACGGTCCGGTTTCGAACTATGTATATGAAAATGCATGGCGTCAGCCAGGAGACGTAACAGATGTACCGGCTTTCGTATTCAAAGACAGAAGCAATGCCAATCAGGTATCGACACGTTTCTTGATGGATGGTTCTTATTTGCGTATGAAGAACCTTTCACTAGGTTATACACTCCCTAAAGCATGGGTTCAGAAAGCACACATCGGAAATGCCCGTTTGTATGTAAATGCCGACAACCTGTTCACCGTTACAGCCTCAGACTTCATCGGATTCGATCCGGAGACTCGTGCTGACGGATTCCAGGCATGGGCTTACCCGGTACCGCGTACCTTTACATTCGGAGTTAATCTATCATTCTAATCATTCCTAAATAGAAATTACAATGTTCAATATAAAATTTAAAAATATACTTATGGCCGCAATGATGACAGCAACCCTGTCATCATGCGGAACAAGCTTCTTGGAATTGGATCCGAGTCAGGAGATTGACAGCGACAAGGCGATTCTTACCGCGGCAGATGTAACAACTGCACTAAACGGTAGTTACTACTGGATGGGTAGCTCTTCATTCTGCGGACGTAACTTGATTGCATTGCCGGATGTTGGTTCGGACGATAGCGGTAATTTCGGTTACACTACGCACATGTATTCAATCTACAACTACATCTTCGATGAAAATGATTCTTATGTGAGTGCGATCTGGACAGCGGCTTATAAGGTGGCTGATACGACTACCCGTTTGATCGTAGCAGGTGAGAAATTGCTTGAAACCGCATCCGAATCTGATCAGAAGTCAATTAAGAAGGATCTTTCACAGGCATATGCGCTGAGAGCTTACGCTACATTTGCGGTTGCCAATGTGTATGCATTGCCTTACACGCAGGAAAATCTGGAGACTCCGGGCGCCGTGTTGTTGCATCAGCCGATTGCTCCACTTGAAAAGGTATCTCGCTCCACTTTGAAAGAAACTTACGAATATATCCTTGAGCAACTTAACTCAGCTGCGAAATATGCCAATGAAGTTCAAGTGGGAACGGGAAGTGTATTTTATATGAATGAGGTTGCCATCGCTGCATTGGAAGCTCGTGTGAGATTGTACATGGGTGATTTTGAAAATGCGAAACGCTTCGCTCAGAAAGCGATCGATATCAAAAAATCATCACTTCCGGCAGAGCAGCAAAATAATCTGATCATTACTTCTGCTTCGGCGTATGCGGATATGTTTGATAAAACGGCGGGATCGGCAGAAGATATCTTCGTAATTGCGAAAGCTTCTGACGATAACCTAAGCGCGAATTCAATCAATACCCTATATACAACGTACGGTATCACTGTTTCGGATGAATTGGCGGGTTTGTATTCGGATAGCGATATCCGTAAAGCGAAGATGACAAGTACACGTGCAAGCTCAAGTGGAAGGGTTTATTTCGTAGGAGGCAAATACGCTCAGCCGATCACCAATATTCCGGTGATCAGAATTCCTGAAATGTACCTGATTATTGCGGAGTGCGAAGCGGTGCAAGGGAATGCGAGCGCTGCGGCTGCAGCATTATTCGAAGTTGCAAAACGTGATGCAGCTATTGAATCGGTAGACGATCTTCCTTCTGATTTGTCAGAATTGACTCAGTTTATTGTAACGGAAAGACGTCGTGAGCTATTCCAGGAGGGTCATCGCTTATTCGATGCTCGCCGTCGCGGAGAGACGATCTTCGTAAGCGAAGGAACTCAGAAATTGACTGACGGATTATACCTTTTCCCGATACCATCCAAAGAGATTAATGCCGGATTCGGTGTAACGCAGAATGCGAATTGGGCGAATTACATGCCTACTCCTGTGAAAAATTAATCTTCGAATTCACAATTTCCATACTATAACAAGCCGGAATCAGCGTTAGGGGCGCACGATTCCGGCTTTCTTTATTCTCAATATTTTGATTCCGGGAATTTCATCGCTCTACTTTCTGTTGGGTATCTCAGCTACGGGAGCGTGATTCAGCTTAAATAGAGCCGGATCCTATATAAATTAAACCGGATAGGAGCAAATCGTGGTGTCTCCGCGGTTGAAAACGTGTTACCCCGCGGTTGAACTTTCGTGTAACCGTGCTTGAAGCTTCGTGTAACCGCGCTTAAACTTTCGTGTAACCGCGGTCTCGTCATCATTATAGTGCTTCTCGTTAACGATTCACAGTATCCCGTTGAGATTATGCTCTTTCCCGATGAAGAACCTCAGTATAAAACAAAAGAGGCAAACCCGATTGAGTTTGCCTCTTTTATATTTTATATCAGTGAATAGCAGAGGTTATCTGCTTTATCATGTTATTCTTCAACCTTCTGGATCGTGTAAACGATATCCGTTTTTTGTGGGTTTGTACCTCTTTTCAGCGCTACCGCACCCGGAAGGAAATAATTTGAAACCTTGGTGATGTTGTAATAACTGTCTAATACGGTTGAGATGGGTACGACTGCCATTTTTACAACATAAGTTGTATCGTAACTACCGTTCTTTTTAGCTTCTTCTGCTTTGGCTACTACCAATTGGTTCAAGTTGCCGAAGTTGTATTGGTAAACAGCGTTAACAGTATCCGCCGCATAACTTGCAAGGAATGAAGTTTGAGAATCCGGTAATTTGTTGTTCTCGAAGAATTCATTCATTTTACTGCGTTCCACCATCAACATGTTTGAAGGAGGGGTAGCGGAGAAGATATTCTCAATCGGCGCATACGCTTTAACGTTCAGTGTAGCACCATTCAAATAAGTTGAAGTTGCTAAAGGATCGCTATTGATCTCTTTCATGATTTTACCAACAGGGATGTCTATTTCAGTGAAATAGCCGGCCGGAGCGGTAATGTAAGTTGTAGAGTCGTTGTTCAACAACTCCGGATTCGGTGTTATCGGATTCTGAACATGGTTCAGCTGAATAACGTCCGGTGTAACGGAGATGTATTTTGTACGAGGCACTACGTAAGAGCTGTCTTTGCCGGATGCCCCCACCAATGGTGAGCCTCCCGGAGCTTTATCGTGGTAGGTGCGGTAGAAAAAGATGATGCGCGAGTTGACTACACGAAGCATCGTACCGTCACCAAATGTATTCTTGAAATAAACACCAGGGAAGAATGCTTCAAAGGTATCTTGGTTTTTGAATACGGAAGGATTGTTTTTTACCGCATTAAGGAAGTCCTCTTTCACAGAATCCTTCAATTTGATATCGACATACGGCATGTAGTCTGAATCACTTTTGATAGAATCGGGGATAGAGCGGTCTGAACCGGTATAACCTGCAGAGCCTAGTGACTCAAGCGGAGTTACATAAGGTTCGAAGTCAACGTTCGAATAGAAGTTGCGTGGTAGTTTGGTTTGTACGCGATAAGCGGTAACCGCCATCGGAGTCAATGAGTCACCCACGTAAGCGCCGTAGAAGATACGAAGCACGGCAGAGTCCAACGCACCGTTCATCATTGAATCTTTTTCGTTGCTCATGTCGTACAGTATCGAATCGCTACTATTGACCACATTGAAGTTAAATCCGGGTTTAGCATAAAACTGAGCGGCATAATCTGCACGAATCGTCCCATAAAACTTATCCGTAATCTCACCGAGTAGCGGATTGCCGGTACGCATGTAGATCGAATCGGCAAGGAATGTTCTGGATTCGAGATCGAAAGAAGCACTTTTCACAGAAAGATCATCCGTATCAGGACGGATACTTGAACCGATATTGGTAAGCGTGTCATCACATGCGGAAAGCAGGATGCCAAGGGCCAATATGAGGAATGAATTCAATTTCATAGAGTTTATTTCATTGTCATTTTAAAGCTGTAAAAGTCCCGACAAGCAATCGGGACCTTACAAACTTATAAAATGTTCTTTTCATTTCTCGTTTTCCGTACGGGAGATTATCCGTCATTACAGGATTTTGCCTCACCGGAGGATCACGTTTTGATTATTTGTTCGCATTTTCCCATACAACGTCATAGAAATCGTTGTATGCATCAATGTAATTGTCCGGTTGTTGATGAGTCAGGAATGGCAATCCACTGTTTTTAGCGCTTTCCAATACCTCCGGATTGATGTTTTCGCTGCCTTGGATCACTCCGTCGCTGTATTTGATCGCTAATTTGGAAAGGTCTGCGAAACTGATCTTTTTGTTTTTGATCGCTTCGATGTCACTATCCTCGATACCGTCAAGATAAAGTTTGTCGGAGAAGTTTTCCGGGAAAGGCTGTTTGAAGTCATCCTCATAAGCTGAGTAAACGATTTTCGAATTACGGAAACACGGATCGTCGGCATACGCTTTCTTGATGTAAAGCGGAGTAAGAGCGGTCATCCAGCCATGGCAATGGATAATATCCGGAACCCAGCGAAGTTTTTTTACGGTTTCCATCACTCCGCGAACGAAGAAGATGCTACGTTCATCATTATCTTCAAACTCAGTACCGTCTTCAGCCGTAAGGGTTGCCTTACGTTGGAAATAATCATCATTGTCGATGAAATATACCTGCATGCGGGCTGCCTGGATGGAGGCTACCTTGATGATAAGAGGGTGGTCTGTGTCGTCAATAATAAGATTCATGCCCGACAGACGGATCACCTCGTGGAGTTGGTTGCGTCTTTCATTGATACTTCCGTATTTAGGCATGAACGTTCTGATTTCCCGGCCCCTTTCCTGGATGCCTTGAGGGAGATATCGGCTGATGGTTGAAATCTCGCTCTCGGGAAGGTAAGGAGTGATTTCTGAAGTAATGTATAGTACCTTGGTGGCTTTCATCATGATTTTTCCTCTTATGTCTCAAAAATTTAGTTGTGCAAAGATAATAAAAAAAATGTGCTTCATTTCTATGTTTCACCCTTTTAAAATAGAGCGGAGGCGTTTCTGAAATGTTTTTTAACCCATTCAAGGGGCATCTCTGAAGGAAGAAAAAGGATTCGGTGCGTAATTTTCAGGTATTCCTTTATCGTTTGATTTTTATTTGTTTATTTTGCACCGATTTTTAGGGGGCTGACCTTTCCGTATTAGCGGAAGTATCTTTACTTTCAGTCGATTCGGTGGACGATATCGCCATAGCTCATCTAACGCTAAGATACCCAACAGAAGGTATATAGATAGCACATTTGACCTTAGCGTTAAAAAATAGATAATATACAAATGAAAACAGTAAATAAAGTAGCTGATTTACAAAGCGAAATCGCTCTTGTGAAAGCAAAGGGCGGTAAAGTAGGTTTCGTACCCACGATGGGTGCTCTTCATGAAGGTCATCTGACTTTGGTAAAGCAATGTAAAGCCGAAAATGATTTCTGCGTGGTGAGCGTCTTTGTGAATCCTACCCAGTTCAATAACGCTGAAGACCTTGAGAAATACCCACGAACACCTGAACAGGATTGTGAATTGCTGGCTTCGGTAGGTTGTGATCTTGTATTTCTTCCGGAAGTGAATGAGATGTACCCCGAACCGGATACCCGTGTTTTTGATTTCGGAGAGCTGGAAAAAGTGATGGAAGGTAAGATGCGTCCGGGACATTTTAACGGCGTGGCACAGGTGGTGAGCAAACTGTTCGAAATGGTTGCGCCCGATGTAGCCTATTTCGGCGAAAAAGATTTCCAGCAGGTAGCGATCATCCGTGCGATGGTTCGACAATTAAATTCGCCGGTTCAGATTATCCAGGTGCCGATTGTTAGAGAGGAGAGCGGATTGGCATTGAGCAGTCGCAACATGCGATTGACGCCCGAGCAGGCTCGGGAAGCGGTGAATATTTCACGATCTCTTTTCGCCAGCAAAGAGCTCATGGAGGACTCGGAAGTGGAAGATACGGCTTCTGCCGTGGTGGCTGCCATCAATCAGATCCCTTCTCTTGAAGTTGAATATTTTGAAATCGTCGACGGAGATACGCTTCAACCCGTTAAGAGTTGGAGTGATTCGGATTATATCGTAGGATGTATCACCGTATTTTGCGGCGATGTACGCTTGATCGACAATATTATCTATAAAACCAAATATTAAACTCTACCATGCAGATTGAAGTAATGAAATCTAAGATCCACCGTGTAACCGTTACACAGGCGGACTTAAACTATATCGGTAGTATCACCATAGACGAGGAGTTGCTCGAAGCAGCAAACATCCTGCCGAACGAGAAAGTTGCGATTGTCAATAACAACAACGGAGCCAGATTGGAAACGTATGTCATCAAAGGCGAAAGAGGTTCGGGCGTGGTTTGTCTGAACGGAGCTGCGGCACGTTTGGTTCAACCCGGTGATGTGGTGATCATCATCGCATATGCGTTGATGGATTTTGAGGATGCAAAGACGTTTCAACCCGCTGTTGTGTTTCCAGATACCGCTACCAATCGAATTATCCGATAAGACGATTTTTTCCTATAATAGAAAAACCCATCCCCTTTCGAGATGGGTTTTTTTATATCCCCTTTCTCTATTTTTGCATCTGTAATTAATTGATCCATTATGTTTACCCACAAGAAAATCTGGTCTGTCTCTTATCCAATTATTCTGAGTCTGCTGGCTCAGAACATCATTAACATTACGGATACCGCTTTTTTGGGTCGCGTAGGTGAAATCGAACTGGGAGCATCTGCCCTGGGAGGGGTTTTTTACCTTGCGATCTTTATGCTGGGATTCGGTTTTAGTACCGGATCACAGGTGTTGATCGGTCGTCGCAACGGCGAACAGCGATTGCAGGAAACCGCACCGGTCTTCATGCAAGGAAATGCATTTTTGTTGGTTTTGGGAGCGGTCATACTGTTTCTGAGTCTTCAGTATCTGCCTTATGTGCTCGGGTTGTTGATTCATTCGGAGAATGTACTCAATGCTACGGTTCGTTTTCTGGACTGGCGTATGTACGGTATCTTTTTTGCTTTTTTGAATGTGATGTTCCGTGCCTTCTATGTCGGTATCACCCGAACGCGTGCCCTTACGATCAGTGCGGTGGTGATGGCTGTTGTGAATATTTTTCTCGATTATGCCATGATCTTCGGTAAGTTCGGGTTTCCTGCGATGGGAATCGAGGGGGCTGCGATCGCCAGCGTGATTGCCGAGTTGTTCTCTGTACTATTCTTCGTGGTTTATACTTTCCGTACCATTCCGCTCAAGACGTACGGATTTCTGGAGCGCACCACCTATAATATGAAGCAGTTGCCTCATATATTGAATATTTCGGTGTGGACGATGATTCAATATTTCGTAGCGGTAGGTACTTGGTTTATCTTCTTCTTGGCCACCGAACATCTTGGGGAGCGATCACTTGCGATTTCGAATATCGTGCGGAGTGTATCCACGATGCTCTTCATGCCGGTGAGTGCGTATGGTACGACGGCAAATACCCTGGTGAGTAATATGATGGGCGAGGGACGTATGGCCGAGGTGCCGCGCCTGGTGCGGAAAATCGTGATCCAATGCATGTGGCTTGTCGCGCCGATCATGCTGATTATCTTTTTGATGCCGGAAGCCATCATGCGGGTGTATACTGAAGATGTTTCACTCATTCAGGCCTCTGTGCCTTCGATGCTGATCCTTACTTCCTGCTATGTGTTGGCGGCTCCCGGTTCGGTATATTTCCAATTCGTTTCCGGTACGGGTAACACGCGTTCGGCTTTGGCAATCGAGAGTGCGACGCTGTTGTTTTATATGTTGTATGTGGGTATCGTGGCGTTCCGTTGGATGATGCCCGTGGATATCTGTTGGTTCTCTGAACATATTTATTGGGGATCGCTTCTGATTATATCGGTATTGTATCTTAAAAAGGCCGATTGGCAGTCGAAAAAAATCTGACAACGGTTGGTTAATCGCCCCTACTGCTTGTGGATATGAATTGGATAAATAGTGTCATCCCAACTTTTTTTGTATTTTTGTGCTTCATCAATAGCTGCGGTCAGGAAGCTGAATGAAATTAAAAAACAACGAATATGTTTGAGAATTTAAGTGAAAGATTAGAGAAATCGTTTAAGATCCTCAAGGGTGAAGGTAAAATCACCGAGATTAATGTGGCCGAAACGCTGAAAGATGTGCGTCGTGCCCTTTTGGATGCCGACGTTAACTATAAAGTAGCTAAAACATTCACTGACACGGTTAAAGAGAAGGCGCTGGGTATGAACGTACTTACGGCGGTGAAGCCAAGCCAGTTGATGGTGAAGCTGGTTCATGACGAATTGGCTGCCTTGATGGGTGGTGAATCGGTGGACATTAACCTGAAGGGGGCACCGGCGATCATTCTGATGTCTGGTCTTCAGGGGTCGGGTAAGACGACTTTCTCGGGCAAGCTTGCCAACATGTTGAAAACGAAACGCAACAAGAAAGTGCTTTTGGTTGGAGGTGACGTTTATCGTCCGGCCGCCATCGAGCAGTTGAAAGTGTTGGGTTCTCAGATCGGTGTGGAAGTGTATTTTGAGATGGAAAACAAAAATCCGGTTCAGATCGCACAAAACGCTGTCAAACATGCAAAAGCGAATGGTTTTGATGTGGTAATCGTCGATACGGCTGGTCGTTTGGCTGTCGATGAGGCGATGATGACTGAAATCAAAGCGATCAAGGATGCAATCAATCCAAGCGAAATTTTGTTCGTCGTAGACTCTATGACCGGACAGGATGCCGTGAATACAGCGAAGGAATTCAACGATCGTCTCGATTTCGACGGTGTGATCCTGACTAAATTAGACGGTGATACACGTGGTGGTGCAGCTCTTTCGATTCGTACCGTAGTAAACAAACCGATTAAGTTTGTAGGTACAGGCGAGAAGATGGAGGCATTGGATATCTTCCATCCTGCCCGTATGGCCGATCGTATCTTGGGGATGGGTGATATCGTTTCTCTCGTAGAACGTGCGCAAGAGCAGTATGACGAAGAGGAAGCAAAACGACTTCAGAAGAAGATTGCCAAAAATCAATTTGACTTCAATGACTTTATCTCGCAGATTCAGCAGATCAAGAAGATGGGTAACCTGAAAGAGCTTGCATCGATGATTCCGGGCGTAGGGAAGGCAATCAAGGATATTGACATCGACGATAACGCGTTCAAAAGCATCGAGGCCATTATCTCTTCAATGACTCCGAAAGAACGTGCAAATCCGGAAATTATCAATGGTAGCCGTCGTCAGCGTATTGCCAACGGATCCGGCACGACGATTCAAGAGGTGAATCGTTTGTTGAAACAATTCGAAGAAACCCGTAAGATGATGCGTATGGTTACACAGGCTAAAAACCCTGCGAACCTGATGAAAGGTCTTAAAAGAAGATAATCTTCCGATATTATAATATAACCCTCTGCCGAAGCGGCTTTATCTCCGCTTTTGCAGAGGGTTTTTTATTTGCGTACTTTTTACCCTGCAGATAGCACCCTGTAGATAGCACCCTGTAGATTTTACCCTTCAGATATCCCCCTTCAGATATCACTCTGTAGATATTCGGTCTTTAACGAGTTGCAGTTTCAATTAATATCGATATATTTAAAATCGCATCTAACCGGATTGTTTCTCTAAACGGTAAAAGCGATTCCGATTCAAAGGATCGGAAGAGGTAAAAGCAAATAATCATCGGTTTTTAATGTGAAGTCAAACAATTAAAATACGAATATGGAATTAATTGACGGGAAAGCGGTAGCTGCTGAAATTAAGCAGGAAATCGCAACGGAAGTGGCCCGAATCAAAGCGGAAGGAGGGAAGACTCCTCATCTTGCTGCTATCCTTGTGGGACATGACGGTGGAAGTGAAACGTATGTGGCCCATAAAGTGAAGGCTTGTGCCGAGTGTGGCTTTAAATCGACCCTGATCCGAATGGAGGCGGATACCTCGGAAGAGGCGCTCCTTGCAAAGGTGCGCGAACTGAATGAGGATCCGGATGTGGATGGTTTTATCGTTCAGCTTCCTCTTCCGAAACATATTTCGGAGCAAAAGGTGATTGAGGCGATCGATTACCGTAAGGATGTGGACGGTTTCCACCCGGTGAACGTGGGGCGAATGTCTATCGGTTTGCCTTGTTTCGTATCGGCTACACCTGCGGGAATCCTGATGCTTCTGAAACATTACAATATCGAAACGAAGGGGAAGCATTGTGTGGTGTTGGGTCGAAGTAACATCGTAGGAAAACCGATTGCGACGCTGATGATGCAGAAAAGTTACCCGGGTAATTCTACGGTCACCGTGTGCCATAGTGCGACTCCGAATATCAAGGAGGTCTGTTTGTCGGCCGATATAATCATAGCCGCCTTGGGTGTACCTGAATTTCTTACCGCCGATATGGTGAAAGAGGGGGTTACCGTGATTGATGTCGGAACAACACGTGTGCCAAATTCATCGGCGAAGTCGGGATATAAGTTAACGGGGGATGTGAAGTTTGACGAAGTAGCCCCGAAGTGTGCTTATATTACACCGGTTCCGGGTGGAGTGGGACCCATGACGATTTGTTCCTTGATGAAAAATACGCTACTTGCGGGTAAGAAAGAGATTTATTCTTAAAATATCGGAGGAACGAAAAAATAATTGCGTTTTTTTCTGAAACCCCCATGAATAGGCGTTTGGGAGAAGTGGTGGAGGTAATTATCAGATAACGAATTAGTTTCATTTAATAGATGTTTCCGTTTCGTTGTCTTTTTTAGCTGAAGAGGGTCCGTTTGAATAAAAATGAGCGTTCGAAAAACATTTTTTTTGATTTCACCTATTGCAGAAATAAGTAAAAGGCGTATCTTTGCAACGCAATAGCGAAAAACGGTGGTTGTAGCTCAGTAGGTTAGAGCGTCGGATTGTGGTTCCGAAGGTCGCGGGTTCGAGACCCGTCTCCCACCCTATAATAGTCTTCTTCGATGTCACGGAAGGCTAACGATTTTAAATCGTATCAGTGATGTCAAAATGGTGGTTGTAGCTCAGTAGGTTAGAGCGTCGGATTGTGGTTCCGAAGGTCGCGGGTTCGAGACCCGTCTCCCACCCAGAAAGGTTCTGTTTCGAAAGAGGCAGAACCTTTTTTTGTTGAAATAACTTTCTGTATATAATCTATTCTTTACATTAACGTCAAATGCGCCATCTATACATCTTCTGTTGGGTAACTCAACTTTAGGTGAACTATGGCGATTTCATTTCTTTTTTAGAAGATGAATGACGAATTTGACAACTAAAAAGATACACACTAATAGTATTGTTACTATAATTAACTCTGTTATTGCTAATCCCATGGTTTGTTTTGTTTTAATTATATGAATAAATATTTTCGAGAGATTTTTTCTTAAGTAACGCAGGGTTAGGCCATTTATTTTATTAATGTGAATTTAGCCAATAATTAGAGGCGATCCTAATTCTCTAACTACTTGTTGGAGAATTAGGATCGCCTCTAATTATTTCTTATAAGCATCGAGACTTTGTCTCATCCGAGTGATGAGTTTCGAGAGTTCTGGATCATTTAGTTTATTGTTAGCTGATTCAAGATGTTTTACAGACTTGTCATAATACTGACGAACATAATTCTGTCTGTTATACATCATCGTGTTGTGGGCGCTGTGAGTTTTATTTGAAAGTTTTTCATAGTTTGACACTTCTGCAGCCATTTTGCTTTCACAAATATTGAAGTAAATAAGACCGATCACCTTATTTACAGTTTCGTCTTCATTTTTGAGTTCATGTGCCCTCTCCAAATAAATAAGAGCCGAATCACTCTTGTTTGCATTGTTATAAATTAATCCTACATTTTTCAGTAATGGGAAATGATTTGGATTGTTCTCTAATACAGCTTGAGCACAATCTATGGCCTTTCTGTTCTCTTGTTTAGATGCAAAGATGTAGAATAATTTCTCATTCATAAGTGGACTTAAATCCTCTCGATTTTCTCTTATATCAATAAAAATCTTCTCCATACAATCATCACATTTGGCTAATTCGGCATTCTCTTTGATTTTTTTGAAGAGCAACCCTTCACTATTCCCCTTTAAGATTGATTGTTTGAATGCAGTTATGCTCTGTTGGTAATCATTCAGACCTTCGTAGGCAAGTCCAAGATTAAAAGCAGTAGTAAAGTCTGTATTTGTGGAATCAAGTTCAAGTGCCGCTAGATAGTTCTTAATCGCTCCCTCGTAGTTTTTCGCTGCTAAATTCTTATCTCCTTCATTTGCAAAGTCAGCAAGGTTCTGAGCTTTTGTTGTACTACCCAGAATTCCACAAAAAGCTATAGCTGTTAATAGTCTATATCGTTGTTTCATGTGATTATATATTTATGGTTATTCAAATATATGTAAAAATAGCTTTAAATTTCACATTAAGAACATTCTCTATTCTCATTTCTCTTTCTTGCAAGTAGCTGTAATTTACCTTAATAATTTCATGAAAGATAATTATTCAATAAAATCGAGAATGGTTATAGTATTATTATATAAAATAATAAATTAAAATATAAAAAGTGAATTATTATTTAACTCAAAGAAATATATGCAGTTAGCAGCTAATCGTATTGGATAAAATTAACTTTAAAAACCGTATATTATAAATTAATTAACACGAAATGATGAACAAAATATAAATTTATATATATTTGTGTATCGTAGGCTATAATATTCGGAAAATACAGACCTGACCTTTCTGATCTTTTATTGGGAAACTATCATGAAAACACGTCCCTTCCCAGTCAGATTGAATTCATTACTATATAAATTGATTCTCTAATTATATCTAATATCTAATAATTCTATCATGAGATTTAACTATTTAGTTGTACCCATGTGTTTGCTGGCGTTCTATTCGTGCCAGGACGACATGGATCTGGATGCGAGAAAACCGTCCGGAATTAAAAAAGGGAATGTCTGGGAGATTCTTGAGAAGCGGGGCGATTTTAGCCTTTTTCTGGAAGCCGCGCGGCGTGCCGGTTACCAAGAACTATATCAGGGAAAAGGATTGTCAACTGTTTTTGCTGTTGAAAATTCACTCTTTCAGAAGTACCTAACAGAGAAAGGTTATTCAAGCTTAGATGCAGTGCCGGATGAAGAGTTGCGTCTATTGATAGGACAGCACACTCTAATGTATAGTTATCCCAAACATACATTAATGGATTTTCAACCACAAAACGGAATGGCTGAGTTACCGGGACTAAATTTTCGTCATCGCACCATCGTAAGGGATTCCATTTATGAAGAATTTGATCCGGTGACGCAAAAACCAAAAAAAGTCTTTAATGTACAAAAATTCTTACCTGTAATCACTTCGAACTTATTTAACTCTTTGGAACTTAAAGATGCGGAAGAAAATTATAAGTATTTCTATCCGAATAGTAAGTGGTATGGTAATGGTACATTCTCAGTAGCGAATGCTGGTGTATTGGAGTATGATATACCTACCGATAATGGTTTCCTTCATATTGTCGATCAGGTAATAAAACCAATGAGGACAGTTTATAAGGTAATGAAGGATGAAAATCTTGCATATGGACAGATGAAAGAGTTGTATAATCGGTTCAACGATTTTCAATATCAGGCAGGATATTCCCAACAATATGGAAAACCAGGAGATTCGCTATTTGTTCATTTCCATCGTAATACCCAGGATTATCCAATCTTGAATATTGCAAGTGAAATGACATATCATATTGATATTTGGGAGGCATTTTTATACCGGGATTCATACAACGCTTTTGTGCCAAACGATGCAGCGATGGAAACTTTCTTCAATTCATATTGGGGAAACAAAGCAGAGGTTCCGGTATCAGATATGTACAAAAGTTATGATGAGCTAGATCTTTTGAGTGCTTACTATCTGGTTGAAAATCATTTTCAACGTTCGAGTCTCGCCTTTCCTGAACGGTTTCGAACTCAAACCATGCGAAATAGTTGGGGATATGTTTACGATATTGATGTAGATACCGATGTTGAATATAAGGAAGTATGTGGAAACGGTTCATTCCTTGGATTAACAAAAGTGGACGTTCCTCAAATTTTTACTGGAATTACCGGTCCTGTTTTTCAGAGTAAGAAATATCGATTATTTAGTCACATGTTGGCAATTGGTAAGTTATTGCCAGATCTAGCCAATAACGAGGCTGAACGTACCATGTTTATCCTTTCAGACAACACACTTAAAGAAGCGGGTTATTGGTTGGATGAAAAAAATATTCATAACCTGCAAGATGATGAGGTTAAACAGAATACAAGTGGTATAAATGCTGCTAATGTAAAGGCTTTTATCAATAACTATATTATAAATCAACGTATAGATCCTGAAATCATAGAAAGTGAGAACGGGGTATGGATGGAGTCTGCCCAAAGCGGTTTCTATATGAATATAGGGCAGAACCGTATAAAAGCAGAAGACGGATCTGAAGCTCAGATCGGAGATACTTATCAGAGTAAGGACGGAAGTCCCTGGTTGGTATATGAATTAAGAAGTTTGCTTTCTAAGGCGGTAATGAAACCGTTTATTGAGCATATGGAACCCTCTGGAGGTGCTACTCCTCCGGCATATAACTGGGTCAAGACTCTGAAAGAGAGTTTTATCAAGCAATGTGATCATTTTACAGGAGATAATAAACCGCTTAAAGCCTTTGCTACGCAGAGAGGTGTATTTTTCTGTCCTGTAGATAATGCGCGAAGTGCTCCCGGTGGATGGGTGGCAGCTAAGACAAATGGTGTGCCTGCCAGTCCCAATTCATTACCTGCGGCAGAGCGTCCGGAAGCAAAAAAGGTGCTGTCAAAATGGTTTGATCGTTATTTCATAAGTAAAAATGTCAATCCGGCACTCTTCTTACCCGATTTCCTATCAGGAACAATAAAAGATACCTATTTGGTTACTATGGATCCTGAATTTATTATTGAGATCGTCGAGATGGAACCTAATCCGGATAATCAATATGCCGAATACGGTGAATTTAGAGTACGGATCAGACTTCCAGAATCGGAAAACAATCGTGAAGTATTTGCATACGGACCGAATAGTACAAATGACTGTGTATATTTCATGGTACCAGAGGCAAATAACCGTTTCGAATGGGGTGAAGTCTCAAGTACTAATTAAGAGTATGAATCATAAGAAAATCTAGAAATCAATATGCAACTCATAAAAAAATTCATATTGCTATTTATCCTTGCAATGCTCGGAATATCAGGAGGGGCACAAAATACCACCCACTTTATCAGAGGTGTCGTAAAAGATGACCTCGGACCATTAGCGGGTGCTAATGTGGTAATCATGAATGATCAAGAGCGTGTTTTGTTAGGGGTAACAACAGACATAAACGGAGAGTATTACCTGAAAATACCTCAGGTAAGTTATAAATTAACAATTTCTTATTCATTTGTAGGATGTAAACCTAAAAAAGTGCCTTATAATGGACAAAAGGAAATAAATATTACCCTGGATTCAGATGTGCAGAAACTGAATGAAGTTCAGATTACTGCAGAGAAAAGAAACTCGATGGGTATTTCCTATAAAAACCTTACAGCCTCTGTAGAGCGTGTAGAGCTTGATAGTCCCGAACTTGCAACAAGTAGTGCCGGAGATGCGCTTCAAGGTAGATTGTCGAATGTAGATATGGTTGCGACCTCAGGAGCTCCCGGAAGTGGTATGTCTATTAATATTCGTGGTATTTCTACATTGTCTGCATCTTCTCAACCTCTCATTGTATTGGACAATATCCCGCAGGAGGTTGTTTTTTCTGACGATTTCGATTTTGCTACGGCCAATGAAGAAGATTTAGGTCAATTAGTAAATCTAGCACCAGCAGATATTGAATCAATCGAAGTATTGAAAGATGCTGCCGCTACAGCAATATATGGCTCAAAAGGTGCCAATGGTGTGTTATTGATTACTACCAAACAAGGTCGTCCAGGTAAAATGAACTTCCGTATTACTCAACGTATTGATACGAACTTTGAACCTAAACGATTGCAATTACTGAATGGTAATGAATACGTTTCATTGATGCAGGATGCGCTCTGGAATAATGGACTTGAAACCCGATTTCAAGCAATCGCTGGAATGTTGACACATAATCAGATCAACTTTAATCCTAAGTATGAATATTGGAGAGAATATAATCAAAATACGGATTGGTTAGGAGAAATTAGCCGTACCGCGATGTCTAGCGAGAGTGACTTTTCAATGGAAGGTGGTGGAGAACGTACCGTATATCGTTTTTCTGCCAATTATCTTACTGATAATGGGACGACTATAGGAACTTCATATAATCGTTTATCTACACGTTTAAATCTGACATATAAGTTTTCAAACAGATTCCGTATTCAATCGGGGATATCTTTCGTAAATGGTGATCGTAATTCTCATTTTAGTGGTGATGCCCGTGGTGTGGCAATGAGAAAGATGCCGAATATGAGTCCTTATATTATGGAAGAAGACGGAGTGACTCCTACCAATGCTTATTTTAGACCGGTTGATGGAACTTTCCAGAATTATTATAATCCCATCGCAATGGCTTTGGACTCCTATAATAAGAACAACAACCGAGATATGAATCTGAATCTTAACCTTACGTATAATGTGATTCCTGGATTAATGAATTACATGGGTACCGTTGGTTTTAATGTAAATACGAGTCAGTATAAGGCTTTCCTACCTGAAAGTGCCTCTACTACAGCTAATCGCTTGGATGGTAATTATCATCGTTCAAGAAGTGGTCAAAATGATGGGACAGCTCTTTACATCAAGAATCAGTTTACATTTAATAAAACTCTTACAGGAGGACATAATTTTATATTAGCTGTTGTTAACGAATTACGTGATAACTCAAGTTCTCAAATTTCAAGTGCTGTTTCAGGAGTTGGTTCTGAAAATATGGCCTTTCCTGGGCTTGGTGATTATGTGAGAGAAATGGCATCTGGATATAATGATTATAGAAGTGTGAATTTTGCAGGGAATTTCAACTATACCTATAAGAACAGATATTCAGCTGCGGCATCTTATAGTTTCGGAGCTAATTCTGGTATGTATAAAGGAAACAGATGGGCAGGATTTCCGAGTGTATCTGCCAGTTGGCGTATTGAACAAGAACCATTCATGAAAGATGTTTATTGGTTGAATCTCTTTAAACTCTCTACCGGATGGGGCCAAAATGGTCGTCCTCCGGGAGGAAATCCTTCTTTGGGGAGATTCTCTCCTGAAGCCAATTATGGAACCGAAGGAACTGTCGGACCTTCAAGTATGCAACTTACCAAATTGAAGATGGAGATTGTTGATAAATATAATGCTGCAGCCGTAGTAGAAGTGTGGAACAATCGTTTTGAGTTTGTATTTGACTATTATAATCACGTTACGAAAAACTTATTGCAGAATAATGTAAAGGTACCTGGCCATACTGGTTTTAATACAGTTGCTTATTATAATTCAGGAAAGATGAAGAATGAAGGACTTGAATTCCGTGTTTCATTTAAAAATTTCATCAAGAATAAAGATTATCGTATGAGCGTATCGATGAATATTTCAAAAAATATCAATACGATACTAGAGCTTCCTGATAATATTAACTACCTCGATTATCCTGACAAGATTGAAAATAAACGTTATGCTTCTTCTCTCACAGAAGGTCACCCGCTAGGTTCATTCTATGGATTCCGTTATCTGGGTGTTTATAAAGATAAAGAATCAGTATATGTACGTGATGACAAGGGGGGACTTGTTTATGATGTTTCTGGTCGCCCTGTTACAATGTGGCATGAAGATCGAAAAGTTACTCCAGGGGATGCCATCTATGAGGACATAAATAAGGATGGAGTAATCAATAAATACGATATCGTTTGTATTGGTAATGCGATGCCAAAATTCACCGGTGGTGCACAGATATCTTTTGGATACAAAGCTCTTTCAGTTCGTGCTGCTTTCCACGGTCGTTTTAATTTTGATATTGTAAATAGTACTCGAATGAATCTCGAAAGTATGCGTAATGGAGATAATCAGAGTGTCGCAGTATTGAATCGCTGGCGTCATGAAGGTGATGAAGCACAGATTCCAAAGGCATTATGGGGAAGAGGTTATAATATTTTAGGGTCAGATCGATTTGTAGAAGATGGCTCATTTGTTCGCCTTCAGCAGCTAACTGTTTCTTATAAATTGCCTAATTCGATGTTGCAACGTGCAAGATTAAAACGCGTTGAAGTATTTGTAACGGCAAAAGACCTTTTTACATGGACTAAATATTCAGGACAAGACCCTGAGGTTGGTGTCTCAGGAGGATTTAGTAAGATGTCTTATGATAATGCATCAACACCGCGATCTAGAAAATTGACCGGAGGGATGACTATTGAATTCTAATTCGATGAGTTAGTCGTTTTGGTCACATCTCAAAACCTAAGCTAAGGTATATAGATGGTGCATTTAATCTTGATGTTTAAAATTAAATGATATACAAATGAAAATAATAAAATATCTCTCTTTTTTGGTTCTTATTCTTTTCAGTTCATGTAATGACTGGCTGGATTTGGAACCTACTAATGGTCGACTGACAGACTTGTATTGGCAGACTAAGTCGGACGTCCACAATACGATGATGAACTGCTATGTTCGTCTTAGAGGAGACGTTCAAGAACGAGTATTGGTATGGGGTGAGATGCGTGCAGACGTATTAGAGACGAATGATGCTACTAATCTGGAAATCAAAGAGCAGAATTTCAATACGGAGAATAATTACCTCGCGTGGGCTTCATTTTACAAAGTGATAAACTCAGCAAATTCAGTGATAGAGAATGCAGAGAAAGTATTAGACAGGGATCCGCTCTTTACAGAAGAAGAGTGTCTTGCTTATGTTGCAGAAGCAAAGATTGTGCGTGCATTAGCATATTTCTACTTGGTACGTACATTTAGGGAAGTCCCTTTCGTCCTGAATTCGTACACTAGCGATAATCAGGATTTCTATGTTCCAACCTCTTCAGAAAAGGTGATTTTGGATAAGTTGAAGGAGGATTTGATTTGGGCGACAGAAAATGCAAAATCTTATTATAACACAACACTTACCGGACCGGATTCTTGGCAGAATAAGTCTAGAGCGACTAAATGGGCAGCATACGCATTGCTAGCAGATATCTATTTATGGAATGAAGAGTATCAGTTGTGCCGTGATGCATGTATGGAGATCATTGAGAAAAGTCAACTTAAATTAGTTTCAGGTGAAGAGTGGTATAAAATATTTTATCCTGGACTCTCTTCAGAATCTATTTTCGAACTTTATTATGATCATGGAAATAACCAGACAAATAATCTTTTCAATTGGTTTAATAAGTCTGCCCGTTATTATCTAAATACGGGAACGCGTACTTTGTTCGAAGAAACTCCTGATGACCTCAGAGGTTACAAAAAGTCTTACTACAAACAGGATACTTGGTATAGTGTTTGGAAGTATATGGGAACTAAAGAAGCCGGAGATAATGGAGAAAACAAAAGAAGTGGAAATAATCAATCCGCAAACTGGATTTATTATCGTTTGGCAGATATTTATTTGATATATGCGGAGGCTTCTGTATTTCAGGAAGAGGGGAACCGTTCCAATTATATTGAAGCAGCAAGAGCATTAAATGTGATTAAAGAGCGTGCCGGTATTCCTCTTTTAGATGAGGATCGGATTCTGACTATGAGTGAAACCATGTTTGCGGATGAGATCTTACTTGAACGTAAAAAGGAGTTTGTTGGAGAAGGAAAGAGATGGTTTGATTTAGTGAGATTTTCAAAGAAAGAAAACTTTGAGTCTAATTACCGTGATTTGGTAATGAATATATTGCTTGAAATCATACCGCTACCCGAACGTCCAATTTTCCAGGCAAAGATGGGAAACCCATGGAGATATTACCTTCCGATCCATAAAGAAGAAATGGACCGATCGAAAGGAGTCCTAATACAGAATCCTGCTTATTAATGATTAAAAAATCAACCATGAAAAAAATATATGCAATCTGTTTTGCCGTTGTGCTTCTTTTCTTTGGAAGCTGTTCCGAAGAAGATCTGAATAAACGCTTCATGCCTTTTGATGAGGTGTCGGCTTCTATGTATTTTGCCGAGAACGACCAATATTCCGATTGGTATAAATTAATGGAGAAGGCAGATATGGTAAATACCTTTCACTTAAGTAATATACCGCTTACCTGCTTTTTCGTGTCAAATGATATTCTCCAAAATTATGTTAAACAGAAAGGGTATGATAATATTGATGCCTTTCCAGCTGAAAAGGCAAAAACATTACTCAAATATCATACTTTACCAGACGTAGTATTTTCATTCTCATCATTTCGAGATGGTCGTCTCGCGGATTCAACGGCAACAGGAGATTATCTGGCTTGTCTTCTTAAGCCCGGAGAAATATTTCTTAACCGCGATTCAAAAGTGATTCGTTGGGATATTGAAGTAACTAACGGAGTTATGCATCAGCTTGATCATGTGATTGATCCTATTGAAGATACGATGTATGATTATTTGATGAATAATGATCGTTATTCAATTTTCAGAGAAGCTGTTCAGTTGACAGGAAATCAGGAATTGTATAGTCAGTTAAATCTTGATTATGTGGCACTGAAAGCACGTCGGACATTGTTTGTTACTGCTGATGAGACGTATAATAAAGTAGGGATTAACACAACTGCAGATTTAATTAGTCAATATTCTCCCAATGATTCGGATTATGAGAATTTAGATAATCCTTTGAATAAATATGTGCGATATCACTTGTTGGAACGTGACTCATATACAAAAGATTGGGGCGAACGTATGACTTGGAAACACAACAATCTGAAAATAGTCGACGATAAAGGTGTCACTTTTCCTACTATGGCTGGAGACGAGTTGGTGCTTGTTAGCTCTCGACAATTGGATTATCTAGTAAACGGGTTAGATCTTCATAAGACATATTATAATGTACCCGTAAGAAATGGTGTGATCCATGAAGTTCTTGGAGACTTGCCAATAAAACAACAGCCTAGCATGATTACGTTACAAGAGGCAACTGATATTTTGCATTTTAATCAGATAGCGGAGTATAGAGCTAAAAAGCAGCCTAAGAAAATGATTTTCATGAATAAAAAGGATTTTAATCCGGCTGTGACTTGGACTTCTGTGCCCGATACAAAGAAAGATGCACTCGGTTATATAATCTTCTCATCTGACTCATATAACTTCCTTGAAAATGGCTTCTTATTCGGTGATTGTCTATATGCTAATCTTGGACCAAAAGGATATGTTGAGATAGAAACGGTTCCAGTACCGGCAGGTACCTACAGTGTGAAGATTATGCATAAAGTAGTAAAACAGACTGGTGGAAATTTTCAGGCATATGTAGATGATGTGAAACTTGGTTCAACTATCGTTGCTTATACTAACGGATATGACAGTTTTCCTTGGGTTACTATAGGGGAAGTGACATTTGACAAGACCTCTCGTCATAAAATAAAAATGTCCGTAGTAAAAGCGGGGGAGTTACATTGGGATATGTTGGTTTTTGAACCTCTAAATAAATAAGGTATGAAATTTTCAAAATTAAGTATATTCTTTCTTCTCGTGAGTATGGTTAGTTGCAAGGACGACTGGAATGCTCATTATGATGAAAATCTTGCGAATGTAGCAAATATGAAATCCTGGGAATTCCTCCAGAGTAAGCCGGAGTATTCTGAATTTACTGCATTACTCCAGAAAACGAATTCGTATAAGGTTTTCGAAACAAACCAGAGATATACAATATGGGCACCAAAAAATGGGAAATTACCTGATGTTACAGCAATGACTGATTCGGCGCTTACCATTGTCCTGAAAAATTATATTTCACTGGTAGATTACCCTAGTTCTAGTTTTTATGATGGTTTGCCCTTAAAAACCTTTTCGGGAAAGAGTATGCTATTGCGTAAGGATCCGGATAATACTCAGCTTTATTTGATAAACGGTGCGAGCCGCATCGTAAAAACGGATATGGCCTGTTTGGACGGAGTGATTCACGAAGTAGACACGATGTTGGCTGTTCGTCCTGTTATTTATGATTACATGATGGAAAATCCACGTTATGAAAGACTTCAGGAGCTGATCACGTCGCAGATAGACAGTTTGTTTGATGCGGTAAATAGCGAGAAAATTGGTGAAACTTCAACGGGTAAGCCTCTTTATGACTCAATTTTTATTAAGAAAAATCGTATTCTCAACTGGGCATCTATAGATAAAGACAACCGTTATTATACAGCTTTTCTCCCTACCAATGAGTGTTTAGATGCTGCTATTGCGCAGTTTTATAATGATTTGCGGGCGGTGAGGAACGAAGAGCCGAATGACAAGGATAGTTTAGCCCTTGAAAACTGGATTTTGGGTTCAGTGGTATATGGAAAGGCGATTGATAAATATGGGGAAGAACAAATTCTCTCATCCGTTCGCGGAGTAAAATGGAATACCCTTTATCAACAGGTAAATGTGGCAAGCCGAAAAGAGTTTAGCAACGGATTTACATATGATGTTGATAAATTATTTATTCCACGTTCATTACTGATGGAAAAAGAACTTTCGTATAGTGCTCCAGCAGTATGTGAAAAAGATCCAGAACGATTGGAAGTATATGTAACAGGTGATGTGTCTGCAGAAGATGTTACTATCCAAAAGGAGGTGAAAATGGTAAATCGTATTAAATACCTATCCTCGGATATGACTCTAAAAGCAGGTCCAAGCGATAATATCCCATTATTCCAGCAGGAACTTACCTGGCGAGCAAGCCGTGTTACTGAAATCCTGGATGAAGAAGATCCTGATTTTGGTGAAACTCGTATCAATGATATTGCGATGCTACCTGGGGAATATAGTGTTCAGCTGACATTCTATAAAACAGTTGAAGTAGATACTGATTTTGAAGTATACGTAAATGGTATTTATGTGAACACCGTTGATATATCTAAGTTTAAAACCAACGGAACTTCTGTGGGTGTAAGTCTTGGACGAGTGAATATCCCGGAAACCACTCAAATCGAACCTGCTACAATTACACTGAAAAGTACAGGAAATGGTCACAAGAAATCACTGACGTTTATCAGTATTTTATTTAAACCGACACCAAATAATTATTAGGATTTGTTATATGAAAACCAAAACAATCATATTCTCTTTCTTGATTTCGGCTACTACGCTGAATGCAGTAGCTCAAGATCAGAAAGTGTATAATATAAAAGGTACCATCTACAGTTCGGAAGATCGCAAGCCGGTGGAAGGAGCTCTAGTTTCTGCTAACGGAGCGATAAAATCTGTTCTAACTGATGCAGAAGGTAATTTTACGATTTCTGTTAAAACATCGCCAGAGTTATTAAGAGTTCGTTATAAGGACTTTTATAATCAGGAAGTGAAAATATTCGGGCGAGATTATGTCAAAGTGTACCTAATTCCAGAGAGTGAGACTTCTTATTCACCTGAACTTACTTTGCCATTTTCTACGGTCAAGATTGGAGATAAAACAGGAACAACTCAAACTGTCTATCAGAAAAATCTGAGTAGAAATCGTTCCTCTTCAGAAGAAATGCTTCAAGGAAATGTTGCATCAGTACGTGTAATTAGTAAGAATGGATTGCCAGGAGAAGGTAATGTTGTCAATTATAGAGGTATCAGATCTCTTACCGGTAATAATGCACCAATAATGTTACTCGACGGAATGCCAATTCTGCCTAATATTTCGCCGTCGCCTGTATTTACGGGTTATTCGAGAAACATATATGGAGTAATAAGTCCACGTGAAATTGACAATCTTTCTGTTCTAGGAGGTTATGAAGGAGCATCGATGGGAGCCATTAGTTCAAACGGAATGTTGATGGTAACTTCAGACCGTCCTGAAGATATGGAAACGAAGGTGGAATTTGAGACTGTAACCGGCTTTGCACAAGTAAATAACAAACTGCCTCAGTTAGATCAGAATGAGTTTACTCGCTATTTCTATCAGATTGGGCAGACTATGACTACTGCTAACGACTTGGTTTCGCGTTTTCCATTTTTGTTAGAAGATCCTAAATATGGAACATCTTACTATGCCTATCATCATAACACCGATTGGCAGGATGTTATTTTTAGAACAGGATTCGTAACCGACAATATGTTGAGAATTAAAGGAGGGGATGAAATAGCAAAGTATTCTTTGATGGCTGGTTATCAACAGCAACAAGGCATTGTGAAGAATACCGATATGAATCGCTATTATGCTCGTTATAATGCTCAGATGATTATGAATAAGAAGCTGAGTATGTATGTAAATATGGGATTCAGTTATTTTAAGAAGGACATGGCAGAACAAGGTCTTGTTCCTGAAATCAATCCTTTACTTACTGCGTTGCGTAAGCCGGCTATTCTTGGAACTCATGCTGTAAATGCTAGAGGAAGAGTCCTTTCTGTATATGATAATGTGCGAGAATTCGGAATAAGTAATCCATTAGCTGTTGTTAATACTGTTAAAGGAAGTGGCGCGGATTATAACATGATGATGAATCTCCGAATGAACTATCAGATTAATAACGATTTGATGGTGAAAGCAAGTGCCGGAATTAATTATAATTACAATAGAGAAAAGTTGTTCGTTCCTGGAATATCAAGCAACTACCTCTCTCCGATGTTAGATGGTAAGGCGAAAAACCTAATCCGTCAGGGAAGTGGTTTCGATATGAATTATTATGGAAATGCCACAATCAACTATCACAAGGAGATTAATGGTAAACATGAGATCGATGCATTGGCTGGTGGACAGTTTATGTGGTCCGAGAGACTATATGAATATGGACGAGGTATGAATACAGCTTCTGACTTTGATAAAAATCTGGGAAATGTACAGGATATGGATTCGAAATTGCTTGGAGGATATAATGATATTTGGAAATGGGGTAACCTGTTTGTGAATGCGGGTTATATTTTTGATAAGCAATTTTATGCAGGTGTTAAATTAACCGCAGATGCAACCTCTGCTACCGGAGATAAAGCTGATTTATTTGAGTTATTCCCTTCTGGATATGTAGCGTGGAAAATTAATCAAGCACCTTTTTTAAGAAATGCCTATTTGATCAATGATCTAACATTACGAGCCGAAATCTCAACTCGTGGAAATGGCCTTATGCCCGTGATGATCTCTAAATATCATTATACAGCGATTGATTACAAAGAAATCGGAGGTATTATTCGTGCGAATATCCCAAATGAAAAACTCAAGATGGAACGTCTCTCGTCATATAATGCAGGACTAGATTTCTCTACTTGGGGATATAAGTTGAAGATGAATTTGGATGTTTACTATGATCGTACTTCTGATATGATTTTGCAACAGGTTCTTCCATCCTCTTACGGAAGTATTAGCCAATATGCGAATCTCGGAGAAATGGAAACCAAGGGGATAGAATTGGGTATAACAGGAAAGGTTCTACAACTTCAGAATTTGGAATGGACATTGGGTGCTACAGTAGGCCACTACAAATCAAAAATTGTTAGCTTGGGAGACCGGAACCAAATAATTAACAAATTAAGTGATGGGGCAGAAATTATCTCTCGTGTAGGAGATTCTCCATATGCTTTTTATGGTTTAAAAATGGAGGGGGTTTATGCTACAACAAAGGAAGCCGAAAGTGCAGGCCTAAAGGATTATCGCGGCATACCTTATCGTGCGGGTGATATACGCTATGCTAATAATAATAGTGTAGATAAGATAATCAATGAGAAGGATAAAATGATTATTGGAGATGCTACTCCTGACGTATATGGAGGAGTTTATACTAACCTTAAATATCATGGTTTCTCACTAGATGCTCAATTTACCTATTCTATCGGAAATGATATTTATAATGCCACACGTCGTCAGAATGAATCAATGAAAGATCTTGCTGGTCAAAGTACCAATGTTCTTAAGAATTGGCGAGTGGAAGGACAACAGACTGATGTTCCGAGAGCTGAATTTGGTGACCCTATGAATAATAGCCAATTTTCTTCACGATGGATTGAAGATGGATCATATTTTAAGCTCAAATACCTCACACTTGGTTATGAATGGCAGAAGTTAGGAAGTAATATTTCGAAACTTCAATTTTATGTAACTGCTGAAAATTTATTTACTATAAGTAAATATCTAGGGTATGACCCTGAATTGGCTTTCAATTACACGCAAAGTATGATGGGTGTAGATTACGCAAAGATTCCGGGAACAAGAACGTATAAATTCGGGGTCCGGATAGGATTCTAAAATCAGATTCAAAAAGTTATGACTATGAGTAGTTTTAAATTTAAATATGCACCGCTGTTATTTCTTGGGGCTTTAGGCCTAAGTTCATGTGAGGATATCCTCAATACAGATCCGGTTACAAGTCTGAATGCAGGAGATCATTATAGTATACAGTCTGAACTATATGCAGCCTATATTGGTATAGCAGGCTCATTTGTAGAAGTGGCAGATCAGACAATTGTTCTTGCTGGTTTAAAAGGCGACCTTATGCGTCCCACAAATAATGCCTCAGAAGAATTTTGGAATATTTACCGTTTCCAGCCCACTACAGATAGCTTTTATGCCAGTACTCAACGTTATTACGATATTGTAATTAATTGTAATGATTTTTTGAGACGGGCTGTTAAGTATAAAAAAGATTATCCGGGTGATATTCCGGATAAAGTATATCGTGGATTGATTGCTTCAGCTATCAACTATAAAGTGTGGAGTCTGATGACAATTGCCAAGATCGACGGACAGGTTGATATATACAATTCAAATTTGACATCTTCAGATAAAGATGTCATGATAACCTTATCATTAGATGATGCTCCTTCATTTTTATTGGAATACATGCGGGGTGGAGTAGATGGTATCAATGCTTTTAATACGTTAGACTGGAAATTGATTCTGAATAACGTAAATGTCAATTGGGTAGGAAGTAATTTGGAAGGGAGAATGATTGAAGGGGAGCTACTATTGTGGGCCGGAAGATATCAGGAAGCTTTTACTGCCTATAAACAGGTTGTAACTCATCCAGAAGGAAGTAATGACGGTTATAGAGATGTTTCAGGAACGTATCGAGGCAAAGATTGGAAGAATATATTTAGTACTACTGAAGTTGGAAACTTAGGAACGGAGGTGATTACGATTGCTCCTTACAATGCTAAAGCAGGACAACAAAATATTCTTAACCCGTTTTTCAGAAAGGCTGCTCCAGGAAAATATCTGTTAGCACCAACAAATAAGATGCTTTCTCTTTACGAAAATCAAGAGCGAAATGATTATAGTAAAAAATGCGTTTTCAGAGGACTGGGAGTGACTTATGAATCTTATAGTTCGGTTGATGGTGAAATAACTAAGTACGCGTTAAATGATAAACAGGATATATTTACAAGTGATACCCATATACCTGTTTATCGCGTGGTGGAAGCTCATTTAGGAATGGCAGAAGCTCTTTGTTTTATGGGTAGGTTTCAAGAAGCATTTGCATTTTTAGACGATGGCCTTAAAACATATTGGAATGGAACCGCCTTTATTGCTCCTTTTACAGAATATCCTGCTAATCTGAAAAATAATATAGGAAGCAGAGCCCGAGCCAACTTGCTCCCGATAGATCAAAAAGCACTTTTTGCATCATGTGAATCGAAATCTGACTCAATTTTCACGATGAGTAAAGTTTTGGCTGATGAAATTGCGATGGAGTTTGCTTATGAGGGGAAACGATGGTTCTCTCTGATTCGTTTGGCACGTAACCTTAATGATTCAGATTTTCTAGCAAAAGAGGTTGCCGGGAAATTCGGCGAAGGAGAAGAGGGGTTTTATCGTACGTTCCTTCAGAATCAAGATAATTGGTTTATTAGATAGTGAATAGTTTAATAATTAAAAAGAATTCCCGGAATAGTGTTCTTGATTCTGTTTCGGGAAATCTGAAAAAAGTGAAAATATGAAACGATATAAATCAAAGATTTGGCTTTATCTTTTGCCTATAACTCTCTTTATGGGATCGTGTGCCAAAGAAGGGCTTGATTTTGACAAAATGTTAGGAATCGACGGAGATGCTAAATTCCAGCCAATCAGTGAAATTGAAGCTAAAGGGGGATTTGGAAATGTGGAACTTAAATGGCAATTGCCAGAGGTCGGTTCTTCTTTATTCTATATTAAGTTAGAGTACAATCTGAATGGATTGCAATCTCAGATTCTGAGTCCATATACTGATTCTTTGTTTATTGAGAATTTGGAAGAAGGTAATTATAAATTTATCCTTACTTCTTTTGGCCCCGAAGGTGAATATAAAGGCGATACGATTGAGACTAAAATTACGGACTGGAAACTAGAACCACCGGCAAAAATTGAATCAACACGTGTTCGTGCCATTAAAAACAAAGTACAGTTTAGCTGGCAACATCCCTCCCATAGAACTTATGAAGGAACTGTGGTTAAGCTATTTCGAGAAGATGGTGAATTTATTTTTGTTGATTCGCTTATAACGATAAAGAATCAGGAGCCAGTCGTTATATTCGAAGATCAGAAATATGAGACTAACTATAAACTGAAATTTTATTCTTTTAGTGAGAAAGGTGTTTGTTCAGAGGTAGATTCTGTGAATTTGCAGATTGGTGAAGAAGCTCCTGAAATTCCACTTCTAACCCATGATAAGAGTCGAATTGATTTTGCCTATAACGCTGAGTTCAGATGGTTCCCAACGGAGGGTATGGATAGTTTAAGGATAGAGTTTACAGGATTGGGTGATAAACGATATACTTATCAATATCATCAGGAAGAGTATGCTTATATCACAGGATTGCCAGGAGGAACTGTTAATCTTGAGATCTCGGTAAAAGGTAAAAAAAGTTGGTCTTTACCTGAAACCATGTCTGTAACTACAAAGCACCCAAAGGATACTTATATTTTTAGAGAAGGTAATTTCCCTGCAGGAGGATCAGGAAATAAACTTGAGGATAATTTTGCAACTGCAGTAGGTAATAATACCGGAGTGGGTAAGAATTATAAATATCCATTCGAGAATTTGCTGAAGATGACAGAGTTTCATATGCAATGGAAGCCTATTTGGATAGATGAGTTAGAACTCTTTATAAACTTAGAGAAGATAACTGTTGGAGGTTCAGGTATGCAGACCCCTGGCTTTACGGGTGGACATCCTGATTTACAGCAGTTCATAGATGTAGTAGCGCGTTTACCAAAATTGACTACCCTAACAGTCTATAAAGGGTATATCCTATTCGATCAATTGAAAACAGAGTTTACAGATACTGCAAAATATCCGAATCTACAGTTCATTGAAAAATAATTTAATTCGAAAAAACTATTTCTATGTACCAGAAAACAATTATAAATATTGGACGCATCTATAAAACATGCTCGTCATTGATCTCTTTTTTTGGGGTCTTTTCGGTTTGTTTTTTATTGGCGATGAGTGGGTGTAAGAAGGATGAAGAGTTGGATATTGAAGTTGACCCTTCAAATCCGCTTTATGGATTCAGCGTCGATTCTACTTATTTTGAATTTCCTCTAGAGGGAGGAAGTTATGAATTGACAATCTCTATGAAAGAGGAGTGGGAAATTACTCCTTCTCAATCTGATCATTCTGAATGGCTTTCGATTACACCATCGAAGGGGGAAGCCGGAGAAGATATCAAAGTAACATTGACTATTGGACCCAATGATTTCCGTCATCGTGGATCAAATGTTAAGATAAAGGCGGGAAATGTCTTTATGTATCTACATGTATTACAGAAAGGTGAAATTGCGGGAGCAGAGCCAATCTCTATTGAGGAAGTACGGAATCAATATTTAGAGGAAGTACCTTACGAAAGTGATCATTATATCGAAGGATATGTAGTTATGTCTCCAATCTATAAGAATATTCCCGAAATGGAATTATATGTTATGGACGAAACCGGAGGAATCACATTATTAGTTGAGGATGCCCTTTTTATTAATAAACGAATTCCACAAGGTTCAAAAGTGCGTGTTTTCTTAAAGGATCTTTTCTATAAAGAAGTGGATGGTCTGATGAAAATGGGATATAAAAAAACACTTTCCACTTTTCATATCGACGTGGTGGATAAGAAACCTGAGGGAACAATTAGCCCACGTGATGTGACACTTGATCAAGTTAATGAAGGATTGTTTCAATCTGAGTTTGTCCGTATCTCGGATATGCAATTTGAAGATACTACTGCAACATATGGTGTATCGAACCGACTTATTGATAAAGATGGTAAATTTATTCCATTGCATACACGTAAGGGATCTCGATTTAGTAATTGTCGAGTACCTTATGGAAGAGGCGGTTTTCTAGGAGTGATCACAACAGTAGAGGGCAGTCCGGCTGTAATGGTTCGTGATACCATTGAAGCGGCACAGGCAATGACTGGAACGCGTTATATTACTTTTAGAACTTTTCCTTTAAAAGGCGATTTTGATGTGGTAAAGGATACACTTAATGTCATGGTCCGAATTCCGGAAGGTAATGATTGGGAAGTACAAATAACAGAGGAGTGCGATTGGCTTAAAGTGTTTAAAGCCGAAGATGGAAATTCATTTAATGTAATTGTATCTGCCAATCCGGAATTGAAACGTTCAAACTCAATTTTGATTAAGAGTGGTGAGGTAAGTCGTGTTTTTCCTGTTTTTCAAAAAGGAGAGAATGATATAGTTTACATTTATACACCTTTTGAACTAACAGAAGAGAATTGTACAACGAATGCTCAGGAGCCATCTGAAGGTCCTCTTAAGAACCTGTTTGATGGTAAGAATGATACATTCTTCCATTCTTCTTGGTCAGTTTCAGTTAATGAAACGCACTACTTGCAGTTTGACTTTAAACGTCCTTTGACGATGGTTAAGTTTGAAACTGTAAACCGCCATAACAATGGTAAGAATTCTCCTCAGATAGTAGACATTCAAGTAAGTAATGATAAGGAAGGATGGACGTCTATTAAGCAATTATCCGAGCCGGGAATGACGAATGTCGTCAGTGCGGTATATAGTAGTCCTGTGATTAACTTTAAGACTCCATATCGCTATATGCGGTATAGCGTGACGAAGACTCATGCGGGAACTAAGTTCTTTTCTTTGGCAGAGTTTAGAATATACTCAGTTAAAGTAGAAGTAAATGAATAAATAAATCTAGTAGTAATTATCCTTGGCTTTGGTTCTTGAACCAGAGCCAAGATTGTTTAACGAGAATCTAAAACCAATGATTAACACTACACAATCTCGTTTAATGAAAGTATTATTGCTCTCTTCTGCAATAATACCAACCGTAGCACTAAGGGCTCAGGAATCGGTTCCGGTAGATTATACCAAATACCCCGATTACAAAACACCTTTGATGACTGCGGAAGATTCAGTTTATGCCCATACGATTCTGAATCGATTGAAATCAAAAAGGGTAAAATCCCGAGAATCCAGACCATCTCATTGGAATAATGCCAATACAAAGCATTTTCCTGCAGTATTTAATCAAGATGGAGGCTCTTGCGGTTCCGCATCACGTATTGGATATATGTTTACACATGAGATTAACTCGTTACGGGATGCCGATGCAGCGCAAGATGAAAACGTTTATCCAACTCATTTTACCTGGTTGTTAACGAATCAACGCTCCTCTAAGGAGAATATGGCACGCGATAATGGAGTTCCGAACTCCATTGTGTATGGAGGTAAAACCTACTCTCGGCTGTTTGGATATCAAGAGGAGATCTATCCCGATTACGGTTGGATGCAAGGGTATGATAAATGGTACTCTGCGATGAGTAATCGTATTTCCGGAACTCGGAATACTTTAAGTTTACAAACAGAAGAGGGCCGCGAATTATTAAAGAACTGGCTTTGGAATCACTTTGGAGATGATGACTTTTCTTCGGGTGGAGTTGCCGGGATTGGAGTGGCAAGTGCTTGTACTCAAGAGTCTATTCATGGAACAGAAGCCAATAAAGCAGCCGGAGTAAGCGGCTTGAAATATATTAAAACTTGGGGGAAGCAGGTCGACCATGCTTTAACTATTGTAGGATATGATGACCGAATAGAGTTTGACTTGAATGGTAATGGAATTTACGGTGAAGAAAGTGCTGATGAACGGGGGGCTTGGATCATTGTAAACTCATGGGGAAATGGATGGGCTAATCAAGGATTTATTTATTGTCCATATAAACATGCCCGTGTGAATACGAACGAGGATGGTACTTGGGGTGGATGGTATTCCCCCGAACTATATTATGCTCGTAAAGATTATAGACCTTTGAGAACACTGAAAATCAAGATGGATTATTCTCACAGAAGTGAGATATGCCTGAGTGCTGGTGTTTCTGAAAATTTGAATGCGGATAAGCCTGAGAAAAGTATTCTTTTTGAACATTTTCGTAATGCAGGAGATGCTGATGCTGACCCGGCTGACGCTGCTACTCCGATGTTGGGAAAATGGCTGACGGGAATGAATTATGAGCCGATGGAATTTGGATATGATCTCACTGATTTATCATCCAAATTAAATACACGCAAGCCTCTGAAATACTTCTTTATTATCGAAACAAAAGCTTCGGCGATGGGTAGTGGTAAAGTATATAGCTGTTCATTGATGGATTATGAATTCGATTTACAGGGTATAGAAACTCCTTTCGAATTGGGCCAAGAGGGAATGGAAATAGTGAGTGCGGGTAATCGTACAATAATAACCATGGTTGTGCCGGGCGAACCCATTCATGCACCACGAAATCTCTCTTCCAAAGAGCAGAATGGTACCCAACAGTTATCCTGGAGTACACCGATTGCTACTCCTTATGAATTGAGTGGGTATAATGTTTATCAAAACGGATCATTATTGAAACGTTTAGATGCTACCCAAACTGAATATTTATTAGAGGAACCTGTATTTACAAATTATGCTATCACAGCACTTTATACAAGGGAAAGCAAAGAATATGAATCAGCAAAGAGTAATGAGATAAGCATTTCTCCGATACTTGAGAATAATCTTGTACGTACTTTTTCCGAGTCCGGATTTGTGATTCCGAATGTATTGTCAGAGCTTCGTACGGAACTAACATTTGAATTCTGGACAAAGCCTGATAATATTATCAACTGGAACTATCATATAGGACCAGGATGGGGTTCATTCTTATTTCACGCTTCCGCCGAAAATAATCTGGTAGCCGGATGGTCTACGGGAGAGGAACGCACAAATACATCTTCACAATCTTTTGTAACCGGTAAATGGCAACACGTTGCCGTAGTAGTGAAAGGATCTACCATTAAGATCTATATTAACGGGGTGGAAAAGGCGACAAAGACTTCTTCCCGTAATTCCGGATTAGGTGGTTTCGGTTCCTTTACTATCGGTAGAAATGGCAGAGAGGGAATTGCCGGTGCGATGGAAGAATTTAGAATCTGGGATGAGGCAAGAACACCGGAACAACTTTCTGCGTATATGAATATCCCGATTCGGATGCCCGAAGCCGAAAGTCGTTTGTTGGCTTATTATCCAATGGATGTTATTGAAATTGATGGAGAAGTGAAGCTTCGAGACGCAAAGAATGCCAACCACGCTTCTTTTCTAAATCCAAACCATTCCGAGCAAATCAATAATACATTATTGGAAGAGGGTGATTTTAAGGTTGATTTTAATACTCCGTCGGAAATAGTATATGTAGGTCAAGAGATAAAGCTTACAAATAATTCAACCCCTGGAGCTCAGCGATATAGATGGTTGTTGCCGAATGCCACCGAAAAAGAGCTTACTGTAGCAAACCCGATCGTATGTTTCACTGAAGCCGGTGAATTTGATGTGACATTGGAAGCATATGGGGCGAATGACAAAAAAAGAGAAATGACCAAGCAAATTGTTGTTTCTCCACTAGCCCTGCCAAAGGCGATTTTCCAAATCACATCAACTCGTGTTTCTGTTGGCGAAAGGATAAGCTTCATAAATAATAGTGAAGCAACAAATGCTTCTTATAAGTGGAGCATGCCGGGGGCGGAACAAGAAACGGCAACCACAGCAAATGCCGCAGCTTCTTATCTGAAGGAGGGTACTTATGAGGTTACGCTTGAGGTGATAAATAAAGCAGGAAAAGATCAAATAACACATCAAATTGTGGTAGATAAACGCATGCCTGAAGCTGCTTTTGAAGTTCAACCTGGAATTGTTCTTAAAGATATGCCGTTTACTCTTACTGACCAATCAAAATACTCTCCAGATAAATGGGTATGGACTTTAGAGAGTGGCACGAAAATCTTTGAAGTGAATGGTCAGACTCCGACTGTTAAAATCACATCTCCGGGTAAATACAAAGTAAAACTAGAAGCCCAGAATGAAAAGGGAACTTCAACGTTGGAATATGAAAATGCGTTGATTGTTTGTAATGCTGATGCAAAGCAAGCGCTGAATTTTGACGGGAAAGATGATCAAGTCAAATTCGTTGGACCATTTAAATCGGCTGCTCCAACCTCCTTTACCATCGAATGGTGGATGAATGCACGGAAAAACAGCACTTACTCACATAAAATGGGTGATTCGGAATCCACTGTCCTTCTAAAAACAAACATAAATGGAGAGATGACCCTGTCAATGAGCAATAAAAGTGTTTCTTCCGGTAGCGGTTTTGTAAAAGAAAGAGAATGGGCTCATTATGCCGTTGTTTATAATAACAAAACGGTTACTTTCTATAGAAATGGGGGTGTGATTGGTGCGGCTAAAACGTTGGATGTGTTGCCTGTAGCTTGGACTGGAGGCTTTGTGTTAGGAGGTGATTTATATCCTTTAGCAGCACAGATTGATGAGTTCAGAATTTGGAGTCAACCTCGTACACTGGCACAGATCCGGGAAACTGCAAATGCTCCGTTAAAGGATATTGCAGCTGCTAAATCTGCCGGGTTATTGGTTTATTATCAATTTAATCAAAGTTCGGACGATGTGGTCGATCTTTCAGGAAACGGTTATACGGGTATCCGTAGTAACTTCGGACCTGACGGAGATGCTTGGGGTATCGGACAAGGTGTGTTTTCGTTGGATCTTGATGATAATAAAGACATTACGTCTACGTATCTGAAGAATGTAACCCGTCCGTTCAGATATATTCCTGGTTCTTTCATTAAAGGAACGGCTCGCTTCCAGACGTTAGAAACTGAAACCGAAATGTCTCCGTGGATAATGGAGAATTCAGTAGCTACTGCAGGAGGTACAACTTGTTTTCATGTAGATGCAAATAAGGGAAACTCGCTTACAGTTACTTCCGGATGGGATGGGTTTGCAAATTTAGTGAATCATAAACTATATCAAACCATAGATCTTGAGCCGGGAGCTTATATTTTGAAAGTAACACCGTTTAATGAATTTAGCAGTGGCGGTTCATTTTTAGCTGTTGCAGCTGGAAAAGGTTTGCCGGATACCCCAAATTTAGAGGATGAGGTATTTGCTTCAGCACCGCTTGGGGATAAAACGGTTTCTTTCACTCTAACCGAACCAACAACAGTATCTTTAGGAATGTTGATTAATATGTCTGGAAATAACTGTATAACATTTAATTCTGTTGAGTTATATAAGAAAACTTTTGTGAACCTTGATAATATAACAGGGGTGGATTCAAATCAGATGGAAGATGAATGTGGAGGAATCAGAATTGTAACATCAAAAGATGGGCTTACAATCTATTCAGCAAAGAGTGATCGAATACAGATCTATACTATATCAGGAATGAAACTGATTGATGAAAAAATAGTAGGGGAAAAAACATACCAGTTATCAAAAGGTTGTTATATCGTGAATAAACAGAAAGTAATAATCCATTAATTAAAAATGTAGCGAATTATATTTCCGCATTCTCAAATTCGAAAGAAAGAGAGAATGCGGATTTTTTATGGAAAGAATAAACTTAGAATGGTTTATCTTAAAAGGGGCTAAATGAGAAAAATGATAATTAGGTTTCCGATTAGATTTTTATAGGTATACGAAAATAAAATCGTGATCCCACACCCTCTTCAGAATTTACATTCAGAAAGCCTCCCATCTGTTCGATAATGTTTTTACATATTGACAGTCCAAGTCCCGTGCCCGGAATGAATTTATTCAGTTTAATGAATCTGTCAAATACTTGGGGTAATTTATCCTGAGGTATTCCACATCCCGTATCTTCTACGTAAAATTCCACTTCGTGCTCGCCTTGGATAGTGTATCCAAGGGATACGCTCCCTTTTTCTGTAAACTTAATCGCATTGCTCATTAGATTTGACAAGACCTGATGTAATCTGATGCGATCTGTTTCGATAAAGAAACTACTCGATCCGGGTAATGATTTGATTTCAACATTTGGCGCTGTTTTGTGAGAAAAAGAATACGCGATTTCATTGCATAAAACAGTTATATCCACCTTATCTTGATTGAAATCGAGCGTCTGAGCCTCGATTTTCGAAAGATCAAGAATATCGGAGATCAGTTGTAATAACAACTCATTGTTTTTCTCGATAATCCTAACGAAACTCTTCTTCTCCTCTTCGTCCGTCGTCTGTGCCAATAGGTTGGAGAATCCGACGATCGCATTCAGTGGTGTCCTGATTTCGTGACTCATATTCGCGATAAATGCAGATTTGGTTTTGTCAAGAGACTCCGCTTCTTCCTTTGCCTTAATCAATTGCTCTTCAATTAGTTTCTGTTGAGTGATATCAATGTTTATTCCAATAATTTCAATCACACCTTTTTCGGGAGCAAATTCTGTCACCATCACGTGGTTGTGAAGCCAACGCCAGGTATCGTCTTTTGTGAGAATACGATTTTGAGAAGATATCAGAGAAGCTTCTCCTCGCATTGCCTCTTTGAAAAAATCCAACATTTTTTTTCTGTCATCAGGATGCATACGCTGATAAATACCAATTATTTCATGAACCGGTGTTTTTGGATCTTCCTCAAAATTCTTATACCATTGGTTGATTGCAAATCCCTCTTTTGAAAGCATATTCAGTTTGGCATATCCCACCTTTGCAAAGTCTGCAATCGCAGAGAAGAGATTCTCAAAATCCTGTATTCGGTTGTAAGCGATACTTTGCTCCGTATTATCGATATTGATAAGGAGGTAATTGGATATGTTCTGATGCTCATCATACAGAACGGTAGCTTTTGTAATCAGTTCAATCTCGCCTTTTCGTTTCGTATCGTAATAATCTGCGATATTGGAGAAATTATATTTAAATGTATAATGAGCTGAATTACCATTTCTGATTCTATTTTTGAACTCATCCGGCAAGTTTGGATTGTCGAATAGATTTACCCCGAGAGCATCCTCTTTTTTCTTCACTCCGAACAAATCCAAGTCTTTTTTATTGAGATCCAGTAACGTTCCATCTTTATCATAAAGCTCAATTCCGAGCGGAATATTCTCATAAATCGTCAGAAGTTTTTTCTCGGATCTGTCGCGCTCATTGCGAGCCCGTATTGTCTCCGTCATATCTGAAAAGAAAATAATCAGTTCATTTTCACCAGAGGCACATAAGATCGATTTTCCATAAGTGTCATTATTGGGGAACATGAAATCGAAAGTTTTATATCTCTCGGACTTAATGAGGTTTATGAAGCATGGGAGTCTGTTCTTTAGATTCAGTCCGCATTCTGATGCAGGTCGACCGATAAAATCTTTGTTTTCAGACTTGGTCAAGTTCAAACCGATCTGATTCATTTCAACGATAATGTAATCATAAGGGATATCGTTTTCATCGCAGATTAGTTTAATCCGGCAATAACCTACCGGCATATGATCATATAGATTCTGCAAATGTCTCTTCTCTCGTAACTCATTGCTCTCTTTTAAATCGGTGTCGCGGTTTTGAAACTCTTCTTGATTCGGTGCACATTGAAGGTAGCCGCACGGTTTTCTATCTTCCGAAACCGATTCGGCGATGCAGGCGTGCATCCACAGGGTTCCTTGTTTTGTGTGAAGAGGAAAGGTGCAAGGGGCCATTTCGTACTTCATCGATTCAGCAGTAAATCGCTCCATCAACTTTTCACGATAGGGTGAGTCGATCCGACCGAAAAACTCATCAAAAGAGAGGTTGTTTTCTTTTAAATCCAGAAGTTCACATATATAATCAGAGCAGAATAATGTGCTGTTTTCGACATCTGCTTTGAAATAGCCTATTTTAGCTAATGCCATTATGCGTTTCTGCATTTCCGGCTCATTCTCGTATATCACAAAAATTTATTTTAAAGGGATAAGTCTAACAGTGAATCGAACAGAAGAAACGGTTCTTTTGGCTAAGTTTCTTTTATCGAACGATAATTTGGAGATTCAAATATAGCTAAAAAAGAGGTTGGAAGGATACGGAAAAGAGTTGTATCTGGGTGAGGGTGCTTACTCTATTTTAGGATGAAGTGGCTACAAAAAAGAAATGGTTGTCTCACGACAACCAATCTTTATTAACCTTAAATCTAATACCATGAAAAACACATTGCAAATGTAGAGCGTTTTTTGAAGATTGCAAGTGGATGCGTTTGAAATCTTTCTGTGATTAACAATATTTTATTTTTGGATCTCGTTTTTCTAATAAAATGTTTAGGGAGGGTATTAAACTGCAAGTGCTAATCCGCGTTTTACTTATATAATATAATCAAATTGCTATCTTGTTTTTACAATCTGTGAGATAAATTGTAATGTCGAGTTTGCATAATTCTCTTTTTTATTTACATTTGTGATGTTTAAAAACCAGATTAGTGGAAGCATTCTTCAGAACACATAAGTATTTAGTTGAGCATATTAATTCGCCTGTAAGACGGGAGTTAATGGATGAGATTGACTGGAGTAGCCGTTTGATAGGTATCAAAGGTACTCGCGGAGTGGGAAAGACCACTTTTCTAATCCAGTATGCGAAAGAAAATTTCGGCACCGATCGGAGTTGTTTGTATATCAACCTGAATCATTTCTATTTCACGGGCAAAACACTTCGTGAATTTGCAACGGAATTTTGGCTTAAAGGAGGGAAAACTCTTTTGATAGATCAGGTTTTTAAATATCCGGGTTGGTCGGAAGAGTTGAAGTACATCTATGAAACACTACCCGAATTAAAAGTCGTTTTTACAGGCTCTTCTGTCATGCGGTTAAAGGAAGAGAATCCCATTCTTTCGGGAATCGTCGATTCATATAACTTACGTGGATTTTCCTTTCGGGAATTTCTGAATATGATGACGGGAACGGATTTTCATTCCTACAAACTCGAGGAGATCGTGGCAGACCATGAAGCGATAGCGGCGGAGATCTGTTCCAAAGTGAAACCGTTGGCTTTCTTGCAGGATTACCTGCATCACGGGTTTTATCCTTTTTTTCTTGAGAAACGGAATTTCTCAGAGAATCTGCTGAAAACGATGAATATGACCTTGGAGGTGGATATCGTATTATTGAAACAGATTGAGCTCACATATTTGTGGAAAATACGCAAACTGTTGTATCTTTTGGCCGTAAAAGCTCCATGTGTGCCCAATGTAAGTCAATTGGCAAACGAAATAAACACTTCACGGGCTACTGTCGTTAATTATATAAAGTATTTGAAAGACGCCCGTCTGATCAATATGCTTTATCATGAGAACGAGGATTATCCCAAGAAGCCGTCAATGGTATACATGCATAATACCAATCTGATGTATCCGATTCGTCCGGCGAAAGTGGAGCAACAGGGCCTTCGGGAAACCTTCTTCTACAATTGTTTGCATAAAGACAATCGCCTTAATAAAGGGATAGAGAAGAATTTCCAATTTTATGTAAACCAGAAGTACAATTTCCGCATCGGCGATAAAACGATGCGCGTAAAGGAGAGCGAAGATCATTTGTATGTAATGGATGACCTGGAGATCGGCAAAGGGAATGTGATTCCGTTGTGGTTGTTCGGCTTCCTTTATTAATAAACAGGACTCAAATCAGTGTGTTATCTGATGATTCGTTCATCGCATACATGCTATACTTATAATAACCAGTTAATTATTATTTCTAAAATAATTAAGAATATGACCAAACAAAAGAAATTCTTAACATGTGACGGTAATCAGGCCGCTGCGCATATAGCTTATATGTTCAGTGAAGTTGCTTCGATTTATCCTATCACACCATCTTCGACTATGGCCGAGTACGTAGACGAATGGGCTGCCAACGGAAGAAAAAACATCTTCGGTGAGACGGTTAAAGTTGAAGAGATGCAGTCTGAGGCAGGAGCTGCCGGAGCTGTTCACGGAGCCCTTCAGGCAGGTGCGTTGACTACAACGTTTACTGCTTCTCAGGGTCTGTTGCTTATGATTCCGAATATGTATAAGATTGCAGGTGAGTTGTTGCCATGTGTATTCCACGTGTCTGCCCGTACCCTTGCATCGCATGCACTTTCTATTTTTGGGGATCATCAGGACGTTATGGCTGCACGTCAGACCGGTTTCGCAATGTTCTGTACAGGTTCTGTACAGGAAGTAATGGACCTGGCAGGTGTCGCTCATCTTGCAACCCTTGAAACTCGTGTACCTTTCGTTCATTTCTTTGACGGTTTCCGTACGTCTCATGAGATTCAGAAAATTGAAACTCTTGAGAATGAGGATCTGGCGCAGTTTATCAACTGGGAGAAATTGGAGGAATTCCGTAGCCGTGCTATCAATCCGGAAAATCCGGTTGCCCGCGGTACCGCTCAGAATGAAGATATCTTCTTCCAGGCGCGTGAAGCTTCTAATCCTTTCTACGATGCTATTCCTGAAATCGTACAGGAATATATGGACAAACTAGCTACGGTTACAGGCCGTTCATATAATATCTTCGATTATTACGGAGCTGAAGATGCAGACCGCGTGATTATCGCGATGGGTTCTGTAACTGAAGCTACTCGTGAAGCGATCGATTACCTTCGTGCGAAAGGCGAGAAGGTCGGTTTGATCTCAGTTCACTTGTATCGTCCGTTCTCAGCGAAACATTTCCTTGCAGCACTTCCTAAAACAGTGAAACGTATCGCTGTATTGGATCGTACGAAAGAACCGGGAGCTACCGGCGAACCGCTTTACCTGGATGTGAAAGATGTTCTTTACGGAACAGAAAACGCTCCGATCGTGGTGGGTGGACGTTACGGTTTGTCTTCTAAAGACACGACTCCTTCGCAGATCGTATCCGTATTCAACAACTTGGCGATGAACGAACCTAAAAACGGTTTCACAATCGGTATCGTTGATGACGTTACGTTCACTTCACTGCCTGTTCTTCCTGAATTGGAATTGGCAGAAGGGGCTTACGAAGCGAAATTCTATGGTTTGGGTGCCGACGGTACGGTTGGTGCTAACAAAAACTCCATCAAAATCATCGGTGACAATACAACGAAATATTGCCAGGCTTACTTCGCTTACGACTCGAAGAAATCAGGTGGTTTCACTTGTTCTCACCTTCGTTTCGGTGATCATCCGATCCGCTCGACTTATTTGGTAAATACGCCTGACTTCGTAGCTTGCCACGTTCCGGCATACCTTCATATGTATGATGTAACGAAAGGTTTGAAGAAAAACGGTACTTTCCTTTTGAACTCGATTTGGAATGCTGAGGAAACGAAGAAACAACTTCCTGATAATGTGAAACAGTATCTTGCTGCTAACAATATCAAGATGTATATCATCAATGCGACGGCTATCGCACGTGAAATCGGTTTGGGTAACCGTACAAATACAATTCTTCAGTCGGCATTCTTCAAAATCGCAAACGTAATCCCTTACGAATTGGCGGTAGAGAAGATGAAGAAGGCGATCGTGAAATCTTACGGTAAAAAAGGAGAAGATGTTGTAAACAAAAACTTCCAGGCTGTAGATCGCGGTGGCGAATATGTAGAGGTTGAAATCCCTGCTGAATGGGCTAACCTGATTCCTGCAACAGAAACGAAAGAGGGCGATGTTCCTGCATTTATCAAAGATATCGTTGAACCGATCAATGCACAGAAAGGTTATGATCTTCCTGTATCTGCATTCAAAGGTCGCGAAGACGGTACTTGGGATCAAGGTACGGCTGCTTACGAAAAACGTGGTATCGCGGCTTATGTTCCTGAATGGGTTTCTGAAAACTGTATCCAGTGTAATCAATGTGCTTTGGTTTGTCCGCACGCTGCCATCCGTCCGTTCTTGTTGACACCGGAAGAGAAAGCGGGTATGCCGGTTGAAGGCGCTGCATTGAAAGCTACAGGTAAAGATTTCGCAGGTCTTGAATTCCGTATTCAGGTTTCTCCACTTGACTGTACAGGTTGTGACAACTGTGTTGACATCTGTCCGGGTAAAAAAGGTGAGAAAGCATTGGTTATGAAACCGCTTGCTCAGGAGATGCCGGAAGCTGCTAACTTTGCTTACATGGTGAAAAACGTGAAGAGCAAACAGCATCTTGTGGATACGAAATCGAATGTGAAAAATTCTCAGTTCGCAACACCTTTGTTCGAGTTCTCCGGAGCTTGTGCGGGTTGTGGTGAGACACCATATATCAAATTGATCTCTCAGTTGTTCGGCGACCGTCAGATGATTGCAAACGCTACGGGTTGTACTTCTATCTATTCAGGTTCGGCTCCTTCAACTCCATACACGAAGAATGAAAAAGGACACGGTCCGGCTTGGGCGAACTCACTGTTCGAAGACAATGCTGAATTCGGTTTGGGTATGTTGTTGGCGGTAGAGAAAATGCGTTCTCGCATCGAACGTCTGATGAACGAAGCCGATACTTGTGAGTGTTGCACTCCTGAGTTGAAAGCGATGTTTACAGAGTGGATCGAAAATCAGAATAACGCTGATGCGACAGTTGAATTGGCTGCTCGTTTGATTCCTGCTTTGGAAGCATGTTCTTGCGATATCTGCAAAGAGATCTTGAAATTGAAACAATACCTGATCAAGAAATCTCAGTGGATTATCGGTGGTGACGGTTGGGCATACGATATCGGTTACGGTGGTCTTGACCATGTGATCGCATCTGGCAAAAACGTTAACATCCTGGTAGTGGATACTGAAATCTATTCGAACACAGGTGGTCAGTCATCTAAATCTACTCCGGTAGGAGCGGTAGCTAAATTTGCGGCTTCAGGTAAACGGGTACGTAAAAAAGACCTTGGTCTGATGGCTACGACTTACGGTTACGTATATGTTGCACAGATTGCAATGGGAGCTAACCAAGCACAGACATTGAAAGCGATCCGCGAGGCTGAGGCTTATGACGGACCTTCTTTGATCATCGCTTACTCTCCATGTATCTCTCACTATCCGAAAGCGGGTATGGGTAAAGCGCAGGATGAGATGAAACGTGCCGTAGAATGTGGTTACTGGCAGTTGTGGAGATTCAATCCGGAATTGGAAGAACAGGGACAGAATCCATTCTCTCTTGACTCGAAAGAGCCACAGTGGGATAAGTTCCAGGACTTCCTAATGGGTGAAGCTCGTTACACATCATTGTTGAAAACATTCCCACAGGAAGCTTCAGAGTTGTTTAAAGCAGCCGAAGAAAATGCGAAATATCGTTATAAGAGCTACAAACGTATGGCTTCGACAGATTGGAGCGACGTGGCAACTGAAGAACCAAAAGCTGAATAATTAGTTGTTTTTACTATATGAAGAGGGCAGGTCGTGAGATCTGCCCTCTTTTGTTGAAACATTCTGCCTTTTTCGTTGTTTAACAGATAGTAATATGCGTAAATAAAATGATATGGCAACGTTCATAAAAATTTATCCTGAGAATCCCAATGAACGGGAATTGGATAAAGTAATCAAGATACTAAAAGAGGGGGGAACCGTTATTTATCCGACCGACTCTGTGTATGCGATGGGTTGCGATGCGTTGAATGCCCGTGCTGTCGAGAAGATTTATAAATACCGGGGTGTAGAGGCGCAGAAAGCGCTTTTATCGATTATTTGTTACGACCTGAGTAACATCAGCGAGTACGCCAATGTCAATAAGAATCAGTTTAAGATTCTGAAGAAGAACCTGCCGGGGCCGTTCACCTTCATTCTGGATGCGAGTAATAACCTGCCAAAGCTTTACAAGATGCGTAAAACAGTGGGTATCCGTGTGCCCGATAACAACATCATCCGCACGTTGGTAAAGGAGTTGGAAAACCCCATTCTGACTGCTTCCATCAAAGATGAAGATGAGGTGATTGAATATACTACGGATCCCGAATTGATTTTCGAAAAATATCAACACAGCGTAGATGCCGTTATAGACGGGGGGTATGGCAATAATGCTCCCACTACGGTTGTTGATCTTACGGGTGAAGAGCCGGTAATTGTTCGTCAGGGTATCGGCGAACTAATCTACTAAAAAGAAAAAGGAACGGCCGGAAGCGTCATAGGTGATCTTCCGGCCGTTCTCTTGTTTAATGTCGAGGTAATTATTATTTAATGATTACCTTTTTTGTTTTATTTCCTACGCGTACGATTACCATCTGCGGTACATCGATGCCGTCGATCTCTGTTACATGAGCGTTGGCGATTCGCGTTGTGATCTTTTGTCCCATAACGGAATAAACCTCGATTTTTTCTCCTGCAGGAGCTGAAACCATCAGTTTGCCATTCTGTACATAGATGCTGTGTTTCTCCGTATTCACGGTTCCGATACCGCTGATAATCTGAATATCCGCTTCTGAACGCGGTACGATCTGCTGAGTGCTCTTATAGTTGATCACTACGCCGATAAGATTTACCGGAACGGTCGGGATCGGTTTTCCGATGTAATCCACATCCGGATATTGTGTGCGAAGTACCGGGTTGGTAGCTCCGTTCAGATTGTATGATTTGGATATGACAAAATTGCCTGTTCCTCCGATTGTTACCTCAGATAGCTTCACTAACTGAGCGGGGTATTTAGAAAGCTCATCCAATTTTATCGCTACCGGAGTCACAACGTTTCCGGTTGACGTTGGTGCACTTCCCGGTAATTCCGGTTCCAGTTCCAACATCTCATTATACACCGTCAATTCGCCGCAAATTCCGGTAATACCATCGCCCTCTTTATACGTGATGCCCAAAGTGGAATCATCGTCATACACTACGATCGCACCCGTAGCATCTTGAATGTGCATTGTGACTTTGCCATTGTTTACCGATACCATTGTAACAACAGCTTCGCCGGTTACTCTGTATACATTTCCAGCCGTGCCTGCTCTCAGTCCGGCGATGTTCGGTACGTCGGTGATTACTCCTTTGGTATAAGTTTCTGATGCGATTTCACTTGGGGCGAGTCCATCTTTATAAGCGATAGCCTTCACCGTAGTGGTTTCTGTGATTTGGAAAGGTGCCGTATAGAGCGTTCCCACAGTAGTGGATGGGTCTGTTCCGTCAACCGTATATCGAATGGTTGCACCCAACGTACCGGAAGCGATGGTGATCGTCATCGATTCATAGAATGTGTCGTCTGAAGGTAAGATCGGTTCCGCAGTAGTTGTTTCTACCACCGCGGCGGATTCTTCGATGGCAAGGTTGTCCATAAAGAAACGACGATCGGTATTGGCCAGTGCTTCAAATGTAATCGGAGTGGGTTCTGCGATCGCGGTGAACGTTTCAGAATAGTTAACCATATCGCTTGCTTCTACCGGAAAACCAAGCTTCTCCTTGTGTGCGATGCTGATTGTCTTGGTTTGGCTTCCGTAGGTAATTTTTACGGCGGATGGCTTTGAAGTGGAGGTCTGAGCCCAAGCTGTCGCATCGAAAGAGATTTTGATGGCTTTGGCAGTTCCCGTCGCTACCGGATAGGTGGTCATTGAACCGGAAGTACTACCTGTTGAGAATTTGATCATTCCCCCTGCGGAAGCCAGCGTGGAAGCTTCTTTTATAAATCCAAGAGCAGTGATGTGGTCTGCAGTGAGGTTTGGCATTGTAGATCCCGAAGTAGTGGCATCTCCGATTCCGTTCAATGCATCCATCGCATTGACATAAGGCAGCGTGAGTGTCGTAGCTGTCGTTTGTGACTGGCTCTGCAAACCGGTTGCTCCGAAAGAGGAAGCGACCATAAACAAAGCGGTTAATGAAAGCGTAAATTTCCTCATGATAAATAATTTAGTAGATTATACAATAGCAAATTGCTGATAAAAAACGATTTATCCACTAAATTACCTATTTAATTTATGAATTCAAAAATAAAGTAAAATAAACAATATGACAATCTGATGACTTTAACAGGTATAAAAAAAGCGAACAGAAACGGATGTTCCTGTTCGCTTAAATAGTATTCCGATTCCCCTGAAATGAGTTCTAACGGGGGAGGGGATTCGTATATTTTAGTCGATGTATTCGAAGCCTGTATAAGGTACCAAAGCTGCCGGTATCTTCACGCGACCGTCCGGCTGTTGATGGTTCTCAAGCAAAGCGGCAACGATGCGCGGCAAAGCAAGTGCCGAACCGTTCAAGGTGTGTGCCAACTGAGTTTTCTTGTCATCGCCTTTGAAACGGCATTTCAGACGGTTTGCCTGATAACTTTCGAAGTTAGAAACCGATGAAACTTCCAACCAACGTTTCTGAGCTGCGGAATACACTTCGAAATCGAACGTCAAAGCAGACGTGAAGCTCATGTCTCCACCGCAAAGACGAAGGATTCTCCAAGGCAATTCCAATTTCTCAACCAACGTCTGTACATACGAAACCATTTCGTCAAGATCCCGGTAAGAGGTATCCGGGTGAGCGATGCGTACGATTTCCACTTTGTCAAACTGATGAAGACGGTTCAAACCGCGTACGTCCTTACCGTAAGAACCTGCTTCACGACGGAAACAAGCCGAATACGCCGTATTCTTGATCGGAAGCTCTTTCTCGCTCAAGATTACATCGCGATAGATATTCGTTACCGGAACTTCGGCTGTCGGGATCAGATACAAATTATCTTCCGTGCAGTGATACATCTGTCCCTCTTTATCCGGAAGCTGGCCTGTACCGTAACCGGAAGCTTCGTTCACAACATAAGGGGGCTGTACTTCAAGGTAACCGGCATCGCGGGCATTGTCCAGGAAGAAATTGATAAGGGCACGCTGAAGACGAGCGCCTTTACCTTTATATACAGGGAATCCCGCACCGGTGATCTTAACACCCAGTTCGAAGTCGATCAGATCGAATTTCTTCGCGATATCCCAGTGTGGAAGGGCATCTTCCATCAAGTGAGGCATCGGACCGCCTGTACGTTCAATCACGTTATCTTCGGCATGTTTTCCTTCCGGAACCGAAACGTGAGGAAGATTCGGGATCGTATAAAGCAGCTGAGTCATTTCAGATTCAGCATCCTTCATCAATGATTCATCTTTTTTGTTCACCTCTTTCAACTCTGCTACGCGAGCCTTAGCCGATTCAGCTTCCTCTTTCTTGCCCTCTTTCATGAACATGCCCACTGATTTGGACAAAGCATTCACTTCAGCAAGATTTTTGTCAACTTCTGCCTGAGCAGTACGGCGAGTTTTATCCAACTCGATAATTTTCTCGATAACTTCGCGAGCATCGAAATGCTTTTTGGCTAATCGGGCGATTACTTCTTCCGGATTCTCCTTAATTACGTTTAGCGTTAGCATAATCTCTATAGGTCTATAACCGGCATCGTTTCCCGGTGGGAGAGATGCCTTGTCATTAGTATTCTTAATTATATCGACAAAGATAAATAAAAATAGAAACTCCCGTTTTCTACATAGTGTAAAAAACGGGAGCTCAGTCTCTTTTCTTATCTCGAGGTAAACTCTGAAAGATTAGTTTAGAGGTTCTACAGAAATGTAAGAACGGTTTTCACCTTTTTTGCGGAAAGACACTGTTCCGTCTACAAGAGCGAACAAAGTGTGGTCTTTACCAATACCTACATTTTCACCTGGATGGTGAGTTGTACCTCTCTGGCGTACGATGATGTTACCAGCTTTTGCAAACTGTCCACCGAAGATTTTTACGCCTAATCGTTTGCTTTCGGATTCGCGTCCGTTCTTAGAACTACCGACACCTTTTTTGTGAGCCATTTTCTTCTAAAATTTAATGATTAAGCTACTACTTCTTTAATTAACACCTGAGTAAACTGCTGGCGGTGGCCATTGCGTTTTCTGTAACCTTTTCTACGTTTTTTGTGGAAAACGATTACTTTCTCACCTTTGATGATAGGAGCGATAACTTCGCATACTACCTTCGCGCCTTCAACAACTGGAGCACCAACTGTTACAACGCCATCTTTGTCTGCAAGAAGAACTTTGTCGAATACTACTTCAGCACCGTTAGTTGCTTCTGCGATGTGGTGAACATACAGTTTTTTTCCAGCTTCCGCTTTGAACTGCTGTCCCTGAATCTCAACGATTACGTACATCTGTTATAATTATTATACAGGTTATCTCCGCAAGGCGGGTTTTTTCTCAGCTTTGTTTAAGCCACCTCTTTTTTGCCTTTATCGGAATCAGTGTGCAAAAGTATATCTTTTTGTGCTATTGGACAATAGTTTAAAGCAATAAAATTGAAGATACACCTCAAAAAAACAAAAATCCGGTTACCCTTTTCAATGTATTTATTTCACCAACTCAAGGTTAAAGGCATTCGGGAATAATTTTCCATCTCATTCGCAATCTTCCCTCCTCGAAGTCGGAAGAGAGGATCTTAAAGAAGCCGATCTCAGAAGTATTTTCCACATGACTGCCGATGCAGGCACAGATGTCGTAGTCGCCGATTCTGACGATGCGCAACGTTTCGCTTGCATCTTCGGGCAATTTGCTCAAATCCACCCCTTCGGGCAACTGTTCCCGGCTGACGAGTTCGGAGGTAACCGCCAGATTACGTCTGATCTGTTCGTTCACACGTGCTTCCACCTCTTTTAATTGATCTTCCGTCGGGGCTTCCGTGAGGATATAGTCGCATTTACTTTTTTTCCTTTCGATGTGGGCATTTCGCGAACGTTCACATCCGAACATCCGCACCATGGTTTGATTGAGCAGGTGCTCGGCTGTATGCGATGGTTCGAAATAATCTTTTTTGGGTTGGTTGATAATGTTTTCCATAAAGAAATTAACTGATTTATACTCCAAGCACAATGCTTGCGTCGATATTTAATTTTCCCATTTCGAGCATTCTCAATTTAATTACTTCAATTAAAGAAGGGGTGTAAATCGGATAATACTCTTCCTCATATTCTTCAATTAATGAGGTTGATAGGTCAGGTTCGATCAGATAACGGTCGTTTTTGGGAATACAATCCTGCACCAATGGACAAAGTTCTTCTATCCGCTCCATGGTTGCATCGGATTCTATCTTCGTTTTAATCTTACTCAGAATCAAAAATAATAAAACACTTCTATATTCCAGAACAATGTCTTGGAATATAGAAGTGTCTTGGTGTGAAATTGAATTCCTGAAGATCCTAAACGGCGATCTTTTCCGGTATGCTTTTTTCCAGCAAATGAAGCAGGCTCTTCAGATCGGTATCATTGATGGTAGTCCACGAGCGATAACCGTTCTTTAGGTAACGGATGGTCAAGCTCTTCACATCCCCCGAATGCTTACGGGCAACGTCGACTTGGAGGATTGAGCCGAGCGGAATCTCTTTTTTCAAACAAACCGCATCCCAGCAGCCGTTCTGAACGACGATTTTTTCATGATCTATCCGATAACGGCGATTTAGAAAATAGTACAAAACCAGCGTGGGGATGATATTGAACAGAAGGAGGTAATTCTGATGCAGGAAAACATAAATAAGCATACCGATACTAAATAGTATTACCAATATATTGACGTAATACATCTCGCGAGAGGTTCTAAGTTGTTTCATAATGACTCATTTTTAAGATCTGTCTTACCATTTGTCTTTCCATCGCAGCAAGATTCCCACTAAGATCATCAATATTCCTCCAATAAAAAGAAGCAATCCATCGATACCCACCAAGCCGTCTGAGGAGGTGAAATAGAGGATGAACAAAAAGAGAATAAGAAGAATACCGACGAAGATAAAAAGGTTGCTGTGAATTTTATACATGATATATGATTTCGTAAAACAGGATCGATGAATTTGATGAAGATAAAAAATATCATTGAAATCACATCCCTGTTTAGGAGAATTATTCACAATGAGGGGGTTAATTGCCGTGGGGATTTCTCGAAAGAATCCAACAGAACGGGTGAATTCTTAAACGCAAGTTAATATTTAATAAACATTAAAATTATCATTATATTGATATTTTTAATGTTTATTTGTTGGAGTATCGTGAGACTAACCAACTTACATACATCAAAATAGAGAATACCGAAAGTGAATAAAAGGGGTTGAATAAATCACATTACCCGGAATCACGTTTACAGAAAAACACCACCAGAAGTCACACGATATGAGTATCATCATTAAAGGAGTAAATAAAGTCTACCCCAACGGAAATCACGCTTTGAAAGATGTCAACCTTGAAATCTTGCCCGGTATGTTCGGATTACTCGGTCCCAACGGAGCCGGTAAATCCACGCTGATCCGTATTCTTGTCGCATTGATGGAACCCACCTCGGGCAGTATTGAGATGTATGGATACGATCTGCTCAAGCAAAGAGAGGAGGCACGTCGGATCATCGGCTACCTGCCGCAGGATTTTCGTTTTTTCGCAGGGTATAAAACCTGGGAATTTCTGGATTATGCGGCCTCTCTTTCGGGAATCACCAAACGGAGTGAACGAAAAGAGCGAGTGGATAAGATGCTTGATTCGGTGGGGCTTTTCGAAGTACGAGACCGTGCGGCGAACAAATTGTCCGGTGGAATGAAAAGACGTCTCGGGATTGCCCAGGCGCTCATCCATCAGCCTAAACTGATTATCGTGGACGAACCCACCACGGGCCTCGACCCCGAAGAGCGTATCCGGTTCAGAAACCTACTCTCACAAGCCACCGAAGATGATGTAACGATCATTCTCTCCACGCACATTGTGGGAGATATCTCAAGCTCCTGTAACCAGATGGCCCTACTTAATAAAGGACAACTCTCCTTCATCGGTTCTCCTCAGGAGATTACCAAACAAGCGAAAGGGAAAGTGTGGCGAGCCCGAATCCGCGAAGAGCAGTTTCAGGATCTCAATGAACGGTTTCCCATCACTTCTACCATTCCCATTGCGGGAGGGTGGGACGTCCAGATCGTTTCGCAGAACAAACCGTGTCCCGAAGCAGAGCTATACGATCCGAATCTAGAGCACGCCTATGTTTATTATATGGAAAACAACCTTGACCTATGGCGCAATGCCTAACGGTACACAGAAACACACACAATGAGCTTATTTACAACCATCAATTCCGTAGCCAGATACGAGCGTAAACTTCTCTTCAGGAGTTGGTTCTTTCGGATTTTCGCGATACTCTCCCTGGTGCCGATCTGTTTTTTCAACTGGATTTTCCTGAAGGAATCCCCCGAGTGGACGCTCCGTGCCATCCCCTCCAACATCCCTTATATGAACCTGCTTTTTCTGAATGTGGGACAGGCCATCATTGCGATTTTCCTGGCATCCGACTTCATTAAAAGGGATAAGAAACTAGATACCTCGGAGGTGTTCTTCGTCAAGCCGATGAGTAACGTGGCGTATGTAATAGGGAAGACGTGGGGAACGCTCCAGATGTTCTTGGGCCTAAACCTCGTTGCGTTGGCGATCGGGTTGGTGATGAACAGCTTGATCGATGAGGCTTGGATTGATTGGAGTGCATCTGTTTTCTATTTCTTCGTCATCTCTGTACCTACCCTTGTTTTTATCATCGGACTCTCTTACTTCATGATGACATTGCTCAAAAATCAAGGCATCACGTTTGTCCTGTTATTGGGTTATATCGCCTTCACCTTGTTTTATGTGAAGGAAAAGTGCTATTACCTGTTCGATTATATCGGGTATAATCTTCCGTTGATGAAATCAGACGTTGTGGGATTCACCAATCTGCATCAGATCTTAATGCTTCGGGGGATGTATCTCTTGCTCGGGCTGGGACTGATCGGACTGACCATCTTTAAGTTGGAACGATTACCCAATACCCGTCGCGGCAAACACATCTCGCTGTTGGTTACGCTACTTCTTCTCGGGTCTGGCTTCAGCACGATGTATTTCTATATTTCCGGATACAATCAGGTGGAGGATGACCGTGAAAACTTCCTGACCCTCAACAATAACTATGCGCGTGGAGCCGTAATCCGACCTTTGCATTATGATATTTCCCTGACACAACACCCTGATTCCGTTTCCTCTACCCTCATTTTCAAAGGAGTGGCATTGCAAAACACGAAAGAACTGATTTTCACCCTTAACCCGGGATTGAAATTGCGGAATTTGAAACTGGATAACAGGCAGGTGCCGTATCGTCGTGAAGCGCAGATTATTTGCATCGAGCCTGAAAAAGAGATTGCCGCAGGGGATACCCTACAGTTGTCATTCGATTACGGCGGAACGATCAACCGACACTTCTGTTACCTCGATATTGAAGCAGAGGAGTTTAATAAGACTCAGAATGTCATGATGTTCAATGTCGACAAACAATATGCCTTTGTCACCCCCCGCTTCCTGATGTTGATACCCGAATGTTATTGGTATCCGCGTCCGGGTACCTCGTACAGCGCCGAGCATCCCGATTGGCAGCAATCCTTCTTTGCCGACTATTCACTCTCCGTGAAACCGTTGGCGGGACTTACTCCCGTTTCGCAGGGAAGTTGTGAAACAGACAGTGTGACGAATACATGGCGTTTCAACAGCTCCGTACCGATGATTGCGACATCTTTGGTGATTGGCGATTATGAGAAAAAATCGCTTGTAGTGGATTCTGTCAGCTACGAACGATGGCACTTCAGGGGACACGATTTTATCACCCAATCGCTTGATTCTATCCGCGATACGATTCCGGCACTCATCACCGCTGCGAAGGATATGTTTGAGAGTAGCCGCCGATTGAAATACCCCTTCTCCCGCTTAGCGGCCGTTGAGGTGCCGGCGCAGTTCGCTCATTACGAACGCCTTTGGAGCATGGCTCAGGAGTGTATTCAGCCGGAACTGATCTTTATCAAGGAAAGAGCATACAATTTTAGTCCGGTTGTATTATCACAGCAATTGCAACAGCGCATGAAATGGCGCAAATATGACCGTAGGCAACGTACCGATCTCGAAATAAAGGTGGAGGTGCTTGAAATTGCAATCAGGCAGTTCACCTTCTCGACCGGAGGATTCAACTTCAATAGCCAGATGGGAGGAAAAGCGGAACTCACACAGAAAAACAACCCCTACTATATCTTCCCTCAGCTATTCAATTTCCGGGTTAACATCTACTCGGACGAATGGGCGTTTGCAAACCGGTTACTCGAGTTATACATCGTACCCAACTCCTCGGAGGATTGGATTCGCAATTACAACGGAATTTCCAACCAGGAGAAAGTCAACTTGTTTTTGCGCCAGAACTCTTTCCGCCAATTACTCGATGATCCGAACATGCTCAAATTGCGCAATGATTTGATCGCCCTGAAGGCGGACGAACTCTTCAGAAGAGGAGAGCGTATGGTTACGCGAAACGATTTCCAAGATTACCTCTACCGGTTTATCGAATCACACAGTTTCAGAAATGTCAGCTTCAATACGCTGATCGACTCCTTAAGTTTGTTGACGGAGGTGCCTTTTGAGGAATTCCTACCTGTATGGATGGACTCGGTCTCGGTACCGGTTTTTGAGATAGAGCAGCCTCAGACCGTATTGGTGCGCGAAAAGAGTCGCGAAAAATATGAAACGACGGTTCGTATCCGCAATACCTCCAAGCACAAAGGGCTCTTATTGTATAAAGTCGTTGCACAACAAAACGAATTCAAAGATCAATATGTGTTCGTCGAGGGGGAGGAGTGCATCGATTGGGTGGTTCATACCGAAACGGCGCCTAACCGATACGAATTCAATACGCTCATTTCGGCCAATATTCCTTCGAAGTTCAATTTCGGAAGCGGTAGGGTAGAGACGGTTACCAACCGTTTGTTGCGTGAAGAGAGTTCCTATCCGGCTCCTTACGAATCGATAAATGAAAATGAAATCATCGTAGACGATGAAGACCCCGGCTTCAGTGTGACGGAAGACAAACGTACCGGTTTATTACCCCGGTTGATGACAAAACCCAAAGATGAATCCACTCGATTCTCCGGATTAAATTGGTGGCGTACCCCCGTGAACTGGATCATTACCACCAACAGTCATTATTACGGGAAAACAATTCGTTCAGCAAGGGCGGTACGGAAGGGCGACGGCTCGAAATATGCGCAGTGGAAGATTGAGATTCCGCAAGATGGACAATATGATCTCTATTATTTTGTGGCAAAATACGAGGAGTTACAATATTCAGGCGTAGAGGGGACCTACCAGTTTTATGTACAAAACGAAGGTGATCAGCCCGAAGAGATTACCCTGAATCTGCGAAAAGCAAAACCCGGTTGGCAGGAGTTGGGAATCCTGTATGCCAATAAAGGCACATTGACCGTAAAACTCACCAACAAAACAAATATGAGGAGCATCGAAGCCGATGCAGTCAAACTGGTAAAACGATAAAAAATCAATACATGAAGAAAAAACTTCTCCTTCTGCTGATCTCGATGGCCGGATTACATCCGCTGTATGCACAGATCGCACTTACTATGGATAAGGCGCTTGAAATAGCCGCTGTAAATAGTCCCGATATCCGCACCTCGCGGATGAACCTCGAACGCTATAAACAGATACTTATTGCACAGCGCGCATCCCTGAAATCGCAGTTCTCGCTCAATCTTAAGCCCATTGAGTACAATAAGAACCGTAGTTTCGACAACCGCCTTTCCCAATGGTATACCAATGAGAATTTCTCCACTGCGGGAACTTTCCGTGTCGATCAGCCCATTCTGTGGACAGATGGAACCATCTCACTCGTAAATAGTTTCGGATGGCAAAACAACACGTCGGAAGTGGAATCCGCTACGAACCGCAACAAAGCCTTCAGCAACGACCTATACCTGATGCTTTCTCAGCCCATCTTTACCTACAACAAAACGAAGATGAAGCTCAAAGAGATCGAAATGGATTACGAAAATGCCCAGATCTCCTATCAGTTGCGCTTGTTGAGCGTGGAGCAGAGCATCACGACCCAGTTCTATCGGGTGTTTATGGCTCAGAATAACCTGAACATCGCATTCGAAGAGTATGAGAATGCCCGGAAAAGCTTTGAGATCATACAGAACAAGGTGGAAGCCGACCTTTCTGCCCGCGATGAACTCTTTCAGGCCGAACTCAATGTAGCATCCGCTCAGTCAGCCCGAGAAGATGCGGTGGTGGCGTTGGAGAATGCCAAGGATAACCTCAGACAAACCTTGGGGATGGATCTTTCGGAAGAATTCTCGGTCTTTACGGAGATCGATGTTGAAACTTTGAAAATCAACCTCGACAAAGCCATCGAAAGCGCCATGAACTCCCGCCTTGAGCTTCGTCAGCGTGAAATAGCCACTGAGAAACTCAGTTTCGAGATGATTCGTACAAAGGCCCTTAATGAGTTTAAAGGCGATGTTTCGCTTTCAATCGGACTCATGGGAGATAATGAAAAGTTGGGGAATGTGTATGAGAATCCCACCCAAAACCCACGTGTAGCGATCAGTTTCAGTGTGCCTATCTTTGATTGGGGTGAAAAAAAGGCGCGTGTCAAAGCGCAGAAAACAAGCGAACTGATCAACCAGCTCGAAACCGTTGAGGAGAAGAAAAGCATCGAAATGGACGTGCGCAAAACGTATCGTAACCTCGAGAATAACATTCGTCAGATTGAGATTGCACGGCAGAATGTGAAAAATGCCCAACTTACTTACGACCTGAATCTCGAACGTTATCGAAACGGAGACCTTACAGGGATGGAGATGAACCAGTTCCAAACCCAGCTCTCCAATAAGAAGGTACTGCTGGCACAAGCGATGATTAATTATAAAATCGAATTGCTGAACCTGAAAATACAGACATTGTACGATTTTGAAGCCAATCGTTCCATCTTACCCGAGATCAATCAACAAATACTCAAATAAATAAATTCTATACAAATGAAATCGCCCTATAAATCACTCCTTTTCGCAGGAATGCATCTGATACTTTTTTCATGCGGACCCGGCAACATGGAAAACAACAATGAAATTGCAACTCCCGTATCCGTTACAGAACTTACGCCGGCTCCCATCAGCCGTTTCATAAATACGTCCGGAACAGCACTTGCCACCAAAGAAGCCACCCTTAAATCCGGTATGTCCGGAAAATATCAGCTGCAGACGAATCCTGCCACCGGAAAACCTTTCCGTTTGGGAGATAAGGTGCAGGAGGGACAGGTAATCATCCGTTTCGAAGACAAAGAGTTTGAGAATACACAGGCCGTAGAATCCCGTCAATTGAACCTGACCATCTCAGAACAGGAGCAGATGAAGCAAAAGGCATTGTATGAAAAAGGGGGAGTCACACTGAGTGAGATGCGAAATACCGAGGTGAAGGTAAATGACGCCAGACTGGCCTATGAGAATGCGTTGCTAAAGATGGAGAATATGAAAGTGATCGCACCTTTTAACGGTGTGATCGTAGATCTGCCGCATTATACCCAGAACACGCGGGTGGAAACCGGCGCTCCGATGGTTACCCTGATGGATTACGCTACCCTCTACATGGAGGTCAACCTGCCTGAGAACACCCTGCGCTTCATTCGCCCGGAACAGGGCGCCCACATTACGCACTACACCTTGCCGGCCGATACCGTACAGGGAAAGATACGCGAACTTTCTCCGGCCATCAATAAGGAGACGCGTACCTACAAAGGGAAGCTGGTAATTGACAACCAACACCTGAAGATCCGTCCCGGAATGTTCGTCCGTGCCGACATCCTAGTGGAGAATAACAACGAATCGGTGGTAATCCCTAAAAGAGTGATCCTCTCTCAGGGCAATGACAAGAAATATGTTTTTGTGCTGGATCGTAATCAGGCCAGCCGTCGCGATATAACCACCGGCATCGAACAGGATGATAAGGTTGAGGTGACGGAAGGACTTAAAATAGGCGATCAGGTGATAACCCGTGGCTTTGAAACATTACGCGACCGAAGTGCCGTGAAGGTTGAAAAATAACTCTTTATTCCAACGAAACAATTACCATGAGAAATATCATCGCATTTGCCGTAAAAAACCGGGTAACGATCCTGATGGTGGTGCTCGGAATTCTTCTGCTGGGAAAAATTTCCTACGATGAACTCGGCACAGACTTGCTTCCCAACCTAAATAACCCACGTCTTTATGTGGAGGTGGAAGCGGGAGAACGTCCCCCTGAAGAGATTGAAAAAAATGTGATCCGGAATATGGAATCACAAATTATACGTCAGAATAATGTGATCGGCGTCACCTCTGTCATTAAAGCGGGCTCGGCACGCATCACAGTCGATTATTCCTATAAGACAGAGATGAACGAGGCTTTTCTGGATCTGCAGAAAGCACTTGCCGGATTCGCTCAGAATCAAAACATCACCGGATTCAATATCTCGCAGAACGATCCGAATTCCGCCCCCGTAATCGTTGCGGGAGTGACGCACGACCAGATACAGGACATGGCACAATTGCGACGTGTAGCGGAGAGTTTTATCCGTAACGAGCTGATCCGTGTGGAGGGCGTAGCCGATGTGAAACTAACGGGCAGTGAGGTGAAGAACCTGGTGATCCGTACAGACGATTATAAACTGAAGGCTTTTAATATCACGCCCGATGTGATTGTATCCAAGATCAAAGAGAGCAACCAGAACCTTTCCGGCGCGCGAATCAGCGATTTGGGACGCCAATACATTGTGAAGGGGGTGAGCGGACTCAATTCTCCTGAAGATTTCGGAGCCCTCATCGTAGGCTATAAAGCGCCCGAGGGAGAAAAATCAACTTCGGCTAATTCCAATTCCGGCCAGGCATCGGGCGATAAAGCGCCGATCTTTCTGCGCGATGTGGCCAAGGTTGATTTTGAAAACGACGATCCGCTCAATATCGTGCGCATCAACGGAAAGCGAAGCATCGGGCTCTCTGTATACAAAGAGGTGCGATACAATACCGTAAAAGTGACGGAACAGGTTGAAAAAGAGTTGCAGCGAGTCGCCAAGGGACTTCCGGGATATCATTTCGAGATCATTTCCAATCAGGGGACATTCATTCGCGATGCCATCGGGGAAGTGAAGTTTACTGCGCTCTTCGGAATCCTGTTGGCCATCATCGTCATCTTTCTGTTCCTGCGCCGTTTAGGTACGACGTTGATCATCAGTATCGCCATACCCATCTCCATCGTCGCCACTTTCAGTTTGATGTATTTCGGGGGACTCACCCTGAACATCATGACACTGGGCGGACTGGCGCTCGGTGCCGGGATGCTTGTGGATAACGCCATCGTGGTGATTGAAAGCATATTCAGAAACCGCGAGCGCGGAGTAACCGCGAAAGAGGCTGCCATCGAGGGTACCTCTACCGTGGCAATGGCCATTACGGCTTCCACGCTCACAACCATCGTGGTATTTCTCCCCATCGTGTATCTGCACGATTTGTCGGGCGAACTATTCAAAGATCAGGCGTGGACGGTTACCTTCTCTTTGCTCTCGTCATTGTTCGTAGCCATTTTGGTGATTCCGATGCTTTACTGTGCCATAGCGGGAAAAGAGGGTAAGAAAACTCCATCTCTTCTTCCGCGCGACCTTCCTTTCGGGAAATCCGATTCGGTGGAATTTCCCGCATACGGACGTTTGTTGCGGCGCATATTGAATCATAAGAAACTTGTTTTGGGTGGGGCTGTGGCAACGCTCATCGTTACGGCGGCGTTTGTTCCATTCCTGAAAAGTGAATTCATCCCGCAAAGCGAAGGGGGGAGTTTTGACGTACACCTGCGTTTGGCCGAAGGTACGCCGTTGTCCGTTACGGCACAGACGGTAGCGGGAATGGAAAAAATTATCGCAGAGATCGCCAACGACTCCTCCATGGTCTGCTATTCGCATGCAGGTCCCGGTTCGGAAGAGTCGAAAACCTCCTTCGAAGGGGAAAATACAGCGCGGATCCGGGTGATCCTAAGAGCTAAAAAAACGTCGGTACGTGAGGTGATAGCGCGCATTAACAGCTATGCAGAGGCTATTCCGAACCTGAGTTGTACCATTTCGCAAGAAGACCATACCACCGGCTCCTTCGGCGGCGATGAGATCTCTCCCGTAGTGGTTGAGGTTGCCGGAGCCGAACTGGATGAGATCGCCCGCATTACAGAGGAGATGCATCGTGAGATGACTCAGATGGAGGGGTTGTGCAACTTGAAGAGTTCCATTGAAGACGGCAGTCCCGAAGTGCGTATCCGTCTGGACCGCGTTTTCTGCGGGATGAACAACATCGCGTTGGGTAACGTCGTGACGCAGTGCGCCCAGAAATTGGAGGGTGCGCAGGCGGGACAAATGGAGTATGAAGGGGAGCAGCGGGATATTCGTATCAAGTTGCCCGAAGTGCCGCTTGCGGAGTTAGAGAATATCGGCATCCAAGCGGGCGAGAAACGCTTCCGTCTGGGTGATATGGCGGCGCTTACCGTATCGCAGGCGCCACGTGAGATTATCCGAAAGAATCAGACCCGCCTCTCTAAGATTACGGCGGATCTGAACCCCGGCGCCTCCCTGCAGGAGGAAGCATTCAAGATCCGACAGATCAGTGAACGTATCGATCTGCCTCACAACTATTCCATCCGGGTGACGGGACAGGAGGAGCAACGAAGCGAATCGATGCGCAGTTTGCTCTTTGCGCTCATTCTCTCGGTGGTACTGGTGTATATGGTATTGAGTTCACAGTTTGAATCACTGATCCATCCCTTTACCATCCTGCTGACGATTCCGTTGGCGATGACGGGGGCGATCCTGCTGTTTTTGATAACGGGAATGACGCTTAACATCATGGCCGTTATCGGAATGGTAATGCTGACGGGGATCGCCGTGAATAACTCCATCATTCTGGTAGACCGCATCAATCAATTGAAACGGAGCGGTACGCCTTTGAACGAGGCGATCGTGGAGGCGGGACAACAACGCATCCGGCCCATTCTGATGACAACCCTGACCACCATCCTGGCACTCCTTCCGCTCTGCATCACCTTTGGTGACGGTGCGGCGTTGCGAGCACCCATGGCGATCGCCGTAATCGGGGGATTGATCTCCGCTACGGCATCCAGTCTGATTGTAATCCCCTGTCTTTATACAGTTTTTGAACGAATCGCAAAAAGAAAATGAAATCGCCATAGTTCACCTAAAGTTGAGATACCCAATGAAAGGTATATCGATGGCGCATTTGACCTTAGCGTTAAAAATAGAATATATACAAATGAAATTTCTGATCCAACGAAGAATCACCATATCCATGCTTTTCCTGGCCTTGACGGTATTGGGTTACCTTTCGTACCGTCAATTGTCACTTGAGCTGCTACCCAATGCGGAATATCCGGTTCTTACCGTGACCCTTTCCACGCAGAGCGAAATGGATCCGGCCTACCTGGAGAGTCAGGCGGTGCAGGCGCTGGAAGGTGCCGTGCGCAGTGTGGAAGGTATTCAGGAAGTACGTACCTCCATATCGCCGCAGGGAGCAGCCATTCGGGTAAGCTTTAAAAAGAACGTAAACTTTCAGTTTGCCTATGTCAAACTTCAGGAGAAGATCAAACAAACGTCTGCCACGTTGCCCGAAAATTTTCGTGTAAATGTGCAGAAGGGAAGCTTTTCCGACAGTGCGCAGGGCTTCATCACGTTGCAGGTGCTCGGCGAAGGTGGGGCAGAACGTGTTCGTGAGATCTGCGAACAGAAGATCAAAGGGGAGTTTGAAAATATCGACGGCATCTCTTCGGTAGCTGTTTACGGGGGGCGTGAAAAAGGGATCGAGATAAGACTCAATCCCCAAGCGTGTCGGGCACATAACATTACCGCCTCGCAGATCGGCGGATTGCTGAACCAGAATAAAGGAGAGCGTACGTTTGTGGGCACCGTGTTTGGCTTGGGCAAAGATTATTTCGTGCATACCGAAGCCCGCTACGAACATGTATCGGACCTCGAACAACTCGTTGTTGCTCCCGGTCCCATCCTGCTGAAAGATGTTGCGGAGATTTTCTTTGATCTCAAAGAGGAGACCTCCCGCAGCCGGGTCAACGGAATGGATGCCGTTTCGCTGATTCTGAAAAATGATTCCCAGCGCAACATCATCGAACTTTCCGATAAGGTGGAGGAGACCATGGATCGCTTGAATGAGGAGCTGCGCGTGTACTCCGTGGAATTGAAGGAACAAAGCAACACGGCTCGCATCATGAAAGAGAATCTCGATCAGATCGCACTGCTTGCCTTGGTGGGCGGATTGCTCGCGGTGATCGTACTTTGGTTTTTTCTGCGCAACCTGCGACTGGTGCTCATCATCTCTCTGGCTATTCCCATCTCCGTACTTACGGCTTTTAACTTGTTTTACGCCACCGGAATCACCATCAACAGTCTTACGTTGGTGGGGATGGCGCTTGCGATAGGGATGTTGCTTGACAACAGCATCGTGGTGCTCGAAAACATCTACCGTCTCTCGGGCAAGGGATTCTCCCCGGCCGAGGCGGTGATGAAAGGAACGCGCGAAGTGTGGCGCTCTATTCTTGCGGCTACACTTACCACCATCACGGTTTTTCTGCCTTTCCTATTTACAGACAATTACATGATACGCCTAATCGGCTATCAGATCGGTGTTTCCATCATCTCTACGCTGCTTATCTCATTGGTGGTGGCGTTGCTATTCATCCCCATGGCCACGTACGGGATTCTCCGTTCGGGAAATTCGGGAAACAGTTTTTATCGCAAGGTGTCGATTCACCAACGTCCGGTGCAGATCTATATGGTTTTTCTGAAGACGGCCATGCGTCATGCATTTGCCTTTTTCGTGGGAGCTGTTGTGCTCTTGTTCGCTTCGCTTTTGCTGGTGACGAATAATAAAAAGGCAGCGATGAAGGATGCCAAGACAGATCGTTTTACCGTTAACTTCAGAATGCATCAAGGTTCCACACTTGAATCGACAGATAAATTGGTGCGGATGATGGAGGAGCGTCTGGCGGATTTGCCGGAGAAAAAAGAACTCATCTCCATGGTGTCCGAAAACAACGCTACGCTTACCGTGGTGCTTAAACCCGATTATGAGAAAATTGGCAATCGCACCATCTCGGACATCCGGATGGAGACGGCCCGGAAATGTTATTTCGAAAGCAGAGGAGGCTCTGTTTGGGTGGGCGATGCTTTTAACGGTGGTAACGACGTATCGCAACAGTTAATGAACTCCTTGGCTCGGATGATGCGGATGATGGGTATCGGACGCGGTTCGGATATGATCCTTATCAAAGGAAACGATTACCGCAGGATGCAGCAAGTGGGTGAGGAGTTGCAATATTTTTTGAAACAGAAAGATTTCATTCAACATGTTTACCTCTCTTCGACGGGAAGCAGACCGGAGATCCATCTGACGCCCGATCCGCTGTTGCTGCACTCTTACGGAATCACCCGAGCGGAAATCAGCAACTCGCTCTCCTCTTTGCAAGGGGGTAACGGAGCAGGTGCTACTTTCAATATGGATGACGAAGTGTATTCGATCCGCATTCAGGAGCAGGTGCAGGAGAAACCGCAGCAAAGCGATTCGGATCAACAGGGCAAAGGGATGTCCGATCTCGAACAGCTGATGGTCAAAAATAGTTCCGACGGGCTGCACCCGCTTCCCGAAATCGTTTCGATCCGTAAAAGTTGGGGGATGCCCACCATCGAGCGAGTGGACGGTGAGAAACAGCTGAGTATTTATTTCGGATTCACTTCCGCCAATGATGCGCCTCAGGATCTGATCGATTCCTACCGGGATGAAGTCGCCAAACTGATAGCGGGGTATAACCTGCCGGCAGGGGTGGCGATTCAACAGGTGGAGCCTGAAGATGAATTCGCGGAGTTTCGATTCTTGATTCTGGCGGCTTTGTTGCTCATCTTTATGATTCTGGCTTCTGTCTTTGAATCGCTGATCACGCCGTTCGTATTGCTTTTTACCATTCCGTTGGCGGCGATAGGAACCTTGCTGGCGCTTTATTTTACCGATAATTCGTTGATGAATACCAATACACTCATCGGGATGCTGATTCTGCTGGGGGTGGTTGTCAACAACGGAATCATTCTGATCGATTATGTGAACATCCTTCGCAAACAGGGGTTTCGGCGTGAAATGGCGCTTATACAGGCGGGACTTTCCCGCGTGCGCCCCATTCTGATCACTTCGATCACTACGATCGTGGCGCTTCTTCCAATGGCCTTGGGTAAATCGGAATATTCCGGATTGATCGGTGCGCCGTTCGCAATCACGGTAATCGGGGGACTCACCTGCTCGGCTCTCTTGACCTTGGTGCTGATTCCGACGGTGTACATGGGACTTGAGAATACATTGAGTTGGTACCGAACCTTGTCGCGTAGAATCAAATTGCTTCACTTGGTGATTTATATCGCATCAATCGTCCTGATATACGAAGTGGTGGAGGGACTCCTTTACCAGACGCTTTGCCTGATCACCCTCACGGTACTCATTCCGGGAGTGACCTATTTCCTACAGAATACGTTACGTCAGGCTTCCGCCCGTGTGATTGACAGTCAGGAGCCGATTCGGATTCACATCCGTAATCTGGTGAAGATTTATGAACGTCCGTCGCGCATCAAAAGGGAGTGGAACGGCGGATTGCACCGCACCAAACGGCGATTTGTAATCCGGGGCTGGCAAAAACGAGCCGTCGGAATAGCAATGTGGCTGATTGTTCCGGCAACATTGGCTTTTGTGCTCGGGAATACAAAAGGGTGGTGGATCTTTTTATTCTGTGTGACCGCTCTTCTGGCACTAATTCGTAAATCGTCCCTAAAATATCATGAAACGGGAATGCGTTCGGAAGATCTGAAGGGAAGATTCCTTCGGTTGCGAAAAATCTGGTATCAGTTGGTGATGCATACCCCGTATTTCGGTAAACGGAAGAAACCGTTTAAAGCATTGCGCGGTGTAAACGTAACCATTCACAACGGGATGTTCGGACTTTTAGGGCCGAATGGAGCGGGAAAATCAACCATGATCCGCATCATTTCCGGAATCTTGGACCAAAGCTACGGCTCCATCTGGATTAATGATTTCGATACCCGTGTTTACCGTGAAGAGTTGCAGGGGCTGATCGGCTACCTACCGCAGGAGTTCGGTACGTATGAACAGATGAGTGCCCGTGAGTTTCTGGACTATCAGGCGATTCTAAAAGGAATCACCGATGAGGAGACACGACACAAGAGACTCGCCTACGTACTTGATTCGGTACATATGACCGAACGCCAGCATGAACTGATCAAATCGTTCTCCGGGGGTATGAAACAGCGTATCGGGATTGCCCTTATCCTGCTTCATCTACCGCGTATTCTGGTGGTGGACGAACCTACCGCCGGGTTGGATCCCCGTGAAAGGATCCGCTTCAGAAATCTGTTGGTGGAGTTGAGTAAAGAGCGCATCGTGATTTTCTCGACACACATCATCGAAGATATCTCAAGTTCCTGTAATCAGGTAGCCGTGATCAATAAAGGGGAGATGAAATACCACGGCACTCCGAACGAAATGCTTCGTTTCGCCGAAGGGTTGGTGTGGACATTCAACGTGACGCCGGAACAATTCAATCGCGATCTAGACCCGCAGTACATCGTGCTACACATTCAGGAGGGCGACGAGATACAGGTGCGTTACATCGCCGAAACGTCTCCTTTCCCGGGTGCGACCCAAAGCGAGCCGAATCTGGAGGATGCTTACCTGTGTTTACTGAAGAATATGAATGCCCGTTTTTAAAAATCGCATATTATATACAAATGAGAAAATCGTTAACGATATTATCGCAATTGGCGAAATACAATCTGAAGATCGTCTTTGCCAATAAGTTCATCTGGTTTTTGCTGGCAGCACTGATCCTTTATCTTTTGTGCATGTTCGTGGCAGTTTACAACGGTGCCGATGCGGATGAGAAGCTGGTGTACAGCCTACTCATTTTTCCGGCGATCTTATTGATTTTTTACCCCACCACATTCGGGATTCAGAACGACTACGACAACCGGATTCTGGAGATTCTGTTCGGAATTCCCAACTACCGGTACAAAGTGTGGTTGATCCGGTTGGCGATGAGTTACGTGGCCATCTTCGTCTTGTTGCTTCTTTTCTCGCTGATGACGAGTTACCTGCTGTGTCCCACGGACGTGTTCGGGATGACGATTCAGATTATGTTTCCGCTTTTTTTTCTGGGTAACATGACTTTCTGGCTCTCGACGATTACCCGTAGCGGCAATGCCACGGCGATAATCATGATTATCCTGGGGATTATTCTTACATTCATGGGTACGAAGAACAATGGGATCGGCAACACCGTCTGGGATGTTTTCATTAATCCGTTTCATGCCAATAATCAGATCAATCCGGTTGTGTGGGCAAATACCCTGATGAAGAACAGGCTGTACCTTACGATTGGCGCGGTTGTGTTGCTGATTGGAGGAATTCTGAATTTACAGCGACGAGAGAAATTTATCGGATAACCGTTCGCCGGCAACCGGCGATAAAATAGCAAAGTTTAAGTGTACAAAAAAATCCCCTTGGAATAATGCCCGTTTGGTTCGGGGTTATTCAGAAGGGGATTTTTAGTTGGTTATCGCCGCTCTCAGGCTGTGGCCAATATTGTATTTTCCTCCGTTGAGGCTTCCTTCTCTTTCAGGTAGCTCTTGCTCTTGTTTTCAAATCGTACCATGAAGCTGATCGCTGCAGCGGTAAGTCCGAACACAAAGCCGATCCACACGCCGGTTGCGCCCATGCCAAGCGTAAATCCGCAGAAGTATCCGATTGGGATATTCAAGCCCAGGTAAGCAATCGTAGCGTAAATCATCGGTCGTTTTACATCCGATATTCCGCGAAGTGCTCCCAACGATACAACCTGTAGTCCGTCGGGCAACTGATATAGCGCCACGATGATTAGTAGTTGAGCCGATACGGCAATCACCTCGGGATCGCTGGTGAACAACAACGGAATCTGGTGACGGAAAATCACAATCAGAATAGCCGCGATCGTTACCGAAAGTATCGTCAAGTGGTAAGATGCATGCGCTGCTTTACGCATATCTTCAATCGCACCGCGACCGAACTGATGGCTCACGCGAATCGTGGTAGCCGCACTTAGTCCGCTCAGAATCATAAATACCATGAATGACATGTTCATCGCAACCTGATGGCTAGCCAATGATGCTGCTCCGAGCCATCCTACCATAACGGCGGTAAAGCTGAATGCCAACTGTTCTACCAAGATTTGAGTTCCGATGGGTAAGCCCACTTTCGTCAACTCTTTCAAATGCTTCATAGAGAAATTTTCCCGGCAGAAAAACTTGAAATATCTCCGTAAAGAGGTGCGTTTCAGAAATACCAGTAAGAAGGCGATAGGCATTAGAATACGCGATACCAAGGTGGCATACGCGGCTCCTTCAACGCCCAGAGCCGGTGCTCCGAATTTACCGTATATCAATAAGTAGTTTAATCCGATGTTTACCACATTGGCACCGATGGTTATGATCATCGCCGTGCGGGTATCGCCGATTCCCTCCATGAATTGTTTGAATGAAAGGAATATCATTAGTGGAATCATGGACACGAGCATGATGCGGAAATAAGGAACCGCCAAATCAACGACATCGCTATTTTGTCCCATATTCCCCATAAAGAAGGATACACCGTAAAGTAACAATCCTACGATAACCGTGAAAATCACGTTTAACAGGAATGAATTCTGAAAAAGGTGTGCTGATTTGCGATGCCCTCCCTGGCTGGTTGATTTACCGACTAGCGGAGTCAGTCCCATCGCGCTTCCCATACAGAAAAGCAATCCGATGTTGAAAATAGCACCGGCATAGGAAACTGAAGCAAGTTCGGTAGCACCAAGTCTCCCAACCATCATCGTATCGGCCATCTGAACCACCACTTGTCCGATCTGCGACAGCATAACGGGTACAGCGATAGCCAGATTCCTTTTGTAGAAAGGAATGTAAGATTTAATATTCATGTAAGCTGTTTTTTGAAATACTCCTTAGTCTAATTGCTCCCGTACAACTGGAAGGGGGAGGTCGTCCCTGAGATTTGCTAAGAATATAGGTTATTGAATATAGGAAATTAATGTGTGGAATTCCTTAACGGGTGAATTCCTAAACCAAGGTGATGTTTCATCAACATTTTTGAGTGGTGCAAAGATACAATCCTTTTTCGGGGGAAATAGTAAAAAGTAAATCAAATAATGATAATAGAGTTAAAATGACGCACTTAGCTAGTTTTTAGCGAGGTGTAGGGTATGTATATTCGATGTATAAATATTTATTGTGATGCAGATAAAGGGCTCAGGGTCTCGAAAAGGATGGTTTGAAAAAATGCATATTCTTGAGTTATTTTGCATATATGACCCGTTTGCTGACTCTTATATAAAAAAAGTTAATGCTTCGAATTCAATGCGATTCTTGATGCGAGCAAATCTTTCGGAGATCCTACTGATTCTATTTGGGAAGCACGTGGTGTTATTCGTCAAGGCAATGGTTCGGTCGAAGCAAGGCGGTGGTTCGGTCGAAGCAAGGCAATGGTTCGGGTGAAGCAAGGCGGTGGCGTTTGCTTTTTAATGCTTCAAGAAGAATTAATATAGGAAGAGCAGCCGATTGTAAAGGATACAAGGCCACAATGCGTGATCGATTCGGCTATGTTGGTTTAAAATAAGAAGAGCGGACTTCACAGTCCGCTCTTTTTATATAAACAAGCGGCTTATTGCCGCAAATACTAAATGTTAAATAATACCTCGTGTTTTTCAGTTTTACAGCATTAGACTTTAGGTTGTTCTTCAGGTTGTGTTATTTAAGGTATTGTTTTATGGTTGTGTATTTAAGGTGTTACAAATGTATTGCAAGGATTAATATTTCCAAATTATTTTGCTATGCTTAATAACATATGATAGCATTCCAGCGTCAATATTTGTAAATATTGGGGTTTGATTCTTCTATAATTCATAACTTTGACGCTGTTTTTAAATTCATATGACATGTCAACTTACATAGAAGATACAAGAAAAGTTACCACCCGTCGTTTGACGGAGATGAAAGCCCGCGGAGAAAAGATATCGATGCTTACCGCTTATGATTATACAATGGCTAAGATCGTAGACGGAGCAGGAATGGATATCATCCTGGTGGGTGATTCCGCATCAAACGTGATGGCCGGTAACACCACGACCCTTCCGATTACGCTGGATCACATGATTTATCATGGCCAGTCGGTGGTAAGAGGGGTGAAACGCGCGCTTGTGGTAGTGGATATGCCTTTTGGTTCTTACCAGGGGAACTCGAAAGAAGCCTTGGCGAATGCGATCCGGATCATGAAAGAAACCGGAGCGGACTGTCTGAAACTAGAAGGGGGATCAGAGATTCGTGAATCGATCGAACGCATCCTTACAGCCGGAATTCCGGTGATGGGACATCTTGGACTTACGCCGCAATCTATCAATAAATTCGGTTCTTATACCGTGCGTGCCAAAGATGAAGCGGAAGCAGCCAAACTGATTGAAGATGCCAAGATGCTTGAAGAGATCGGATGTTGCTCATTGGTGTTGGAAAAGATTCCTGCTCGGTTGGCAACGGAGGTATCCAAAGCGTTGACGATTCCTACCATCGGTATCGGTGCCGGTAACGGTTGCGACGGACAGGTATTGGTGGTGCACGATATGTTGGGAATGAATCAGGGATTCTCTCCTCGTTTCCTTCGCCGTTATGCCGATTTGCATACGGTGATGACGGATGCGATTCACCAATACGTGGAAGATGTAAAATCGTGCGATTTCCCGAATGAGAAAGAGCAATATTAATATCCTCTTGGGGGAATAAACCACGAATGAAATTTATGCGGCTGACCGGAATCAAATCCGGTCAGTCGCATTTTTTTTAATGAAAAAAGGCAACTCGGAAGAGTTGCCTTTATATTTTTCGGAATCATTCGTTCGGATTAGCCGTAAATGAATTAGCCGTAAATAATGTGGCCGTCTTCCGCTGTATTTTCCTGAATGAAGCTTTTGTTGTACTGAGTCATTCCGCGAAGAGACATTCCCATGCTTGAGAATCCGCCATCGTGGAACAAGTTCTGCATTGTTACTTTTTTAGTAAGGTCTGAGAACATCACGATACAGTAATCCGCACATTCGTCAGCTGAAGCATTTCCAAGTGGAGACATACGGTCTGAGAAATCGCACAAGCCGTCGAATCCTTTCACACCGCTTCCGGCAGTAGTCATTGTAGGCGACTGTGAGATTGTATTCACACGAACACCTTTTTCGCGTCCGTAGATGTAACCGAAGCTACGAGCAATCGATTCCAACAATGATTTCGCGTCCGCCATGTCGTTGTATCCGTAGAATGTACGTTGAGCGGCAACATAAGAAAGAGCAAGGATCGAACCTCCTTCTGAGATTGCATCCTGTTTTTTCGCTGTCTGAATCATTTTGTGGAATGAGATAGCAGAGATATCTAATGTTTTATCCAATAGATCGTAGTCTAGATCGTCATAAAGACGTTTTTTACGAACGTTAGGAGACATACCGATAGAGTGAAGAACGAAATCGATCTTACCTCCCAGGATTTCCTGAGCTTTAGTGAAAAGCATATCAAGATCTTCAACATTCGTAGCGTCAGCAGGAATAACCTCTGCGTTCAATTTTTTTCCAAGTTCTGAGATCGTACCCATACGAACTGCAACCGGAGTGTTTGTTAAAACGATTTCAGCGCCTTCTTCAACAGCTCTTTCTGCCACTTTCCATGCGATAGACATGTCGTTAAGAGCACCGAAGATAATCCCTCTTTTGCCTTTCAATAAATTATTTGCCATAATTTGTTTTCTATAAGTTAATAGTTGGAAACCATGAACCGACAGAGGCTTTCAAACTGCACGGGTTAGGAGCAAGTTTGCAATCAAAACCTCTTAGTTTTTAGTTTGAAGTTTACAAAAACGGCACAAAACTAACAAATATGTGTAAATAATCACCATTTATTCTCGAAAATAAACCCTTTTCACTCGTGATGAAACAGAAGTAAGGATCTCATAAGGTATCGTTTGCAGTTTTTCGGCCAGTTCACGTACCGGACGATCTTTTCCGAAGATGATCACTTGATCCCCCTCTTTGCAGTTCGCATCCGTCACATCCACCATGCAAATGTCCATGCAGATGTTGCCTACCGTAGGGCATTTTTCGCCGTTGATCAGAACGTAGCTGTTGCCATTACCTAATCGGCGGTCGAAGCCATCGGCATAGCCGATCGGAATCATAGCGATGCGGGATGGGCGACTAATCGCTCCTTTTCTGGAGTAACCCACCGTGTCGCCTGCCGGAATCTCTTTGATCTGTAGAATCGTAGAACGTAAGGTGCTCGTGCTCTCCAGGTGCATGTCTGTAGCGGAAGCCTCCAGGCCATAGAGGCCGATGCCCAAGCGTACCATGTCGAGTTGCTCTTCTGCGAAACGCTCTATGCCTGCCGAGTTGAGTATGTGTTTGATCACTTTATGATCAAATGCATTTTCGATTTTGCCGGCACATGATTTGAATGTGTCGATCTGCTGACGGGTAAAGTTGTCGAACTGTTCCTCGTCTGCTCCTGCCAAATGCGAGAATACCGATCTGACGATCACGGTGGTTTGTTTGCCGAGAATCTGAATCAGTTCGTCGATCTCATGCGGCATGAAGCCCAAACGATGCATTCCCGAGTCGACTTTTACATGTATCGGAAAGTTTGTGATTCCCAATTTCTCCCCTTCGTGGATAAACTCTTTCAACAGTTTGAAGCTGTATATTTCCGGTTCGAGCAGGTGGGTGAACAATGTGCGGAACGTACTGAATTCCGGATTCATCACAATGATCGGTGTCGTAATACCCTGTTTGCGAAGTTCCGCACCCTCATCGGCAACGGCTACCGCCAGGTTGTCGCATCCCTGATCCTGAAGCGTTTTAGCTACTTCGTACGATCCGGCTCCATACCCGAACGCTTTCACCATGCACGTGACGCGGGTAGTGGGACTGAGATGCGATTTATACATATTGTAATTGTGGACGATTGCGTCCAGGTTCACCTCCAGGATTGTTTCATGCTGTTTCTCTTCCAACAGTTCGGATATCTCCTCGAAGTGGAAATGACGTGCACCTTTGAGCAGGATCAGTTCATTGCTGAAATTCTCCACCGCTCCCGATTCGATGAATTTATCGGTTGATACATAGAACTCCTTTTCCATCGGGAAAAGAGCTTGATTCTCAATCAGGTCTCGTCCGATACCGATGATCTTCTCCACTTTCTTGCGTTGGCACAGGTCGGCCACTTTGCGGTAAAGGGTTTTCGGAAGTAATCCGGTTTGTAGGATATCGGAAAGGATCAATGTGTTTTTTCGATCCGGAGTGGTACGTCTCATCTGAAAATCGAGCGCGATATCGAGTGAATTGATATCGGAGTTGTAGGTGTCGTTGATCAGTAGGCAGCCGTTCTTCCCCTCTTTCAGTTCCAGACGCATTGCAACAGGTTCGAGCTGGGACATTCGTTCGGCGATCACATCGCGCGGGATACCCAGGTAAAGCATTACGGCCAGACAATGGATGGCATTCTCGACCGAGGCGTCTTCAATGAATGGAATTTCAAAAGCTCCCTCCAACCCTAAAAACACATATTCGATGCGGGTTGAGTTCTCTAATTTTTTTACGGATGGGATGAAGATGGGACGTTCACGGTCTTTTTTCGACCAAGCGATCTCCCTCGTACCCAGGCAAGCTTCTTCAAAAGCCGTACTTAGCAACGCGTCGTCGCCATCGTAAATAATGATGTCGCAACCTTGAAAAAGCATAATCTTTTCGTCGGTTTTCTGACGGAAATTATCGAAGTTCTCCTGGTGGGTATCTCCGATGTTGGTCATGATTCCGATGGTCGGTTTGATAATGTCCGCGATGCGCTCCATCTCATTCGGTTTGGAGATTCCGGCCTCGAAGATTCCGAGTTCGGTTTGCGGATTGAGTTGCCAAACCGATAGTGGAACTCCGATCTGGGAGTTATAGCTTCGAGGAGAACGGATGATGTTTTTGTCTTCGTGAATCAGTTGGTACAGCCACTCCTTGACGATGGTTTTACCATTGCTGCCGGTGATGCCGATTACGGGAATCGAGAATTGTGTGCGGTGGTGTCTCGCCAGAATCTGTAATGCACGCAAGGTGTCTTTTACCATGAGGAAATTGGCATCGGGCATTGATTCCATTTCCGGGAGAATCTCGCTGATGATGAAATTTCTAACACCTTTCTTGTAAAGCGGAGCGATGTATTTATGCCCGTTGTTTTTGGCGCTTTTAAGAGCGAAGAAGAGGCTCTCTTCCGGAAAAGTGAGGGAACGGCTATCGGTAAGCAGGGTGCTTACGTTTGCCGGTGTAAGTTGATTGGTTTGTGCGTTTACAATCGAAACGATCTCTTCTATAGCGTAGTTCATTGTGACGATTATTTGAATCTGGGAAATTATTCGGTTGCATTCTCCAAGCGATCTAATCGCGATTGGAGGGCCGCAAGCGGTTTCTGTAATGTAAGAAAATGATTTTTATTCAATAAATTACGCGCTGAAGCGATATTTTGGATTAAAAAACATTTGTAAGCGTCAGAAGCGGGGTTCTGAGGTTTATGGTGGATTGATTTATTTAATTTTTCACACTGCCTAAGGATGTCGCGCGTCTCATTCGTGAAATAGGTTTCTGAAAAATGATTGCGGATATACGTTATGGCAATATCTGCCGGATGCACCATGTCTTCGGCATAGAATCGGTAATCCCGAAGGTCGTCGAGCAACAATTCATATGAGGGAAAATAGGATGTATTCTCAAATTGGTTGTTTAGTTCTTCAATGGCGAGTAACAGCGAGGCTTTGCTTAGCTGATTGCCGTGTAGCGAGTCTTTCAGGTGTCTGATGGGACTCACCGTGAATATTACCCGGATGCCGGGGTTTACGGTAAGCAATTGACGCAAAAGGATGCTCCATCGGGTAACGATTTCAGTTACAGACAATCGGGTTCTTTCAAATACGCGTTCCGGAAGTTTGTGGCAGTTGGAAACGACTCGCGCCTCCTCTCTGTGCGTAAAGACCCAGGCCGTGCCGAAGGTGACGATCAGGAAGTCTGCATTTTTTAATTGTTCGGATGCCGTTGCCCGCATGTCGTTCATCTTTCGAAGCGCATGTTGCGGATCGGTGGATGAAAAGCGGGAGTGGTGATCGAAACTTGACCAAATCCCTTTGTATTCAAACAGCTCCGATTCGGTGTACACTTTCTCCTCCAGCAAGTTCTGTAAGGAACGGGCTACTGATTCTGGGTTGAAGATCACTCCGAAAGGATTGGTCAACGCATCGAAATAATGATCCTCCAACCATCCCCCGATGTGCTCTGTGAAGCATGAGCCCAATAAAAGTAACTTATTGTCATATCCGATTTTCGGGTGTGAGGGAACGGCCTGTAGCAGGGTGCGGAACTCCATAATAATTCTCTTTTCTTGCTTTTGAAACAAAGGTAATGAATATAGCCGTCCGCTATATCGCTAAATTGAGAGAGAATGAACTGTGAGTATGTGTAAAAAATGCAAAAAAATAACATCGTAAAAATTTAAAACGCTTAGCTATAATGTTTTCTAAAAATTTAGAGGGGTTAACATCGTGGAAAATTAGTTTTCGCTTTTTTCGTTTTTGTTCTCTTAAATAGTAACTTTGAGCGCATAAATTAATCAAATCCTATTACTTAACTGTTTGTATCTGCCGAATTAAATCGCGACTGCTTATTTATTAATGATGTTATAAGTTGGTTATGAGAAGGCAAATGAGCGGGATTTATTCATTTTACAAACAAAGTGAAAGATTCAATCTGTTAAACGAGATAGATGCCGTTGGACCTTATTTATATAACAGATGTAAATAGGAAACAGCTTCTAGGAAAAACTTGATAATTTATTGAAATGCATCGTTCAGATAGGTTGTTTAATTACATCGTTTATTTACATCGTTTATTTACATTATCAATATACATTATGGCAAAACCATTTCAGTACCAGGAAACTTTTCCTTTGGGAAAAGAGAAGACAGAGTATTATCTGTTAACGAAAGATTATGTTTCAACAAAAGAATTCAACGGACAGCAGATGTTGGTTGTTGAGCCGGAAGGTTTGACTTTATTGGCGCAACAGGCAATGCGTGATGTCTCTTTTTTGCTTCGTCGCGAACACAATGAGATGGTAGCGAAGATTCTTTCTGATCCGGAAGCTTCTGAAAACGATAAATATGTGGCTTTGACCATGCTTCGTAATGCGGAAGTTGCAGCGAAAGGTCAATTGCCTGTTTGCCAGGATACGGGAACGGCAATCGTTATGGGTAAAAAAGGACAGCAGGTGTGGACCGGAGCAAACGACGACGAGGCGCTATCGAAAGGTATTTACAACACCTATGTGAATGAAAACCTTCGTTATTCGCAGAATGCTGCATTGAATATGTATGATGAGGTGAATACCGGAACGAATCTACCGGCTCAGATTGACTTGTATGCAACACAGGGCGCGGAATATAAATTCCTTTTCTGTGCTAAAGGGGGAGGTTCTGCAAACAAAACTTACCTTTATCAGGAAACAAAAGCGTTGTTGAATCCACAGACTTTGGTGAACTTCCTTGTTGAGAAAATGAAATCGCTGGGTACGGCGGCTTGTCCTCCTTACCACATTGCTTTCGTAATCGGGGGTACTTCTGCAGAAACGAACCTAAAAACGGTTAAACTGGCTTCTACAAAATATTATGACGAATTGCCGACAACAGGAAACGAACTGGGTCGTGCTTTCCGTGATGTGGAGCTTGAAAAAATATTGTTGGAAAAAGCGCAGGAACTAGGTCTTGGGGCTCAGTTCGGTGGTAAATATTTCGCACACGACGTACGTGTGATCCGTTTGTCGCGTCACGGTGCATCATGTCCTGTAGGAATGGGTGTGTCTTGTTCAGCAGACCGTAACATCAAAGCGAAAATCAATGCAGAGGGACTTTGGATTGAGAAGATGGACGATCAGCCTGCTTCTTTGATTCCGGAAGCGTATCGTAACGCAGGTGAAGGGGATGCGGTGAAAATCGACTTGAACCAGCCAATGGAGGATATCCTGAAGGAACTGAGCAAATATCCGGTTTCAACTCGTCTTTCGTTGAACGGAACAATCATCGTAGGCCGTGATATCGCACATGCGAAAATCAAAGAGCGTCTGGATGCAGGTTTGGGAATGCCTGAATACCTGAAAAATCACCCGATCTATTATGCAGGACCTGCTAAAACTCCGGAAGGCATGCCGTCAGGATCATTCGGGCCAACAACTGCCGGACGTATGGACTCATATGTAGACCTGTTCCAGTCACAGGGTGGTTCTAAGATCATGATCGCAAAAGGTAACCGTAGTCAGCAGGTGACCGACGCTTGTCACAAACACGGCGGTTTCTATTTGGGTAGCATCGGCGGCCCGGCAGCAATCCTGGCACAAGACAACATCAAGAAAGTTGAATGTCTCGAATATCCTGAATTGGGAATGGAAGCAATCTGGAAAATCGAAGTGGAAAACTTCCCGGCGTTTATTCTGGTAGACGATAAAGGAAACGATTTCTTCAAGCAGATTAAGCCGACTTGTACGGCTAAATGCGAACTTCTTTCAAAATAAAAAAAAAGGCCATTCGGATATTTCCGGATGGCTTTTGTTGTTTTATATTTTCTTTTTGTAGATTTGCATAAAGAGAGTTCTCAACTGTTATCACTTTTGAAGATTTTAATCGTTAAAAGAAATAATCCGTTGTTTGGAAAGATTAAGGTGATTAATCCAACTAACAAAACAGAAGCAGATTTGTTGTAATCGCAGAGAGACTCTTATTTTATAAATTACTAATATTACAGATTATGGAAATTAAACCGGGTAAATTTGTTGCCGTTTCATACAAACTTGTAGGCCTTCAGGAAGGTCAGCCAGCAGAAGAATTAGAAGAAACTCAGCCAGGTGCCCCGTTAGAATTTATCTACGGAACAGGAACTATGCTTGAGTCATTCGAAAAGAAATTGGAAAACCTGAAAGTAGGTGATAAATTTGATTTCGTTTTGCCAGCTGCTGAAGCTTATGGTGTAGAAGATGACGAGAATGTAATCGAATTACCAAAAGAAGTTTTCTTCGTTGATGGTAAATTTGACGATGAAATGGTTGTTGAAGGAGCTGTTCTTCCGATGCGTGACGCTCACGGAAACACAATCAACGGTACGGTTGATAAAATCACAGAAACTGCAGTTGTAATGGACTTCAATCATCCATTGGCAGGTACGGATCTTCATTTCACAGGTGAAGTTCTTGAAGTTCGCGAACCGAACGAAAACGATATCCACGCTTGTGGCGGCGGATGTTGCGGTGGCGAAGAGGAAGGTAGCTGCGGAAGCGGTTGCGGATGCGGTTGCTAATCACAGCGAAATAACTGTTCAATATAAACCCCGGTTTAGGATTCTTCCTGAACCGGGGTTTTTTATTAATGAAAATAGTGTATTTTTACTAAAAATAGATTATATACAAATGAAATCGCCATAGCTCACCAAATGATGAGATACCCGACAAGAGGTATATAGATGGCGCATTTGACTTTAATGTAAAAATAGATATTATACAAATGAAATCGCCATAGCTCACCAAATGATGAGAAACCCGACAAGAGGTATATCGATGGCGCATTTGACTTTAATGTAAAAATAGATATTATACAAATGAATACACTTGGAACAATATTTCGTTTGACCTCTTTTGGTGAATCGCACGGAGCGGGTGTGGGGGGTGTGGTAGACGGGATGCCTTCCGGAATAGAGATTGATATGGACTTCATTCAGTCTGAGCTGGATCGTCGAAAACCGGGACAGTCTTCAATCGTGACGCCCCGCAAGGAGAGTGATCGCGTTGAATTCCTTTCGGGAATTTATGAGGGGAAAAGTACCGGGACGCCAATCGGTTTTGTGATTTACAATGCCAATCAGCACTCCTCCGACTATGATAATATCAAATCGCTTTACCGTCCCTCTCATGCCGATTATACTTATACCCAGAAATACGGGTTACGTGATCCGCGGGGCGGGGGACGTTCTTCGGCGCGTGAAACAATATCCCGTTGTGTGGCCGGGGCTTTGGCCAAGCTGGCGCTTCGTCAATTGGGTATCGAGATCAATGCCTACACCTCGCAGGTGGGGGATGTGGAAGTGAAAGGGAGTTATCGCGAGTTGGACCTTTCAAAAACAGAATCGAATGCGGTACGTTGTCCCGACCCCGCAACCGCACTACGGATGGAATCGCTTATAAAAGAGGTGCAGTCAGAAGGGGATACCATCGGCGGTGTGGTCTCTTGTGTGATCCGGAATGTGCCGGTGGGACTCGGTGAGCCGGTTTTCGGCAAGCTCCATGCCACACTTGGTGCGGCGATGCTCGGTATCAATGCGGCAAAAGGTTTTGAGTACGGAATGGGGTTCGCCGGTGTAGGACGTAGGGGTTCGCAGATGAACGACGTATTCTATATGGATCACAACAAAGTGGCAACCCGTACCAACCATTCGGGAGGGATTCAAGGAGGTATATCAAATGGAGAGGATATCTATTTCCGTGTTGCATTTAAACCCGTCGCTACCATTTTGCGCGACATCGAGACGGTAACGGCAGCCGGTGAATCCATCGTGCTGAAGGCGAAGGGGCGTCACGATCCGTGTGTATTACCTCGCGCAGTGCCCATTGTAGAGGCGATGGCGGCAATCGTAATCCTGGATTACTATCTAATCAATAAGAGCCGTCAATTCTGACCGAAATATTTTCAATAAACAATTTCAATAAATTATATACAGATGCATAATTACATAGATACGAACAAAGAGCGTTTTTTAGAAGAGTTGTTTTCGCTGATGCGAATCCCATCGGTAAGTTCAGATCCGGATCACAAGCCGGATATGCAAAGATGTGCGGAGCGTTGGGTAGAGTTGTTGCTTTCTTCCGGAGCAGATCAGGCTCGGGTGATGCAAACAACCGGAAATCCGGTGGTGTATGGTGAAAAAATCATCGACCCTGCATTACCGACAGTGCTCGTGTATTCACATTACGATGTGATGCCGGTGGCACCTCTTGAGTTATGGAATTCCGAACCATTCGAACCGGTTGTGCGCGAGGGTAAGATCTGGGGTCGCGGTGCCGATGACGATAAGGGGCAGGCGATGATTCAGGCCAAGGCTTTTGAAACGGTTGTGAAGAACGGTGCGCTTCGTTGCAACGTGAAATTTCTTTTCGAAGGGGAAGAGGAGATCGGTTCTCCGAGCTTGGAGGCTTTCTGTGAAGCAAATAAAGAACTCTTGAATGCGGATATTATTCTGGTCTCAGATACGGGAATGGTTGCGGAAGACGTACCTTCGTTAACCACCGGACTAAGAGGTTTGGCTTATTGGCAGATTGAAGTAACGGGTCCGGGTCACGATCTGCATTCCGGAATCTTCGGTGGCGGGGTAGCCAACCCAATCAATGAGTTGTGTAAACTAATTGCCGGAATGACGGACAGCGAAGGTAAAATCACGGTTCCGGGATTCTATGACGATGCTGAAATCGTGTCGGATGAAGAGCGTGCATTGATGGCTCAGGCACCTCACTCGGATGAGGAGTATATGAAAGCGATTGATGTGAAGGCTCTGAATGGTGAGAAAGGGTATTCAACGGTTGAGCGTACCACGATCAGACCCTCTTTCGATGTGTGTGGTATCTGGGGCGGATATACCGGAGAAGGAGCCAAAACGGTTATTCCTTCGAAAGCGTTTGCCAAGGTGTCTACCCGTCTGGTGCCGGGACAGGACCATCATAAAATCTCAGAACAGTTCGTATCGTACGTAGAATCAATCGCTCCCGATTATGTGCGTGTAAAAGTTACTGCGATGCATGGGGGGGAGAGCTATGTTTGTCCGATTACCTTACCTGCCTATCAGGCTGCGGAGCGTGCATTTGAAACCGTATTCGGTAAAAAACCGTTACCGGTGCGTCGCGGAGGTTCTATTCCTATCATCGCTGCATTTGAGCGTGTACTCGGTATCAAATCGATTTTGATGGGCTTCGGTCTTGAATCGGATGCAATCCATGCGCCGAATGAGAATTTCCCGCTTTCTCTTTTCGACAAAGGGATTCGTACGGTAGTGGAATTCTACAAGGAATATCCGAATCGATGATATCCTTTTATTAAAAAGCGAATTATTAAAAAAGCGGACAGTGATAAACACATTGCGATATTTGTTTGTTACGCCTTTTGAGTATAATTTATTTAATGTATACAGATGAATTCTAAAAAATACACGCTTTACCGGCTTCTTTCGGCTGCGCTGTTGTGTTCCTCTCTCTTTCTGACTTCTTGCGGCAAGAACAGCGATGAACCGCAAGAACCGGAATCCGCAGCTGACAGAACGGTTCTACTTTACATGGTGGGTGATAATAGCCTCAGTTATTATTGCAGTGTGAACATGGACTCGATCATGTCGGGTATGAAACGTTCGGGCCCGGCGATTGATTTCTTGGTCTATGAGGATAGTCGCAGCGGAAAACCGACGCTGTGGAAGATGGGGAAAGATGCAAAAGGAAACGCTGTGAAAGAGAAAGTGCAGGAGTTTCCCGAACAGAACTCTGTAGATCAGGAGGTGATGGCAGACGTAATAAACACCGTGTTTGCTAAATACCCGTCGCAAGAGAAAGGGTTGATCCTTTGGTCGCATGCTACGGGGTGGCTTCCTTCTGTGAATTACACACGCGGTAATCTGACGCGTCAAACCTTTAGCTTCGGGCAGGATGGAAGCAATTACATGGAAATATGGGAGTTGCGGGAAGTTCTCGAAAATGTGCCGTATCTTGATTTTCTGATTTTCGATGCGTGCCATATGGCCTCCGTGGAGGTTGTGTATGAGCTGAAAGAGCAGACCCGTTACGTGATTTCCTCTCCGACCGAAGTGATGGGAAGCGGTTTCCCGTATCAGACAATGGTTCCGATACTCAACAAGCCGAAGCTTGATCTGAAGAACGTATGTCAGGCCTATATGGATTATTACAACGGAGAGGGTAGTTATACGGAAGGAGCGATTTCACTGATCAATACTGCCGCCTTGGATGAGTTGGCCTCCGAGTATGCGGGAGTCGTAAGTAAATCCGGAGATGAGATGTCGGCCCTCAAAAGTGGGTCACTCCAGCAGTTCGGGAGGTACGTGGGAGCAGGAGCCGATTTCAGAAACATATTCTTCGACCTTCAGGATGTAGTGGATAAGGTATCGCCCGATCGTTCGTCCGATTTAAAGAGGGCGTTGGAGAATAGCGTGCTTTATAAAAATAACACAACGAAATTTTTAGGAATACCGCTGGAGCGTAACTGCGGCTTGTCTGTATTCGTTCAGGAGTTGCATGAGAATCCCACCTATCAGATTGCTTATACGCAGCTGAAATGGTATCAAGAGACACGTTTCTGATATCTATGATAAAAAAGAAAAGGCTGATCCTTGCGGGTCAGCCTTTTTTGATATCTGTACAAATAAGATTACTTGTTGTTTACAGAGTACATGTACTTGATTAGTTCACATACTTTGTTAGAGTAACCCCACTCGTTGTCATACCAAGAAACAAGTTTAACGAAGTTTTCGTTCAATGCGATACCAGCATCAGCATCGAAGATAGAAGTACGAGCGTCACCAGTGAAGTCAGTTGAAACAACTGCATCTTCTGTGTAACCCAAAATACCTTTCATTTCGTTTTCAGAAGCAGCTTTGATAGCTTCTTTGATTTCTGCGTATGTAGCAGCTTTCTCAAGACGTACAGTCAAGTCAACTACAGAAACGTCCAAAGTTGGAACGCGGAACGCCATACCTGTAAGTTTACCATTCAATGAAGGGATAACTTTACCTACAGCTTTAGCAGCACCTGTAGAAGAAGGGATGATGTTGCCACCAGCAGCACGACCACCTCTCCAGTCTTTCGCTGAAGGACCGTCAACAGTTTTCTGAGTTGCAGTTGTAGCGTGAACAGTTGTCATCAAACCTTCTACGATACCAAATTTGTCATTGATAACTTTTGCAAGTGGAGCAAGACAGTTAGTAGTACAAGAAGCGTTAGATACGATAGTCTGTCCTGCGTAAGTGTCATTGTTAACACCCATTACGAACATTGGAGTAGCATCTTTAGAAGGAGCTGACATAACTACGTATTTAGCACCAGCTTCGATGTGACGAGCTGCAGTTTCTTCAGTCAAGAAAAGACCTGTTGATTCAACTACATATTCAGCACCGATTGCATCCCATTTAAGGTCAGCTGGGTTACGCTCTGCAGTAACACGGATAACGTTTCCGTTAACAACTAGGTTACCATCCTGTGCGTAAACTTCACCGTCAAAACGACCGTGAACTGAATCGTATTTCAACATGTAAACCATGTAGTCAACGTCGATAAGGTCGTTGATACCTACGATCTGGATACCTTCCATTTTCTGAGCAGCACGGAACACAAGACGTCCGATACGGCCAAATCCATTAATACCTACTTTGATCATTGTAATAAAACTTTTAAGGGTTTTTATTTAAACCGCTGATAGTGCGATTTTTATTTTAATTTTTTCGTATCTTTATTGATAGGAAATGAAGTAAAAAAGAATCTTTAATCTTTATTTTGTTACAACTCTTCTTGTTTTAACATCCACACGGATTTGGTGTGGCGCAGGCCGAAAAGAGGATGGTTAGTAGCAAAATGATTGATAAAAGGTATTTTGTTTTCATTTCGGATTTTTGTGGTGCAAATCTAAGAATTATTTTCCATAAACCATAAATTACTGTTATTAAAATAATGAATTATTCGGATTATAAGAGTTTCGAAAGGGCTTGAAACAAAAGGAGAATTAAATTTCTAATAATTAATCAAATATCTAATTTATGAAGCAGTGGGTAAAGGATTTTAAGACCTTCGCGATGCGTGGAAACGTGGTAGATATGGCCATAGGTATCGTGATCGGAGCTGCATTCGGGAAGATTGTGAGCACTTTTGTAGCCTCTGTCATCTCCCCGTTAATCGGGTTGATTACCGGAGGTTTTAACTTCACGAATTTGAAGATTATTCTGCGTCATGCCGAAATGAACGGGGATACGGTGGTCAAACCGGAACTGGTTTTGGGCTATGGCGATTTGATCCAAGTGATTCTCGACTTTGTCATCATCGCGTTTGCGATTTTCTGGGTAATTCGCCTGATGGAAAAGATGGTACATAAGAAAACGGAGGAGACCCCTCCGCCACCACCTCCCACTCCGGAGGATGTTGTGTTGTTACGTGAAATCCGAGACCTGTTAAAAGCACAGGAGGAGAAGAAAGAGTCTTAAATAAATAGAAGTGTTATGAGGCGCGGACCGTTTGGCCCGCGCTTTCTTTTTGTATTTTAACGCTCTATAATTTCGTATCCTCCCTCAATGGAATTACATTTGTTTTGTAAGAATGCAATCGCCATAGCTCACCGAATGATAAGATACCCAACAGTAGGTATATAGATGGCGCATTTATACCTTGATGTTAGAAATAAACTATATGTAAATGAAATCAAAAATATTACTACCCTTTATCGCTTTGTTGATTGGCTTTTCGGCGTTCGCCCAGTCGGAGGTTGAAACTCCTGATTACAAGCAGATTCAAGTTGTTGTATCGGATAAGAATTCTGATTTTTATTATCCGCGTTTGATGAAACGCTTTGCAGCCAACGACACTACGCTCTCGATGGAAGCGTACCGAAACCTGTATTACGGCTTTACCATGCAGGAGGATTATAATCCTTACCGTATGAGTCATTATGCTCAGAAGGTGAAAGAATTTGCCACGGCGGATGATATTTCGCAGGCTGCCTGTGATTCGATCATTAAATACGGATTAAAGGCAATGGCGGATTTTCCTTTTGATACCCGTTCGATGAATCTATTGGTATATGCCTATAAATGCAAAGGAAATGAGAAAGAGAAAATGCTTTGGGAGCAGAAACTGAAAGGTGTTATCGACGCGATCATCTCTTCGGGGGACGGCGAATCGGCAGAAACAGCTTTCCATGTGATCTATCCTCCTCACGAATACGATATCATCAATCGTTTCGGTCTGCATGCCAAGAGTAATAGTTTGATTCCACCAGCTCTGGATTACATCGAGGTGGATAAGAATAAGTTCGATGTAAAGGGTTATTTCTTCAATATCGAGCGTATCATAGATATGTATAATAAGAAATTTGAAAAATAAGATATGATTGAGATCGCTGCCGCTGAATATTATTCGGAACTTCAGGGACTTCTTGAAACAAATGCATTAACCTTGCCCGAAAGTTATCGACGGGTGAGGTTTTTATTTGAGCGTTTGTGTAAACAAGTTACTGTTCAGGAAACGATGCAGTTCCCGAATCTGTTCTCCCGACTGAGTTGGATTTTACAACATAAGTTGCAGGAGGAGTGGATGCTGTGTGCCGAGCTAAATGCGTTGCGTGTGCGGATCAATAAGATTACGAAAGAGGAGGTGCCTCCTACATTGAATTCTCTGAGAGAGGATATTCTAATTCTGGCATCCGGTGTAAGAGCGTTACTGGGCGAACCGTTCTCTGCTGCTATCGAGGAGTTGAGCCGGAGTCAGAAACGCGTTACGGTTTCTAAGTCGTACCCGTCTGAATTGAAAAAACGAATTCGTGCTCGTTTCATGGGGAAGGAGGGGGGATACCTTCTCGTTTTACCTGAAGATAAAGAGGATCAGGAGCCGGTCAGGGTACGTGTCGCAGCGGATCGAGATGGAAGGAATCCGTTTGCTGAAACCCTAGAGCTATTGCATGAGGGGGCTCAGGTGAATTTTCTGAATGTCTATCATCATGAGAAGGAGGATTGTTTTGTTGCTGAATTCATCGTCTTGGAACCTGATTTTTTACTTGATATCAGTGCCATCGCCGAATGTTTTCGTGACTATGGACATCATCCCCTGAATTATTTTATGAGTCGATTATCGCCCGATCGCAATACGCATTACATGCTTTTGGGTAATATCGCGAATCAGTTTCTGGATGACATCGTGAATGAAACGGCCGAACATCCGGCCGATTACCTGGTGTCAATGAGTAAGGCGTTCCGTCAATCGCCTATCTCGATTGCCGCCTGTGGCGCGTTGGATGATGAAACGGTGCAGAAGAATTTCTTCGACGAAACGAAACGGCAGTTTCACAATATACGAGAGGTGGTGCGGGAGCAGTTTCCCCAGAATCAGCTTGATGCCGGGAAAGCTCTACTGGAGCCCTCTTTTGTAAGTGAATCGCTCGGGATTCAGGGGCGACTGGATTTACTTCAGGAGGATTTTACAAAATTCATTGAATTAAAATCGGGTAAGGCAAAGGAGAATTTCTATACCAAAGAGATTTCTCACAAGGAGAATCATTACGTTCAGATGATGCTTTATTATGCGGTTCTGCAGTTTAATCTGGGGATCGCCCCGGAGCAGATCGATTCTTATTTGCTTTATTCAAAATATCCGTTGTTGTATCGCATGGCTCCCTATTGGGGATTGGTGAAGCAAGCCATCGATCTGCGCAATCAGATCGTGGGTCTGGAGTACCGTCTGCAGCAACACAATGATCCGGAGTATTCTCGCGAAATTCTACATACGATTAATGCGGAGACTCTCAATACGGCCGGCTTGAAGGATAAATATTGGAACGCTTACCTAAAACCGGAAATAGATAATTTCGCCTACGAGCATGCGGCGCTTGCACCCATCGAAAGTGATTATTATCACTCGCTTTTTACTTTTATTACCCGCGAACAGTACACTTCGAAAGCGGGGGATACGGAAGCGGAGTTCAATAAAGGAGTTTCGATGTTGTGGAATGCTTCGCTCGAAGAGAAGGAGGAGGCGGGTGAGATTATCCGTGACCTGAAGATTGAGAAGAGTGAGGTGCTGGGGGATAAACATTTGTTGCATTTCCTTCTGCCGGAAAATGGTGATGCCAATCTGCCGAATTATCGTACGGGTGATTCCATTTTGCTTTATCAGCGCGATGGAGATGCGGATCGGGTGACGAACCGTCAGGTGTTTAAGGCTTCTATCGAAGAGATTGATTCCCGGAAAATGGTACTGACACTTCGCGCTATCCAAAAGAATCAGTCCGTTTTGCCTGTGGAAGCGTTGTATGCGATTGAACGAGATTATATGGATGTGGCTTTTTCGGCCATGTTTAAAGGGTTGGCGCAGTTTATGTATGCAACAGACGAGCGTCGTTCGTTGCTGTTGGCTCAGCGACAACCTCGGGGATCGGGTGAATTGCTGAAAGCGAAAAACGAACCGGAAAATGATGTGGAACGTGTCGTCCGTAAAGCGGTAGCTGCTCGGGATTATTTCTTGTTGGTGGGTCCTCCCGGTACGGGAAAGACATCTTATGCGTTACGCCGGATGGTGGAGACGTTTTATGCCGAACCGCAAACGAATATTCTGTTATTGGCTTATACCAATAAAGCGGTGGATGAAATCTGCCGTTCGCTTGCTACGATTGAAGGCGATGTTCCTTTTGTTCGGATCGGTCAGGAATCTGCATGCGAAGAGGAATTTAAGGATCGGCTACTGAAGAATGTGATGAAGGATTGCATGCGTCGTGTGGAGGTACGGCGTCGATTAGAGGGGTATCGCATTTTTGTGGGTACGGTATCTTCTTTCAGCCGTCAGACGGAATTGTTCCGACTAAAGAGTTTTGATGTTGCGATAGTGGATGAGGCTACGCAAATTCTGGAGCCGCAGATTCTGGGACTTCTTTCGGCAACGGATGCTCAGGGACGCGATGCGATCCGTAAGTTTATTCTGATAGGTGATTACAAACAGTTGCCGGCCGTGGTGGTGCAATCTGATGAATGTGCTGCCGTTAAACCCGAGTCGCTTCGTGCAATCGGAATGAACTCACACAAAGAATCGCTGTTTGAGCGACTTTATCGGTGGGAACAAACACAGGGGCGCGATGCTTTTTGCGATATGTTGACGTTGCAAGGACGAATGCATCCGGCAATCAGTTATTTCCCGAGCAAGTATTTCTATCACGGTAAATTGGGCGTGATTCCCTTGAAGCATCAACAGGAGGATTGGGGTGAGGATTCGGTATCGCTGACAGACTTACCCGGGATGGTGGCTCGGAAGCGTTTCGCCTTTTTCCCGGTAGTCAAGCGTAATCGCCTTACATCGAATAAGCTTAATCCGGAGGAGGCGGCTGTGGTAGCATTGCTGATCGAGATTTGGTATAAAAGGAAAATCGCAGGGAATGAATCGTTCGATCCGGTGAAGAATATCGGGGTGATTACACCTTATCGGAGTCAGATCGCTATGATTCGACGAGAGCTGCAAAGGCGAAATGTGCCCGATGCGGAGAAGATCGTGATTGATACGGTTGAACGGTTTCAAGGGGGACAAAAGGATCTTATGATTTATTCGTGTTGTATGAATGAACCTTATCAACTGAATTTTCTCTCAAATACGATTGAGGAAGAGGGTGCTTTGATTGACCGGAAACTGAATGTGGCGCTCACGCGTGCACGAAAACAGATGTTTGTGGTTGGTAATCCGACGGTGTTGTTCCGTGATCCGATTTATCGTAGGATGCTTGAACATATTCGGGAGCATAAAGGGTATTTTATCGGTCGATACGAGTAGAATTCAAGAGAAATCAATATCTGTCACTCTATCTGATACACTCTATCTGAGGCACTCAATATCTGATGCTAAATTAAATGTGTAAGTCGGCCGCAAACGGTGTCAGCCGACACAGACTCAAAATAAAAAAGATCTCCGTCCAAATGCAATTTCAGATGCATTCGGACGGAGATCTTTTTTTGTTTCCGGATTTTACCTACCGGATCAGTTATTCGGATTTCTTCTGAAATAGCCCAGTGTGAAAGAGAAGTTCTCCTTCATTAACTTGTCACCGTCAGTTTCAGGGAAACGAAGTCCCGGGTATTTATCCAAAGCGACCGCCTCAGTAAGGTATTCGGGTGAAAGTTTTTCATCGTAAAGGAGTCCCCAGCAAATATCCACTTCCTCATCCTCTGGATTCTCAGCACGTTTCGTTGTCAGAAATTCCTCACCTAAAACGTCTTGTTCTTCGGTAGAAAGAACTTCTTTCTCTTCCTCTTTGAAAAGATCGATCTCTTCTTCGCGGCTTGAGATTTCTGCGATTAATTCGTCAGATACATCATATCCACGCAAGTCGCCGATGAACCACCATTCACCCTGCCACTCTACGAAACCGGCGAAAACCATCACCTCCGTTGATTTCAGGTCTTTCGGGAATCCAACCAGAGAGCGGTTTGTTACATTCAATATTTCGCCAGTAGCTACATGGCGGAACTGAGCGTACATCGAATCCTGTTCCTGGAAGATGAAATAACCTGATTTTTTCAGGGTCATCGTCATCAAAGGTTCGTAAAGACCGTTCTCTTCACCAAGTATTTTTGCCAGCCACTGCGCTGAGGTCATGCGGAAGAACTCGGTGATATTGTTGAAAGAGAAATCTGTCATAACCATATTCACCATTTCGGCTAATTGCTCTTCCAGCTGATGTTCTTTTGCTACTTCAAGAACATCGTCTAGTTCTCTTTCCAGATCCAGGCTATTGAAATGGAATAGGTAGGATTCGGTTCCGAGCCAGAAAAATTTGCTTTGTACATCGTAAAGATTTCCTTCTTCTTCGTTTAGTTCGAAGAATTCTCTCATTTTTTCGTTTTCAGGGGCTGTTTCGAAAGCTTCGTCGAAGATTGGATAAACAGCATTGGTGATTTCTGCGAAAAGCGGTTCCATTGGAGAAATCGGAATTTGCCCCTGGTTTAGTTGCGTCAAGAAGTGCCAACAAAGGAATCGTAGGTCAACTTCATTGATTTCCTCTTCCGCGTAGTCTGTCGTATCGAAATAAGGAAGCCATTTACCGGTTTGTTCCTTACATTCTTTTACAAAAGTGTTCCAGATCTGACTTTGTGAGATGATATCTTCGAAGTAGGCGGTCAAAATGCATGAAAGGTCCTTTTTCTCATCGTCCGAAAGAAAAAGGTAGTTTTCGTCGCTGATCTGCTCGGTAGCGTGATCGATGGCATTGTAAACGCGGTTGCAAAGTTGTACATAATAAAGGTCTGTGTTCGCTGAATTCTTATAAGGGTGGAACTCCAGCCAGTCTGCACTGAATATTTTTTGTTTATTCTTTTTCATTCTGTGTGTTGTTTGATTTTTTATATTCTTGTCAGATGCGCCATCTTTATACCTTCTATTGGATAACCCAACTTTAGATGAGCAATGGCGACTTCATTTGTATGTTTTGGGATATCGCCTTATCCGCCCTTCCTTTTTCTTGTTCGTTTCTATAGATTTCGTTTCTATATATAATGTATAGCGTGCTATCGCATTCCCATCCTTCATCTTCTTTGCAATGGGTTCACTTCTATATATAATGTATAGCGTGATTCAGTAGGTTTGGAACCAATAGCGGAGCGGGGAAGATAAAATGGAAACTTTTTGGTTCAGTATGCAAAACTACGACTAATTTTTGATTTTCTGATAGCTGTAACTGTGAGGGGAGGTGTCTGAAAACGATTTATCTTTTTATTAACAAAATAGATGACGGAAGTGTAATGAAGAGAATTCTCTTTACTTGAAAAAGTTCTTGAACAAATATCCGAGTTATGATGTTATCTCTATGATTAAATAACATCAGTAATTAATCTTTAGAAGTATAGAATATGAAATCTTATCGTAATCTTTTTGTGGGTGCGATGTGTTTGAGTCTGTTGGTTCCGACAGGTTGTCAAACCTTTCAGAATATGAACAAGACCGGGCAGAACGCAATCGTCGGAGGAGCTGCCGGTGGTGCAGTAGGAACAGGTATCGGCGCACTATTAGGTGGTGGTAAAGGAGCTTGGATCGGGGCGTTGATCGGGTCGGCTATCGGAGCCGGAGCCGGTGCAGCGATAGGACATCAGATGGATAAGCAGAAAGCTGAATTGGAAAATGAGTTGGCTTCTCTTCAGAATCAGGTAAATCAGCAACAGCAAGAGATAAAAGTGGAGGAAGTGAAAGATAGTAATAACCTAAAAGCAATTAAAGTAGTTTTGGGTGATGCCATTCTGTTTAATACCGGTTCATCTACTTTGAGTCCGGCTGCAGATGCGGCTTTATCAAAGATTGCTTATAATATGAAGCAGAATCCGGGATCTGTCATGACTATTGTGGGATTTACAGACAATACGGGAACTTATGAACAGAATATGCAGTTATCATTGAAACGTGCACAAGCTGTAATGAATTATCTTACTTCGCAAGGTGTAGCTGCAAGTAGACTGAAAGCGATGGGAGAAGGATGGAATAATCCGGTTACCTCTAATTCGACCGCAGCGGGAAGAGCGCAGAATCGTCGTGTTGAATTGTATATTACAGCAGGTGAGCAAATGATAAAAGAAGCTCAAAGTGGATATTAAATCGTACAAGAAGTTTTTGAAAGAAAATTGATTCTTCAGAAGTAGAACTTGAATGGTAGAAAAATAGTGTAATCGCGTTTTTATATTCTTCATTCATGCGTTCTAAATCGAATGTATATTGTAGATGACAGTGTGCTGAAAGCCTAAATATAGCATGCTGTCATCTGATTTTTTATATTTCAGAGAGAGGAGTTGAGGTCGGATCATTGAAATTGGGATTTGAGATAACGATTTTGTGAAAAATGTTATAGAAGTAAATTGTTATTAATCAGAATGATGGTTTTGTCGTCCTCTTTTTATGAGAAAATAATTTACGCAAACGCTTGCGTGAATCAGAAAAAGCATCTACTTTTGCA
>JAVVQG010000011.1:0-145467 GCA_036655355.1 Bacteroidales bacterium
ACTCTTTCTATAACTGGATAATGTTTAACCAGTCTAACTTTTTGGGGTCACTTCAGTTTTCAGACAGCCTCTTTTGTTGTTTTCTAAGTTTGCAGCAGAGCAGTTTGCTTTTGAGGAGATGTAATCGGAGAAATAAAGCGTGTTGCGGAATTTTATACAAAAAAACCCGGGCTCAGAATAACTTCTAAACCTCGGGCTCTCTTTCTCTATATTTGGCAATTTTCACAAGAGTCTTTTTGCTCTGATTATCGCAAACATACATAAATGAGCAACGATAGCTATTTAGCAAAATCTAATAGATGTGAAATTTAGTTACAAAAACAACTATATTAGGAGTTAACTGCAAGATATATAAAGATTTTTGTCTAAACTTAAATCAAATTAATAGATGCGTCCCTCACGGCGCAAATCGACCTTAATATCTATAAATAAAACAGATACATGAAAAGACTACTCTCCTTCTGCCTCGGAATAGCGACCTTAAGCGGGTGTGCCGAGAAAAAAGAGCTTTCCGCCCCCCTCTCCCTGCGTTGGGACATGGGATGCAACGGAGTCGACAAAGACTATTATTCCAACTCCTTCACCCTGTTTAATCATACGGATTCGGCATTGAAAGGAGATTGGGCGATCTATTTCAATCAATTACCCCGTAAGATCAGACAGGAGGAGAACGCACCGGTAAAAATTGAGGTGGTGAATGCCGACTTTTTCAAAATGACCCCGACGGAACATTTCAAAGAACTGGGAGCAAACGACTCGCTGGTAATTGAATTTTTGGCATCCGCGGGACTCATCAAGGAGTCGTTGGCTCCGGCGGGAGCCTATCTGGTACGTCAGATCAACGGAAAAGAGAGCACTCCGGTCAATGTGCCCGTTTCAACCACTCCTTTTACGGAAGAGTGCCAATGGTCTCGTCCCAATATGCCCGAACCACCCTACCCTTACGGCGAGATCGTGTATTCGGAAATTGAAAATCTAAAACCGGTTTCGTTACAGGTTACCGATCTGATTCCTTCTCTGAAATCAGTTTCAACCACTACCGGAATAGTTACGATCGGCAATTCCATCAACATCTCCGCACCCGAAGCGTATCGGAATGAAGCGACGCTTCTTGCCGAGAAGATGCAATCGCTCTATGGAATTAAAGATTCGACAGACGCACCCTTCAACGTGCGTTTTGAAAAACTCCCAGCAGATTTCAATAGTGCCAACGACGAGCATTACACCCTCAGCATCACACCGGGCGAGGCGATCATCCGCGGAAACGCCCCCCACGCCATATTCAACGGAACGCAAACCTTACTTGCCTTGTTAAAGAAAGAGGGAGCGAAAACAACGCTGCCGGCAATGATGATTTCCGACTATCCGGACCTTCCGTACCGGGGACAAATGATCGACATCTCCCGCAATTACATTGCGAAAGAGAACCTGATGAAACTCATCGACCTACTCGCTTCTTATAAAATGAATGCGTTGCATCTACATGCCACGGACGATGAGGGGTGGCGCATTGAGATTCCGGGACTCGAGGAGTTGACCGCCGTCGGGGGCAGAAGAGGCCATACGACGGATGAATCGGATCGCCTGAAACCATCCTTTGGCAGCGGCCCGGATGCAGACGACCCCACTTCTCTCGGAAACGGTTTCTACACGAAAGAGGACTTCATTGAGATCCTGCAGTATGCACAAAAACGCCATGTGGATGTGATTCCGGAGGTAGATATGCCCGGCCATGCCCGTGCAGCAATCATCGCCATGAAAGCCCGATACAACAAATACAAAGATACGGACCTGCAGAAAGCCTCCGAATATCTGTTACACGACGCGCAAGATTCATCAAAATACAGCTCCGCACAGAGTTATTCAGATAACGTGATCAACGTTACGATGCCTTCCGCCTACAAATTCATGGACAAGGTGATTTCAGAAATCGCCGCGATGTACCACGAAGCGGGAGTTCCCCTCAAAGCCCTTCACATCGGAGGAGATGAAGTGCCTCACGGCTCCTGGAGCGGATCGCCGGTGGCGCAGGAGTTCATGAAGAATGAAAACATCGCCGATGCCCGGGATCTGAGTAACTACTTCTTTCGGAAAACACTGGAGATTTGCAACCGCTATGCTATTCCGATGGCGGGATGGCAAGAGATCGCCTTAGACCGCGAAGAGAAGGTTTATCCCGATTTCAAAGGGAAAATAGGCGATGTATACTGTTGGAACACGGTACCCGAATGGGGTGGCGACGTTTATCCCGTGAACCTTGCCAATGCCGGATACGACGTGATTCTTTGCAATGCCAACAATTGCTATTTCGACCTCTCATACAACAAGCATCAGGGGGAACCGGGACTGCATTGGGCAGGCTTCGTCAACGAAGTGAATTCCTTTAACCTGCAACCCTACTCCGTTTACCGCTCCGCACGAACGGGAATGAACGGTAAGCCGAATGACCTGAAACAGATCGAAGCCGGCAAACCCCGTCTCACGGAGGAAGGCAAAAAACACATCAAAGGAGTGCAGGGGGAGTTGTGGTCTGAAAATGTTCTTTCTTACGCTCAGACCGAATATTCGCTCTTCCCGAAAATGTACGGTTTGATCGAACGGGGTTGGAATGCGCAGCCGGCATGGATGCTGGTATCCGATCCCGCCCAGGAACAAGCGGCTTATCAGGAAGCGCTCTCACACTATTATGCAAAGATCGGTACGCATGAATTGCCATACCTCAACCGAATCGGTGCGAACTTCAGACTCAATCAGCCGGGTATCGTAATCAAAGAGGGTTTGTTGTACGCCAATGCCATCGTACCGGAAGCGGAGATCCGTTATACGCTCGACGGATCGGTTCCCACCCGCCATTCGACCAAATGGGAAAAACCGGTCGTGATCGGAAAAGAGGTGACCAACGTACGGGCGAAAGCCTTTTACCTGGGGAAAGAGAGTCTCCCTACCCTGCTTCGGGTTTCACAGAACTAATCCGTTCAATCGGTATTTGAAACAGAAGAGCGTTCCCCGACGGATCGCTCTTCTGTTTTGATATCCCTGAGAGCGGTGGCACACATCTTATTTTCTAATTTATTGAATGGAATTTCCTATTCTTTCAATTACTTTTGTCTTATCATATAAACACTTTCATATGAAGTACAGGATACATGCTCCTAACACGATACACACAAAGGTGACACTACCCGCCTCAAAAAGCATCAGCAACCGCGCACTCATCCTCAACGCGTTGAGTTATAATCCCCGCATGCCGGAAAATCTTTCCGACTGCGATGATACCCGGGTGATGGTGCGTGCTTTCGAATCCGATTCCAACCGATTCGATATCGGAGCGGCGGGCACTTCGATGCGCTTCCTTACCGCGTTCCTTTCTAAGATCGGAGGCGTATGGGAAATCACCGGCAGCGAACGGATGAAGAACCGTCCGATCGGCATTCTGGTGGATGCCTTACGTGCGCTGGGAGCACAGATCGAATACATGGAAAAAGAGGGATATCCCCCTCTGAAGATTACGGGACGCGCCCTACAGGGCGGTTCTTTGGAGATGAACGGAGCGGTGAGTTCGCAGTTCATCTCGGCCCTGCTGATGATTGGTCCAACCATGCGAGACGGGTTGACACTGACGCTTACCGGCGAAGTGATCTCTACACCTTACATACGCATGACCCTGGGGATGCTCGCTGAGTTCGGGATCGCTTCCGAATGGCAGGGAAACACCATCCGCATCGAACCACAGGATTTTCTTCCCGTACCGTTCCGGGTGGAATCGGACTGGTCTGCCGCCTCTTATTGGTATCAGATCGCCTCGTTCGCTCCCGATTTCAATATCTTCTTGAAAGGACTACGCAAAGAGAGTTACCAGGGCGATTCGCGCATTGCTGATTTCTTCGCTCAGATCGGTGTGGGATCAGAATTCACCCCCGAAGGGATTCGTCTATTTTCAAACGGAATCCATTGTGAACTGATGCAACTCGACTTGACCGATCAACCCGATCTGGCCCAGACACTGGTGGTGACCTGTGCATTGAAGGGAATCCGGTTTCGTTTTACGGGATTGCAGAGTCTGAAAATCAAGGAAACAGACCGCATCACGGCCCTCAAGCAGGAGCTGAAAAAACTGGGTTATCTCATTACAGACCGCAATGACTCCATCCTGGAGTGGAATGGTGAACGCTGCGAACCGGAAGCCGATGCGGTATTAAAAACATACGAAGATCATCGAATGGCGATGGCGTTCGCGCCGGCTGCCCTGCTCTGTGGTGCTGTCTCGATGGAGGAGCCCGGTGTGGTAAGCAAATCCTATCCCGCTTTCTGGCAGGATCTTGAAGCAGCAGGCTTCCGCATCGAACAGATCTGACGATCAAACGTTTAATCAATTACCGGATGTTTATGCGACATCCACTTATTTTCACTTTATAATTTTCAATTTACTATGTGGGTATTACTTTTAGGAGTCGTCATACTCGGTTTTCTGACCGCTATATTTGGTTATTTCAACCACCTGAGAATAAAAAAGAAACTCGAACGAGGAGAAGTGATCGTCGAACCCGAACCGATCCAGTTGGAAGAGGAGGAGTGTTGCGGGGAACATGCCACTTGTGAGAAAGATTCACTGCTGACAGCCGTAAGCAAAGAGATAGAGTATTATGACGATGAGGAGTTGGACACTTGGAAACACATTCCCGGCGATCAACATACACCCGAAGCGATCGAAGAATTCCGCAACGTTTTCTACACGCTGAAAGAGGATGAAGTGGCGGGCTGGGTACGCAGTCTTCTTTTACGGGAAATCGAATTGCCCGATGAGATAAAAGACGAAGTGCTGCTGATTGTCCGCGAACGAAGAATACATCCCTAATAAACCGGCTTAATAATGCTTCCTTAATAATGCTTCCTTAATAACAACCCCCGACATGCTCGAAATCATACACTATACATTTTTCCAGAATGCCCTGATGGGCGCGCTTCTCGTAAGTATCTGCTGCGGGATTTTGGGCACATACGTGGTAACCAGAAGACTTGTTTTCATCACCGGAGGGATCACCCACGCCTCTTTCGGCGGATTGGGTGTAGGCTTTTTTGCAGGCTGGAATCCCATCGTTACCGCTATTGTCTTCGCTATCCTTTCAGCCTTCGGCGTAGAATGGCTCTCTAAAAAACAGGCCGTGCGCGAAGATTCGGCGATCGCCGTATTCTGGGCTCTGGGGATGGCTATCGGTATTATCTTCATCTTCATGACTCCCGGATTCACGCCGGGACTTACCGAATTCCTATTCGGCAACATACTGACCATCACCGGCAAGGACCTGATTTGGTTTGCGGGATTCACGTTCCTCCTTACCCTGTTCATCGCCTTGTTTCTGCGTGCGATTATCTACGTCGCTTTTGACCGGGAATTCGCTCGGGTACGGAATCTGCCCGTACGATTTATTGAATACACCATGATGATCTTCATCGCAATCGCCATCGTGTTGAGCATACGCATGATCGGCATCGTGCTGCTGATGTCGGTGATCACCCTGCCGCAAATGATCAGTTCGCTTTTCGTCAATGACTTTACGAAGATTATGCTCGGATCGGTTGTAACCTGTCTGTCGGCATGTGTTACCGGGTTATTCCTTTCCTACCAGCTAAACGTTCCGGCGGGAGCATGCATCGTATTCATCCTTGTACTGTTTTATTTATTGGGTAAGACAATAAAAAAGCTACAATTACGTCAGTAATAACAGATTCATTCATCTATCTCATAATCATTAGCCTTTGTCTGTCAACAAAATAAAGTTTGGGTTCCTGATAAGCGCATTACTACTGCTGTGTGGCTGTTCATTGAAGAAAAACACCACCTTTACACGGCAGTATCGCGCCTTCACGACCCGGTATAACGTCTACTTCAATGCCAGCGAAGCGTATAACGAATCGTTGACGAACTTTGAACAGAGTTATGAAGACGACTACTCGCAGAACCTCTTTCTCCACCCCGTGAGCTCCCTCGCCGATAAAGAGCCGGTAGCAAACGGCGGATTCGACCGCGCGATCGAAAAGAGTCAGAAAGCGATCAAACTCCGCTCCATTCCCAAACGACCGGCAAAAAATGCGCGTAAAGCGAACGATCCACGCTACAAGCAATACCTCAAACGTACCGAATACAACCCCTTCCTGCACAACGCATGGGTGCTGATGGGGAAATCGCAATTCTACAAAGGCGATTTTCTAGGCGCTAACGCTACATTCCTTTACATCACCCGTCACTTCTCCTGGCTGCCTGAAACCGTTACGGAGAGTCAACTGTGGATGGTGCGCTGTTATACCGAAATGGGTTGGGTATATGAAGCGGAGAACGTTCTCTCGCGCATCGATGAGAACAAGATCCCGGCGAATCAGAGCGATTTCTTCGCCACCACGTATGCCGCCTATCTCCTCAAAAAAGGGGAATCGGCCCGCGCGATCCCCTACCTCGAAAAAGCCGTCGCCGCACAAAAGAACAAAGCGCAACGGATACGCATGAAATTCCTGCTCGCTCAGCTTTATGCCGAGAATAACGACCCCACAAAAGCTTACAACACATTCGGTTCTGTGATCCGGATGAATCCTGCTTACCGAACACTTTTCAATGCAAGCATTAAACAAACCGAAGTGATGCCGCGCGGCAATAGCGCAAAAATAGAGAAGAAACTCAACCGCATGCTCCGTGATCCGCGTAACAAAGAGTATATCGATCAAATCTACTATGCAAAAGGAAACCTCTTCCTTCAGCGAGGAGATACGATCAAAGCAATTGCCGCATACGAACAGGCTGTCTCAAAAAGCACCCGCAACGGCATGGATAAAGCGGTGGCGGCATTGAAATTAGGCGATCTGACCTTTCAACGCGAAGCGTATATATCGGCCCAACCCGCTTATGCAGCGGCAATCAGCATTCTTCCGGAAAAACACAGCGAATACGCACGCATATCGCGTCTTTCGGGGGTATTGGACAAACTGATGGTCCACGCCGAAACCGTACACATGCAAGACAGTCTGCTCACCCTGGCGGAGATGCCGGAAGCAGATCGCATGAAAGCGATTCAGCGTATCATCGACGAGGTGATCAGACAGGAGAAAGAGTCCGAAAGAGAGGCGCGAAGAGAAGAGTTCGAGAAAAACAAAGGAAATTTCGAAGATCCCTTTGCGGGCGCTTCCGGTGTAATCGCCCCTCCCACCACCAATACGGGCGATAACTCGTGGTATTTCTACAATAAAACGGCTGTAAGTGCCGGAAAAAATGATTTCCAACGTCGTTGGGGATCACGCAAACCGGAAGACAACTGGAGACGAAGAAATAAAACCGAAGTGCTTGCTCCTTTCGATAACGCCGTCACCGAATCGGATCCGACAGATGCGAAGTCAGAGGAAGAGGCGAATCCGCAAGCCGGAAGCGACGGAGGTGAAACAGCGCAACAACAGCTTGTCGACTCGAAGAATCCGGAATTCTACCTGCGTCAGCTTCCGATCACTCCGGCGGATAAGAACAATGCCCACCGCCTGATTCAGGAGGGGCTGTTTAACATGGGACTCATCATCAACCGTGAACTTGAGAACCTGCCGCTTGCCATTAAAACACTCGAAAAACTAGATACCCGTTATCCGGAGAATGAACATCAGCTGGACTCTTATTATGAAATCTATTTGATGTACATGCGACTGAACGATATCGCCTCGGCCGATGTTTATAAGAATAAGATTCTGACCCGTTTCCCCGCTTCATCGTATGGCATGGCGCTGAGCGATCCTGACTACATCCGAAACTTGAAGGAGATGGATAGCAGACAGGGGGAGTTGTATGAGGAGACCTATCGGGAATACCTTGCCGGAAATACCGAAGCCGTTCACCGCAACTACGCGTTTGTGAAAGAGAAATGGCCGCTTGCCAAGTTGATGCCTCAGTTTCTCTTCCTGCATTCGCTCTCTTTTGTGGCCGAAAAGAATACAACCGCTTTCCGAGAAAACCTCGAACAACTGACCGCCCTCTATGGCGAAAGTTCCGTAGCGCCGTTGGCTGCTCAAATGGTGAGGGGATTGGCGGATGGGAAAGAGCTGATAACCGACGGTACCACGGCCAAAGGGATGATTTGGAAAACAAGACTGTCCGTTAAAGACGGTGACGGCAAGGAGATGCAGGAAACACCGCGCTTTGAGATTACAGAAGCGGCACCACACCTGCTTGTATTGGCTTTCCCTACCGATTCGCTGAATGTGAATCAGTTGTTGTTTGATGTCGCAAAATATAATTTCACCAATTTTTTGGTGAAAGATTTCGATTTGGAGGTGATTACCTTTCAGGAGTTATCAATGCTCGTTGTGAAAGGTTTTGATAACTTTGAGGAGTTGAGCCGCTACCGTTTGATAATGGCACTCCCGAGTGGATTGAAATTGCCGGAACAGGTGACGCCGGTTATGATCTCCGATACGAACTTCAGATTGTTGCTCGAAGGCCGCTCCTTTGGGGAATATTTCAGTTTTCTGGAGGAGAAAAGTATTGCCAAAACCGAATCTGAAAATCCTAAAATTGTAATTGAATGAAAAAAGAAAGAATACTTTGGGCCGATGATGAGATCGATTTGTTGAAGCCGCACATCCTGTTTCTGGAGATGAAAGGGTATGAACTCCGGACGGTCACAAACGGCCGCGATGCCATTGATCTGACGGATGAAGAGCATTTTGACCTGATTATCCTGGACGAAAACATGCCGGGAATCACGGGACTGGAAACCCTATCGAAGATTAAAGAGAAACACCCCTCCATTCCGGTGGTGATGATCACCAAGAGCGAAGAGGAGGATATCATGAACCAAGCCATCGGAGGGAAAATAGCCGATTATCTGATCAAACCGGTAAATCCGAACCAGATTCTTCTTTCAATCAAGAAAAACCTGCATACCCGCGAAATCATCTCGGAGAAAAACACTTCGGGTTATCAACAGGATTTCGGAAAGATCAGCATGATGATCAACGATGCACGCGAATTCGAAGCGTGGAGCGATATCTATAAGAAACTTGTTTTCTGGGAACTGGAACTGGAGAATGCTGACAGAGGTCTGATGGAGATGCTCAAGATGCAGAAGACCGAGGCGAATGCGGCATTCTGTAAGTTTGTGAAGAAGAACTATGAAAACTGGCTTCACCACATCAACCGCCCGCTGATGAGTCCCGATCTGTTCAAAGACCGTATTTTCCCGATTCTTGACAAAGGGGAAAAAGTATTCGTGGTGCTGATCGATAATTTCCGCCTCGATCAATGGCGCACCATCAAGCCCATTTTGAATGAGTATTTTAATTTTGAGGAAGATATCTATTGCAGTATCCTGCCCACCGCCACCCAATATGCTCGTAATGCGATCTTCTCGGGACTGATGCCGGACAAAATCGCAACGATGTTTCCGGAACTCTGGGTGGATGAAGATGAGGAGGAGGGAAAAAATCTCAACGAAGCACCGCTCATCCAAACACAACTTGATCGCTTCCGCAAGAAATACCCGTTTGCGTACTATAAGGTAAACGAATCCTCTTTCGGGGAAAAGCTGGTACATAATTTCTCCAATATAGAGAATAACCCGCTGAACATCGTTGTGCTTAATTTCATCGATATGTTATCGCATGCCCGAACAGAATCAAAGATGATCCGTGAGTTGGCAGCCAGTGAAGCGGCTTATCGCGCGTTGACGAAAACGTGGCTGGAGCACTCCTCCACCATCGATTTGTTCCGGAAATTGGCTGAAAAGGATTACAAGGTGATCCTCACGACAGACCACGGTACGATTCGCGTGGATAACCCGGTAAAAGTGGTCGGCGACCGTAACACGAATACGAACCTGCGTTATAAGATCGGTAAAAACCTCAGCTATAACCCCAAACAGGTGTATGAAGTGAAATCGCCCGAGAAGTTCGGCTTGCCGATTCTGAACGTCAGTTCCGGTTACATCTTTGCCATGAATCGCGACTTCCTGGCGTATCCGAACAACTACAACTACTATGCAGGCTATTATAAAGATACGTTCCAACACGGTGGCATTTCGATGGAAGAGATGTTGATTCCGTTCGTGGTGATGGATCCGAAACACAAGAAATAACGAACACATCATCAGGAGATACTCTTTCATCCGGAGAGATACGCTTTCATCCAGAGTTACCCTTTCATCAGGAGATACCCTTTCATCGGGAAATCTCCTCTGTTTGTAGGAGCACCCTGAAATCATCACATTAGTCCATTTTTATCACATTAGTCCATTTTTACTACATTAGTCCATTTTTATCATATTAAGCCATTATTAAATCTAAAGAAACCAAAAATCCAACCTCCATGAAATCAATCATCAAGTACCTTTTTCTGTATTTAGGAGTGAATATCATCACCTCCTGCATTCTTCTAATCCCTTCCATCATCGCACTTATTTCAATGGATGAGGCATTGAGAAATGCGGAGATTATGAAAGTATCTCTCTTGAGTGGCATTCTCTCCTGGTTTATTCTCTTTACGATTCTGGTGAAGAAAAAGAAGATTGTCATAAACCGCGAAATCTTTTTTAAAAACTGCTCCTTTCTCTCAACGTTGGTTCTTATTCCGATGAGTCTGGGTTGTGTGTATATCTCCTTAACAATCCAATCGTTACTGGATTTACCGGATACTTCGGGAGAGACGCTCCTCAGCGCAGCAACTTCTCCGATCGGGATAATAAGCGTTGTGGTAATGGCCCCTATTTTTGAAGAATTGTTCTTCAGAGGAGTGATTATGACGAAGCTGATGGAACGCAGTACGCCTTGGCAGAGTATCATCGGATCAGCCCTTATCTTCGGAATCATACACTTCAATCCGGCACAGGTATTCAATGCGTTTTTGTTGGGTATATTATTGGGCTGGATCTATTACAAAACCGAATCGCTTTGGGCTTCGATTACCATCCATTTTATTAATAACGGAATCGCCGTATTGTTCATCAACCTTTTTCCGACAAGGGTCGAAGAGAGCATCATTGAACTCTCCGGAGGCATCCCTCAGTTTATTGCTCTTTTTGTAATTTCCGTCGCTATCATAGCCCTTGGAATCTACTATTTTAATCGTAATGCGAAAGAGAAACCGTTATTAATGGAGGAGTGATCATCCTTCGGGGGAGGCGCCTCTCCCCCCAATCTAATATTTAATCTGTTGCAAGAGCGGAATGCTTATTACAAAGCCGATGCCGGAATAAACCGCATTGCGAAACCCACAGAATACACCTACTCGAAACAAATCTTCTATCCCTACGGAATAACCAACTTCCGAGTAATTTACGGAAGGGATCTGCAGCGAGTGCAAGTGAAGCGCTTCAGACAGCGGTACAGCCTGCAAGAATGGGATTCGTTTGAGCAACAGATATTCCGATGTCCAGTTCAGGTGACCCTGAGCCCACTGACGATCGGAAGCATATTCATATGGATCAATCAACGAAAAACTACGGTTCAATTCACGTCCGCTAACAAACAACTGATTGGTATCAAAATGTTTGAAATCGGGAAAATAGATTCGGCGAGACGATCCGAAAAAACGTCCGGCTTCCACATGGTAGCTGATCTCATTAAATGCATTGATCTTGATTTGTTGTTCTACAGCCAACTGTACGCGGATAAATGAGGCGGAAGCTTTATTTCCGGTAGAAATTGCCTGTTCATATCCAAGTAACAAAGAGGGATAGTTGGAACGAGTATACTGCTTGTATCCCTTTGTGATGCGATAATGTTGACGCGGCGTATAACTCAGATCTACACCCGCTTTGAGGGCTGTATTATCCGGCATTTCTCCATATTCCGCAGGCAAAAGGTTGGCTTGCGGACTCTTTTTTTGAAAGTTATACCCCGTACGATTCTCCAACGCATTCCTTTTCGCCAGCATCATCATCGGAGTGACCGTCAAACCATTTACCGGTTCGATCCGATTCGATACGCCGAGAAAGCGGTTTTGATAAAAACGCACCGGATTCTCTGCAAAACAGAGTGACGATATCGAATTGATAAAACGAACCATTCCGTCATTGCCGTTGTAATCTTCCGTTCGGTTTCCGAGTGTTAGATTCAGTTGACCAAAATGTAGGGGTGCATAGCGATAGGTACCGTCGAGATACCAATTAATCCTCTTTCGGGCGGTAACATAGTAAAAAGAGGGAGAGAGCTCCAGATGACGTCGATGAGAAAAATCAATAGTTGCGCGCACCTGCTGTCCGATCCAGAAACCATCTACAAAATTGTATTCGGGTACCGCACGCAGCAGTCCGTTGTAATGCAACCTCAACGTACCGATGCGCCGCGTGTCGCCGATCAGAATCGATGTAAAGAGCGATCCCGCTCTATTCGTGGAGTCACCCGAAGCATTTTTCACACTATCCGCTGGCAGATTCGCCGCGATAGAATCTCGTTTGCGATAACTGTTCAACTCTTCCGTCAGTAAAGGCAATGTGCGTATCCCGCTCCAATAAAGAGAATCTCGGTGCATCGCCAAAGAATCCACTTCCGTACGAATCCTCGCCCCCCGGTTTACCTCCTCGAGCGATTCACGCGCAACCCGCTTCTCCTCCGGTTCCGTAACGATATTCATCAAACGCGCCATCTTCAGCGCATCGCGATTGGATAGCTCCTTTTTTTCAAGCATCACCTCAAGTTTCTGCCGTGCTTTCTGCTGTTTTGGAGATAAAAGGGGTTGCCGTTCCACGGTATCTGATTCTGTAATGGGAAGTAAAGAGGTAGTATGCTCGTCGGTTCCAACGTGCAACGGGGTGTCTTGTACCTCGATTTGAGCATAACGTACCGAAGTGTAGTATTTCCCTTCTGCCCGTACACCGAGTATGTTGATTTTCATATCGATATCATACGTCGTAGGTAGAAAAAACCCTTGCTTCACCTCGTTATAAGCGGTATTGAACTGCATTCGCACCCCATACATCTCCATTGACAGGTCTGCCTGATGAATATTCCAGGTGTTGTCAATCACATAAAGGTATCCGGTTAGCAATTCGGGGTTCTTTTTTCGTGGCGTAACGCGTATTTTATTGATCAAAACCTCCCCCTCGCTCCGTACCCCTTCGAGTGAAAAACGGTAATAGGCAAAGGCATTGGGTGAAAGTGGGGAAATGCATCCATACGCTTTCGGATCATAGATCGAACCGGTAAGCACCGAAGGAAACATTTTATCCCCTATCGCATCCGGAACAGAGGATTTTCCGGCAAGTAACTTGTTCTGATATTGATCGGGAGCGGTAAATGTGATTTGGTGATGTGTCTCAACCAAAAAAAGTTGCTTTGTTATATCCTCTGTCTTCTCCTTTTTTTTTGAATGGGCACTCACCTCATTTGCCGATATAGATATATTCAGGAGCTTGGGGATTTTATTCACCCGTAGTTTCCCTTTCAGGTACACCTCTGAATCAAATCGCTTCACCTGATTCAGATACCAGGGAGCCATAGCGATGGCATGTCGCATGATCGGATATGCCGGGTCTTCCCCTTTCGCTCGAACCAGCACGTCGTTTAACCGGTAGCTTGTTTCTGACAATAGGAATGTTTGCGACTGTTCGGGACGATTGATCTCTACCGTAACTGTTTTCATCTCATAACCGAGTGAACGGATATCAAACGTATAGATCCCTTTTTCAAGCAATAAACGGAAATCGCCCGTTTCATTGGCCGCTATTCCGGTAGCCCGTTCACGGATATAAAGTGTGGCATTGGGGATCACCTCCCCTTTTTCGGTGCGGATATGTCCTTTGAATATTTCTGCAGAAAGCGTACAGGAGTACAAGAGAATTATAATTCCAAACACTATTTTCATAATATAAATTGCATAGATACGCTGTGAACGAATTCATCTCCATCCTCTTTTCAGTAAAAAATGATTTCCTTAGCACTCCGTTTGAATTCACATGGTCAATCTTTTTATTCGGATCGATTATTTGACGCGCGCCACCGCCTTGGTTCGGTCGAAGCACCGCCTTGCTTCAGCCGAACCAAGGCGGTGCTTCGACCGAACCAAGACGATGGTTTTTCCGTTATCTAGTTCCACTAAGGGATTTCATAGGATCAGTTCGGAATTTTGAAGGAAGGGAGCAGAAAAGAATTGAAAGAGAGATAATTGAGAAAATAATAATTTATTAATGTAAAGATATCCAAATTAATAAAAAACCGTCGCAAGAGAAGCAAAAAAAATCCCTCCGTCGGGATAATCCAGCCGGAGGGATGCTAAAATTTACAGATCACATTCGGCGCCACAACTATCGGCTCCGAGCATTTCACGATCTAAAATCTCGTTAAGGTAAAAATCAAAAAAGCCCTTTTTAATCTCATCGCGAACCCGAACAAATTCAGAGTGAACGAATTCGGGTGTTCCCGTTACGTGCGAAGGATCATCAAATCCCATGTGAATGCGGTTTTTCACTTTGCCTGTGAAAGCGGGACAACTTTCATTGGCCCCTCCGCAAACGGTGATTACATAGTCCCACTCCTCATTCAGGTATTTCTCAACCGGATCGGAGGTGTGTGCACTGATATCGATTCCAGCTTCCTGCATTACGGCAACCGCTCCTTCGTTCAGTTTCCCGGCCGCTTTGGTTCCGGCAGAACACACCACCAACTCTTTATCAAATGATTGTAACCAGCCGTGTGCCATCTGACTTCTACAACTGTTGCCGGTACAAAGAATTAAAATTTTCATATCGCTGTACTATTTAATGAATATCCTATTTAAAAAAAGCGAGCTACTACAGCCACTTCCCTTTAGTTCGTAAAATTACGAAGAAGAATAATCAAACCAATCATCGGCGCAAGATTTATGCACAATAGTCGTTAGATGTTAAAGGTTATTTCCTATATTTGTTTATAGTTTTAACGAATGCTAATCAGCGGGTTATCCTTCCGTTGTTTAGGAGGTAGAACTCAACAATTATTCAACTATCAATTAATAATATGACTCAGATTACGATTAACGGATTAGACAATATTCGCGAAGCCGCAAAAGAATTCATCCAAGCGATGGATCAAGACACCGTATTTGCCTTCAGAGGCGAAATGGGAGCAGGTAAAACCACTTTCATCAAGGCTATTTGCGAGGAATTGGGTGTGGAAGATGTAATCAACAGCCCGACGTTTGCAATTGTGAACGAATACCGTTCCGCTTCGGCCGAACTGATTTACCATTTTGACTTCTATCGGATCGACAAGCCGGAAGAAGCTTACGATTTCGGATACGAGGATTACCTCTACAGCGGCGCCCTTTGTTTTATCGAATGGCCCGAAAAAATTGAGGATCTACTTCCGGGAGATGTGGTGAATGTAACGATTCAGGAGAATCCCGACGGCACACGTAGCGTAACGATGGGATAAACTTAAACTCTAGATTATTATGAATATAGCCGAAAAATTCGTCGCGATCCTTTTCATCTGCATCGGGACCTTTTCGTGGGTGGCCTCCCTTTTCAACTGGGATTGGTTTTTTAAATCACACAACGCTTCTATCTTTTTGAGATGGTTCGGAAGACAGGGTGCCCGGTGGTTCTACGGAGCAATCGGCATCATCGTTATGGTGATCGGTTTCATGATGCTTTTCGGCTATATGCAATAATCTTTCAACTGTCTTTCAATAAAGATCAGATATGAAATCCCCTCCCCGATGATTGAACCGATGTAGCAAGCCGGGGATTCCATCTGTATAACTCCAAAATTTATTCAGATGAGAAAAATGAAAACCATTCTGCTGTGTGCGACAGGTATGTTGGTGCTGGCAATGGGTAGTTGCTCGAAAAAGAGTGCTACCACTTTTGAATCCGTGAAGGGCGACCCGATGGATGTGAAGATTTATACCCTTGACAATGGACTCAAGGTGTATATGTCTGTCTATAAGGATGCTCCTCGTATCCAAACCTATATCGGCGTAAGAGCCGGTAGCAAGAACGACCCGGCAACTTCTACCGGATTGGCTCATTACTTCGAACACCTTATGTTCAAGGGAACGAGCAACACATCCACAAAGAATTACGCCCAAGAAAAACCGTTACTCGATCAAATCGAATCGTTATTCGAGTTGTATCGCCAAACCACCGATTCGTTGCAGCGTCTGCAGATCTACCATCAGATAGACAGTGTCTCGAATCTGGCCTCGCAATTCGCTATCTCCAATGAGTATGACCGCATGATGACTTTCATCGGTGCGCAGGGTACGAATGCCTGGACCAGCAACGACCAAACGGTCTATACCGAGAATATCCCATCCAACCAACTTGAGAACTGGGCCGTCATTCAGGCCGACCGGTTCAAAAACTCCGTCATCCGTATTTTCCATACAGAACTTGAAACGGTGTATGAAGAGAAGAACCGTTCACTCAACAGCGATCAGAGTCGCGTAATCGACACCTTGATGCTCGCCCTTTTCCCACACCATACGTATGGAACACAATCTACATTAGGTACAGAGAAAGACCTCAAAAGCCCCTCTATCACCAACATTAAAAAATTCTACAGCGAATATTACGTTCCAAACAACATGGCGATCTGCCTGTCGGGCGATTTCGATCCGGATTCAGCATTGGCCGTGATTAAGAAAAACTTCGGCGATATGGTTTCAAAACCGGTTCCGGCCTATACGCCGAATCCGGAAAAACCGATTACCGAACCGATTGTGAAGAATGTGAACGGCCTGCAATCCGACATGGTATATATAGGATACAGAGTGCCGGGAGAGAAACAAGACCTCGACCGCAGGGCTGAACTGCTCAGCTACATCCTGTACAACGGAACTGCGGGATTGCTTGACCTGAACGTCAACCAGAAACAAACGATGGTGAGCTCTTATGCCGCACCTTTGACCATGACCGATTATACGGCGATGTTGTTGCTGGGGTATCCGAAAGAGGGACAATCCATGGAGGAAGTGAAAAACTTACTGATCGCCCAGATTGATTCCGTGAAAGCGGGTAAATTCGGCGATTGGCTGCTTGAGGCCGCCATCAACAACCTGAAACTCGATCAGATGAAAGCCCTCACGAGCAATCAAAGTCGCGCATACGCCATGTTGAGTGCGTTTACAAACGACCTGACTTGGCAACAATATGTGGATTCCTATAATAATATGTATAAGACCACAAAAGCGGATTTGGTGGCTTTTGCCAACGAATGGTTCAAAAACGACTATGTAGTTGTTTACAAACACCGCGACCCGTCTTTCCGTATCGCACCGTTCCCTAAACCAGCTATTACACCGGTACAACTTGACCGCAGTTCGAAGAGCGCATTCTTCCAACAGATTGAAAAAAATCAGGTGCAACCGATCGAACCGGTATTCGTAGATTACAAGACAGACCTCTCAGAAAAGAGTGCGGATAAGCAGATACCGGTTCTTTACAAGAAAAATGAGGAGAACAGCATCTTCAACATGTATTATGTATTCGATATGGGTACGGCGAGTGACAAGAAGCTTCGCGTGGCTTTCGACTACCTCTCTTACCTGGGCACTTCCACCCTCTCGCCTGAGATGTTCAAGGAACAAATGTTTAAACTCGCCTGCTCCTTCAATGTAATTCCTCAAAGCGATAAGATGTTCGTGATGTTGACCGGTCTTTCGGAAAACATGGAACCTGCCATGAAGTTGATGGAAGAACTCTTCAAGGATCCTCAGCCGAATGAGATGGCTTTTGAAAACCTCAAGGCGGATTACCTCAAAACACGTGCAGACAACAAGCTAAATTTCAACGCCATCAACTCCTACATGCAAAATTACGGGGTATGGGGTCCGGTTTCAGCCCGCACCTATGTACTGAGCAATCCGGAGTTACAGGCGCTTAAATCGTCCGAAATGATAGACATCATCCGCAATGCAAACGGTTACAAACACCAGATCTGGTATTACGGACCGGCTTCGGAAGAGGTTGTCATCAAAGCCATCAACAACCTGCATGCTACACCGGAAACATTGAAAGATGCGCCCGAAGCGATGAAATTCACCCAACAACCGGTTAACGAAACAACCGTATTCCTAACCGATTACGTTACCAAACAAACCAGTATGACCCTCCTTTCAAGAGGAGCGCTCTACGATCCGCAGCTCACACCGTTGGTGCAGTTGTACAACAGCTATTTCCAAGATATCGTGTATCAGGAATTGCGCGAAGCAAGGGGATTGGCCTACTCGGTTTATTCAGGATATTTCTCACCATCGAAGAAAGAGGAGTACTACATCAACCAGTCCTACATCGGAACGCAGAACGACAAACTGAGAACCGCAGTGGATCAGTTCAGAGCCGTACTCGATTCGATGCCTCAATCACCGGAACAGTTCGAAATAAGCAAACTCAATATTGAGAACAACATCCGCACGGCACGTATTACCAAAGAGCGGGTTTTGTGGAGTTATTATTATGCAAAACAGCTTGGTCTTGACAGTGATATCAACCGTTTGGTATTTGAAAAACTACCGGCAATCGACTTCTATCAACTGCAGGGATTCCACGATCAATACATCAAACCGGCCAAGTATAATTACTGTCTGGTGGGCAATGTGGCTGATTTAGACATGGAATTTGTTAAATCTATTGGGAAAGTTCAAATGATTTCTCTAGAGGAGCTGTTTGGCTATTGATATGAATTACAAATAAACAAAAGTATTAATTTGTTTAACAAAACATTCACTTCTACAATACAGAAAAGGGGTTGACGATGTTCAACCCCTTCTTGTTTAGATTTGATTCAGATTAAATATTACTCAATTTAATTTCGGTTTCTTTCCTTGTAAATTCTTCTTTCATTAAATAACGTTTATATCATTCAATTTCAAGGAACAACTGTTAACTTTGTGTGTTTTTTATTAGAGGATAATAGGAAGATTGAAAAAATAGAGATAACAATTCAAAAAGTTAAATTATGAAAATGAAACCACTTGGCGCGCTATTGTTTGTTGCGCTGTGCTGCTTTTCATGTGGAAAGAAAGAAACGAAACAAGAGTACATCCGTCCGGTGAAAGTAACGACGGTTACTTCCCGAAATGAAATCAAGAAAGATTTCTCCGGAGTGGTTGAGGCGGTTAAATACGTTAACCTTGCTTTTCGCGTACCCGGACAGATCATCAACCTTCCTGTAGTAGAGGGACAAAAGGTTACCCAGGGCCAGTTGATCGCACAAATTGATCCGCGTGAAATCAGTCTGACGTATGAAGCAGCCAAAGCTGCCTATGAAACATCCAAAGCACAGTTGGAGCGTAATCAGCGTTTGCTTGCCAAACAAGCTGTATCCCAACAAGATTACGAAATGGCGAAATCCAACTTCGAACAAGCGAAATCAAATTTCGAAGCGCAGCAGAACAACATGGCGGATACCCGCTTGTTGGCGCCGTTTACGGGATCCATTTCAAAAAGACCGGTGGAGAACTTCCAGCGTGTGAATGCAGGTGAAACCATCGTACAATTGATCGATTCTAAAGACTTACAGATCTATTTTACGGTGCCTGATAACAACCTGCCGTTGATTCAGGGTCCGAACAAAACCTTTACCGTAGAATTCGAGATGTATAAGGGAATCCGTTTCACAGCCAAATTGAAAGAGTATGTGGAAGCATCTCCGGACGGCTCGGGAATACCGGTGTTCATCACCATCGATGACGCGCGATTCTCAAAAGACAAATACGATATCAAACCGGGATTCTCTTGTAATGTGGCCATGACGGTACATCTTGACAACAAAGAGATGGAATACCCTTATGTTCCATTAACATCGATCTTCGCAGCATCAGAAGGTTCTCAACTTTATGTTTGGGTGATGAATACATCCGACAATTCGGTTGTGAAACGCGCCGTAACGACAGGCAACCTGATCGACGAAAATAACATTTTGGTGACAAGCGGCCTGAAAACAGGCGAAATCGTTGTTACAGCAGGTGTTAAACAACTTGTCGACGGTGAGAAAGTGAAGATTCTTAAATAATCAGGTCTATGAACATAGCAAAATATTCCCTTGCCCATACCAAGGTGGTTTACTTCTTTCTGGCAGTCATGCTATTGGGAGGTATTTTCGCCTTCGATAAATTGGCGAAGAAAGAAGACGCGCCTTTCGTGATTAAGAGCGCGGTTCTCATGTGTTACTATCCCGGGGCCACTCCTACGGAAGTGGAGATGCTTATCGCGGAGCCCCTTGAAAAAGAGATTCAGACCATGTCTGACATCAAACGATTGAAATCGGAGTCCTCTTTCGGGATGACCAAGATTACGGTTGAGTTGATGGAAAGCCTTCCTTCGGATGTGATTCCCCAGAAATGGGATGAATTGCGACGCAAGGTATTGAATGCCACTCCCCGTCTTCCGCAAGGTGCCAGTCCGGTAACCGTGGGTGACGACTTCGGTGACGTGTTCGGTATCTATTACGCATTATCGGCCGATGAAGGATTCTCTTACAACGAACTCAGAAACTGGACGAAATACATCACGACCCGTTTGGCTACACTGCCCGGGGTTGTGAAGGTAAATACCTTCGGTGAGCGCCAGGAGTGCGTGAATGTATTCATTCCGATTCCGAAACTCGCCAACATGGGCGTTACCCCTCAACAGTTGTCACAGGCCCTTTCATCGCAGAATCAGGTAATCAATACCGGAGAGCGTCTGGCCGGCGAGATGCAGTTGAAGATCCTTGCTGCCGGAACGTACAGCGACCTGGATGACATCCGCAATCAAACGATCACCACCGCTACGGGGCAGCAGGTTCGCCTGGGAGACATCGCACAGATTGAGAAAGGATATGTGGATCCTCCCGCTACCTTGATGCGTGTGAATGGCAAAAAATCGATCGGTATCGGCGTTTCTTCCGATACAAAAAAAGACGTGGTGCTTATCGGCGACGAAGTTGCGCAGGAGTTAGCGAATATCATGCCGCTCCTACCGGTTGGTCTGAATGTGGAACCGATCTACCTGGAGGGTGATATCGCACGTGACGCCAACAACGGATTCATTCTGAACCTGATTGAATCGGTAGCGATCGTGATCTTCATCATCATGTTGGTGATGGGTCTTCGTGCAGGTATCCTGATCGGTAGCTCGCTGATTTTCTCAATCGGAGGTACCATGCTGATCATGATGTATATCGATACGGGTCTGAACCGAACGTCATTGGCCGGTTTCATCATCGCCATGGGTATGTTGGTGGATAATGCGATCGTGGTGACGGATAATGCGCAGGTAGCCATTAAAAAAGGTACGCCGCGTCTGCAAGCGCTGATCGAGGGAGCCACGATTCCGCAATGGGGATTGCTGGGCGCAACATTCATCGCCATCTGCTCTTTCTTGCCGATCTATTTGGCTCCGTCTTCGGTAGCTGAAATGGTTAAACCTTTGTTTATCGTACTTTCCATCTCGCTTTCGCTGAGTTGGATCCTGGCGCTCTGTCAGACCACTACGTTCGGTAGCTGGATTCTGAAAGAGAGTGAAGGCGGAGAAGGAACCGATCCTTACGATACGAAATTCTATCACCGATTCGAAGGCATATTGCGCACGTTGATCAAGCGTCGTTGGATGACGATTTCGTCTGCCGTGATCGCTCTTTTCGTGGCGCTGTTCGTAATGGGACTAATGCCTCAGAACTTCTTCCCGAGCATGGATAAGAACTATTTCCGTGCGGATATGTTCTTGCCAGACGGCTATAACATTTTCCAGGTGGAGAAAGAGATGGAAAAGATCGAGGCGGAATTGCTGGCTCAGCCGGAAGTTACCCGTGTATCAATCACAATGGGTGCCTCACCGCTTCGTTATTACTTGGCAAGTACCTCTTTGGGACCAAAACCGAATGTGGCGAACATCCTAATTGAACTTACAGACAAGAAACATACGATTGAGAAAGAGAACTGGTTTAACAACTACATGTTGGAGAATTATCCGGACATCCTGACCCGTTCTTCTCTTTTCAAACTTTCGCCCGCAACAGAAGCCGCTATCGAAATCGGTTTCCGCGGTCCGAACATCGACACCTTGGTGATGTTAACGAACCAAGTGGAAAAACTGATGCACGAACAGGGTGACCTGACGCACATCCGTAACAGTTGGGGCCAGAAGGTTCCGGTTACCACTCCGGTTTATTCTCAGGCGAAAGGGCAACGTGTGGGTGTAAGTCGCCAGAACATGGCGCAATCGATCGAAGTTGCAACCAAAGGTTATGCACTCAGCCAATATCGTCAGGGAGACCAGATCATGAACATCCTTCTGAAGGACAACAACATCAACTCATTCGACCTGAACAACATGCGCACCCTGCCTGTATTCAACTCCAAAGGAATTGCGATTCCACTGGAACAGGTGATCGACTCGCTCTCTTTCGGATATGATTTCAACATGATCAAACGCTACAACCGTGAACGTCTGTTGATGGCGCAGGCCGATCCGATTCGCGGTGCGAATGCGATTGCGGCATTCAACCAGATCTGGCAATCGGCACAGGAGAAGATCGATGTACCGGAAGGGTATGAGATGAGCTTCTACGGTGAACAGGAGAGTCAGAAAGAATCAAACGACGCATTGGCGGCAAACATGCCGTTGACAGCGTTCCTGATGTTCCTGACACTATTGCTTCTTTTCAACAACTTCAAGGAGCCGATTACCATTCTGTTGATGATTCCTTTGATCTTCATCGGTATCGTTTTGGGATTGGTCGGATTCGGAAAACTGTTTGACTTCTTCGCATTGTTAGGCCTTTTGGGACTGATCGGTATGAATATCAAGAATGCCATCGTGTTGGTGGATCAGATAAATATCGAGAAGGAAGCCGGACTTGCGCCACTTGAAGCGGTGGTACAGGCTACAAAATCACGTATCGTTCCGGTGGTGATGGCTTCGGGTACAACCATTCTGGGTATGTTGCCATTGCTCTTCGACTCTTTGTTCGGCGGTTTGGCAGCGGTAATCATGGGTGGTTTGCTGGTGGCTTCTTTGTTGACGCTACTCATGCTTCCGGTAACCTATTGTACGATGTATGGAATCAAAGGCGATAAATAACGCCATAAATAAGGCGATAAGAATATGAATAAGAATATAACCTATATGAGTGCGGCACTTCTCCTTTTCGGGGGAAGTGTGTCGGCACAGGAAAAACTCACACTGGATGCCTATCAACAAAAAGTGGTTGAGTATAGCCAGCAATTGAAACAGGCAAAAGAACAGGTGCTTTCCGCAACGGCTAAACGTAAAGCGGACAAAACCGGCTTTCTGCCCAAAATCGACCTAGCCGGATACGGAGCGATCGATTTTACAAACCTGGATTTGTGGAACTCTCCGCTCGGAACGTACCATCCTTACAACTATTTCGCAGGCGCTACCCTGACTCAGAGCATCTGGGCCGGAGGTGCCGTTCAGAACCAATATCGCTCGGATAAGATTTCGGAACAGATCAGCAAGGAGAATGAATTGCTGACGCTGGACAATATCTACCTACAGGCGGATCAAGTATACTGGAACGCTTCGGCGAACACTACGTTGTTGGAAATCGCCCGTCAATACCGCGAATTGATCAACTCGCAGTATGAAATCATCAAAGTTCGCTTTGACGACGGAGCCATCGCCAAGAACGACCTGCTGATGATCACTACCCGCTTGAAAGAGACGGAACTGGGAGTGAAAAAAGCAGAAGTATCTTACCTCGTGGCTTATCAGAACCTAAACATTCTGATGGGTATGAATCCAAACGAAGGCAAAGAGCCGGTAGCGGATATCCTGACACCGATGCCATCGCCACAGGAGATCTCTTTTGAGGAAGCGTTGGGTCGTCGCCCGGAATACAAAGTAGCGGATATGCAGGTTAACCTGGCTCAGGAAAACCGAAAATTGGCGTTATCGAAGTTCAATCCGAATATCGCTTTCCAGACGCAAGGCGGATGGGGAACTTCAAACCCGAATCTGGGTGCGAATCCAACCTGGACCGCAATCGGTACGTTAAGTCTGAGCATGCCGATTTGGCATTGGGGGGAACGCAAACAGGTAAACCGTCAGTTCCGCGCTTTGCAGAATAGCGCCCTGTACAACAAACAGATCGTTTCCGACCAGATCAACAAAGAGGTGGCGAATGCATGGACCACCATGGACCAGAACTTTGAACAAATCCGTGTTGCCGAAGAGAATCTAAAATTGGCACAGGAGGCGCTTGACCTGAATACCTACTCTTACAATGAGGGTAAGATCACCATTGCGGATGTATTGAGTTCTCAGATTTCATGGATACAGGCTTACACCAACATGATTACAGCTCATTATTCGTATAAAGTGGCGGTAGCGCAATACAAAAAAGCGGTGGGTATGATTGTACCCGGAAGTGCCCAATAAGATACTCCCGTTCCGATATGCTTCTCTATTAGAGAGATTATTTAGAAATTAAGGGAAAACAACAAACTAAAATCCTCTTTCATCGTTATAGTATGAGAGAGGATTTTTTTTGATTGAGGGTAACGTTGAACCACTTAATTTCAAATGATATGATGAAGATTGAACCGGTGCTCATCTTTGATGGTGATTGCAGTGACGCTTTGGCTTTTTACATGAAAGTATTTAACGGCGAACAGCTCAAGATCCAGACTTATGGAGATAACAAGGAACACCTCGCTAAAGAACACAAGAAAGTGACTCCGAAATGGGAAGATAAAGTAATGCACGGATCTTTCGTATTTCCGAACGGAACCAAATTCTTCGCTTCAGACCGCATGGAAAATGCTGAGTTCCATCAGGGTAATGCTGACGGATTGGCTCTTGAATTTGAGAAAGTTGAGGATATGGAGAAGATTTACAAAGCGTTGAGTGTTGACGGCACGATCGTTGTTGAACTTCACAAAGCCTTCTGGCATGCGATGTATGCCGAAATCGTAGACAAATTCAAAAAACGCTGGATGTTGAATTGCCAGGTTGTTTCCATCCTTGATGATTAACAACAGCGCAGTTCAGAACTGATAAAAGAGATCCCGTCACCTTCCCCGGATTTATGGGAATATGACGGGATTCTCTATTTAAATGAAATCGTCCTAGCTCACCGAAAGATGAGATACCCAACTAAAGGTATATAAACGACGCATTTGACCTTGATGTTAAAAATAAACAATCTACAAATGAAAAGCAGAATCCAGAATTATTTATCCGGAATTACACTATTCACACTCCTTTTGCTTGCGTTCACAGCATGCAATGATGAGAAAAACGGCCCGGGACTACAGAACGTAGATACGCTTTGTTTCACAATCGACGGGGGAGATACCAGCGAAGAACTGGTAGCTGAGCAGGCATGGAGCATTTCGGTGAATGCCGGCACGGATCCGTGGCTTACGGTTTCCCCTCTTTCAGGAGGAGGCAGTACAGATCCGATCAACCTTATCTTTAAAGCACTGGTTAATAACAATGCACAAAGCCGTACCGCAGAGGTTACCATCACGATCGGAACGAAGAAATACACCTACTCTGTCTTCCAAGACGGAACAACCGAAAACAGCTGCAACAATTAGAAAAAAACAGCAGCAACAATTAGTAACACAACACGGAGCTATCTGAGAACGATTCCGCTCACAATACGACCGGATTTGATTCCCAAACGACGCGCTGAGAAGAACTTATCCGAGTGTGAGTAAGTACACAGACCGGCAACCTCTATGTGATCGGGCAACACACCGGAAACAAGCAGATCCTGCTTGTTCGCCTCCCACAGGTCGACATACCCTTTTCCGGGTATCTCTGAAGTGGAACATACCTCGTTGAAGCCGGCTTGACGAAACGCATCGGTCACCTCTTCCCCAACTTCAAACACGGCGGGTGAGATCGAGGGCCCAATCCCGGCAATAATTTCACAGGGCAAGCAGCCAAATTCGGAGGACATCCGTCGTACCGTTTTGGATACGATGTGCTGCACGGTTCCCCGCCAACCGGCATGTACGGCTGCAATCACCCGTTTGTGGGGATCGTAGAGCAGTACGGGGACACAATCGGCAGTAGAGATTCCGAGACAGACTCCCGGCGTGGCTGTAATCACCGCATCGTATTCTCCCGAATCCGCCATTCCATCTTCCGAGAAGGATTGCGACGATGTAGCAACCAGAATTCCATCGCCGTGCACTTGTCGCGGAAACAAGAAATCTGCGGGGATCAGGTTTAGAATATCGGCCATCTGACGGCGACAAAGCGCCACATGATCCGGATGGTCTCCGGTATAGTCACAAAGATTGAAAGATGCGTATGGATCCGCCGCATCCCCACCGTTACGGGTAGTTATAAAATGAGAAATGTTACAGAATGAGCCAAGTAGCTCAAACTGCAACATCTCAATATCATATTGGTTCCGAAGATTTTTCATTCCGATTATTTAGCGGGTTCTTCATCCCAATCGAATTCTTCATAATCTTCCAGATCATCCTCGTCGATGATGTCGTCATCTTCAATGATGTATTCGTCATCCCAATCATCTTCAGAAGCGGATTGTTTAACGTCCAGATTACGATGCGTGATCGTTGTGATCTTGTTCTCCTCACTGTTCAATTCAGTCCAAAGGATATCCTTCAGTTCGGTCAGTCCCATGTTGATCACAGAAGAGATGAACACGTAAGGAACATCCGGAAGATCGCGTTTGATCTCTTCGATCAGCTCCTCGTCAAGCATATCCGATTTGGTAATCGCCAATACACGGCGTTTGTCCAACATCTCCGGATTAAACTGACGCACCTCATTCAACAACACCTCATACTCTTTACGAATATCATCGCTGTCTGCAGGAACCATGAACAATAACAACGAGTTACGTTCGATGTGACGCAAGAATCGAAGTCCCAGACCTTTACCTTCACTCGCACCTTCGATGATACCCGGGATATCGGCCATCACGAACGATTGATTATCGCGGTAAGAAACGATACCCAGATTCGGCTCAAGCGTTGTAAACGGATAATCGGCGATTTTCGGTTTCGCGGCAGAAAGCGTAGAAAGCAAAGTCGATTTACCGGCATTCGGGAAACCAACCAGACCTACGTCGGCCAACAATTTAAGTTCAAGGATAACAGGTCGTTCAAGTGCGGGCTCACCCGGCTGCGCATAACGCGGAGCCTGATTGGTAGAGGTACGGAAGTGCCAGTTACCCAAACCGCCGCGACCCCCTTTCAACAAGATTACCTCCTGCTGATCTTCAGTCACGTCACAAAGGAATTCCCCTGTTTCCGCATCAAAAACCACTGTACCCATCGGTACTTCAATCACTTCATCCTTACCATCCTTACCGAAGCTGCGGCTTGCACTTCCGGATTCACCATGTCCTGCAAATACGTGGCGTTGGAATTTAAGGTGAAGCAAAGTCCAATAGTTACGGTTAGCGCGTAAGATCACATGACCTCCGCGGCCGCCGTCACCACCGTCCGGTCCCCCTTTAGTAATAAACTTTTCTCTGTGAAAGTGGGTCGAACCGCGTCCCCCCTTCCCGGAGCGACAGTATATTTTTACGTAGTCTACAAAGTTAGAACCGGCCATAAAACTAAAACTTAGAGTTAAAAAAATAAATAATAAGTAAAGCGAAAAAGCTGGAAGATATCCTGACAAACACCTCCCCCTGTCCGATAAAGCAACAGAGCCATCCCATCGCTTTACCTTAGAACAAATGGAGCAATACTCGGTTCAGTAGCGCCTCCATAAAAAGAGAAAAGTTAAAAGCGAAGGCGTACGACTTCCCTTTTAACTTTTTCTCGTTATGATTTTAATTACAGGCTATCGATAGCGGTTTCGATACGACCGAAGATCTCCTCAACTGTACCCATACCTTTGATATCTGCATATTTACCTTCTTTGATATAGAAATCTTTCAATGGAGAAGTCTGGTTGTTGTAAACATCCAAACGGCTTTTGATAGTTTCGTAGTTATCATCCGAACGACCTGAAATCTGACCGCGTTTCAACAGGCGATCGATCAATTCAGACTCTTCAACATCAAGACCCACAACGATAGAAACCGCAGTACCGCGTTCTTTCAACATTTCGTTCAAAGCTTCAGCCTGAGGAATCGTACGAGGGAAACCGTCGAAGATAACACCCTCTTTAGCTGCTTCGTTTGAATCCAAAACGTTAGCAAGCATATCGATGATCAATGAATCCGGAACCAACTGACCTTTTTCGATAAAACCTTTTGCAGTTTCACCTAGTTCAGTACCGTTTTTCATTTCGTTTCTCAATACGTCACCAGTTGAGATATGGAACAAACCATATTTCTTGATGATTAGCTCACTCTGAGTACCTTTACCTGAACCCGGAGCGCCAAAAATTACAACATTCAACATCTTTTTCTTAGTTATTGTTAGTGTCTATACCTTAAAATAATGCCTTAACAAAATGACCGGGTCGCACGGGTGTGTTTCCCAATCGGATGAATCGCCTTTTTATTCGGCAATCACGTAGATATCTTTCAGATTACGTCCCAGTTCATCGTAATCCAACCCGTAACCCACGATAAATGCGTTCGGAATCTCAAGCGCCACATAATCAAGTTTCAAATCAACCTTCAATGCTTCCGGTTTGTAAAGCAACGTTGCGATACGCACCTCGCCCGCACCTTTCTCCTGAAGCTGTTCGATGATACTTTTCATTGTATAACCGGTATCTACGATATCTTCAATCACAACCACCGTACGACCTTCAACATCTTCCAACAATCCGGTAATCGATTTCACATGACCTGTCGTTGACATGCCGTCATATGATTTCATACGCATGAATGTGATCTCTGAATCAATGTTGATTTCTTTATAAAGATCAGAAGCAAACATAAATGCGCCGTTTAGAACGCAAATAAATAGTGGATTCTTTCCCGCCAGGTCGCGGTTGATTTCATCAGCAATTTTACAAATAGCTTTCTGAATCTCCTCTGAAGAGATAAATGGCTTGAACAATTTATCTTTTACTTGTATCGTACTCATAAATGGTTATTACTTTTTTATAAACGGCAAAAATACAACAAAATAAGACAAACGAAAATAGCCGCCTTATTAAAATCATTAATAAGCGGCTATTTTAATATTTGAGATGAAAACTTATCTTAAATGATGCTTTTCAGAGTAAGCATTGCATCTCTATTCACAAAAGATCTTCATTTATTCAACTCCGTTCATCATTTTCTTCAATAATCCGGAGATTAGGAACAGGATCACGGATGCGACTCCCGCCATCACCACGAACAACATAAAGAAGTCGAACAGATCGGTAATCGGAAAACCGAGGAATGATTTGGCAGCTTTGCCCGCTTCGGGATAGAAGCTTGAAAGCGTACCGGCGAATTTGTTGGCCGATGCGGTAGCCATGAACCACACCCCCATCAACAGGGAGGCGAATCGCACGGGCGATAATTTATTCACCATTGAAAGTCCGATGGGCGAAAGACAAAGCTCTCCCATCGTATGGATGAAATAAAGCCCGGTAAGCCAAAGAATGCTCACTTTCACACCCGGTTCGATTCCACGAACACCGAATGCGATCACCAAATAACCGATTGCAAGCAGGAAAAGACCCAGGGCCTGTTTTACCGGAGAGGATGGTTCCAGATTCTTCTTACCCAACCACTGCCACAACAAGGCGAATACAGGAGCCAGAGCCACAATAAAGATCGCGTTGAAAGATTGGAAGTAAGAAGCGGGCATTTCCCATCCCATGATGTTACGGTCTGTCTGTTCATCGGCAAAGAACGTCAGCGAAGCCGCCGCCTGTTCGAACGCCGCCCAGAAGAAGATCACGAAGAATGCGATGATGTAGATCACCCAGATACGCGTTCTTTCAATCTTTGTCAAACTGCGGTCAGTTACGATAAAGGCCGGCAGAACGATACACAAAGAGAAGATCATCGTGCCTACCCAATCCAGGTCGGCGACAAAATAAAGAAGCGATGCCAATACCACTTCTAATCCGATCCAGCCGGCGAATTCAAGTAGGGAACGACGCTTTGCTTTTTCGGCATGCTCGATCACCTTTTCTGGTGTCTGAAGCAATGCTTCCTCTTTCGGAGAGGAATTCGGAGCCAGACCGATCTGTTCGCCTTCCGGCGTAATCAAATATTTGTTTTTGAATAGTTCAAAGATCACAACGCTGACCAACATCCCGATACCGGCAGAGAGGAATCCCCATTTGAAATCGGCCGGGTTTCCGGTATCTCCGATGAAACCACACCAAAGCGGTGCGATCGAGGCTCCCAAGTTGATCCCCATATAGAAGATTGTAAAGGCCGCGTCTTTTCGTTTATCTTGCGGGGCATACAAATCACCCACCATCGTAGAGATGTTCGGCTTAAAGAAACCATTCCCGAGAATCAACAATCCAAGTCCCAGAAACATGATGTATTGGGCCATTTGGACATTCTCATAATTCATCGCACTGAAGAACATCGCGAACTGACCGATTGCCATTAAGATTCCGCCTACGAATATCGAACGGCGGTTTCCCCAGTAACGGTCTGCGATATATCCTCCCAAAAGAGGGGTTAGGTAAACCAATCCGGTATAGCTACCGTAAATTTCCGAAGCATATTGTTTATCAAATAGTAATGCTCTGATCATGAAAAGGATGAAAAGTCCTCTCATTCCATAATAGCTGAAACGCTCCCACATTTCAGTCACAAACAATAAATACAATCCTTTTGGATGTCCCTGGTTGGTTTTTCCCATATGCGATTAAGTTATAAATTAAAATAATAAAGAACCAAAGATATACGAATTATCTAAAAATACCCACCCTAATCTTCGTAATTGACATTATTTGTAGAAATATGAAACCAAACAGCGCTTTCTCGAAGCAATAAGAGCATCGCATTTGTATCTTTAAATTATAAAATGTAAATATTAACCGGGGTAAAAATAAAAATCCCCTTTCGGATTTCTCAAAGAGAAAGCCAAAAGGGGATTTCTGAATCAAATTGCTAACTATTATTTTGTAGCGGTTTCCAATTTCTTCATAATTGAGAAAATGAACAAAGCAGAAACCAAACAACATACGATCAGTACGCTCCATACCATCCACAATGGAAGGCCACCCCATAGGTAACCTACGATTGATACCAGGTAGTTACCGATTGCAGTTGCGGCAAACCAGCAACCCATCATCATACCTTTGTATTTCGGAGGAGCTACTTTCGATACGAAAGAGATACCCATCGGTGAAAGAAGCAATTCGGCGAATGTCAATACAAGATATGTTGAGATCAACCAGTTCGGTGATACAAGAGCACTGTCTGAAATACCGTTTTCTGCCAACGCATCCGGTGTAGGAAGACCCAGTGAACCGAACGCAAGGATCATAAATCCGATTGCTGCGATCAACATACCGAATCCGATTTTACGCGGTGCTGAAGGTTCTTTCCCTTTTGTAGCCAATCCACCGAACAACGCCAATGAAACCGGAGTCAAGGCAACTACGAAGAACGGATTGAACTGCTGGAAGATCTGAGGCAGAATATCAATCTGAGGAGCCATCGTGGTGTATTTGTAAACCAATACGCCCAATGACGCCACCGTTACGGCGATAGAGATCATTTTTGATTTTGATTTCTCAGACTGGAAGTATGCGAAGATTCCGTATACTGCAACGATAATCAAAGAAAGATTCCATACGTTGAAACCGATTCTGTCAAGTCCCGTTGCGATATGAGAGGTATAGTCACGTGCGAAGAATGTCATCGTCAAACCGTTCTGATGGAATGCCATCCAGAAGAAAATAACCACTGCGAATACAAGCAACAGCGCCGTGATACGGTCTTTTGTCTGTTTCGGAGTCAGTTCCACTTCGGCAACGTGATTTGCTTTCGCCTGTTTTGAGTTGTAATCGGCATGTTTAAATGAGGGGCGGAAGATAATATAGATGGCCATTGAAGCGATCAATGACAAACAAGCAACGCCGAATCCGTAGTTATAAGCTTCGGAAATCTTCGCGATGTAAGTGCTTGCGAAGGTAGTAAGATCGCCGCTGAAGCCCTGAGATGCCTGCAATGCAGTAAGTGCAGCCTGGTTGTCGGCCGAAATCGTACCGTTCAACAACTGGTGCGCCAATGCCGGAATCTGCGGGTTGTAAGACAAGCCTGCTTTGCCAAGTACATAATTCGTTACTTCAGTGGCAGCTGTCGGAGCAAAAAGAGCACCCAGGTTGATTGCCATGTAGAATAAGCTGAAGGCGTTGTCACGCATGGAGCTCAACTTTGGTGAATCATACAGATTACCCACCATTACCTGAAGATTTCCTTTAAATAATCCGGTACCGCATGCAATCATCGTAAGGGCACCGAACATCATCATCTGACCCAAATCAAGGTTTACAGTTGGAATAGCAAGTAAGAGATAACCGAAGAACATCACAACGATACCGGTTGTTACCATTTTCCCGTATCCGAATTTATCGGCAAGAATACCACCGATTAACGGCATAAAATAAACGAAAGCAAGAAATCCTCCGAAAATCGTAGAGGTTTCGGCAGCCGTATAGCCAAATTTCGCCTGCAGATACAGCACAAAGATTGCCAACATCGTGTAATACCCGAAACGCTCGCCGGTGTTGGCAAGGGCAAGGGCATATAATCCTTTTGGTTGTCCTTTAAACATAAGTGTATGATTTAATTATTCAATAAAATTAGTTGTTTTCCAAGTTTCCTTTCAGTCAAAGCACTTTCTTCTCCTTTTTTTCCACTTTAGAGCACATTGTTTTGATTCACTGCGTTAAAGTTAGTTTAATTTTTATCATTTGTAAATTCAACTCTAACTAATTGTGTTTTTTTATAAAAAAAAGAATGTTTGCATCCGAGTAGATTTATCTTGAAAAGATGTAATCGGAAGAATCGCGTGATCGATACTATCAAAATCAGAATTGATAGGGAACAATTCGTTACAGGAAGCATCTCAAACGCCTATTCAGAGCACTGAAGCACCTTCTTCAGAGGTCTAAAGCACCTTCTTCAGAGGTCTGAAGCGCCTTCTTCAGAGGTCTGAAGCGCCTTCTTCAGAGGTCTGAAGCACCTTCTTCAGAGGTCTGAAGCGCCTTCTTCAGAGGTCTGAAGCACCTTCTTCAGAGGTCTGAAGAAGTAATTATATAGGAACCTTTCGGAATAAATACGGGATCCTTTCGGAATAAACAAAGGAGCTTTCGGAAAATACAAAAGAGGCTGTCCGATTCATTCGCATGAATTTTGGACAGCCTCATCGGTTTTATTTCTCAGAAATAAGAGATCAACTTATTTCTTAATGTTCGGTTCTTCCAAACCGTAACCTTTGATTTTATTTTCACGTTTCAGCATCAACGCCACAATCAGCGCCAAAACACCGAAACCGGAGAAAATCAGCATCGGATAAGTGTAGTCGTAAGCCGGCTGACCCTCACCGCCTAATTTTCCGTATTTTTCCAAAACGTAACCGATTAGCGCAGGAACGCCCATCAATCCCCAGTTCTGAACCCAGAAGATCATCGCATAAGCGGTACCCAACTGTCTTTCCGGAATGATTTTCGGCACGGATGGCCACATCGCCGACGGAACCAATGAGAAGGCTACGCCCAGTGTCAACATGATAATCGTGGCAAACCACCAGTAATTCAACAATGGCAATGCAAAGAGCGCATGAACGAAGATCAACATCACCGCACCGATCACCATGATCGTTGCTCCTTTACCTTTGCGGTCGTACAAACTTCCGAAGAACGGTGTCAGGAACAAAGTTCCCAGTGGCAATAACCCCGGAATAATACCGGCAAGTTTCGGTTCAACCGAATATTTATTGATCATCAAGTCCGTAGCGTATTTCAGGAACGGGAATACCGAAGAGTAGAACAGAACGCAAAGTACCGCGATCAACCAGAATCCCGGATTCGAAGCAATCTCCTTGATATCGGAAACTTTAAACGGCTCTTCCGGCTCGGACCCGTCTTCTTCCAACTGTTTGTCAAGACGCGTGTCCATTACGACGTAGACCAAGAATGCCAAAAGTCCGATGCAAAGCATCACCAATGCCAAAAGGATCGGAGCCGATACGCTTTTGAAATGATCCGCAAGCGGCAAGGTGATCCACATGGCCAACATCGTACCCAAACGAGCCGAAGCCATCTCCAATCCCATCGCAAGGGCCATCTCTTTTCCCTTGAACCATTTTACAATGATCTTGGATACCGTAATACCCGCAATCTCCACACCCATTCCGAAAATCGCATACCCTAGGGCTGCCATCGCAACCTGCAGACGCAATCCGAAAATCTCAATCGGTGAATCGGCCGCAATGTAAGTGATCGAATAGTACTTCAGCGTACATCCGATGATCATCGTGATGCAAGCACCTAAACCTGTGAAACGAACCCCCATCTTGTCAAGGATCATCCCACCAAAAATAAGCATTAGGAAGAAGACGTTGAACCACCCGTAAGCACTGGTAAAGATACCGTAATCAATACTTGTCCATTCCAGCGCCTCTTCAAGCATCGGTTTCAAAGGAGCCATCACATCCGTCAGGAAATACCCGCATAGCATTGTGAATGACACCACGGCTAAGGCAGTCCAGCGGGCCGTCGACGAGTCCCGCAATGTTTTCTGTAGTTTTTCTACCATGTTAGTTTTTATAGTTAATCAATTAATAAAGTCAACATTTTTTGCAAAAATAGATAAACATATATACTTTTTACACCTTTATGTTCATCAAATTGTCGTTTTGGTGTAATTTTGCGTTAATCAAGAACAAATGAGATGAAGCTATTTTTGACAAAAGATATAAAGGAAATCGATGCGCAGACCATTAAGGAAGAGGGCATCACATCCATCGAACTGATGGAAAGAGCAGCCGGCGCGGTTGCTGACGAGATCATGGCGCGTTGGAGTATCCGCACCCCGATCGTACTTTTCGCCGGACCCGGAAATAACGGAGGCGATGCATTGGCGGTGGCCCGTTTGTTGACCGAAGGGGGATATAAGACGGAAACCTACCTGTTTAATCCGAAACTGAAACTCTCTTCGGAGTGTCAGAAAAACAAAACAGCACTGGAATCGACACCCAACGCGATTTGCCATGAAGTGACGAAGGAGTTTGTTCCTCCTACCCTGACGGCAGATACGCTGGTCATCGACGGTTTGTTCGGATCGGGACTGAATGCTCCCGTGACCGGAGGTTTTGCAGCTGTTATCCAATACATCAATTCGTCGGAATCTAAAGTGGTGTCGATCGATATCCCGTCCGGATTATTCGGCGAAGACAACGATAAGAACGACAGTCGCAACATCGTACGTGCCACGCTGACCCTGACATTCCAGTTTCCGAAACTCTCTTTCATGTTCCCCGAATCGGAGAAGTTTACAGGCGAAGTGGTGATTCTGGACATCAACCTGAGTCAGCAGGCGATGGCGAATATCCCCTCACCTTTCCACCTGACGGAACGGTATGATGTAACGGGTTTACTGAACCGACGCGCAAAATTCGCCCACAAAGGAAATTTCGGACATGCCCTTCTGGCGGCCGGAAGTTACGGAATGATGGGGGCGGCCGTTTTGGCTGCAAAGGCGTGTATGAATTCGGGAGTGGGACTGCTTACGGTGCATGCGCCCGAAAGCGGTTACATCATTTTACAGACCGCGGTGCCGGAAGCGAAATTCCAGGCAGACAAGAATCCGAAATTCATCACCCGCGTCAATGACATCCTGAATTACACGGCTACCGGTTTCGGTCCGGGGATCGGGACGGATTCCAATACCGTCTGGGCGGTGAAAGAGATGATCAAAGAACTCCGTCGCCCCTGCGTGATTGATGCAGACGGGTTGAATATACTGGCTCAGAATCCGGAGTTACTCTCCGAACTACCCTCAAACAGCATTCTCACACCGCACCCGAAAGAGTTCGAACGTTTATTCGGAAAATCGGATAATAGTTTCGACCGCTTAATGAAAGGGATGGAAGCGGCAATGAAATACAATGTGATTATTGTTCTCAAAGGTGCAGACAGCGCCGTCATTCTGCCCACGGGACACGTTCATTTCAACAGTTCCGGTAATCCGGGAATGGCTACGGCGGGTTGTGGCGATGTGCTGACAGGTATTCTACTGGCTCTCCTTTCGCAAAATTATCGCCCGGATCAGGCAGCCGTATTGGGCGTGTATCTTCACGGCATGGCGGCGGATATCGCCGTTACGCTTTCTTCGGAAGAAGCCCTGACGGCGGGAGATATCGTCCAGAATCTTGGCCACGCGTTTCGTCAGCTACGGTTGTCGTAACCGACTGACATAATGTTGTTTTTATTGTTTTAAATTGTAACTTTACCTCTATAAAGTTTTAACGAACATATTCACATGAAAAAATGGATTCTATCACTCTTGTCTCTTGCCGCAATTTCTGCCTTCGCGCAGGAAGCCACGAAGATCACGGCAGGCAAGCACAATGATTTCGGTCTTGCCTATTCCCTTCCTCTTACCGTGGTTGAGGTTGAGATTGAAGCTACCAAGATCACTACGAAGACCGGTCCTTATTATAAGTATGCGGAGAAATACCTGGGCGTACAGGAGATTGTAACGGAAGATTTGGAATACTGGGAGATGAATGACGTAACAATGGCGGCGACTTCGATTGCAGATCCTGAGAAGAGTTATCTTGTTAAGTTCAAGAGCGGGAATCCACCGAGCATGTACCTCACTCCCGAAGGCGTTCTTTGGTCTGTAAACATCGAACCTCCGGTTGAGGAGAGCGTAACGGAACGCACCAAAGGTGAGAAGGCTCCGGCCGGAACAAACCCATATTACTCCGTCTTGTCGGAGGAACAACTCTCGGCAGGCTCTACCGCTAAGATGGCAGAGGTTGCCGCTAAGCAGATCTATCGCATCCGCGAGAGTCGCCTAAACCTGGTGACGGGAGATGTGGATCAACTGCCGGCAGACGGCAAATCGTTCGAGCTGATCATGAATCAACTCAACGAACAGGAAACTGCCTTGACAGAGATGTTTCTTGGAACCACAAAAAAAACGAAAGTGCGTAAAACGGTTCGTTACGTTCCGGGAGCAGAAAGCGAACGCGTCGTACTCTTCCGTTTTTCGAAATACATGGGGGTAGTCGGTACGGAAGATCTGGGAGGAGCCCCGGTTTATCTGAATTATAAGATTACGGAGAATCTGACACAGCAGGATTCAGATGAGAAGAAAAAAGATAAAAACAAAGGGGTTGCTTATATCGTTCCCGGCAAAGGGGTTGTTTCACTCGTTTCAGGTACAAAAACGTTGGCTGAACAAGAGATTCAAATCGCGCAGTTAGGAGAAACCTATCAATTTCCGACCAACCTTTTCGACGATAAGAAAGCGCCGGCGAAGGCGATTCTTAATCCGATCAGCGGTGCAGTACAGGAAGTGGTGCAATAATGTGCAGCACACCATACCCAAAGAGATTAAAAAAGGGGTGAAACGTTTGATCGTTTCACCCCTTTTTTTAATCTTTCCAACATTCCAGCTTATCGGCGATTTCCGGCATACTGGATGCCCGGAACACCGGACTTTTTATTCCGGCTTTTCGTTGGGAAGTATAATCCTGTAATGCTCGAATGGCATATTTACCCAACAACAGGATGGCTACCAGATTGACCAATCCCATGATCGCCATGGAGATGTCCGCCAGGTTCCAAACCAGCGGTAGACTCATCAACGCACCGGCCATCACCATCATACCTACCAAAAGGCGATAACCCATGATTACCCAACGCTTGCGGGTAAAGAACATGATGTTCGCTTCGCCATAATAATAATTCCCCAGAATCGAAGTAAAGGCAAAGAACCAAATGGCAACGGTAACGAACAGCCCTCCGATCGAACCGATCTCACTGCTCAGGGCAGCTTGGGTAAGTTGAATTCCGTTGAGTCCCGAAAGGTGCTGATCCGAGAAAAGGATGATAAATGCCGTACACGTACAGATGATGAGCGTATCGGTAAAGACGCCGAGCGCTTGGATGAAACCCTGCTTGGCCGGATGCGAAACATTTGCCGTGGCAGCCGCGTTGGGTGCGGAACCTAGTCCCGCCTCATTCGAGAATAATCCGCGACGAATGCCCTGCATCAATGCCGCTCCCACTCCTCCGCCTACGGCTTGATGCCAACCGAACGCATTTCCAACAATCAATTCGATCACTTCGGGCAAACGAGTAATATTGAATAGTACGATTCCCAAAGCAAGAATGATATATGCTACGGCCATAAAAGGCACGATCCATCCGGAAACTACCGCGATGCGGTGAACGCCTCCGAAAATAATCAGCAAGGTGAGGACGGTCAACGTAACCCCTACCCAGAAGGGATCAAACCCGAAGGACTGATTAAAAGCCAACGCGATGGTATTCGACTGAACCGTATTGAAAATAAAACCAAAAGTGATGGTTATACAAACGGCGAACAATACCGCCATCCAACGTTGCCCCAGACCTTTCTGAATGTAGTAGGCGGGACCGCCGATGAAAGAGTCTTTTCCTTTGATCTTAAACATCTGGGCCAAGGTTGATTCTATGAAGGCGGATGCAGCTCCCAGAAGCGCAATCAGCCACATCCAGAATACGGCTCCCGGGCCGCCGATGGCGATCGCGGTAGCTACGCCGGCTAGATTTCCGGTTCCTACACGTGAGGCCAGAGAGATACAGAATGCCTGAAAAGAGGAAACCTCTTTCTTTTTCGATCCTTTCGAAGCTCCCTCTCCGAGCAGGCGAACCATCTCCTTTATTTGTCGGAACTGAACGAATTTTGTCCTGTAGGTAAACCATATCGCCGTTCCCAACAACATACCTATCATTATATAGGTCCAGATAAAATCATTCAGATTCGATACAAAAGTTTCTATTATCGCCATAAGCCCCAAAAGTATTACAATTAATTAAACAAGTGTTTGCAATATAGCAAATTGATACACAATGAACCTTATTGAATAGCATAAAATAACTAAACCCCACTTTCCTATTACAATCTATTACGATATAGGGTTTAAGAAAGTTACTTGTTTTAATATATATAAATACTTCATTCGATCCGGGCGACTGAGAGGTCAAAAAAGAAGCGGCCATACCCAATCAAATGGATATGGCCGCTTCGGGCATTCGTTCATTCAAGAATTATTTCTGTTGGTAACGCTGATTCAGCATTTCAAGAACTTCTTGCGTGATATCGTATTTAGGATTAGCAATCAGGATGTTATCACCCATTGTATTGCTGAAGATAAATTCGTACTTCTTTGTTTTGTTGTACTCTTTCAGGAAATTGTGAATAGAATCGTTCAACTGTGCATTCATTTTCTGCTGTTCAAGCATCAATTCGTTGCTCAGACGGTTGCTCATCTCATTCAGATCAGCCTCTTGTTTCTGCAAACGTTGAGCTTCCTGCTGTGCGCGCTGCTCTGACAAAAAAGCATTGCTCTGAACCTTACGTTGGAAATCCGCCACATCTCTTTCTAAAGCTTTCCCTTTTTCATTGATACTTGCACGAGAATTCTCCTGTTTTCTCAATAGCGCTTCGTTCAAATCTTTCGCATAATTGTAATTTGTAAGAAGAGAATCAATATTGATATAAGCAAGAGGTAGTTGTGCCAAAGAAACCTCTGATGATGAAGTCGTAGTATTTGTAGATGCAGTTTTTTCAGGAGTACACTGTGCTGTCGCCAAAATAACTAATGATGCAGCCAGGGCGCTCTTAACAACGTAATTGATTTTATTCATTTCCTTATTTTTGATGTGTTATTTTCTCATTTATCTTCTATCAGGTCCAACAGGGTCTTCCTGTTCTGAGCTTCACGGTCCATTGATTTAGCACAACCAATTCCTTGTTTCTTCAGACCCGGATTTCCAGAAAGATGTGTATTTGGAAATTTACCTCCTTTCACAAAAATCACCTTCACAGCCAGAAGCACAAATGCTATCGCTACAATCGCTCCTGTTATTAGTATCGTTTCCCACATTTCTGTATATATTTGTAATTGCAAATATATATTTTAATCGTAGTAATAGAGCGTATTTAAAAGATATTTTTCCCACCAAACTAATTAGGGAACAGTCTATTTAACATTATTTTAATACAAATTTACGTTCTACCCTATTATATATTTCCTCTTGCACTGTATTCCTAACATCATATTAATCCTAAATTTAAAATTAATGGAAATAAAAGAGTTAGCTCCAAAAGCCATTTGGTACTATTTTGATCAAATCACCAAAGTACCCCGTCCTTCTAAAAAAGAGGAAAAAATCCGCGCTTACCTGCGTGAGTTCGCCAAACAACACAACCTTCCGATCAAAGAGGATGCTACCGGTAACATCCTAATCAGCAAGGCTGCAACTCCCGGAATGGAGCATAAAAAAACCATCGTGATGCAGTCACACATGGATATGGTTTGTGAGAAAAACAACGATACGGTTCATGACTTTGAAAACGATCCGATTCAGACTTACATCGACGGCGAATGGGTGAAAGCGAAAGGTACTACCCTGGGTGGTGACAACGGTATCGGGATGGCTGCCGAACTGGCCGTATTGGCTTCGGACGATGTAGAACACGGACCGATTGAATGTCTTTTCACCGTTGACGAGGAAACAGGTCTGACGGGAGCCTTCGCTCTTGAAGAGGGATTCATCACCGGTACGACGCTATTGAACCTTGACTCGGAAGACGATGCTGAAATCTTCATCGGATGCGCAGGGGGTATCGATACCACTTCTACGTTCAACTATACGACAGAGGCTACTCCGGAAAACTATTTCTACTTCAAAGTGGAAGTTAAGAACCTAAAAGGGGGACACTCCGGATGCGATATCCACGAAGGTCGCGGTAACGCCAATAAGATCCTTACCCGTTTCCTTTGGAATACAAACCACAAATACGATACGGTTCTTTGCGCGATCGACGGAGGAAATCTTCGCAACGCCATCCCACGCGAGGCATGGGCTATCGTAGGGGTACCTGCATCCCAGAAAGAAAACATCACGGTTGATCTGAATGTTTTCGCTTCGGAAGTTGAAAATGAACTGAAAGCGGTCGAGCCGAATTTGTCTATTACAATGGAATCGACCGAACAACCGGCTACGTTCATTGACAAAAACACAACAAAAAACCTGCTTTACGCACTTCATGCAGCTCCTCACGGAATCATCGCGATGAGTCAGGACATGCCGGGATTGGTAGAGACTTCAACCAATCTTGCATCCGTTAAAATGAAAGAAGGCAACAAGATCGTGGTGGCTACAAGCCAGCGCAGTTCGGTTGAATCTTCAAAATACGACATCGCTCACACGGTAGAAAGCGTATTCGCATTGGCCGGCGCAGAAGTGTCTCACGGCGACGGATATCCGGGCTGGAAACCGAACCTAGATTCTGAAATCATGAAAGTAGCGGTGAAGACTTACGAAGAGCTTTACAACATCACTCCTGCCATCAAGGCGATCCACGCGGGCTTGGAATGCGGTTTGTTCTTAAAGAAAAATCCGGGACTGGATATGGTTTCTTTCGGACCGACGATGCGCGGGGTTCACTCTCCGGACGAGAAATTGAGCATCCCGGGTGTTGAGAAATTCTGGAATCACCTGCTTGCAGTGTTGAAAAACGCCTAAATCCCCTTTTCGGGTCATTCTATGGAAGCGACATCCCCTCGAATCACTATTTGAGGGGATGCCGCTTCCTTTTTTTATACGCATATCCCCATTTCACGGGATTGATTGAACAGCGGGATGTTCGGAACTTTGCATTCTGAAAAATAAGTACAATAAGATCGCAATCGAACGAACATTCATATGAGAAAAAATACACTTCTTTTTGTTTCCATGTTGAGCGGAGTCTCGCTGATGGCAAATGAGAATCACGATATTATTCGCGGAAAAGTAACGGATGCCAGCGGCGAACCGCTGATTGCAGCCACCATTTTCATCGAAGGAACCAACGTAGGAACCATTACGGACAACAAAGGTGAATTTCGACTGGAGGGTATCGCTCCCGGCGGCAAAACCATCGCCGTAAGTTACCTGGGTTATGAGCAGGCCAAACAAATCCTCCCTGCAAAAGGGGTGAAGCATCCGCTGCATTTCGTGTTACAGTCTAACGCAACCAACCTAAGCGAGGTGGAGGTATTCGGAAATCGTCACAAACAACAGGAAAAGCTGGATTACATCTCGCGCATGCCACTGCGTCCGAGCGAGCAGATTCAAAGCATCTCTGTGATCTCCGATAAGCTGATTACGCAACAAGGGGCGCTGAATCTTGCTGATGCAGCGAAGAACGTGGTGGGCGTATCTACGTTTGCCACTTATGGAGGGGCGAGTGAATCGTTATCTGCACGTGGCTATCGCGGAATCCCAACCTTAAAGAACGGGGTACGCGTACACTCGGATTTCCGTGGACAAGGATTTATGACAGACATGCAAGGTGTGGAATCGGTACAGATGATCAAAGGATCGGCTGCCATCACACAAGGCTTGGCGGGCGACCTCGGCAGCGGCGGAGGGGTGGTGAACATCGCTACGAAAACTCCGAAATTCCGTGAAACGGGCGAGGTAGCGCTGCGTTTGGGTAGCTGGGGACAGATTCGTCCAACTTTCGACGTACAGACTACGCTTGGCAAAGAGGAAAAAGCAGCCATCCGCCTGAACGGGGCGTACGAAAAAGCTGACAATTTCAGGGTAAATGTTGAAAAAGAGCGATTCTATGTGAACCCTTCATTCGAATGGCGCCCTACGGATAATACAACGCTTACCCTGGAGATGGATTACCTGCACGATACCCGTACCCCGGACCGCGGAACGGTGAATCTGGCTGCCGATTCAATCAATGCGTTATATGAAATGCCGGCCGATAAGTTCCTCGGTTTTAAGAGTGACCGCATCTACACGAAGAACATGACCTATTCTGCGCGACTGAATCACCGGTTGAACGAAAAGCTGAGTTTCCGCGTCGGGGTGTTCGGTTCGACACTTGATGTCGATACGGAAGGAGCAAGTACCTCGTCAATCAAGAAATTGGCATCGCAAGGAATTTACAACGTACGCAGCCGTACGCTGAACTATGCAACTCGTTCAGACAACAACACAGCGGTTCAGATCGACTTGGTTGGTCGCGATATCTACACCGGACCCGTAAAACACACCTTCCAGGTGGGTGCGGATTTCCGTTATGCGGATACGCATAGCACCTCAGGATCCGTGTTGATCGATACGATCGATGTTTTGTCTGATATCAGCAATACGCTTCCTTCAAAAATCACCAACGATATTTCATGGAAAGCGCCGACTCATGCCACCGATTACAATTATGGGGTGATGATACAGGATGTAATTACATTCAATAAATATTTAAAAACGACGTTGGGAGCACGTTATAGCTACCTTCACAGCGTGAGTGGGGATACGAAAAGTAACGGAGGTGCTTGGAACCCGATGGCAGGTGTGATTTTCACGCCGATACGCGGTCTGAATCTTTTCGCTTCTTATACCAATTCAACCAGTTTGCGCTCGGCGAACAACTTGCAGTTGATCGACGGCAAAGAGGTACCGCTGGGAGCTTCAGTGGGACAGCAATTTGAAACCGGAATTAAATCGGACTGGTTCAACAACCGTCTGCGATTCAATCTGACGCTTTTCCACATCAACAACGACAACCTCTCTTACACGATCTATGATGAAGACTGGACGGAAACCGGATATTACGGAAAAGCGGGGAATCTGCGTCGCCGCGGTATTGAAACGGAATTGACCGGTCGTGTTCTTGAAAACATGGAAGTGATCCTGGGATATGCTTATCTGGATGCGCAGTATCAGAACTCTCCGGCTTATATGGAAGGTTCGGCACCGATGAACTCACCGAAGCACACGGCCAACGGATGGATCAATTACAGACTGGATCGTACCGTATTAAAAGGGATGAGCTTCGGCGTAGGGGCGTTTTACACAGGTAAACGTCCGGTAACCGATTATACGGTCAAAGCGACTCATGCCAATACGCAGCCGGGAGTAAAACCGTTTGATATGGATGCCTTTACAACTGTGAATGCAAAAATCGGCTACACCTACAAACAAGTGGGGATGAACTTGTTCTTCAACAACATCTTCAGTGCAAAAGGGTACAGCTCTTACTATCGCGGAGGGTATATCAACCCGATCGATCCGTTCAATATGGCGGTGACGGTCGCTTATCGATTCTAATCGCCGTTATTCCGAATCGGGATACAGGGGTTTGGCATCAACAGCAGATGCTTTTCGCTTCGAATGACAACTATTTCAAATCAGCGGGTGTATATTTGTGAGATTTCGCAATATACACCCGCTTTTTTCGTTTCTAATTACATGCAACTGACTCGATCTACCCTATTGTTCCTCGTTCCGGGGATGCTCACGTTTTTTCCGGGATGCATGGAGGAAGATTTTTCCTCCGATCCGGCACACCTCCTCACCTATTCCACAGATACGGTGCGGTTTGACACGTTGTTCACAACCATCGGTTCCGCAACGAACAAACTGATGGTTTATAACCGCAACGGCAAACCCCTGAATATCGCCACGATTTCCCTAAAGAGCGGCGGTAGTTCCGGATTCCGAATCAATGTGGACGGAAAAAAAGGCACGCGGTTTGAAAATGTGGAGATTAACAAAAAAGACTCCCTCTACATTTTCGTGGAAGTCACCATAAAACCCACTCAACAAAACGTACCGCAGCGAACCGAAGAGATCATACGGTTCGATTACAACGGAATCAGTCAGGAGATCTTATTGGAAGCATTCGGTCAGGATGCTTTTTTCTGGCGTGGGAAAGTGTTAAACAGCGATACGGTACTGACTGGGATCAAGCCGATATTGGTTTATGACTCGCTTGTAATTGAACCTCAGGCACACATTTTATTTGAGGCCGGAACACGTTTATTCTTTCACGACAAAGCAAAAGTGATCGTACGCGGAAGCATCGAGGCGCGCGGAGAGTTGGGTAAACCGGTGCTCTTTCGGGGCAACCGTACCGATAAACTGTTTCCGGACTTACCGTACGACGGATTGCCCGGACAATGGGGCGGAATCATCTTTGAAGAAACAAGTTACGACAACCAACTTACCCATGCCCACCTACGTGGAACGGATTTCGGGATACGTCTTGACTCGGCTTCCCTCGACAGGAAAAAACTGGTTATGGAATCGTGTATCGTAAAGAATTCGAATCAGGAGTTGATTGCTGCCGAACATGTCAGAATGGAAGCTTCCAACTGTGAGTTTTCAAATAGTGCCGGTGCACTGCTGTTTTTAAATGGGGGGGCATATCGCTTTACCCATTGTACGATGGCGAATTTCTTTAAAGTGGGAATCATTAACGATGCGGCCGTTCACCTCTCTAATTACAAATACGATGACGGCGGACAGAAATATGCCCTGCCACTACAACAGGCTGACTTCAACAACTGCATCATCTGGGGAAATCGCTCTACAGAACTAAGCTTAAGTCCGTTAAGTGAACCGGCTAACGAAAATCAACCGTTCAATCATCGCTTCGATCATTGTCTGATCAAGGCGAAGGGTGAAGACGATCAAAACTTTATCGCTACGATATGGAATAAAGATCCGCTTTTTAAAGCTACCGGCGAAGCATATCATTACGATTTCAGACCCGACTCGCTTTCTCCGGCTCGCAAAGCGGGTACCATGGAGTATGCGATAGAATTTCCATTCGATCTGAACGGAAACGTCCGCACTTCAGATCACCCCGATCTAGGGGCTTATCAATGGAAAACAGGGGAGTAATCACCGGATAAAAAAAGGGATGACGATAATTCGCCACCCCTTTTCTCTTTTTACACCAATAACAATTATTTATTTATTCAAAGTAAGAGATATTGTCCACTCTTTCTTTGTTCCGTCGGCTGCAGTAACCAAGTATTTGTTTGGTTTACTCCAGTCTCCCGGTACGCCCAAAAGGGGTGCATCCCCAATCGGAGAAAGACGGGCTGCGGTTGACAACCCTACTACTACCACCAATTTATTCGCTGACAGGTTATTCAACTGATCGCTCGGAAAATTAGACGGTTTGCTTGCCGTAATCGTTACGGTTCCTTTTTCTGCATCGATGGATGCCTGACGTGAAAGTTCAACATATTTCACAACCTGCTGTCCGCTCGCATTTGAAACGGATGAACTGATATATCTGTATTCAACTTTATTTACAGTAGTGATGTTGGCATCTCCATAAGCCGGGAAATCATCCAGACCGGCTTTCAGACAAGAAGTGAAAGAAACAACCGACATTACGATCAATAGGAAATTAAGAAACTTCTTCATATTCAATTTTAGATTTAATGATTACCAACCTTCATTCTGGGTGTCTAGGATACCGTGTGCACTACGGGTATCGATTTCGCCCTGAGGAATCGGGAACAGATAACGTTTTGTTGTAAAATTACGATTCCAGCTCTTTAGCAAGGTTAACTGCCCGATGCAAAAACGCTGACGGTCACGTGAAATCTCCACCTTATATACAGGACGGTTCAATTCACGGATCACCGCACCCGGTGCATCACCGTAATTACTGAAGCCACCGTATTTTCCCCAGCGCAAATGGCTGAAATAAAGATCGGCTCCTTCATAAACCATTTCACAGGTACGTTCAATCATATAATCTTTCCAAGCCTGCTCCTGAGTGGAAGCCGTTGATGCCGGCAAACCTCCGTGAACGGTACGCGTTACATTCAATGCAGCCACAGCGTTTGCAACTTCATTCTTCAACAAATAAGCTTCCGCAAGATTCATGTAAGCTTCACCCAAACGGGCAACTACGTAATGATAATCTGTTTTGGCACTGTGAATCGCCCCTGAGTTTTCATACGTACCTTTCTTCCAATAATATCCGGTAGTGGTGTTGTACCAACCTCCATCTTCTTTATCGCGGACACCTTGATAGATATTACCTGCCATGTTCGTAGTAACCGTTTCGCCTTTCCATACGCAACTGTCATAAACCACGGTCGCATAGAAACGTTTATCACGGTTCTCATACATGATTTCAGAGATATTCTTCTGAGATGTCGGTTTCAACTGAGCGTAATGTTTAAACAAGCTGTAATCGGCACGTTCGGTCATAAAGTCCTGCGGACTTGGGAAACGTCGTGCTTCATTCGTTGTTTTACGGTTATAGCTATCTACGGATCCTACGGCAATTGTTGCAGGATTGAGCTGTTCCACATTTTCAAGATACTGTGATGACTCGAACCAAGACACGGCCTGACCGGTTTTTGAATCGACAACCAAATAGTTGTCTACCAAGTCCTGTGTTGGGAAAAGAGTGGCCCAAGCCTCGAAAGAACGACCGTTCTCATCTTTCAGCGGATTTGGACACAGAGACTCTTTCTGGTCATCTTGATTCACATTCGGATAAACGCGGATCAGTTCTTCAAATCCACCCACCGAATTATCCTCTTTCAAGAAATAACGAGCTAGAATGATCTCCTTGTTATACGGATCAACATCATTAAACATGCTTCCGTAGTTAGATGTCAATGTATATTTTCCGGATTCGATTACCGCATTCGATGATTCAATCACTAAATCCAAATAAGAATCTTTTTTAGTATAAGCATATGCCTGGAGGGCTGCACGGCTACGGATCAAGTGAGCCGCATATTTATTTGCACGTCCGGGTTGTGATGTTTCAGGCATTCCGGCAATAGCATCGGTAAGATCCTGCATCACAATCTGGTAACTTTCATCAACCGACGCAGTCAATGGAGTTTTAAACGCCTCTTTATCATCAACAGAAAGCACCTTGGTTACGGGTACGAATCGTCCCATTTTACGTGCTTGATCAAAGAAGATAATTCCACGAAGCAGTTTCGCTTCCGCAATAAACTCCTTCTTTTTATTTTCTGAAATTCCGGTAGATGCAGCCGCTTTTTCAATAATCATGTTACAGGCACGAATATCGCCGAAACGATTAAAGCCGTAATTTGAATATACATCAATGCCCAATTCAGTTGCAAGTCCGTCGATACCCTCTCCCACCTGAGAACAAAGTACACCGTTTGGTGTACGAGCTTCCCATACGGCATTCATTCCACTTCCGGCAAGATAAGGAATCGATTTATTGTATGTCTGCATTACAAAGGCATTCGCTGTTTCATCTGTGCTCCAAACCAGATCTTCTGAATAAGATTCAAAAGGTTCGGTGTCCATTACATTACAAGAAGAGATCACCAAGCTTCCTGCAATGCTTAACAAACCGTATTTAAAATATTTTTTCATTCGAATAAATTCTTTTGTGTGTTAATGATTTCGTATTAGAATCCAAGGTTAATGCTGATAGCGTAAACACGCTCATTCGGATAACCGTAGTTCTCAACAGAAGAGTTTTCAGGATCTAAGCCATATTTTGTGGCTTCAGAGATCGTAAAGATGTTCTGCCCTGTAAAGGCTACGTTTGCTGTTGATAACCATTTCGCTTTCTTCAACAGAATCTGTTTGAAGTCATATCCCACTTTAATGTCTTTCATACGCAGATACGCTCCGTTGATTAACCAGAAGTCACTGCTTACGTAGTTGTTATTACCGTTGAATCCTGCACTTGAAGAGAGACGAGGGAAGCGGGCATCCGTATTATCCGGTCTCCAGTAATCGGTCTGTGCATCATAAATAATCGGCATCTGTCCGGTCTGACCACTATTCATCACCAACGTTCCGGAAGCATACATATCGAAACGAGTAGCACCTTGGAACAATGCATTTACAAAGAATCCTTTATATCCCAGATTGATTGAAATACCGTAGTTCGCACGCGGGAAACTGCTTTTACCCAAACGATACTGGTCAGCTCCGTCTAGTTTACCATCCCCATTGAAGTCATAATATTTGATATCACCAGCAGTCAGGTCGGTCGATCCCAAACGTTTCACACTGTTGTATACATCTTCGGCACTCGTATAATAACCTAGGTTTTTATACAGGTTTCCGTAATATCCGGTTTGTCCGGTCTCACGAGTCCACGGATTCATCAGCGAGCTTTCACTTTCACTCGGTAGGTTTGCCCACAACTGATCGAATTTTGTAAAGTTGGCAGAAACATCATATGTAAATCCGTTGATTTCATCTCTCCATCCAAGTTGGAACTCAAATCCGGCACGACGGAATTCGCCATCCGTTGAAACTTTCGGCAATGTCATACCCAGAGGGGCTGTGTATCCTACATCCAAAGGGTTGGGTGAATAAAGGAATCCTTTTGTTTTATAATAGAAATAATCCAGCGACCCGTACAAGCGGTTATTCAAGGAAGCGAAATCGAAACCTGCGTCAAACTGATCGGTTGTAAACCAGCTCAGATCCGGTGAAGGAATAGCGCCTTCTGAGAATCCGGGTACATACGCACCGTTTACCACCCATGCTTTTCCATTATATGCATAAGAACTCAAATATGCGAAACGATCGATGCTATAAGGATCGCTCCAGTTATCCAAACCTACCTGTCCATAAGACGCTCTGGCCTTCAATGTATTCAAGATGTTGTTGTCACGGATTCCTTCCATAAAGTTCTCATCGATGATAGACCAACCCACTGAACCGGAATAGAACGTTCCCCAACGTCTGTTCGGCGCAAAGTTGTCTGATCCGTCATAACGAAGACTTCCCTCTACGAAATATTTATTGCTGAAATTGTATTTGGCCTGTGCGATCCATCCAGCACGTCCGCGTTCCGATTCTCCTCCGCCATTGGTCTGTGTTCCGGCAGAACCCACTCCGATCTGATCGATTGGGAAATCGAAGTTTTCACGTTGCTCCCAATAAGAATCAGAGAAGCTGTAGGTTCCTTCATATCCGCCTAACACACTGAATGTATGTGAACCGATCGTTTTGTTGTATTCTGCAAAAAACTGTCCGTTATATGTATATCCCGTATTGGTCTTGTGATAAAGAAGTGGTTTTGCACTAATGATCGGATCGGTAGAATCCCAGTTATAAAGTGGAGCATCTTTGCGCCACTGTTTATAAGTAGATACATAATAACGATAGTTACCATTCGCACGAAGACTTAATCCTTTTACCCACGGCAAATTCCATACGGCACTTAGATTTCCATTGATAAGCTTATCATTGGATTTGTTGTAGCCTGCTTCGCCCGATGTTTCCGCAACAGGATTATCAGTCACATTGTATGGCAGTCCGTATTGATTCAATCCCGGTCCGAGCGGAGATTTGTTCTGGATGTGTGAGAACACTTGATAATATCCGCTTGCCGTTGAAGAGTATGGGTGTGTAGTATTCTGTACATAACCATCTAATGTCGCCGTTGTCTTTAAGCCGATTGATTCAACTTCGGAGCTCTGGCTCAGTCGGAAATTGGTGCGTTGCATGTTGTGCGTATTCGCTTTGTACAACGATTCCTGATCAAGATGTCCCAATGAGACGTAGTAGTTATTTGTTTTTGTTCCGCCGGTCATACGCAGGCTGTGCTTTGTTTGGGGAGCGAAATTCCTCAACACCAATTTACGCCAGTTTGTATTTCCGTAGTTCAAAGGGTTAGAACCGTCACGCATCGCCTGGATGGCTTCTTCACTGAAAGAATGTTCCAAACCGTCGTTTGCTCGCGCAATATTCGCGTATTCGGCACGGGTATAAGAGTCAAGCTGTTCCGGCCAAATACTTGGTTGTGCCCAACTCGCATTGAAATTATAATCGATTTTGGCCTTCCCTTCCGAACCTTTCTTCGTAGTAACCTGAAGGATACCGTTTGCTGCGCGCGAACCATAAACCGCTGTTGCAGACGCATCCTTCAAAATCGAGAATGCTTCGATATCTTCAGGAGCCAACGCAACGAAATCGCTGTAATCGCGAATTACACCATCGATTACCACAAGCGGCGTATCTCCACCTCGAATAGAGATTTTACTTTGATTGTTGATACCACCTCCGCTTGCTTGTACGATAAGACCCGGAGCACGTCCAGCCAAACCCTGTGTGATATTTGAGACCGGAAGGTCAACCAATTCAGCCGATTTTACGGTCGACACAGAGGAGATAATGGAACGTTTCGTTGTTGTACCATAACCCACTACAACCACTTCATCCAACTTCTGGGTATCCTCTTTAAGCGTAATTTTCAGGTTGGTTTTGTCACCTACTGTGACGATGGAGGGTAAACAGCCGATATAAGTCACTTCAAGAACGGATCCTTTGGGTGCTTCCAATGTAAAATTACCATCGAAGTCTGTAATCACCCCCTGTTTTGTTCCACGTACGATTACGTTTGCTCCGATTACCGGTTCACCGTTAGCATCAACCACATTCCCTTTTACAGTAACATTCTGTTGTTTGACTGATTTAAGTGCCGGTGCGGTATTGTTCTTCAAAACAATATATTCGTTCTCAATTACATAAGACACATTCAACAAACCAGAAACCTCATCAAGACACTCTTTTACGGACTTGTCTCCTAAACCAGAGATCTCTTTTGAAGTATCCACTTCATCCTGATTGAATACAAAAAGATAATTTGTCTGTTGTTCCACCTCTTTAATCAACTCTGCAAGCGATACAGACGATCCTTTCAGATTCAAACTTTCATTCAGGACAGTAGCCTGAGCCGGAGCACTTTGGAGAATCCCCGCTAAAGAAACAGCAATGCATACTCCTCTTAATGTGTGAAGAGAGCGGTGATTACCCTTTTTTACAAAAGAATAATCGGGTAAATGCCTTTTTTTCATAAATTTGTGTGATGATTAATACTAGATTAAAAATGGTATTATATTCTTACCGGAGGATACCCCCATATCTTCCGGTATTTTTTTAATAGATGTATATCTCATTCTTACTATCATTCTTTTTAAAATTGAATGACTTGGATGCTTTCAGCAAATTCATTATGTTATCCAAGCCATCTTGTTGACGGAACTTAGCCGTAAAACGATACGATTTGAATTTTTGATTCAGAAATATGCTCTTTACACCGTAATAGTGTTCCAATTGTCGGGTTATCTCTTCAAACGTGCATCCATCGAAAGAGTAAATTCCCTTTTTCCACAATAGGAAATCAGTATTATATAAGCTATCGAGTGACATTGTATGAGTATCGAAAGTAACCCGGTGTCCCGGTTTCAGCTTAATTGATGATGCCTTCTTTTTATCCGTCACTTCTACAGCTCCCTTTATCAATGCTACGGAAGTCAAATCTCCCTGATAGGCCGATACATTAAATTCCGTTCCCAGCACTTTGATTACCTGACGCTCCAGATTTACGATAAACGGTTTATTCTTATCAGAAGTCACTTCAAAAAAAGCTTCCCCCTTTAAACTCACGTTTCGTTCTTTATTCTGAAAAATTGCCGGATAACGAAATTTCGAATTAGAATGAAGCCAGACTACCGTACCATCCGACAAGGTCAATTTCGAACGCTGCCCTGCCGGCACTTCTATTTCATTGTATACAAGTTTCTCCGGTGTTGCTTCTTTGGTTATCCATAAAGAAAAACCTCCAGTCGCAAAAGCAACCATGGCCACTGCCGCATAATGAAAATATTCTCTTTTAAAGAGATGAAACGGCGTGCGTTTTTGTCGTTTCTTATGGAATAGTTCATAAGAACACAATCCGGCCTCAACATCCTCCTCGTCACTCATTAACTGAGAATACAAGAGCGCTTTTTCCGCTTGTTTTACACATTCAACATTCGAATGACCTTCATTCTCCAACATATTTTTGAAAAAATCCTCCCGTTCTTTAGTCGTTAGTTTTCCATCGGTATATTTTAAGTATTCATCGAACATTTTCTGTGTGTTTAGGATAGAACGGATATCTTTTAAAATACCCCCAATCAAATAATAAAAAAAACATAATTAAATTTCTTAGAATAAATACAGGCAGCTTATTCACCCAATAAACAATAAGATAATCAATGGAATAGCATTCACCTCCGACGTTATTTTCTTGAATGCAATTCCAATCTGATTTTCTACGGTCTTCTCAGAAAGATTCATCTCTTGAGCGATTTCACGATATTTTTTCCCTTCCAATTTACTTTTAATGAATATTTCACGACATTTTGGAGGTAGCGCATCCAGCGCTTTCTGTAACTTTTTATATAAGTGTTCTTCGGTATCAGTAACTGAATGTAGTTCAGTCAGACTATTCAGTTTATATTGAATTTCATAATAATGTTCTCTTTCAGCATAGTTTTTATACTCCTCGGTCACTTGCTTATGCCGCAAATAATCGAGACACTTGTTTTTTACAAGCACAAAAAGATAAGAGAAAACGAAATTCTCCTTTTCCAAGGAACTTCTGTTCTCCCATAATTTAAGGAATACATCTTGAACAATATTCTCGGCATCCGCCTCATCTAGAGCATAATAAACAGCAAAACGTTTTAACCGCTGGAAATATTGAACATATATCTTTTTGAACTCCTCTTCTGAATTTATATTCATTATAGAATAGGATCTGGGCATGGTTTAGTTTTAAGAATGCGCAAAAATAAAAAAAAATCGTTGGTTTTCGTTAATTTGAAAATATTTTAACAACGCATATCGTTTTAAAAGCATATTTTATTTCGTATATCCATACCTATGTTTCATTTTAATTTCAGATACCTCAACGAGAAGCTTCATTAAATCATTTAAACCCAGAACTTCCCCGCATACATCCAAATAAATAGAAATCGGCTGCATGTTAAGTCAATCTTGAGACGGTTTCATTCAAGATTCGCATATTAAAGTAAAAACTAAAGTCACTCTTAGGTGTTGTTAACTTTAAACATGCCATGCGAACTCCACTTGCTCTTCTCTTTCTGATTCTGGCTTTGAAGGTAAACCCTCAAAATTCGATGCGTGTGATGTTTTGGAATGTCGAAAATCTATTTGATTGCATCGATGATCCTGAGAAAGAAGATGATGAATTCTTACCTTCCTCTCCTCGACATTGGACCTTCTTTCGTTACCGTCAAAAGTTGATAAACGTCTCAAAAGTAATTATGGCTGTGGGAGAAGGGGAAATCCCGGCACTTGTAGGGATGTGCGAAGTGGAAAACGACACGGTGATGGAAGATTTGCTTCGGCTCACCCCTCTCGGTAAATTGGGATATCGTTATTACATCACCGCTTCGCCGGATCGCAGGGGAATTAATGTTGCCTTACTCTATAAAAGAGACCGTTTTCGGCCACTTTCACGAAATGATATCAGGATAGAGATGCCGGGGAAACGACGTCCGACACGAGATATCCTGCACATTACGGGATTAATTCCTTCTCTCGACACACTTGATTTATTCATCTGCCATTTTCCCTCCCGCAGTGGGGGCGAAAAAGAAAGTCGACCTGCCAGAAACGCTGCAAAAAAGAGATTACGCGAAGTTATCAACCGTGTTCATAACATAAGAAGCAAACCCCTCTCCATCATTATGGGAGATTTGAATGATTATCCCGAAACCCTTGATTTATCAGGCGATTTAGAGTTATCCACCCTTGTTGATAAACCTGTTGATAACTTTTTAATAAACTTAGTTAACGATAACCTTTACGCACTCATGCAGCTACTTCCCAAAAATGAAAAAGGGAGTCACAAATACGACGGTTCTTGGGGATATCTGGATCACTTCATTGTCAACGGAACGCTTCTCAATCAGAATATTTCCCCTTCGATTCGAAATTGGGGTCTCTTCTCGGCTCCTTTTTTATTGACTGACGATACGAAACACTTCGGGAAAAGACCCAAGCGAACATTTTATGGTTATAGATATGAAGGAGGCTACAGCGATCACCTTCCTATTAAGACGGATATATGGTGGGAAGAGTAAGAACAAAAAAAGCCCCTTATCCGCTATCAAGAGCAGAAAGGAGCTTTTTTATAATTTATTTCGGGTTACCCCGCCTCTAATAAATATCTTTTGCGATATCGACCTTTTAGAATGAGTAAGATAGACCTAGTGTCGGAGAGAATGCCGAAGTCGTGTAATGGCCCTCGAACGGAGGTTCCTCTTTTCCAGTCAGCAAATTCTTCATCGGATAAGTTCCGTCGTTTCCTAGACCGGCAACATACAAAGCTGCAAAATCGATTGAGAACCCTTTGAACGGTTTGAAGCTGAATCCTATGGATGTTCCGATCTTATCCATACCCGGAGTTTCAGGATTGTATAAATCGGTATCCACCGGAGTCTGGTCGTAATAAATACCGGCACGGACATCAAAACGCGGCGTCAAAGCGTACTGTGCACCTAGGCGAACGGCCATAGATGATTTGTAGTTTTTCTCCAGGTTCTGATTAAACATCTGAATATCCGCCTCATTGAAATTCACATTCAGGAAGTCATACGCTTTCCAGCCAACCATCTGAACATTCATTGCGATTTCCAACCCGCTGATCGGGCGGTAAGAAGCGCCGACTGTTAGGTTTGCAGGCAATGGAAGTTCCGAACTGAATGTTCCCTGATCCAATTTTGGCAATGCGGCACCGATTACAGGTAGATTTTCAATCAATTGCTGTATTTTTTCGCTTGAGTAACGAAGAGAAGCTTCTCCGCTTGTTACCTTCATTTTGATTTTCGAACGATAAGACGCACCTAAGCTCCACTGATCATTCACATCCCAAAGCACACCCACGTTAAATCCGGCTCTCACCTTTGATTTACCTTTCAGTCTTACCGAAGCAAGAGCAACATCAGGTGATACCCCCAACTGAGGATAAGCATTTGACATCAACAACGCTTTAGAGAGATCCACGTTACCGTATGCGATCATCGCCCCGGCTCCCACTGAGAAGTTATCCAAAACTTTCCACGCAATGGTGGGCTGCAAAGAGAAGGCCTTCAGTGAGATGCTCTGCACCAAATTAGCCCCGCGCCAGTTATCACCCCAGTTCATGCCACTTCCGTAAGGAGTAGTCAGGGCGATACCTGCTTTCAAGTTATCGTATACACGAAAACCGGCATACATATACATCGGTGTACTTACATCGTTATCTGAATGATGTTTGTAATCTTTTGCCGTATTTTCATAAGTTGCCTTAGCAAACACCCCGGATGCTCCGACTGAGAAATCAGCCGTCCCCTCCATAAATGCCATACCGGCAGGATTAAAATGCATACTCTCAGCACCTAACTTCATCGCCGTACCGACATGACCCATACCGGCTTGTTTGGCACTCAACAGATTCACTTGATACCCCTCTGCAAATGAGGCTGCGCTCATCAGTGAGGCCAGGGAAAGCAATGTTAATTTCTTCATTTTTGCGTTTCTATTGTTAATTTTCGGCACAAATATAATCAATGTGCGCAAATACAAGCACACTAATTGAAATTTTGTGCAAACCTTTTACAGATTCATTAATAGATTTAAAACATTCGAAAGTTGTACGGGTTCAAAAAACAAGTTACTTTTGTATCGTTATTAAACCCGGGATCATCCTGTTTATTATGCGAAATAAACAGATCCCCGTGTGCTTGGTCAACCACGTAAAAAACAAGAATTTATGAAACAAAAAGTCAGCGTACCATTTATGGTCGTGGGCATACTCTTTTGCGTATGCCTTATCCTCGCAAACTTTCTGGAGAGCAAACTCATCCAGATCGGTCCTATCCAGGCCACAGCCGGCCTGATTGTTTTTCCAATCGCCTACATCATCAATGACTGTATCGCCGAAGTATGGGGGTATAAGAAAGCGCGTCTGATCATTTGGGCCGGATTTCTTATGAACTTCTTTGCCGTAGGTGTGGCACAGTTGGCAATCGCTTTACCGAGTGCTCCGTATTACGAAGGACAGGATGCATTTGCCTCTGTATTCGGTGCAACCCTTCGCATCGCCATCGCCAGTTTCATTGCATTCCTCGTAGGTTCGTTCCTAAACGCTTTTGTGATGAGCAAGATGAAAGTTGCCACCAAAGGAAAAGGTTTCGGTTACCGTGCCGTTCTCTCAACCTTGATTGGAGAAAGTGCCGATTCACTGATCTTCTTCCCGATCGCTTTTGCGGGAATCATTCCTTTCGAAGAGCTGTTGATTCTTATCGGAACCCAAGCCGTACTAAAAACCCTTTATGAAATTATCATTCTTCCTGTTACTTACCGTGTGGTGAAATATGTGAAGAAGGTAGACGGCAGCGATGTGTACGATGAGAATATCTCTTACAACGTATTGAAACTGCAGGACGTTTAATTAATCACTCATCTTTTTTATTATGCATAATCCAGAAGCTTCTCTTACCCTTTTGGGAAAGAAAACGGAATACAAACAAGATTACGCTCCCGAAGTGTTGGAGGCGTTCGAAAACAAACACCAGGAGAACGACTATTGGGTAAAATTCAATTGCCCGGAGTTCACCAGTCTTTGTCCCATTACAGGTCAACCTGACTTTGCGACCATCGTTATCAGTTACATCCCCGATGTAAGAATGGTGGAAAGCAAAAGTCTGAAACTCTATCTTTTCTCGTTTCGCAATCACGGAGGATTTCATGAAGATTGCGTCAACCTCATCATGAAAGATCTAATCGCCTTGATGGATCCAAAATACATTGAGGTAACGGGTATTTTCACTCCGCGCGGCGGTATCGCGATTCACCCGTATGCCAATTATGGTCGTCCGGGAACGGATTTCGAAAAAATGGCCCGCGAGCGTATGCTTCGACACGAGTAAAATCAGCTTATCAACTCAGCTTATCAACAATGAACGATCGGCTTTGACCACCGATTGGTTTAATAATAAAAAATCCCCGGCTTTTTCTGTTCTCTTCAAACAGAAATCGCCGGGGATTTTATTTTGTATACCTATTCAGGTAATACGGGTTGTGATTTTCAATTAGATCTTATATCCATAAACGGCTACATCGCCTAATTCCTCTTCAATACGAAGCAACTGATTGTATTTAGCCATACGGTCTGAGCGACTCAACGATCCGGTTTTAATCTGTCCGGCATTGGTTGCTACTGCAATATCGGCAATGGTTGCATCTTCTGTTTCACCCGAACGGTGTGAAATCACTGCGGTATAACCTGCACGCAATGCCATTTCGATGGCATTCAGCGTTTCAGTCAACGTACCGATCTGATTCACTTTGATCAAAATGGAATTCGCGCAACCCATTTTGATACCTTTCTTAAGATATTCTACGTTGGTAACGAAAAGGTCGTCGCCCACCAACTGACATTTCTTACCAATCTTATCGGTCAATTCTTTCCATCCTTCCCAATCATCTTCAGCCATACCGTCTTCAATCGAATCGATCGGGTATTTACTGATCAGTTCGGCAAGATAATCAACCTGCTGTGCCGAAGTGAGTTTACGGCCTGCCGGACCTTCGAACTTGGAATAATCATAGATTCCATTCTTATAGAATTCAGAAGAAGCACAGTCCAATCCCAAAGTAATGTCTTTACCCGGCTCGTATCCGGCAGCCTTGATTGCGGTCAGAATGGTTTCTAGCGCATCTTCGGTTCCGTTCAACTTCGGAGCAAATCCGCCTTCGTCGCCCACTGCGGTACTTAAGCCGCGGTCATGCAACACCTTTTTCAAAGCGTGGAATACTTCGGTACCCATCCGCAATCCCTCTTTAAAAGAAGGAGCGCCAATCGGACGAATCATGAATTCCTGAAAAGCGATCGGAGCATCCGAGTGCGATCCGCCGTTAATGATATTCATCATCGGAACAGGCAATACATAGGTATTGCTTCCGCCGATATATCTATAAAGCGGAATATCCAAGTAGTTTGCTGCCGCACGTGCGCATGCGAGGGAAACGCCCAAAATGGCATTGGCTCCGAGTTTTGATTTGGTAGGTGTTCCGTCGAGCTCGATCAGCATCTTATCGATTTCAGTTTGTTCAAGGGCACTCATGCCAAAAAGAGCGGGTCCGATAATATCGTTTACATTCTGTACGGCCTGTAAAACACCTTTTCCAAGATAACGCCCTTTATCTCCGTCACGAAGCTCCAACGCTTCATTGGCTCCGGTAGAAGCACCTGACGGAACTGCGGCGCGACCAAATGCACCTGATGACAACAATACATCCACCTCTACGGTTGGGTTACCTCTTGAATCGAGAATTTCACGTCCCGTTACTTTAACTATTTCCATAATCTAATGATTTGATTGTGACACATTATTAACTAATAACAAAATGCGGGGTTATTAGTTTACGGCAACCGCTTCAAAACTTTGATAATAAACGCAAACACGCTTGGAAGGCCTCTTTATATTAAGGGAGAAATGATTATATTTGTCCTGTAACTATCTCAATTCACGTAATTCAATCCCCTGCTAAATGGAGAATTATATCGTTTCAGCCCGCAAATACCGTCCCTCAACCTTTCAATCCGTTGTTGGACAAAAAGCGCTGACTCAGACACTAAAAAATGCAATCAACAGCAACAAGCTGGCGCATGCCTACCTGTTCTGCGGTCCCCGCGGAGTGGGAAAAACCTCGTGTGCCCGCATCTTTGCCAAAACGATCAACTGTCTGACCCCTACCGCATCCGGCGAGGCCTGCAACGAATGTGAATCGTGTAAAGCTTTTAACGAGCAGCGCTCTTACAACATACACGAGTTGGATGCGGCGTCGAACAACTCGGTCGACGATATCCGCGATCTGATCGCCCAAGTTCAGATTCCCCCACAAATCGGGAAATACAAGGTATTCATCATTGATGAGGTACACATGTTATCTGCGGCCGCTTTCAATGCTTTTCTAAAGACATTGGAAGAGCCTCCGCATCATGCGATCTTTATTCTGGCCACAACGGAGAAGCACAAATTGCTTCCGACCATTCTATCTCGTTGCCAAATCTACGATTTCAATCGCATCTCTCCCCGCGATACCGTTGAGCATCTGATGTATGTGGCTTCGCAGGAAGGTATTACCGTGGATCCGCAGGCATTGGGAATCATCGCACAGAAAGCCGACGGCGGAATGCGCGATGCCTTGTCGATCTTTGACCAGGTGGTGAGTTTTACGGGTGGTAACCTCACTTACCAGGCGGTAATCGACAACTTGAACGTACTTGATTACGAATATTATTTTCGGGTAGTGGATGCTTTTCTGGAAAACAGCGTTTCGAAAGCACTCCTGATCCTGAACGACATCATCTCCAAAGGATTCGATCCGCAACATTTCATTACCGGATTGAGCAGTCACCTGCGTGAGGTAATGGTGAGCAAAGACCCCGTTACCCTTCCCCTCGTGGAGGCCGGCCAGGAAGTTGCGCTACGTTATCACGAACAAGGAAAGAAGTGTTCGAACCCGTTCCTGTATAAGGCGATTGAGATCAGCAACGAATGCGATCTCAATTACCGTGCTAGTCGCAACAAAAGGCTACTGGTAGAGATCGCCTTGATCCGGATCTCGCAACTTACCGCGCCACAAACCGTACAGGGAATGCCGGAAGGTGCCGCTCCGCTTCAACGGATGACTCCGCAGCAGCCCCAACCGCAGCAACAACCGCAACAGGCGAACCAGCAGCATGTTCAGCAGACACAACAACCTGCAGCTGCTTATACCGCTCCCGGGCAACAGCCCCAACCGGCACAGCAACCGCAGCAATTCGCTCAGCAGCAACCGCAGCAATTCGCTCAGCAACCGGCAGCACAGTCTCAGAACGGAATTCCCCAAACTCCGGTCAGCGTCCCCCCCTCTCCGGCCCGGGGCGCCGTTAAGACGGGACTACCGGGTATAAAGAACATCTCGATAAAGAAAGGCATTTCAAAAAGTAACGGCGACGCTCCGCGCGAACACCAAGAACTACAGGAGATGAACCAGCCGGTAGACGATGAGAAGTTGCGTCAAGCATGGGTTTCTTTCACAAAGACAATCCCCACCGAGGCTATTCTTGTGAATACCATGTTGGCTTGTCGCCCGGTACTGACCTCCACAACCGATTTCGAGATCGTAGTGGAGAACCCCGAACAGGTAGACCGCATCCGCAACAAGGGCGTCGACCTTCTTCACTACCTGCGCGTTACGCTTCAGAATTCACGGTTAATGATGACCGTACGTGAGAGTGAAAAGAATGAAAAACAGAAAGCGTTCAGTCAGCGAGACAAATACAACGCCATGCTTGAAGTGAATCCGGACCTGACATTGCTCCGTGACACGTTCAACCTCGAGTTCGCCTAACTTGTAGATTACGATAAAACGATTATAAACGAACAGCCCCGCCTCCGTGATCGGAAGCGGGGCTGTTTATTTTGCTTTCAGCGAAGGTGGATTACAAATTAGCCTTACTGAAATATAAAGGAAGGATATCTTTGATCGAATCTACGATGTAAACCTGATCCTTACCACAAAGAATCAATTCCATCGGCTCTCCTCCACGATCTTCCGTTTCAAGTATTACTTGACGACACGCTCCGCATGGCGCAACGCATTCGGCAACGAAATCCCCTTTCGTACGGGCTGCTATCGCCAAACGTTTCACCGCTACATCGGGATATTTGCTGTTTGCAAAAAACAATGTGACACGCTCAGCACACAAACCGGATGGGTAAGCGGCATTTTCCTGGTTGTTCCCGGAAATAATTTCACCGTTGGCCAACTCTGCGGCTGCTCCCACGTGAAACTCAGAATAAGGAGCATACGCTCTGAAGGTAGCTTCCTGTGCCTGTTCCGTTAACTTTTTTTGCTCGGGGGTCAACTCATCGTATCCACAAACTTTTATCTTTGTAGTGATATTTAGTTCTTTCATCTGAAAATTGTTTATTTTTTAGCATCAATGGAAGGGCAATCCGCACGATCAGCCGCGGAATCACTCCCTGTCATCTTTATATATCACAAATATAGCAAGTTTTCCACTTTCCCGATTTTAAGTTATGAAATTTAAGAAAACTCAATAATTAATATGTTAACCAATCGCATCCTCACCCTATTTGTCCTCTTCACCTTAGGAATAAACTATGTATCAGCGCAATACAAAAGCCCGGATTACTTAAAGTACATCGAACAGTACAAAGAGTTAGCCATACAGCATCACAAGAAATACAACATTCCGGCAAGCATCACACTAGCACAGGGCTTATTGGAATCGGGTGCCGGAAAAGGGCGTCTGGCAAGGGAGGGAAACAACCATTTCGGTATTAAGTGTCATAAATGGGACGGTCGTAAAATCTATCATGACGACGATGCCCGAAACGAGTGTTTCCGTAAATACAGCCACGCAAGAGATTCGTACGATGATCATGCTCTGTTTTTGGTGGGAAGCGATCGCTATGCCCGATTATTCAAACTCAATTCGACCGATTACAAAGGGTGGGCCAAGGGACTCCAAACCTGCGGATATGCTACCGATCGCGCCTATGCGAACAAACTGATCAAACTGATCGACGATTATGAGCTTTATAAATACGACAATCCGAAATTCGTTCGTCCCGTTTCAAAACCCAAGGGCGGTTTTCCTTCGTGGTATCGGACGCATCAGGTTTATAAATCGAACGAACTGCTCTATGTTGTGGCCAATGCAAACGATACGTATGAGCTGATCGGAACCGAATTCGATTTCCGTGCAAAAACGCTTCGTTCATACAATGAAGTGCCAAAAGAGTATCCCCTATCGCAGGGAGACGTAGTTTATCTGGAGAAGAAAAACAAAAAAATGCCGCGCAAAGGAACGCGTTATCATACGGTAACTGTGGGCGAATCGATGCACGATATCGCACAGCAACATGGGTTGCGTCTTAAGAACCTTTACAAGATCAACGGCAAATCATTGGATTACATTCCACAGGAGGATGAAATCTTGCGATTAAGATAAGGTACGACATCCGATTGAAAAAGTTTTGCAGCATAAATTGCAAATTGGATTTATGTAAGAAATAACTGAAAATAAGCGATAAAAAAGTGTTAAAACCGCCAAAAACAAGCAAGTTTGAAACCCTTTAACCCCGCTTTTTTCTAATTAAGGTATTGAAAAACAAATTAAACGATTAACTTTGCTCGCAAAGAACAAATACTAAAGAACTCTATGATAACCACAAACAAGCCGTATGCTGTCGGTATTGACATTGGCGGCACAAATACTGTATTCGGAATCGTTGACGCAAGAGGAACCGTTATCGCTAGCGGATCTATCAAGACACAAAAGTATCTTGACGTAAACGAATACGTGAATGATCTGCACACTGAGCTTTCAAAACTTATTGAAGAAGTGGGTGGTGCTGATAAAATCAAAGGTATCGGTGTAGGTGCGCCAAATGGAAACTACTATACCGGAAACATTGAATTCGCTCCAAACCTTCCTTGGAAAGGGGTGATTCAGTTATCAAAAATGTTGACTCAGAAATTCGGTATCCCGGTTAATCTTACAAACGACGCGAATGCGGCGGCTATCGGTGAGATGACTTACGGAGCTGCACGTGGTATGAAAGATTTCATCATGATTACCTTGGGTACTGGTGTTGGTAGCGGTATCGTTATCAACGGTCAGGTAGTTTACGGTCATGACGGTTTTGCCGGTGAGCTTGGTCACGTGATTGTCAACAAAAACGGACGCACTTGTGGTTGCGGTCGTAAAGGTTGTCTTGAGACTTATGCTTCTGCTACAGGTGTGGCACGTACGGCTCGTGAATTCCTTGAAACTCGTCCGGATGCAAGCCTACTTCGTCAGATCCCAAGCAACGAGATCACATCGAAAGATGTTTACGAAGCAGCTGTTGCCGGTGATAAACTTGCTCAGGAGATCTTCCAGTTCACAGGAAAAACGCTGGGTGAGGCATTTGCTGATTTCGTAGCATTCTCTGCTCCTGAAGCAATCATCCTTTTCGGAGGTCTATCACGCGCAGGAGACATGATCATGAATCCGATCATGGATGCGATGGAAGCAAACTTGCTGAACATCTGGAAAGGTAAAATCAAAGTTCTTTTCTCTGAACTTAAAGAGAGTGACGCAGCTGTATTGGGCGCAAGCGCATTGGGCTGGGAAACTAAATAATAAATACTTTTTCAAAACAAAAATAAGGCTGTCTAAAACGAAATGTTTTAGACAGCCTTTTTTATTTATTCCAAACGGGTCGGTTATCACGAATTGTGGATGCCGAGAGAATCGTGCAAAGATTAATGACGTTCCGTCTGAGCATCAACTCAACTTCGGATTACATCGCCGGTTTTATTTTTGCTTTGATCAGAATCCAGTTCATAGGATAAGCCAACAGGAATCCCACGGCCATCGCAACCTGCATTAGGAACCAGAATTCCACTTGATCCGGAAAAAGTCGCATTCGGGGATAAACGAATATAAAAAGAGAAAGAAACAGATACATTCCCGCCTGCCATGCGGTGAGCGATAAGAAATCCACTTTCAAGGCTCTCCGAATCGCACCTCCCGCAGAAAGTACCGACATCTTACGGATTACAACGAACTGGAAAAATACCCCAATCACCAAAGCCAACAGGTAATCATACCCCCATTGCCAATAAAGGCCCCACCAACGGAGCGAGCCAAAGAGATAAAACCCTGAAAATTCACCGATTATGTCTGCTAGGGTACATCCGGCCCCGCAATGTAGCGCAGAAAGGATCACCTTCTGCCAGAACGGCCGATTGCTTCCCATCTTCATCCCCGACATGTTCATTCCCCCCATCTTCATTCCCGACATTGGTTGATCCATCCGCATCGGTTGTCTCCCTGCCAACTTGTGATAAGCGATCACAGAGAAAACGGGAGCCCACAAACCGGTCAGTATCCATACCGCCTGCATGATTTTCATAGAGGGAGGATTACGAAATACTTTCACCGATAGATACAGGGCCGATACAATACCGGCTACTACGAACAAAACGGAAACAATGTAAAACGGAGTCATATTGGGTCTCAATTCGATGTATCATTAAGAACAGCGAATCCGACGTTATGTTCAGTATCGGAGGTTGGTTTATTGCTCCGGGTAAACAGACAAAGACAGCGTTATTTTATTCCCCTGTAATTCGTACAAATCCCGAAAGTGTAGCGATTGAACTTCACCTCTTTAAAGCCGACCGTACGGAAAATCCCTGCCATCAGTTCACCTTGTGGAACCGCTTTTACAGATTCATTCAGGTAGTCGTAGGCACGGGCATCTTTCGAAATGATCTTTCCAACCGTCGGGATTACTACCGCGGAATAGAAATTATAAAGTTGCTTCATCGGAAAATGTTGTGGTGTGGAGAGCTCCAACACCATCAATACGCCACCCGGTTTCAGCACGCGATACATTTCGGCATACCCTTTTTCAAGGTTTTCGAAATTACGCACACCAAAAGCCACCGTTATGGCATCGAAACTATTATCGGGAAACTGTAGATCCAGACAATCCTGCCATTCCATCGAGATCACCTTTTCCAATCCCTCCTTTTGCACCTTTTCACGCCCTACGGCCAGCATTCCTTCAGACAGATCCACACCGACCACCTGTCGGGGTTTTAATCGCTTGGCAATCAGGATCGCCAGATCACCCGTTCCCGTAGCTACATCCAGGATGCGCTGAGGAGCGAAAGGTTTAAGAGAATTCAATGCTTTTCGTCGCCAAATGCGATCGATACCCATTGAAAGGGTGACATTCAACTTGTCATAGGTAACGGCGATGGAATCGAACATCCGCTCGATTTGAGCGGATTTCGACTCATCACCATTGTAAGGATTAATCTTTTCTGCTTTGTATTTACCAGACATTATTTCTTATAGCTATTTAGAAAAGCAGTAACATTCTGCTCGATGCGCGAAGCTACATCATTAATGTCTGCTTTTTCAAATTTTTCGCCAAGAATATGCTCATAAAGTTCGATATAACGCTCAGAAACGCTCTCGCAGTATTCATCAGACATAAAAGGAACTTCTTGCCCCTCGTATCCCTGGAACCCATTTTCGATCAGCCACTGGCGTACGAACTCTTTTGAAAGCTGCTTCTGCTGCTCCCCTTTGGACAAACGATCTTCGTATCCCTCCGAGTAGAAGTAACGTGAAGAATCCGGTGTGTGGATCTCATCCATCAGGATGATGCGTCCGTCGGCTTTCCCGAATTCATACTTCGTATCCACAAGAATCAGACCTTTTTCGGCAGCCATCTCGCTTCCTCTTTTGAACAAAGCCTGCGTGTATTTCTCAAGCTGTTCGTAATCTTCTTTGCTCACGATACCTTGCGCGATGATCTCTTCTTTTGAAATATCTTCATCATGACCTGCATCCGCCTTCGTTGTCGGTGTGATGATCGGAGTCTCGAATTTCTGGTTCTCCACCATTCCTTCAGGCATCTCCACCCCACAAATCGTACGTCGTCCGGCTTTATACTCTCTCCATGCGTGACCGGTCAGATAACCGCGGATTACCATCTCAACCTTGAACGGCTCACATTTCACACCCACAGTGACCATCGGATCCGGAGAAGCGATTTTCCAGTTTGGAAGAATGTCGGCTGTAGCATCCAGGAATTTCTCGGCAATCTGGTTCAACACCTGTCCTTTGTACGGAATTCCTTCCGGCAGGATCACGTCGAAGGCAGAGATACGATCGCTGGCAACCATTACCAACAACTCATCATTAATGTTATAAACGTCGCGCACTTTACCGTGATAAACTCCTTTCTGACCAGGGAAGTTGTAGTCAGTTCTTGTTAAAGCATTCTTCATTTTGAATTAATTCTTGTAATTGATTTTGTATAAACAAAAAACACAGGATACGGCGCATTTCGGAGTAATCGCTTACTCCGGAATGACCGTATCCTGTGCTGTAGGATTTGCATTTTTCAGTGCCAAACGGGCCTGACGCACCTCGTGGTCGTGCTTATCATAAGCTTCCACGATACGCTGCACCAATTTATGGCGGACGATATCTTTCTTATCGAATTCAATTGTGGCTATTCCCGGCACATCTTTCAGGATCTTACGAGCCTGCACCAATCCGGAGGTAACCGATTGCGGAAGGTCGATCTGGGTCATATCCCCCGTCACAATCATCTTACCGCCAAGGCCCAAACGGGTCAGGAACATTTTGATCTGGTGCGTGGTGGTATTCTGTGCTTCATCCAGGATAATCACCGCGTCGCTCAACGTGCGGCCGCGCATGTATGCCAGCGGTGCGATCTGAATCACATTGGCATCCATCAACTCTTTCAGTTTGGCTGCCGGTATCATATCCTGCAGCGCATCGTAAAGCGGTTGCAAATAGGGATCCAGTTTATCTTTCATCTCCCCCGGCAAGAAGCCCAGCTTCTCTCCCGCCTCAACGGCCGGACGGCTCAATATGATTTTACGGATCTCTTTGTTTTTATACGCTTTGACAGCGAGTGCGATAGCCACGTATGTTTTGCCCGAACCTGCCGGTCCAAGTGCAAACACAAGGTCATTTTTCCCGAAAGCCTCCACCAGTTTCTTCTGATTGGGGGTACGCGATGTGATCGGTTTTCCGTTTACGCCGTGAATGATCAGGTCATCCTGCTTCTTCTCCACAGGCTGTTGTCCTTTTACAAAGTCAACGATCACCTCCTCGTTCATCACATTAAACTCCTCACAATAACGCTCAAGCTGACGGATGACAGTCTCAAAATCTGCCGTATCCTTCTCATCGCCGATCACCTTCAGTACATGACCGCGGGCTACGAAACGCAACTTCGGATACAGTGACTTGAGTACCTGTATATTGCTGTTGTTAACCCCATAGAATACTACGGGATCGATGTTTTCTAAAATGATTACTCTTTCTATCATACGCTCTCTTACAGGTGCGTCGAGGTTAGCCGCCCTTGCAGATAATTTATGCAAAGTTAATGAATGCATCTCAATTTGCAGGCGAAATATGCACCCAAAGCACTTGTAAATGGTTTATTTTATTTAAAAGAAACCTCTTTCATGACGATTTTTTCAAAGGAGATTCCTTCCTGTTTATTTTATTGTTTGCGTTTTGGATTGGCCGGAAACCATCCTTTCGCAACACGTTTCTTTTGCTCAAACAATTCACCGATAGTCCAGAATGAGGAGAACGCGAATACCCCCAGCAAAACGGAAATAAGTAAATCACTCACCAATAACGAAACAATCACGGCGGCGATCCCCAACAGAAGGAAAATCCACCAACATTTCGTACCCCAATAATATTCGGCTTTCACTACAACGGGATGAAAAATCCCGATGATAAGGAAAGTAGCCAGTCCCACAATGAGTCCCTGATAATTCATATTTATTCTTTTAAACGGGTTTTACCTTGTTATCTCTTCAAAGATAATTTAATTGAAAAAACTCCCCGTCGAAATCACACAGATATCTCACTTTTGGATATGGAATTACCTGCGCCTTGGGTTAACATTCATTTTCACATCCCCTAAGTTTTATTAAATAGGAAGAGTGTAAAAGAGGTGTTTATTTTGCAACCGATATAAAAACAATAGATTATGAAGAAATTTACACTCTCTCTTTTAGCTCTGGTAATGAGCTTTTCGACCCTCTTATTTGCAGACGATGACAAACATGAACTAACGAATTATACGGTTTCTGTTCCCGCTACGGATTATAAATCGTCTCGCTTCCTTGAAAAAAGCGAAACGAACGGAAAAGATTATATTCATGGAAAAGGGAGCAGTTACAATAAAAAAGGGGAGGCGATCAGCGGAAAAGCCCTTTGGCCGTATGCCGATTACGTACTCTCTTCCAAACTGATGGGAGGAACCTACACGGTAACCGTACATTACCGCATCGACAAAGACAAGACTCCGGACAACCCGCGCATCCTGGTAGGAATGGACCTATTGGAAGCTCAGGAGTTGCAGGTGGAAAAAAAGCTTTTCAATACCGTGAAGGCAACCTTCAACACAAAATTGTTGAAAGGAAAAAATCACACGTTGAAAGTGTGGTTCCCATGCGAAGGAGTGGAGATCCAGAAGTTCGAAGTGCGTAGAGCGATCATTACGAAAAAGAAATAATACCAAAAAGAGGATAAGCCGCGTGGCTTATCCTCTTTTGTTATTATGGCGATGTCACGAAAGACGTGGAAAAGGAATCCGACCTCGACGGAAGGGTTTCTCCCGATGTTCCTCGCATGCCGCATGAATTTCGTGGAGAATGATTCCCCTGGCACGCTCCACCCAGGTGCGAAAGGAGGGGTTGGCGGTGTAGTGCGAGGTGAATTCAGAAAAACCCTCTAGGTCGAATCGGTCGGAATAGATGCCTGCCCCGAAAGCATTCGCATCAAAAGCGTTGCACCGTTGCTCGATGTGGGTCGGTACCATGAATACCGGTTTCCCGAAATAGAGCGCCTCGCAAACCGATTCGAAACCGGCGGTGGTAATAAAGCCTTTGCATCCGGCCATGTACTGAAGAAAAAGCTGGTCGTCCAACGGATGTAGACGAAAGTTCGCATCTGTTCCGCTCTCGGCGGGGCGATCCCAGAAGAGATGGAATTTCTCATTCTGGTGGTCGTTGTGCCACGTCTCCAACTCCCTTCTGAAACCGGGATTAAGTACATAACCGTGCAGATAATCGCCCTTGTGAGACGCCATGCCGAACACCTCTTTCCGCAACAAAGGGGGAACCACTTTCAACGTAGTATCCGAACCATCCGATGAATCCGTTGCCGTTGCGGATTCGGGACGGAGTGATAAAGCTAATTTGCGGGAGGCGCCCGCTGCGGTGAGTCGCGTGAAGAGTTTTAGAAAGAATACAGCCCCCCGCGAGCCGGGGGGAAAACGGTAGTCGGGATGCAGAAAAATGTATTGATGCGCCACACATACCAACGGTATACCGGGAGGACACAAGGCGTAAGAGAGTCCCGTAAGCACCTCATAGAAGTTAACCACCAAATCGGCCTCACACTCACGAATGCGCCTTTTGATGAACCGGATGCTCTCTGCGTATGCAGGGAGTTTCCGAATGTTGTAGAAAAGGGAGGCACCGAAACTCACCTTATTACTCTTAGCGGCTGGTAGGATGTTGGGACTCTCGAACTCCTCTACCGTTGATTTGATCTTTTCGCGAAAGAAGTCCGGGATGCGCCGATGTTCGCTTTTCCCCACCATCACACCCACGATTTCACTGCCGGAACTTCGTAACATCTGCGCAAGAGCGATCGCCTGCGTCAGGTGCCCTCTCCCTTCGCCCTGAATGATGAATAACACTTTCATGCCACTACGATTTGGGAGTATTCACACTTCATAAAATCGGCATATTCTAAAATTTCCCAATTGCCTTCGGTATCCTGCACCAACGCGGTCATACTTTCCACCCAATCGCCCGAATTAAGGTAATGGATATCGCCGTAAAATCGGTTGGCCGCATGATGGATGTGTCCGCAGATCACGCCATCGGCGCTCTTTATCTTTGCCAGTTCAACCAACTGATTCTCGAAATCTGAGATATAAGACACCGCTCGTTTGATTTTATGCTTCACCTTCGCCGAAAAAGAGTAATAACTTTTCCCACGGCGCATCCGATAACGGTTGTAGTATTTGTTCAGCAACAACAACAAAGAGTAACCGCAATCGCCCAAACGCGCCAACCACCTCATACGAACCGTCACCGTATCGAAAATATCACCGTGCGTCACATAATAGGAGCGTCCGCAACTCTCCAACATGTATTCTTTCACAAGCACGATGTTCGAGAAACGGAATGGCAGCAACTTATCCAAAAAATCATCGTGATTACCACGCACATAGATGATGCGGGTATTCCCCTCCTCCATCAAGTGCATCAACACCTTAAAGAAGTAGGTGTGTTCGTGACTCCAGTGACGGGAGCTCTTCTGCAATTGCCATCCGTCGATAATATCTCCGTTCAGAATCAGCACATCACAACGAATCGCACTCAAAAAAGCACTCACCTCTTTTATTTTGGAATACTCGGAACCCAGATGGATGTCCGAAAGAACAACGACAGGATAATATTTCATGATTCCCTTGAATTGATGTTTATTCAATTTTATACGATGAATTACAACGAGGAGGAGGTGACCTGATTTCGTGTTGTCTTTGTAAAAACAATCGTTTTGGAGTCGATCCGTAACGGCACACGGTTTTCCTCTTTCTCCTTGGCCTTGGCTTTTGCAAGCGTCTGATAATCTTGATTCCTCGCTTCTATCTTTTGCAGAAGTTCGGGATAGTTTAATTTTTTCATCTCTCTGAGCATGTTGGATTTCGTACCCTAAATTTCACTATATCCCATGACAACGATAAGTCAATACAATGAAAATCAGATGAATTAAGCACTCGAAACCAAATCTACACCGGAAAATCAGTTTGTAATAATTTTACAAAATATATGAATATGTTTCTTCACACCCTTGTTAATTGGTTGTAATATCAATCGGGCACCTTTGCATCCGTAAAACGAACGCTTCAAATCGAAACAGAAGCGCATCGCTCAAAAAATGCTTAACATGAATCTTAACTTAAAGTGCTTTTTCCTTCTCTTAGCCGTTTCCGGAATCCTACGGCCAGGCGAAGGAGCTATAAAAGCTCAGCCGACCGTGCGTATTCATTCGCACAACGATTACAGACAAACCGTTCCGTTTCATCAGGCCTGGGCACAGGGTGTCTATTCCATCGAGGTAGACCTGTTCATTCATCCCGACCAAAACCAATTAAAGGTAGCACACGATCGCGAAGAGGTTTTGAACGCTCCCACTTTTGATTCATTGTATCTCGCTCCCGTTGTGGAGTTATACAAACAGGGGAAGATCGCACGAGAGGCAATGCGCCCGCTTCAGTTGCTTATCGATCTGAAAACCTCATCGGAAACAACCCTCCCTTTATTAACCGAAAAACTGAATGCCTATCCCGAAATATTTAATCACGAAGTAAATCCCCACGCGGTAAAAATCGTTATCTCAGGAAATACCCCTCAGCCGAAGGAGTTCGGACGATACCCCGCTTTTATTCTTTTCGACGCTTCTCCCGAACAAGAGTATACGTCCGAAGAGCTAAAAAGAGTTGGCATGATGAGTACATCTTTCAGGAGTTATTCCAAGTGGAATGGAAAAGGGGGAATCATCGCAGCAGAAAAGAGTGCGCTGGAAAGGGTGATTCGAAAAGCACACGAGAACGGAAAAGAGATCCGATTCTGGGGTACACCCGACGGCATCACGGCCTGGAACACATTCTACAACCTGGGCATAGACATCATCAATACAGACCGGGTGGAGCGATGCAGTGATTTTTTCAATCGCTTCGACACCAAACGATTTGCGATCGAATCATTCCCGGAAGATTCGGTAACGGAAACCACCCGCATCGAATTACTGGATAAAACAACCCGTAATTTCTCCGGTTTCAAGAAAAACGAACAAACGCTTTCAGAACGTATTCCCATCTATACGCCCACCTATCTGAACGACGGCGAAGAAAGCCGGGTGAAGAACGTCATCCTGCTGATCGGCGATGGAATGGGACTGAGTCAGATCTGTGCCACACAAACCGTCAATAAGCAACTCTCCTTTTTACAGTTACGCCACATCGGTCTTCAGCAGACGCATGCAAAAGATGAATACACCACCGATTCGGCCGGAGCGGGAAGCGCTTTGGCTACCGGACAAGCTTCCAACAACCGCCACATCAGCATGAGTGCCGAAGGTGAAATACACCCCACCCTCCCCGAACTATTGGCACCTCAGGGTATCGCCTGCGGGGTAATCACATCGGGAAACATCGCCGATGCTACTCCTGCGGCATTTTACGGACATTCCACCGAACGCGACGATTCGGATGCGATTACCGCTTTTCTTCTGAATGGGAAGCTCTCCCTGTTAGCCGGAAGCGGAATGGAGGTATTTACCAATCGGAAAGACTCAGTCGACCTGTTAACGAAACTTGCTGCGAAATACAACCTATCCCACCAACTGGAAGAGATCGACGCAGCATCGTCACGCAAACTCCTTTGCATCGACGAACGTTTCGGAGATGCCGCTTCATCCCACAACCTAACGCTACTGGCGGAGGCCACCAAGAGGGGGTTGAAAAAACTTACGGCAGATTCACCGGCGGGTCTCTTTCTGATGGTAGAAGCTGCCAAGATCGATTATGCGGGACATGCCAATTCCATGCCGGCGACGATACTGGAAACGTTGAGTTTCGACCTAGCCGTTTCGGAAGCGCTTCGGTTTGCCGATTCGAACGGCGAAACCTTGGTCATCGTAACGGGTGATCATGAAACGGGAGGTCTCGTTTTGCTAGACGGCAACAGTGAACAGGGTAGTGTTTTGGGACAATTCGTTACCAACGACCACACCCCGGTCATGCTTCCGGTATTTGCCTACGGTCCGGGGGCGCAGCTCTTCAGAGGTGTTTATCCGAACACACAGATCTTTCATCACATAAATAGTTTATTGAACAAAAAATCACGTTAAAACAAAAATGAGAAATTTAACCTCAGCTTTCGTACTGGTATCTTGTTGCACAAGTTCTTTGTTTGCACAACAAGTAAATGTGAAAGGTGTTATTCTGGATGCAAAAACAAAAGACCCCATCATCGGAGCCAGTGTCATCGAGACCGGTTCCACAAACGGGGTCATCACAAATATCGACGGAGAATTTATCCTTCAACTCCCCGCTAACGGCGAAATACAAGTAAATTATGTTGGATACAAACCGTACCGCGCAGCAGTAGAGGGGCGCGCACAAATTACAATCTTTCTGGAAGAAGACCTGGTGAACCTCGAAGAGGTGGTCGTACTGGGATACGGTCAGGAGTCACGCAAATCAAACCTCTCCGTTGCGATCTCGAAAAAAGAGATCGGCGATGATGTAAAGAGTCGCTCCACATCAATCATGGGTGCACTCCAGGGACAGATCGCAGGGGTTACGATTGCCAGCAACTCAGGCGACCCGATGTCAAAACCCTCTGTTACGATACGCGGAAAAGGATCACGCGACGGCGAATCGCCGCTCTATGTGGTAGACGGTGTGGCGGGAGCCCCGTTCAATGCCGAAGACGTTGAACAGATTACGATTCTGAAAGATGCCGCCTCGGCAGCCATCTACGGCTCGAATGTGGGATCGGGAGGTGTGATTCTGGTAACTACGAAAAAAGCCAAAGAGGGAAAAATCGCCGTATCGGCACGCGCAGGTTACGGAGTACAGTCCGTTTGGCGCAAACCCTCGGTACTGAATGCAGCGGAATATGTGAAGGTGCGTACCGATGCCGCTCTCGTAGATGGAGTCTCTATTCCGGCAGGTATCAATCCGAACATTTACAGTTGGGGTGGCGTTACGCGCACCAATTGGGTGGATGAGATCTTCCGAACCGGAAACATGCAACGCTATGCCCTTTCCCTCAACGGAGGAAGCGAGACATTGAAAGCGTACACCTCGGTAGAATATAGCAAAAACGAAGGTACCCTGCTCAATACCTATTCCGAAAATCTGGGTGCGAAGGCGAACCTTGATTTCAAGATCAACAAATGGATTTCCGTTTCCGAACGCATCAATTTCGTCTATACCAACGGACAGGGAGGCATCAATACCTCGAGCCATACGGGAGTGACCGCAGCGGCGATGTTCATGCCACCGTCGGCTACCGTATATGAAACGGATAAAGAGGGAAACTTTGTATTGGATAAAGACGGGAATAAACAGTTCGGAGGCACGGTGCCTTTGTGGGCGAAAGAGCTCGGGGTAGCAGGTACTTTCGGAGAGGTACAGAATCCGGTGGCTTCGCTGATGCGTCTCAACCAGAACCGTCCGACACACGAACTGTTCTCAACCACCAGTTTGAACCTCTCGCCGGTGAATTCGGTTAAAATCCGTTCGGAATTCTCCGCCGGAACCAACAACGAATATTACGAGGAGTTTAACGCCCGTATTCCGGAAATCGGTAAAACGAAGGATGAGAACTCCCGCACATTGGCCACGCTGCGTGAGAACAAATGGCTTTGGGAAACCGTAGCTTCTTATGATCAGGGATTCAACAAACACCGGGTCAGCGCGATGGCCGGATATTCCATGAGCTATAAATCATTGAAAGGATTCTCTTTGAGCGTATATAATTTTCCGGATGAAGATAAATATGCACAGAATATCGTAAACGGTTCGGACTGGAGCAAAACGAAACCTTCCGAACAGAAAAGCGAAGAAGCGCAGATCTCCGCCTTTGCGCGCGGATCTTATTCGTATGCCGATCGCTATTTCATGACAGCGAGTATTCGTCGCGACGCATCTTCGAAGTTATATCAGAAAAATAATTCGGGAATCTTCCCTGCCGTTTCGGGAGCTTGGAAGATCTCTTCCGAGAAATTCATGGCCGATGTGGAGGCGATCTCTTTGTTGAAATTGCGCGCCAGCTGGGGTCAGATCGGAAACGTTGCGGGCGTAAGAAACTATTCTTACATCTCGAACCTGGCACAAACAGGCGATTACACCTATTTGGGCAACATGCAGCAAAACCCCATCCTGGGTCTCGGCCTGATCTCCATTCCCAATAAGAACCTGAAATGGGAAACGTCTGAACAGACCGACCTTGGTTTCGACATCGAATTGTTGAAAGGAAAGTTGACGCTGGCAGCCGACTATTTCATCAAAAATACCAAAGACCTGATCGACGAGGTTCCCGTTGCATCGGTAGCCGGTATCTCGGTTGCTCCTCTGGGCAATGTGGGGAAAGTGAAAAATAGCGGTTATGAATTGACCGTGGGTTATCAGGATGCTACCCCCGGAGGATTCGTATATAAGGTGGATGCCAATTTTACACGTCTGAAATCAAAGGTGATCGATTTGGGTGAACGCGACTTCCTGGCTCACAGCAGAACCATTCGTGGCATGCAACCCCTTCGTTCAAAAGTGGGAGAAGACTGGTACTCTTATTTCGTGATCGAAACGGATGGTATCTTCCAATCCCAGGAGGAGATCAATGCTTATTCGACAACGACACAGAACGGTTCGAAAAAACTGATTCAGCCGAATGCTCAGCCGGGAGACCTGAAATTCAAGGATGCCAACGGCGACGGCATCATCAATGAAGACGACCGTGTGTTCAAAGGCTCTTACACGCCTAAATTCACCTACGGATTGAACGCCTCTTTCAGTTACAAAAACTTCGACCTCGGTTTATCCCTACAGGGCGTTGGGGGCAACAAGATCTTCAATGGCGTAAAAGTGATGACGTATGCAGCCGGTCAGGGTTGGAACATGTCTTCGGACGTTCTGGATTCATGGGCATATAACAAAAACTCAGACATCCCTCTGGTAAGCATGACGGATAAGAACGGTAACTTCAGTACGGTATCGGACTTCTTCTTGGAAGATGGTGATTACCTGCGTCTGAAAAACCTAACGCTGGGCTATACGATGCCGAAGAAATTATTCGGAAAAACGGCATCTGCTCCCCAATTAAGAATGTACGTATCGGGAGAAAACCTCCTTACCCTAACGAAGTATTCAGGCATGGACCCCGAGGTAGGTAATTATGGCATTGACGGTGGTACGTATCCCGTTTCGCGCGTTGTTTCTTTCGGTCTTAACCTATCATTCTAATAGAAATACAAAAGATAAAAAATAACAAATGAGATCTATATTTAAACCCCTTGTGTTGGGACTCGCTCTTTTCGGAATGAGCTCTTGCGATGATTTTCTTACCTATAATCAATACGGCGAACCCTCTTCAGACCGATTCTGGAAATCCGAAACGGATGCGTTACGCGCTGCAGACGGACTTTATTTTTGGATGAGCGAAGACGGCGTGGTGGGTCGCGGTTTCTTTCACTACTACAATTGCAGTGACGATATCGTAACGGGACGCACGCAGGCAGGATGTGCGGCAATGAAAAACTTCACAGCGAACTATTCGCGAGACGTCGTGAAGAACTGGCCCGTAATGTACCAGTTAATCAAAAGATGCAACGACATCATCCTGAATGTTCCCGATATGGCAATCTCCGAAAGCACGAAAAACCAGGTTCTCGGTCAGGCTTACTTTTTCCGTGCCTGGGCTTATTTCTGGATTGCGCCCTATTATGGTGATAACGGCACCAACGGAGGCATTCCGATCGTGGAACCGGGACTACCGGTGGAGGAGTTAGACGTGCCTCGTTCGGAGTCGGTTCGCGATAATTACGCCTATTGCATCGCCGATTTTAAACGAGCAGCGGAATTACTACCCGATTTGCATGAGATGAATGAGGCTGAATACGGTCGCCCGACCCGTACCGCGGCAAATGCCTACGTCGCAAAGGTGGCACTATTCGATGCACAATACGATGCGGCGTCTTATGCCACTACGGTTGAATTTTGCGACAAAGTGATCCGCGAAGGAAATCGCGGTTTATTATCCGATTTCGCAGACGTATTCAAGATGGAAAACAATTACAGTTCAGAATACATCTTCTCATTCCCCTCTTCCGCTATCGCAGGATCCATTCTTCCGGGCGTACTTTTAGAGAATAAAGGGTGGGGAGAATACAATGGCTGGGGCTATTTCACGCCTACATTGGAGCTGCTGAATGCATATGAAAAAGGCGATGAGCGCTTGGCGACTACCATCCTTCAGCCGGGAGACCGCTTTACGTTCTTGGGGAAAGAGCGACTTTATTACTCCAACGAATCTTTGTCGGGAATGCAATTCCGCAAATACATGCATCCTTATGAAGCGGCGGACGCGGTTGGAAATTCAATCAATCCGAGCGGTGATTACCCCACTACGTCGCTAAATATCCCTTTGATCCGTTATTCCGAAGTGCTATTGATGAAAGCCGAGGCACTCATCTGGCAAGGTAAAAACGGTGATGAACCTCTCAACATCGTACGTCAGCGTGCCGGATTGGCTCCAAAGAGCAATGCGGGAAAGGCTGATCTGATGAATGAACGCCGCTGTGAATTGGCCGGTGAATTCTCGAACCGCATGTTAGACCTGCTTCGCTGGGGTGTGGCCGAAACGTATGTGGAGAAACCGCTGCACGGCTATAGCGTGATGCCTAAAGTGAGCGTACCTCAATCCAAAGAGGATCTTGAGATTACGGTGATTGAAAGCTGGCCTGCACGTAGCTTCGATCCGGCGGTAAATCATGTATTCCCGATTCCGACCAATGAGATTGCTAAAAGCAAGAATCTGAAACAAAACAAAGGATATTAAGCAACACAATTTCCTGGTTCCATCCCCAAACCACTTAATCGGTTTCTTATGAAATTAAAATCAATCTTTCTTTCTCTTTTTCTGATTGGCGGCACGATTGCCTGCCTCGCCCGTCCCCTACGTTTCAATTCAGACGGAACGTTTAAAATCGTACAGTTTACAGACATTCATTTTGATCTGAACAAACCGGAGAACTCCCGGAAGTCACTTGCCGTAATGGAATCGGTCCTCTCCGGCGAATCGCCCGATATCGTTTTGCTGACAGGCGACATCGTTACGGCAAATCCCATTTTGGAGGGATGGCAGGCGGTTTTAGAACCGATTCTGAAACGCAAGCTGCCCTTTGCCGTTACTTTTGGGAATCACGATGACGAAGGGGAACGCACCCGAAGTGAAATCATGGAATTCCTAATAACGGTTCCGGGGTGTATGAACCCGAAGAATAGCATTGATTTTGACGGCGTGCTTCCCGTGATTTCGGGAACCGATCCGGATACGAAGGCGCTCCTTTACCTCTTCGACAGCCATTCATACAGCACGTTGCCGGACGTAAAAGGATACGGTTGGTTTTCGACCGAACAAATCGTGGCATTTAAACACCGGAGTGACTCGCTGCACCGCCAAATTCCATCCGGAAAACTTCCCGCACTGGCCTTTATGCATATTCCGCTTCCTGAATACGGTTTGTATTATCAGAAATCGAATGGCGCCTTGCAAGGAAAAAGAACCGAGGATGAGTGTCCCGGCGCATTGAACACCGGCATGTTCGCCGCTCTGAAAATGGCCGGAGATGTAATGGGCGTTTTTTGCGGGCACGATCACGACAACGATTACCTGGTGAATGCCGAGGGTATCGCTTTGGCCTACGGACGATTTACCGGAAGTAAAAACACCTACACCTCCTTTGAGAACGGCGCCCGGGTGATCTCTCTGAAAGAGGGTATGCGCAATTTCGAGACCTATGTGGTGTTGGAATCCGGGGATCGGAGCGAACCGTTTCTCTTCGACCCGACCACATCGAGCGAAAAATAAAATCGCACGATCGGGATGTCTCTTATTATTTCTTAGCGATTTTTTTAGGACGACAAGCTAATAACTCCCTTTTCTTCTCTATGTTTGTTTCAATTATGGAAATAAAGAAACGATATAACGACCTGGGAGATTTCTTCAGGAAATATTTTACCTGTAAAGTACAGAAAATCTCCATCAACGCCGGCTTTACCTGTCCGAATCGCGACGGAAGCAAGGGGCATGGCGGCTGCACGTATTGTAATAATCAAACTTTCAGTCCCGATTACTGCCATACAGACGAAAGCATCGCCCAACAGATGAATAAAGGAGTAACCTTCTTTTCCCGCAAATACCCGGAGATGAAATACCTGGCCTATTTCCAGGCCTACACCAACACCTACGGTGAACTTGAAGGGTTGAAGCGGAAATATGCCGAAGCGCTTACCCAACGCGATGTAGTGGGGTTGATCATCGGAACTCGTCCCGATTGTATGCCGGACGACCTGCTAGATTACCTGACGGAACTTTCAAAAGAACACTTCCTGATGGTTGAATACGGTGTCGAATCCACCCTGGACACTACGCTGGAGTACATCAATCGGGGACATTCGTGGGCTTGTTCTGCCGACGCGATCCGTAAAACAGCCGAACGCGGCATCATCACCGGAGCACACATGATATTGGGACTTCCCGGCGAATCACGCGAACAGATTCTGAATCATGCGCGCGAACTCTCCAAACTGCCCATTACCACTTTGAAGTTGCATCAGTTGCAATTGATACGAAACACCAAGATGGCCCGACAGTTCAAGGAAAATCCGGAGAAATTCCACCTGTTCACGGTCGATGAATACATTGAGTTGGTGATTGATTTCATTGAACTGCTTCGTCCGGATATCGTCGTGGAGCGTTTCACATCGCAATCTCCGAAAGAGCTGTTGCTGGCACCGGATTGGGGGTTGAAAAACTTTGAATTTACAGCGAAGATTCACAAAAGGCTAGCTGAACGGGATACTTGGCAGGGACGTCTTTATGAAGAGAGTACAACATGATGGAGCAGCCAAAACGTTATTTCCAACATTTTAAGGGAAACCTGTATGAAATGCTTCACATCGCAAAAGACAGCGAGACCCTTCAGAACAGGGTGGTGTACAGAGCGCTTTACGGAGAAAAAGGTGTTTGGGTTCGTCCCGAAGCGATGTTTTTCGAAGCGATTACGCGAGACGGGAAAACCGTTCCGCGCTTTCGGGAGCTGACACCGGAAGAGTTTGAAACTTTACGAACAGAGCGTTCGGAGTAAAAAAAATGAGGAGGCTGTCCAAGATTCAAGCGAATGAATCGGACAGCCTCTTTTCGTTATTTAAGATAGTATTTCGTAGACTCTAGATTTATTTTTTCGAAACGCTCCTGGTTTTTCACCAAGACATTTCTCTGTTTTTCCCAAAAGGGTCCTGCATTTTTCCCAAAAGGGTCCTGCATTTTTTCCAAAAGGTTCCAGCATAATTGCTTCTTCAGACCTCTGAAGAAGGTGCTTCAGACCTCTGAAGAAGGCGCTTCAGTACTCTGAAGAAGGCGCTTCAGACCTCTGAAGAAGGCGCTTCAGACCTCTGAAGAGGGCGTTTCAGACCTCTGAAGAGGGCGCTTCAGTACTCTGAAGAGGGTGCTTCAGTGCTCTGAAGAGCCGATTGAAATGCTTCTCGGAAAGAATTGGCAGGATCAATTCTACCTTTGGTAGTATCAAACACGCCATTCTCCCCATTGCATCTCCTCAAGAGAAACCGGCTCTAATCCAAAGATAGAAAAAAAACGGAGGAGGCAGTCTAAAAACAATTTGTTTTCAGACTGCCTCCTCTTTGGGTATATTACATAATCGATTATATTGTCGATTATATTGTCGATTACATTGTCGATAACATTGTCAATAACGTTGTCAATAACATTGTCAATAACATTATCGATAATACGATCAAGAAGCGTTTTTAATGCTTTCCGTTTTTAACCTCTACGCGGGCGGATTTCGGAAGCGTGGCGTTACGGATTTCCGTTTGCCTTACCACTTCGCGACCTAACGCTAAGAATGCCTGTCCGGTAATCGAATCTTCATTCAATGCTACCGGTGCGCCCGAATCACCCCCTTCGCAAATGCTCTGAACGATCGGAATCTGTGCTAAAAGCGGAACATTCAACTCCTCAGCCAGTTTCTTGGTTCCCTCCTTACCGAATAGATAGTATTTATTCTCAGGCAGTTCAGCCGGTGTGAACCAGGCCATGTTCTCCACCAATCCCAAAACGGGTACGTTCACCTTTTCGTTGGTAAACATATCGATTCCTTTACGGGCATCGGCAAGAGCTACTTCCTGTGGAGTACTCACAACAACTGCTCCGGTGATCGCCAAAGTTTGTATAATCGTCAAGTGAATATCGCTGGTTCCCGGAGGAAGGTCGATCAGGAAATAATCCAGTTCTCCCCAATGTGCATCGGCGATCAACTGTTTCAGTGCATTTCCGGCCATGCTTCCACGCCAGATCGTAGCATTCTTCGGATCAACGAAGAAACCGACAGACAACAGTTTCACACCGTAGCTTTCGGCCGGAATGATGAGTTCGCGCCCCTCCACCTCTTCCAGGTAAGGTCGGGCACCCTCAACGCCGAACATCTTGGGCATTGACGGCCCGAAGACATCGGCATCCAACAAACCCACTTTGTAGCCCATTTTCGCAAGAGCTACAGCCAGGTTGGCAGATACGGTTGATTTCCCCACCCCTCCTTTTCCGGAAGAAACGGCAATGATATTTTTTACCTGAGGCAACAACTTCGCCGGTTCGGGACGTTCTACCTGTTTCGCTTTTACGCTGATATTTCCTTTGATATCCACCGGTTCGCCGACAAAAGCGGTAATGGCAGCCTCGGCTGCTTTCACCACGGATTTGATGAACGGATCATTTGGTTTCTCGAAGAGAAGCGAGAAAGTCACTTTCTGACCTTCAATGCGCATATCATCCTCCACCATCCCCATTTCCACCAGGTTCTTACCGGTTCCGGGATAACGCACCTGTGCCAGGGCGTCGAGTATTAAGTTAGGATATAAAGCCATACTGATTATTTTGGGTTATTTTCCCATCGCGTTACCGCTTCGTTTGCTTCTGTTAAAGCTGCGATAAGAGTCTAATTCGATCTCCGCATCCGGTTCCACAAACGGATCGCGGTGCTGCGGTTGGAATTTGATGTATTTAATGTCGATACCGCGGTCCATCCATTGCTGTTCGTAGTAAGTCTGGATAGAGAGCAGGATATCGTCGTTGATATCTGAGTGATACAGGTCTTCCGTACGGTACAATACCGGGAAATTATTGGCTTTCACCATCTCCGTCGTATAAGTAAACAGGAAGTTTGAGTCGCATTTCAGATGTACCAAACCGTTTTCTTCCAGAATCTGCAGGTACAACTGCATGAAACGAGTCGAAGTGAGACGTTTGGTCACCTTTTTCATCTGCGGATCCGGGAAAGTGATCCAGATTTCCGCGATTTCACCGGCCGCGAAGAAGTGATGGATCAATTCGATATTGGTACGCAGAAACGCTACGTTCGAAAGGCCTTCTTCCAAAGCCGCTTTCGCGCCGGTCCACATACGTGCTCCTTTGATATCCACGCCGATAAAATTCTTTTCCGGATATTTGCGGGCCAATCCCACTGCATATTCCCCTTTACCGCATCCCAGTTCGAGAACGATCGGGTTATCATTTTTAAAGAATTCTTTTCCCCAGTTTCCTTTCATGCCGAACCCCTGCTCCTTCAACACCGCGAACGGATATTGGAATACATGAGGATACGAACTCATATCATCAAATTTCTGTAACTTATTCTTTCCCATATTGGTATTTCGTTTTCATTGCAAATATAACCTATCAAAAACGATTTTTACGAATCATTCCTGAAAAGAAGTAACGGGGTAAATGGACGATTTAATTTACTTTTGCACTATTATGTTTGAAATACTCTATCAAGACACCCATTTTATCGCAATCAACAAACCGGGAGGAATGTTGGTACATCGCACGCGCATCGCGGAAGAGGAATCGGTTTTTGTGCTTCAGTTGCTCCGCGAACAAACCGGCAAGCATCTGTATCCCGTGCACCGACTGGATCGTCCCACTTCGGGCGTTTTGCTTTTTGCATTCGATCCGATAACAGCACGCATCCTCAGTGAGATGTTGGTTTCGGGTGAGGTATCAAAACGTTATGTCGCACTGGTAAGGGGCTGGTTTCCTGAAGAGACAGACTTGGATTTCCCGGTAAAGAATGATCGGGGGAACCTACAGGATGCGCGTACCCTTTTTATTCCGCTTGAGCGATTTACGATGCATCGCCCTATCGGCAATTTTCCCTCCGCCCGCTACAGCACCGTCGCCTGTTTTCCCAAAAGCGGACGATGGCATCAGATCCGGCAGCATCTGGCCCATTTGCGTCACTACATCATCAACGACCGGGTGCACGGCGATGGGAAACACAATCGCGTGTTTAAAGGAGAGTTGGGTATCGAACCGCTTTTTCTCCATGCCGAATCCCTGAGCATGAAACACCCCCATACGGGTGAACCGATCCTTTTAAACGCGAAATTCCCGAAACACTGGAATGCATTCCGGGAACTCGGTATTATTGAAAAAGTCGATCTCTGATTTAGGAGGATTGCGCTGCGATTAGTTTTGCAGGTACCAGTCTCTGAAATCCTTCCAGAAATTGGGACCTCCGTTATTACCCTTTTGGTGTGGTTGCTGAGCCGGTTGCGGTTCAACACCGTGCAACTTCTCTTTCGACTGCAGAAACTCCTCGAAGAGTACTTTGGGCTCCTCTTTGGTGAAGATAAGCCGCCCGAATAAAGGATAGATATCCCTGGAGATGCTCCACAAACGGAAAATTATTTCAGCCCACTGTTCATCTTTTATCAGATAATCAAAAGTGGAATACATAATCTTATATACGATCTGATTGGTCTGCGAAACAATAATGCTTCCGTAGTTCAGTGATTCATTGAAATAATTCAACAACTCTAACGCTTTGGTTTTCCGGTCGTCCGTCACCGTCATATTGAGGAAACTAAAAAACCCGATTCGCTTCTCATGCTCAAAGTCCACCACGATCTCGATGGTCCCCATATCTATATTGTAGCCGAATCGCACCAGCTTAGCGTCTTCGTTATTATCATATCTGATCTCATTACTCTTCAGATAAGATAAAAAATTCTGATAATTGGAATCTGTTGCCATTTTTACCTGCTCTATTTTGGTATTTACCAAGAGGCTTCGAGGGAGATGATCCGCTGCCAGATCCCGTTGTTGCCCTTTGTTTAAACTATAACAACAAGAAATTGGGAGCGTTCGGACAAAGCACCTTAAATAAAGCTATCGAAACGGAAGGGTAGTTAACGGATGCAGGAAGTAAGTACATAATCACGTTGCACCTCATACGCGATACGGTCTGCTTGCGCATAACCCGAGCGGGTTTCATACGCTTCAATCGAACCGGAATCGGCTACTTGAAAAGGGGTCAGCAAGAGGTGGTCTTTAAAATCGACCTGCTGACAGTTCATGATTTTAAAAAGGGTCTCTTTGGCGGACCAACAGATCAGCGTATAAAGAAGCGGTGAGGCGGAATCGGTACCCTCCTCTTCGCGGCGATTCAGAAACTTAGAGCGTAAACGCATCACCCGATCGGCGCGACGTTCGATATCGATCGCCACGGGTTGCGTGGGGTGGATCATTACAGCTGCATATCCGTGGGTATGACTGATACTGATTTGAAAAGAGTGATCGGTCAGAAACGGTTTACCGGAGGGTTCATAACCGACGCATTTTTGTCCTCCGGTCAGTTCCCGCAGGAGTACGCGTACAGCTAAGAATTCCAATCGGCGTTTCTCGTTCGTCAGCACAGCCAGTTGCTCCTCATACAAGGAGGGATCATACAACAGATCGAGCAATTGCTGTTCATTTTCTTCAATATGCCAGATGCCGGTAAGGGCCTCTCCGTCTGTTCTGATTTCAAATAATGCCATGCTGTTTCTGATTTATCGTGTAACGATCGTAAATTTGACTTTATCGATACGGTGTTTCTCCAACGCAAGTACCGTAAACCGGAAACGACCGTAATTAAACGTCTCATTCAAGGTGGGAAAATCGCCTTTGATCTCCAAAACCATTCCGGCAAGTGTTTCACATTCATCGGTTTCATGCCCGAAATCTTTTTCGGTGAGTCCCGTGATGCGGTAGAAATCGTTCAGTTGGATCTTGGCTTCGAAAATCCATGAGTCTTCGCTCAACTGTTGATACATTTTCTCCTCTTCGTCATACTCATCGCTGATTTCGCCGATGATCTCTTCCAAAATATCTTCCAGCGTCACCAATCCCGAGGTTCCTCCGAATTCATCTACCACGATGGCCATGTGAATCTTCTGCGAACGGAAATCCTCCAACAAGTCATCGATCTTTTTCGTCTCCGGAACGTAATAGGCGGGACGAATGAGTGATTGCCAATCAAACGATTCAGGTTGATTGAGGTAGGGAAGTAAATCCTTAATATATAAAACGCCTTTGATATGGTCCTCTGTGGTTTCGTAAACCGGAATACGCGAATAATTGGTATCGAGTACCAACTGCATTACCTGGGCATAATCGGTATTGATTTCGAGCGAGGTCATCTCCACACGCGAGGTCATCACCTCTTCTGCCGTCTTATCACCGAATTTGATAATCTCTTCGAGCATCGATTTTTCCTCTTTGATCTCATGCGAAGTAAGTTCAAGTGCCTGTGAAAGATCATCCATCGACAGGTTTTGATTCTTCTTGGCGATCTTCTTGTTAATCACATTGGTGGTGATTACCAAGAGCGAGGCAAGCGGATAGAACAGCTTCTGCAACATCTTGAGTACGCCGGCGGAGATGCGGGCAAATTTCAAAGCATTGTATGAAGCATAAATCTTGGGCATGATTTCACCGATAAGCAGCAACAGAAAGGTTAACACAACCGTCTGCAGCAGGAAGGAGAACATCGGGGTCTGATTCAGTATAATCGTATTCATGAAGAACGTGAAAAGGATTACCACCGCTACATTCACGAAGTTGTTCGCTATCAGAATCGTTGCCAGTAGAAACTGAGAACGGCTCAATAGCGATTGGATGAGTGAATCTGAGTCATGTTCTTTTTCATCGATCCGGTTCAGATCGACAGGAGAAAGGGAGAAGAAAGCGATTTCGGATGCGGAAATAAAGCCTGAGGCAAACAGTAGGATAATTGCCAGACACAAAGCCACTAACGCACTAAACGTGGGGGCTTGCCATTGAATATCTAAAAAAATCTGCGATAAATAATAATCCGAGTCCAAAGAGATGAGTATTAGTTCAACAATGAGCTCTTTACAACGTATTCATCTGAAACACATCTGTAAAGCAGAAGAGCCGGAATCCGATAAAATTCTGACTCTTCCGAAGTTATGCATAACTTCCGTAATGCAAATATAAGAATTATGTATTAAAATGGCAGGTCATCCGCGCTATTATTTTCAGCGACCGGATTGATCGGTTGTTGCGACTGAACCTGTGCATTTTGAACCGGTGCGCCGGGTGCCGCTCCCTCCGGTTTACGACCCAGCAATTCCATATTATCCACGTATATTTCGGTCGTATAACGTTTCACGCCGTTTTGATCGTCCCACGCGCGTGTTCTGATTTTTCCCTCAATATATAAAGGCGTACCCTTGCGTACATACTTCTCAACCACTTCAGCCAAACCGCGCCAAACCACGATGTTGTGCCATTCGGTACGTTCGGGAACCTGAACTCCCGATTGGGTTTTATATCCTCTCTCTGTGGTTGCCAGAGGAAATGAAGCAACTACATTACCTCCGTCGAGATATCTGACTTCGGGATCTTTCCCTACGTTACCGATCAGAATAACCTTGTTAACTGACATATTTGTAATTATTTAAATGATGTTTCTCAAATTTAATAATAAACTCTTTCATTATCAAAATAAAAGGGTTTAAAGTGAATGTTCCGTTTCTAAAAACAACTCCGTCAATCGGGAGATGGCATACGCACCGATCGAAGCTTCCGGAATGGTGATGTAATCGCCGGAAAGGGAGAAACCCTCCGGAACCATCACTTTATAAAAGGAAGCGTGGATACGCTGATGAGACAGAATGTGTTTTTTATCGCGCATGACGAGCTGAAAACGGAAGTCGGCATCTGATTGTCGGATCGCCTCTTCGGGAAAAAGCGACTTGAAGGCGGGAAGCAACATCAATTCCTCCAATCCAACGGATCGATCGGTTTCAATCAACGGAAACTCATAGAGATGACTCCAGATATCTTTTGCCGTTCGACGGTGAATCCACGTATGATCTCCCGATACGATCTGAAAATAGTTGAACCAACGGTCGCGCACCTTTGTCTTCCCCGCTTTAAAAGGCAATTCCGACACGCGTCCCTGTTGGCGGGCGATACACTCCTCTCTGAAAATACAGGAATCGCAATCGGGTGAGACGGGCACACACCACAGCGCTCCAAATTCCATAATCGCTTGGTTATGCTGATCGGGATGACGCGGATCGAGCAACTCCCGGGCAAGTTCCGCGAATACTTTCTTCCCCGAACCGGAATCGATCGCATCGTCAATCCCGTAGATTCGGGCCAATACGCGAAATACGTTTCCGTCCAAAACCGCATAGGGCTGCTTGAAGGCAAAAGAGGCGATCGCCGCGGCCGTATAATCACCGATTCCTTTTAATGAAAGAATCTGCTTGTGGTCTGAAGGAAATTCCCCTCCATAAATTTCCACCACCTGTTTGGCGGCTGCATGCAGGTTGCGGGCACGGCTATAATACCCCAGTCCCTGCCAGTATTTAAGTACCTCTTCGAGGGGGGCGGCGCCGAGCGTACGAACGTCCGGAAAGCGAAAAACGAAACGGTTATAATAATCCAGTCCCTGTTGTACCCGGGTCTGCTGAAGAATAATCTCGGAAATCCAAATCAGATAAGGATCAACCGTTTCCCTCCACGGAAGCTCTCTCTTATTAATAAGGTACCAGTTGCGTAATCGAAAACTAAAGGTATATTCTGACATATAAATAACGGATTTCATAATTGAATCACATAGATAATAAAAATGCCCGATTCCACTTCCATCCCCGTTAAATAATAAACTAAGCACATATGAAAGAAAATGTTAATATGCTAAGAATGAATATAAAATGGGTTTCGAAACCGAAATAATTTACGATATTTGCAAACTGTAATCATACGGGAACCCAAATATAGTTTTTTTCAAAAATGATTCTTATTCGTTTTTTTGATAGGAATAAAAGCTATATATTTGCAGGCCAAAAAATTAAAACATAATAGGTATAAATCAATATAAATCTTAACACAAATGACGAAAGCAGACATTGTAAACGAGATTTCAAAAAATTCAGGTATCGACAAGGCAACAGTTCTTGAAAGTATCGAGCAGTTCATGAATTGTGTGAAAGCATCGTTAGCAAAAGGCGAGAATGTATATTTGAGAGGATTCGGAAGCTTTATCGTTAAAGAAAGAGCTCAGAAGACAGCTCGTAACATTTCTAAGAATACGACTATCATTATCCCGGCTCACAACATCCCGGCCTTCAAGCCTGCAAAAACATTCATGCAAGAAGTAAAATAAGTTATCCATAGTATTAATCTTTAAAACGCATACGCCATGCCAAGCGGAAAGAAACGTAAACGTCACAAAATGAGTACGCACAAGCGTAAAAAAAGACTAAGAAAGAACAGACATAAAAAACACTAATTAGTGTCTGTACTTTAAGTCTCACAACAACAAAGAACAAACTTAGGATGTTATTGATTAAGTTTGTTCTTTGTGCATTAAACCATTTATAAATCCACAAAAACTTAACGAAAGTGACAAGCGAACTCGTAGTTGACGTGCAACCCAAAGAGATTGCCATCGCTGTCCTCGAAGACAAAAAACTCGTTGAGTTTCAAAAAGAGGGCCGCAACATCTCGTTCTCGGTTGGGGACATCTACCTGGGCAAAGTTAAAAAACTGATGCCCGGCTTGAATGCTGCATTTGTGGATGTTGGTTACGAAAAGGATGCTTTTCTTCATTATCTGGATCTGGGCCCACAGTTCAATTCAGAAGCTAAGTTTGTAAAGCAACAGTTATCCGACCGAAAACGCCAGATGAGTATTTCAAAGGCCTCTATTCAACCGGATATCGACAAAGACGGTACCATTTCCGACATCCTTAAAGTAGGACAGGAAATTCTGGTACAAATCACAAAAGAACCTATCTCATCGAAAGGTCCGCGTCTGACCGCCGAAATCTCCTTTGCTGGACGCTACATTGTATTAATCCCCTTCTCAGACAAAGTTTCAATCTCCCAAAAGATTAAATCAAACGAAGAGAAAGCCCGATTAAAACAGCTCCTTCAAAGTATCAAGCCAAAGAATTTCGGTGTAATCGTCAGAACTTCTGCCGAAGGGAAGCGGGTGGCTGAGCTCGATAATGAGCTGAGAACACTCGTACAATGCTGGGAAGACAGTCTTGCAAAATTGCAAAAAGCCAAAACGCCGTCACTCATTTTTGAGGAAACCGGGCGTACGGTAGCTTTATTGCGCGACATATTCAACCCGTCATTCCAAAATATCTGGGTGAACGATGAAACCACCTACCAGCAAATCAAGAGTTATGTGAGCCTAATCGCTCCTGACCGTGCTGATATCGTAAAATATTATACTGGCGAACTACCTATCTATGATAATTTCGCCATTACCAAACAAATCAAATCATCGTTCGGCAAAACAGTTTCTTTCAAAAGCGGTGCTTATCTTATCATCGAACACACCGAAGCGCTTCACGTCATCGACGTAAATAGCGGGAACCGTTCGAAATCGACCTCAGGTCAGGAGAATAACGCTTTAGAAGTGAACCTTTCAGCCGCAGAAGAGATTTCTCGTCAGCTTCGCCTTCGTGATATGGGCGGTATAATCGTAATCGACTATATCGACATGCAGGAACCGGAGAACCGACAAAAACTATTTGACAAGGTTCGTGAGCTGATGGCTCGCGACAGGGCAAAGCACAACATTTTACCTTTGAGTAAATTCGGACTGATGCAGATTACCCGTCAAAGGGTACGTCCTGCCATGGACGTGGATACCACAGAAGAGTGTCCGGTTTGTTATGGGAAAGGTGCTACGCAACCCTCTATTTTACTTCCCGATCGTCTTGAGGATAAAATAGATTATCTGGTCAACAAACTTAAAGTGAAGAGATTCACCCTGCACGTACATCCATTCGTTGCAGCTTTCATCAATGAGGGACTTTACTCCCTCGGAATGAAATGGAAACTGAAATACGGTTTCGGATTTAAAATTATCCCCGATCAATCGCTGGCGATGACACAATATCGCTTCTTTGATAAGGATAAGAACGAAATCGATATGAAAGAAGAGATTGAAATCAAGTAATCCTTGATTCACCAAAAGATTTAAGGTCCGGCCCGTTGGTCGGACCTTTTTTTATTACAGCTATTAACGTAAAACTGTTCTCTTCCTAAAAAACATTTACGCCGGAATGGAGTCAAAACCTTATTTCTCCCATTTTGTTCTATCTGTAGTATTTATTCTAATCACTACAATCATGGTAAAAGAACTTGATGATAAACTCTTCCGTCAACTGATCTTTGATTATTCACAGGGTGACAATGCTCCTTTATTGGTGAAAGGAAATACAATCGTAGAATTTTACGTAACCTGGTGCCCTCATTGCCAAGCGATGATGCCACGCTATGAAAAGGTGAGCGAGATGTTTCCGGATGTACTCTGCACCCGTGTCGAAATGGAGAAATACCCCGAACTGGCCAAAATGTTCAAAGTGGATAGTTTTCCAACTTTTATCTTTATCAGTCCGGATGGAAAAATGGAAAAATGGGTAGGCGAATTGCCAGTGGAGGAATTGGCGAATCTTGTTACAAAAGCATTCGGGATTCAGCCGAAATAGTTACATAGCTAATAATTAGGTTCATAAAAGGGCAGTCTTTCATACAGGCTGTCCTTTTATCTTTCTACCCATTCCATCCTTCATCACAATGTAACTCTTTTGTATAAGCTTCTTAAAAGTTCCTTCGTCATGTTGTAATACAAATGATTCATCTTTGCAACAGAAAAAATTAACCAAACCACCTATGAATCGTTACAGTTTTAATTGCTTATTTTTCCTTTTATCAATCGCATTTTTGAATCTCTTTTCTCCTCTTCAAGCACAACATCTGGCTCGTTCCGGAAACGACTACCGTCTTGCGAAAATCCTGACCGTTGAAGGTCGCCAAGGTATCGCCGCTGATCAGGACTTCTATTATGTAAGCAGTAGCACCGCTCTTTACAAGTATGACAAAAAAGGGAATCTGATTAAGAAAAACGAGGTGCCGTTTAAAGATCTGGCTAAAAAAGCAAATCATTTCGGAGACATCGACGTGTTTAATAACGAAATCTATACCGGAATCGAATGGTTCGTTGACGGCGTTGGAAAAGATATCCAGATTGCAGTTTACGATGCTAAGACATTGGAGTTGAAACGCTCATTGGACTTCGATCCCACTTCCGGACAGGTGGAAGTAAGTGGTATCAGCATCGACAAAGAGCGCAACATGGCCTGGATGACGGATTGGGTAGACGGGAAATACATTTACCGCTACGACCTAAGTACCGGTAAGTTTGCCGGTAAAGTACACCTTCGCCCGATTCCGCAGTACCAGCAGGGAATCTTCTGTGTGGATGGCAAAGTATTGATTACAGCGGACGACGGAGATGCCGATTTCCACGAAAGCGATAACATCTACGTGGCTGACGTGACCGATCTTGGTAAAACAGCTGCTGAAATTTCATTGTTCAAAACGTGCAACGAGTTCATCCGTGCGGGCGAAATCGAAGGGTTGTGTATCGATCCGGCTAACGACGACCTATTGGTATTGACCAATCGTGGTTCACGCATCGTGTTGGGAATGGTAAAAGGCTTCTACGAAGGATACACCAAAGAACTTCACGAATTATACATCTACGAGCGCGTAAAATAAATGCGCCTCACTCCCTTCATTCATCACATCTCACCTTATTTAACCCCCTTTTCACCCTGCTATGAAGAAGTTTTTCTTTGTAATCGCTGCCTTATTGGCTTTTAATACGACGCAATCAAATGCGGTAAACAATGCGGAAGCTCCCAAAGAGGAGAACCGTGTGGCTCTTGCGCTGAACAAATTCAAACCAAATATTAAAATCGGAGCCGGTACAATCATCCAAACCGTCTACCAACAATCGCACGACGGCGGCTATCAGTTCGAACCCGCTATGCTAAAGGTAGGGTTCCTGCATTTCGACATGCAGGTATCTGAAAAACTCTTCACTTCTGTATCGTGGGCCTACCATTCGGGCAAACTATCGGATGCATTTATCCGCTACACATTCAACGATTATGTTGCCCTTCAGGTGGGACGATTCAAAGGAGCCGGAACTCGGGCGGGACACATGACTTCGCTCTACGACGCTGATTTCTGTGATTTTACCTACACTTCTGAAAACATGACGGCGGCATTGGGCTCCGGTGATTTCAGACATTACGGAATCGACCTGGCGGGACGAGCTAAATTTATCGCTTACAAGTTCACCCTACACAACGGCTTGTCGGAACGTACGCGCTATTTCGCAGGAACGAATGACGGACCCGCTACCAAGAACAACGGATTCTCATTCAAAAACTGGGATGCGGCTGTCTCTTTCTTCCCGGCTCAGAATGTGGAATTCGGGGGACATGTGGGTAGCATCAACAGACCCGGAACCGGAAAAGAGGCTTTTTATAAATACTCGGCCTTCGCCTATTATATCAAACCTGACAAATATAAGTTCAAAGCCGATTTCGGAGCCTATACCGAACCCGTGTTCGATAAGAAACCGGAAGATTCGGACTTCTCGCTGCACGACTACACGGCAGTCAACAAGTTGGGATTCTCTTTTCTGGCTGGTGTGAACATCACGTCACGCATCGAACCGGTATTCAGATACGAACATTTCAATCACGGAGACCGTCTCAAATCGGGATTGAATTACGAGGCACTAAACATGTATACCATGGGAGCAAACTTTTACCTGTTCCCGAAGAGTAAGCGTACAGCCAAAATCTCTCTTTTCTATCAGATACGCGATGAGAAAAGAGGCGAGAAACTATCCAACGATTGGTTAGGCATCTCATACCAAGTCTTTTTCATGAGATAAATAAATAAAAAGAAAGAAGCGGTTCTGTTCGGGATAAACCCCGTTGCAGAACCGCTTTCTTATTTTTTGTTTTCCAAATCAAGCAACCGCGCTTTCACCTCCAATCCCGCCGCATAACCGACCAAATCGCCCGAAGCGCCCACCACCCGATGGCAAGGAATTACAAATAGAATGGGATTCTTGTTGTTCGCCATTCCCACAGCGCGACAAGCTCGCGGATTCCCAATCTTACATGCGATCTGACTGTAACTGCATCGCTCCCCATACGGAATCTCCAGCAAAGCATCCCAAACCGTTTTCTGAAATGCCGTTCCGGCAGGAGCAAGCGGTAGGTCAAAGAAGATTCGCGAACCTTCGAAATAGTCGCGGAGTTGTTTCCATGCCTCCAGAATCAAAGGGGTTTCCTCATAAATTCCATTCGGCAGCTCCTCTTCACGAAGATAAATCTCCACAATCGCTTCGGTTGTCGCTACGATGCGTAATCGACCGAAAGGAGAGTCATATAGGTAGTTGTAATACATCATTTTCTTCGGATCAATTCCTCGAGCAGTCCTTTACAGGCATCCTCCAGGATATCCAATACCAACTCAAAGCCATCCGCACCGGAATAGTACGGATCGGGCACATGGTCGTGCATCAGGTTATCGCTGAACTCCACCATACGCCGGATCTTGGCCTGCGACTCCAAATCGGGAGCCAGTTCCATCAGATCATGATAATTACGATCGTCCATCGCGATGATTAAATCAAAGGTCTCGAAATCGACACGCTTTACCTGACGAGAACGATGCGTCAATTCATACCCGCGTTTACGGGCATGCGCCCGCATTCTCGAATCGGGCAATTCTCCCTGATGTCCACCATAGGTTCCGGCAGAATCAACCGAGATGCAGCTCGTCATTTTTCGGTCGTCGATCAGTTTTTCCATAATCCCCTGGGCGGAAGGGGAACGACAGATGTTGCCCAAACACACAAATAATAATTTCGTATCCATTCAATAAATAATATAGTTTCGCAATCCCCGGCAACCCGCCTTATCAACACGAAGCGGATCGGGCTGCCTTTTAAATCGGATCGACATCATAATAAAAGATCAATGACTTGAATCGCTCATCGCCCATCATCTCATTTCGAGACGCAAGCAGAATCTCCTTGGCCTGAACTACGGATGCGGAAAGTTCCACCTTCAATACGATCTTACGTATATACAGCGATTGGATTCGGGCTACGGGCGGGTTGTCCGGTCCGAGAATCCGGTCGCCGAAAATGGTACGCAACCTGTCGGCATACACTTTTGAGACATCGTCCAGCGTACGCTGATCACGATGCTTCATATAGATATAAATCAGTCGGTAGAAGGGCGGATATCGGAATAACTTCCGTTCCTGAAGCTGAGCGTTGTACATCCCCGTATAATCGTTGGCGATCACCTGACGGATCAGCGGATGCGAGGGATCTGAAGTTTGCAGAATCACCTCTCCCTGCTTGTTTTTTCGTCCCGCTCGCCCCGATACCTGCGCCATCATCTGATACGCCCGTTCGTGAGAACGGAAATCGGGATAGTTCATCATGGTGTCTGCATTGAGAATGCCCACTACACTCACATGATCAAAATCGAGCCCTTTCGAAATCATCTGCGTCCCGACCAACACATTGGTTTTCTGCTGTTGAAAGCCATGAATGATATTTTCGTACGCTTTTTTGGTTCGAGTCGTGTCCAAATCCATTCGTGCCACACTGGCTTCCGGGAAAATCGTATTGATCTCCTCCTCGATCTTCTCCGTTCCGAATCCACGAGCGCTTAGGGCCGGGTTTCCACAGGCGGGACAAGTATTGGGGACCGGAATCGTATAGCCGCAATAATGACAGGTAAGCTCGTTACGGTATTTGTGATAGGTCAGACTCACGTCGCAGTTCTGGCACTTCGGTACCCAGGCACAGAGCGAGCACTCCACCATAGGAGCGAATCCGCGTCGGTTTTGAAACAAGATCACCTGCTCCTTATTGGCAAGCGTCGTATGAATCTTTTCGGCCAACAGCGGAGAAAAATGAGAGATCATCCGCTTCTTACGCTTCAGTTCCCGGATATCCACGGCCTCGATATTAGGCAATGCGAGATCTTCGTGACGGGCATTCAGCTCCACCAATCCGTATTTACCGCTTTGCGCATTGAAATAGGTCTCGATAGCGGGAGTAGCCGTTCCGAGCAACGCTTTCGCACCGTGCATGGAAGCCAGAACCAGCGCGGCATTTCGACCGTGATAACGGGGTGCCGGATCTTGCTGTTTATAGGTAGCCTCGTGCTCCTCATCCACAATAACCAATCCCAGATCACGAAAAGGAAGGAAAACGGAAGAGCGCACACCAAGCACGATCTTTATCTTATCCCCTTTTAACAGATCATTCCAGATCTCCACACGCTCGTTGTCGGAGAACTTAGAGTGATAAACCGCGAGCTGTTTCCCGAATACACGCTGCAAACGGGTGGTCAATTGAGTGGTCAATGCGATTTCGGGCACCAGGAACAAAACCTGCCGACCCTGTGCGATCACCTCGCGCATGAGGTGGATATACACTTCGGTTTTTCCGCTCGAGGTCACACCGTGCAACAGGGTAACCTCTTTCTCCTTAAACGATTGTAAAATTGAAGCGAGTGCTTCCCGTTGATTCTCATTGAGTTCATACACCTCTTCGGTCTGAATCTCCCGCTGATCCATACGCGAAATCTCTTTCTTGTACACCTCCATGATCCCTTTGTCTGCCAATCCCTTGAGCACTGCGGCCGTAACATCGGCTTTTTCAAGCAACTCTTTTTTACTCACTTCACCCACGGCACCCCGTTGCATGAAATGAGACAGTTCCATGTATTTCATTAAAAGAGAAAGCTGTTTCTTCGATCGGGAAAGCTCATCGAAGAGGCTTCGCAACCGATCCTGATCCTCTTTATCGATCAGAAGACGTACATACGACTCCTGTTTGGGGCGATAAGCTTTCTTCATCTCTTCGGAGATTACAATCGCCTGTTTGTCGATCAGCGCTTTCACCACCGGTAACAGGTTACGGATCTGCGTAGCCTTCTCGAGGTCGGCCACAGAGATCCGCTCCTTATCCCCAAAGGCGTGCATCACCTTCAATTCGCGCTCCTTCAAAGGTTGTTCGGTACTCTCTTCATATTCATCGTTGAGCGAAACAATCGTTTCACTCTCCAATTTCAGTCCCGACGGAATCGCCGCCTTATACACCTCCCCCACGCTACACAGGTAATAATTACTCAGCCACTCCCAGAATTTCAGTTGCGGATGACGCAGAATCGGTTCCGCATCCAGCAGTGCGTAAATATCCTTCAGCTCATACTCGGCAGGCTTGATGTTGTGTAACGACACCACGATGGCCGTGTAATATTTCTTTCGTCCGAAAGGTACGATCACCCTCGAACCGGGACGCACCGAATCGAGCATCTCCGGAGGGATGACATAAGTAAAATAGCGTTGTACCGGTAACGGTAAAATCACATCAGCGTATTGAGTCACAGGAATATCTTTTGATTTATACAAACTTACACAAGAATAGATGATTTCTTTATAACAAAGATAACCGAATTAAAGTTACTACGAAATTACCCGAAGATACCGAATAAGGAGAGACGGACGGTTTCTTGCGATGCTGCAATCGGGACAGAAAAAAGGCGGGAAAAGAAGCTTTCTCCTTTTCCCGCCCGATTTTGTTGCCAACGCCCGATTAGAAATACAATCCCAATCCCAGACGCCATACATTGCTTTTAGAGTCGATATCTTTGAACGTATCGGTTACCCCGGCATTATAAGCCACCGTAATCTGCACTTTGCTCAATACTTCCACACCAACACCCATATTGAAACGGACATCGGAACGGCTCAGGCGCATATCCACTTTATCAATCAAGTCACTGAATGAATCGCGGAAACTGTCGCCCACGCGAACGCTGAATTCCGGACCGGCGAATATCATCGGTTTCACAACCGGCAAATTCAATTTGAATTTCAAGTTGATGGGCAACGATAGGTAATCCACATCGTAGTTTTTATAGCCTGTAAAAATATTTGATGACTGCAGTTCGCTGTTTACACGTGAGTAGAATAATGAACCCTCAACTCCGAGTCCCACTACAGGCAACATCGCCTCAAGCGTAGGACCTACGAACCAACCGGTTGCCGATTTTGTCTTCAGACTTTCCACTTTGATATTTGTAAACTGGGCTCCCCCCTTGATTCCGAATTTAATCTGAGCGGTAGCCGGAGCAGCCGTCAACACGATCAGCGCAATTGCCAATGATTTGATAATCTTCTTCATTTCTAACACTTTTATGATATTTATTTAACGTATAATTTTGTCGTCGCACTCCATGCATCACCCGGTTCAACCACCTGAAATCCGGTTACTTCGGGATCCAAAGAGAGGTTTGGCGCATTGATCGCCCAAGTTTGCGGCTCGGGACACATATACCCCGCGGTTCCGCCGTTATTCCAAATCGTCCAATGTTTATACTGCTCATCCACTTCATAGAACACGGCGTCGCCGGTACGTTGATTCTGGAAGATGGCTCCGTTAAACGATTCCCCCCCTAACGGAAGCGAGCGATTGGTCAAGGCTCGTTCTACGGGATAATCCGTCGGATTCATACCGGTGGTACGCAACAAACGCAACTGTTCGTCGAGCGGCAACAGCTTCTCGGTAGGCAGACTACGTTCATTCAACTCCCACTCCTCGCCCACCGACAGGAACATCTTATATTCGTCGTCACCCTCCATGAAAGGCACATTGATCGGTGTATGGAATCCAACGCCCAAAGGCATATCCGAATCACTGTCATTTACAAACGTAACGGTTTGCTCCAATCCCGCTTCAGAAAGATGAAACGTCATGCGACATTCGAACTGATGTGGGAAATTGCGGTAAATGGCATCGTTCACCATGTTGGAGAAATAGGACGTTTCCACTTCAACATAATCGGCACCGACAAACGTCTTCGTGACCGTAAACGGCTCATTCTTCAGGATGCCATGGTGATAGTTGTGTTGAGCGGGTATGGTGATGGGGAATTCGTAGGTATGCTCTCCGTATGTATATTTTCCGTCGGCGATCCGGTTGGGCGGAAACAAAAGCGGCAATCCGTACACATGCGGTCTTTTCAAGAACGCATCCAATTCACCCTCCGCCGGCGAATGAAGGATATCGATTTTCTTCTCTTTGTGGTACAAACGTACCAGGTTGGCCCCAACGGAAGGAATCAATACAGCCTCGTATCCTCCTGCCTCCATTCGAACCGCATCGGCTCCTCTGAATTGTATCTTCTCTATCTTCATCTGCATAAATCTATTTTTATCATAAAGGGATGCAGCCCACCCAAACACACGAAAGGCAGGGCGGTTTCATCCACGATTCACGACGCAAAAATAGGTAAACTATATATAAATCATACTTTTTCAGTAATTTGTTTTATTTTTGAGTCGTATCGAAAAGAACGCTTCCGAGATAAACTTCTTATTCACAGTAGTTGTTTATAGATAGATTCGATGTATCTTCAGACAACGAAGATGCTTTGCTCCTAATTGATTATATTTGTATCCGATAAGCGAATATACGAATGAGATCGCCACAACTCAACCCGAGTCGAGACACCCGGTTAAAGGGATACGGCTGGCGCATCCGACTTGAATGTTAAAAAATAGATTATATATAAATGAAAGATTTCATCTTATCTAAACAAGAGAACGAAAAGACCGTTTTGGTGGGATTGATCACCAATCAGCAGAACGAGGCCAAAGCAAACGAGTACCTTGATGAGCTTGCTTTTCTGGCGGAAACTGCCGGTGCCGAACCGGTTAAGAAATTCTTGCAACGTCTTGATCAGCCAAACTCCGTTACCTTCGTAGGGGTGGGGAAACTGGAAGAGATCAAACAATATATTCAAGAAAACGAAATCGGATTGGTAATCTTTGATGACGACCTTTCTCCGAAACAGCTGAAAAATATCGAAAACGAGCTACAGGTTAAAATCCTTGACCGTACAACGCTTATTCTGGATATCTTTGCGAATCGCGCGCAGACAGCCAGCGCTAAAACGCAGGTTGAATTGGCGCAATACCAATACTTGCTTCCGCGATTGACCCGCATGTGGACCCACCTAGAACGTCAAAAAGGGGGTATCGGGATGCGCGGTCCGGGTGAGACGCAGATCGAGACCGACCGTCGTATCATCCTCGACAAAATCTCACGCCTGAAAGAGGAACTTCGTCAGATCGACAAACAAAAGGCTACCCAACGTAAGAATCGCGGTAAAATGGTTCGCGTCGCTTTGGTGGGATATACCAATGTGGGGAAATCGACACTGATGAACGTTCTCAGCAAATCAGACGTTTTCGCTGAAAACAAACTCTTCGCAACTTTGGATACCACGGTTCGTAAAGTGATCGTTGAAAACCTTCCTTTCCTAACGGCCGATACCGTAGGATTCATCCGTAAATTGCCCACTCACTTGGTAGAGTCGTTCAAATCGACGCTTGACGAGGTGCGTGAAGCAGACCTGCTGGTGCATGTGGTGGATATCTCACATCCCACTTTCGAGGATCAGATTGAAGTGGTGACCAAAACACTGAACGAAGTATGTGGCGCCGAAAGCAAACCGGTCTTATTGGTATTCAACAAGATCGACGCTTACAAACACGTACCGAAAGATGCGGACGACCTGACGCCGATCAAAAAAGAGAACATCTCTCTTGAGGAGCTGAAAGCAACATGGATGGCTAAGATGAACGACAACTGCATCTTCATTTCGGCTAAAAACAAAGAAAACATGGAAGAGTTGAAAGTCAAACTCTACGATATGGTGAAAGAGATCCATGTACAACGATTCCCTTACAACGACTTCCTTTTCCAGAAGTACGATGAAGATTATGAGAATTACGAGGCGTAAGCCAAATTATAAGATGTAAAAAGGCGCGTATTTCCGAATCGGAAATACGCGCCTTTTCTATTTTTATCAACCCGCAGGTTAATGTGTCTTTGTCATTTTGGGTTTCAAGATGTAATTCAGATTCGCAATGCCCGTCTTCACCTCGGGACAACTCATAAAGAGTCGCCACAACAACTCCGAGCGGTAATTTTCTATCACGGGTGCAATTTTCACCTGTTCAAAGGCGTTGTAACGGACACTATCATTCTTTACATCTTCCTTACAGCGCTCCATAAATCCGTATTCACCCCAACTTCTGTTCTCCATCTTGAAATAAAGATCTTTGAGCTGTTTCATTGAGGAATCGGGCATATAAGGGAATTCATCTATCTCAAATCCGAGCGATGCACATCGCTCGCAATGACGCTGTGGAAGAATCGCCGGATTTGTTTTTCGTAACTCTCCGAGATTATTCAGTACCTCTTGCGGGATGCCGAGACTTGGAATTCGCTCCTCACCCCGATTGAGATTCAGAAATTTCGAGGTGGAAATCGGATAGGTCGGTGAAGAAGCCCCAAGCACATAGGCGATCATCCCTCCGTTATCCCATCCCAAAGGATAACTCTTCTCCCAGGTATGTTCGGGACTCCAATTACTGAAAAGCAAGTCGGTTCCGTTTTGATACCATTTCCACTCCATGTTATGCCAGAGCTTATTGATTTTATTCACCAACGAACGTTCGCTTTCGGATGAGTTATTGAAGTATTGACGTGCACACAGCAACCCCTGCATCAGCAAGGCGCTTTCCGCCACATCTCCCCCTTTTTCCGTTTCGTCCGAGGATCTCATTTTTCCCGTTATCCCATCTAAACGACGAGGCCACATTCCATGAAAACGGTCGGCTTCCATCAGAAAATCCACAATCAGGTGAAAGCGGTTCAAACCCTCCTGTCGCGTAATGAATCCGCGCTCCATCCCTACGATCAATCCCGCGATTCCGAAACCACTGTTCCCGATCGTTACGATGCCGGACGTCGGTTTGTGAAGATCTTCACCCAAAAGCATCTGTTCACGAGCCAGTCCGGAATTTATCTCCGCCCCTTCCCACATATAATTAAAGTGCGCCTTTTGAATATAGGTAAGAAAATCATCGTCATTCTTAAACTCCGTCTTTCTCTTTTCCACCTCTTGTACGATAGATACAGCCTTTCGGACCGGAGGTGTATATTGGCAATTTGACAATATCAGAACAGAGAGAATTGAAATCAAACCAAAGCGCAAAATAGTAGTCATGGAAAAAGGGTGTAAAGATTATTTCGGGCATCAACCAATCAACTTAATTTTATAAAATTTTCATAGTTAATAATACAAACTTAACACACTATTGAGAACGATGCAATTATTTCGATACGGTAAGCATACCACTTTTTAAAAAAAATATTTATACTACCTCTATTTTCCTACTACATAGACCACAAAAAGACTAAATACCAATTCTTTACAAACAAGAAAAAGAATTAGGCAAAATGCATAATAACGATGTTATTTTTATGTTTCAATACGGAATCAGGTAGATAATCATTGAAAGTTTATCATGAATTCCACGAGATTATCCCCCTCATTCAAGTTCAGTTTCTTGCGGACACGATACCTCGCCGCTTCAATTCCGCGTATCGACACATTCTGAAAACGAGCCATGTCTTTGGTAGGCATATTCAATCGCAGAAAAGCGCAAAGACGGAGATCCCCCGCGGTCAAATCAGGATAACGCTCTTTCAGGTTACGGAAAAAATCATGATGGATCTGATCGAAATTCCGCTGATAAACGCTCCACTCATCCTCTTTTATCAACCGTTCCTCAATCTGCCGGATCACGGCATGAAAGAACTTCTTTGAAGAGGTACTTTTTAGAACCTGCTCCTGCATCTCTTTCTTCAATCCTTTCAGGAAATCGTCGTAAGAGATCAAGGTAAGCGTGGCACTTGCCAATTCTTTACTTTTGTACGTAAGTTGATCTTCGAGCTTCTCCTTCTCCAGTTTTACGATAAGCTGCTCCTGCACCTTGAGTTGTTGCTCCTGCAGGCGACTTTCAATCTCAATCTGTCGGTTTCGCTTTTCAACTTCTCTCCGCGTATAGAAACGGATCAGTGCGGTGAGTGCGACTCCGGTAACGAACATGTAAAGCAACACGGCCCACCAACTCAGATAAACCGGCTTGTTGATTACGAAAGGATAAGCGGTCCGGGTAAGAATGTTCCCTTTTGAATCTCTCACTTCCGCTTCAAAGAGATAAGAGCCGTAGTTGAGATTCGAATAAGACACCTTCAGATTACCCTCTTGTCTCACCCAGTTTTCATCAAATCCTTTCAATCGGCTCCATACGGAAACCTCTTGTTCGGAGAAATGGGGATAAGACAAATCGATTTGTATCATATTGTATCGATAGTCCGGAAAGCGGCGATTCGGGTCACTACCCACCGGAAGCGAAATCGGTTCGGTCTGCTTTGGGCCGCTCATTTTCACACCGGAAACAAACAGTTCGGGCTGTTCGGGAAGCGAAAGGTTCTTCCGCAGATCGAATCGCCCCAATCCTCCGTTCAGGTTGAAATAACAAACCCCTTCGGCATCACGGAAAATATGTCCCTGTTTCTCTATCGGCGCATCCTCGAACAATGCCATCGGAAGGGTATAGATGAGTCGAAAACTGTTCTCCTCATACTTCAGCAGGTTGTATTCGTTATCCCGTATGAACCAATACAATTGATCGTTAACAGGAGTAATGCGATAACTATCCGCCAAATAACCGAAATCAGTATTCAACAAATCGTAAGGAATAATCCGGTCTTCCAAATCCTCATAGGTATAGAAAGCCTCCCCGTCCGAAAAGATAACGCGTCCCCTCAACTGCATGACGTTGATCAGACGCTCTTCGTGGTCGGGATTCAGCGTGGGATAAAAGGAGATATCGTTGATGTTGCGGAGCGTTTCGTCTAAACGGATGCGATACATCCCCGAATATACCCGCGTGGCCCAAATATTCCCGGCGGCATCCACTTCGATTTCTTTGATGCGGTGATTGAAATCTCTGATCACATGACTGAAGGTCCACTGATCATCCTCCCCTTTCAGAAAAACATTCAATGCCGCATACGATTGTACCAACAGAACGGACTGCCCGTGCAACTTGCAAATACGGTAAAACATTCCCCCTGCGTGCGTACCGGGAATAAGTTCTGCCTTTCCGTTCCGAATCTTCATCACCCCCTTGTTGTGGCCCACCAACACCTGTCTTCCGATCTTTGAGACAAACCAACTCTGCTCTTCGGTACCCGGTATCAGTGCGGGAGTGCCAAATTCACCCGAAAGCGAAAACACCCCTTGGTTCGTAGCCAGATAGGAGTGATCCCGATCTTTATAAATATCATACACCATTCCGACATCGACACCTGTGGGACGATAAAGGGAGATGGGGGAATTCTTGCGGATATAGGCACATCCGTTATCCAGTCCGAGCCATACATTCTCGTTCGCATCTTCGAAAATCGCCAATACCGTATTATTCTTCAACACGTTATCGCGATTGAGGTGCCAAAGCAGTTTGCCCTTCTTATCCAAGGCATACACTCCATCGGAGATCGTACCGATAATATAACAGGAATCCTTGGTTAATATGGCACGGTTGCAGGTGGCGTTTGCCAGTTGATCGCTAACCCCGATGTTCCAAGGCCGGAGATTCTCCCCGTCAAACAAAAACGGACCGTGGGATGCCGTGATCAGCATCAGTTGCTCATCATAGGGCAATACGGCGATTACATGATCATTGTGCAATTGTGCAGGAGAGAGAACATCTTTAAAAACACCATCTTCCAAACGGGAAAAGTAACCCTGTATGAATTGCGCATACAACGCATCGCCTGCAGTAAAGAAGAAGAGTGGAGTCCAGGGACAATCTCCCCGCTCTACCCGTTTCCCGTCATACGTAAAATAGGAGGAGAAGGATTGAAAATAAAGTGATCCCCGATGTTCCCGTATGCTCCAGAATTCGTCGTTGGGACGCATCTCGGACAGCACCGAATCGCTTAATATATTGTATTGCAACTCATTATTCTCATCCGCTTCAAAATAACCGAATTGTTCGAAAGAACCCACATAGATGCGACCGTCTTCACTCACGTGCACCGAACGCACCGGTCGATCGTTGGGAAGAGGCCACAACAACCACCGTTTGCCGTCGAACTGCATCAGCCCTTTATGGTTTCCGATATAGATGACTCCCTGTTTATTCTGTGCCACCGCCCAGTTTTGCTTACCCGCCATGTATTCTGAAGCCGCATAGTTTGAAACCTGCGGAATGAACGGAACCTGCATCGTCTCGGAAAACACAACCTGAACAGGAATAAAAAGAAGTAAAAGAAGAATAAATAGACAAAATCTGTTTCTCATCGAAAGGTGCCCCTCTTAATAATCATAACAACTTAAAATAGAAGGATTGAAATATCCCTTCTATTTATAATCAACGGTATAAATTTAATAAACGACAACCCAAACAACGGCAGGAGCGTTGTTTTATTAAAATTATTTATCAAAAGGATACGATTAAAGAGGTTATTTATACAAACAAATTTAAGTTAAATAGACTCTTTTCTTTCATCTTTCTTTTTCTTACGGTTGTTATAATAGATAAATGAGCTTCGGATATGGAATACAGGAGAAATCTTACGGATGCAGAGATTGCCATACTCTCTCAACAAAATTGCAAATGCAACGACTGGAGCAGGATAAAAGTTGGAAATGAATTTAATCCCTTGGCGGTGAGAGACACTACGTTATCGGGAGAGGTGCATCTCGGGGCGTTCAGGAAGAGCTATCTCTTAGCGGGGGGCATCCCGTTTCCGGCGGGTATTTACAACGCCCGGCTGCACAACTGTTCGGTAGGTGACGATTGTCTGATTCGCAACGTGAACGGTTATCTTGCGAATTGCGACATCGCCGGAGATGTCATAATCATGGATGTAAATACGATCCTAACCGAAGGAAAGTCGCATTTCGGGAACAATACCGAAGCGCACGTCCTCAACGAAACGGGAGGACGCGAGGTACCCATTTACAACGAACTGTCCGCTCAAATCGGCTATATAATGGCGATGTACCGCTACCGCAAATCCCTCATCGAAAAGATGAAACTACTGATCTCCGAATATTCCGCCGAACTGGCATCGCATCGTTGCCGAATCGGGAAAGGTTCGAAAATCATCAATTGCGGCTCACTGCGGAATGTAAACGTGGGAGAATACGCCCGATTGTATGGCGTTTCATCGCTTAAAAACGGATCCGTGAACAGCTGCTCGGAAGCCCGCACCCGCGTAGGCGCTGATGTGGTTGCGCGCGATTTTATCTTCTCTTCGGGCGCTATCGTTTCGGACGGAGCACAGATCACCCGTTCGTTTGTGGGACAGGCAAGTCATGTGGGACACCTTTTTTCGGCCCACGATTCACTCATGTTCAGCAACTGCCAACTTGAGAACGGAGAGGCTTGTGCCGTGCTGGCCGGTCCCTATTCGGTGTCAATGCACAAATCGTCGTTACTGATCGCCGCCATGTACTCTTTTTTGAATGCCGGATCAGGATTCAACCAAAGCAACCACATGTATAAACTCGGCCCGATCCACCAAGGTATCGTTGAACGGGGCGGCCGCATGGCCTCCGACTCCTATATCTTGTGGCCCGCGAAAATCGGACCGTTCAGCATGGTGATGGGACGCCACATGAAACACCTCGACACGTCGGACCTCCCCTTCTCCTACATCATTCAGATCGGGACCGAATCGTACATCATGCCGGGAGCGAACCTCCAGCGCGTAGGTACCGTGCGCGATTCCTACAAATGGCCCGAGCGGGATAAAAGAAGCGATCCGCATCGTTTAGACATCATCAACTTCGATCTGCTCACTCCCTATACGATGAATAAGATACTGCGCGCCTTACAACTGCTTCGGGATATAAAAGCGAACACTCCGGGCGATGCGCTGAAATATAAATTCCAGGGAGGTGTCATCAAAAGCACCTCGCTCGAAAGGGGCGTTACCCTGTACGAAATGGCCGTACGCCGTTATCTGGGGAATACCCTCATCAAACGACTTACCCACGCCAACTACACATCCGTTTATGAACTGCGTGAAGCGTTGCATCGTCGCTCCTCCACCGGATTGGGTGAATGGGTGGACATGGCCGGTTTCATCGCCCCTGTGATTGAAGTGAATGATGTGCTCGAACGGGTGGAAAGCGGTGAAATCAAACGGATCAATGCGATCCAAGAGGAGTTCCGGCGCCTGCAAGAAAAGTATGACGAGATGGAATGGAACTGGAATTCGATACTATTGGAGAGGTGGTACAATATCGACCCGGAAGAGATCTCGGTACATGAAATAAAGGCGATACTCAGCTATTGGCACGAAGCGATTATCCGTTTTGACGAATTATTGCTTGAAGACGCGGCGAAAGAGTTCCATCAGAGCTCCCGGATCGGTTACGGCATCGACGGCAATGAGGCCGACAGGCTGAGGGATTTTGAAGCCGTCCGGGGTTCGTATGACGATCAGGCTTTCGTGCAACAGATTCGAAAGCACATCGAAACAAAAAACAAACTTTACCGTGAGTTGTTACAGAAACTCGACGATCTCCCCTCCTAGAATAAAGAAACCCCTTGCTGAACCTCTCTTATCGAATCGATAAAACAGGTTTCGCAAGGGGTTTGCTTTATTTCTTTAAGAAACGCTATTTTTTACGTGGAAGCGGACCATCTACTTTTGGGTTGTTGATGATCTCCTGTTCCGGAATCTGGAAGAAATAGTAAGGAGAGTTCGCTACGAAATCACTCTGATCCGGGAACACCAAGGTATAATGACCTCCGCGCATATTCGGGTATTCAGGAAAATCAGACGCAACCAATACATCGCGTACCAATGATTTCTGCGTACGGGTCAAGTCGAAAACGCCCGTTACACCCTCACCCCAGAACTCTCTGCGGCGCTCTTTCAACAAGAACTCCAAATCGAAGGTATAGCCTGTAGTGGCGGCATTACGTTTGGCACGTAGTTCGGTAATGATCTCCTCAGAACTCTGAGCACTGCCTCCCTCACCACCACGCAATTTCGCCTCAGCTTCGATAAACCAAGCTTCTGCAGAACGCATAAACAGGATATCTCCGCTGGTTTCGCTCTCGCGGAAACGGAATTTCGTATACGTAAGGATATTCTTTACTCGAGGCGCACCATCTCCGCTGTATTCGAAAAGAGAGAAACGAACATCTTCCTCGTCATATCCCGTTCCGTAATCGAATAGCTTCTTGAAATTCGGATCCGGCACCGCATTTTTGTAATAGGCACGCGTATCACCCGGACGCGTATCCAGGTAATTGAAAACATAACTCATATCGTTATTCGAAGCGTTCTGCGCCAAGCCCCACATAAATTCAGGGTTGGCAGATTCATTGAATCCCGATTGGAAATCTTTCGGAGCCATCAACGGGTAACTGTTTGATTGACGGATATCGTAAGCATGCTTGATTGCCGCATCCATATCCGCTTTCACACCACCCTCTTTTGTTGTTCCGCGCGTCAGGTAAGCACGCGCCAAAAACATCGACACCACGTGTTCGTCCATTTCGGCGAAAGCGCTCTTTGTGTATTCGAGTTTGTTTAATAATTCTTTCGCAATTAGAAGGTCATCAATCAATACCTCATAGATCTCTGCAACAGTAGACAACTCAACCCCTTGGGTAATTTGAGCAACATCGGTGATTCCATTCATATTCGGACATACCGGAAGATCTTTCGCCAAGTCATAAGGCATCTGCCACAAACGCACAATATCCAAATAACACATCGAACGCAATGCCAACGTCTGGGCATACATCGCCTGTGATTTTTTAGAAGGGGAATTCAACGATTCATAAAACGAGATCGCTTTGTTGCAGTTTGAAATGCAGTTATAATATTTACGCCAAATCATATTCACATTGGTACCCAATATATCATTTGTCTTGAAATTATATTGCGTGGTAATCCCTCCGTAGATTCCGCTGGTACCGATCATATCGCCACCCAAAGCATCTATCGTCATCAAGGTACTTCTGTAACCGGGATATCCATAAGAGTTAAACCAGTTGGTCAAAGCGTAGAAAGAACCATTATACAAAGCTTGCAAAGTTTGGTCTGCATATTCCGGTGCAACAGATTCATCGGTTGCGTTTGAAGGTGGATTTACCGTTAAAAAGTCATCACAGGAAGTACATCCTATCGCGATGAGTAATGCGGCTATATATTTTTTCATTTGAATATCGTTTATTTAGTCATTAGGAATTATGTTCCGATTAAAAAGTGAGATTTACACCGAATGAGAACGTTTTAACCGCAGGATAACGGTAGCTTGTCGTTCCGTTCAAACCGCCTGATTCCGGATCGATACCGTCTACACCGTAGATTGTGAAGAGGTTCTCACCTTGGAAGAATACAGAAGCGTTGCTCATCTTCATTGATTTAACCACCTTTTGCGGCACATTGTAAGTAACGGCAAGGTTTTTCAGACGTCCGAAAGAACCATCGTATAGGTGACGTGAAGATTGTGAAGTGAAGCTGTTCGACACGCTCGATGTCGTTACACGCGGAAACTCGCTGTCTGGATTTTCCGGAGTCCAACGATCCAACATCTCCTGTGCCCAAGGGCGACCTTTTGAAGAACCGGTAGAGTAGTTACCCAAATAATCGGTAGCATACAATTTACCACCCAAGCTGTATGAGAACAGTGCCGTAATGGTGAAATCATACACGCGCAGATCCATATTCACCCCGCCATACACTTTTGGTAACGCACTGCCCATGTTCTGACGGTCATTCGCCGAAGCCGTTGCGTATTGTGTTGTTTTATAACGTTTCCCATTTTCATCGAACAGATACCATGCGGCCTCACCGCCGTTAGCTTTCTTCGAGGTCTCATAGATTTTGCCCGTTCCATTCTCACGGTCATACAACGCCTCTCCGGCTACGGTGTTACCGGCCCATTCAACCAGTCTGAATCCGTAGATATCGCCACCTTCAACCAGGAATTTCGTTCCGGACTGAATCCCTTTCTTCACAGGGAAAGAGGTGATGCGATTGCGGTAATGCGCCAAGTTCAGACCCATGTCGAATGAAATATTCTTGGAGGTGTAGATCGTTCCTTTCAAATCCATCTCGATACCCGTATTCTTCATCGCACCGATGTTTGAAAGAATAGAGGAGTAACCCGAAGAGGAAGGGAGATCTAATCCGTATAATAAATCTTTCGAGGCACGGTGGAAATATTCGAAGCTACCGCGCAAACGGTTTTCAAACAAAGCGAAGTCCGCTCCCACATTGAAATTCAAATTGGTTTCCCACGTCAAGTCACGATTTGCAAGCGTTGCAATGTAAAGGCCGGGAGAGTTCCCCACCTGCCCCGATTCATATACCGACTGGTAAGGATAATAACCGGATAACTCCTGATTACCCTGTGCTCCGTAACTGACACGCAGTTTCAAGAGGTTGATCTGTGTCAGATCCTGCATGAATTCCTCTCTTGCCATGTTCCAAGCCGCACCAACCGACCAGAAGTTACCCCAGCGATTCTCTTTGTGGAATTTCGAAGAACCGTCTCGACGGAATGATCCCGAGAGGTTATATTTTCCTTCGTAATTGTATTCGGCACGTCCCATAAAGCCGGCCAACGTGAATTTATCCGAATAGCCTGAATAACCCGATACGACCGATCCCGCATCCGGCTCCATAATTCCCGGCAGTGGGAATGAGCTTCTGCTACCGCCGGTATATTCGCGATTGTATCCGTAGATTTCTTGTCCCGCCATCAATGAAACGATGTGTGACTCATTGAACTCTTTGTTATAATTCAGGATGTTGTTAAACGTATAACTTCTGGTCAGCAAAGTACTTCTTCCGGCAGAGGTAGTCTCCAGATTCTGCATCACCTCTTTCTGTCCGTCGGGACCTGTAGATGATAATGCGGTGAAAGATGGGGAGTACGAATGATTATTCCGCATGCTGATATCGGTACTGTATGAGGTTTTGAATTTCAACCCTTTCAACACCTCCATTTTCTCATGCATCGTTCCGAAATCGAACTCAAGGCTTCCGCGCATTGAAATCAGGTCTCGTTTACTCTGATCTTTAGAGAGTGGCAATGAAGCCATCAGGTTATTCGTTGCGAAGGAACTTGTACGATACGGACCGAAGTCAGAAATCTTCTTCCCGTCTTTATCATACAAATACTCACCGGTTTCCGGATTTCTTTTATACATCGGATAGAAAGAGGGCATCATCTGTCCGTAGCTGAACGCATTGCCTACGTTACTATCCTGTGAGTCATTAAAATCGGTTTTACTATTCGAATAGCCCATATTCAACATCAGTTTGAGCCATTTGGTCGTCTGGTTGTTGATGTTTGCTCTTACAGAGGTACGTGAAAACCCGGAGCCCATGGTAATACCCTTCTCGTTCAAATGTCCTGCAGAAACAAAATATTGTGTCAGCTTGCTACCTCCCGAAACGTTTGCATTCACTTCGTAACGTTCGCCTGTGCCGATCACTTCATCCTGCCAGTTGTCATCCCAAAGAGGAGAAAGTCCCGCTTTGAGTTTTCCGTCGATTCCTACCGGCTCGGGATTTTGCGTTCCGTACGGGTTAATCCCCATGTCGGCGATCAATCCTTTGGAAGCAAGTATCGCAGCTTCTTCAGCCGTTTTCTTATTATCCATAAAACCATTGCGGAGTGCTTCCCAACGAAGCTCCATCCAATCATTGGTACCCATGAGTTCTACGGGTTTCACCGCACGTTTAGACCATCCGGCCGTAGCACGCACATTTACGGTAGGCGCTTTGTCGGCTCCTCCCCCTTTTGTAGTGATCATCACAACACCGTTACCGGCACGAGATCCGTAAAGAGCTGCCGAAGCGGCATCTTTGAGAACCACCATCGATTCAATATCGGCAGGATTGATACTGGAAAGGTCTCCGTCAAACGGAACTCCGTCAATCACATAAAGCGGAGCGCTAGAGGCATTGATCGACCCAACCCCGCGTACTCGGATCGTGGCTTCCGCACCGGGCTGACCGGAGGAGCTACTTACCTGCACACCGGCGGCTGCACCTTGTAAAGCGGTTGTCAGGTTCGATACCTGAGCGGTATTCAGACGGTTGTTATCCACCACGGCCAAAGCCCCGGTAAATGTATTTTTCTTAGCCGTTCCGTAAGCAACCACTACAACTTCATCCAACTGCTGATTGTCCGTATCCATCTCCACCACTTTTGCCTGCGTTGCGGATAACTCCTTGGGTAACATTCCGATATAGGAGAAAACCAATGTTTTCCCATCGGGGACTTCCAATGTGTAATTTCCGTCAATATCGGTTACGGTTCCGATATGCGTACCTTTTACCACTACGGATGCTCCTACGATAGGATCACCGTTTGCTTCCACTACTTTCCCTGTAATTTTCTTTCCCGGACTCTGTGCAAACGCCAGATTGGTACTCAACAAAACAGCCTGACTTATGATCAGACCTTTTGCCAAATGATTTAAATATTTTCCAGCACTCATTAATTAAAATATGATAAGATTAACGTTAGTAGCAAATATAAACTTAAATTGATAGTTTTTCCTATTATTATATAATTTAAACATTTAGCATCCAAACTAAAAACTGTAAGCAAAATAGGCATCAAACACCCAATATAAGAACCTTTTTGGGCAAAATAGTAATATTGTGTAGAAATAATATATATATTAACGATTGTTTATAAAAATAACCGATATATAATAATTTACACATTCGTTAAAAGGAGATAAATTTCAACAGAAAATAGCGAATCGCATCCGAAAAGAGCACAAACAAAATAACCGAAAAGAGCACAAACAAAACAGCTGAAAAGAGCGCATCACAGCTGAAAAGAACACAAACAAAACTGCCGAAAACAAAATAGCCGAAAACAAAAAGAGGAAACCCCAAAATTAAATTTGAGATCTCCCCTTTCCGGCTCATTGGATTTAAATTACGCCTAATTCAAATACAAAACAACTTTTTGACTCAGATTACTTCTTCGTAGCAATCTCAATTTGCAACCGATTACGGCATCGTGGTACCGTTTTTTTGAATCAGATTACTTCTTCGTAGTAATCTCGATGGCACCGTTTTTACCGCGATCGCCGTATTTTTTTACGGCAGCTTCATCCTTCATGACATTAATCGTCTCAATCCGGTTGGGATCGATGGAATTCAAATCGTAGCCGACAGCTTGGGTCGCACCGTCTACCACAACAACTGGTTTCGGTTTAGCGGGAGTAGCCGGTTTTGAATCACCACCTCCCTGCAGACGGAATGAAACAGGCAATGTATAGAGTACGTTTACAGGAACTCCGCGTTGTTTCCCCGGTTTCCAATCTTGCATTCCCTTTATGACACGAATCGCTTCGGCATCCAAATCTGGTGAAACGCCTCGCTTGATTTCAATATCGGCAACTTTTCCGGTTTTCGTAATCACGAATCCTACGATTACCCTGCCTTGGATTTTTTTCTCCTGTGCTGTAACCGGGTATTTGATATTTTTCGCAAGATATTCCAAAAGCGCATTTACACCGCCCGGATATTCAGGCATCTCTTCTACTACGGTAAAAACCTCATCAGATCCTTTTCGCTTCACCGGTTTATCATCAGCAGCATAACCTACCACTACGATTTCGTCACCTTCAACGGCTTGCATCGGCATTACAACTTTCAGTCCTTTCGAATTCGAATTGGAAGGAGCGATTTCAATTGATTTTCTTCCTACGTACGAGAACGCCACTTCCTCTCCCGGATTCAGATTCAGCGAGAAATTACCCTCTTTGTCTGAAATCGTTCCATAAGAAGATCCTTTCACAATCACACTGGCACCCGGAATGGAGATGCCCTTTTCATCCACCACTGTTCCGGTTACGGCCATTTTACCGTCTTGATTGAGAGCGGGTAATTCAATCACCTCACTTTTAACCTTACTGATCACGGCCTGTGCATTCCCCGAAATGATCAAGAGCCCTGCTACCGGAATAAGCAATGCATATTTCAGTAACGAATTTTTGTTTGATTTGTCTCTGTTCATCATAATAATACGTCTTTTAAATTGTGGAATATTAAAATTATTGACAAGCTTGTTCGATGTTACATGATGACACAACCGCAACAATGAATATTGATAGGTAGTTGCTTCGATTCCTTTATCAAGCACCTCCTCATCGGCAAGATGCTCCAGATTCACCCTGATTTCCTGTTTTAAAAGCCAGACAAAAGGGTTAAACCAAAAGAAAATGGTAAAGAGCTCGCTGAAAAGAACATCCAATGAATGATATTGGCGGGCATGTGTCAATTCGTGGGTAAGAATCTGATTCCCTTCCTGGGCGCTATAGCGGTCCGGATTGATAAAGACCCAGAAGAAGAAAGAGAAAGGAGTGTCGTTGTCGGAAAGGCTCAACACGGTATGCGATCCGATTTTACGGGGAACAGCCCGGCGACGGGTCATGAGCAGTGAGATCAACTGAATGATCATCCGGAACAACAGCAATGCGATTCCGGCGATGTACACCGTTAAACCGATTTGCGACAAGGTGAGTGCGGATGTTTCGGAATCGGGACTCACTACAACTTCGGCTAGTTCCGTATTTGTAACTCCGTTTACGATTACATAGGGCGTAAGGATCTCGTGAATCGGATCTTTTGACAAAAGCCAGTCCGCGATATCCACCAACGGATACAGCATGGAGAAAAACAGGATCGCGAGTAATGTAAACCGCCGCATCTTAAAGTAGGTATTCTGAAAGACAACGAGTCGATAAAAGGCGTAAAAGAGGATGAGCGACACACTCGATTTTAAGAGATAGCTATAGATCGTTTCCATGTTTCCAGTTATTAGAGGCGACCGGTATTTATTTGGTCCGGTTCTTTTCAATCAATTCAATAATATCTTGCAAATCCTCGGGAGTCAGCTTTTCCTCTTTTGCGAAGAAAGAAACCATCTCCTTATAGGAGTTGGCAAAATAGTTACTGACAAATCCCGACATAAACCTCTTTTTATACTCTTTCTCTGCGATCAAAGGAGTATAGTGCCACATATTCCCCATCCTTTCGGATGCCAGATAACCTTTCTTCTCCAGATTCTTTATGATAGACGCCAACGTTGTGTAGGGGGGTTTGGGTTCAGGCATCTTTTCTAGAAAATCTTTTATAAACCCCTTGTCGCTTTGCCAGATCACCAGCATCACTTCTTCTTCTGTTGTTGTTAATTTTTCCATATCGATTCTTTAAATACAAGCCTATTACGAACTCTTCGTAAATCTACGATAATTTCGTAATAGTGGACAAATAAGTCGTATTTAATTCACTATATCCTGTCAAATAACATATAATGAAGAAGTTTCCGAATTATTTTCGAAGCGATTGTATTTTTAAAGCGATCTTATTTTCAAAACAGAAAGAGGAAAGGGTTAATTGCAGCCGGTTGCCTAGAGAATTTTACAGGGATCCGATACTTTCCTCCGGAGAATCACTTTAAACCAAACGCCAAGGCGGTGGTTCGGTCGAAGCAAGGCGGTGGTTCGGTCGAAGCAAGGCGGTGGTTCAGTCGAACCAAGGCGGTGACGCGCAAATAGAAGTGCTACACATTTAATAAACAGTGCATTACAAATACAAATCACAGTATCTCTGCGCTTTTATCCCCTTTAAAAAGAAGAGGCTGCCCAAAATCCATTCGCATGAATTTTAGGCAGCCTCTGGTTCCTATTGTTTTTTCGGTGTCGTTAGGTATTCAATCTGAGGTTTGAAAGATAATCCTTTCCAAAACCCTTTTCGAAGAACCTGTATAAAAGCCTTGTGCTCCTCCACCGGTCTCTTTCGAACTTTTCGCACTGCGCGGCGATAAGCGTTCCAGGTAGAGAAAACAAAGATAAACCGGTTTTTTCGCCGACTTCTCAAATAGGTGCTATTGCGGATATCATAATAGAACTTCCACAAGGTTTCAATCGGAGCGGTATGTATTTCCGATACGTAATTCACAGCCGTTTTATGGAGTGCGACACTGTGGGGAGCATAGATTCCAAAATAACCCGCATCGTAAATGCGTGATGTGAACTCAATATCATCTCCCCAAATAAAGAATTCGCTGATCGGCAATCCCACTTCGTAAACCGCTTGCGTTTTAATCAACAGCGAAACAAAAGAGGCCGATTTGGCCAGAAGGACATCCCTCTGATTCGAAAAATAATTCAGCGGAATGCGATCTTTTCGTCCCACATCAAAAAACGGAAGATTCATCTTGTGGACCATTCCGTCCGTCCAAACCACCTTACTGCAAACAAAACCCACCTTCTCATCGGCCTTGGTACCCTCCACAAGCTCTTGAAGCGTATCGGGAGTAGGAATCGTATCGTCATCCATTACCCAGATCCATTCACACTCCGCCTCTATCGCCTTTTTGATTCCATGCGTGAAGCCACCGGCTCCTCCAATATTCTCCGGCAAATGAATCACCGTGATCTGAGAATCGTTTGTCAACGTATTTAGGTAATCGGCAGTACCGTCTGTCGAATTATTATTTATAATAAAGATTTGGTTAGGTGCAAACGTCTGCGATTTGACAGCTTCAATATTCTCCTTCAACAACCGGAGACGATTGTATGTCACTATCACACAATTAATTTTCATCTGTATATTATTTATTTTCAGACAAGTTTACCAATATAATTTTAATTCTAGTCTTATTCCGGTCCGGAATAAAGCTCTTTAAGAGACTTTACCACTTCGAACTGCTGCGAACTGAACTTACGTGCAAAGAGGAGCGGAGAACTTACAAGTTCATCCAAATCCTCATCTTTCCACACATAAGGTCCTCCTCGGGTCCAATCAATCGCCCGCATCGCGTTTGATTCCGATTCATCCCCCTTATATAATTTTTTCCTGAATGAGGAATTCCACACCAGGGTCTGAATAAATATTTCGTCGGGACAGAGCGTATATCTGAATCTTCGGAGAATTACCTCTTTGTATTGTATGATTAGTCCGCACAAATCATGGGTGATACTCACCCATTGACTACCCTTTTTAAATTCAAATTCACGAGACCGTTGATAGAAGCACACTTTCTGAAGCGTAAGAACAACATTCCGGCAGAATGCACGCACCTTATGAGAGGTGGTTCCTTTATCCTTCATCCGTTCCGTAAATAAATAATAGCGACCTACTTTACGCTTTAAGTCGCGATCATGAGATTTACCGTTCCAAAACCCCACAAATTCTTCTCCTTGATGGGTTCCAAAGAAAGTGTGGATGTAATCCTGACTCTTAAGCGGCAGATCTACACCCGACATGAGGTGATAATATGCATAAGGGCCATTGCGGTAGGCATTTTCAAAAAGCAGGTATTCAATTTTCACCAAACTGATGTCTCCCCAATACGCTTTCAACGGATTTTCAATCAGATAAAGAGATGCATGTTTTAATTTCAGAGCGCTTATCTGAGCATAAAGTGCGGGAGAGCGTTTATCTATGTGAAGATAGATATCGTTCCGTTCATCATCCAGCATGGTTAGCAAAACCTCTAACACGGGATATTCATTGTGCGCTATGATCAGAAAAGCATGTTTCATTTCTCTATCGTCAATTTTTCACGTTTGCTTCTTTTTCCCACAGGGCAAAAGCGGCAATGATGGTATCGTCCATATCGGCATACGTATATTGGGCCAAACGACCTCCGAACAAAACGTTCGCATGTTGCGCCGCCAACGCACTGTATTGTCTGAACATCTCCGTATTACGTGCGTCGTTGACCGGGTAATAAGGCTCCTTTCCGGGTTCGAAGCTATCGGGATATTCATACGTCACAACGGTATCGGGTTGGGTACCGTATTCAAAATGTTTGTGTTCGATTACACGGGTATAAGGCACGCTTCCCTCCGTGTAATTAATCACCGCATTTCCCTGAAAATCCGGAATGTCCATGTGCTGATGATCAAAACGGAGACTCCGGTATTCAAGACGACCGCAACTGTAATCGAAATATTCATCGATACATCCTGTAAAGAGCACCTTTTCGGCCAATGCGTCAAACTCCGCGCGATTCTCAAAGTAATCTGTATCCAAACGCACTTCGATTCCATCGAGTAATGCGTCGATCAACACATTGTATCCCCCTTTCGGCACTCCCTGATAAGCATCGTTGAAATAATTATTATCGTAAACAAAGCGAAACGGAATGCGACGGATGATAAATGCGGGTAATTCCGTAGCGGGACGTCCCCATTGCTTTTCGGTATAGCCTTTGATGAAGCGATAATAAATATCCTTTCCGCATAACTTAAGCGCCTGTTCTTCGAGGTTGGCGGGTTCAACGATATGCGCAAACTCACTGCGTTGCTCTTCAATTTTGGCTTTGGCCTCAGCCGGAGTTTTCACACCCCAAAGCTGATAGAAGGTATGCATGTTGAAAGGCAGGTTGTATAAATGCCCCTCAAAAGAAGCTAAAGGAGAGTTGGTATAACGGTTAAACTCAACCAGATTATTGACATAATCCCAGACTTCCTTGTTGTCGGTATGAAAGATATGCGCTCCGTATTTGTGTACGCGAATACCGGCGGTATCTTCACAATATATATTGCCTCCCCGATGATTTCGCTTGTCTATTACCAGACAGCGTTTTCCGGCTGCTTTTGCTTTATGGGCAAATACAGCTCCGAAAAGACCGGATCCTACTATCAAATAATCGTAGTTCTTCATTTGTATATTATCCATTTTTTACCACTAAGGTCAAATGCGCCATCGATACACCTTTTCGGGGTGTAGAGCTCATCGCTAGATGAACGACGGCGATCTCATTTGTATATTATCTATTTTAAATATTCCGGGAGAAAACTGATTATTCGGATTTCTCTAGAAATAGCTTTCCAAATTTAGAAGCGATGGTTGTATCGTGACATATATAACCATCCTTATATAAATCATTGTATTTTGGCGATCCGATTACGCGTTCGTATTCTGCCTCGAGCTTCCCCTCTTTGTGCAACTCATAGAAATAACGCCAGTGTCGTCCACCATGTTTACTGCGGCGCTGTTCAAGTTGGCGTCCGCCATTAATCATCTTTTCAAGGAAATGATCTTTTCCCCTGATGTTATAGTGATATACCTGGATGGTACTCTTGGTTTCATTTTTCGGAAACATCGTTACCTTGTGGTTCCCCATCGATATCTGCAGATAACCGGCGGTACGGTGCATCACCTTTTTATTTTGTCTTTCGAACAAGGAGTAGCGAGACAGATCATAACGATCCGGATCGGCAACCGCTTTCACGGTACGGCTCCATTGCCAGAACGGAACACCCTCTTCCGGATACACGCTTCGCATCTCACAAGCCTGTACATTGGCTGAGCTGTTTGCAATCTCTTTTTTCAGATTTCCCAGAGGCGTGTACCACAACTCGTCGGCGTCGGCATTAATCACCCAGTCTGCTTTATACTCACGTTTCGCTTTCCAAACCATCCGGTCTACCCAGACCTTCTGTTCATAATCCGTGGCTTTCTCTTCGATCACCTCTACAATCCATCCTTTCTGTTGGTATTTACGGATAATCTCAGGAGTGCGGTCGGTTGAATTATTGTCCGTTACGATAAAGGCATCCACCCCCATCGCTTTATGGAACAACAGGTTTTCCTCCAACATATCCTCTTCGTTCTTTACCAACAACGTCATCATCAACTTAGGCGACTTTTTCTTTTTAAAAAGCATAAAGATCTCGGCCAGTGCGAATCCGATTTTTTTAAATAAATGGCTGTTCATATTGTACCTGATTAGGAAATTGACACTTTTACCCACTCTTTGGGATAGATATGAGGAGTTTCACAATGTTGGAACCAACGTTCCGGGACCAACACCGTTTTATCTTTTTTCGGATTCAGCCATGCTCCCCACCAGCTGAATGTACTGTTGCAAATGATATGATGACGGCAATGACTCATGAGCATCATATCCTGCCAACTCTCATCGTTACGGTTCCAATCAATATAAACGACATTTTCCAAAACGATGTTTTCCTTCACCCAAGCGATATCGTCAGAGAATACATAGTAATTAGGAGATGCAATTTTCTGCTCCATCGCTGCAATCGCATTGCGATAATAAGGCAGCTGACAGACACTCCCGGTGGTCTTCCAGTGTTTCGGCTGCAGGTAATCTCCGCGACGGATATGCAGTGAAACGGCCTTTTCGTCACCGGCAAGCTGCTCGAGCAATTGCAGACTTTTTTCGTTCGCCCGACTTTTATCGAATGTAAATGCCTCGCGTACTTCCTCTTTCATATCGGCGAAGAATCGTTCCGACTGATAAAAGCCCTTGAAGTACAACAACGGCCACATGTATCTCTTTTCATACGATTTCAAGGTTGAAAGATCTTGCTTGCGTTCATAGATCTTTTTAAAGAATAAAAATTCAATCACCTTTTTCAATGGCTGCCAGATACAGAATTCCGTTTTAGGCAACTTAAATACCCGATTCATCTCATAACCGTAATGCACGTGGTAATTCACAATATCAGACAAATCGATACGAGTTTCCGGATAACGCTTTTTCATCCGCAGATAAAGAGCATATATAAACATCTGGTTACCCAGACCTCCCGTTACTTTTATAAGACGCATATAGTTTAGTTGGATTTTTAATTAATTAGCGGATCACTCTCGGATGGTTATCGGATGATTCCCAGTTTTTCGGATATCCCGTTACGGTAAGCCTTCCAGAAAGCAGCGATATCGGATAAACGATAACCATCTGTAAAAGGAGCGGTGCAAAGCGCGGTAAATATGTAACCGCTCACCCCGATCAGACTACGCAGGTATCTTACCGAAAAATTGCGACCATAACGATGATTCAGATAGGCCGAATTACGAATCTGGTAAAAGCGCTTCCATTTCTTTTTCTTGTTCCGTTCACTCCAGCTGTCATTTGAAAAGAATTTCTCCTTATCCATCAACGCGGCAGGCACATAGAGGATCTTGTATCCCGCCAAAACGGTACGCAGACAATAATCTGTGTCATCGCAGAATATAAAAAGCTCGCGGTTGGGCAAACCCACCTGTTCCACCACTTCCCTTCGGATACATAAACCCTCGAAAGCGGCACCACGTATCTCTGTAGGAGCGGTAACTTCTTGTTTCGAAAGTTTGCCTTTATACATCGATGCAAACGGATTGGTCAGATTATATTCACAGAATTCATGTGTAAAGATCTTTCCCTCCTGCAAACGACGCGGAGCAAGAATGCCCGTTTCGGATGAGGCACTGTGCACCAACAACTGTTCCAGACAATCGCGACGCGGAAAAACATCGTCGTCCATGCACCAAATCCAGTCGGCTCCCGCTTCAAAGGCGTATTGAATACCGGTAAAAAAGCCACCCGATCCACCTACATTCTCCTGGTGTATAACCGTAAGATCGGTTTGGGCATCCAACCACACATCCGTTCCGTCCGTGCTTCCGTTATTCACCACCACAATGGTTGCGATGGGATTATTCTGTCTGAGACAATCTATATTTCGTTGTAAGAGTTTTAACCGGTTGTACGTGACCACTACAGCAAATACTTTCATAAGGCACCTTTTAATAAAGATTATTTATTTTACCTGACTGCTTGCTTCTGAATTTCTTCATCAACTCAACGCACTCCTCCACATCAAATCCTCTTGCGGCAGCATACTCCTCAGCCATCCAGCGATGCATTTGAGGGGTAGCCGGAAGACGTTCGAAATTCTTACATCCCGATTTGATGTCCAGCGGACCGATCGCCATTCGATTTAAATCCACAATTTCGATCTTCACTCCTTCCGCCGTTTTTTCAAACAAGATGTTCCCCCTACCGTAATCTTTATGGGCATATCCGTTCTCATGCAGAATTGCGGTAATACGGCCTACCTGGCGAAGGACTTCCTCTTCATATTCGAACTTCTTGTCGAAAAGCTCCCCATAGGTATGCGTACACTCCGACAAACAGGTTACAAAATAGCTCTCATTAAACAAAAGAGCTTTCCGCTGATTGATGTATCCCACCGGTGTTGGCGTTCCCACTCCGATTTGGCGATACAACGCCGCATAGTCGTATGAACGTTTTGCTTTGGAGGGACGGAAAATTCCATAAATAAAGCGATTGATGAAATTCGGTTTATGAAAAGACTTTACAACGTATTGTTTTCCGTTATATTCCATTCTCCGCAGTTCATTGCGCCCTTTGTGGATTACAACCCCTTCATTCTTAGCAAATCGGTCGGATAATGAGTCCATAAATGATTCGAGCCCATTAAAATCCGGATGAAGGGTCAGCGTGCGAAGAGAAAATAAATTGGCGATTTTATTCATAAGGATTTTTTTCAGAAGTCATTTTCCAACGTTTTGATACCAATCTGTCATCGAACAGCCCCTCTTTGGGCTTGTTCATTGAACAACAGGATGGAAAATTGACTAAAAACAGTCGCAAAGATAATAAACTCCGGACAGATAGTAGCGGCCGACTCTCTTCTTTTGAGTTAAAGCATCTTTTAATGTTAAATATTTATAGACAATAAGTTAAATTACAACGGGGAGGAAGTGGGAGGTGGAAAAAAGAAAGCTCCCCAGGTTGAGACCCGAGGAGCTTTACGAAAGGGAGTGAGGGAATTATTTACTATTTTCAAGAATCTCTTTCACTTTGGATGAATCGATGTTCTGATTCTCACCCAGTTTCCAGTTACGGTCTTTCATGCGGCCCGCAATCACCTCGATGATATCATCGCCAACGCCATATACGGAAAGACGTGTTCCGATACCCAGCGACTGGAAGAACCCTTCTGTCTTGGCAATCGACTCATCGATTCGCTCTTGAACGGTTCCGGAAGTGATGTGCCAGATACGTTCGCCGTACTGAATCGTTTTCTCACCTTTTTCATCGCGCATCACACTCATTACGCGCGGCATCACAATCGCCAATGTTACGGCATGTGTCAGATTCGTCAATGCGGTTAATTCATGGCCGATCATATGGGTAGCCCAATCCTGCGGAACGCCCATCGCAATAAATCCGTTCAGTGCCATGGTGGCAGACAACATGAATCCGGCCATCGCATCGTAATCCGGATGTTCAGCCATCACCTTCGGTGCTACTTCGATCAACGTCTGCATCACACCTTCGGCCCAACGGTCCATCAACGGATTCACATCCGGTCTGGTAAGGTATTGCTCCATCACATGCACATAAGAGTCAATCAGTCCGCAAGCGATCTGAAACTTAGGCAAAGAGTAAAGCACCTGCGGATCAAGAATAGAGAATTGCGGGTAATCGCCGAACATCGCATACTTCTCCTGTGTGGCTGCTTTCGTAATCACCGCTCCGTTATTCATCTCAGAGCCGGTAGCGGCTAATGTTAATACGGTTGCGAAAGGAATCTGTTTTACCTCGATTTTTTGATTCGTCACTACTTCCCAACAATCGCCCGGATAGTTGATCGCTTTGGAAATGAATTTCGTGCCGTCGATAACCGAGCCGCCACCTACGGCCAACAGGTAATCCACTTTTTCTTCTCTGGCCTGCAGCACTGCTTTCATCAACGTTTCATAGTGCGGATTAGGCTCTATTCCCCAGAATTCAACAAAATCAAATCCCTGAAGGGCCTTTACCACCTGGTCATAAACGCCGTTCTTTTTCACGCTACCGCCTCCAAATGTAACCATGATCTTGGCGCCTTTCTGGATTTCAGCGGATAACTGTGCAATTGTGTCTTTTCCGAAAATGATTTTTACCGGATTTTGGAATGAGAAATTTTCCATTTCGTATATTATTAAGATAACTGTTTATAAAACGTACGTGTTTATATCATTTAAATTTACAATCTTAATATCAAATTTTCATATTTACCTCATTAAATTTAGCTAATTTCGATATTAAAAATAAGCTACGATCCACAGAATGAATAAATATATTTTTGAACTTGAATTTAAGGTACGTGATTACGAATGCGATATGCAAGGTGTGGTGAACAATGCGGTGTATCAGAATTACCTGGAGCATACGCGTCATGAGTTCATCGACTCGTTGGGTGAAAGTTTCCGGGTACTGACCGAGAACAACATCACCCCTATGGTTGCGAAGGCGGAGATTGAATACAAGGTTTCCCTTCGCAGCGGCGATTCTTTCATCAGTCGTCTTTACCTGAAACGTAAAGGTCCCCGTTATCTCTTCTTTCAAGACATCTACCGCAAGAGCGATGAAAAACTGTGTGTGAAAGCGCAGATTCAGATCATCAGCGTGGTGAACGGGCGACTTACCCGAGGCGATGAGTTCGCTACGGTTTTTGCTCCCTTCCTACAAGAGGCACTCTGAACCATCCGTCAACGGTAAACCTCTGAGCCTTGAAGTTATAGGCTAATTTCCTACAAGAGACTCTTTGAACCATCCGTCAACGGTAAGCCTCTGAGCCTTGAAGTTATAGGCTAACTTGCGACACGAGGCTCTCTAAACTCCCTTTAATCCTTATTGAAATGCCAACCAATACCGAAACACTCCGTTATGCCATCGCACTTTGCAGGATCAAAGGGATCGGTGATGTTCTTGCCCGTAAATTGATTGAGAACTTCGGATCACCGGAAGCTATTTTCCGTGAAAAACCGGATACGCTGGCTCTGATTCCCCGAATCGGCACGCAACTCGCACTCGGGGTAACGGATCGTTCGTTGTTGGAGATTGCAGATAAGGAGATCGCCTTCATTTCACAGAATGGAATCGACTCTTTCTATTTTGAAGATGAGGAGTATCCCGAACAGTTACGGGATTGTACGGATGCGCCGTTGCTCCTGTTTTACAAAGGAGAAACGGAGCTGAAGGGGAAACGGTTCGTGAGCATGGTCGGTACCCGAAGCTGTACGCAATACGGCATCGACCTCATCGAGAATTTCTTGCAAGAGATGGCCGCTCTGGCACCCGAAGTGGTGATTGTGAGCGGACTTGCGTACGGGATCGACGTGAACGCTCATAAATCGGCTTTAAAAAACGGTTTGTCCACCATCGGCGTATTGGCCCACGGTTTGGATCGCATCTACCCTTACGTACACCGGCAAATCGCCAAACAGATGTTGGAACAGGGTGGGCTGCTCACGGAATACCTCTCGGAAACAAATCCTGACCGGGGAAATTTCCTAGCTCGCAATCGCATTATAGCGGGCTTAAGCGACGCAACCATCGTAGTTGAATCTGCCGACAAGGGCGGTTCTATCGTCACCGCAAACATTGCCAATACGTACGGCCGAGACGTATTCGCTTTTCCGGGAAGAACCTCCGACAGGTATTCGGAAGGATGCAATCGCCTGATTCGCCAAAATCGAGCGGCACTGATCACGGGTGCTTCCGATTTCCTGGAGCTGATGAATTGGCTTCCCGACTCACCGGGCGAGCAAGAGATACAAATGGAGATTCCCTTCGATCTCTCTTCCGAGGAGCAACAAATCGTGGAATTACTGACCCGGTACGGCGAAATGCATCTCAACCGTTTGGTGGTGGAAACAGAAATCCCCATCAGCGAACTGACGGGGATTCTGATGGAATTGGAATTCCGTAATATGGTTCGCCCTTATCCGGGCGGCATGTATCGTTTGAAATGATCGATATTATCCGTGATGAAAAGGACAGGTAAGATCGGCCGGTTTGATCGTTTCATCCACACAGATGGTACGCGTCACCATATCTACCAACGAGGTAACTTCATGCGAAACCATGAGAATGGTTGTGGTCTTGTTTATTTCGCGCAACAGTTCATACAATCGCTCTTCAAAACGTTTGTCGATGTACGAGTTCGGCTCATCCAACACCAACAATTTGGGATGATTGACAATCGCCCGACCCAACATCACACGCTGCATTTGTCCGCCGGACAACGCACCGATGCTACTTTTTCGCTTCTCATACATTCCGGTCATCTGTAGCACTTCCGCTACCCTTTCACGATCGGCACGCGAGGGACGTCCAAGCAGGGATCGCTCCGAACCCATCAGTCCCGAAAGCACCACTTCCTCAACCGTTATGGGAAAATGATGGTCGATATTGTTCCGTTGCGGCAGGTATCCCATTACGATTTCATCCACTTTTTTCCCGTGATCGAAGAAAAGGATCTCCCCTTTATACGGCTCGATCAGTCCTAAAATCGTTTTTATCAACGTGGTTTTACCCCCTCCGTTGGGACCGATGATCCCCATGAAATCGAGTTCATTGATCTCCAGATTGACATCGCGAAGCACGATACGGCCTTCGTAACCGGCACTGAGGTCTTTTATTTCAATCAGTTTATTGTTCATGCAATGATTTGGCTATTTGAATCATTTCTTCACTCCAGTTGTAACTTAAAGGGTTGATCGAAACCACCTTCGCACCCACCTCAGAGGCAACCACCTGTGCATTCTTTTCGTCAAATTCCTGTTGGATAAACACAACCTTGGCACCTGTGGCGCGAACGCTGTCAATCATACTTTTCAGGTATTGAGCCGATGGTTCTTTCCCTTCGTTCTCAATGGCGAATTGGTTCAGATGATAATCATTCGCCAGGTAAGTGAGTGAAGGGTGATAGATCACAAAACTGCGTGCCGGAAGGTCGGTCAACAGGGAATCCACGGTATGGGTGGTAGCATTAATCTCCTCCATCAGCCCGTTGTAGTTAGAACGGAAATAAGCGGAATCAGCCGGCGACATCTCGATAAAAGCTTTCAACATGTTGTTGGCGATGATGGCTGCGTTGCGTGGAGAGGTCCAAGTGTGCGGATCCACACCCTCTTCGCCAAGATGCTCGTGAGCATGGCCGTCTGTATGAGAACAGGTGTGGCCTTCGTTATGCAACAGATCGATGCCCTGGGAATTATCGTAGATTTTAAGATCGGGTGCAAGACGACTTAATTTATCCATCCAAGCGAGTTCGAACCCGATGTGCCCGATTTTAAAATATGCCTCGCTGTTTTCCACTTTCACCAAACTCGTCGGTGAGGGATCGAAGGATTCGGGACTACTTCCGGCCGGCACCATCACATGCACATCGAATTTATCGCCCGCTATTTTTTGTGCGAAATACTGCTGAGGAAGGATGGTAACCGTTACGGTTCGTTTCTTTTTATCGTTCACCTTGCAGGAGAAAACCATTCCAAGCAGAGAAAGCGCTGCTAGAAAAATAAATATTCTGGTAAATTTCATCCGTATAATTATTAATTATAAAATTATCTGTTGTTGATTCAAGTTACATCACGGTTGAATCACGGTTTAATGGCAGTCTCATCCACACATTGATGCAAGGGTTACGTTGTGCCAGTCAAGTCTAATCACCCCCTTATCAAGATCTTATCCCCAATGTTCGATGCGACTGTTTTTGCAACATCGCATCGGATACAAGTTTAAGCATTAATTCATTATGAATCATAAAAACCAACCGTTCACATAGTGATTCGACGAATCTTTTAGAAAATGAACCTTCAACCGAAGTATTCTGTAAACGCCCAAATGAACCGTTAACCGAAATACGCTGTAAACCACCTCATGAATAGGGGGTTCGGAATCTGTTAGAACTTAAACTGTTAACCGTTGTACGCTGTAAACGCCCAAATGAACCGTTAACGCCCTAGTTTGGCAAAGTAATGCTTCGGTTCCGCTTTGTACACGTATTTATAAATCGGAGCCACCACTTCCTCGAAATCGGAGTCGAGATTCAAATCACCCTGCGTCATCAACAACAACTCGAGTTCCTCTTTTTGCGGATCGTAAGGAGGCTGTATATAACGGTGATTATCCCATAAACGGAAGCCCGCACGTTCATAGAATGAGATGCGTCGCACAGACATTTCATCTTCAGGTTTCTCAACCTCGAGGATAATCGGCATATCCAAAGTTTCGCCCAACTCCTGAAGCGTAAAGGCACCGGCGCCTCCTCCCCTTTTTTCAGGGTGCAATGCGAAATGTTCCACATACGCATAGGAGTCAAAATTCCAATAGGTAATGAAGCCGATTGCTTCTCCCCCTTTGCGGATCACTTTAACGCGAAACGGAGTCTCTTCCTGCAAAAGCGCTAAAAGTTGACTGAACTCACGGCGCTCTTCCGGCGGAAACGAGGTAACGTAGACATCTTTGATAAAATTCATCAATTCCAAATCGGAATGATGTGCATTATGGAGTGAGAAATTCTGTTTCATAAATCGGATTGTATAAATATTTATTTTATAACTGTAGTTATTATTGCAAAAATAAAAGATGCTTACAATTTATCAGCATATTCCCCTATTTTTAATATAAAACAACCTCACAAATTCCCAAAAGCATATCAAACAGCGCTTCCTCAAAAGAAATATGTTTTAAATTATCACTTTTCGCATTTGATAATGAGTAAACTATTTGTATTTTTGCCGGTGTAAATTTGAAATACATATTAGAAAAACATTCATATGGGACATCATCAGTTGGATAGTCTTGATTACAAGATTCTTAAACTAATAGCAGAAAATGCACGTATCCCTTTTTTGGAAGTAGCTCGCGAGTGTAACGTGTCTGGCGCAGCCATTCACCAACGCGTTCAAAAGCTGACCAATCTAGGCATTTTGAAAGGGTCTAAATACAGTCTTGACACCACCAAGATCGGCTATGAGACTTGTGCTTACATGGGACTTTATCTTCAGAATCCGAACGACTTCCAGGAAGTTATCGAGAAATTAAAACAGATTCCGGAAGTGGTGGAATGCCATTATACGACCGGACAGTACGATATGTTTATTAAGCTTTATGCACGCAACAACCGTCATTTGCTTCATATCATTCATACAAAGTTGCAGCCATTGGGCCTTTCAAGAAGCGAATCTTTAATCTCATTCAAAGAGGCTTTCAACAGACAGGTTCCTATTGAGGAGATTACAGAAGAGGAGGATTTCTAAGTTTTTCTATCGATCGCACGAAGCTTTTCTATCGATCGTACGATCTTATTCTCACTCCGGAAATGGTCCGGAATGAAAAATCGTAAGTTGCATTTTATTACCCTAAAATATGAAAGAGGTTGTCTGAAAATATTGTATTTTCAGACAACCTCTTTTCAGTTCTGCCAAACAACGGAACGGGTAACTGATAAAAAACAGATTATATATACATAAAGTAGCCTATTACAATGGAATCATTACAACAACTTCTCGAGGATGCCGTGATCTGGGCCAAAGAAGCCGGTGCGATACAACTCGCCTCTTTCAGAACATCCGATCTGGGTATAGAAACAAAATCAAGTGTACACGACGTCGTTACACGTGTAGACAAGGAGTGTGAAGCATTTCTCATTAAAAAAATCGCCGAACATTACCCTTCGCACGGCGTGTTGGGAGAAGAGAGCGGGGCACACGACCTTGAGTCCGATTGGGTTTGGGTAATCGATCCGTTAGACGGTACGGGAAATTACAGTCAGGGACTTCCCATCTATTGTGTTTCTATCGGCATCCGTTACAAAGGAGAGACACAGGTAGGCGTTGTTTATGTTCCCTATCTGAATGAACTATTTACGGCTACAAAAGAGGGAGGCGCTCATCTCAACGGTTCACCTATCCACGTTGGCAGAAAGGAGGATTTGAATCAATCCGTTCTCGCTACGGGATTCCCCTACGATAAGGATGTCAATCCCGACAACAATACCAACAATGTAGCTCGATTGATCCCGCAGATCAGGGGCCTTCGTCGCATGGGGGCGGCCGCTTATGACCTCTGTTGCGTAGCGGCCGGATTTATCGACGGATTCTGGGAATTCAACCTGCAGCCCTGGGATGTTTGTGCCGGAATTCTTATCATCCGTGAGGCGGGAGGAGAAGTTGTCGCCTATCGTCCCGATCGTAATGTATCGATTGTAGCGGGAAATCGGACGATTGTGTCAAAGATTCTGGCAAATCTGGAGGTTCCTTCTCTTTAAAGGACTAAGTTCGTGGGATTTTTCTATTTTTGCAGATAGAAAGAAATTGAAAATATAAATATATCAAGAGATCAATATGAAAGAAATCGTTGTAAGCGGTATCCGCTCTACCGGGAATCTTCACCTTGGCAACTATTACGGTGCGCTGAGAAACTTTATCCAGATGCAGAATGACTACGAATGTTATTTCTTCATCGCAGATTATCACTCTTTGACTACGCATCCGGACCCGGCACAGCTTTTTCCGAATGTAAAGAGCATCCTTGCGGAATATCTTGCGGCAGGACTTGATCCTGAAAAATCAGCCATCTACATCCAAAGCGATGTTCCGGAAGTGTGTGAACTCTATACATTGCTGAATATGCATGCCTATGTAGGTGAGCTGGAGCGCACAGTTTCTTTTAAGGATAAGATCCGTAAACAACCTGAAAATGTAAATGCTGGTTTGTTGACTTACCCGGTATTGATGGCTGCAGACATTCTTCAACACAAAGCAAATCTGGTTCCCGTTGGACAGGATCAGTTGCAGCACTTGGAGATGACTCGTAAATATGCACGTCGTTTCAATACCATTTATGGCACGGAGCTGTTCCCAGAACCGCAACCTTATAAATTCTATGGCGAACCGATTAAAATTCCGGGACTGGACGGTTCGGGTAAAATGGGTAAATCGGAAGGAAATTGCATCTACCTGACAGACGAAGATAAGGTACTTACCAAAAAAGTGATGCGCGCGGTAACTGACCAGGGACCTACCGAAATGAACCAAACCAAACCGGAGGTGATTGAAAACCTGTTCACATTGATGCGCGTGGTTTCAGCACCGGATGTGGTTGAGCATTTCGATAACCTGTATAACAACTGCGAGATACGTTATGGCGATCTGAAGAAACAGTTGGCCGCAGACATCCTACAGGTAACCGCTCCGATTCGCGAACGTTATAACGAGATCATCAAAGATGACGAATACCTGCGCAAAGTGGCTGCGATGGGTGCTGAAAAGGCCCGTGAAAGCACACTGAAAACATTAAGCGAAGTTCGTCACGCAATGGGATTCCGTAAGTTCTGATAGCCGCAATCAGGCTGTAGCAGATATATGAAAATGATACTTCCATAATATCGAGAATGGCTGTCTCAAATCCAAAGATGAGACAGCCATTCTTGCGTTTTATCAATAACGGGTCAACTTATTTCCTTTTGCGATCCACCGACCGAAAAGGTTATTCACTTTTGATATTAATTTTCAACTGCTGCACTTTGCGAAATACATCTTTGAGTGCCAACACCTCCTCCTGAGGAGTACCATTTTTCACCTTTATGGAAAAATCGCCATTAGGATCATTCCCCATCTTATTCAACAAAGCATCTTCCAGTTCTTTTAATGTAAAATCCTTCAGAACTTTCTTTTCATTCCCCTCCATATAGGTCACCTCTATGCCCGAAAACACTTTATTGGGATCGATCGGAGCGGCTGCAGATGCTTTTGGGGTAACTACCCGAACAAGTACGGGTAATTCCTTCTCACTTAATGGAGCGCCATCGTTCTTACATTGCGATCTCGCCTGCATAAATGCTTTTTTAACGAGAGCCAGATAGTTTCGTAATATCTCAGGATTGGATCCTTGATCACATTGCACCAATAAGAATTGAGGAGTGGCTTTTCCCTCTTCCGTCACCTGCTTGGCATAGGTCACACAAAGACTGTTGCGAAGTATGCTCTCTAAATTCATTAATGCATCCGGCACCTTCTTTTGATCATAGAGGATAGCATTCTGTGAGTTTATCAGCAAAGTATGCGTGGGTGATTTCTCTAAGGCGTGCAAGACCGAGGAATTTCCCGGAATAGCCTCCCATTTCATCATCTCTGCAGAGAAATAGTCCGTCAATTGATCTAACGACTCCTTTTTATCCGATTGAAAGACGGAAGCGATCATCGGGTCATTCACAAAGGCTTCGTTTAAGGGATTTGTTCCGGCAAAGGCATAGCTCATTGTCAGAGCAACTGGAGCGAAAATAAAAACTTTTAATTTCGTCCAAGGATTGGTTGGTTTTTTAAGCATCATATCGATTCTGGTTTTAAGTGGAATGTGACTAAAACCATTGGCCAATGAAAATCGGCGCGCCCCAACAGTCTTTTTCACAATTAATAATTGATATCTTTTTGCATCACATCCGTTCTTTAAAATTGCAGCATCCACTTCGAACTCATGCATCGCTTTAAGGTCCCGTAACAAGAGCCACACACCGGGCGTAAACCAAAAAAGTACAGTGAGCAGATTGAAATAAAACAGATCAAAGGGATGCCCTAATCGCAAATGCATTTTTTCGTGCATGAGAATCATCGAATCGGGTGATGAAAATTCTTTTTCAGAGAGAAGAATTGTTCTTCCGCAACAACATGGATCGATATCCTCGCGTGTAATCGCAAGTCGGAATCCTTCTGATCTCTCTTTTTTAGAGCGACGTATGAGTAGGGAAATTCGCACGATTACATGTAAAAGCAGGTATAGATTGAATAATAATCCGGATAGATAGAAGAGATAGAGAGCCGATTTAACCCCACCTAAAGAGATTACAAGCTTATTTAAAAAGCCGTTTTCTCCAGAAGCGAAAGAAGAGATCGTAAACAAGTCATCCCCGTTTCCGGCATCCAACTCCGGAGCGGATTCCAAGAGATCGGATTGAGGAGTGGACTTCATGAGCTCCTGTTCTAGAAATTGAAAAGGCAACTGCAGATACGAAGGTTGCGTATCCAGTTCGATAAGCGGCAACAACAAACAAACCACACTTCCTACGAGCAATAGAAAACGGTTAAACTTGAAAAAAGTGGTTTGTTTGAATAATACACGAAACAAAATCCCGAATGCACTCAAACAAAGTGCAGCCTTAATTATATATAGAAGAATCGTGATCATAGCAGGATCGTTTAGCATGGTTATTTAACACGGTTATTTAACACGGTCGTTTAGCATGGACATTAAGAGTATGCTCTTAGCTGCGTCATTTTGAATTGTTCTCAATCCTTTTGATCAACTCTTTGAGTTCATCGACAGACAATGCATCCTCTTCTATAAATGAAGATACCACATTCGTAAATGAGTTATCGAAAAAGCGACTCACCACCTCCCCGATCGCGGAACGTTTGTATTCGCGTCGACTCAGTTTCGCAAAATACTGATACGTATTCCCGAACTGTTTATAATCCACAAAGCCTTTCTCCTCCAAGCCTCTCACCAACGTGGAAATTGTATTATAATGCGGTTTGGGATCCTCATAAAAGGATAATATTTCACGTACAAACAACGGTCCGTTTTCCCAAAAGAAACTCATGATCTCTTCCTCTTTGGGCGTCAGTCTTTTCTGTATCATAATCATTGGTATTTGATGGTATTTCAAATTTAGAAAATCAAAATCACATAAACAACTAAAGCGACTAGTTAATCAACTACTATTATTAGTTATTAACAATTAGCAGGATCATATCCAACTTCCGGACACAAAAAAAGGGCACCCTTACGGATGCCCTTTTTATATGATGTTATTGATATTAATAATCAAGAACGTTTTTGCGATTAGCGAATACACGGTCGAAATCGTCTTTAGCTCCAACGATCAAGCGATCAAAATCACGCTGTCCTGTACCGGCAGGGATCAAGTGACCACAGATAACGTTTTCTTTAAGACCTTCCAGACGGTCAACTTTACCGTTGATTGCAGCTTCGTTCAGAACTTTTGTAGTTTCCTGGAACGATGCGGCAGACATAAAGCTCTGAGTCTGTAGGGCTGCTCTAGTGATACCCTGAAGGATCTGGTTCGATGTTGCAGGAACTGCGTCACGAACTTCAACCAACTTCTGGTCACGACGTTTCAACATTGAGTTCTCGTCACGAAGTTTACGAGGAGTTACGATCTGTCCCGGTTTAAGAGTCTGAGAGTCTCCGGCGTCAACGACAACCTTTTTACCCCAGATACGATCATTCTCTTCCATAAAGTCGTGTTTGTCGATCAGCTGAAGTTCAAGGAAGCGAGTATCACCCGGATCCACGATCTGAACTTTACGCATCATCTGACGAACGATAACCTCGAAGTGTTTATCATTAATCTTCACACCCTGTAGACGGTATACATCCTGAACTTCATTCACGATATATTCCTGTACTGCAGTCGGCCCCTTGATAGCAAGGATATCGCCCGGTGTAACGGCACCGTCAGACAGCGGAGTACCGGCACGAACGTAGTCGTTTTCCTGTACAAGGATCTGTTTTGACAGTGGCACAAGATATTTCTTAACCTCGCCTGTTTTCGATGTAAGTGCGATCTCACGGTTACCACGTTTGATTTTACCGAATGAGATTTCACCATCGATCTCAGCTACTACCGCCGGGTTAGAAGGGTTACGTGCCTCGAACAACTCGGTAACACGAGGAAGACCCCCTGTGATATCCCCTGCTTTACCTACGGCGCGAGGGATCTTAACGATAGAGTCACCGGCTTTGATGATATCACCCTGGTTAAGGACGATGTGAGCACCTACCGGCAAAGCGTAAGTTTTAAGAATATTTCCATTCTCATCAAGGATGTGAACCGATGGAACTTTTGTTCTGTCTTTAGGCTCGATAACGATTTTTTCCTGAAGACCTGTTGTTTCATCCGATTCCACCATATAGGTGATACCCTCGATAACATGTTCGAAGTCGATCTTACCGGCAACCTCCGAAACGATCAATGCGTTGAATGGGTCCCATTCACAAATCATTGTTCCTTTCGCGATTTCAGTATTCGGTTTGCAATACAAACGAGATCCGTAAGGAATGTTTGCATTGGTCAGAACGATCTTCGTATTCGGATCCACGATACGCATCTCAGCAAGACGACCTACCACAACCTGCATAGGAGTGCCGGCTTCGTCAATTGCGTCAACGGTACGAAGTTCATCGATTTCAAGGATACCGTCATAGCGAGAAGTCACGCTTGAAACGGCAGCGATGTTGGATGCGATACCCCCTACGTGGAACGTACGCAGCGTCAGCTGTGTACCCGGCTCACCGATTGACTGTGCAGCGATAACACCACAAGCTTCACCTTTCTGAACCATTCTACCTGTAGCAAGGTTACGACCGTAACACTTAGCACATACCCCTTTTTTCGACTCACAAGTCAATACCGAACGGATTTCAACCGCTTCGATCGGAGAATCCTGAATCTTTTTAGCAACCTCTTCAGTGATTTCATCACCCGAAGCAACAAGCAATTCGCCTGTCAACGGATGGATGATATCGTGAACAGATACACGACCTAAGATTCTTTCAAACAGAGTAGCCACAACTTCTTCGTTGTTTTTAAGCTCTGTACAAATCAAACCACGCAATGTTCCACAATCTTCTTCGTGGATGATTACGTCATTTGCAACGTCAACAAGACGACGGGTCAAATAACCCGCATCGGCTGTTTTCAACGCCGTATCGGCAAGACCTTTACGAGCACCGTGGGTAGAGATAAAGTACTCGAGTACCGACAAACCTTCCTTGAAGTTCGAAAGGATCGGGTTCTCGATAATCTGACCACCTTCTGCACCCGCTTTCTGCGGTTTCGCCATCAAACCACGCATACCTGACAACTGACGGATCTGTTCTTTCGAACCACGGGCTCCGGAGTGCATCATCATGTACACCGAGTTGAATCCCTGGTTTTCGCTTTCCAGACGTTTCATCAGAATATTCGATAGATTTGAGTTGACATGCGTCCAAGTATCGATAATCTGGTTGTAACGCTCGTTGTTGGTGATGAATCCCATGTTGTAGTTGTTCATGATCTGCTCAACTTCTTCATAGCCTTTTTTCACCAATTCGTCTTTCTCTTCCGGAATGATTACGTCTTCAAGGTTGAACGACAAACCTCCTTTGAAGGCCATCGTGTAACCAAGATGTTTGATGTCATCCAAGAATTCAGCCGTACGGGTTACACCGCAAACTTTGATCACTTCTCCGATGATGTCACGAAGAGATTTCTTCGTTAGGACTTCGTTAATGAAACCTACTTCTTTTGGAACGAACTGGTTAACCATGATACGTCCTACTGAAGTTTCAATCATTTTCTTAACGATGTTACCGTTTTCATCCAAGTCGTCATCCATTACCTTGATGTGGGCATGTAACGTTACCTTACCTTCATTGTAAGCGATGAAAGCTTCTTCCGGACCGTAGAAAGTCAGGCCTTCTCCCATATCGCCGGTACGAAGTTTAGTAATGTAATACAAACCAAGCACCATGTCCTGAGATGGTACGGTGATCGGCGCTCCGTTGGCAGGGTTCAAGATGTTGTGTGCACCTAGCATCAACATCTGAGCTTCAAGGATCGCTTCATTTCCAAGTGGCAAGTGAACCGCCATCTGGTCACCGTCAAAGTCGGCATTGAACGCAGTACATGCCAATGGATGCAACTGGATTGCCTTACCTTCGATCATCTTAGGCTGGAAAGCCTGAATACCCAGACGGTGAAGCGTAGGAGCACGGTTCAACAGTACCGGGTGACCTTTCATCACGTGTTCAAGGATATCCCAAACAACAGGTTCTTTCTTATCAACGATTTTCTTCGCAGACTTCACAGTCTTCACGATACCACGTTCGATAAGTTTACGGATAACGAAAGGTTTATATAGTTCGGCAGCCATATATTTAGGGATACCGCACTCATGCATTTTCAATTCCGGACCAACGACGATTACCGAACGTGCAGAATAGTCAACACGTTTACCCAGCAAGTTCTGACGGAAACGACCCTGTTTACCTTTCAAAGAGTCAGAAAGGGATTTCAACGGACGGTTAGCGTCGGTCTTCACTGCGCTCGATTTACGCGAGTTGTCCAAAAGTGAGTCAACCGCTTCCTGAAGCATACGTTTCTCGTTACGCAAGATCACTTCCGGCGCTTTGATCTCCATCAAACGTTTCAAACGGTTGTTACGGATAATCACACGACGGTAAAGATCATTCAAGTCGGATGTCGCAAAACGACCTCCGTCTAGAGGCACCAACGGACGTAGTTCCGGCGGAATAACAGGGATAATCTTAAGGATCATCCATTCCGGACGGTTACGAAGTTTTGAAGCACGGAACGATTCTACTACCTGCAGACGTTTCAATGCTTCGTTCTTACGCTGCTGAGAACCGTCTGTATTGGCACGGTGACGCAAGTCGTAAGACAAAGTGTCAAGGTCAAGACGTTGAAGCAGATCGTGGATCGCTTCTGCACCCATCTTGGCGATGAACTTGTTCGGATCGTTATCATCCAACAACTCATTCTCTCTTCCTAAAGAATCCACGATATCCAGGTATTCTTCTTCCGAAAGAAGGTCGAAAGTTGCAACACCGTCCGCAGCTTTAACACCCGGATTGATTACAACGTAACGCTCGTAGTAGATGATAGCGTCCAGTTTCTTGGTAGGAAGACCTAGCAAGTAACCGATTTTATTTGGCAATGAACGGAAATACCAGATGTGTGCAACAGGCACAACCAGCTGGATGTGACCCATACGCTCACGACGTACTTTCTTCTCTGTAACTTCAACACCACAACGGTCACAAACGATACCCTTGTAACGGATTCTTTTGTATTTACCGCAATGACATTCGTAATCCTTCACAGGACCGAAAATTCGTTCACAGAACAAACCGTCACGTTCAGGTTTGTAAGTACGGTAGTTGATGGTTTCCGGTTTTAGAACCTCACCGCTTGAGCTTTCCAGAATCTCTTCGGGAGAAGCCAAACCAATTGAGATCTTCGAAAAGTTACTCTTTATTTTGTTATCTTTTCTAAAAGCCATGTTTTTAAGTTATAAAGAGTTATCTAAATTAGAGACGGAACGCCCTCGGTGATTCCGAAGGCGTCCGGACTATGATTTTTGAATTATTCCATGTGGATGCTTAGACCCAAACCTCTTAGCTCGTGTAGCAACACGTTCAAAGATTCAGGGATACCCGGTGTCGGCATTGGTTCGCCTTTCACGATTGCTTCATAAGCTTTCGAGCGGCCTACCACGTCGTCAGACTTGATTGTCAGGATTTCCTGAAGGATATGTGCTGCACCGAATGCTTCGAGTGCCCAAACCTCCATCTCCCCGAAACGCTGTCCACCGAACTGCGCCTTACCACCTAGAGGCTGCTGAGTAATCAGCGAGTATGGTCCGATAGAACGCGCGTGCATTTTATCTTCAACCATGTGCCCCAGTTTCAGCATGTAAGTAACACCTACGGTTGCCGGCTGGTGGAAACGTTCACCCGTACCTCCGTCATGAAGATAAGCCTTACCGTAGCGAGGGATACCGGCTTTGTCGGTCCACTCATTCAGGTCATCAAGACTTGCTCCGTCAAAGATAGGAGTAGCGAATTTTTCACCAAGTTCCTTACCTGCCCATCCAAGAACAGCTTCGAAAATCTGTCCAAGGTTCATACGAGAAGGTACACCCAGTGGGTTCAATACGATGTCTACCGGAGTACCATCAGCCAAGAACGGCATATCTTCCTGGCGAACGATGCGGGAAACGATACCTTTGTTACCGTGACGACCCGCCATCTTATCCCCTACGCTGATCTTACGTTTCTTAGCGATGTAAACCTTAGCCATCTGAACGATACCTGCTGGAAGTTCATCACCGATAGAGATATCGAATTTCTTGCGACGAAGTTCTGCATCCACCTCTTTGAACTTACGAAGGTAGTTCATGATAGTAGCGCGGATCAATTCGTTCTTATGATCATCGCTAGTCCATTTGCTTACCTCGATTGCGCTGAAGTCGATATCGGCAAGCGCTCTTTCAGTAAATCTTGAACCTTTGGCAATCACCTCTGCACCAAGATAATCTTTCACACCCATTGAAGTAAGATCTTTGGTCAAAACCAAAAGTTTCTCAATCAACAGATCTTTCAGACGAGCAAGTTTCAATTCGTACTCATCATCCAGTTTCGGAAGGATCGCTTTATCTGCAGTTTTAGATTTTCTTTTCTTAACGGCTCTTGAGAACAGATTCGTACCGATTACCACCCCTCTCAAAGAAGGAGTCGCTTTCAAGGATGCATCTTTCACATCACCGGCCTTGTCCCCGAAGATTGCGCGAAGCAATTTCTCTTCCGGTGAAGGATCCGATTCCCCTTTCGGCGTAATCTTACCAATCATGATATCACCCGGCTGGATCAATGCTCCGACACGAACGATACCTCTCTCATCAAGATCTTTGGTTGCTTCTTCAGAAACGTTAGGGATATCGGAAGTCAATTCCTCCATACCGCGTTTTGTTTCACGAACTTCCAAAGAGTATTCATCTACGTGCACTGAAGTCAGGATATCTTCACGAACAACACGTTCGTTCAATACGATCGCATCCTCATAGTTATACCCTTTCCATGGCATGTAAGCCACTTTCAGGTTCTTACCAATCGCAAGCTCTCCGTTTGCAGTAGAGTAACCTTCAGTCAGAATATCACCTTTCTCTACGCGCTGTCCTTTCGTACAGATCGGACGCAAGTCCATCGTAGTGCTCTGGTTGGTTTTTCTGAACTTAGGGATATTATATTCTTTTACAGAATCCTCGAAGCTAGTAAACTCCTCCTCTTCGGATCTGTCGTAACGAATACGGATAACAGTTGCGTCAACGAATTCAATCACACCGGCACCTTCTGCCATGATCTGTGTTCTTGAATCTTCGATCAGCTGGCCTTCGATACCCGTACCCACGATCGGAGCTTCGGTTCTCAACAAAGGAACAGCCTGGCGCATCATGTTCGATCCCATCAACGCACGGTTGGCATCATCATGTTCAAGGAACGGAATCAACGAAGCCGCGATTGAAGCGATCTGTGTTGGAGATACGTCCATCAGGTTCACTTCTTCCGGAGCTACTACCGGGAAGTCTCCTTCCTGACGTGCCTTCACACGTGTGCGGATAAATGTACCGTCGTCATTCAACGGAGCATTTCCCTGTGCAATAATCTTACCTTCTTCGATCTCTGCTGTCAAATAGATAATGTTGTCTTTATTCAAGTCAACTTTACCATCCTCTACCTGACGATAAGGAGTTTCGATGAAACCAAGGTCATTGATTTTAGCATACACACAAAGAGACGAGATCAAACCGATATTCGGTCCCTCCGGAGTCTCGATCGGACACAAACGTCCGTAGTGCGTAAAGTGAACGTCACGAACCTCGAAACCGGCACGTTCACGAGACAGACCGCCTGGTCCCAGAGCCGACATACGACGTTTGTGCGTCAATTCGGCCAGCGGGTTGGTCTGGTCCATAAACTGTGAAAGGGCGTTTGTTCCGAAGAACGAGTTGATCACAGACGAAATAGTTTTCGCATTGATCAGGTCGATCGGTGTAAAGACCTCGTTATCGCGAACGTTCATACGTTCACGGATTGTACGGGCCATACGAGCCAAACCGATACCGAACTGGTTGTAAAGCTGCTCACCTACCGTACGTACACGACGGTTAGACAAGTGGTCGATATCATCGACGTCAGCTTTCGAGTTGATCAGTTCGATCAGGTACTTGATGATCTCAATGATATCCTCTTTGGTAAGGACTTTCGTATCGATCGGAGTCGTCAGGTTCAACTTACGGTTGATTCTGTAGCGACCCACTTCACCAAGGTCATATCTCTTTTCAGAGAAGAACAAGTTTGTGATAACCTCGCGCGCAGATGTATCATCTGCCGGTTCTGCGTTACGAAGCTGTCTGTATATATAAAGCACCGCTTCCTTCTCCGAGTTCGAAGGGTCTTTTTGAAGGGTGTTATAAATGATAGCATAGTCAGAAAGATTAGTATCTTCCTTGTGTAGAAGTACAGTCTGAACACCAGCCTCCAGAATCTCTTCTATGTTGGATTCGTCAAGGATTGTCTCACGATCGATGATAACCTCGTTACGTTCGATCGAAACAACCTCACCGGTATCTTCATCAACAAAATCTTCAACCCAAATTTTCAGTACGCGAGCAGCCAGTTTGCGGCCCACTGCTTTCTTCAAGTTAGTCTTTGTTGCCTTCACCTCTTCTGCCAAACCGAAGATCTCAAGGATATCCTTATCGCTTTCGAATCCGATGGCGCGCAAAAGAGTAGTTACAGGTAATTTTTTCTTACGGTCAATATATGCATACATTACGCTATTGATGTCCGTAGCAAATTCAATCCATGAACCCTTGAACGGAATGATACGAGCCGAATACAGTTTTGTACCGTTTGCATGTACGCTCTGACCGAAAAAGACACCTGGAGAACGGTGCAGCTGAGATACAACCACGCGCTCCGCTCCGTTGATAACGAAGGTACCTTTGTCCGTCATGTAAGGGATTGGCCCCAAGTACACATCCTGTATTACGGTATCGAAATCTTCATGATCCGGATCTGTACAATATAGTTTCAGTTTCGCCTTTAAAGGCACACTGTAAGTCAAACCTCTTTCAAGACATTCATCGATCGTATAGCGAGGAGGGTCGATATAATAATCTAAGAATTCAAGAACGAAGTTATTGCGGGTATCGGCAATCGGAAAGTTTTCCGCGAATACCTTAAACAAACCTTCGTTTTTTCTTTTTTCGGGAGGAGTATCAAGTTGTAGAAAGTCTTGAAATGACTTCAATTGTACTTCAAGAAAATCCGGATATTTCAGGGGATTCTTGATTGAAGCAAAATTTACCCGTTGTTTACCAATATTTGAAGACATTTATCAATAGATTAATTGAACTTAATATGAATTATATACGCAAAAAGGTTAAGAATCCTCTTAAGGAGGACTCTTAACCAAAACACCTGAAAAATCAGGCAATATTATTTAAGTTCAACTTCAGCTCCAGCCTCTTCAAGTTGTTTTTTAAGACCTTCTGCTTCTGCTTTGTCAACACCTTCTTTGATTGCAGATGGTGCACCATCAACGATATCTTTAGCTTCTTTCAAACCTAAACCTGTAAGTTCTTTTACAAGTTTAACGATCGCTAGTTTGTTAGCGCCTGCGCTTTTAAGAACTACATCGAAAGATGTTTTCTCTTCAGCAGCAGCAGCAGCAGGAGCAGCTGCAACAGCTACAGCAGCAGCAGCTGGTTCGATACCATATTCTTCTTTCAAAATTTGAGCAAGTTCGTTTACTTCCTTTACAGTCAAGTTAACTAGTTGTTCAGCCAAAGCTTTCAAATCTGCCATTTTAGTATGTATTAAATAGTTATTTTTACTAATCTTTTTTCTAATAAATTATCTTTCTGATAGAGTCTGTAGAACTCCGTGGATTGTGTTACCGCTATTCTGTAGAGCTGAGATAACGTTCTTAGCAGGCGACTGCAACAATGCGATAACGTCCGCGATAAGTTCGTTTTTGCTCTTAACAGCAACAAGTGCATCAAGCTGATCAGCACCGATGTAGAAGCTTCCTTCAACATACGCAGCTTTCAAAGCAGGCAATTCTTCTTTACCTTTTCTGAATTCTTTGATAAGTTTTGCAGGAGCATTACCAGTGTTTGAGAACATGATTGATGAAGAACCTTTCAATGCACCGTTAAGTGCAGAGAAATCTTCGCCTGTCAGTTCCAAAGCTTTTTTGAACATAGTGTTTTTAACCACTACAAGCTTGATGTCATTTTTGAAACATGCTCTTCTTAACTGGCTTGTTTTTTCTGCATTCATAGAAGCAGTGTCAGTTACGTAGAAGTGAGCATATTCACGGATCGTACCCGCAAGCTGTTCTATATTTGTGCTTTTATCTTCCTTTCTCATAATTCAAAAATTTTAAATCTCGTCAACTGATTTCGGCTCGATTTTAATTCCCGGGCTCATAGTACTTGAAAGATATACACTCTTAATATAGGTACCCTTAGCAGCAGCAGGTTTTAGTTTCACTAGTGCAGAAACGAATTCCTTAGCATTATCGCGAATCTGATCCGGTGTGAAAGATACTTTACCGACTGACGCGTGAACGATACCGTTCTTGTCAACCTTAAAGTCGATCTTACCTTGTTTTACCTCTTTTACAGCTTTTGCAACTTCATTTGTTACAGTACCTGATTTTGGGTTTGGCATCAAACCACGAGGACCAAGAACACGACCTAGAGCACCGATTTTACCCATGATAGCCGGCTGAGTGATGATAACATCGATATCAGTCCAACCACCTTTGATTTTTTCGATATATTCGTCAAGACCTACATATTCAGCACCAGCTTCCTTAGCAGCAGCTTCCTGATCAGGAGTACAAAGTACAAGAACACGAACTTCTTTACCTGTACCGTGAGGAAGAGAAACTACGCCACGAACCATCTGGTTTGCTTTACGTGGATCTACTCCTAAACGTACGTCGATATCAACAGAAGAATCAAATTTAGTAAAAGTGATTTCTTTTACCAAAGAAGAAGCTTCTTTCAATGAATAAGACTTCCCTGCTTCAATTTTTTCTGCAGCCAACTTTTGATTTTTCGTCAGTTTTCCCATTTTAATTGAAGTTTTAATTAGTTATTACCAGGGAATTCCCCTTTTACAGTGATACCCATGCTTCTGGCAGTACCAGCAACCATAGTCATAGCTGAATCCAAAGTAAAACAGTTCATGTCAACCATTTTGTCTTCAGCGATAGCTTTCACCTGATCCCAAGTAATCTCAGCAATTTTCTTACGGTTAGGCTCAGCTGAACCAGACTTCTGCTTTGTAATTTCAAGCAACTGTACTGGTACTGGCGGAGTTTTTACCACGAAATCGAAAGATTTATCAGTATAGTAAGTAATAACTACCGGTAAGATCTTCCCTGCTTTCTCTTGAGTTCTGGCATTGAATTGCTTGCAGAATTCCATGATATTGATACCTTTAGAACCTAGTGCAGGTCCTACTGGTGGAGATGGATTCGCAGCGCCTCCTTTAATTTGTAATTTGATTTGTCCAGCAATCTCTTTAGCCATTTTCTTTTTTAATTAAAAATGTTTGTGTAAGTAGAAACAACCTTGTTGCGTAACTCAACTTATTGTTCCTTTTCAACCTGCATAAAGCCAAGTTCCAATGGAGTTTTACGTCCAAAAATCTTGACCATAACTTTCAGTTTCTTTTTCTCGTTGTTAACTTCTTCGATGATACCACTAAAGCCGTTGAACGGACCATGGTTCACCTTTACGGTTTCCCCGACAAAATAAGGAATGTTCAGATCTTCTGCTTGCTCCTCAATTTCATCGACTGTTCCCAGCATTCGGTTAATTTCACTCTGACGTAGTGGTTCCGGGTTCTTGCTGTTTTTCCCGCCTAAGAAGCCGATCACGTTAGTCGTATTGACTAAACGGTGAGGAACTTCGCCGACAAGTGCAGCTTGAACAAAAACGTAACCGGAGTAAAGGACTTTTTCTTTCATCACTTTCTTTCCGTTACGTACCGAGTAAACCTTCTCTGTAGGAATTAATACTTGGGATACAAAGTCGCCAAGGTCAGTATTCCTGATTTCTGCATCAAGAGTTTCCTTTACCTTGTTCTCTTTTCCACTAATGGCACGTAGTACGTACCACTCTTTTTTGATCTCAGACATTACTTACCTCCCGATTTAGAATACCTTCTCGTAGAAGAAACGCATGATATTTTCGAAACCTAAGTCCATCACCAGAATAACAAGTGCTATAAGTAGGGAAGCAAACATTACAACTACAGCGCTATTGGATAATTCGGACTTCGTTGGCCAAGAAACTTTATTAACAAGTTCGTTATAAGATTCTTTAATAGTATCTAGTATTTTCATTCTAATAAGAATTAGCACGGGTCGAGAGGCTCGAACTCCCGACACCTGGTTTTGGAGACCAGTGCTCTACCAACTGAGCTAGACCCGTGTGGTTAAAACAGCTCCCCTTGCGGAGAGCTGTAGTTTGGTTTTATCTTTGTGAAAAGAAATTACGCAAGGATTTCAGTGATCTGACCAGAACCTACTGTTCTACCACCTTCACGGATAGCGAAACGAAGACCTAGGTCAAGAGCTACTGGGTAGATAAGTTCAACGTTGATCTGAACGTTATCACCTGGCATAACCATTTCAGTTCCTTCTGGAAGAGTGATCTCACCAGTTACGTCCAATGTACGTAGGTAGAACTGAGGACGGTATTTGTTGTGGAATGGAGTGTGACGACCACCTTCTTCTTTTTTCAGAACGTAGATCTGAGCAACGAAGTTTGTGTGAGGTTTTACTTTTCCTGGGTGGCAGATAACCATACCACGTTTGATTTCGTTTTTGTCGATACCACGAAGAAGTAGACCTACGTTGTCACCAGCTTCACCCTGATCCAACAGTTTGCGGAACATTTCCACACCTGTTACAACAGATTTCTTAGCTTCAGCTCCAAGACCGATGATCTGAACCTCTTCACCAACTTTGATGATACCAGTTTCGATACGACCTGTTGCTACAGTACCACGACCTGTGATAGAGAACACGTCTTCAACTGGCATAAGGAATGGTTTATCAACGTCACGTGGAGGAAGCTCGATCCAAGTATCAACCGCGTTCATCAATTCCATTACTTTATCTTCCCACTCAGCTTCACCGTTCAATGCACCTAGTGCAGAACCGCGGATAACTGGAGTGTTATCTCCGTCGAATTCGTAGAATGAAAGAAGCTCACGCATTTCCATTTCTACTAGCTCCAACATCTCTTCGTCGTCAACCATGTCACATTTGTTCATGAAAACAACAAGACGAGGAACGTTTACCTGGCGAGCCAATAGGATGTGCTCACGAGTCTGTGGCATAGGACCGTCAGTTGCAGCAACTACGATGATAGCACCGTCCATCTGAGCAGCACCAGTTACCATGTTCTTAACGTAGTCAGCGTGTCCTGGACAGTCAACGTGTGCATAGTGACGGTTTTCTGTCTGGTACTCTACGTGTGAAGTATTGATAGTGATACCACGTTCTTTTTCTTCAGGAGCGTTATCGATCTGATCGAAAGATTTCAATTCAGAAAGACCTTTTTTTGCCAACACTGTAGTGATAGCAGCAGTCAAGGTAGTTTTACCGTGGTCAACGTGACCAATTGTACCGATGTTAACATGCGGTTTCGAACGGTCAAAATGTTCTTTAGCCATAACTTAAGTTGTTATTATTTTGATTAATGATTAGCTCTTCAAACCTTAGAGCTGTTGACGGGAATTGAACCCGTGACCTCTTCCTTACCAAGGAAGTGCTCTACCTCTGAGCTACAACAGCGGAGAATTTGAGCGGGAAACGGGGCTCAAACCCGCGACCCTCAGCTTGGAAGGCTGATGCTC
>JAVVQG010000012.1:0-101644 GCA_036655355.1 Bacteroidales bacterium
CTTTCTATAACTGGATAATGTTTAACCAGTCTAACTTTTTGGGGTCACTTCAAAAACGCATTGTTTTTAGACAACCTCTTGTTGGTAAGAAATAATGTTGGGGGTATAATTATCCGACTGTCGATGCAGAAATAACTGTTACCTTATCTCCGTCGGCAAGCATTGTGTCATGCCATTCGTCTTTTACGATTACGCGATTATTCACAGCTACAGCTACACCTTCAGGAGTGATACTCTGTCCCGCAAGAAGATCTCTTAGCGTTACGCGGCTACCCACAAAAATCTCTTGATGATTTAAAAATACTTTCATAAAAGCTTCGATTGATTAATATAGTTTGCTTAGGTTTATTCAATTGTCGGCTTTTCATGATAAATTATGAGATAAGATTTGAATATGTGAGGCTGTATTTTCAGACAGCGGGGGCAAAAGTAGATAATAAGATTGATAATAATAACCGCCCTGTTACAAAAACGAACAACAATCTGTAAGAGATATTAATTGGTTACATTTTGTTGACATTCATTTGAGTTTACTTTGTTTAAACTCTTAAAAAAGGAAGTATTTTTATCAGTCAAGTGCTAAAAAATATGAGGTTAAATCCTTGAAGTGATTAAACTTTAAGTCGTATTTATCTGTATGCCCGAATCCGTATTCAACGAAAATAAAAGGAAGACCCGCCGCCTCCGTTTGAATCCGGTCAGAATCCGTGTCTCCGATATATACCGGATCCTTCAATTGGTGTCTCGCCTTTAGGAGTTGCATGTTTAAAGCTTTGGGAAGTCGGGTTTCACCAAAAGTAAGGGTATCTGTAAAATAGGGTGTTAATTGGGTGTATTCCAAAAATTGATTGATTCCATAGCGCTCACAGTTGCTGAGGAGCATTAGTTTGTATTTTTCAGAGAGTGCAGCTATGCCCTCACGAACGCCTTCATAAAGTTTTCCGCCCAACAAAAGCATGGTTTTTTCCTGAAGACCGAAAACCTTTTCATAAACCTTCGTTACATTCGCCTTTTCATTTCCTTCAATGCATTTCTCAATAATTTCATCGGGTTGTTTCCCCATTAAACCAATCAGGTCTTCACGTGTAAAAGTGCGGTTTATGTTTAATTGACGGAATCCTTCATTCCAAATCCAAACATACGAATCAAGGGCGTCCCACAGGGTGCCGTCCATATCAAATATTAATGCGTCAGGTTTGTTAATCATCGTTTTTAGCTTAAAATTCGCGCCAAAGATAGAAATACCGCAGATAATTTGTAGTAAACTTGTATCTGAAAACATCCTAATTAAACATGACTCCATATCTTCAACAAGTTGCTCGGAAATTCTATAGCCATTATGGCGACAAGATCAGTGAATTGGTTTTTGTATTTCCGAACCGTCGGTCGGGTATTTTTTTTCAAAAATACCTCGCGATAGAAGCTCGCAAACCACTTTTTACCCCTAAGATTTTGACAATCAACGAGCTTTTTGGGGAGTTAAGCGATTTGGAAATAGCTGATCGCATGACGCTGCTGTTTAATTTGTATGAGATTTTTCTGAATGTCAGTAATTCGAATGAGAGTTTTGACGACTTTGTTTATTGGGGAGAGATGCTTCTCAACGATTTCGATGATGTCGATAAATATGTGGTTGATGCGCATAAACTATTTATGAATGTGACCGATCTCAAGACAATCGAAAGTGAATTCGCTTATCTCGAACCGGAACAGATCGATATTATCCGACGTTTCTGGACAAATTTTATTCCGGCTTACGGAAGTGATAAGAAACAGAACTTTGCAAAGACCTGGGAAGTTCTGTACGATATGTACACCGCGTTGCGTAACAAGCTTCGGCAAGAGGGACTGGCCTATGAAGGTATGATCTTTCGCGATGTGGCAGAAGGGTTGCGTTCCGGAGAACATCCTGAATTACCATATAAAAAGGTGGTATTTGTGGGACTTAATGCCATGACGACTGCCGAAAGGGATCTTCTTTCTGAATTAAACACCTTGGGAATCGCCGATTTCTATTGGGATTATGCTGCGCCCACTCTTTCAGATCCCGAAAATAAGGCTTCCTATTTTGCCAAACAGAATCAAAATCAGTTTCCCTCTTCTCAACCGTTGGAAGAGGAGGAGATGCCTATACCCGAAATTGAGGTTATTGGAATTCCTTCGGCCGTGGGGCAAACAAAATACACCTATGACATTCTTGAAAACCTGATGAAAGAAGGTGCAATCCCTTATCCGGAACATGCGATGAATACGGCGGTGGTACTTCCGGATGAGAATTTGTTGCTGCCTACGCTCTATGCGATCCCGAATGAAATCAATCCGATCAACGTGACGATGGGGTATAGCTTGAAAAGTACGCCGATTGCCGGATTAATGGAGCACCTTTTTGAATTGCAGAAAACCATTAAATGGGAGAATGGCGAGGCCTGTTTTTATTTCCGTTGCGTAGAACCTTTATTGAATCATCGTTATGTGACCTCTTTCGATGAGGAGTCCTCTGCTAAATTGCTTCACGATATCAAACAGAATAACAAGGTCTATATTCCTGCAGGGGAATTGGCACTGAATCCGTTGCTTCGGAAAATGTTCTCGCCTGTAAGAAATGTAGAACAAGCTCCAGCCTATCTTACAGGATTGTTGGAATACCTTCAAGGGGGATTGGATTCGGGTGAGGTGAGCGCGGATAGTGACGTAGTACCGCTGACTGAATTGGAAAAAGAGTTCATATATCATTATTACATCACAGTGAACCGAATGGGGGATGTAATGAATAAATTCTCCATTACATTTAGCATCCATACTTATTTTAGATTATTGCGTAAAATGGCGGAGGGGATTACCATTCCTTTCCGCGGAGAACCGCTTTCAGGATTACAGATTATGGGGGTATTGGAAACCCGCGGACTTGATTTTGAGAATCTGATCATTCTCTCGATGAACGAAGGCGTTTTTCCCCTAAAGAAAGCAGCGAATTCGTTTATTCCATTTAATCTTCGAAAAGGATTCGGACTTTCAACAACGGAACATCAGGATTCTATATATGCTTACCATTTTTATCGTATGATTTCGAGAGCTAAAAAGGTTTTCTTACTCTATGATACAAGGGATTCGGGAATGCAAACCGGTGAAGTAAGTCGCTTTGTTTATCAGATGAAGTATCATTATGGCTATCCGATTCGAGAAAAAGCGTTGACATATGATATTTCAGTTACAACTCCGGAAGTAATCGAGATTAAAAAGACACCTGAGGTACAACAACGGATGGCCGCATTCCTGGAAGGGGGTAGAAGGCGTTTGTCTGCCAGTGCGGTTAATACTTATCTGAATTGCCCAATGCAGTTTTACTTGCAATATGTGGAACGGCTCAGAGAGGAAGAGGACGTGACGGAAACAATGGAAACCAATACATTCGGTACGATTTTCCATGCTGTGATGGAGGCGATTTACGAGCGCTGCAAAGGGGAACTTGTAACGTCGGATTATCTGGAAAAAGTAATTCACGATACAAAATACCTGCGAACTGTAATCCGTCGCTCTTTCGCCATGCACTTCATGAACCGGAAGGATGTTCCCGAATTGGTCGGTTTTAATTATTTGATAGGTGAAGTACTTCGTAAATATGTGATTCGTGTATTGGAAGAGGATAAAAAGAGAACACCCTTTTTATATATTGATTCGGAGTTGGTAATTAATACGGACATTCCTATATCTAATGGACACCGTGTTTCTCTAACGGGTTCGATTGACCGGTTGGATGAGAAAGAGGGAATCGTTCGGGTCATTGATTATAAAACGGGAAGTGGTAAATTGGAGTTCTCTTCAATGAAGCAACTGTTCGATTGTGAAGTGAAAGATCGTCCGAAGGCGGTGATGCAGGTTCAAATGTATAGCATGCTATATAACGAGCAGCAACGACCGGCTAAAATAGAACCGAATATTTTCTATCTGCGAAGCTTTTTTAATAATGGTAATGATACGGGAATCGTTTTCAAGCCTGGAAAAGAGGATCAAAGTGGAATCGAACCCGGAAGAGTAGCAGATTTTATCGAAATAGAAAAAGCATTCCGCAAGGAATTCGTCAGTTGTCTTGACGAGATATTCGATGCGGAGATGCCTTTTAAGCAAACATCTAATGAAAAGAATTGTGAATATTGTCCCTTTACCACGATCTGTAAGAGGTAGATTTGATTGAAAGTAAAGGCTTATTTATCACGCTTTATCCATTGGTTTTCTTATCCATTGGTTTTACATCTGACGGAGCTGCACAGGATTTAGGTCCCGGGGTAGCTCCATCTTCTTTATTATCCGGAGTTATCTGTTCCACATTAAAAGCGGAGTTCTCTTTCGTAACCTTTGCGGGATCGCTATCTTTCGGGAGATTTAGATTGTCGATGTATTCGATGCGAACCTCTTTCTGGAATATTCCGTCCAGGAATTCATGTGTGAAGATGTTACGGTCTACCGAGCTGAGGATATCGATCAGTATGTCGAACTCTTTTCCGTGAGCTTCGAGGTCACGACAATTGTTTATTTTCGCATTTTCCAACTGTATTGCAGCCCATTGGGTCGATTCAAACACGACTTGATCGGCACTTAAATAACCGCCGTTGATTTGAAGAGCAAGCGCTTTCTGACCCGATGCAAGGACTTTTCCGCTTACCAGCAGTTTTTCAATACCGGCTTCATTATAGATAGCACGCGCGTCATTACCGTGAACGATAAGATCACCGGTCACTTTCAACATTCGTACCGTGCCGCCGTATTTTACGTTTATGGCATCCGCACTTGCTTTAACGACCGTATCGGCGAACATTACATTCAGTGAATTTCCGAACACCTCAATCCCATTCGAGATGCTGATGCGATCAATGTAACGGTTGAATTGTATAGCACTGGCTGCATCTCCGTGCGTTACGATGCGTTCAAAATGAGCATCTTTCAAAACGCCGTCGAACATATAGAACCCACGAGCTCCCACACCGAAAGTCTCAATTTCGTGTGTAAATGTCAGTTTACCCACATTTCCGGCATTGATAAATCCGCAACCGTTCGGTCCGTGTGTCTCGATTCGGTCGGTCACACTCCATCTTTCCACCGTACCCCAGTTGTAAATACCCATCTCATTACCTCCATAGCATGTGATACGGCCATAATCGCTTAGATTTTTCACCAACACCTCATAACCTACCGCTACTCCGGCGGCTACCACGTCAGCAATGCCTTTGCCAATTTCACCTTTTGTGTAAATATGCCCACAGGATACCACTGTTGCTTTGACATGACCCATTTTTTCTTGAGAGCCGCACAAAAGAAGTCCGGTTCCTTTAATAGGTTTCTCTTCGGTACCGCAAGTGAAATGCGTGATATCCACCTCCACCTCTATATTCATCTCATCCCGTTGGTTCCAAATCGTAAAGGCGCCCGGTATCATATCCACGCCAAAACGGTTCGGACGTTCATTGAGATGCATCATAGAGGCGTATTCTACATGGATAAATCCCGCTTCGATTCGTCCTTTATTGAATTTACCGTTCAGAATGAAGGAGATCTGACCTGTTACATTTAAACGGGAAAGGTGATGGGTGCTGATGTTTTCCACCTCTTGATCCTGATAAATAACGCGTTTGTCAGGATCAGCGATGATCCGGAGATTTTTCAACTCATTTCCTTTGGTAAGGCAGAATCCCTCGGCACCACTCCGGAAACGGATGGTTTTTCCGTCAAATTCTCCTACCAGACTCTGAAAAGGCATCATCTTTATGGCCGGAACATCCTCAAGATCGTTTCTTAGAATCAGGTACCGTGCGGTTTTATCTTGTGTAGCCGCAACCAACTCCTCTACGTTGTTGATAATTCTGAATACTGACATATGATATTTTTTTAGTGAATCAGACTATAAATAGCTCTAAATTCAGAACAATCTGAAGACGGGATTGGTTCAAATTCCATTATTTATATACTTTTGTGACGATACCTTTATTACACCTAATTACATATGCGAAAAATAATATCCGTACTATTCATTTCTCTTTTTTGTTTTAGCGCATCTTTCGGTCAGATTAATACAGACCGAGTGCTCGCAATCGGAAGGAATGCGCTCTATTTCGAAGATTATGTACTCTCGATACAATACTTCAATCAGGTAATCAAAGTAAAACCGTATCTGGCGGAACCTTATTTCTTTCGGGCGATAGCTAAAATCAGTCTCGACGATTATCAAGGTGCGATGGAAGATGCTACGCTTTCGATCGAACGAAACCCGTTTATCGTGAATGCTTACCAAGTAAGAGGAATCGCGCGTCAAAATCTTGAACTTTACGACGGTGCTATCGAAGATTACCGCAAAGGATTGAGTTATGCGCCCGAGAACCGTACCTTTCTTCTCAATATGGCAATCGCATATGCGCAAAAAAAAGAGTATGAAAAGTCGGCTGAGAGTTTTGAGACGTTGATCCGGATTCATCCCTCATTCTATAACGGTTATTTAAGCCGCTCTGCCATGTTAATCGAGAAAGGAGATACCGTACAGGCAATTAAGGACTTGGATAAAGCGATCTCGATCGATAAACATGAGTCTTATGCGTATGCACAACGGGCAATGGTCAAGGCTGCAGGAAATGACTTCAAACCAGCCCTTGAAGATATGAATGAGGCGATTCGTCTAAAACCAGATATGACACCTTATTATATTAACCGTGGTTTGATCCGCTATCACCTGAATGATCTTCGTGGAACGATGGCTGATTATGATCGTGTGCTTCAATTGGATAAGAATAATCTCATCGCTTATTATAACAGGGGACTCCTCCGGGCGCAGGTGGGCGACCGCAATCGTGCTATTGAGGACTTCGGAAATGTACTCCGTTTAGAGCCGGAGAATTATTTTGCCTATTATAACCGTGCGATCCTTCGTGATGAGATTGGTGATTACCGTGGGGCGATTGCCGATTATTCAGCCGTGTTGGGTGAATATCCGCGTTTTTTACCCGCTTTGTATGCTCGTTCTGATTCAAAACGTAAAATGAATGACCTAAAGAGTGCAGAGGCCGATTTTATGGCTGCTTATCAATTGGAAAAAGAGTTGACGGCAGAGCGTGAAGCGAAGAAGCGAAATCCGCAGTTGGCTCAAAACCGGGATGAGCAGGAGCCGGCAGAAGAGAGTGAGGATGAGAAGGTGCGAAAAGAGTCTGATAAGAATATCCAGAAATTCAACAGAATCCTAGTGGCCGACAATGACGACAGTAAGTCGAAATACAACAGTGAGATACGCGGTCGGGTACAGGATAAGAATATCGATGTGGAATTGGAGGCGTCTTTTATTCTTTCTTATTACGAAAGAGGAGAGCAGATCCGTCAATCTACCTATTTTGAGAAATCGATATCTGATTTCAATCGCGCTGCCGTGTTGAGTAAACGTCTGCGTCCGACCAACTCCGAAGCTCCGCTTACCCAGGATCAGATTGATGAACATTTTGCATCCATCGATCATTTTTCGCGTTCAATTGATGCAACACCCAACAACCCGTTGCCTTATTTCGGACGAAGCATGGACTTTATGCTTGTGCAGGATTTCCAGAATGCCATTGATGACTTGAATCGTACGATTGCTTTGCGCGACGATTTTGTTTTGGGATATTTCAATCGAGCCGCTGTTCGTATGAAACAACTTGAAACACTCATGAATAAGAATGAAACGGCAGAACTGAATCCGGTTGTGGGAATGAAGCTAAACCTTACCGACGGATTCAACCCGAAAAACAAGAAAAACGAATTGCCGATTCCGGGACTGAATGAGGGGATAAACGTACGCAAGCTTGAATTTGAAATGGTCATGCGCGATTATGATAAAGTGATCGAATTGGATCCGAAGTTCGTATACGCCTATTTCAATCGTGCGAATGTTAATAGTATGCAAAAAGATTATAAATCTGCGCTACTTGATTTGAACAGAGCCATTGAACTCGATACCGATTTTGCGGAAGCATACTTCAACAGAGGATTGGTATTTATCTATCTGGGACAGACTGCCAAAGGGGTAGCTGATCTGAGCAAAGCCGGTGAATTGGGAATGATCGGAGCTTACAATATCATCAAACGCGTAAGTGAATAAAATTTCTACAGATAAATCAAATTTGTAATATTGGTAGCAATTGCCTACTTTTGTCGGGCGAAAACCTCTTTAGAGCTATAACATGCAGGAAAAAATTATTATTCTTGATTTTGGTTCGCAATATACCCAGTTGATCGCTCGCAGAGTGCGTGAACTGAATGCTTATTGCGAAATTCTTCCCTACAACAAGTTCCCTGAAAACACCGATGGTATCAAAGGTGTAATTCTTTCAGGAAGTCCTTTCTCTGTTAATGACCCAAATGCTTTACAAATCGACCTGACCGATATCCGTGGAAAATTCCCGGTATTAGGGGTATGCTATGGTGCGCAATACCTGGCTCACTCTTCAGGAGGTAAAGTAGAGGCATGTGCAAGCCGCGAATACGGACGCGCACACCTTGATTGGCATGAAGAAGGCGATATTCTTTTCAAAGGCGTAAGAAACAATTCTGTGGTTTGGATGTCACACGGCGATTCAATCACGTTGGTTCCGGAAAATTTCAAGTTGGTAGCCAGTACGAAAGAGGTCAAATTCGCAGCTTTCAAAGTGGAAGGCGAACAGACCTGGGGAGTACAGTTCCATCCGGAAGTGTATCACAGTGAAGACGGTACAGCCCTTTTGAACAATTTCGTAAGCGATATTTGCGGTTGTGCAAAAGATTGGACTCCAGCTTCTTACATTGCAAGTACTGTAGCTTCTCTACGCGAGCAGTTGGGTGACGACAATGTGATTCTTGCTCTTTCGGGAGGTGTGGATTCAACGGTTGCCGCGGTACTTTTGAATAAAGCGATCGGTAAAAATCTAACTTGTATCTTCGTAGATAACGGCTTGCTTCGTAAAGATGAGTTTGAGACGGTTCTTAAGAACTATGAACACATGGGCTTGAACGTTCTTGGAATCGATGCAAAAGAACATTTTTACAAAGAATTGGCTGGTGTAACGGATCCTGAACAGAAGAGAAAGATTATCGGTAAAGGTTTTATCGATATTTTCGATCAGGAAGCCCACAAACTAACAGATATTAAATGGTTGGCGCAGGGAACCATCTATCCTGACGTAATCGAATCGTTGAATATTACAGGTATGGTCATCAAGTCTCACCACAATGTGGGAGGACTACCTGCTAAGATGAACCTGAAAGTGGTTGAGCCACTTCGTCTTTTGTTTAAGGATGAAGTTCGTCGTGTAGGCCGCGAATTAGGTATCGCACCGGAACTGATCGGTCGCCATCCTTTCCCGGGCCCGGGTCTTGGTGTACGTATCCTTGGAGATGTTACTGCTGATAAGGTACGTATTCTTCAGGAAGCGGATCACATCTTTATTCAGGGACTGAAGGATAACGGTCTTTATGATCAGGTATGGCAGGCAGGTGTGATCCTGTTGCCTGTACAATCCGTAGGTGTTATGGGTGACGAGCGTACCTATGAAAATGCGGTAGCGCTTCGCGCAGTCGTTTCAACAGACGGAATGACGGCAGACTGGTCTCATCTTCCTTATGAATTCCTTGCAAAGGTTTCAAATGAAATCATTAATAAGGTAAGAGGTGTAAACCGCGTTGTTTATGACATCAGCTCTAAACCACCGGCAACAATCGAATGGGAGTAATTTTTCTCTAAATAATACAAAGCGGTTCTCCAATGGGGAACCGCTTTTTTTTGCTAAGTATCCGATGTATAAAATCTACACGTTTTCTTTTTTATTGGTTTCTCTTTTTTCCCTTTCAGCTCAGGAAAAAATCACCTTTCCGTGCGATCTCGCACCTTATCTCAACCAAGAAGTCACCATCACCAATCCGATGGTCGTGATTTCTAACTCATCTCTGGAAAATTACGGACAACTTACGCTCTCTTCTCATCGACAACGCATCCCTACGGAAGTCGAACTGCCGGCTTCAAGCGGTTACCTGAACACGCTACGCCGAAATCAGGAAGAGCGACTGGAGTTGGCAAAATCGTCACGTTTTTCTTATACCGATGAAATCGGCTCGCGAAGAACCGGTTCGGTTATACCGGAACTTACCGGAACGATTCTTTTCCAATATGGGAAGTATTTCATTCATCCTACCCAACCGGTCTATTTTGAAAACTCAGATAGAACGGATGCTCCTAAAGCAATGAGCGGTATTAACCTAAAAGTAGTCAGTGCCAATCTTTGTCATTATATCGCCGATTCCCTCATGTGGAGTGAGGGTAATGGCGCGAAGAATCAGCCCGAATTCAATCGTCAGCGGGAGAAAATAATTAGAGCTTTGTTGGCGATGGATGCCGGGATATATGCACTTTGTGAAGTGGGAGAAGGGGAGAAGGCGTTGCAGGATCTTGTGTCGGGTATGAATCGTTTCATCGGATCGGATGATTATGAATATGTGTTTGACGGCGATGTAAAAGCAACACGCTATACAAAATCGGGATTTATTTATCATCGGAGGCTTGTCAGACCTTACGGTACATTTCAATTTAATGAGATAGCAGAATTAGCTTACTTGAATAAAAGGAAAATAGCGATTGGGTTTGAACTGCTTTCAAACGGTGAAAGACTAGTTGTGAATATGAATCACTTTATCTCCAAATCTAGTGGAAGCGGAGAGAATGCCGATCAGAACGACGGGCAGGGAAAAAGTAATGCTACCCGAATACGGGAAGCAAAAGCAACGTTGTCTTTTCTGAAAAAACTGCAATATGAGTTTAATGACAAAGATGTATTGGTTGTTGGTGACCTGAATGCTTATTCACAGGAAGATCCGATTCGTATTCTTGAAGCGGGAGGCCTGGTCAATGAAGTGGAAAAATACGTACCACAAGGCTACAGTTACACTTATCAGGGGCAGGTCGGGTATATTGATCACGTATTCACTACTTCCTCTTTGTCTGCTCAAGTAGCTGAAGTTCAGCCTTGGTCCGTGAATGCTGATGAAGTAGCTGCCATTGGATACAAGAATGCTGAAAAATGCCTTCCTGATAAACCGTACCGCTATTCCGATCATGATCCTTTGTTAACGGGAATCAATCTCGGAACTTCGGGTATCGCAGTTGAAGAAGCGGAAAATGAATTAGTGATTACCGGTTCCGCCGCACAGGGATATCTGAGTATTCATTGCAAGGGAGTGCGATTTATGACGGTTTTGGATTTGACTGGCAAGGTGGTTTATTACGAGCACATGATCGGTGCCCCCGATCATGTGCTTCTACCAACCGATGCCATCTCATCGGGTTATTATCTCATTCGGGTCGGTACGGACGAACGGTGTTTGAGCGCAAAGATCAGAATTGCTCGTTGATTTCACCCTCGCCAGGGAAATCTGAATTCAGGTGTTTATCGCTCTCCGATTCTTGCCTTGAAGGTCTTATGATCAATCTTTACCAAGTATATACCGGAGTGGGGAATCGATACGGAGGTCTCATTTGCAGTAAGTACCTTGTTGTAGATGCATTTCCCTGAAATAGAATAGATGCTAAGTGTCTTTCCGGAGGTTTCACCTGTTAGGATTAATTGATTTCGACTTACTGTAATCCCCGTATTCGGTGACACTTCCGTAATGCCGGTCGTGACAATTGGTTTTATCTCCTTGAACAGACTCCATCCTTCGCTTTTCAAATATTCCGAGATGCTCTCTTCGGGAACGTACAACATGCAGCCATCCGGTTGAAAAATTTCCGAAAGTCCCGCACTCCATTCCGGAGGAACCGGATTCAAGACTCTCAGATTCTTTAATCCCGAGTTATCGAATGCCGTACCCATGATTTGATGAACCGATTCAGGTAATTCGAGCGATGTTAACGAGATGCAAAAAGCAAATGAGGTGCCTCCGATATAATTCAACCCTTGGTGCAGAATCACCTCTTTCAGTGCGGAGCAACTCCAAAAGCAGTCCGCTGGCAGTTTGCTTACTCCTCCGGGAACGGAGATCTTTTCAAGAGATTCACAGGTAGAAAATGCATACGGACCGATACTGCTCAGATTCTCCGGCAATGTAATGAGCTGCAGTTTAGATGCGCTCGAAAATGCACCCGCACCAATAGTTTTAACCCGATCGTCGAGTTTTATTCTCACCGGATCGCTAGCAGCAGGATAAGCCAGAAATTGAGCTCTGTCTGCACTGTATAGATTCCCTCCGACGCTCACATAATTTTTATTTCCTGCCGTTACCCGGATTTCCCGCAAGGAGGTGCAATCTTTAAAGACTCCCTCACCGATTTTTTTTACAGTAGCAGGAATCTGTATCTCCGTTATTCCCGAATCAAACTGAAAACAATACTTGCCGATTGACTCCAGTCCCGCTGGCAGATCTACTCCCTTAAGGTTTCTACATATCGAGAAAGCGTGATCACCAATCTCTTTTAACCCTTGTGGAAGAATAATTCCGGTTAACCCCTTGTTATTAAAGAAAGCATAACTTCCGATTTGAAGAACAGATTCAGGCAGTGTATAGGGGGTATCTAGGGGTACTACATTTCGGTTAGAGGGGTAGTAGTGAAGGATTGTTTTGTCCTTGTCAAATAGGGCGAAATCGGCATCTGTGGAAAAATGTCGATTGCCTTCCGCTACGATGAAACGCCATAGGTTGCTACATTGGGCAAATGCATAGTTGTGAATTGCTGTAAGTGAAGCAGGCAGCGTTATTTCTGTTAGTCCGGTACAATTCAGGAATGCACCAGCTTCAATTACTTCTAGTGTTTGGGGAAAAGTCACTGATCTGATCTGAAATAAATTGACAAAAGCATAACTCCCGATATGAGTTACCCCATACTTTTGGTTGCTGATGGTAATGCTGTCGGGAATCACCAAATCTCCCTTTATGTTAGTAGTTGGCTTTATCAGTCGACAACTCTTTTTGTTTTGATCAACGATTTCATAACGTAGCGCTTCGGTATTATCAGTTTGTGAATGAAGTGCATGACCGGATATTCCGGTAAAAGAAAGGATAAGAAGTAGTATTTTTAGATTCATAGGTTAAATGTTTGCGTTTATACTTGTGTTTTAATTTGATTGTTTTGCGTGGTAGTGTTTTTAATATCAGCAAGATATTAAATAATATTTGAATTGGGAGTTAATATTTAAGATATCAAAGGAATATTCTATAAGAAGAGGCGTTTTTTGAACCTGCGAATTTTCCGGAGGATTGATTGAAAAAACAATTGCCGCCGAAAGTTGAAAATAAACTTTCGGCGGCAATTTTAATTCATTGTGCATTTAACACAATCCCTTTCATTTAAGATAAATCCAGGCTAATTATTTCGCCAATGGAATTTTCTCAATGCGACGCTGGTGACGTCCACCTTCGAATTCTGTATTCAGGAATGCATTTACAATCGCTTCGGTGGTATCGGCATCAATGAAACGTCCCGGCATAACCAAAACATTTGCATCATTGTGAAGACGAGCTAATTCGGCAATTTCTTTTGTCCATGAAAGAGCAGAACGAACATTTTGATGCTTGTTAAGCGTCATATTGATTCCGTTTCCACTTCCACAGATAGCAATACCGGTTTTAATTTCACCTTTGTCTATTGCATATCCAAGTTCATGTGCCGGATCTGCATAGTCACAAGCCTCTGTTGAGTAGCAACCGAAATCCGTATAAGGAATTTCCTTCGATTTCAAGAGTTCGATAACAACTTGTTTTTTTTCAAAACCGGCATGGTCACATGCCAATCCAATTGGTAGAGTGCTCATTGTATAATATATAAATGTTTAAACAATATCGGGAGTGAAATTCATCCTCCTTATTTATCTGTCGGGCTGAAGGTGATTAAACCTGGCCGGCTATTAATAAAAACAGGCTGCACGCCGGAAAGTTCTCTATTCCGGCGAATCAGCCTGTATAACTATTTTATTTGTTAAGCATTTCAGTAACCTGCTTGAATACGTTTTCTGCTGTAAAGCCGAATTCTTCGTCAAGTTTCGTGTAAGGAGCGGAATAACCGAAATGGTCAAGACCCCAAACTTTTCCGTTTGGACCAACCAGGCGATAAAGAGTTGAAGGCAGACCGGCAGTCAAACCGAATACCGGTTTGTTTGACGGGATAACCTCTTCGCGATATGCAGCCGGCTGATTGAAGAATAAACCTTCGGAAGGAGCTGAAACGATCTGGCAAGAGATGCCTGCGCGCTCTTTCAAAAGGGCTGCTCCATCAACAAGAGTAGCAACTTCAGATCCGTTAGCAACCAAGATAATGTCAGGATTTTCATCTTTCATCAGGATGTAAGCTCCTTTTTCAGCCTGTAGGGCATCTTTGAAGCGGTCGCCTGAGATAGATGGAAGATCTTTCACATTCTGACGAGAAAGGATCAAGCCGGTAGGAGAGTCCATGTTTTCCATCGCCATTTTCCATGCAACGGTTGTTTCTGCGCTGTCTGCAGGGCGAAGAACCAACATAGAGTTTTTACCGCTATGGTTTTTCAACTGTTCCAACAAACGAATCTGAGCCTCCTGTTCAATTGGCTGATGCGTTGGACCATCTTCTCCCACGCGGAAAGCGTCATGAGACCAGATGAATTTTGTTGGTTGTTCCATCAACGCTGCAATACGGATAGCTGGTTTTTCGTAATCAGAGAATACGAAGAAAGTACCACATGCCGGAATAACACCTCCGTGAAGAGCCATACCGTTCATGATGGCAGCCATGGAAAGTTCACAAACGCCAGCCTGGAAGAAAGCGCCTGAGAAATCCTGATATTTGAATGCGTGAGTATTTTTTAGGAAGCCGTCAGTCTTGTCCGAGTTGGCAAGGTCGGCAGAAGAAACGATCATGTTCTCTACTTCTTTAGAGAATACGCTCAATACGTTCGCCGAAGCTACACGTGTAGCCTGACCCGGTTTCTGAGCGATAGCTGCATAATCGATATTAGGTAGTTTACCTGAGAAGAACTGCTCAAGTTTAGCTGCTAATTCAGGGTTTTCTTTAGCCCATTCAGCTTGTTTTGCTTTTTTCTCGGTAGCGATTTTGATCAATTCCTCTTCGCGTTTCGCGTAAAGTTCTTCAGTGGCAGGGAATAGCTGGAATGGATTTTCTGGATTTCCGCCAAGATTTTCGATAGTTCTGGAGATAGAAGCACCTGCAGCCGACAATGGCTGGCCGTGAGTTGAGCATTTGCGTTCGAAGCATTCGTCGTTTGCGCCTAACGCTCCTTTACCCATTGTGGTTTTTCCAATGATCAGAGTAGGTTTTTTTGTCTCTTTCTGTGCTGATTCAAGGGCGAAAATAATCTCCTGAGCATCATTTCCGTTAACTGTCATAACGTTCCAGCCCCAAGCTTCATACTTTTTCGCTGTGTCTTCAGTAGTTACTGCTTCCGTGTCGGTAGAAAGCTGAATGTCATTGCTGTCATAGAACATGATCAGGTTATTCAAACCAAGATAGCCGGCAATACGTCCCGCACCTTGAGAAATCTCTTCCTGGATACCACCGTCTGAGATGAAGGCGTAAGTTCTGTGGCTCATCCAGTCGCCGAAACGAGCTGCAAGGAAACGTTCTGCGATAGCAGCACCTACAGCCATTGCATGACCTTGTCCGAGAGGACCGGAGGTGTTTTCCACACCACGTTTGAAATCCACTTCAGGATGTCCCGGAGTTGGGCTTCCCCATTGACGGAATTGTTTCAATTCTTCCATCGTATATTTTCCGGTACAAGCCAAAACTGCGTAAAGCATAGGCGACATATGGCCCGGATCAAGGAAGAAACGGTCACGGTTAATCCACATCGGATCCTTTGGATCGTAGATTAAGAACTTCGAGTAAAGAACATTTGTAAAGTCTGCTCCACCCATTGCACCGCCAGGGTGTCCGGATTTAGCCTTTTCGACCATTGCGGCAGCGAGGATACGAATATTATCTGCTGCTTTGTTTAATGATGATAACTTGTCCATGTGATACGATAAATTTCCGCAAAGATATAACTTTCTTTGTTATTTTCGGGTAGGACTAACCATGAGTTCCCCAAAATATAACCGTTTTTACTTACTTTTTGTTTCAATTTTCCATATTAATAATCGGGGACAAAAACCGGTAATGCGCTCAGAGTGATGTAGAATCGCGTTTTGGTGCCTTTCTCTTACTTGGAAAAAGAAAAGTTTTCTTTTTGTAGTTTTTTCTGATACTCATCGCTCAGTGTATAAAAATAAGCTCCTTTGCGTGAGTGGATCTTATCTTTTTCTTCAAGTCGGTTCAATATATCGAGTGACAATACTTTCTTTCTGAAATTACGTTTGTCGAGAGGTTCGCTGTAAAGAGCCTCATAAAGTGCTTGCAGCTGGGTGAGTGTGAATTTTTCAGGAAGTAGATTGAACCCGACAGAGAAAGCGGAAGCTTTTTTTCGAAGGAGTTGAACCGAATCGTTAACCATTTTCTTGTGATCGAAAATAAGTAAATCACTCTCTTCCAGATTTAGCCACTCTGCGTGATGCTCTTCCATCAGTCCCGGATCATAATCTTCCAGGTTGATCAGTGCTACGTATGCAACAGAAATAACTCTTTCGGCAGGATCGCGATTCAGGTCTCCGTAAGTGCCAACCTGCTCCATGTAGAGGTGGTCGATGCCGGTCAGTTTATGAAGTACCCTTCTGGCTGCCTGGGTGATGCTTTCGCTGGCGAAAACGAATCCTCCGAAGAGCGAATGTTTACCTTTTTCCGGTTCTAATAAGCGGCGGCTGGTTAGAATTTTCAACTCTTTTTCGTGAAAACCCAAAACGATGCAGTCCACTGAAACTAAAAAGCGATCCGTATGTGAATAAAATGAATTTGAAGTCATGGCTATAGATGGTTTAAAAAAAGGCAGAGAGGAACGAATCCCTCTCTGCCTTTTAAATTATGAGATCGGAGGGGATTATGCCAGACGACGAGCCCCGTCACTGATTTTTACAGGATAGATTTTTGGAGACACTCCGAATTTTTCAGTGAATTTAGCGATCGCTGTTTCAATGAAGTTATCGTATTTGTCATCCGGAACGATGTTGATCGTACAACCGCCGAAGCCACCGCCCATGATACGTGAACCTGTAACGCCACACTCTTTAGCGATTTCATTCAGGTAGTCAAGTTCTACGGTGCTCACTTCGTAAAGTTCGCTCATCCCTTTGTGCGTTGCATATACGTTTTTACCAACTGTAGCGTAATCCCCCTGTTTCAGAGCTTCGCAAGTCTGAACCAAGCGTTCGTTTTCTTCAATAGCATAAGTTGCACGCATGAAATCTTCAGCACTGATCTGATCTTTCACTTCAGCAAGCATTTCAAGGTTTGCATCGCCCAAAAGTTTCACTTCAGGATGATTTTTTGCAATCGCAGCAGCCGCGTTTTCACAAGACTGACGACGTTTGTTGTACGGAGAGTCAACAAGTTCGTGCTTTGTAACAGAGTCAACCAAAACCACTTTGTAACCTTGTGGGTTGAACGGTACGTATTCATATTCCATCGTGCTACAGTCCAAACGGATCAGATGTCCCTCTTTACCGAAGATTGAAGCGAACTGGTCCATGATTCCGCAGTTTACACCGCAATAGTTATGTTCTGTTTTCTGGCCCACAAGAACCAACGTCTTTTTATCAAAGCCCAGGTTGTAAAGTTCGTTCAAAGCGTATGCATAGGTACTTTCCAATGCCGCTGATGAAGACAAACCTGCGCCTAGAGGCACATCACCTGAGAATACAGTGTCAAAACCTTTCACTTCGCCGCCACGTTTGATCAACTCACGGCACACACCGAAGATGTATCTTGCCCAACTCTGAGTAGGAGCATCTTCTTCATTCAGTCCGAATTCAGCGTAATCGTTCAGGTCAACAGAGTAGGCTTTTACCTTATCCGTTCCATTTGGCTTGATTTCAGCCAACATTCCTTTATCGATAGCGCCCGGAAGTACGCATCCGCCATTGTAGTCAGTATGCTCGCCGATTAGGTTAACACGGCCGGGAGAGAAGAAAAGTGCACCTTCCGTGCCGAATTTTTCTTTGAAAAGTGTTCTTACAGTATTGTTATCCATGACAAATGTGATTTAATATTTTGATTAGGGTAAAAATGAGATTCTCTCCGGAGAGGAGAGAATCTGCAAGTGATATGATAAAAATTTATTATGCTGTCGGAATATCTTTGTTTACGTTTTTGCAACCGATCAAAGCGTAGTACAACATGTAAGCCAAAGCGATGAAGATAACCCAGTAGCTTGCAACGAAGCTTGTAAGGTCAGCTACATATCCCTGGATAAGTGGTAGGATACCGCCACCGCAAACCATTACCATGAAGATACCGGATGCCATTGCTGTGTATTTACCTAGACCTTCAACTGCAAGGTTGAAGATACCACCCCACATTACAGAAGTACAAAGACCACAAAGAATAAGGAACATGATGCTTACAGGAACTTCAGCAAGACCGAATGAAAGGTCAGACTGGAATACCGGCATGCTCACTTTTGTAGAGATCGGGCTGAAGATTGCAGCTGCAACCAAGATCATACCCAAAGAAGATACGAATGTCAACATCGCCTTACTAGAAACTTTCGCTCCTACAGACGCACCTACTAGACGACCGATCAACATCAAGAACCAGTATGTTCCGATTACTGAACCAGCGATAGTTGTATCCATAGCAAGACCACCCATATCTAGAGATGAAGTCATAAACAAGTTCACGAAGTTCGGAATACCTACTTCAACACCAACGTAAACGAAGATACAAAGGATACCGAAACGGAAGTGACGGAATGACATTGCACTGTGTTTGTCTTTGATTTTCTCTTTTTTCTCAACGAAAGGCTCAGGGATGTTTACAAAGAACAATACGATGAAAGCCAACGCAAAGATACCCATCGCAAGGAATAGGGCTGGAGTTGCGTCGCTGATCGCTGTGTTCTGAGTAACCGTACCGATTAGGTATCCACCCAAAACCGGAACGATTGTTGCTCCGATTGAGTTGATTGCACCACCCAACTGGATCAACTGGTTACCTTTGTTACCACCTCCACCAAGTGTGTTAAGCATCGGGTTAACTACTGCATTCAGCATACACATAGAAAAACCTGATACGAATGCACCGAAAAGGTAAACGCCGAAGCTAGAAAGCTGTCCAGAGAACCAAGAGATAGAAACCCCTACGAAACCTACTGCGATAGCAGCAAGAGCCGTTTTCTTATAACCGATTTTCTGAAGTAGCAAACCGGCAGGAATACCCATGAATGCGTAAGCGATAAAGTTAGCTGCATTACCAAGCTGTGACATTAGGTTAGAGGCGTTAAACTGGTTTTTAACAATTACCCCTAGTGGATTCTGAAGTCCCGTTACAAACGAGATCATAAAGAAAAGCGCGAACATCATTGCTATCGGCAATGCGTAGTTTTTAGATTTTGTATTTTCCATTTCTGAAATTGAGTGTTATATAAATGTGATTAATTAAGTTTCTTTCTTTGGATTACTCAGCAATGCCGAATTGGTAAATGCATGTTTGAGTATATGTTTCTCCCGGATTCAGAATCACAGAAGGGAAATGCGGTTGGTTCGGACTGTCCGGGAAATGTTGCGTTTCAAAACAGATTGCGCTGCGAGCAGGGAATGTTGCTCCGTGCATTCCTTCAAAACCACCAAGCCAGTTTCCTGTATAGAGCTGAACACCCGGTTCTGTTGTAAATACCTTCAGTGATCTTCCGCTTTTCGGTTCGATGCATTCTGCTGCGAATGATAATTCTCCAACCTCTTTCTTATTTAATACATAAGTATGGTCGTATCCTGCTCCGTTTACAATTTGCTGATCGGTACTGTTAATCTGATCTGCAACTGCATGCGGTGTACGGAAATCCATCGGAGTATCCGCTACTTTAAGGATTTCTCCTGTCGGAATAGAAACCTCGTCAATCGGAATGAAATGATCTGCATTAATCGTTACGATGTTATTCTCGATAGACGGAGTTGGATTTGCAATACCCGCCAAATTAAAGAACGCGTGGTTTGTCAGATTGCAGATTGTTTTCTGATCCGTATGCGCGATGTAATCGATTCGGAATTCATTCTGGTCCGTCAATGTGTATGTCATTACGATTTCCAGATTTCCCGGATACCCTTCTTCACCGTTTGGTGATACATATTTCAGAATCAGGGTGTGAGAATCTGGCTGTTCGGCATCCCACACTTTCGCGTTGTACCCTTTCAATCCGCCGTGCAGACTGTTCGGTCCATTATTAACCGCCAATGTGTACTCTTTTCCGTCCAGCGTGAATTTCCCTTTTGCAATGCGGTTACCGTATCGTCCGATGGTTGCACCCAAATAAGGTTCTACACACTTTTGAATGTTCTCAAGAGAGTCATGCCCCAACACTACATTTTCAAATTTACCGTTGCGATCGGGTGCCATGATTGACATAACGATTGCACCGAAATTGGAAACGCAGATCTCCATTCCGTTCTTATTTTTCAGAACGTATAGCTCAACGGGTTTTCCCTCTATCGAAGCTCTAAAATTGTCCGGATTTAATCCGGTGATGTTTTCTTTTAAGCAAGTTGTATTACACATGAGACCTGTGTTTTTTGGTTTAGAATAGTTGATTTTTTTAACGCTGTGTAAAAGTAACACTTAAGCTTTATGCTGCAAGTGCTATAATAGTGTTTTATGACATATTTTTTGGAAGTAAATCTCAAATTATATTACAATAGGTAATATTTAGTTAAAATATGGTGAATTTTAAATATTTCAAAGGTGTTACAAAAAGATCAGGCTTTCAATCCTTGGATTGAAAGCCTGATCGGAAATACGAATTAAACCGTTTATTGCATCGGCGGATAGTTGTCTCTATTTGAAAAGTACTTCATGAATTGGGTGCGTTCATAATAGTTTTCATCTTCGAAATTGGCGAAATTCATTTTTCCTCTGAATTGATCGATCCGTTCGAACCCATGTTCTTGCATCCAACTGATCAGTTTGGTATTCATAAAAGCGATCTGATCGGGTCCTTCTTTATAAATGACGGAGCAAAGCTGGGTTACTTTGGCTCCTGCCAAAAGAGCTTTGATTGCATTTTCGGCATCGTGGATTCCTCCTGACGCGGCGATATCAATCTTCGGTACCATTCCGGAAACGATCCCTGTCCAACGAAGTGTTTCATGGAAGATCGTAGGATCCGACAATACCGGCCCTGTTGTGAATCGTAGATTCTTAATATCTATATCGGGGGAGAAGCTGCGGTTGAAAAGCACTACTCCGTCGGCATCATTGTGCTGAAGTTGGTTGACCAAATAAACAAGATTCGTGAAATGGTTGCTCAATTTCATGATAACCGGAATCTTAATTACCTTTTTTAGTTCAGCAAGAATCTCAATATGGAGTGTTTCAGAAACATCCGGTTTGCTCTCTTTGTCTGTATTCACAAGCATGATGTTTACTTCCAGTGCGTCCGCACCTGCTTCTTCAATGCTTTTTGCGAATTGTATCCATGAGCGTTTCGAATAGCAGTTGATGCTGGCGATAATAGGAATAGAGCATCTTTTTTTGCTTTCACGAATTACATTCAAGTATTTTTCAATGTGATCTGCCGTTAGGAAATTCTGTAGAAAGTCGTGTGCTTCAGGATAGTCGTAATTTCCACTCTGAAGGTCTTTCTCTACATTCATCATGATTTGTTCTTCAAATAAAGATTTGAGAACTACGGCAGATGCTCCGCATTTTTCAAGAATCTCGATCTTGTCAGCATTTTCCGTAAGACCTGAACTTGAAATCACAAACGGATTTTTTAGTTTGAGTCCCGCATAGGTTACTTCGGTATTGATTGTCGCCATAATTTGATTTTTATTTACAATGATATAACAAATAATCTAAATATTGGTTGGATTGAATGGAGATTCTTCTCGATTGTGTCTTAAAAAGAGGGAGTGTAACGCAAAATGCCCGCGTAAAAATCCGTGAAAGATTTCTGCGCGGGCATTTTGCCACAATCTGTTTGTGCGACTGTTCAATTTGTGAATCCGTACTTCAATAATTCCGAGCGCCGAAGATGCTGCTGCCGATTCGTACCAGCGTGCTTCCCTCTTCGATGGCAATGAGGTAATCGTCGCTCATGCCGAAAGAGAGTTCGTTAAAATAAGGCGAATGGGCAAACAGTTCTGATTTCAGTTCCTTGAAGAGTGTAGTCAGTTGTTGAAACTCTTTTCGTATCTGAGAGGTGTCATCGGTAAAGGTAGCCATTCCCATGACACCTCGGATGCGAATGTTTTTCCACTCATCAAGCGTATGGGTTCGGAGCATATCAAGGCACTCTTTAGGGGAAAATCCGAATTTGGTTTGTTCTGTGGCGATGTGGATCTGCAATAGAACATCGACAACACGGTTCGCTTTAAAGGCTTCTTTGTTTATTTCATTCAGAAGTCTCAAAGAATCAACGCTGTGGATCATGTCGATGAAAGGCGTGATGTATTTCACCTTGTTGGTTTGCAAATGACCAATAAAATGCCAACGGATGTCTTTGGGCATCGCCTCCTGTTTCTGAACCAGTTCTTGAACTTTGCTTTCTCCGAAAACCCGTTGTCCGGCATCATAAGCTTGTTGCAGTTCGTTAACCGGATGAAATTTAGATACCGCCACGAGTTCTACTCCCGATGGAATGCTTTTTTTTATTTCTTGCAAGTTCTCTTGTATGACCGTATTCATTTTATACCACCTTGTTGTGTTGTTTTTTTATACCTCTTTGTCGTCGGCTGAGTAAGGGTAAACATCCATGATCATGGTTTCTGTAATGGAAGCGATCTCATAATCGGCCAAAGTGCCCAACATTCCCTGAATCAAACCTTGAAGGGCTTTCGGAAGATCAGAGGCTTGAACCAACATGTTGCTTGCCGTTTTCTTTTCAACTCCGCTTTTTTCATCCAATGTGATGAAGTTTACTTTAGCCTTGTACCATCTGTCGCCGCTTTCGTCAAAAAACATCTCATTGATTTTTGCTTTTTTGATGTCTGCGATCTCAAATTCGCCATTGATGAATGGGGTGATCTCTTTGATGATGCGCGCTTCAGCTTCCGTAAAAGAGAGTGCATCCACCAAATAAGGTTCCGTTACCTTTTTTTGCATCCCGTTTTCAAGGGTTTTGTCATAACGCACCTTGCATTCGAACCACGTGTGTAGCATATTGATATCTTTAATAGGTTATTTTATCTTCATTGTTACTCCAAGCTTTAAAGCCTTCCAGCGCCTCCTCGTGAAGCATTTCGTGCGAAGGCAGTTTTCTATCGGAAGGGGCAAGTTCGAGTTCTTTGTATATGAACTGATCGTCGAAACCGATCGCTTGAGCATCCGCTTTGGTATTTCCGTAATAGAGTTTATCGAGATGAGCCCAATAAATGGCGCCCAGACACATCGGACACGGTTCGCAAGAGGAATAGATCTCACATCCGCTCAGATCATAGGTCCCGAGTTTTTTCGAGGCTTCGCGTATCGCGGATATCTCAGCATGGGCTGTCGGGTCGTTTTCCGATGTTACCCGGTTTACTCCGGTGGCAATGATTTCCTGATCCTTTACGATGACAGCACCGAAAGGACCACCTCCATTCGTCACGTTGTCTATTGAGAGTTCAATTGCTTTTCGCATGAACTCACGACTTTTATTACGGTTTTCCATTAGATGACAGGTGTGTAACTGATTATTTCAGACTTTTATTAACGGCTTCTATCCAGTCAAGAATCTCCATTCGTCCGATACGGTCTTCGGATGAAGTCTCGAAAATAGGAGGAAGTTCTTCCCATTGCTCTTCCAGTTTACTTACGTATTTCTGTTTGTTGTCAGCCCACTGGCGTTTGCCCAATTTGTCTAGTTTCGTAAATACGATACAGAAAGGAACACCGTTTTCCCCCAACCATTCCATAAACTCCATGTCGATTTTCTGAGGTTCGTGGCGTGAGTCGATCAAAACGAAAAGGGCTGTCATTTGGTCGCGTTCCAGAATGTAATCCTCGATGATGCGGCGGATGTTGTCTCTTCCCTGTTTGCCACGTTGTGCATAGCCGTAGCCTGGAAGGTCAACGATATACCATTCGTCGTTAACGATAAAATGGTTGATAAGCTGCGTCTTACCCGGCATCGAAGAAGTCATGGCCAATCCTTTGCGATTGGTAAGCATATTGATAAGAGATGATTTGCCTACGTTTGAGCGTCCGATAAAAGCGTATTCCGGTTGATTTCCATCCGGACATTTCTTGACGTCGGTATTACTGATGACGAATTGTGCGTCTTTGATTTCCATATGAATATATTTAGAGCGCCTCTTTATGAGTGCGATTCAACATACAAAGATACGTTTTTGAGCCCAATAATAAAAATCATAGAGTTTCCTTTTTCAGAAGGCGATGAATGAGGTATTTTGAGTATTTTTGTATGTAAAAAATAGATTATATTTAAATGAATCAGAAATATCCTTCCGCATTATTGGAAGATGCGGTGAATGAGTTTGCCAAATTACCGGGCATAGGCAGAAAAACAGCGCTTCGTTTGGTGTTGTACATTCTTCGTCAATCACCTGAAATGGCCGAGAATTTTGGTAAGGCGATCATTCGCTTGTCCAAAGAGGTTAAATATTGCAAGGTGTGTCATAACGTTTCGGATACGGATGTTTGCGCACTTTGTGCAGAACCCTCTCGGGATGACTCTGTCATCTGTGTAGTGGAGAATGTCAAAGAGGTGATGGTGGTGGAGAATACCCGGCAATTCAACGGTCTTTACCATGTGTTGGGTGGAATAATCTCACCGATGGACGGTATCGGGCCGGCGGATCTTCAGATTGAATCTTTGGTGGAACGTATCAAATCCGGATCAATAAAAGAGGTTATTTTGGCCTTGAGTACCACGATGGAGGGTGATACAACCAATTTTTATATTTTTAGAAAACTCGCTCCTTACCAAGTGAAAATCAGTATTATCGCCAGAGGTGTTTCTATCGGCGATGAAATTGAATATACGGATGAGATCACATTAGGACGTTCCATTCAGAATAGAACATTATTTACGGATGCCTTTAAGATGTAAGGCCGTATTCGGTATTATCAAAATAGAATATATACAAATGAGTAAAAGAAATCAAAACAAAAAGAGCCTTCAATTATCCACTCAAGAGATCTCGCAGATTTTAAAAGTCCTCCGTATTCAATACAACTTGTTTCTGATTCTGATGATGGGATTTATCGCCGTTCATGCCTGGGGTGGCTTTATAAAGTATGAGGCGCCCGATCATGCACTCACTACCCAGCTGCAGTCTGTAGCGGTCTTGGTCACTTTGGGGGGTATTCCGGCAGCATTGCGTTATTTTGGAATCCGCATGAAAAAGATCCGGGAGATCCGCTCTGTGTCACATCGAATTGCTGCTTATAAGAAAAATGCATTGATCCGTCTGGGTGTTTTGGAAGTGTTGGCTTTATTAAATCTTACGGGATACTTCGTGTCGCAGAATTATTCGTTTCTGTTGATTGCCGGAATGGTTCTGGTAGCCAGTGTATTCTGTATCCCTACTGTGAAAAGAATAACTTACGATCTTTCCGAAGAGGAAGAGGAAGCTGAAAATGATGAGGCTTAAAATGATGAAGCTTAAAATAATGAAGTGATGCTTAAAAACGATACGATCTATCTGAGAGCCCCTGAACCCGAAGATATCGGGGCTTTTTATCATTGGGAGAATGATACCTCTTTGTGGCGTTACGGATCTACAATCAGTCCGTTTTCCCGTTATATTTTAAAAGAATACATTGCAGAAGCCAATACGGATATCTTTCAATCAAAACAATTGCGTTTGATGATCGTTCTCAATGAGAATGACCGGTTGGCGGGAATGGTGGATCTGTTCGATTTTGATCCTTTTCATCAGCGTGCAGCCATAGGTATTTTGATCGCCCCCGAATTCCAGGGGCGGGGCTTGGCGTCGCAAGCGTTATTGTTGATGGAGGAATATGCATTTGAATTTCTGGGCATCCGTCAATTGTATGCGCATGTGCCCCGGGTCAATGATGCAAGTATGAAACTTTTTCAAAAAAATAGATATGAAGAAGCCGGAATCCTTAAGGATTGGCTCCGGATTAACCGCAAATATGAAGATGTCTCTTTCTTTCAAAAGATTCGATCCGTTAATTAAGGTAGGGTTCTTTGGGGTAATTCAGCCATTGGGCGTATTTGCGATCCTGTTTCATCAAGGTTTGGCGCCAAAAATCATCTCCTTCGCCCGATAGGTCGGGAAGTGTTTTGTTTTCCGCTACAAGCCACGCATTTTCACGGATCTCTTCCAAGAGTTGTTGGTGTTCCCATCCGGAATATCCCATGAAGAAACGGATTCTGCCTTTGATCTTATTCCCGCAACGGATATAGGCCAATAATGTTTCGAAATCGCCGTCGATGTATAGCTGATCCCCTATGGGAAGGGAGCCGGGAATCAGATCCCCTAAAGTGTGGAGGTAAAAAAGACGGTCGTGTCGGACCGGACCCCCGCAATAAACCGGAATATCCTCAACGGTATCGAGACCTTCGATCAAATCATTTAAGATCACTCCGGTGGGTTTGTTGAGAACAAGCCCCATACTTCCTTCCGTGTGATATTCAACCAAAAGAATCACCGCGCGCTGAAAATACGCTTCGGTAAGAAAAGGTTCAGATATAAGCACACTCCCTGTTTCTGGCTTTAGGTCACTGTGCTGGATTTTGAATAGATTTGTTTTCAGAATCATATGTTGGTTTATTTCAATTCAATACCTATCTAATGTAATAATTATCTTTAATTATTCAAAGGTGCAAGGAGCTATTTTAGAGTATGTTGACAATAAAAAACAAACTGTTTCACAACATAAATCCCGAATGCTCCTTTGTTGCGGATTCTCACTGTTCCGTAATCGTAGTGATTTCTTCCGCGCGCCCAAAAAAGAAGCGGTTCGTTCAAATTATACATTGAACGAACCGCTTCTTTTTTTATTCCGTAATCCTCTCGCGATTTTGCTTTCCTATAAAATGATAAAATGAGCGTGAATTTATAGCTGTTAGGAATCGGTGTGGCTGTTACTAATAAACTGAGGCCTTCATGCCTGCGTCAGAATGTGAAGTAACCGGATGATTGCGATGGAACAAAGCGAGTCTTTCGTCCATCAAATCGTATTGATTCTCTTTGATGAAGGAAACGCAAGCGCGAATTCCCTGTTGATGACTTCCGGTTGTGATAAGCGAAATGGCACTTATACCGTAAAAGATCAATTCTTTCATCAATTCACCTCCACTCATTCCCGGATAACCGATCGTAAAGTAAAATCCGTCAGCAATTTCTTCCTCCTGATCTTTGTCATAGACGATGTGAAAACCGTGTTTGAGAAATATGTTTTTCATTCGTGCGGCGCGTCTGCCATACTCTTTTACATCTGCGATAAAGTCGTATTCCCGATCGCAGGCGGCTTTCATCATTGCAGCTAATGCGTATTGTGCTGAATGGCTGGTACCAGATGAAAGGGCGTAAAGGATGCGATGGATGAATACGGAACCAAAAGACCCACCTCCATAACGATGGGTAAGTCCCGGGTAGGTTTGGTGATATAATCTGTCCGAGATACAGGCAACGCCAATCCGTTGCCCCGCATAGCTGAAAGCTTTCGATGCAGAGATGAGCAACACATAATAATCGGTGTAGCGTGCTACGGACGGTTGGTATGGGGGGACGAACGGCGTTCCCAGTTCTTTTCGGAAATCCATGGCAAAATAGGCAAGGTCTTCCAAAACAACGATTTCATATTGGGTGGCCAACGTTCCGATGGTCTTCAGTTCATCTTCCTTCAGACAAATCCAAGAGGGATTGTTTGGGTTTGAATAGATAATAGCGGCAATATTTCCTTTCGATAAATAACTTTCCAGTTTATCATGAAGCTTTTCTCCGCGATATTCATACACATCAAAAGAGGCGGCTTTGTATCCCATTACATTAAGTTGTTGCTTTTGTACCGGGAAGCCGGGGTCGATGAACAATACGGTGTCTTTCTTTTCATCGCATTGGCAACAAGTCAGAAATGCGGCGTACGACCCTTGCATCGAACCCACTACCGGAACGCATCCCTGAGGATTGATGTCAACGCCGATAAAACCTCTTACGAAACGGGAGGCTTCTTTCTTGAGATCCGTAATTCCGTCGATGGGAGGATAAATGGAAGCGACACCTTTTCGTAGCGCTTCTGTTTCAGCTTTTAGACCGAAAGAGGAGGGAGGAAGTCCCGGAACACCCATTTCCATGTGTATGAATTCGGTACCGGTTTCCTGTTCCAACTGATTGGCGATGGCCACCACTTCGCGGATGGTTGCTTTTCCAAAATCGTTAAGATGGAAAGAGGCGATCACCTTTTCCACTTCTTGGTAATTGACGGGAGTGTTTTTCATGGGCTGCTTGTTGTTTTAGGTAATATCAAACGATGCTTAGCGTAAAAATATAAAAGTCCCCTGATATGTAACCAGCTCATTCGTGAAAAAAAGCGTTTGTTGGATATTCGATTGTAGCGGTGTACGATCGAAAGTTCGGGGATGCAGAAAATGGTATAGTTCAACTTTCGGATCCGGAGACAGAAATCGGCATCTTCCGGTCCGTAAAAGATGTGCTCGTCCAAAAGACCGGTCCGACACAGCACTTCTTTTCTTAAAAGTTGACAGGCGCCGATCAGGTATTCCGTTTCGAACGGTATTTTCTCTTTTAATTTCTCTCGGTAAAACTGGGTCTTATTCTGTTCCTGAATCAGTCGGATCACTGATGCGGGGAGGTAACGTTTCACTCCTTCGGAACAGAGTAGGTTCATGATTTTATAATGCAAGAAAGGGAGTCTGCGACAACTGTCTTGTATCTCCATGTGATCCGATGTCAACTTGCAGGCACACATGCCACAGAGGGGATGTTTCTCCAGGAAATCGATCATACCTGTGATGGCCTGCCGGTTGACAATGGTGTCGATATCCAGAATCCAGATGTAATTTCCCTGCGCTTCTCTTAAGGCGACATTTCGACCTTTGGACACTCCGAGGTTTTCCGAGAGTCTGAGGAGTCTGATCTCTTCGCGATACTCCTGAAGGTAACGGATCGTATTGTCTTTCGATCCGTTGTCAACGACGATCACTTCGTGCGAAAGCTCCCTAATCGCAGGAAGCAGGGAATCAAGGCAATCGCGGACATCTTTTTCTGAGTTCCAGCTCAGAAGAATAACAGAAAGGAGCATATGCAATCGGTTAACAATTAGGACGAACCTAAATTAGTGAAATAATTTTCTTTTCAATGCAACCAGAGCGGTCATAAAATCCGATATGGAATCAAACTTACGGATATGCATCCATACGAAAGAGGGCCGGAGGAAAAAGAGCATGTTGTTTCTGAATAAAAGATGCTCCATTTGTTTGCTTGTGAGTTGCGGGTAACTAAGTATCGAGTTGTGTTGGACATCCGTCGGCTTGTATTCCCCCCCCACAATCCATCCGTTCTTTCTGGCAAGATCGTAAAACTCGGTACCCGGAAACGGAGCAACGATATTGAACATCACCTGACTGACCTCTAATTTTTTTGCTTTGTGGAAAGTTTCCTTTACCGTTTGAACCGTTTCTAGGGGACTTGTTCCGATAAGAATGTTTAATTTGACGGGCACATTGTGTTTCTTAAGCAAATTGATCCCATCATAGATTTGTTGGCTCGTGATTCCCTTCTTGATGTATTGCAGAATTTCGTCGTTAAAGCTTTCAATGCCGAGGTCCACATACCGACAACCGGATTCACTCAATAACACAGCCACCTCTTCACTAATGGCGTCTACTCTTGCCTGACAACCCCATGCAAATCGATGTTTCTTCAAAGTTTCGCAGATAGGCTTAAGTCTGGATGCTGTGGTTATGAAGTTGTCGTCGATAAAACCTACCGAACGATATCCTTTCGTTGCAAGATGTTCCAATTCGGCGATTACATTTGCCGGAGATCGGAATGAGACCGGCGGTTTTTTCCCTTTCTCTTTTTTGTATTCAAGTTCTCGTGCAAATGTTAGGGAACTGGGAACACAATAGATGCAATGAAACGGACAATTTCTGCTCGTTAATAAGGTGGTGTAAGGTTGTAATTTTAATTTTGGATTTGAATAGGGATAGTTTTCAATAAAATGGCGTGCCGGAAAAGGAAGTGAATCCAAATCTCGGATCAAATCGCGCGACGGATTGTGGCGGATCCCCTTTTTATTAAGGTAAGAGATTCCCTTTATCGCTTGAAGCGATTCCTGATTTTGTAACGAACGGAGCAATTCGGTGACGGTTTCTTCCGGTTCCCCTCTCACGATAAAGATACGTTCGTCAAGAAGTAATTTTTGGGTATAGTACGTTACCCCGGGTCCCATCAGGATAATGTGGGCATTCGGTTTGATGTTGCGGATAAACTGAATGGTGAGTCGGTCGGTTTCCAAAGAGAGGTTTACACACCATATCATGTAACAAGTACTCTCATCATGAAGTAAAAATTTCTCAAGATGCTCTTCCCGGAGATTCTCAAGTACAAAATCCTTGTATCGGACCTCGTGATTCTCTTTTTCCAATACGGCTGCTACCGTTAATTCATATATATTCGGCATCGGATAAACGAGGCGTGTGCAACCCGCCGTACGTTCAGCTGGATTTTCTCCGTCAAGGGAAGGGGGGACTAAGAAGGTTATAATCATGTTATTGATGCTTGTTTCTCTTAAAATAACCGCAAATAAAGGGTTTTATTGCGAACAAAAGTAAATAAATATTTTTCCCTGAATCTGTGAAAATATCAATTTATCTATTGCAGGTTTAAAATTTAGCTGTATATTTGCATCGCAATCGGGAAACAAAGACACCCGGGAAGCAACCCAAAACGGTGTGGTAGTTCAGCTGGTTAGAATACCTGCCTGTCACGCAGGGGGTCGCGGGTTCGAGTCCCGTCCATACCGCAAAGCCTCGGAATCATAAGATTTCGGGGCTTTTTTCTTATTTGTACCTCCCGGCTGCACCCTTCAAAATGAATGGTTTGTTAGAGGGGTTGCTCCTCTGAGTACGGGACTTACTGTATAAATGGGAGATGAAGCATTAAAATCAAATCCTTTTCCTGTTTATTGAAAAAAGCACGGCAATGCTTCGACTGAACCAAGGCCGTGCTTCGGGCGAACCAAGGCCGTGCTTCGGGCGAACCAAGGCGGTGGCGTTTCCTTTATTTCCGATCAGAATTGAAAAAGGGTTTAATAGATAATAAAAACGAGGTATCCTTAGCGTATTAAGCTTAGAATACCTCGTTTCTTTTTACTCTCTCTCAATTCTCAGGTAAGGATAACCGTGGTTTTTTGCATCATTTCTGCTCCATTCCCCCCACGCAGCGTAGTTATTCAACACATCGGCGAAAATATCGTCTTTCATACCCTGATTGTTATACGGTCCGAGTCCGGAATGATCGGTGAGTGCATTTCCTTTTAAAGAGGGTGTTCCAATCAAATGACTGAATGAATCCCAATGGGTATAGCAGTTAATCACATAGGCCGTCTGCAGCAAATTACCTTTTCCGATTATTGCACCTCGCGAGGAGTCGTTTCCGTGAAAATTGTAAAGGATCCCCACGTTGTAACAATTCTCAAGATAAGCTTCCGGCTGTTCAACATATCCGGCGATACCTCCTCCGGCTCCTTTGTAATACCAATAGTTGGAGAGTTCCCCCATATTGTAACAATTTTTGAAATAGCCACCCTTTAAGATACCGATAATACCCCCTGTATAAGCAGGGTTGAAATCAATCCCGTTAAAAATGCGCGTGTGATTTGAACACCTTGTAACCGAGGAGTGTGAACTGTTTCCCACAATCGCCCCCATTGCACGGGCATAGCCCATCAGACGGTTCTCCGCTCCGATGGTAACACCGTCTATCACGGCATATCGGATGTAGCCGAATAATCCCATTGCATCTTTTTCTTCATTAGGCCAGACGATGCCCTCTATCGGATAACCATCCCCCACGTATCGTCCCACAAACGGGGCGGAAGCATCTCCGATAGGCTCCCAAGCGGCGGTATATTCCATATTTACCGGAGATACCTGTTTGAAATCGCCATTCAGGATGCGGCGTACATTGCTTAAGGTTCTTCCGCTGCATACCTCGTATTGGTCCGCTTTGTTAAAATGACCCTGCAGAATCCAGCTGTAAAAGAAACCATCTTTCAGAAAATTGCTTTCATAAGGAATCAATACATCACCTTCTCCCGGTATTTTATGAAGTCCGGTCGTATTAAGAGCCAAAGGATAACCGTTTTGGTCCAATAGTTCGATTTTACGGATTGAAGGAGAATTTTTGTTTTCCTGTTGTGTATCCGAAACGGGTAATTTGTAGAAATAACGATTTCCAGAGGTTCTACTTACCGTAAAGGAGCGTGTAGAACCGTTACTAAGCGTGTAGCGGATCGTATGGATTTTCTTGTTCCCGTGTAATTTATTCAGATCCATCACTTCAAGCCACGATTCGATTACGCCCAATCCCTCCACCCGAAGGTCATCTTCGTTTAGGTTGTTTAGGTTGGCGGTTACCCGATAGGCATGATTCGCTTTCAGATTGAAATCATTGATCGCATCATATCCTAGAAAAAGATTCATTACGACTATTTCATTCGGGTTGTTGTTGTTTTGACACGCTATCTGTAAAAGTGTACAATAAGGATCGGGTGCGTTGGCCGCGATCTTAAGTTTCTGATCTCCGGAAGTATTGGAACCTTCGCCACGAGCATTCGCAGGGATATACCATTGGTAAGAACCCTCGGTAGATTGTGGTGTCACAGAAAACTCCGTAAGAGAAGCATTCTCATCTAATTGGGGGTAAATAGCCGCCTCTGTTCCGAATTGCATTTGGACCGGTATGTTTCCGATACGGATCTCTTTGAGCGTATAACCGGGTACTTTGAAGGCGTAATTAAAATCGATTCTGCACCCGAGTCTTTTGAGTTGGAATACCGATGAACCGTTTGTAGAGGTAATGCCGTACCTGGAAACGGAAATTCCATCCAGGCGTGCTCTTAGCGGAGATTTGTCGCTGTTGTACGCTCCATTCCATTTTACACTCCGGGTTTCAAGTTCGGAGAGTGTATTTACGTTTGTTAGTTCACTGAAATCAATGGATTCGGGTGCGATAAAAAGAATTAAAGTTTGGTTGTCGCCCCCGACCAAATCAAAAAGGGGGAGTAGAAGCTCCGTATTATTCTGTATTTCAACCGAAGTAGGTTGGGAAATATGGAGCATGCGACCCGAATTGTCGAATTGGAAAACGATTCCACGGTAGGATCGTGTTTCGGGAAATGTGTTCTCTTCGTTTTCCGCTCCGGAAAGGTCTTTCCCTTGGGGTTGGGTGAGTGGTGTGATCTGTACTTCCAATTTGACCGATAGGACCTCATTTACATCCGCATCGTCTCGCAACAACTGATCTTGGATACAGCTGCAGAATAATAAGAAAAACAGAGAGACGAAATAAAAGGCTGTACGGTTCATAATTGAACTTTTTAATAATTCACTAAACGGCCGAAGTCGAAATCGGGATTCCCTCCCGGTTCGTAGTCGTCCAACAGGTATGTTAAAAGAACATTGTTTTTTGTGAGTGTGATTCGATAAAGTGAATTAACCCCTTTTTTCCATGTAAATCCGCGGACTCCGTTTGTGAGTGTGCGATCGTTCGGAAAAGGGATTGTATAGAGGATGTTGTCAATCTTTATTTCAAGGTAGACGTTGTTTTCTCCTACGGAACTGGTTGCTTCAGATGGAATTACAAACAGATGGAAGTTAGAGATTTCCTCTAAGGATGTGCCGGCTTGAGGCATCGAGGTAATCCCGAAATTCGGTTCGTCTTTGAAGCGTATCCAGTATTCGGATCCGTTAAAAACCGGGTAATATTTTTTCAAAGTACGGTCGTAATACCGTATCTCTGAGTCGCCCTGAGATGACTGCGATGTTATCGTGCCGTCATTTAAAGTCATCAATGCTTGTTGTGGGATGTTCTTTACAACAAGAGATTGCAAAACACACGGTCCACGGTACGAAGCATCATTCGAAAAGACAAACGAAATCATTGCCATCGCATGATTTAGCGTGATCGCCGAAACCGGTTGTCGGCTGTTGACAGGTGTGAGGCCTTTTCCATACAGGAAGTCTTTATAGCCGGGACGAATTTCTATGGCCGGGAATTGTTGACCGGAAGCATCGTACCCATTTAATAATGTGAATTTCGGATCATAGGGATAATAAGCGAAAATATTCATCCTTTTCTCATCGAGCAAGTAGGGTTCTACAACCCCTTCGGGAGAAATGTATTGCCATTTTTGGTTTGTTGCATCGCCATTATTTACCCATTGTAAATTGGAGGAATTATCCGCGGGGATACCTACTACGGGGAGCGCACGAGTCTCTAGTGATGCAGGGGTGAGTGTAACTCCCATGCGACTTCCTGCGAAAAGAGTAGTTCCCGTAACAGCGCCTTCGCTCTGAAGGAGTGAAGTACGGGTCAAGCTTGCTTCGGTAAGGATCAAAGTTGATATAGACAAAGGTTCGTAGAGGGTGTTCTGATCTGATAAAACAGTTGTATCGTCATTACAAGACGTAATGACGATACAAGCTGTTATATAAAATAGGATTCTTTTTGCGATATGGAATCTCATCGTTCAAAGATGCAATTGATTAAATTTCAATGTCAGAAAAACCACCTTCGGTCCATTGAGTCACCGATACGGAAGAAACCACCAGGTCTTTTCCTTTCAAGGTAAGGTTGTAGCTGTAATGTTTTGCCGGCAACCAATCGTTTCCTCCGGATATAATATTCAACGCAACAGTATAAGTGGCACCGTCAATTACGATTGAGGCGTTCAGCGTAGCTGTATCAGAGGGAAGATCCGTAGCAGGAAGTACCAATGCATGGAAAGCAGGGGCTGTAGTTACCACGTTGCTTGGCGCCGAATTTACAGTTCCTAAAATACCATTTGCAGGTATCGTAATGTTACTCCAGTTGTCTCCCGCATAATTAGTCCCATTGTAATGGAGTACATTGAATGAAGCTTTGGTATCAGCTGTCGTAATCGCACCGTTTGTCAAGTTCATTGTCCCTGCATTCGGTAGGTTATTCAATGTAATCGCCTGTAGTTTACACTCGCCAGGGTAATTTGTTCGTTGGAAAGTGAAGGAGATCATGGCTAAGGCGTGATCCATAACGATTGCCGCAGAAGGGTTTACCTTTGAAACGGAATTCGAACTTTTTCCACGAAGGTAGTCTACGTATCCCGGAGCAACTGGAATCGCGAACATGTTTTTCGCTTCAGCGTTGTAAGGGAAATATCCGTAGATGTCGGCGCCTCTATTTTGTAAATAAAATGGTTTCGCAGGGGTCCATTTGGATTCATTTGCTGTCCATAGCAGGTTGTTGGAAACAGAATCGGCAAGTCCTTGGTAATTGGATGTCGTACCTACGTTGTATACCGTTACACCGATCTTCGATCCGTTCGGAAGTTCTGTTCCCAATACTGGACCGGTGACTGTGGTATTGCCATTTTCTACTTTCGTTGCTCTTGATACACGAGAAAGGACAGTTGTTTCAATTTGTAGCGAAGCTGTTTCATTCTCATCGGGAGTTAGGATTGAATCTTCTTTTGAGCAACTCCAAAGCATCGTGACAGCGGCAGCAAGCGTAAAAATTTTTTTCATAAAAGGTTTTTGGCTTATTTGTAATGTTTCCTCCTAGCGACCTATTAATATTTATTTATCCTTCCTTCTACGGTGGAGATAAAATAGGTTGTTTGAGGTTATTGAATTGAATAGTAATATTGTAAATGCAACTATTGACAGTTCGTCGATAGTTTTGCATTGTAAAGAAAATAGATTTGAATCAATTACACAATTAAACTAGAGTCATTACAAACTAATTATGTATACATGGGTTAATGTAAATATAATTAATTTGAATTTGCATAGTATATGTAAATTTTATACCACTGTTAAAATAGATAAAATGATATTTTTCTTTACGTGATTACTTAATCTTTTATGAATTTTGCCTGTCTTATATAAAAACAACATTTTTAGATTTAGCCTATGAAACCTCTTCGTTATTACATGCGTTCCCTTCATCGGGATCTCGGATTTTTTGTAATCGGATTAGTCGTTATTTACACTATAAGCGGCATCCTGCTGATGTATCGCAATACAGATTTGTTAAAGAAAGAAACTACTATTGAAAGAAATCTCGCTCCCAATCTGAATGCTACGGAGTTAAGCTCGACGTTGCGACTCAAAGGGTTTAAGATCGTTTCAGATACGAATGATCGTATTGAATTTAACACGGGTGTGTACGATCCCAACACAGGTATTGTTACTTACAAATCGATGGAAGTAATTTCTCCTTTAAATAAATTTATCATTTTGCACCGAAATGCGAATCCGGGGATCTCACGAACTTTGATGGTGGTATTCGGAGTGATTCTTTTCTTTCTGGCTATTTCCTCTTTCTGGATGTTCAAACCCGGTTCAAGATACTTCAGACGCGGTTTGTTCCTGATGGTGCTGGGGGTAATATTCTCTGTGATCGTTCTTTATCTCTGAGTGAATGGGCGTGCGTGGGTTGCATAAATGAAGAGAAGTATTTTTTCGGATGATCAGAGTGAAATGGTTGATATAACGAATATTTTATATATTTGGGCTTTCTAAATTTTTAAGTCCCAACCTATTTTATACTATGAAGTCTTTATTATGCACCTTATGTGCCCCCTTTTTTCTATCCATTCAGTCTGCAGATGCAGTAACCTCATCACAAAATGCTACTACTGCTTTTTCGTACAATGAGTTAACGAATCCCGCTTCCAAAGACCCAAAGCAATGGGCCAAAGTAAAAAAAGTACAGATTGGCTGGGGGTCGACCGACACGCGTTACAAAAAAGAAGAACCCGCATTGAGTACTCAAAAGCAATTGAAACTGCATGGCTGGAGAGGTGAACGTCTATCGGCACAATTTGTGGTTTCTACTCCAGAAGAACTACCTGCGTTAACTTTCGAGTTGAGTGATCTTAAACACACGGGCGATTCTAAATCTCTTATTGCAAAAGATCAGTTGCAAAGCGGATTTGTCCGTTATGTGATGACCGATGAGTTGAACAAGGATAAAAAGGGCGGTTGCGGCCTTCGTCCCAATACCGCAGCTTATGACTCTTCACTTGTTGCAGACCCCATTGACCACCTGACAGCTTCGCTCGATCTGGAAGGTTGTACCACACAAGGAGGATGGGTCACCGTAGCGGTTCCGGAAGATTGTAAGCCCGGTCGTTATGTCGGAACGGTAAAAGTTTCGGATGCGAACAATGAATTGGCTACCTTGAAATTAGAACTAGAAGTGAATAAACGCACTCTTCCTCAGCCTGAAGCGTGGAGTTATCACTTGGACTTGTGGCAAAATCCATATGCTACCGCACGTATTTACAATGTAGAGCCTTTTAGTGAAGCGCATTTTGAAGCCATGCGTCCGGATATGGAACTTTATGCCCGCGCAGGGGGGAAAAGTATTACCACATCGATCATGCATAAACCTTGGAACGGTCAGACGTACGATCATTTCGAGTCGATGGTCACTTGGTTGAAAAAAGCTGACGGCACGTGGTATTATGATTACACCGTGTTTGATAAATGGGTGGAATACATGATGGGGATCGGTATAACGAAAGAAATCACTTGTTACTCACTGGTTCCTTGGCATCTCTCTTTCCAATATTTTGATCAGGCTTCAAATTCATTCAAGAGCATCCAAACGAAGCCCGGAGCGCCTGAATTCGAACAACATTGGTTGGGAATGCTTCAATCTTTTGCGAAACACCTGAAAGAGAAAGGATGGTTTGACATTACGCACATCTCAATGGATGAGCGTCCGATGGAAGCGATGATCGAAACGATGAAGGTGATCCGCAAGGCAGATCCGGATTTTAAAGTCTCAATGGCTGGTGTTTTGCATCCTGAAATCGAGGGTGACTTGGATAGCTACTCCATCGCAATGCGTTATAAATGGAGTGAGGAGCAAAAAGCACAACGTAAGGAAGCCGGAAAAGTATCCACGTTCTACACTTGTTGCGAAGAGGCATATCCGAATACATTTACGTTCAGCGCGCCTGCCGAATCGGAATGGTTGGGGTGGTTTGCCGCTAATATGGAGTTAGACGGTTATTTGCGCTGGGCTCTGAACAGCTGGGTGAAATCACCATTGCAAGACAGTCGTTTCACAGCATGGGCTGCGGGAGATACCTATATGATTTATCCGGGTGGACGTTCGTCAATCCGTTACGAGCGTTTGATTTCGGGAATACAGGCATATGAGAAGATTCGTCTTTTGAAAGAGGAATATGCACGTAAGAATGATCAGTCGTCGCTGCGAAAGTTAAATAAGATTCTGGCGCAGTTCAATGAAGAAACGCTGACTAAAACCCCGGCGGAAGAAACTGTCCGTAAAGCCAACGCACTTCTGCAACAGTTGTAATAAACCTTTTTTTGGGAGAGTCGTTATAAGCTTAAACACTTGGTGTAAACTAAATCAAACACAGATGAAGTTAGCTTTTATCGGGATTGGCAATGTTGGTTATGCCATCGCCAATCGGTTAGAGAAAAAAGGTTTTGAGATACTTATCGGTCATGATAATCCCGATTCCGAGAGTGTGGAACATGCATTGGCAAAGAATCCGGATTTGTGGGTTGTGCCTGTTCAGGAAGCTGTAGATAAGGCGGATGTGGTTTTTTTAGCCGTACCGTTCGATGCCGTTTCCGATGCACTGAAAGGAATTTCCTTTCATGGAAAGACGCTGATAGATTGTACCAATCCCATCCATCCGGGTCTCAAACACGGATTGGAGAGTAAACGTTCCGGTTCGGAAATGATTCAAGAACTGGCACCGGATGCAAAAGTGGTAAAGTCTTTTACGATTTACGGTTTTGAGAATCTGATCGATCCGGAGTTTCCCGCCTATAATGTGCGACCCGTCATGATGATTGCCGGAAATGACCTCCAAGCGAAAGAAGAGGTGCGTCTTTTAAATGATGCGATGGGTTTTGAAACCCTGGATACGGGTACCCTTGACCAGGCATTGCATCTAGAGCACATGACGCTTCTTTGGGTGAAAATGGTTCGTATGAATGGTCATCAACCCCATTTGGTGTGGGCCAAACTTGAAAAATAAAAGAGCCGATAAGGATCCCGAAAACAGCTATAAACGAATCATAGAGGATTGAGTTCTGCAAGAGGTGCGAACTCAATCCTCTTTTTTTATATTTCTAACGATTGTTTCTTTATCTTACCAAAGCGCTATTTTATTAGTGACTAACAGGAAAACAGACAAAATTGCGGCTCCGATGAATATCCCGACAGCTGCGTATCCTTTTTTGCTGAAGATCGGTTCGTCGCTCTTTTTGTATGCTTTCCGAGCCTCGATATACCATCCGATACCGATCACGTAGCAGATCGATGTGATGAGCATCAACAGTAGTCCTCCGGCATAAATCAACCACAAGCAGAACAAAGAGGAGAGGATTCCTGTGAGGCGGTAACCGATCAATGCTCTTTTGCTTTTGTCGCGTATCGACCCGTCGTAAGAGATTTTTACGAGATAAAGACCGCAGAAGAGATAGGAGGGAAGAATCATCACTCCCGTAATCTGGATTGCAGCCATGTAAACCGATTGAGCCGTAACCACTACAATCATGAAGAGTTGCATGAGAATGCTGGAGAAGAGTAGCGAGTAGATGGGCGCCCCTTTTTTATTCTCCTTCAAAAACTTAGCGGGAAGTATTTTTACCTGAGCAGCGGTAAAGGGAACTTGGACGCACAGGATGGTCCATGCGATCCAACCTCCTAGAATTGAAACGATAACACAAAGAATTACATAGATTAATCCCCACCGTCCCACCGCACTTTCCAGAACATAAGCCACGGAGGGATTTTCAAGTCCGGCAAGTTGCGCCTGCGTAAGAATCCCGAAGGAGAGAATACTGATCAGCATATAAAGTACGAGTGCCAATAAGAAGCCGATGATGGTGGCTTTGCCTACATCACTGCTTCGTTTCGCTCTTTCGGCTATGACTACCGCCCCCTCCACGCCGATGAAGCACCACAACGTAACCAGCATCGTGCTTTTTATCTGTGCGCCGAACGATCCGATTTGAAGCGCATCGCCCCAGAAATCTAACTTAAGCATCCCCAGTTTGAAGTAAGCGATCATGATCACAATGATAGCCGAGATTGAGAGGATTTTTACGACGGAGACGATCATATTCAGGAAAGCCGCCTCGCGTACACCTGCAGCGATTAAGAAGAAAATCGCCCAGATAAAAAAACTCCCGAATAACACCGTGTGCCATCCGTGTTCGAGTAAGACGGGGAAGAAATAACCGAGCGAATCGTTTAGCATTACAGACAAGGCTACATTCCCCATGGCGGCACACAACCAATATCCCCACGCTACATTATAACCTACATAATCGCCGAATCCCTCCTGCGCATATTGATAGATTCCCGCATTCAATTCGGGCCGGAGATCTGCCAGGTTTTTGAAGGTGAGTACCAAAAAGAGAATTCCGATACCCGAAATTATCCAGGAAAGAATTGTGGGCCCCAATGCGGCACCCACAGCCATATTTTGAGGAATATTGTAGATTCCGGCCCCGATCATCGAGCTGAATACGATGGCAATCAAAGGGGCTAATCCGAGTTGTTTCTGACCTGTGGGCATTGTTTCTGTTATTGGTTGTTTTCAATTAGAACACCCTGAACAAAAAAGAGGTTTGAAAAAGGAAGAATATTCTATCTTTGTAGCATAAAATTTACAGAAAAACATGAATTACGGATTTATTAAAGTCGCAGCTGCCATACCATCGGTAAAGGTGGCCGATTGCAATTATAATGTGGATCATATAAAGGGGATGATTGAGGATGCAGATTCAAAAGGAGTCTCTTTAATCGCTTTCCCTGAACTTTCGCTTACGGCATATACGTGTGGAGACCTTTTCGGTCAGCAGCTTTTATTGGAAGATGCCGAGAATGCCTTGAAACGTTTGGTGGAGGAAACTGCTCATTTACCTCAGATTGTGATTGTCGGGATGCCCGTTGCGTTAGGGAACATGGTATTCAATACGGCGGTTGTTTTCTCAAAAGGGGAGATTTTGGGGGTTGTTCCCAAGATTTACCTGCCCAATTACAGTGAGTTTTATGAAGCACGTTGGTTTACCTCGGGTTCAGAAGCGCCAGCGGCGCAGCTGATGCTGTGCGGAAGTGCTGTTCCTTTCGGCACGGATCTGTTATTCGAACACAAAAGCGTAACCTTCGGGGTTGAGGTGTGTGAAGATCTTTGGGTACCGATTCCACCATCTTCGAAACAAGCACTTCAGGGAGCTTCTTTATTGATAAATATCTCTGCAAGCAATGAGTTGGTGGGAAAACACGATTACCTCCGAACGCTGATCGAACAGCAATCGGCCCGTCTGATGGGTGCGTATCTCTACGCATCCGCCGGTTTTGGCGAGTCAACAACCGATCTTGTGTTTGCTGGAAATGCCATCGTTTCGGAAAACGGATCGATATTGGCCGAGGCGGAACGATTCGCTTTCGACGAGCAGCTTGTGGTTTGCGATGTGGATATCGAGAAGCTTGAATCGATGCGTCGTCGTACCACTACGTATAGCTCTTTGGATAAAGATCTTGATTTGAAATGCCGTCGTATTCCGGTACAGCTATCGCAGCCGACGGGTGAATACCAGTTGACAAGATCGATCAATCCGCGACCGTTCGTTCCTTCGGATTCCATGATGCACGAGCGTTGCCAGGAAATTTTCAATATTCAGGTAAACGGTTTGGCTCAGCGCATCCGGCACACGCATGCTAAAACTGCAGTAGTGGGGATCTCGGGAGGATTGGACTCAACGCTTGCGCTTTTGGTGTGTGTGCAGACATTTGATAAACTGAACCTTTCACGCGAAGGGATCGTGGGCGTAACGATGCCGGGTTTCGGCACCACGGACCGCACCTACAATAATGCCATTAACCTGATGAGGTCATTGGGAATTACGATTCGTGAAATATCTATCCGTGATGCCGTGTTGCAGCATTTTAAAGATTTAGGAATTGATGAACGTGTGCACGATGTGACGTATGAAAATTCACAGGCACGTGAACGTACCCAAATCTTGATGGATGTATCCAACCAGATGAACGGATTGGTAATCGGAACGGGTGATTTGTCGGAACTAGCTTTGGGTTGGGCCACTTATAACGGTGACCATATGTCTATGTACGGTGTAAACGGAAGTATCCCGAAAACATTGGTGCAGTATCTGGTAAAATGGGTTGCGGAACATAAGGTGAATGAAACCGCAAAAGAGATTCTACTCGACATTATCGATACGCCCATCAGTCCCGAATTGATTCCGGCAGACGAGAACGGCGATATTGCTCAGAAAACGGAAGATTTGGTGGGACCGTATGAATTGCATGATTTCTTCCTGTTTAATTTTATCCGTCACGGTTATCGACCGAAAAAGATTTTCTTCCTGGCTAAAATAGCCTTCAAAGAGAGCTATTCTGAAGAAGTGATTAAAAAATGGCTTCAGACGTTCTTCCGTCGTTTTTTTCAACAACAGTTCAAACGTTCTTGTTTGCCGGATGGTCCGAAAGTTGGAACCGTAAGTCTTTCTCCGAGAGGGGACTGGCGTATGCCGAGTGATGCTACTTCAGCACTGTGGCTCAAAGAGATTGAAAATCTCTGAAAGGGGTAGATAGCGCATCTGACCTTAAAGTTAAAAAGTTAAACTAGATACAAATGAAAAAAAGAAAATTCTTCACATTACTTGCTTCGCTCTATTTGTTCGGAGGTTGTGCTGATTTAGGAAATAAGCACTTTATTTCCGATCCTGAATTGCGTCAAAAAGTGAAAAGCGATTACCAGAGCCGAGTAAAGGCAGTGGGGAAAGCGGAACTTTTTGCTACAAATGAGAAACTTACTTTAGAAGAGCAGGAAGCGCTGGAATTCTTGCTTGCTTACATGCCGATAGGCGATATCACCGATTATGGAACCGAATATTTCGTTGCACAGGTGCGTCAGGCTTTGCAAATGAAACAACAAGTAGGTTGGGGTGATTCTATCCCTGAAACTGTTTTCAGACACTTTGTTCTTCCGGTGCGTAGCAACAATGAAACGCTTGATGATTTCCGTACCACATATGGAGATACCCTTTTGAACCGTGTCAAGGGGCTTAGTTTGAAAGATGCTGCTTTGGCTGTGAATCATTGGTGTCATGAGAAAGTGGTATATACCTCTACGGATGCCCGTACATTCGGTCCGATGGCTGCGATGAAGAACGCAGGGGGACGCTGTGGCGAGGAATCGGTTTTCGCCGTATCCGCATTGCGTGCGGTAGGAATTCCGGCGCGTCAGGTTTACTCTCCGCGTTGGGCGCATACGGATGACAACCATGCCTGGGTAGAAGTGTTCGTAGAGAATAAATGGCAGTTCATGGGTGCTTGTGAGCCGGAGCCGGTGTTGAATCTTGGGTGGTTCAACGGACCGGCATCGCGCGGTATGCTGATGTTGACCAATGCATTCGGAGCTTCATACGACGGACCAGAGGAGGTAGTTTCGGTAACGCCGAATTATACCGAACTGAATGTGATGTATACTTACGGACCGGTTGCCAAGGTTGATTTCCGTGTGAAAGATGCTCAAGGAAATGCCGTTGAGGGAGCCGAACTTGAGTTTAAGATCTTTAATTATGCAGAATACAACACGGTAGCCAGAAAAACTACGGATGCCAAAGGCGAGAGTGCTCTGAATGCCGGATTGGGTGATATGTTGGTGTGGGCTACCAAAGGCGATCGTTTCGGTTATTCGAAAGTCTCTTTCGGAGAAGATAAACTGATAGAGATCGTATTGGATAAACAAAACGGAGATGCGATTACCGAGGCAATCGATTTGGTTCCGCCGGTAGAGGGAGCCGTTCTTCCGGAAGTTACGGAAGAGATGCGTAAAGCGAACAATGAACTGCTTGTACGTGAAGACGCAGTACGAAATGCTTATACGGCAACATTCTGTAGCGAAGAGCAAGCACGGAAAATTGCGGAGGAATTGGACATCGACTCTGAAAAATGTGTTCGTATTCTGACTACGGCTCGTGGCAACCACGGGGAGATTACCGCATTTCTTAGAGAGACCACTCCGCAACAGCGGCCGCTTGCGGTAGCATTGTTGGAAACCGTTTCGACGAAAGACCTTCGCGATGTGCCGGGTGCGGTTTTTGCCTCTCATCTTCGTGATTCGGAGAATAAGAATGAATCGCTGTTTGTAAGATATGTACTGAATCCACGTGTGGATCGTGAGTTCTTGACCGCATACAAGGGAATCCTGCGATCAGAAACAGATCCTGCTTTTGTGTCGAATGCACAGAATAATCCGGAGTTGTTGGTGGAATGGGTAAGACGTGAGATTCGTGTAGACAACACGCTGAATCATCAGAAAATCGCCATGCAGCCACTGGGAGTATGGAAAGCTCGTGTCACGGATGATAAATCGCGTGATCGTTTCTTTGTTGCTTACGCACGTGCGCTCGGAATTCCTGCTCGTGTCGAACCGGTAAACCGCAAAGTACAGTATTTTGCAGGAGAAAGTTGGAAAGATGTAAACTTTACGGATGAGGTTCGTCCCGAAAGTGCTCAGCAGGGTGAATTGAAGCTAACCTATAAACCTTCCAAAGCGGTTAATGACCCTGGTTATTACAAACATTTCACAATCGCTAAAGTGAACGGTACGAAACTGCAAACGCTCGATTTCGAATCCAACAGCAATGTCGATATGGGAGGAGGTTCCGCTTTGAGTAATCTGATGAAAAAACCGCTTCTGCTGGATGAGGGAAATTACATTCTAGCAACTGGTTCGCGTCAGGGAGACGGCTCCGTATTGTCTAAAATCGCCTCTTTCGAGATTCGCGGAAACCAGAAAACCTCTCTTGAGTTAGAGATGCGTGAAGACATGGAGGCGTTGAAGGTACTTGGTAAATTGAATGGTCAGCAGACTTATTCTCCGCTTACGGCATGCACCTCAATTGATTTGAAATCCGTAACCAACGGCGAACCCTACATTGTGGCGATTCTCGGAGTGAAACAGGAACCGACGAATCATGCGATGCGCGATATCGCTGAGTTCTCGAAAGAATTTGAACAATGGGGTGGAAAACAGGTGCTTCTGTTCCCGAATCGTGAAGATTATAGTCGTTTCGATGCCAAAGAGTTCAAAGGTTTGCCGAATACCATTGTGTACGGATTGGATTCGGAATCTTCTGTTACGAAAGCGTTGGTGGAAAATGGCGGATTGATGAACTCCTCTTTGTTGCCCATTGTGGCGATTGTAAATAAAAAAGGTGAAATTGTATTCTTATCACAAGGATATACCATCGGATTGGGTGCGCAAATGCTGAAAATTATCCATAAATTGTAATCTTTCACGTATGTTTCAAATCAAAATTACAACGGAGTGATTGCTTCGTTGTAACTTTGCACCTATGAATTTTTCAGGTGTAAAATTGATTGCCACCGATATGGACGGCACGTTGCTGAATTCGCAACACGAGATGGACCCGAGGGTTCTTTCTCTTTTTGAAACATTTAAAAAGAAAGGCGTTCTCTTTGCTGCGGCTAGCGGACGTCAACTTTATAATCTTGAAAACCGCTTCCCCACCATAAAAGAAGATATGCTTTTTCTGGCAGAGAACGGAAGTTTCGTACGCTATAAAGGTGAGGAGCTCCTGTTGCAGGCGCTTGAGCCGGAATGGGTGAAGCATTTTATTCTTTTGGCTAGGGAAGTGCCCGATTCTCATATCATTTTTTGTGGAAAGAGTAAGGCTTGGACTGAAAGTAATGATCCCCGTTTTCTTGCCGAAGTACATCAATATTTCGATCGCCACGAGGTTGTGGATGATTTGTTGCAGGTGCAGGATGACTGTCTGAAGGTTACACTCTGTAATCTTGACAAAGGAGCGGCTCTTGGTAGTTTTCCCTATTTCGAGAAGTATACGGAGGAGTTCCAAGTGAAGGTATCCGGCAAGATTTGGTTGGATATATCTCATAAGCTTGCCAACAAAGGGCGTGCATTAGAGACGGTCCAGAAACATTTCGGTATTACTCCGGAAGAAACAATGGTGTTCGGCGATTATCTTAACGATGTGGAGATGATGAAACAGGCTTCTTTCAGTTTTGCAATGGCGAATGCGATGCCAGAAGTGAAGGAGGCTGCCAACTATGAAACACTGAGTAATGATGAGGGGGGCGTAGTACATATTTTGGAAAGAGTGGCTGCGGATCTGTAATCCCTAGGTATCTATAAGAAACGGTTTCGGTGATGTTATTACAAACATTCCCGAAACCGTTTTTTTATTATCCCAAGGGTCAGATCATATTCAGACTTAGATTAAATAGGAATAATCAAACTGATGCAATACATACAATCCTCAATGAAGGAGGGGAGCTCTTCCGGCTCTATCCATTTGTTCGTCTGAATAGAAATAATGGTGTTCTTACTTCGTTGGTACTGTGGGTTATCGCATGCTTCGCCCGGTTTAATAACCAGCATGACAGGTTGGTATCGCTTCCAGATATCCAAAAATAACAAAACGGACTCTTTATCCAATAATGAACGGAATTTCTCCGGGTCGTCAGACTTGATGGTTACATTCTTGTCAATGAATTTATCGCCGGTTTTCTTTGCGAAAATATCTGTAAGTGAAAAGCGCTTGGATAATTCACCCGATACTTCAAGGTTCAGCCCCGTATCGATATACACTCCACAATAGGTGGAATTGAAATAGGGAGAAGAGGTGTACATATCCGATGCCCAAAAGGAGATCGGATCTTTTCTCATGGAACACCATTGGGAATTGATGAAATTCTTACCTAAGAAAAACGGGATGAATTGAGACTTGTGAGAAGCAAAATCGAAGCCAAGACTCTTAGCAATCTTCTCATAACCCGATATAAGGCTTTCTCCGGATGTGAATTCTTTTGTTTCGTTGTTCATAATCATTTGTTTAATTCATGAAAATTGCCGAATCATTTATTCAGGCATCAACTCACTATTCATCCTTCTGTTATTACAATTCAAAATCTGTTTATTTGGTTGCGCACTACAGTAATCGCAACGATTCTCCTTGGTCTGCCCGATACTCATCAACCATCTCGATCAATTTTTCACCATAATATTCTACAATTTTCTTTCCGATACCCGGAATGGCCAGTAGCTCCTTTTTATCTGACGGTAATCGGTTGGCGATACCGATCAGTGCTTTCTGTTGCAGAATCGTATAAACCGGCAAGTTTTTCTCCTCAGCCTCATTTTTTCGCCATTCACGGATGCGACGGTAAAGTTCAGGGTTCTGGATATCGTTAGAAACCTCTACCTTCTGTACTTTTCCGGTTGTTGCTGACTTGCGGGTGTTTTCCTTTTCCTTACTAATGGCAGCTTTGGCTTTTGCATCGAGGTATTTTTTCACCGTGAATCCATCTGCACAAGCTTCCATGGATGCTTTTTTGATAATAACCGCTTCTCGGAGCTGATCCATTTCTCGTTCGATCACCTTGGCTACTTCTTTATTATCCACTTCGGGATGTATTTCCGTAAGTAGTTGTATAAGGATGGTTTCCTGGTGTTGCAGAAAGTAGGCTACTCCTTTGCGGATACGATCCTGAATCACCTCGTTATTCTCATAATCTTTCCATTCCTGCATCAGAAAGGCAAGTTGATTTCGAAACCTTGCACCCACTTCTACCATGTGGAATTCCAACTCAAGCAGTTTTTCCTTGAATTTGCGAATAAGTTCGGGATAAAGACGCGACAAATGTTCCTCAAACAGTCGGCTTACGAATTGTAATCGGTTCGAGATGGTTTTATAATCGAACATCTCACCCACAAGAATCTGGAAATATTGCATTTTTGCATTGGCTAGCACTTCGTTATCCGGGGTGTGTTCTTCCATGTATTTATTGAAACTATCTACAGTCTGATCGCTCATTACAACAGACGAGCGAATAGGAGTGCTCAATACCAGCCCTTCGAGGGTACGACAGCGACTTAATGCTACATATACTTGACCGTGGGTAAAGGCAGACCCGGCATTGATGATAGCCCGGTCGAACGTAAGTCCCTGACTCTTATGAATCGTAATGGCCCAAGCGGTTTTGAGCGGATATTGCGTGAAAGTTCCTTCGATCGTCTCCACAATCTCCTTCGTGGTTGGATCGAGGGCATATTTAGCATTGGTCCACGCTTGTTGCTCTACCGTGATTAACTGATTATCGCAACGCACGATTATCCCACCGCTTCCAATTCCGGTAATAATGCCGATCTTCCCATTGTAATATCTTTTTTCGGGAGTGGGATCGTTCTTACAGAACATTACCTGTGCTCCTTTTTTTAGAATCAGACGCTCTTCCGTTGGGTAGGAGTAGGGTGGGAAATCCCCTTCAATAACAGCTTTAAAGAGGAACTCTTTTTCCGTTATCGCGTCCAATTTTCGTTGATTAATGGCATTTGCCTGTGCGTTGTGTGTGGTAAGGGTGATGTATCCTTCCGTCTCCTCCGGATCAAAATCAGGAATATAGCGTTTGTTGAGTTGACGGAGCGTTTGGTCATCCAATCGGTTCTCTCTGATTTTGTTCAGAATATCAACAAATACCGGGTCGGACTGACGATAAATTTTTTTTAACTCAATCGTGATGTAAGGAGTTTCGTTCAACGCATTGCTGTGGAAAAAGAAAGGGGATTTATAATAAGTACGCATCATACTCCACTCATCATCTTTCACTACGGGTGCGAGCTGTTGTAAATCACCGATCATCAGCAATTGCACACCTCCGAATGGTTTGTAACGATCTCTGTATTTACGCAAAACTGCATCAATGGCATCCAACAGATCTGAGCGTACCATACTGATTTCGTCGATTACGAGCAGATCAAGGCTACGCATGATGTTAATCTTTTCCTTGCTGAATTTGTTAGGCATTCCTTTTCCTTTCTCCGCCTGACGAACCACGGCATCGGGAATGTAAGGAGTAAAAGGGAGCTGGAAGAAAGAGTGTATGGTAACGCCCCCTGCATTAATGGCAGCTACACCGGTTGGGGCGAGCACAATCATTCTTTTGGGTGATTGTGCTTGCAAGCGTCTGAGGAATGTGGTTTTTCCCGATCCGGCTTTTCCGGTCAGAAAAAGATTCATTCCTGTATATTGAATAAAGTTATAAGCCAGATCGATCTGTGGATTGCTATCCGTCATGTCGGGTATGTGTATCAAAAATTAAAACGTACGATCTCTCCGTATTGAGCGAGAGATTTGAAGGCATCCTGTGGACGACATTGTCCCGCATATACGCGAGTACATGCGATTACACCTCCATGAGTGAAAAGAACGGCCTTTTCAAGCGATTGCGTTTTGAGTTCCTCAATGAATCCGGAAACACGTACGATCATATCGCTGAAACTTTCGCCGTTGGTAGGAGCGGCCTCAATCCAATCGTCGTACCAATTCTGTAAACGGGGATCTTCGATCTTGTCGAACGGCGTCATCTCCCAAGCACCGAAATTCATTTCCATAATGCGGTCATCAAATACCGGATCCGTAAAACCACAGAATGCGGCGAGACGGCGGCATCGGGAGAGAGGACTGCAATAAACGGGGTGTGTTTCATTGCCGATGAGTGTACGTAGGTTTTGATGAACCACTTGTGCTTCGGTAATGAAGTTCTCGGTCAGGTTTACATCAGTCTGTCCGTAACATATCCCTTTTTCTACCGCTACGGAGGTATGTCTGATTAGAATTAATTCCATTGTATTATCACCAAATAATTAATTATAAAAGCAACTTCGCACAGTAAGAATAATGCACCGCAGCAATCACCGGTATAGCCATTGATTCGCTTTTTCATATAATTTGTAAGAACGAAGAAGAGAATCACCGGAAAAATCAGAGCCAATAAAGCACTCCAGCCTCCAAAAAGCAGAAGCGGAGTTAGCCCGAAGAAAGCGGAAATCATCATTTCTTTCTTCGTCATGGGTGAATAGGTAACTTTAGCCTTACTCTCTTCCTCTTTGCGTGCGTATGGTAATCTGTTGATTATCATTGAGGAAATCAATTTAGATGCCGGGTCCGCCATGAGAAGTGTGAGCGTTGCCATCTGTAAAGATAACGAATTTAGGGAGGAATAGTAAAGAAAGAAATAGAGAATCAACGCCAAGACCCCGTAACTACCGATATGCGAGTCTTTCATAATTGCCAGAATACGTTCGCGGGATCGGCCGCCTCCGAAACCGTCAAAGAAATCAGCTAGTCCGTCTTCGTGCAATCCTCCTGTTAATAGTAGGCGTGCAAGGATGGCAAGAAGTAGTGAAACCGTAAATGGCAGAAAGTGGGAGCAACACCATAATGTGAATGCAGAGATTGAGGCGGTTATCCACCCGGACATCGACCAATATGCAACCAGATTTTTATAGTATTCGGGCGGTACCGTGAACCATCTCCAGAGGGGGAGGCGGGTAAAGAAAATGAGTGCGGCTATCGGTTTCATAACAAACTGGATTTTAGGAGTGATGAATTAAAAGTATTTGGTAATCCGAGCATTACTGAATGTGTTCATCTCGTTGATCATTCTCACGGCTGAATCAATTACGGGATAAGCACACAAAGCTCCGGTTCCCTCGCCTAAACGCATTCCCAGATTCAGAATCGGGTCTGCATTGAGGTAATCAAGTACAAGTTTGTGGCCGGCTTCATCGCCCTGATGACAGAAGACCGCGTAATCCAATACGTTTTTATTAATTTTCGAGGCTGCAAGGATGCAATTGGTCATGATAAAACCGTCCACCAGAATGATGATTCCCAATTCGGCAGCCCGCAACATGCCCCCTACAGCCATTACCATTTCCAATCCCCCGAAATAGGAGATTACGCTCATGACGTCTCTTTCGCCCGTATAGTTATTCAAGGCTCTTTTCAATACCTCTGTCTTGTGGCGCACACCTGCTTCATTTAACCCGCTTCCGGCTCCGACGCATTTCTCCAGTTCGATTCCGGTAAGAAGCGTCATCCACATGGAAGAGGTAGCCGTATTCCCGATTCCCATCTCGCCGAAGCTAAGAACATTAGAGCCTTCGTTGTGACAAAGTTCTGTTATTTCTGCTCCATATTGCAGCGCTTGGTTCGTTTCCTCAGGCGTCAACGCCGCTTCATAAAGGTAGTTGCGCGTACCTTTTCGGATCTTCTTGTTAATTACACCCGGCAGGGGTGGAAAATCAAAATTGATTCCCGCATCGACGATTTTCAACTCAAAGCCGTGCTGACGTGCCAGAAAGTTAATGCCTTGACCTCCATTTAGAAAATTATTGATAACCTGACGAGTGACCTCTTGAGGAGACTGACTAACTCCTTCGGCAACGATGCCGTGATCTGCAGCAAAAATAATATTCTGCGGTTTGAGAAGGGTGGGAGTGGTAGTTTGCTGAATCCAACCAATTTGTAAGGCAAGCGATTCAAGTCGTCCTAGAGAACCTTTAGGCTTTGTAAGATCATTGATTCGTTCTTCCAAAGCGGGAAGAATGGCGTTATTGGGAAAATGTATATCGAATTTCATTTGTATATAATTTAATTTTTAACATCAAGGTCAAATGCGCCATCTATATACCTTTAGTTGGGTAACTCTACATTAGATGAGCTATGGCGATTTCATTTGTATATAATCTGTTATTTAACATTAAGGGGGATGCCGGAAACCATCAAAACCACTTTGTCTGCTTTGGATGCGATGTATTGATTCATCCATCCTTGCAAATCCGTAAACTTTCTTTGAAGAAGATTCTCTGACACGCCACCCAGTCCGATTTCATTAGTCACAAAGATAAAATGAGCCTCTTGGGAAGTGAAACGATCGAATTCGGCCTTCAGTTCCCGAAGTGACTGATCGACATCCGAATCGAGATCAAAGAAAAAATTAGTACACCAAAGAGTAACGCAGTCGATAACAACTGTTTTTCCGGAAACCTTTTGTCTGCTTAGGTATTTCTCCTCTTCGAGGTTTTCCCATCCCGCCATACGTTCTGATTTATGGCGTTCAATCCTTTTCTTGTGTTCATCGTCCCAAACTCTTGATGTAGCCAGATAAACGGGACGCATATCTTCATTCATCGCCAATTTCATGGCATAACTACTTTTTCCTGAACGTTGACCACCGGTTATTAATGTGATTTTGTGCATCTTATTCTTTCATTTTAGAGAAATAACGGGTTTCATATCCGGGCATTAGTTCAGGATGAAAAATCGACACCAAATCTTTCAGAAGACGGTCGGGATGAAGCGGCATCTCTTCGTAAAATGGTACTTCACCGGTATTGGCGACGTAGATATTGCGGTTCTTCCACGCATCGAACTGTGCGTTGAGAGCGTAATCGTCTTTCATCTGACCGTATGTCAGGGGACTCTTCGAGTTGTATTTAATCAGCCAAAAATCCGCTTCGCCAGCTTTATCCAAGACTTCCTCCGCTGAAAGGGGGAGAGATCCCGCTTCTTGATTCTCCTCCCAGATGTAATGCACTCCGGCATCTTTATACAGATTCGCCATGTAGCTGTTACCTCCTGGCACATACCAACTCGGTCCGTTTTTTCGTTCGGTAAGCAGTGTCGGACGATGTTTGGCGTTAAGAGCAAGATCTTTAACATTCAAATATGCGCTTTCCGTTTCTGAAAAGATCGAATCGGCACGTTTCTCTTCTTGGTAGAAAAGTGCATGAAAACGGATCCATTCCGCTCTTCCCAGAGGAGTAGCTTCCATGTAATCGGCACATTCAATAAGTGGAATGCCACATTTTCCAACACGTCCATAACCGACATTCTGAAATGGAGATGTCATGATCGCTTCGGCATTCAGTTCAATGAGTTTCTCTACATCCGGTGCGGTAGCTTCGCCCAAATCAAGGATTGTTCCGTTTTTAACTCCGTTCTGAATATAAGGAATATCGATGTAACGTGATTCACAAACACCTACGATCTGCTGGATTTTTTCCAATTCATCCAACGCACTGCAGTGGGTAGAGCCGTATGCTACGACACGCTCAAGAGGCGTACGTACGATTGTTCCCGCCGGTAGGTGTGAGGGAACCTCCTTGTTGCGGTCGATTAGAATGTATTTTTGCAAGAGCAAGGTGGTATCCCATGGGTTTCGAATCTTTACCAACGTATAATTTTCAAAACTCTCAACCTCGAATCCTTTGGCGTATTTTACATGATATTTGTCACCTACGGCTTCAGTCTGACGGTTCGCAACTCCGCAACTCACCAAGGAGATTAGCGGAATCAGAAAAAGTGATTTATTCATCTGCATGTTATTTTTAGTTGTAGAGAATATCGGGTAGTTTGATTTAAGTCGGAAATGTCTCTTTCCGTATTCTGTTATGTTTAATGAAGAAGGATTCCGCCTATCATTACTACGATAACCATTAGTATTTCAGCTTTCTCATTTATAGTAACGGCAAGTTTCATATCTTCATCTGTAAATACTTTCTGATTTGTTCCGATGTAAGGTTTCTCCACCAATTCTCCGAAATAGCAATTCGGACCACCAAAACGACAATTCAGGATTGAAGCGAGTGCAGCTTCTGGGAATCCGGAATTAGGACTGGCGTGCATTCTTCCGAAATTGCGGACGAATTGCATAGAACCCTTTGGAATACCTTGTGACAGAAGCATTAGAGACGCAGTAATACGTGCAGGGATGAAGTTTGCCACATCATCCAGAATCGCTGCGAATTTACCAAATTCAAGATATCTTTCGTTTTTATACCCGATCATAGAATCGAGCGTATTGATCATCTTGTATGCCATCATTCCGGGTAATCCGAGCAAACAGTACCAGAATAGAGGTGCGATGACCCCGTCGCTCAGATTCTCCGCCAATGTTTCCAATGCCGCCGTACGGATCTGCTGTGCAGAAAGGGTAGAGGTATCTCTGCCAACAATCCGACTTACACGGATTCTTCCCTCTTCCACACTTCGTGAGGTAGCTTCAAAAACCTGACGCACCTCTTTGGTCAGCGTTTTCCCGGCCAAGCAGAAAAATACACCCGTTGAGATCAAGATAACGGCGACAAGTTCATTGGTTCGGATCATAAGACGGATCACTTCTGCGGTAACCACATAGGTGGAAATAACACAAAGTAGTGCTACCACCGCTCCTTTGAAGATCCGGTGCTCTCCGTAGTTGAAACGTTTCTCTGCCCATTTGATCACTTTACCGAACCCAACCACCGGATGAGGCAGTTGTTCGGGATCACCCAGTTCACGATCTGCAAACCATCCGAAAAGCAAAGGAAGAAGAAAAAGCGATAATTGTTCCATGAGTCAGACTCCTAATTTATTATTGTCAATGAGTGATGCGAAAGCATCAGATAAGCGTCGGTTTTCGGAGGCGCTTTTTACAGCGATTCGAAAATACCCTTTGTAATGAGGTGCGAAGTTTTCCGCATTGCGGATCAATAAACCGTAATCGAGAGCCAACTGCTCCTTCAGGCGGGCGGCGTCTCCCCGTTTCAGGCGAGCTAAAAAGTAATGGGTGTCCGATTCGAAACATTCCACCGTACCGGTTGCATGCAATGCATTTGCCAACCAATCCATCTCTTGCCGGAGCATTTCTGCAGTTGGGGCGAATGACTTTTCCTCAGAGAGCAAAAAAACTCCGGCCTCAATTGCAAGCGCATTTACAGACCATGGCATCCTGTTACGGTCTAACATCTGTATCAGGTGTTCATCGCCCGTTACATATCCCAGTCGTAGTCCAGGAATAGCGTATTGTTTGGTAAGGGAATGAATGATCAATACGTTTTTAAACGGATTGTTGATATCCAGCACCTCAGCTGCAGTAAACGGAGCGTAAGACTGATCTACGATGAAGTTGTGATCCGGATTGCTCTGAATCAACTTCATCAGCTGTTTTTTCGGAAAGCATTGCCCGTCCGGATTGTTCGGATTGCAGATCCAGATCAGTGCACTTTCTTTCAAGGTGGCGATTGCTTCATCCAATTCGGCGATCCATTCGGGTGAAGTTGTTTGCTTTTCTCCCCTTAACACGGCTTTTCGGTCGTTGAAATGAATTATATCGTGTTTGTATAAAGTTGCTCCGGCTTCATATTCACTGAATGTGGGACCAACGATCAATGACGTTTTCTTCTCGAGGTCTCTTGCGATGTTATAGATAGCTTCTGTTGCCCCGTTGAAAACCGATATGCGGCTAGGCGAAGTGGCAAACCGTTTTGCAATCACATCTTTTAGTTCTTGCGCTTCAGGATGGGGATAACCTGCGATCAGTTCTCCCATCTTACGCTTCAGGTGGGAGATCAGTGCAGTGTTGTCCGCTTCAGCGAAGCAATTGGAGCTGAAATTTGTGATTGTTTGATTTTGATACAAATAAGTGTCGTCTCCGTGTCCGTAAATCATCCTAATAATTGATATATAAGTTCCATATTTACATTCCGACGTATGTGATCGGCAAGTTTGTCGTATTGCTCTTCCTTGAATTTCTTAAAGTCGAATGACTCGGTTGATGCTTCCTTTCCCAAATAAGGTTGCAACAGGTAATCCACGAAAGCTGCATTATCCAGAATGCCATGCAGGTAAGTACCCATGCACTTCTCATTCAGGAAACAGCCCTCTTTCTCACCTTCAAGCGATTCTGTGAGTGTAGCCGCTCGTTCATCTAGCAACTCAGATACGCCGTTGTGGATCTCATAGCCATCGCAAACAGAATCAGAGTCCAGAAAACGGAATTTCACCTGACGCGTACATTTCGTACTTCCCATTACGGTTGAGACCGGCAGTATCCCCAATCCTGGCATTTTTCCGAGTGATCCTTCAATCTGATGAGGATCTGCTATTTCATACCCCATGATCTGATATCCCCCACAGATCCCCAGAATGGTTTTATCCTCTTTCTTCGCTTGCAGAATCGCCTGTGCCATTCCCTCCTTACGAAGCTGTTCCAGGTCGCCAATCGTATTCTTCGTACCGGGTACGATTACGATATCCGCCTTTTCCAAATCATTCGGAGAGGCTGCATAAAACAGATGGACACGGGGGTCTTGTTCAAGTACATTGAAATCCGTAAAATTAGACATATGGCGAAGAAGTACTACTGCTATATTGATTTTTCCGTTCGATGCTTCTCTGTTTTTTGATGAAAGAACTACAGAATCTTCCTCTTCGATAAAAATATCCTTATAATAAGGTATGATACCAAGTACGGGAATACCGCATTTCTCCTCCAACAGGCGAGCTCCTTCTTCAAAAAGCCGGATATCTCCTCTGAATTTATTGATGATAACCCCTTTTATTCGATTTCGGTCTTTTTCATCCATCAACATGACGGTGCCGTAAACACTAGCAAAAACGCCGCCACGGTCAATATCGGCCACTAGAATCACGTTGGCATCGGCATGAACTGCCATCGGCATGTTAACCAAATCGAGTGATTTGAGGTTGATTTCCGCTATGCTTCCGGCACCCTCCATAACAATCGGATTGTAACGGGCCGCTAATCGGTCGAAGGCATCGCAAACAGCTTTGCGAAGCAGGTCGCGTCCCTCGTGACGGAAATACTGGAAAGCAGATTGATTACCGATCGGTTTCCCATTCAGGATAACCTGTGCCGAAAGATCGGATGAGGGTTTCAACAGGAGCGGATTCATATCAACAGCACAGGCAATGCCTGCTGCTTCAGCCTGCATTGCCTGTGCACGTCCTATCTCTAATCCGTCGGGAGTAGCGTAGGAATTCAAAGCCATATTTTGTGCTTTGAACGGAGCGGGATGGAAGCCGTCCTGCAGAAAAATTCTGCAGAAAGCGGCCGCAATCACACTTTTCCCCACATCGCTCCCTGTTCCTGCAAACATAACCGGTCTTAAAGGCCGCTTTTCGCATGACATTGAACTTAAGCGCGGGATGTTATTCATTACTTTTTATTGTTTGGTGTAAAGTAAGCGCCTGCAGGAGAGTATCCCACTTCAAACTGCTCTTTCTTAGTACCCTGTGTATCGAAAATGAACACATTTCCTCTCATACCAGAAGGTGAGTCAGAGATATATACATCGCCGTTCTGTGGGTTAACGTTCATGGCATTGATGTAACTGAATGTTGAGGACGCAACAAATTCATTCTCTGAATAAGCGCCTTTCGTGCAATCGTATGTTTTAAGCCAGGATTCACCGCCCCATACAGAATAATAAACATACAAAAGGTCGTTGTGATTCGCAATTACCGAACCCAATCCCAACTCTTTCACTTCATAAGTTTTCGGGTCGATTTGCTGAACGGTAGCCTTGATCTCATTCCAGTCTCCCGCCGAAACGATATATACATATCCGTCTTTCCCGGTAATTGCTTGGTTGTAAGGATTTACGATTACTTCGATATCGCGTATCTTCGTGAAATTATTTAAGTCGATTACCGAAACGGTGTTTCCTTTGTCGTTCACATTTTTGTCTGTATACTTTGAGTTGTTGACAAACAACTTGTTGTCGGAAACGGTTAATGCTTCCGGGAAGTCTCCTACCTGGATCTTATTTTTATCAAGATCTAATGTCAACGTATCGATTCGTTGCACATTTCCTCCGTAAGAAGTGAAATAAACGTGACTTCCGTGAGATACGATGTAACGCGGACTGGTTGGAAGCTGCGCTTCGTCTTTCAATTCGATTTTTCTAATTCGTTTGCCGGTAAGATCCAAAATTTCGATTTTACTTGAACCGGGTAAGGTAATATACATTTTTGATCCATAAATGCACATGTGGTTTGCGCCGTCGCCCAACTCGTCATCGTTATTCTGTAATGCAAAAACGTCATTGGAAACTTTCTTCTGATCGAAGTCATAATAGCTAAGGCTCGCTTTGTTATTTCCTTTTCCGTAATTCAGAATATATGCTCCGTTTTTAACAGGAATAACTTCTTTTACAGGTTCGTCGTTAGTTTCACATGCAACGAATGTGGTTGCGATGATTGAAAAGGCCAGGGATTTAAAAGCAAGATTTCTCATTTGATTTTTAGTTTAAAAAGCGTAGTTTAAAGCTATGCTGTAATTGATTGGGGGCATCGGATAGTTCTTTATCACTTCGTAATTACAGTTTGTAAAGTTCTGTACCGCTGCCAATATTTTCAAGGTATGTTTACTGATTCGGAAGTCACGATTCAAAGAGACCGAATGATCGGCATATCGCTCAATCCTGTTTTCCCATACATTTTGCGACAGAGAATATCTTAAAGACGCAAAATTGATGGTATAGGTGATGTCAAGCCAGTTTGTTTCTAACGTCAAAGAGCCGCTTCCCGAATGTTTGGGAGTATAAGGCAACTGATGACGCCATATTTTAGAGCTGCGGTTCGAAATGTCTTGAGCCTGCATAAATGAGTAGTTTGCTTCGAAAAGCAAGTTGCACTCTTTCGCAAGATTTTTCGAACCGTTCAGGTTAATATCTGCACCAATGGTCTCAACTTTGTCGGCATTCGCCATTTTCCAAACGAACATGGTTGGGATCGCTACGATTTTATCTTTGACGATGTTGTAATAAACATCGCCCGATAAGGTGAGTTGATCTACGAAACCCAATCGTGATCCGTTCCATATAATTCCTAGATTTGTCTGACGCGTCGTTTCCGGCTTTAAATCCGAATTACCGATAACGAGGTAGTACATATCATTAAAGGTTGGCGTGCGAAAAATATCTTTGTAGGATGCTCGGACTCGAAGTGACGAATTTGCGAAAGGACGGACCGAGACACTCATTGCCGGAGATAGTTTTTTTCGATCCGGAGGCACCTTTCCCGATTTCACCTGCTCTTTGATGTACGTGTTCAGTAACGAACCCGTTGCTACGAGACTTCGCCATCGGTATTGTAATGCTAAAGCTGTTAAAGAGGTGTAGCGGATGGGCGACTGGGTTTCATAAAGTGTCGTTGTCAAGTCATTGTAAGAGACATCTTCACTCAGGGTAACAGAAAGATTTCTGATGGGTTGATAATGAGCGGTTGCTGAGAAATAGCTCTCCGTCTGCGTAAAACGATCGTCACTGATGCCGGTTGATTGAATATCAGAATGTTTATTCCACGCATAATTCCATTTCAGAGCACTTTTAAACTTGAATTTTTCTGAAATACGGTTCTCGTATTGAAGCTGTGCAAATCCGTTTCGGTCTGCAAGACGTTCTGCCGAATAGGGGTTGTCGATTATCACAGCTCCCGGCAGTCCCCTCTCTGAGTCGAAATAATAAATTTTGATTTTCAGATCCTGGCGATTCCCGAATTTGCCGAATAAATTCATCTCACCTCTATAGGATTGAATATCACTGTTGATACGTTCACCTTCAATCACTTTATTCCCCACTTTGAATTTATAAGGATAACGTCCGTCTGCTCGCAGGTATTCTCCTTGAGCTGTCAAGGTGAAGAATTTATTCAGAGAAGCACCGGCTAATAAAGAAGTGGAGGCTAATCCGAAAGAGCCGGAACGGATATTGGCACGAACGAGTGTTCTGTTATTTTCGTCTAAATCAGGTCTTAGTGTTTCAATACTCAGGTTTCCTGCGGATGCCATCGAACGTGCAGTCTGAAAGATGTCATCGCTTTGGCCGATCGTAAGAGATAGTCTAGCTATGTTTCCGAGTGAAAAGCGAGATATGTCGACTTGACCGGATTGGCAATCGCTCACAGCGATTCCATCGTAACTGATGGAGGTGTGATTTGATCCCATGCTTCTAACGCTGATGGTTTTGAGTCCCCCGATGCCGCCATAATCCTTTATGGTGACTCCTGAGAATTTCTTTACGGCATCACTCAGATTATTGGATGCAATACGTTGTAATGAATTTTCTGAAATGATTTGTAACGGCGATCCTGACCGTGTTTGCTCGGGGCGCACCTTTTCGATGATTTCAACATTTTCCAAGTGGTAAACCTTCGTTGTGTCGGGAGTTTCCGCAAAAGAACTTCCGACATACAAGGATGCGATAAGCCATGTCAGAAACCGCTTATCGGGATTCATAAATGTAATTGTTTTTAGCATAGAGTGTAATTCAACCTCTTTCCTCGAGAGGGTGTGAAAACTGATGACTAAGGCAGGTCTTCTGACTTGTTCCGGAGATAGCTGCCTTCCCGGAAAATTCCAGTGGCGTGAGAGGTGAGCTACTCTTTTATTGAAACTTACAGCTGCGGGACAGTACCGGATTCTCACCGGATTCCCTTTTAGAATACACAACCGATTGTTGCGGATTCACCTTAGTGGTTGTAAAGATAGGTCATCGGTTAGTTATTTCAAAAAGGGTTCAGTTTTTATTTTATACGTTATTGATTCTTCTGAAAGGGATTTTAGGTATTTTTTCACACCGAGTAATAAGCAGTTATTACGGTTTCTGAAAAAATGAAAGTTGTGTAGTTTACGCTGGTATTGTTGTAAATGGTTAGGATAAAGATGTTTGTGTGATAAATAAAATAAATGCCGAATTCTGTAATTAAAATAAAATGATTAAATTTGAATATAATTAATTAAAAACGGTTGTGAAGAAAGATTATAAATTAGTTGTTTTATCATTAATACAAATTTAAGATTATGAAAAAGTCAATTTATTCTACATTATTGACTGCCGCAATTCTTTGTCCCTCGTTTTTGAGTGCACAAGAGGGTAAGTCGGCGCAGCAGGTAAAAATGGAAACTTATCAGGAGTATTCACATTGGACTGTAGGTGTAAACGTGGGGATTCCATTCACGGGGGGAGATATGACTTCTTTTTCAGATGAGAAAACTTATTTAGGCTTTATCGGAGGATTACAGTTCGGATATCAGTTTAATCCTATTTTTGGGATTAGTTTGACAGGCGATTACGGCTTTAATAAGGCGGGATCCAAATCATGGGAGAACAACTTCGTATTAGCTCCTAACGGAAGTACAGTATTGGGTATTTCCACTTTAAATCCGGTTTTGCCTGCTGGCGACCAATTCTTTAAAGATTTGTATACCTTGGAAAGATATTTTATGGCCGGTTTGCATTTTGATGTGAACCTGGTAAATCTTTTTTCTCGTACAAAAAGTGCAAATCGTCGTTGGGCAATCATTCTGAGTCCGGCGGTATATGGTCAGAAATTCTCTCCTGAAGTAAAACTTAAATCGAACGATGAAAGATTCGCTAACAAACTAACCAATGATATTAACCTTGCATTGGGAGGTGACCTCGTGTTCCGTTATCGGGCAAGCAAACACCTCGATGTACAACTCAAATGTACGGGTAACTGGATTGATAATCAGAAATTCGATGGCATAATTAATACGGCTTCTTATCAGAAAGATGATCATAAATACAATTGGATGGCAGCTGCCCAGATAGGTGTAGTTTGGAAAATCGGGAATAAGAATAAAAAGGATAATATCTTATGGGCGCCAACCAAATTTGATGCCCTTGTTCCGGTAACACCTCCGGCCCCTGCAACCCCCGCTCCGGTTGAAGAGCCTGTTGTCGTGGAGGAAGTGGTTGAGGTAATAGAGGAAACTCCCGTTTTGCCTGCTATGCCTGCAATTCATTTTGTGAGAAACAGTTCAAAAATCAACACGACCAAATATGCATCTGAATTGGCGCAGATCTTAACTGTTTTAAAAGAAAATCCAGAAATACCTGTTCAGATTCAGGGTTGGGCAGACCGTACAGGTACAACTCCTATCAATGATAAGATTTCTAAAGCTCGTGCAGAATCACTGAGAAACTATCTAGTTGAGAATGGTATTCCGGCAAGTAGAATCGTTAAGGTTGAAGGAATGGGTGTAGATACTCAATTACCAGGAGAAGAGGGGTATTCCGTAAAAGCCAGATTTGCAATTGTTCTTCAGTACGGTGAGTAATTAAGCGAAATACATGAGTTCAAGAAATTAGCTAATTAAATACGGTATAATAATTGCGGCGAATGAAGACATCCGGTTAAAAAGGATCGGTAGCAAGTTTAGTTAACTCGGTGCATAAATTCAATGAATAAAAACGTGGATTGAAGGCCGAAAATAAACACCGCAAATGATTTCCGCAATTGAACACTGCAAATCTGCTCTGAGAATAAACTCCGAACACGAAGTGTTTTATTAATTCTCTTGAACTGAATTCAGCGGATTAATGCGGAGTATAAAAGTAATGAATAACGGACGGTGATTTATTTTGAAAAACATGATCCGGTAAGAGCTATGACTTTTACCGGATTTTTATTGTCATTTTCTAAGGGAAGAGCGAAGTTACATAAAAGGTTTTTGTAACTTAACAGAACAAAAAAATAATGAAGCTGTTATAAATATGAGTGTTATTCTTAAATCATACATTTTGTGAAATTATCAAAGACATTTCCGGGTAGGGTATTTTACTTTTACTTGAACGGGTTTAGAGAGATGACTCTTGGGAAAACTCTGTGGGTTATCATTTTAGTGAAGCTATTCATTCTTTTTGCAATACTCAAGGTTTTCTTTTTTCCTAATTTTCTGAACTCGAAAGGAGAGTCAGATCAAGAGAAAGCCGATTATGTAAGAAAAGAGATTATTGAACGCAAAAATTCTTAATATTAAAACATATGGATGAACTAACCACTACATTGGTCGATTGGTCGAGAGGGCAGTTTGCTTTAACGGCTATGTATCACTGGCTTTTTGTGCCGCTTACGTTGGGGTTATCCATGATTATGGCAATTTGCGAAAGTATTTATTTCCGCAGCGGAGATGAAACCTGGAAGAAAATTACCAAATTCTGGATGACTTTATTCGGAGTAAATTTTGCTATCGGGATTGCAACCGGTATTATTCTCGAATTTCAGTTCGGAACCAACTGGTCTAACTATAGTTGGTTTGTAGGGGACATTTTTGGTGCACCCCTAGCCATAGAGGGAATCATGGCATTTTTCCTTGAATCGATATTCTCAGCAGTAATGTTTTTCGGATGGAATAAGGTAAGTAAAGGTTTTCACCTAACAGCCACTTGGCTTACCACTATCGGAGCATCTTTATCTGCATTGTGGATTCTAGTTGCAAACGCGTGGATGCAGCATCCGGTAGGAATGCGCTTTAATCCGGAGACAGTGCGTAATGAAATGGTCAATTTCTCAGAAGTAATCTTTTCTCCCGTTGCGGTAAATAAATTCCTTCATACGGTTATTTCATCGTGGGTATTGGGTTCTGTCTTTGTAATCGGAGTAAGTTGCTGGTTCCTAATTAAAAACCGTAACAGTGTATTGGCGCTTAAAAGTATCAAAGTGGCTACATTATTCGGACTGTTCTCCATTCTAGCCACATTGATTACAGGCGATGATACCGCAAAAGTGGTAGCGAAGGTTCAGCCGATGAAACTCGCTGCAATGGAAGGGTTGTATCATGGAAGTACGGATCAGAGTATTGTGGCTTTCGGTATCTTAAATCCCGAGAAGAGGTTTGATAACAATGAAAAGGAATTTCTCTTTGCAGTGAAAATTCCTGGAATGTTGTCTTGGTTGGCACACGGTGATACCGATGCTTTTGTAGCCGGAGTAAACGATTATATAAAGGGTGGTTACGAAGCGGAAACGCTTGAAGGGGAGAAATTCATCGTGCCTTCCGTGGATGAAAGAATCTCTCAGGGTCAGAAAGCACTTGGTGCTCTGAACGGTTTCATTGAGGCAAAGAATGTAGGCGATAATGAGTCTGCTGCCCTTTACCAAACGGTTCTGGATGAGAACTATGCTAATTTCGGCTATGGTTACGTGACGGATGTTGCACAGATTGTTCCTCCGGTAGCAATTACCTTCTATGCTTTCCATATCATGGTGATTCTCGGTTTCTATTTCCTAATGTTCTTTGTCGTGATGTATTTTACGCTCGGTCGAAAACGGGACTCATATCATAAATTCAGATGGTTGATGTGGATTGGCTTGTTGAGTGTTCCTTTAGCTTATATCATGTCCGAAGCCGGTTGGGTTACTGCTGAGGTGGGACGTCAACCATGGACCATTCAGGATGTTCTTCCAACTTTTGCTTCAGTTTCTAAACTGGCTCCAGCAAATGTTCAACTTACGTTCTGGTTGTTCTTGGTTCTTTTTACTGTTTTATTGATCGCCGACATCTGGATAATCGTGAAACAGATTAAGAAAGAGAAGTTTGAAGATGCCACCGATCATGTGGAAAGTTATTAATGCCAAACATTTTTTAGTATGGATAAGTTTATATTCTTGCAATATTACTGGTGGTTTCTAATCTCATTATTAGCTGCCATATTAGTAACGATGATGTTTGTGCAGGGTGGTCAAACGCTTCTTCTTAGGGTGGGAAAAACACCGCTGCAACAAAAAATGATACTGAATTCCCTGGGGCGAAAATGGGAAATTACTTTTACCACTCTCGTCGTTTACGGAGGTGCGTTCTTTGCTTCATTTCCACTGTATTATTCAACCAGTTTCGGAGGTGCTTATTGGCTGTGGATGATTATACTGTTTAGTTTCATCGTTCAGGCCGTGGCGTATGAATTTATGAATAAACCTGGTAATTTCCTCGGACAAAATACCTATCGCGCGTTCTTGTATGTGAATGGTATCGTAGGTGTTTTCTGTATCGGGGTAGCAGTCGGGACCATGTTTACAGGTGCTCCTTTCCACGTTCAGAAGGGGAATATTACTGATCTTGCCATGCCGGTGATTTCTGTATGGGATACTCCTTATCACGGTTTGGAGGCGTTTCTTAACCTGCGTAATCTGCTTTTAGGAGCAGCGTTGGTATTCCTTGCCCGAATTGGAGGCGCGATGTATCTTCTGTTCAACATTACTGATGACGACTTGGATAAACGATGTCGTAAGCAGGTGATGATCAATACAGTGCCTTTTCTAGTGTTTTTTCTTAGCTTTGTGATTTGGACGTTTCTCTCTGACGGATATGCCATTGACCCTTCGACGCAGGCTGTATTTATGGAAAAATACAAATACCTGATGAATATGATCCACTTACCATATCTGTTGATTATGTTCTTGGTGGGAGTGGTACTTGTTCTTCTTGCAATCGCGTTAGTACTTTTCAAAAAAGGTTATCGCAATGCATTCTGGTTTGAAGCAGGGGGTGTTCTATTGGTTGTACTCTCCTTATTTATGAGTTTGGGTTATAACAACACCGCTTATTACCCATCCTCTTCAGACTTGGCTAGTTCCATAACCATTGCGAACAGTTCATCCAGTTTGTTTACCCTTGAGGTGATGGCGTATGTCTCTATCTTGATACCGGTTGTGGTCATTTACGGATATATAGCATGGCGAGCGATGGATAAGAAGAAAATAACCACACAGGAGTTTAAATAAAGAACTGCATTACAACCTCACTTGGGAGGTATAATATCCAAAAGATCACTTTGAAGATTCATTTTCAAAGTGATCTTTTTTATGTAGTAAGGAGGATTCTCCCTAATTTCAGCTATTTTTGAAGAATAAAATCACATTAATATATGATAGAGTATGTAAAGGGAGAAGTCGTGGAATTAACGCCCACTTCTGCCGTAATAGAATGCAATGGTCTGGGTTACCTGCTAAATATTTCTTTGAATACCTTTTCTGCATTGGGCGTCAGCAAAAATGCAAAACTTTATGCTTATGAAGTGATCCGTGAAGATGCGCACACGCTTTATGGGTTTACCGATAAACATGAACGAGAATTATTCCTTTTGCTAATCTCCGTATCCGGTGTCGGTCCGAATACCGCACGTATGATTCTGTCCTCTCTTTCTCCTGCCGAACTTGAAACCGTGATTGCCGGAGGAAATGATAAAATGCTTAAAAGTGTAAAGGGAATCGGGGCAAAAACAGCACAACGTATAATTGTTGACCTAAAAGATAAAATAAAACCGACTTCACTTACGTTAGATAATACAGTAACCTTTAATCAGGAGGTCTCGGAAGAGGCTTTGGCAGCATTGGTGATGTTAGGATTCCCACAAAATGTTTCACAGAAATGTGTTTCCAAATTGTTGAAAGATGATCCGAACCTGAAAGTAGAACAGGTTATTAAAGCTGCCCTGAAAATGCTGTAACTTTCAATGCGAAGAAAACTTAGATATCTAATATACATTATTATTCTTTTGATAGGCGGGACTGGTTTTAGTTCCGCCTTCAATGCATTTATCCATCCCGAATTCCCCTATGCGGATCCCTTTGTCGAGGAATCCTTTGAAAATGACTCTTTGTTAACACGTTATCCTGTTGCTAAAACAGGGGTTCAACATCCTGACGAATTGTTGAAGGAATCGCCAGTTGATTTGAAAGATCCCGAAAATGTAAAGCAAGTGGTGGAGTATGATCCCACAACCAACTCGTATGTTTTTCGTACCAAAGTGGGCGAAAAGGAGATTGCAATGCCTTTTTACATGACGGCGGAGGAGTATAAGGATTATACAGAGAAGAGTCTCATGCGATCATTCTTCCGAAATAAGAATGCCGAATCATTTGAAAAAGGCTCTACCAGCGAATTTAACTTCCTGGATATGAAATTCGGGTTGGGGCCGGCTGAGAAAATCTTCGGGCCTGGCGGCGTGCAAATCAAGACGCAAGGTTCGGCCGAAATATCGTTCGGTCTTAAACAAAATAAGGTGGATAACCCCACATTGCCTGCAAAATCAAGGAATAAGACCTATTTTGATTTTGACGAGACGATTCAACTCAATGTGAATGCGAAGGTTGGCGATAAGATGAATTTCGGTATGAACTACAATACCGATGCCACTTTTGATTTCGATTCAAAAAAACTCAAACTAGCTTACGAAGGAAAAGAGGATGAGATTATTAAGGTACTCGAGGCGGGTAATGTAAGCATGACCACCGGCTCTTCGCTAATTCGCGGAGGAGCTGCATTATTCGGTATGAAAATGGGACTTCAGTTCGGAAAACTGAATGTAACAGCTATGATCGCTCAACAAGAATCGACATCACAGACCGTAAATTCCAAAGGAGGGGCACAAACCCGTAATTTTGAGTTCATGGCTGATGCATACGATGAAGACCGTCACTTCTTTCTAGCTCATTATTTTAGAGATAATTACGATCAGTTTGTCTCAAAACTACCCTATGTCTCTTCCGGCATTGAAATCAGTCGCATAGAGGTGTGGGTGACCAATAAAAGAGGAAATTACGATAATGCACGAAACATTTTGGCCTTCATGGATTTGGCTGAGTCCAAACACTTGGGAAGCAGTTATTGGATCCCTCAAAGCGGTTTGCAGAATCCCTTTAACGAGGCGAATAATCTTTATAAAACCATTCTGAACGAATATCCCGATGCCCGCAATATAAATCAAGTCACTCAGGTATTAGCGCCTTTGGCAGCATACGGAATACAGGGAGGAACGGATTTTGAGAAGGTGGAAAGTGCCCGTAAAATGTCCGAAAATGAATACATTCTCAATAAACAACTCGGATACATCTCCCTAAAAAGTAAGCTTAATCCCGACGAGGTATTAGCCGTTGCTTTCGAATACACGCTTAACGGGAAGGTATATCAGGTTGGTGAGTTTACCACATCGAATGAAAACTCCCAAAATAGCGTCTATCTGAAACTACTGAAAGGAACAGCGGTAAATCCGCTTCTTCCGATGTGGGATCTGATGATGAAAAATGTGTATGCACTGAATGCTTATCAACTTCAGAAGGAGAAATTTCGTTTGGATATTCAATACATGAGCGATACGGCCGGTGTCTATCTGAATTATATTCAGGCAGGTAAAATCAAGGATCAGTTGTTGTTACGTGTGATGAATCTCGATCGTTTGGACTCAAATAGCGAACCTTATCCTGATAGTTATTTCGACTACATCGAAGGCTTTACTGTGCAAGCTGCTACCGGACGTATCATCTTTCCATCCGTAGAACCTTTCGGATCTTACCTTGCTCGTAAAATCGACGATCCCGTACTTGCAGCGAAATATTGCTATTACGAGTTATATGACTCTACATTGACTGTGGCCCGTCAAATTGCCGAAAAAAACAAGTTCCGAATGAAAGGGGAATACCGTTCTTCTTCCGGCGCGGAGATTAATCTGAATGCGATGAACGTGCCACGAGGATCTGTCGTGGTGACGGCGGGGGGGATGACATTGACAGAAAATACCGACTATACCGTAGATTATACAATGGGGGTGGTGACCATTCTCAACCAGAGTATTCTCGAATCGGGCACAAATATCAGTGTGTCACTCGAAAATCAGTCCAACTTCAGCATGCAGCGTAAAACGATGCTGGGGTTGGATATGCAGTACCATTTCACTAAGAATTTTACAGTGGGAGGTACCGTGGTGCACCTTTCTGAGAAACCACTTACTCAGAAAGTGAGCATGGATGATATTCCTATTAAGAATACCATTTATGGGTTCAACACCAACTATAAGAGTGAAAACATGTGGATGACAAACCTTTTGGGTAAAATTCCTTGGGTGAATGCAACTGCACCTTCCACATTCTCCATGACCGCTGAGTTTGCGCAACTCGTGCCTGGTCACTCAAGCTCTATCAAAGAAAACGGCGAAGCGTATTTGGATGATTTTGAATCCTCCCAATTGGGATATGATATCCGTACCCCATATGCGTGGCAACTAGCTTCAACGCCGTATGATCCATCGGCAAATGCGCTCTTCCCCGAAGCCGGTCTATCCAACGATATCCGTTATGGTGAGAACCGAGCGTTGCTAAGCTGGTATTATATCGATCGATTATTTACGCAACGGAATTCATCACTTACTCCCTCGCATATCAAGCGGGATTTGGATCAATTATCGAATCATTATATCCGAGAAGTGAATTATAGTGAGATTTATCCTAATAAGGAGCTGGGATATGGTGAGTCCGGCATACTTACCGTTTTGAACCTCTCTTATTATCCTACCGAAAGAGGACCGTATAACTTGGATACCGAAGGAATGGATGAACTGGGTAATCTTACCCGACCGCAAAAAAGATGGGGCGGCATGATGCGTAAAATGGACAATACGGACTTTGAAGCAGCCAATATCGAATACATCCAGTTCTGGATGCTTGATCCGTTCATCTATGACTCAACGGCGGTTGCGACGGGGGGAGATCTTTATTTTAACCTTGGCGAGATTTCGGAGGATATCTTGAAAGATGGGATGAAATCCTTCGAAAACGGACTCCCGGTAGACGGCGATACCACTTATCTTGCAAAAACCGTTTGGGGGCACGTCTCGAAACGAACTTCAACCGTCTATGCGTTTGATAATGCCAAAGGAGCCCGTAAAAAACAAGATGTCGGTTTCGACGGGTTAATGAATGAAGATGAATTCATTTACCCTACCTATAAGAATTATGTTGAGAAAGTGTTGACCCGTTTGTCGCCCGAAGGGTTGAAAAGACAACAGGAAAACCCCTTCTCTCCGTTGTATGACCCTGCCGGTGATAATTTTCACCATTTCAGAGGATCCGATTTTGACGACAGTCAACTAGACATCCTCGCACGTTATAAACATTACAACGGCGTGGAGGGTAACTCCACGGCATCGGAAGATTCCCCTGAGAAATATGACGTTTCTTCTAAAACGGTGCCCGACGTGGAGGATATCAATCAGGATAACACACTGAATGAATATGAACGTTATTTTCAGTATAAAATTTCTTTGCGTCCACAAGATCTAGTGGTAGGCGAGAATTACGTAACCGACAAAAAGAGTTCGAAAGTGCGCTTGCGTAATGGAAAGGAGGAGACCGTGAATTGGTACCAATTCAAAGTGCCGTTGGCTGATTTTGAAAAACAGGTTGGATCGATCAAGGATTTCAAAACCATCCGTTTCATGCGTATGTTCCTGACCGGATTCGAAAAGGACATTCACTTGCGTTTTGCTTCATTGGAATTGATGCGTGGCGATTGGCGTACTTACACCAATCCGTTGTATAAAACAGGAACGAATCCCATTACGAATGGACAAATTGATGTCTCGGTAGTCAACATCGAAGAGAATGCGGGAGCAGTTCCTGTAAATTATGTTTTACCTCCGGGAGTGACGCGTGTCGTAGACCCGGGTCAATCTCAGATTACGCAACTCAACGAGCAGTCGATGTCTCTTAATGTGTTGAACCTGGCACCGGCAGATGCCCGTGCGGTTTATAAAAACACCACGGTGGATATGCGTCAGTTCGAGCGTCTTCAGATGTTTGTGCATGCGCAGGCTCAGATTGACAATTTTACGAATCTAAAGGATAAGGAATTGACTGTGTTTCTCCGCTTGGGAAGTGATTATAAGGATAACTACTATGAATATGAGATTCCGGTTACACTGACACCTCCCGGTCAGTACAACAACAACAGTCTCACCGACCGAAAAGAGGTTTGGCCCGAGGAGAATATGTTTAATTTTCCGCTCTCGCTGCTGACGGATCTGAAACTTGAGCGAAACAGAGAGAAGAGAAAAGACTATTCTCAAGTAAGTTATTATAAGCCTTATTCGGTGTACGATCCGCAAAATCTACAGAATAAAGTTACGATCGTTGGAAACCCGACGTTATCCGAAGTACGTACTATCATGATTGGGATCCGCAATAATTCCCGTTCGGTAAAAGCGGGTACCATTTGGGTGGATGAGCTTCGTCTGACCGATTTTAACGAGAAGGGGGGATGGGCCGGACGTGCAAACGTCAATATCGGTATGAGCGATATAGCCACTGTGAATGTGGGTGGACAAGTTGAAACAGCCGGTTTTGGAGCCGTGGATCAAGGTCTTACCCAGCGGCGTATCGATGATTATTATCAATACAATGTGGCAACTACCGTTGAACTTGGACGTCTGTTACCGGAAAAGGCGAAAGTTACGGCACCGATGTTCTATTCCTTCTCGAAAGAGATCGTGTCGCCTGAGTATGATCCGTATAATCAGGATATAAAACTTAAAGAGAGTCTGGAAAATGCTTATGACAAACAGGAGCGCGATTCAATCAAACGTATTGCTCGAGATGTGGCTGAAGTGGAGAGTTTCACGCTTTCAGGAGTGAAAGTGAATATTCAGAGTGCTAACCCGATGCCTTGGGATCCGGCAAATCTAAATGCGTCTTACTCTTATACACGCACTTCGAAAAGGGATCCCACCACCCAATATGAGGATCAGTTTGATTATCGTGGGGCACTCGGCTATTCTTACAGTCCCTTTATTAAACCTTGGACTCCTTTCGCCGGAATTAAGAATAAATCGCCTCACTTGCGTTTGGCAAAAGAGTTTAGTTTTAACTGGATGCCCAATAACATCGGTTTATATACCAACATCCACCGTACGTATTATGAACAGCAATTGCGTAATGTGGATGTCAGTGGATCATCAAGCGAATTTAAATTGCCGCTCTCATATAGCAAGAATTTCTTGTGGGATCGGCAGACTACGATAAGTTGGGATCCATTCAAATCCGTGAAACTGAATTTCAGGGCAGCAACCAATTCAAGGGTCGACGAACCCGATCTGCCCGTAAATAAACGGCTTTTCCCGGATGAATATGAGCAATGGAAAGATACGGTGATGCATAACATCTTCAAGTTGGGATCGCCGTTGAAATACAACCAGAATTTTGATGCTTCATTAAATATACCGTTGAATAAACTCCCTTGGTTTGACTGGAGTACCGCTTCTGTCAAATACAACGCCACTTACGGATGGAATCGAGGCGTATATGTGGATGCGGATACGAAATTGGGGAATTCAATCAATAATCAGGCACAGTGGCAGGCTGACCTGCGCTTGAATATGGAGGCGCTGTATAACAAATCGGATTTTCTGAAAAAGACGAATCAGAGGTTTGCGAGCAACTCCCGGAGCAATAACCGGGCAAAGGTTACACAAGGCAAGGCTGCCAAGAAGTTCACACAACGTGTAATTCTAAGAAAAGATACAACGGTCACGGTACGACATAATTTGGATAATAAGAAACTGAATGTAAGTGCGAGAACAACGAAAAATGAAGTCTATCCGATTAAATTTAAGGTGAAGGATAAAAACCACATCGTTATTCATAATCGTGATTCTGTTTCCGTACAGCTCTCAATCACGCAGGGGAAAAGAGCGGAAGAGGAAAATTGGTACCAAGCGGTTCAATATGGAACACGGGGATTAATGTTGATACGCAATATTACGGTGAATTACCGGCGCACCAATTCAACATATCTTCCCTCCTTTGATCCCTATGTGGGCGATTTTCTGGGACAGCGCGGAGGTGACGAGATGGCACCGGGACTAGGGTTTGCTTTTGGAGCCCAGGGCGGAGAGTCTTTTGTTAATCGAGCAAAAGAGAACGGATGGTTGTTGGTGAATGATTCGCTCACGACTCCTGCTCAGCTCAGTACGACCGAGGATTTCCAATATCGCATCGCGCTTGAACCAATCAGAGGCTTGAAGATCGATTTAAACGGATCACGCGTGCATACCCGCGGAAATCAGTTGCAGTTCATGTTTGACGATGTGCCGATGCAGCGTAGTGGTAGTTTTACCATGACCATGGTTGCTTTGAAAAGCGCTCTTGGAAACCCTACTTCCGATAATAATTATCAATCGGATGCCTTTGACCGCTTTGTTCTTTATCGTCAGCAGATCGCTTCGCGTATAAATGGAAAATATAACGGAGTAAAATACCCTTCCGAGGGATTCATGCAGGGTTCTTTTCTTGCAGGAACGATTTACAATCCCGAGATCGCAGGTGACAGATTGAATTCGGCCGATGTGATGATCCCGGCTTTCCTTGCGGCATATGCGGGAAAAGATCCGAATAAGGTGGGATTGTCAGCATTCCCTTCATTGAAGGATATTATGCCGAATTGGCGCATCACCTATGACGGTTTGAGTCGTATCCCTTTCTTGAATCGTTATTTCCGAAGTGTGACATTAAGTCATGCATATCGTTGTACGTATAGTGTGGGTTCCTATTCGTCGTTTTTGAATTGGGTAGAGAATGAAACTGGTTTCGGTTTCGGACAGGATGCAATCACAGGGGTTCCGGTTCCTTCATCTCCTTTCGATATCTCCACTGTTAGTATTACGGAAAGTTTCGCTCCTCTTATCGGATTAGACGTCGCATTAAGAAATGGCATTACTGCACGGGCCGAATATAAGGATACGCGAAATCTGAGCCTCAATATGTCTTCGGTACAGATCGTGGAATCTTTATCGAAAGATATTACAGTAGGGGCAGGTTATAAGATCGCTAATTTCAATACGATCATCGGATTGAAAGGAGGAGGGCAGAAGGGCGTTAATCATGATCTTACGCTCCGAGCTGATTTTACACATCGCAAACAGAACGCTCTCATCCGTAAGGTGCAGGAAGAATATACGCAGGCAACATCCGGTAACCGCAATATCATCATGAAGGTGACAGCTGATTATACTTTCAGTAAGAATCTAACCATTCGTGCGTATTACGATAAACAAATTAATACGCCATTGGTTTCGTCATCATCATACCCGATATCGAGTGCCAATTACGGTGTCACCCTTCGTTTGGCGTTGACCCGCTGATATTCCTGCTATGAGATCGTAAAGAGCTGTTTCAATGGTAATCAAACACCATTGAAACAGCTCTTTTATTTTACAAACATACGTTCTTCTTTTACTCTATTAACGGGCTTTCATCGTTCAGCGCGAACTTATCCAATTCAAGATGAACCCCGTTTACCACGATGTGATAATGAAGCGGTGCAACCATCCGTAACATTTTTGCTACCCCACAATACGTATTCATAGACATCTTTACAGCCTTTACCACTTTCGGAGTATGGATTTCCTGACCTGAAATCAGATAGGTGACATCGAAACTACTATAAACCAAAGGTGTTTCCGGATCGATCGTAGCTTCTATATTTACTTCGAACGATTTGAATTTTTCACGCATCTTATTCAGAATGCTTACTACATCCATTCCGGTACATCCTCCCAGTGCGACAAGAAGAAGAGCTTTCGGCCGTACACCGACTCCGTTGCCCCCTTCCTTAGGTCCGGCATCCAAGGTGATCACTTTATCGTCTAAAGCGCCCTGAAATACCATGTTATGATCCCATTTAACGGAAACTCTTTTTTTCATTTGTATATAGTTTATCTTTTACATTAAGATCAAATGCGCCATTCGTATTTAAAAACACAACGTACGGAAGTTTAAGATTGTTCTTATAAGAATCGTTTTTTGGGGGAAGATTGACATTTTTGCAAAAAAAAAGAGAGTGAAACAAATTCGTTTCACTCTCCTGCATATAGGATATGTATCTCCTTTAATTATTTGCTTGCGAAAAGCGTAGCACTTTCAACCGCCTGGCGGAATGCCATATATCCGGCCTGCGACAATTCAACCTCCATTGTCTGCTCGTTTCCGAGATACATCAATACGTTTGAATCATCGATCAGTGTCATCAATTTGGCTGATTGTCCGTTTGCTTCAACGAACCATGTTTTGGTAGCTTCCTCAAATACAAGATCTACACTTACTTTTTCAGCTTCGTTCGTGATGTGATAGCCATTCTCATTAGAAGCAATGGTATATTCGCCTTTCTCACCTTTTACATGTTGAACGGAAGCCAATCCTTTACCCGCACCCCAGAAATCGATGGTGTTAAAGATAAGAATGTCCGCCAAATAAGCTACTTCGTAAACCGGGATGATGTGAAGAGCAAGGAATACTACTTCATTCAAAAACTTACTACCAACCCCGTCATTCCATGACCAAAGTGATTTTGTTACTTTGAAAGGTCCGATACATGATGAAAACATCATAGAGCCCGCTAAAAGCGTAGCCACCATGATCATCTTACTTTTTCTCATTAAACTATATTATATTAAATACTAACTTTCTCGATGATCTCCATCCCTTTTTTTATCGCCATTTCATTCATCGGGATCAGTTTATGATGACGTTCCGGAAGAGATTTCTTCAATCCGGCAATTACATTATCATAACTCACCAACGGTTTGATCTTAAGCAAACCGCCCAAAATAATCATATTGAATGCTTTTGAGTTTTTCATCTCTACCGCAGCATCCATCGCATCCACACGATAGATGGAGATGTCTTTTCGTTCTGATGCATGGTGAATACCATAACCGTCATAAATTAGGATTCCGCCCGGTTTTACACGACTTTCGAATTTATCCATCGAAGGCTGGTTCAACACAATTGCGATATCGAATTCGTTAAGAACGGGAGAACTGATCCGTTCATCACTTAAAATAACGGTTACGTTTGCGGTACCTCCGCGTTGTTCTGGTCCGTAAGATGGCATCCAGCTCACTTCTTTCTCTTCCATCAATCCGGAATAAGCAAGAATCTTACCCATTGAAAGGACACCCTGGCCACCAAAGCCGGCAATAATAATTTCTTCTTTCATATGAATCTCTTTTTATTTAAATCCGGATTAGATATCTTTTAAATCACCCAGAGGATACTGTTTGAACATGTGTTCAACCATCCAGTCGTTAGCAGCTGCCGGAGACATTTTCCAACCCGAAGCACAAGTGGATACCACCTCAACAACCGAGGTTCCTTTTCGTGCCATTGCGTTTTCGAACGCTTTGCGAAGAGCTCTTTTCGTTTTCTTCACTGCAGCCGGCGTATGAACGGCTTGGCGGGTAATGTAGCATGCACCGTCTAACTGCGCAAGAAGGTTCGAAATTTTGAGCGGATAACCGTTTAGTTCAACGTTTCGTCCCTCAGGACAAGTTGCCGTTTTCATCCCTTCAAGAGTAGTGGGCGCCATCTGACCTCCCGTCATTCCGTAGATACCATTATTGATGAAGATGATAACGATATTCTCACCGCGGTTTACGGCATGGATTGTTTCGGCAGTACCGATAGCGGCAAGGTCACCGTCTCCCTGGTACGTAAATACCATTTTCTCAGGATTCAATCTTTTGATTGCCGTAGCAAGTGCCGGAGCACGACCGTGAGCCGCTTCCTGCCAATCGATATCGATATAGTTGTAAGCAAATACAGCACATCCGACCGGGGCTACTCCGATGGTTTTATCTTCCATACCCATCTCTTCGATCACCTCGGCAGCCAGTTTGTGAACCACACCGTGGCTACAACCGGGGCAATAGTGCATCGCGTTATCATTGAGAAGTGTGGGCTTCGCGTAAACGAGATTTTCAGGTTTTATGATTTCTTTTATATCCATAATGATATTCTCTTTTTCTGTTATTACATCAGATATTTCATGACGTAAGTGATAAGTCTTGCCCCGATTGCTCCAAATCCGAGATACATCCAAAGACGATCCGCACTTTTATCGGGAGTGATGAAATACAGTACCACAGCGGCTACCGCCAAGAGGTAGAACAAGATGGTCAATACAGTATTAATCTGTTTTTGATCTTTGTTCATAATCAGGGCACCATTTTATTAAGGTTCGAAATAACATCATTCAGTTGTTCGGGTGCAAATGCACCTTGTGCGTGAACACTGTGTGAATGTGATTTTCCGGGAGTGATGTGCAGTTTTTCCTTCATCGCTGTCCAAACTTCTGCCGGATCGGGAACAATACCGCCTAGACGTCCGTAATGTTCAATAGGAACAGCTCCTTCTACCGCCAGACGAACATCTTCAACCATCTGACCGGCGTTAAGTTCCATGCAAAGGATTCCTTTCACATGCTTAGCCTGTTCCTTGATGGCAGCATACGGATAAGGCCACAGCGTAATTGGTCTCAGAAGACCGATTTTTACTCCTTCTTGAGCACCGAGTTCAATTGTCTTCTGACAAATACGGGCTGAAGATCCGAATGCTACGATCAGATAATCCGCATTTTCGCAGTTAATCTCTTCATAGCGAACTTCATTCTCTTCGATCTCTTTGTATTTTTTCTGGAAACGGATGTTGTTTTTCTCCATTTCAGCAGAGTCAAGTTCAAGGGAGGTAATTACATTACGCTTGCGATCAGCCGGTTTACCAAGGGTTGCCCATGGACATTGTTGGCGAATCTGCTCTTCGGTACGACGAGGCTGGAACGGTGGAAGAACCACCTTCTCCATCATCTGTCCGATAATACCATCGGCAAGAATCATTGCCGGGTTACGATATTTAAATGATAGGTCAAAGCCTAATTTGACAAAATCTGCCATTTCCTGCACGGAAGCAGGGGCCAGTGTAATCAGACGATAGTCTCCATGACCGCCACCTTTCGTGGTCTGGAAGTAGTCGGCCTGACTTGGCTGAATTGTTCCCAAGCCCGGACCACCGCGCATGACATTGACAATAAGTCCCGGGAGCTCGGCCCCAGCCATGTAGGAGATACCCTCTAGTTTAAGACTTATCCCCGGACTTGAAGAGGAGGTCATGACCGCTTTGCCGCAACCGGCTCCGCCATAAACCATATTGATAGCCGAAACTTCACTTTCAGCCTGCAATACTACCATCCCTGTTGTTTTCCAGGGAGCTTCGTCCATAAGGGTTTCCATGATTTCAGATTGCGGAGTAATCGGATAACCGAAATATCCGTCGCAACCGTAGCGAATCGCAGCATAGGCGATTGCTTCATTTCCCTTCATTAATTTTACATCTTCTTCTACCATTTGGTACAGCTGTTTTTTTGATTAATTTCAAGTTCTTTACTGATTGTTGCGACAGGTCAGTCAACCTTCACTTTGTAAACGGCAATACAGCCATCCGGACAAACATACCCGCAACTGGCACATCCGATACAATCGTCTTCTTTTGCCATATATGCGTAATGATATCCTTTATTGTTTACTTCTTTCGGTTCTAATGACAGAACATCGACCGGGCATGCCACGACACAAAGATCGCATCCTTTGCATCGTTCTGTATCAACAACAACGGCTCCTTTAATCTTTGCCATAGTTCTTTTATTTTTATTTACAGTGGACAAATATACTTTTTTATTTCGCTTGAAGTTCGTTTAACTTGAATTCTTTATGTTCCTATTTATTGTTATAGAAGCCATATTACAATGTTTGGCGACTTATTTAATGCTTTTTACTTACAATATGTAACAAAAAAGCTGAAAATTCTTCATATTAAAGGCGTCATTCACTTATATTGAACTGTTTTTTTAACTGTGGGTTTAAAATTGAAAGAGTACAATTTTAAGTTTCCATTCCATATAAAAAACCATCTATAAGTGTGCATTTCTTCTTAATTAGCTCTATTGTAAGAACCTAGTGCTTAAATATATAATTTAAATTTATTAAACATATAAAAATATTGAAAAAATATTGATTTAGGTGATATGAAATATGTTTTGAGGTAATGAATCAAAAGTGATTAATCCTTTAAGGAGCATTCTTGCGTTAAATATTGGGTATTGTTAAACCATTTCACCAAATGTGGGTTATTGTAATATAAAGATGTAGTGAATCTTTTTATAATTCGATAAAATTAAAAACCTACAATTATGGGAAAAGGTAGTCTGGATGTTTTGAAATCCAAAATCGATGTTGATAAATTATTGGAGATATTGAATGCGGCATTGGCCGAAGAGTGGTTGGCTTTCTATCAATATTGGGTAGGAGCTCAAGTGGTAGTTGGTTTCCAAAGAGCAGAAGTGGAAGCTGAGTTTATTCAACATGCAAATGAAGAGTTTGGTCATGCAACGATGTTGGCCAAAAGAATCAAAGAATTAGACGGTATTCCGGTACTCTCTCCTCAGGAGTGGTTTGACAAGGTCACTTGTAAATATGATCGTCCCGATAATTTCGAAGTGATGGCTTTATTGAAATCAAACATCGCTGCAGAACGTTGCGCAATTTGGAGATACCAGCAAATTGCAGACATGACGAAAGAGGTGGATTTTGTAACATGTGATTTAGCCAAGAAGATTCTTGCTGATGAAGAGGAACATGAACAGGATCTTGTTGATTTTGTACTTGATATTGAAAGCGCGATGGAAGATATCAAATCCAAACTGGGTAAATGATTCTTCATTCGGAAAGTAAAACCCTTATAATAAAAGGAGATTCGGTTTTTTAACCGAATCTCCTTTTATTATAAGGGCTTTCCTCTTAGTTATTACTAGATGTTCCTATTTACGCTCCGAAAAATGACATTACCCGAGCAGGTGTTCCACCGCCGGCAATCTCTTCGGCCATAAACGTCATCGCAGGTGAAACGTGTGCAAAATATTTCTGATAACCCAAACACAATATGTTATGGCCTCTTTCGCCATTCGCTGAATTGCCGATCCGATCTTTGGGACAACCTCCGTTGCATAGTTTCAAGTAATTGCATTTCTTACATTGCATCGTTAATCCGGTTCTTTTTTGTTGTCCGAAACGGAGTTGTTTACGTCCGTACATCATTCCGGTAATCGTCTGCTCGTTCATGTTGCCGAGCAAGTGGTCAGAATTAGAGAAATGGTCACAGGAATAAATATCTCCATTGTATTGCACCACCCCCGAATGTCCACAGGTTTGATGGAATTTACAGTTGGTGATCTCTTTCCTACAGAATGTATTCAGCGTATCTTCAAAAACGGATACGTAGGTGCGCCCGACATCATGTCTGACCCAATCGTCGAATATTTCACAAAGAAAAGATCCGTAAGAGAGTGGAGGAACCGACCATTCGGCAATGTGATTGTTTTGTCCTCCAACAAGCGGATGGAAATAAAGGTTACGGAATCCCTGTGATTTGAAGAAACGATACATTTCCAAAGGATACTGTACGTTGTATTCATGAATGGTGGCATGGATGTTGAACCGAACACCAAATTTACGTAGGAGCGATATTCCGAACATCACTTCATCGTAATTCCCCGTACCATCCGGTTTCAGACGATATTTGTTATGACAATGCTTCGGCCCGTCTAAATATACATTCACAAGAAAATCTTGTTTTTTGAAGAAATTACACCAATCGGAATCAATTAGTGATCCATTCGTGAAGATTGTATTGGTAACTTTTTTTCCGTTCGAGTAAATCTGCTGAAATCGCAGTGCTTTTTGATAGAAATCAATTCCCCTTAACAGTGGTTCGCCTCCTTTCCAGTAAAAACAGACCCCTGTATGTATTTGTGCTTCGATATACTGCCTGGTGAACTTTTCTAATACATCATCACTCATCTCTTCGTTATCCGGCTCATCCTTTTCTGGTAGATTCTGGTCACAAAAGGTACACTTTAAGTTGCAGATATTTCCGGCAGATCTTGCCGATACATATACCGGAAAAGCCATCGCTCCATAATTGTAATCTGGTTCCATAGTATACAGTTTGTTCAATATAAAGTTCTGTAGTATACCTTCTGATTAGGAGGTAGAAAAACATAACTTTTCTTCCATTTTAAACAACCTTGAGCGTAAATAGTTTAATTTATACATCACAATATTTTTTGATATCATAAAAGAGGCCACCTGAGCTAAAGGTTGTAACCTTACCTCAGATGGCCTTGTTTTGTATTAATACTCTAGAATGAGAAGTTCTCTTGGTCCGAATTTCATCTCTTTGCCGAAAGTAACTTCTTTGCCGGTCAATACATCTTTTGCCGATTTTACTCCGGTCAGAATCTCCGCATATGGCTCCATTGAGATGGTGTTTTCTGAATTTGTGCCGTTCATCATCACCAATACGCGCTGGTTGCCGTGCTGACGCTGATATGCGTAAACTCCCTTCAAAGGCATGAAATGTTTCATAGATCCTTTCTTGACAGCCTCGTTGCCCTTACGCCAAGTCAATACTTTCTGAAGGAAATCGTGAGCTTCGTTTTGAAGGTCGGAGCGACCTTCCGCTGTAAATTCACTTACTGAATCCCCTGGGAAACCGCCTACAAAATCCCGACGGACATATCCGTCACTTCCCGCTTTCGTTCCATTCATCAATGTCTCACTTCCGTAATAGATCTGAGGAATACCGCGTGTTGTCAACAGCAGAGTATAGGCTTGTTTGAAAATTCCGAGATCCGAAGGCATTTCCATCAAGAAACGGTCGGTATCGTGGTTATCCAAGAAAAACATGACAGACATCGGATCCGCATACATGTAATCCATCGCAAGCTGATTGTAAATGTGGTTTAAGCCGTTCCATGCGTCCGTTTCCTCTCCGAAGGCTCTACGCGTTGCGCTCATCAGTGGGAAGTCCATTACCACAGGCAGGTGCGAGTTACCCATCTTGTTCATTTTCGCATTCTGTTGCCACCAAGAAGTACCTCCTTCTGCCTCCAACCACGATTCACCGACGATGTTGAAATTCGGATACTCCTCTTTTACAGCCTTGCACCATTCCGCCATCGGCTCGAATGCGGCGTAAGGGTAGGTATCCATCCGGATTCCGTCGATTCCGGCATATTCGATCCAGTAAATAGAATTCTGAATCAGGTATTTCATCAGGTGCTCATTTTTCTGATTCAAATCGGGCATTTCTTTCACAAACCAACCGTCTTCAGTTAGTTTTCTATCGTAATCCGATGTGTATGGGTCGAAATGAGGAGTCAAACGATAAGAAGTTTGAACGTAACCGTCCGGGAAGTTGAACCAGTTGTGCTCCGGACGGTCCAGAAACCAGATATGTTCGCTTCCGCAGTGGTTGAAAATCATGTCCATGACAACTTTCATCCCTTTCTCATGGGTTTTGTCAATCAGTTTCTTGTATTCGTCATTCGAACCGAAACGCGGATCCACCTTGTAATAATCTGTGGTGGCATAGCCGTGATATGAGCCGTGGGGCATGTCATTTTCAAGTACCGGATTCAGCCATATTGCTGTAACACCCAGGTTTTCAAGATAATCGAGGTTGTCTTCAATCCCTTTCAAGTCACCTCCGTGACGACCATTCGGGTCGTTTCGGTCTACTTTTACAGGGAAACGCATTTTAGCTCCTTCGTTGTTCGATTGGTCGCCGTCTGCAAAACGATCGGGCATGATCAGATACAGTGCGTCTTCTGAACTGAACCCTTTGCGAAGCGCCGGATCCATCTCTCTTTCTTTTAATTCGTAAGCTACCTTGGTCTTTTCTCTTCCTCTTTTTAGGTTAATATTCATCTTGCCCGGTTTTGCCGAAGGATCGATGTTTAAATAGAGGAAAAGGTAATTGGGACTCTCAAGTGCAACTTGACGGGTGATGGTCACTCCCGGGTAATCAATGCTTGCTTCAGCCTTTGCTAGGTCGGGACCGTAGATCATAATCTGAAGTTCGGGATTCTTCATGTCTGTCCACCAAAAGTCAGGATGTACCTGTTGCGGTTTGATAGCTGCGTAACTCAAAAGTGAGCTGCCAACCAGAAGGGCAACTGTTAATATATTCTTCTTCATGTGCGAATGTTTATTAAGTTAGGCTAAGGTAAAAAAAAATCCACCCGGTTAGGTGGATTTTAGAACGAGAGATCAGCGTTTCGCTTACGCAATCGTTTGAGTTTATTTGATTGAGAGGGGATGTGCCACTTTCTCTTCAAGCAGTGCAATTTCCAGAACTTCGCGGATATCGCGTACGTAATGGAATGTTAATCCTTTCAGATAAGTGTCTTTGATCTCCTCGATATCTTTCTTGTTATCAATGCAAAGGATGATGTCTTTGATGCCTGCTCGTTTAGCGGCAAGGATTTTTTCCTTGATGCCACCCACAGGTAGAACTCTTCCGCGCAGTGTAATCTCTCCTGTCATTGCCAAATTCGGGCGAATTTTACGTTGCGTGAATGAGGAGGCAAGAGAAGTAACCATGGTAATCCCGGCAGACGGTCCGTCTTTCGGAATCGCACCTTCCGGAACATGGACGTGTACGCTCCATTTATCGAATACTTCTTCGTCGATGCCGATCTCCTCAGCATGTGATTTGATGTAATGCATTGCGATCACAGCCGATTCTTTCATCACATCGCCCAGATTTCCGGTCAATGTAAGTTTCTCTCCTTTGCTTTTAGAAAGGCTTGACTCAACAAAGAGAATCTCTCCCCCTACGGCAGTCCAGGCCAATCCGGTTACCACTCCGGCATAATCGTTTCCTTCATACATATCCGGTGTGTAGAATTTCGATCCCAAGAACTCTTGAAGGTGTTCCGGCAATAAGGTGTGCGGATACGCTTCGTTTCCTGCGATCTTACGGGCAAGACGGCGCATGATCTTTGCGATCTGTTTGTCAAGCTGGCGAACACCCGATTCACGCGAGTAGAAACTAACCAACGCTTCCATCGTTTTTTTAGGAATGTCAAAATCCGACTTGCTGATACCATGCGCTTCCAATTGCTTCGGAAGTAAATGGCGTCGAGCGATCTCTACCTTTTCTTCCATGATATAGCCGCTGATGTCAATCATCTCCATACGGTCCAGCAAGGGCTGTTGAATCGTATTGATGTTATTGGCTGTGGCGATGAACATCACATTAGACAAGTCATAGTCAACATCCAGGTAGTTGTCATGGAACGTAGAATTCTGTTCCGGGTCCAAAACTTCAAGTAGTGCTGAAGAGGGATCTCCTTTGAAGTCGGTTCCGATCTTATCGATCTCATCAAGTACGAATACAGGATTAGAAGTTCCGGCTTTAATCATTCCGCTGATGATACGACCCGGCATTGCACCGATGTATGTGCGTCTGTGACCACGGATTTCCGCTTCATCGTGTAATCCACCGAACGACACCCGTACATATTTACGGTTAAGCGCCTCGGCTATCGATTTACCCAAAGAGGTTTTACCCACTCCCGGAGGGCCGTATAAACAGATGATTGGCGACTTGAAGTCACCACGCAATTTCAAAACAGCCAGATGTTCGAGGATGCGTTCTTTCACCTTCTCCAGCCCGTAATGTTGTTTGTCTAAAACTTTTTGAGCGTTTTTCAGATTCAGTTTATCTTTCGAGTATTCCCCCCAAGGAAGGTCTAACATCGTCTTCATGTAATTCAGCTGAATCGAAAAATCGGGAGACTGCGGATGGAGTCTTTCCAGTTTTCGCATCTCTTTTTCGAAGATTTGTGCAACCTGAGCACTCCATTTCTTTGTTTCGGCTTTGGTTCTTAATTCTTCGAAATCCTGATCCTGAGGATTACCTCCAAGTTCTTCCTGGATGGTTTTCATCTGCGCCTGCAAATAATGTTCGCGTTGTTGTTGGCTGAGGTCTTCGCGCGTCTTATTCTGGATGTTGGCTTTAATCTCTAGAAGTTGCGCATCGCGCGTCAGATTTTTGAAAAGAGAGTAAGCGCGGTCTTTGGTACTGTCCAATGATAATAGCTTTTGTTTATCTTCGGCTACAGACGGAAGACTTGAACAAAGGAAGTTTACCAGATATACCGGATTATCGATATTGCGCAGGGCGAACATCAACTCACGCGGAGCATCATTCATCGTTTTGAAGATGCGTGTCGTGATGTCTTTGATTGAATCAATGAGTGCTTCAAATTCACGATCCTCTTTCGACGGGTCGATCTCCTCATAAAGCGTGATATTCCCTTTTAGATAAGGATCCGTTTCGGTCAATTCATTCAGAATAAATCTTTTCTTACCCTGAAGAATTACGGTGGTGGTCTGATCCGGCATTTCCAGAATCTTCAGCACTTCCGCTACTGTACCGATTCGGTAAAGATCTTCAAGTGACGGATCATTGGTGTTTTCTTCGATCTGGCATACTACGCCAATGAATTCTTTGCCGGAATTCGCATCTTTTATCAGTTTAAGCGATTTTGTTCGGCCTACTGATACAGGAAGCGCAACTCCCGGAAAAAGTACCATGTTGCGAAGTGGCAAAATTGGAAGACCTTCTGTCTTCAAGCCGTTGCAATTCATATCCGGATCACCGTTTATCTCCGCGAAAATCGGCATTACTGTTCCCTGGTTTTCATTTTCGTCGAATGTGAGATCGTCTGAAAATACAAATGAGGGTTGTATATATGTCATATTGTCAGTTATTAATCCTAATTGTTTCATAGATTTTATGTGATGTCTGTTGATTTGAAGTTAACACAATCAGCGTGCCAAATTTAGCGAAACGAAACGGGCTGGCGAAATTTTTTCGTTTCTTTGCAATTTATCTTCTCCGGAAGCGGATGAATCACTTCTTTCCTCAACGCTTTCTGGAACCAAAAGAATTAACTTCACTTGATGTTATGGCAAATCATTATTTTAGGTTTAAGCAATTTGAGATTAATCAAGAGCATTGCGCGATGAAAGTAGGGACAGACGGTGTGCTGCTTGGAGCATGGTGTGATGTTTCGAATGCCTCGCGGATACTGGATATCGGCACCGGCACGGGTTTGATATCTTTGATGATCGCTCAGCGGAATGCTACCGCTCAGATTGATGCGGTAGAGATTGACGAGGATGCTTTTAAGCAGGCATCATTCAATTTTGCAGCATCTCCTTGGAGTTGCCGATTACACCCGATAAAATGTTCTTTCACTGATTTTGAATTTCGCAAAGAACAGAAATATGACCTGATTGTTTCGAATCCCCCTTATTTTGAAGATTCGTTGAAGGCTGATTGTAAAAAAAGAACGATGGCCCGTCATACCGACTCCCTCTCATTCGACTCTCTGATACAGGGAGCATCGGCACTTCTGGCTGAAAATGGAATTTTGTCATTGGTTTATCCCGTTGATGCGGATGTTCGAATCAACGCATTGGCGAGCGGTAACGGTTTAGTTTGTGTACGCAAGACGTGGGTGAAGGGAAATCCTGCTTCACCGGTTAAAAGGGTATTGGCAGAATTCGTTCATTCCTCTCAAGAAACAGCCCTGAAGGAAGAGGAGCTAGTTGTGGAAGTTGACCGTCATGTGTATACTTCCGAATACACCCGTCTTACCCGCGATTTCTATTTGAAAATGAAGTAGCTTTCCTTTTTTTTCTTGCAGTTGTATTGTATTTTTTGTTAAGTTTGAAAAGAAAGCCTGCTGGGTTTTCCAAAACCTTATAATCTAAAAATACACAAGAAAAATGGAGACACAAACTTTAAATCCGAACCCACTTGTTCAGTTTCTGGGAAAAGAACCTCGTGATTTTACCAAAGCGGATCTGATTCGTTACATTCAGGCAAATAACATCCAGATGGTGAATTTTCGCTATTCTGGTGCTGACGGAAGATTGAAAACATTGAATTTTATCATTAGTAGCCTGGAGCGACTTGAAAATATTCTGACTTACGGCGAACGCGTGGACGGCTCCAGCCTCTTTCCTTATATAGATACAAATTCAAGCGATTTATATGTTATACCGCGATACCGTACTGCTTTTCTTAATCCATTTAGTGAAATTCCGGCAATAGATATTCTATGCTCTTTCTATGATAAAGATGGGAAACCATTGGAGTCTTCTCCTGAATATACGTTGCGTAAAGCGGCTAAGGTTTTCAGAGAAACTACCGGGATGGAGTTTCAGGCGATGGGGGAATTGGAATATTACGTAATTCGGAAAGAAGATCCCTTATTCGTAACGCCCGATCAACGTGGGTATCATGAATCGGCACCTTTTGCCAAAGGAGGCGATCTCCGTGCCGAAGCAATGAAAGCAATTGCACAAACGGGCGGTAAGATTAAATACGGACATTCGGAGGTGGGTAATTTTACCCAAGACGGCTTGCTGTATGAACAGAATGAAATTGAATTTCTTCCGGTCGATGTTGAAGAAGCCGCAGATCAATTGATGATTGCGAAATGGATTCTGCGTACATTGGCTTACAAACACGACGTGGATCTCACCTTCGCGCCTAAAATCACCACCGGTAAAGCGGGTAGTGGGATGCATATCCACACCAGAATCATGAAGGATGGCAAGAATATGTATGCTAAAGAGGGGGGATTGACCGATGAGGCGTTAAAAGCGATCGCAGGTATTCTTGAATTGGCTCCGGCTTTAACTGCGTTCGGAAATACCAATCCCACTTCCTATTTCCGACTTGTTCCGCATCAAGAAGCTCCTACGAATATTTGTTGGGGTGATCGGAATCGTTCAGTTTTGGTTCGTGTTCCCCTCGGATGGGCAAAGGGTGCGAGCGAGATGATTTCAGACGCAAACCCGAAAGAGAATCCGGGTCAGGAAGATATGAGTAAAAAACAGACGGTGGAGTTCCGTTGTCCGGACGGTTCAGCCGACGTGTATCTCTTACTGGCTGCACTGTGTGTGGCTGCACGTTACGGTTTTGAGATGGAGAATGCCATCGGATACGCAAAGGATCATTATGTATCTGTGAATATTTTCCACGATGAGCACAAGGATACGTTGGCAAAATTAAGTACGCTCCCGGCTTCTTGTTCGAAATCGGCCGATGCTTTGGAGACGTTGTCTGAGGTTTTTGAACGAAAAGGGGTATTTGATAAGAATCTGATTCAAGGTACTATCAATATGTTGCGAGCTTATCAAGATGAAAATCTGCGTGAAGAGATCGAGTCGGGTACACGAGATTTGAATGAGTTGGTAAAGAGATATATCAATGCCGGCTGATTTATTTTGAGAACCACTTTTGACAGCTTCTTAGATAGAAATTTAGCGGTGAGATACAGAAAATAGATTCTGTTCTCACCGCTTTTTTATGAAATGAAATTTGTTAGAAGGTTTGTTGTGTAAGTGGCTGATTAATAGCTATAAAATCACAGGTTGATCCTTTGAATTCTCTTTGTGAAACACCGAATGGGAAAAACCAAGGCGGTGGTTCGACCGAAGCACGGCCTTGCTTCGACCGGAGCACTGCCTTGCTTCGACCGAACCAAGGCGATGGCACGCACCGTATGGTTTATTAGAATCAGCTTCTCCTCCGAGAGGATTGAAATGGAGTGCTTGCAACGCTAGGTAAATGAGAGTAATGTAATTTATATTAATTCTTTAATGTTTTTTTTGTAATATAGCGGTTGAAAACTAAATGACATAAATCGTGGATCATAAAAAGTTCTTACAGGAGTTACAGAAACGAAGCGGGTTGGATCGCAATCGGCTACAGGAGTTGTTGAAGGCAACCGAAAATGTCATTCGGGAACAGGCCGTTAACTTGAATTCGGTATCTCTGGACGGATTAGGTACTTTTGAACCGCGTAAACGTTTGGAGTTTATTCATGAGAACAGAGAAACCGGCGAACAGATCCTTTATCCCCCCCGGATCGTAATTCATTTCACACCGGCCCTGAAATTGTCACAGACCCCTCGGAAAGGAGGCGATCATGAATGAATTGGTCAATCTCACCGCTTTGCAGAAACTGATTGCCCGCGAAAGCGGGTGTGATCTGCTTTTTGCTAAAATCTTTCTAGAACAGTTAATCTCTATTGTAAAAGAAGAAGTGGAGAAGGGGGAAGAGGTGACGATAGAGGGATTGGGCGTTTTTCGTTCGGTATGCGTGGAGAAGGGTGCTCTTCGAAGAGTTGTCTTTATCCCATCCGAGCGATTGAAAGAGGGAGTGAATGCTCCTTTCGTTCAATTCGAGCCTTTTCAACTGGTTGCGCCCTACAAACAAACCATACCGACAGAACATAAAGTTTCCCCACTTGTTAATAAGGAGAAGGCAGAAACAGTGGTTGCTGCAGAACTTCTTAATAAAAATGTGTTGGTTATGAAAGAGAATCCCGAAACCTTACCCCGAGAAGATCGTCCTGAAACGAACGAACAAAAGGAGGCAAAGACGTATCGGGAAGAGATGGCAGAAGTGGAGGGGCCCGTTCAGGTTTCCGACGGAAACGGTAACTTGACGGAAAATGTGGACAAGGCGATAGAGGAGAGCGTTGAACCTGAAATTGCAGCGAATTGCAAAGACGGTTCATGTGTGACTTCATCGCGCATTTCAGCCAATGGGATGTGGATCTGGTTTGTGATTATCTTACTGGCCGTTTGTGTGATCGGGGGAATGTTGTATTTCTTCCTGCGTGTGGACGGAGCAGAAAGAAAGGCCTCAAAACAGGCCTTTGAGATTCAAACCGAGCAGGTGATTCCGGAAGTGGCACCTCAGACAGCTCAACAGATCTCTTCAGATACGATTCTTGAATCAGAAAAAACAGAAAAGGTGCAGGAAGTTCCTGCACCCGCTGTTAAAACTGAACCGGCATCGGATTCCATCGCTGAAGTAACCTTGCGCAAAGGAGACCGTTTAACGCTTCTTGCCCTTCGCTTTTATGGCAATAAATCATTCTGGGTTTATATCTATGACGCAAATAAGCTTAAATACCCGGATCCGAATGATATTCCGGTGGGGGCCCGGCTCAAAATTCCTACTGCGGACAGGTATGGTATAGATGCGGAGAATCCCAACTCCGTGAAAAGAGCCAAAGAGATGGCTGCGAAGATATTGACCTCAAAATAAACCACCTGAAACCGTTTCTAATAAGTTTTCCACAGAATTTTGTATAACTTCGGTACTATGTAAAACAAAGAACTTAGTTTTTTTTAAATCTTTGTTTACATTTTTTAAACCGAGGGTGCGTTGCCGTGCCCCTTATTGTCTTAATTTTGCGATAGTTCACTAAAGAAATTAACTAATAATCCAATATTTAATAGCAAAATTGATATGAGTCAGACAGTAGATATCAGACAGCTGAATGAGCTGATCGAGAGCAAAAGCTCATTTGTGAATATGCTTACTCAGGGAATGGACCAGGTTATCGTAGGTCAGAAACACTTGGTGGAGTCGTTGTTAATCGGACTACTTTCAAACGGACACATCCTGCTTGAAGGGGTTCCGGGTCTTGCTAAAACCCTTGCTATCAAATCACTTGCGTCTCTTATTGACGCTAAATATAACCGTATCCAGTTTACGCCGGACCTTTTGCCGGCAGACGTATTGGGTACGATGGTTTACTCACAGAAGAACGAAGAGTTCTCAGTGAAAAAAGGACCGATTTTTGCCAATTTCGTTTTGGCGGATGAGATCAACCGTGCGCCGGCGAAAGTACAGTCTGCTCTTTTGGAAGCGATGCAGGAGCGTCAAGTGACGATTGGCGATAATACCTTCAAATTGGATGCGCCATTTTTGGTAATGGCAACGCAGAACCCGATCGAACAGGAGGGTACCTATCCACTTCCGGAAGCACAAACCGACCGTTTCATGCTGAAGGTGAAAATCGATTATCCGAAAAAAGAGGAAGAGAAACTGATCATACGTCAGAATATTTCCGGTAAAAGTGTAGATCTGAAACCAATTCTTTCTGCTCAGGAAATTCTGGATGCGCGTGAAGTGGTGAATCAGGTGTATATCGATGAAAAGATCGAGCGTTACATCGTAGATATTGTTTTTGCAACACGTTACCCGGAACTGCATGGCTTGTCTGATCTGAAAGGTATGATTTCATACGGTGCATCTCCGCGTGCATCAATCAACTTGGCCCTTGCTGCCCGTGCTTATGCCTTCTTGAAGCGTCGTGGATATGTGATTCCGGAAGACGTCCGTGCCATTGCACACGATGTGATGCGTCACCGTATCGGATTGAGTTATGAGGCTGAGGCCAATAACCTCACTTCCGAAGAGGTGGTAAGCGAAATCCTAAATAAAGTAGAAGTGCCTTAAACCCCTTTTATGGAAACAAGTGAATTACTAAAAAAGGTACGCCAGATCGAAATCAAAACCCGAGGGCTGTCTAAAAATATCTTTGCCGGACAGTATCATTCTGCGTTTAAAGGAAGAGGTATGGCCTTTTCTGAAGTTCGCGAATACCAATATGGCGATGATATCCGGGATATCGACTGGAATGTGACCGCACGTCAGAATGCGCCACACATCAAAATCTTTGAAGAGGAGCGTGAGTTGACGGTGATGTTGTTGATCGACGTTTCCGGAAGCCGTGAGTTCGGTACCATAAACAAGACCAAACAGGAAATGATCACTGAGATTGCTGCTACCATGGCATTCTCAGCGATCCAGAATAACGATAAGATCGGTGTGATCTTCTTTTCGGACCGGATTGAGAAATACATTCCGCCTCAGAAAGGAAAGCGACATGTGTTAGCAATCATCAGCGAGTTGATTAATTTTCAACCCGTGGAGCGCGGTACGGATGTGACGAAAGTGCTCAAGTATATTACCAATGCACAGAAGAAGCGTTGCACGACGTTCTTGATTTCCGACTTCATTGATACCGGTGATTTCCAAAGCGCTCTTACGATTGCGAATAAGAAACACGATATGGTGGCGATTCAAGTTTATGATCCGCGCGAGACACAGTTGCCTCCCGTAGGTCTGATCAAAATGAAGGATGCCGAATCGGGCGAGGAGATGTGGATTGATGCTTCGTCGAAGAAAACACGCGAATCGTATGCCGCCTGGTGGAAGGAGAATCAGCGTATCGCTCAAGACTCCTTTAATAAGAGTCGTGTGGATACCGTTTCTATCGCGACGGATGAAGATTTCGTTCCGGCATTGTTAGGTATGTTCAAGAAAAGGGGAGTTTAAGATAGATGGCGCATTTGACCTTGATGTTAAAAATAGATTATATACAAATGAAATACGATTCAAATGAAGATGTTATATAAAAGTATCCTTCTCGCTGCCGGAGTGATGCTGGCCGGGGTTTCCAAAGCACAAGAGGTTCAGGTCTCCGCTGCAATGGACTCGGCAGCTATACAAATCGGAGAGCAGACGGTGATTCATCTTGAAGTAACTCAGAATGTAGGCCGGACCGTACAATTTCCATTCTATCAGGATACGATTATGAAAGGAATTGAACTGATTGCTGTCTCTCCACTCGATACGGTGAGACTTAGCGACGATCGGTTCACGGTAAAACAGGATCTTCTGATCACTTCTTTCGATTCGGCGCTGTACTATATGCCTCCATTTCGGTTTATTGCCGGACAAGATACGCTTCTGACCAACTCGTTGCCTTTGAAAGTATCTACCTATGAGGTGGATACCGAGAGCAAAGAGTTTTTCGATATTAAACCGATCAAATCGGCGCCATTCGTGTTTATGGATTATTACTGGAACATCCTTGGCGTTTTGATTGTTTTGTTCATCATCGTGTGGTCATTGTATCTCTACAAGCGATGGAAGTTCCGCAAGGATCATCCGGAAATGGTGGAGAAACTAGCGCCAAAACTTCCGCCTCACGTAACGGCGATGGGAGCTCTTGAAGATCTAAAAACCAAAAAGTTATGGCAGAAAGGGCTCGAAAAGGAGTATTATACTTCGATTACGGATATTCTTCGTAATTACATCGAAGAGCGTTATCACATCATGGCGATGGAAATGACATCTGCCGAAATTCTCGATGCGCTGCGTAAGGAGGAAACCTCGAAGTCGGCTTTCCTAAACCTTAAACAAGTGCTGGAATTGGCGGATTTTGTGAAGTTCGCAAAAGTAAAACCTTTACCGGATGAAAATGAGCTAAGCCTGATCAATGCCGAGATGTTCGTTTCTCAAACGGTAGAAGTTCCTACGATGGATACCACCGAGGCAACGGAGAAGGCGGCCGACGCCTGATGTATTAACTAAAACACAATTACAAAGATGATATTTGCAAATCCTTCTTATCTGTACTTGTTGCTTTTGCTGATTCCGGCAATCGCCTGGTATGTCTGGAAGCAAAAGGGAGCACAGGCTTCCATGCAGGTTTCCGCTACTTCGGCTTTCCGGAAGATGCCAAAGAGCTACAAGGCGGTTTTGCGCCATGTTAATTTTGGCATATTGCTTACGGTGATAGCACTTGTAATCGTAGTGCTTGCCCGTCCGCAATCGACAGACCGGTGGAGCAAGAGCGATACCGAGGGGATAGACATCATGTTGGCACTTGACGTGTCCGGCAGTATGTTGGCGGCCGACTTTAAACCGAATCGAGTGGAAGCGGCGAAAGATGTGGCCGCTCAGTTTATTAACGGTCGTCCGAACGATAATATCGGTATGGTGATTTTCGCCAAGGAGAGTTTTACGATGTGTCCGATGACTACGGATCACGCTGTTTTGCTGAACCTGTTGAAAGATGTAAATACCGAACTCATCGACGGAAATGCAACTGCGATCGGTAACGGATTAGCTACGGCTGTGAATCGAATCAAAGACGGTCAGGCGAAATCTCGTACCATCATCCTGTTGACCGACGGTACCAACAACGCCGGAGATGTAGCTCCGGTAACCTCTGCCGAGATTGCCAAGACCTTCGGAATCCGGGTCTATACGATCGGAGTCGGAACGGAAGGCACCGCCCCTTATCCGGCGATGACGCCTTACGGAACGGTGGTATATCAGGATATGAAGGTGGATATCGATGAACCCACTCTAAAGGATATCGCTGCCATTACGGGAGGAAAATATTTTCGTGCAACGGATAAGAGTAAATTAAAGGGAATCTTCGAAGAGATTGATCAGATGGAAAAAACAAAGATCAGTACCCGTGAATATAGTAAAAAACAAGAGGAATACCTTCCTTTTGCACTTGCCGCATTCGCGCTGCTGCTGATTTACATCCTGCTGAGAAACACACTTCTTCGTACAATTCCATAAATACAAAGATCTTATGTTCAGATTTGCTCATCCAGAATTTTTATGGCTCTTGCTGGTTATACCGGCAATGGCCTTCTTTTATATCTATTCGCAGATTAAGCGAAAAAATGCGCTGAAGGCGTATGGGAATCCGGAACTTTTGGCTCAATTGATGCCAGATGTATCCGCTTCTAAACCGCGTCTGAAGTTTATTCTTCAGATGTGTGCCCTTGCTCTGTTGGCCCTGGTTATCGCCGGACCTCAATTTGGCTCCAAACTCGAGACCGTGAAAAAGCAGGGTGTGGAAATCATGGTGGCGCTAGACATCTCCAATTCGATGCTTGCGCGTGACGTTGCTCCAAGTCGTCTGGATAAGTCAAAACAGATGCTTTCGCGTTTGGTTGACCAATTGAAAGATGATAAGGTGGGCTTGATCGTATTTGCAGGGGATGCATTTACCCAACTACCGATCACCAGTGATTATGTTTCTGCAAAGATGTTCATGTCGACGATCAATCCCAAGATGGTTTCATCGCAGGGTACATCGATCGGAGCGGCGATTAATCTGGCCGCACGCTCGTTTACTCCCAATGAAAGCAGTGATAAAGCCATTGTGGTGATAACCGACGGTGAGAATCACGAGGGGAATGCCGTGGAAGCGGCACAGGCAGCCTATGAAAAGGGAATCAAGGTGGATGTGATCGGAATCGGTAGCCCTCAAGGTGCTCCGGTACCCGACGATAGCGGTAATGTAAACAGTTTCCGTAAAGATAAAGAGGGGAATGTGGTTGTTTCCCGTCTCAATGAAGAGATGGCCAAGGAGATCGCCGCGGCGGGACATGGAATCTATGTGCGCGCAGATAATACCAACAGTGCCTTGAAAGCGTTGACCGACGATGTGCGTAAGATGAATAAAACGGAATTGGAATCGCGCGTGTATTCAGATTATGACGATCGGTTTCAAGCTGTCGCATGGATTGTGTTGGTTTTGCTTTTCGTCGATATCTTTGTGCTGGATCGTAAGAATAGTATTCTACGAAAGATTAAATTATTCTAATCCGTCTATTACCTTATTAAATATGAGAGAAAGAAAGAGAATCATGTTGTTGGCTTTTCTCGCGATGGGTTCGATAACCGGTTTTGCCCAAAAAGCAGAACGTCAGAACATCCGCAAGGGAAATAAGCTTTATGAACAGGAGAAATTCACTGAAGCGGAAATCGACTACCGAAAAAGTCAGGAGGTGAATCCCAATTCACCTCAAGCGGCCTTCAATCTAGGGAATGCATTGTACAAACAGCAAAAGTTTGAGGATGCGATGAAGCAGTATGGTATTGCCGCTCAGAATGCACAGAATCAGGGCGTGGTCGGTGAGGCTTTTCATAATACGGGAAACATCTTTATGTCTCAAAAGGATTATGGAAAAGCGATCGATGCGTATAAACAGGCGCTCCGTTTGAATCCGAAAGATAATGAGACCCGCTATAACTTGGCCCTTGCTCAGAAATTGCTTCAAGATCAACAGAACCAACAGCAAGATCAGAACCAGGAGCAACAGCAGGATCAACAAAACCAAGATCAGCAAGATCAGCAGAAGCAAGACCAGAAGCAAGATCAGCAGGATCAAAAAGATCAGCAAAAGGATCAGCAAAATCAGGATCAAAAGAATCAAGATCAGCAGCAAGAGCAGCAACAACAGCCTCAGCAGAGCGATAAGATTTCCAAAGAGGTGGCTGAACAGATTCTGAATGCCTTGAACCAGGATGAAAAAGATGTCCAAGAGAAGGTGCAAAAAGCGCAGATGCAACAAATGCAGCGTAAGAAGACAGATAAGGATTGGTGATTTTTAACTTTTCATCTACCTTTGGTGTTGATTCATATATTTATTAAACCGATTCAGAAGGGTTTCCTTCTGAGAACGTAAATGATTTTATCCCGATGAAAAAATATTTTTTCATTCTTGTAACCTTATTTTCCTGTCTTGCTGCGGGTGCCGATAACATCAGATTCAGGGCTTCCGCTCCGGGCTCTGTTGTTTTGGGACAGCAGTTTCGTGTGGAATATACGGTCAACGGTGACGGTAAAGAGTTCCGTACCGCAGATTTTGATGGTTTTGATGTTTTGATGGGTCCAAGTACTTCATCAAGCATGAGTACTCAGATTATTAACGGAAAGGTAAGTTCGGAAACTTCTAAGACTTATACCTATATCTTGATGGGGAATAAGGAGGGCGCTTATAAAATTCCGTCCGCAACGGTGAAGGTAAACGGTCGTCAGTATACGTCGAACGATCTTTCTGTGAAAGTGCTTCCTGCAGACAAAGCCTCGCAAGCGCAGGGTGCCGCATCGCAGGGCGCTGACAATGCCGCTGCAGCCGGTGTGGGAGCAAATGATGTGATGGTTCGGCTACACCTCTCTAAAACCAAGGTGTACGAAGGTGAAGCATTGGTTGCAACCATGAAGCTTTATACGGTAAATCCTCAGACACAGCTTTCTGATGCCAAATATCCCGGTTTCGATGGGTTTACGGCGCAGGAAATCGATCTGCCGGATCAGAAGAGTTATGAATTGGAGCATTTGAACGGCCGTAATTATTATGCCGTGACATTGCGCCAGTGGCTTCTTTTCCCGCAACGTGCCGGAAAGATTGAGATCGCGCCTGCTACATTGGATCTTGCTATTCCGGTTCGCGTGCAGCAAAAGATGCGTAGTTTGTTCGATGATTTCTTTGATAACTACCAAACGGTAAATAAAACCGTTTCATCCGGCAAGCAAGTGGTGGATGTCACCGCGCTTCCTTTTGGAAAGCCAACAACCTTCATGGGTGGTATCGGTGATTTCAAAATGACTTCATCCATCAGTACCAATGAATTGAAAGCGAATGAGGCGTTAACACTTAAGTTGACGATCTCAGGAAACGGTAATCTGAAATTCATCAAAGATCCGGAGTTGAAATTGCCTGCCGACTTTGAGGCATTTGATCCGAAAGTTGATCTGAATATCAAAGCCACAACTTCGGGAGTTACCGGAAGTAAGACGATTGAATATACGATGATTCCTCGTTATGCGGGTGATTTCGAAATTCCTTCGGTTGAGTTTTCATATTTTGATCTGAAGACAAAAGAGTATAAGACCCTTGCTACACCGGTTTATAAAGTGAAAGTGGCAAAAGGGGCTGCTGGTGATAATGCAGGTGGAAATGTCACCAACTTCTCTGCTGCAAATCAAGAAAACGTGAAGTTGCTGGGTAGCGATATCCGTTTTATCAAATCCGGAAATCTTGGATTACATAAACAGGAAAGCTTCTTCTTTGGCAGTATTGGCTTCTATCTGTCTTATATTATTCCGTTCCTTTTGTTTGTTATCGCGTTTGTTGTATATCGCAAGCAAGTGAAGGAGAATGCCAATATGGCGCTCATGCGAACTAAGAAAGCGAATAAGGTTGCTTCCAAACGTCTTAAACTCGCTGCAAAATACCTGAAAGAGCATCAGAAGGAGTCTTTCTATGATGAATTGCTTAAAGCGGTATGGGGGTATCTAAGCGATAAACTCAACATGCCTCTTTCGGTTCTTACCCGCGATAATGTGGAGACGGAACTAAAAGAACACGGAGTGGATGAAGCGCTGATAAAAGAGTTCATGGAGATTGTTGCTACTTGTGAGTTCGCTCGCTACGCTCCTGCTCAGAACGATGAGGCGATGGATCAGTTGTATGCTTCTACCGTAGAGGCGATCGGGAAAATGGAAAATGTGATTCGTAAATAATTTAGAAGGAATCGAATGATGAAAAAGATAGTATCAACCCTTTTTTCACTGCTGTTGTGTATGGCGATTTTTGCTCAGTCCGATTTATTGAAACAGGCTGACCAGGCATATTCGCAGGGTGATTTTAAGAAAGCGGCCGCTTTATATCAGGAAGTTGCCTCTACGGAAGGTGTCTCCTCCGATTTGTATTACAATTTGGGAAATGCCTATTTTAAAGAGCGTGCTTATCCCGAATCGATCCTTAATTATGAACGGGCTCTTTTGCTGAATCCGGGGAATGGTGATGCGAAGTTTAATCTTCAGTTGGCCAAGATGCAGATTACCGATAAGATCGAGCCGATCGGACATTTCTTTTTGACCGATTGGTTTAATGCCGTCAGGGATCTTAAAAGCAGCAATTTCTGGGCGACATGGGGTGTGATCGCATTCATATTAACGATTGCCGCTCTTTTCCTATATGTTTTCTCAAGAAAGATGATCCTTCGCAAAGTGGGATTTTTTGGAGGTGCTTTTTTGCTTGTAGTATGCATATTTAGTAATATATTTGCTGCGAGTCAGAAAGAGAAACTTGAACTTCGGGAACATGCCATCGTTTTTACGCCAACGGTTACTGTAAAGAGTTCACCTGCGGAGAGTGGAACAGATCTTTTTGTAATTCATGAAGGAACAAAGGTAAAGGTTAAAAGTACCCTTGCCGGTTGGTCTGAGATTGAATTGGAAGATGGAAATCTGGGATGGTTGCCAAGTGGAGATATAGAGGTGATTTAATAATCTATAGCTAGTTAAAATAAGAGATGGGGGACTCCGCATCTCTTATTTTTTTGCTCTTTTTAGAACAGATAATACGAATAACCAATATAAACGGATGGGAATGATTGAATACTTTGATGCGCTGGATAAGAATCTTTTGTTATTATTGAACGGAAGCGGTAATCAATACTGGGATAATTTCATGTGGTTGTTTACCGGAAAGTTGTTGTGGGTTCCGGCTGCTTTGGGGTTCATTTATTCATTTCTTCGCAAGGGTTGGCGCGAAGGCTTGATGGTGCTGCTCTTTATCGTAGTGGTCATTACGTTGTGCGATCAAATCTCTTCGGGGTTTTTCAAACCATTCTTTGAGCGCTTGCGTCCCGGACACCAGCCCGTTTATCAGGATATGCTCACGTTTGTGAACAATTATCGCGGTGGAAAATACGGTTTTGTGTCGAGTCATGCTGCCAACAGCTTCGGCTTCGCGGTATTCACCTCGTTGCTGTTTAAACGTCGTTTATTCACGTTGAGCGTACTCTCTTGGGCTGTGATAAATACCTATTCGCGTTTGTATCTGGGAGTGCATTTCCCGGGTGATGTGCTGGTAGGGGGGATGATTGGAGTAATCGTGGCCTATCTGCTCTATCAGTTGTATGATGTCATGCATCGCATGTTGTTTGAACGATTTCGATTATCGCGTCCTACGGATCCTTATAAAGGTGAAATACCATGGGTTCCTCAGACGATTCTATGGATAACGGTTTTGGGATTGGCGATTGCCTCTCCTTTCATAACAATCGGTTGATTCTGAATTTCAGTATTAAAACAGCGACAGCTGTCACCATTCCTGCCAATAGGAACAGTGACAGCTGTCGCTGTTTTGTTACGGCGTGCTTAAGTCACCGCATCGCGTTTACAAGTCAATTCATTTATTGTACTACAATGTTTCCGTTGTCAGGTAAACTACCGACTCCCCATGGTGTTACCGATCCGGTGATTGATGCAGATGTGGAGTTAAGGTTTACGTAATAACTGTAATATAATCCCGGTAAATAGAGCTGTGTAGCCGGAATGACGTAGGTGAAAACTTTTCCGTTGCTGAGGGTGAATGTGACGGTTGAATTACTGCCATTGCCTCCCGGAAGGAAGATTCCTTCAAAATTTGCCGCGTTATTAGATGGGTAATATTGTCCCGGCAGCGGTATGTTCTGTGTTTTACTTCCCATCGCGGTAAGCGTATCCTTACTTAAATCGAATTGAGCTGTCGTAGCCACGTTATTTATCTGTACGCTCATCGACTGAAGTTCATCAGCCGTTAAGCCGGCTCCTGCTTCAATATAGAAATTAATGTAACTCAAAACATGTTTGAATACCAACGATACATTCGCATCAATCTGGCTAGAAGCGTTGTTCGAGTAGAGAATATCGAGTTTGGGAATCAATGAAATCGGTACCTGGTCGGCGATATCGATCGGAATCAGGTAATTCGTTGCGAAACTCGTTACGGCCGGATAGTAGGCGATGAATGCGGCAGATCCCCCTACCGGGAAATAAATCGTATCTTGACCTGCAGGCGTAAACAATGCTTGTACATTGGTTGCCACTGCCTTGTAGAGGTAATTGGATACCTTATCCTTGATGGTGGTTTCGGCGAGAGTCGCACCCGGATCGGTCATGAAGATACCGATGGAGTCATTTATAATGAAGCTTGCACCATAAACCTTGGTCGGCAGCATCTGAATGCCTGAAAAATTAATTGGAACTCGATCGCCCGTTCTCATCACAGGTTCCTCCTCATTGCAGCCGGAATAAATAAAGAGCGTACCGACTGCCAATAATAAACTGAGTAATTTTTTCATAGTCGTAAACGATTATAGTTGATTATAAGATTCGTTCAATTGTTTTTGTTTATCTGTATATAGAATCATTAATACCCTAAAATCGTTTTCTAAAGGCTGCTGATTTATGAAAAAATAACAAGGGTAAATTATTAATGTGTTACGAAGCATTTTCGGAAATAAAAGGGAGATATAATTTGGAATAGAGAGATTAATAGTATAAATTTAAAGTAAGATAAAGCTATACATATAGTGTAACCTTTAAAACAATTACCGCCATGACAAAGACTATAACATTCAACGAACTACGTAGAATTAAGGAGATGCTTCCTGAAGGGTCAATTCACAGAATTGCGGATGAGTTGAATACGACGGTCCAAACCGTTCGTAACTATTTTGGAGGGAGTAATTACAGTACGGGTAACAATTGCGGTTTACATATAGAACCGGGCCCGGACGGAGGTATTGTCGTTCTTGACGATACGACAATTCTGGAGATGGCTGAGCGTATCCTGGAGGAAACCGGACGAAAAGTGGAAGCCTAAGCAGAAAAAAGAATAGATTAGAACCCCGGGATGGCAAACGTTGTTTCCGGGGTTTTTTTGTAATAAACCACCTTATATGAAACACGATGAAAAGCTGGTGTTGTTGACTACGCAACCCACAGAGAAAGCTCAACTTATTAAAAATCTGCTCGAGCAGGAGGGTATTATCGTCTCGCTTCAGAATATCCCGCTGATGCAACCCTTTATGACGGGAATCGTAAAGGTCAAGTTGGCCGCAAAGGATAAGGCTGCAGCGGTTGAGGTATTGAATCGCCATCCGGAGTTCAAAGAGAATATAGAGCCGGATAACGAGGCTGCCCGTACGAAAGCGAAGATTCTTGTTCCGATTGATTTTTCCGATTATTCAAAAAGAGCCACGACATTCGCTTTTAATATGGCGAAGGCAAGTGGAGCTACCGTGACGCTTTTGCATGCCTATTTTACGCCATTCTTTCCCGGTACTTTCCCCGATTCGGATACTTTTGGATCGGAGATTCAGGAAGAGGAGGCTTCCAGAGAGATTCAAGATCGGATTCAGAAAGCAGCCGATAAGTTCAGTGGTAATATCCGCACTCGGATACTGGCGGGCGAGTTGCCGGATATCCCTTTTGAATTCATCATAACACAGGGTATTCCGGAAGAGGAGATACATCGCTGGTCAAAACAATACAAACCCGTAATGATCGTGATGGGAACACGCGGTAAGAACCAGAAGGAGGTTGATCTGATAGGAAGTGTTACCGCTGAGGTAATTGATTCGAGCCATGTGCCCGTATTTGCAATCCCTGAGAATACAGACGTAAAGTCGGCCGCCGATATTAAGCGAATCGCTTTTGTTACTAATTTCGATCAGCGTGATCTCTTCGGTTTTAAAGAATTGATGGATTTACCCGGGTTTAATGATAAGAAAGTGAGTTTCCTTTACCTGGTGGAGAAAAAACAAGAGCCCGATCCAAAGAAGATGCAGGGAATAAAAGATTATTTCGAGAAGAATTACGCCGGATTGGATATCTCTTATGGGATGGTGGAGGAGGAGCAACTGCTGAGTAAGACGGATGAATTTATCCGAAAACACAACATTGATACGTTGGTGCTTACTACCCACAAACGCAATATATTTGCCCGTTTATTTAATCCTAGCATTGCTCATAAAGTCGTTTTCCATACCGATACGCCTTTATTGGTAATACGCAATTAAGAAAGGCTAGAAATGAAAAAAGCTTTCGAACAAACGTTCGAAAGCTTTTTTTGTGACCTCGACAGGATTCAAACCTGTAACCTTCTGATCCGTAGTCAGATGCTCT
>JAVVQG010000012.1:101744-135041 GCA_036655355.1 Bacteroidales bacterium
ACCTGTAACCTTCTGATCCGTAGTCAGATGCTCTATTCAGTTGAGCTACGAAGCCGTGCTCGGGAAGTGATTTTTCAATCTGTGACCTCGACAGGATTCAAACCTGTAACCTTCTGATCCGTAGTCAGATGCTCTATTCAGTTGAGCTACGAAGCCGTGCTCGGGAAGTGATTTTTCAATCTGTGACCTCGACAGGATTCAAACCTGTAACCTTCTGATCCGTAGTCAGATGCTCTATTCAGTTGAGCTACGAAGCCATATCGTTTTCCCGATTGCGTTGCAAAGATAGTGATAATTTTAATACTGCAATACCCTCCGCAAATTAAAATTTGTCTGAAACCCCTTTGTAGAGCCTAATTCGGCTTGTTTTCAGGTATATAAATGATATGCAAATAAAAGTTAATTATATGAATTTCGGCAAATGAATCAAAAAACCGATGTTTAATCCCACATTCCAGCCTCTTTCCGCAGAGCTGTATCGGTTCAGAAAAAGGCCGAGTGAAGCGAACGAAAGGTTATAAACGATGGTGGCTTCTGCCATCCAAGCGGGACGGGAGAATGTGTTTCCGAAATAAGGTACGTTATCGGCTCCGCTGCGCACTTTCCGAATCGGAAGAAAACAATACGCCTCTGTTCTCAGATTAAGATTCGGCGATAACGTTAGAATCGGAATAACTCCGCCCGCTACATATTGAAGGGAGTGAAACGACGGATTAAAGACAGTCATGCTATGGGGAGTGGGCGTAAAGCCCGGAGCCTGAATCATCGTAGCCGTATAGTTTTCGAAAAGACTTTTTGTTGAAGCTACCGCATTGAGTCGTGATCCAAGTACGAAATATTTATTGATTCTACAGTATTTCTCGAATTCAAAGTCCAATTGGGCCCATGCTGTTTTACCTTCGGTCGTGATGTGGTATTCGCCTCTTTTGCCCCCTTCTTTATAGTATTTATTACCGAACGTATAACCGGCTTGAAGCATGAAACGGCTTCCTGAGATGGGATACATCCTGTAATCCAGCGAGTTTTGCTCTATCAATACGGATCCGCGACCAAGTTTATACCAACTTCGGTCTTGGTTATATTCTTTGAAATTTATATTATTGTTTTGGTAGTAGCGGTCAAAAAGGTAGCCGTAGCCAAAAGAAAAAACCGCCTTTGCTTTCGATCGGAACGGGAGTCCCAAACGGGCTTTTACATACGATTCACTTTGGGTAATGAACAAAGGCTCATCTTTGGAAGTGAATAATTTGTAGTTTTCATAGAAGCGACGTTCATGTAATACATACATGAATTTCAGATACATGGGAGCTTTGTTTTGTAAATCGAAGCGAGAGGAGAGCCACAACCCGCTATAGGTTTGGCCAAGTTGCCCTTTGAATTTTAAATTGAACGCGTAATTCCGGAAATTTTGGTAATCGAAACCCAAGAAAATTGCGTTGGCGTTCATGGAGGAGATAAATCCTCCGATTGAGGCGCTCATGTTTTTCTCCATCTCCATCTCCAATTTGAGATCGTATCGCTTGGTATCACGGTTGAATTCAGAGGTGGGAGTGATGGCTGATATGTTATCGTCCGATAATAATTTATAGTATGTCAGTTTGAAGTCTTCTATATTTAGGGATCCGTTCCCACTTTTTTTAAACTCTTTGCGGATGTAGTTGTTTTGGATTTTAGTTCCTCCTTTTACCGATATTGAGTCGAAAATCAGTTCAGGAAGCTGACTCTTATAAACGGCCCTTCGCAAGGCAAGATCGTTCGGGTCGATGTAACGGGTGATTCGGGGTTTCAGTTTTTCTACGAATTCCAGCCCTTTTCCATATCCTACCAGAAATAATTCGTCGGCTTTATCAAAATCGAGCAATCCGATCTCTTTGAACCGGAAACGGATCATTTCGCCTTTCTCCTCCGGAATTGTGTAGTCGCTTTTCTGCATCACCATGTTTTCCAGTTGACTTACGAGGTTTGTCTCCTCCGGTTTTCGCGGATTATCCGTTACGGCACTCCCGATGATTAGGTCCGGATTGAAATCGCGTTCCATCACGTCTACAGGGAAGTTATTGTATATCCCTCCGTCATAAACAACGGTTTCGTTTATCTTGATCGGGAAGAAAACAAAAGGAAAGGTCATGGAAGCGCGTACAGCAGTGCCTAAATCTCCCGAGGAGAGAACCAACTCTTTTTTATTGTAAACGTCTGATGCGATGCATCGGAACGGTACAAAAAGCTGATCGAAGCTTTGATTGCATTGAGCCGTTGCAGGAGCATAAATACGTAGAAAAGTGTAATTCATCGGAGCCGGATTAATCAGGCTCTGGGGCAAAAGCTTCTGAAAACTGCGGATCGTATCCTTAAATCCGATTTTAAAATTGACGAATTCGGGAGTTGGATCCGGTTTTTTAAAGTAGAAGATGTATTTATTGGCGATTTTTCCCGTTTGAGCTTCTTTAAACTCTTCTGAAGCGATGATCTGTAACATCTCCGCCGGAGAATACCCCATCGCATAAAGTGAGCCAACCACGGCACCGATGGAAGTCCCGGTGATGTAGTCAATCGGAATTCCGTTTTCCTCCAATGCTTGGATCACACCGATGTGAGCGATTCCTTTGGCCCCTCCGCCACTTAGAACCAGACCCACCCTTTGTGCGTTCACTTTTGGAGTGAAAAGAAGGAGTGCCAAGAAAAAAATGATTTCTCTTATTAATCTTCGGTTAGGAAAAGTGTTCATGTACATCATCTATCAAAACCAATAAGTAAGACTTCTATATTTCAACCGTAATCCCAATCGTAGGCAATACCGTACCGCTTTTATCATTCAGCCATTTCATGATGTAGCGCTGTTCTTGAAGTGGAGCTGTTGGGTTTTCTATCACTCCCGTACTGATGTATGCGGGTGGGTTGGAATATTTTGAATTCAATACGTTTTGGATATCAAGGTAGAGTCCGAACATCGTTTTCTTCCAATACCAGCTTTTATCAATACGTATATCCACCTGAGAGAATGTTTTTAACCGTTCGGTGTTGAAGCGTTTATAATCAAGAACAGGCTCGTGGATCCGATTCCAAGATTCTACGAGCGAAGATGCCTCCAGGTCGTATGGTGTATAGGGTGCGCCGCCCATGATGCGTAGTTTGGCCCCTGCTTCCCATCCACCCCGAAAGGTGTAGAGGATGGTTCCTGTAAACAGATTCCGGTTATCCCAGGAGGAGGGGATGTATTTCAAATCGCGCGGGTTGTAAAACATGCTTCTCACAAAAGTATAAGATGCAAGCAGCGAAAGTTTTTGTGTCATGCTCCATCGCGCGGAGAGTTCCATACCGTATGAATGCCCTTTTGCGGTTGAGTTTACGTTTTCATCGCCGATAACTCCGTAATAACTTCCCAAACATGCGATTGGAATGGAATCTTGTAAGGAAAAGGCTCCGTGACGGTACCATTTGTAAAAGAAATCGGTATTGATGCGAAGGCTGCTTTCGGGACGATATTCAATTCCGCCTCCCACCTGATCGCTTTCGTAATATTTCAGATAGGGTTTGTTTTTGAATAAGTTATCCTCCTTGTATCCTAGAGAAGTGTACGCCGGGAGTTGGAAATAACGTCCTGCAGCCATGTTTAGATAGAAAGGTCCGTTAATTCGAAGTGAGAAGGAAGCGCGCGGTGCAAATTGTTTCAACGGATTATTCATCTGAGAAGAATATCCCGTTGCATCCGTACGGAATCCCACAGAAGAGGTAAAACCACCGTCGGGAGATTCGTATGCCAATGATCCGAATAGCGACCATTCCCAAAGCGATAGAGAGGAGTGGTAGTCGATGGTTTTGGGTTCCCCCTCTTCAAACGTATTGTTCAGGGTGGTATTGGTGTAGGTGGCATATTCCACTGCTGCGCCATAACTTAATTTCAGATTCGTAAACCGGGTTACATTTTCATATCGCAAACGACTCTGTATTTCGTCAGAACGATAGTCCAACCGTAGATTCTCAGGCTTATTTTGATCGTTATCGCGATATTTTAGCGCTTTATTGCGCAAGAAGGAGTTGCTTAGCGTGATTGCGTGTACCTGATTCTCGGCATAATGTTTATACACGGCACCAAGCGTATAAGTGCGTTGTTTATATTCAGGCAACGTTTGATAAATCTGATACATATCTTCATCTTCCGGATCCACCTTGTCATTGAGCTTCATGTTATCCAGTGCGCCGATACCAAGAATTGTGAGTTCATTTTTCGCGTCGAGGCGACTTTTTATCTTGAACTGACCGTCGATATAGCGGGGTAAGAATGACATATCCAACAACGAAAATAGCAATTGCAGGTAAGAGTATCGCAAAGAGACCTGGTACGTGGTTTTTTCTCCTATCGGTCCGTTGGAACTGATTCCCGCTTCGGAAGCTCCAACCGTGAATTTGTAGGTGCTTTTCTCTCCGGAACCATCCTTGAGTTTGAAGTCCAGAATGGAACTCAACCCATTTCGTCGCGAAACGGGAAAGCCCCCTGAGTAAAAGTCAACTTCCCTGAGCAAATCGGCATTCAGAATGCCTACCGGTCCCCCCGATGCTCCTTGGGTAGCAAAATGGTTGATGTTTGGAATCTCCACACCATCCAGATAAAAACGGTTCTCCGAAGGACCTCCCCCGCGCACAATGATGTCGTTTCGGAATAGCGTGGGTGTGGCAACACCGGCAAACGAAGAGATTACTTTAGAGATGTCACGGTTTGCTCCCGGTATCTTTTCAATCTCCTTGAGTCGGATAATCTGCAAAGAGAGGGGGGCTTCGGGATTCCTTCGTTGCTGTGATGCCGTAATGCTCACTTCGCCGAGTTGCACTTTGTCTTCTTCCAATCGCACATCCAGCTTTACATCACGGGTTGAAACCCTGAACTCATAAGAGAGATAGGGGAGGAAGCCGATGCTGGAGACGCGCAGACGATAAAAATCAGGTTTTAGGTTGTCAATCGAGTAATAACCGTCGGCATCCGACTGAGTTCCTATGGTGGTGTTGTAAATCACGATATTTGCGTAAGGAACCGGAGTGGAACCGTCAGCCTGCGTGATTCGTCCTTTTACAGAATAAGCGGGTGAAGCCGCATGCAAGCCGGTACTTAAAAGAGCCGACAGCATAAAGAGCAGCAGTAATAGGTTTCTCATGGGGAATAAATCTGATTTAGTGAGTATTATAAGGTATGTCGTGACAAATTTAATTATAATCCGAAAGTAACATATGTTTATACTTATTAAAGAACAAACTACCCTTTAAGATGGTTTTGATAATGTAGATAAATTATATAGAGAAATTAGGTTCCGAAATATAAAGACGTTTCTCTGCCTTATTACAACGGGAATGAAAAAAGGGTTAAGGGTTTCTCTTAAGATAATATTCGGTGTTCCGCTAATGATGATCCTTCTGTTGGTTGGAGCCATAGGGGTTTTTCTGGCTTTGAATGCTACCGGGAAGGTGAACGGGGTGGTCAAAAGCTTCCTCAATCATTATGTGGAGGGGCGGATGGAGTTCGATTCGCTTCATTTTGACTTCACTCAATTGCCCTACATTACGGTGAATGTCTCAAAAGGCCTGTTCATCTCCGCTCTTCCGGGGTATGAGAAGGATACGTTGTGTTATTTCTCGCATCTTACCTGTACCATCGATCCGTTTAAAATTGCTTCGGATAATCTGATTGACATTCCTTACGTATATCTCACCGATCCTTATGCCCAGGTTACACTTAATGCGAAAGGACGACCCAACTGGGCACTCTGGAAATTTAAAAAACCGAAACCGAGGGGAGATACGCTAGTTGTGCACAAGAGACCTCCCATCAAACTGAATATCGCCAAAGTGCGCATCTATGGCTTTCCGAAGTTCCATTATGAGAATCATCATACCGGAATGCGATTGGATGCACATGCAGACAGTTTATTGTTTACCGGGCGTATTGCGATTGATTATAAGAAACTGAATGCCTCTTTGGTGAAGATTCCGAATCTGCATTATCGGATGGAAGTTCCGAAGTCCAAACTGTTTATTTCTGCAATAGCCGATTCGCTGCTGATCAACCGAACGCAACAGCAGGGGGTGGATTATTATAAACTGAAGATCAATACCCGTCGGGATACGCTTTATATTAAAGGAAAAGAGATTCTTTCCAATGATGCGTTTAAAATCAAGGGGGGCGTTTCTGTGGGAGCGGATTACAAATTGTTGGGATGTTCTAATTTGCGATTTGAAATGGGGACTACGGTTTTCATGCTAAACGGAAATATGCAGAAAGAGTGGGGCCGACATGCAATGAATACCGATATGCTGATCTGGATCTACACACCGAATCTTGCACAGACAATTCACGAATTGCCCCTACCTGCTATTTCGCTCCTACAAAAGTTGAAATTCAATTTCCCTATGTTTCTGGCTGCTACCGCTCAGGGAACTCTTTGGCCTTCTGAGTCACTCTTGCCAACATTAAAATTGAAATTGTCTATTCCGAGAGGTTCGGTAGAATATGCTTCATATCCTTCGCTAAAAGAGTTGAACCTTTTGGCTGAAGCAACTATTGATCCGAACAAGTCGAAGCGTAGTGAAATCATAGTAAATCGTCTTACGTTCCGTGCGCTTCATTCGACTATAGCCGTTTTTGGTCGTTTAAATAAGTTGCCGGACGATCCGTTGGTATCCTTACAGATGAAGAATCGTATTGATCTGCAAGATTTGAACGCGCTGATTAAGGGAGATTTCTTACCTCGGATGAGCGGCCGCGCACTGCTGGATATGGAGGCATCCTTTCCGCTTGCGATGCTAAAAAGGAAAGATTTGCGTCAACTCAGAGGAAATCTTCAACTCAATATTGCGGATCTTTATGCCAAGAGTCAGAAAGAGGGTTTAGACATTGCGATGGAAAAATTAATCGTAAATATTCCTCGTCTAGGGGCGCCCTCAAATAACGGTATTGAATTAGACACGATGCTTCTTGAGGTTTTAGGTAGTCAGGCAAACATTCATTTGAGAAAGAATGCGGATTTTTGCGTAGATCGATTTAAAGTGGATGCTGCTCTGATGCTGGTTGGAAATCCGATTACGAAAAGATTAAAAGGAGTGGGTGTTGAACTACTTGCGACGAATGCCGATTTTCAAACGGATTCTACCACGCTGAGCATCTCAGAAACTGGATTGGTTGTACATGCTGAAAGAGCGATGCTTGACGCTCCCTTCAATGGGAAGGATGATAAAATGTCCCTTTATTCAATTTTACAACAATGGGATTTTCAAGGAGCGATGGCTCTGGGTAAAACGCATGTGTTGACTCCTTATCTTCCATTGGATAATGTCGTGAATGGATTGGAACTCTCCTTTTCTTCAGATTGTCTGAACCTGAGGGAACTATTGGTAAACAGTGGGGAGTCGGATCTCAAAATTAAAGGAACGGTAACCAATTGGGAAAAGTACCTCCGGCAGGGGGATAAACTATCTGCGGATTTTATTATAAAATCCGATTCCCTAAAACTCAGCGAACTGATTCCGGCCATTGCTGCAGGCGTATTGTCGCAGACACGTGGAAAGAGCGAAGGTGTCGATTCATTGGCGAGTCGAATCTTTCCACCGAATTTTATTCCTCCTACAGATAGAAGCAAGCGTGGTAAGGAAAAGTTAATCGTAATACCGGATAATCTGAATGTGAAAATCGCATTAGATGCAAAACAGGTGGATTATGAACAAATATTATTGGATTCAGCCGAGGGTAGTATTGTCATCGCCGATCAGTCACTGTTGATCGATAAGATGAAATTTACCTCCGGTATGGGCAATATAGATCTGAGTGCCAGTTATAAAACCCCTTCGCTTTATGAAGCTTCTACAGATCTGACTCTTAAACTCAGCGATTTAGACGTGAACAGCGTATTGCGTATGATTCCCGATTTGCCCTCATTGGTTCCGATGCTTACGACGCTTGAAGGAGAGTTGGGTTGTAACATCACGGCAGAAGCAAAGCTGGATTCCGCCATGTATGTGGAGATTCCCTCCTTATATAGTGTTGCTCAAGTTAGGGGTGAGCATCTTTCGATTGAAAAAGACAAAGTTCTGCCTAAATTTCTGGGATGGTTGATTTTCGGAAAGAATAAAAAAATAGAACTCGATTCCGTTCGCGTAGACTTGATCGTAAAAGATAGCATACTGAGTGTTTACCCGTTTGTAGTGGACGTAGGGCGATATCGACTTCTGGCGCGTGGGGTACAGCATCTGGATCAATCTTTTTTTTATCACCTGACGTTGCTTAAATGGCCCTTATGGGTAAAACTGGGGTTTGATGTGTATGGAAAACCGCATCAGGTTCATTTCAAGCTGGCATGTCCCAAATTGACAAATCTCGCTTTACCGGCGAAAGTGCTATCCGTTAAAGAAACAAAGCTTTATCCTGCTATCAATGTGCAGAATACATTGAAGATGAACGAACTGAAGCAAAAAGAAAATTATCAGAAATTATTTCTGAATTATCGGAATAATCATGAAAAGGAACAAGATAACATAACACCGGGGAGGGAAAAACAATTGATGAACCGTTTGGATGAGTTGCTACGGCAGGAGCAGGCGCCGTAAGCAAAAAAATCCCCTTGTTTTTCTCTATTTAGAACGGCTGCTAAGAGAAAAACAAGGGGATCAAAGTGTTAGAGCACCAGCGCTTCTTCGCGGCTTTCTGCAAACTGTCTGATTGGCATGTCAAATACAACCGAGTTGCGGTTGTTGAGTCGCTTCACAAAATGAACCGCCGAAATATATGGTTCCACAATGTGCATCTTATCTTCAGGGGTCACCACCAAAAGCTGAAGATGCAACTGTTGACAGAGTTCCATCAAGTAACGGGATTTCTCGTCGTCCTGATTACTGAACGATTCATCAACGCAAATGAATCGGAAAGAATTGGGATTCAAACCACTCTGACTGATTCCAAACTGATAGGCGATTGCCGATCCCAGAATCGTATAAGTCAGCTGGGCCTTCTCTCCCCCGGATAATTTCCCGGTGCTCTCATACACCTTGTAAACTTTCCCGTCACTCTCCAAAAGGTGTTCCTTTGCTTTGAATGTAAACCAGTTACGCACATCCGTTACGGTTTTACGCCACAATTCGTTTTCAGAGAGCTCATCAATCAGATTCTTGATCCGGTCGAAGCTTTCTTCCAGAGCAAGGTCTTTCTCATCCTGTTCCTGATCATTCAGATTTGGTTTCCAACTACTCAACCGGTTTCTGAAATCGCGGATCTCACGGGAATTTTCCTTCTCCGCATAGAGTTGGATAAAGGTTGGCGGATTGGTGCGGAACGTAATCCGTTCAAGCGAATGATTCAAAGCCTCCACATTGTCATTGATATCTTCCTCCTGACGCTCAAGTAATGTTGTGAAATTGGTCATTCTGTTGATCATATCCTCATTCAGATACTTTTTGAAACGTCCGCGATATTCTGCAAGTTCCTGTTCGTTGATACGGTTATAAAGGTCGATATATTCCTGTACGTAATCACTCTCCGTAGGTAATTTATGCGTGTCGCTGGTCCAGTCGATGAATCTTTTACGGATTGAATCGCTCGGTTCTCGGAAGTCACGCATCAGGTTATTCAATTTATTATCGATGTGGGTGCGTTTCTCCTTCTCCTCGTTTAGTTTCTGATTGATGATCGTCTCCACCTTATGTCGGATCGAATCGATGTTCAGAGCGGTAAGTTCTTCAATCTGCTCTTCAAACTCCTCCTCGAACGATTCGAATTTCGGTCTGAGATCCACATGTCGGTATGCATCGAGCATGGATTTGAGATAATCAAACTGTAGTGAGATTTTCTCGGTATAATCGTGGGCACGTACTTTCTCTGTGCTCAGTTCTTCACGTAACTTCTCTTTCTCGCGGATCTCCTCTTTCAGCAGCGTCAACTGTTTGCTGAGTACTTCCACACGATCGTTCGCTTTTTCGAGCAACTCTTTCTGTGTGTTCAGTTCGCCAATCTCCACGGCGATTTGCGGCCAATCGATCTCTTCGAATTTATCGTACTGAAGAAATGCAGTGATGGATTCGCGTTCTGCGTGCAAAGCATCCTGTTGCTTCTTTAACTGTGCGATTTTTTCCTCCTGGATATTCATCAACGAATGTTTCTGATGAAGCGTCTTGCGGATGTGTTCTCTTTTTGACGAGTTGTCCCATCCCAATACGAAACGCTCGCGAGAGGTACCTTTGTCGCGGTCGTCTTTCTCATGACGCTGCTTGTTCTTGACCAAACCTTCGGAGGTTAGGGCACGACGACAAGCACGAAACACCTCCATGTCATCTGTACAAACAAAATCGTAGTCGCTCTTCAACGTGTTTTCAAGCCATTCCGAATAAGGGGAGTCATCACGCACTTCCAATTTCGAGAACAGGCTCTCTTCGATATCCGGAATGAACTCATTCATAAAGCTCTCTTTCGGATTGAAACGATGGTAAACCACCCGACCACGCAGGTTGGTTTCATTTACATATCGGTTCACTTCATCGTAATATTCATCGGGAACGATAAGACGAAGCGCAAAATTATGAAGTACCTTCTCAATGCCTGCTTCCCAATGTTTCTCTTCGGGACGGATTTGTAGCAATTCACCGATAAACGGAATCTCCTGCTCCGTTACTCCGCAATGAGAAATGAGCTCTTTGCGGATCTCCGCCACACGGCCGGTGATGTTATTGGTTTGCTTATTCAGCGCTTCCAGTTCCACACCGATTTCGCCGTATTCGAATTTCATCTCTTTCAGTTCATTGCGCGCATCCGCCCACTTCACTTCCAGATCCGGCAACAGATCGACAATCTCTGAGGCGCGATTCTTCGCAGTTTCGATCGAATCAAAGAACTGATCTTCGCTCGGATCGATTTTAACTCCGATTTTACGGGCAGCATCATTGTATTTATTGCAACGTTGCTTGCGTGCATTGAGTTCGGACTCACGCTGCATGATGTTCTGACGAATGGTTTGGATCTGTTTACCCACTTCATCGTTACGGATGTTGGCGTCGATCTCTTTCTCCTGTTCCCGTTTTACATCAATCTCATTCTTCGATGATATCAGCTTTTCCCCCAACTCGCGATTTTTCTTCTTCGTGACCTCCAACTCTTTTTCGAGCAGCTTTCGCTTATGGCTGGCAAAATAGGGCGGAAGGGTTTCTTTCAAATCGGTATATCTCTTAAGAACGATGTCGGCTTTGCGTAACTCCGCCTCCTTATCAACGATCGGTTGCAGCAGATCGAGTTGTTGGCGTGCCTTTTCGATCTCGGTATGAGCCTCAGAGAGTTTTCTGAATCCCTCTTTAAGCGAGATAAACTCCTCTTCGATGGTCGATTCCTGCAACATGTTCTCCCGGATAAACTCATTGAGATTCCCCAACACCTTTAACCCCACCGTTTGACTGAACAAGGTTAGCGCTTTTTCTGAACGCATGCCCAGGTATTTGCGAAGTGCCTGCGCATACATCGCCGGACCGTCGAAGAATTCAATCACTTCGCGGTTGTTGAGTTTTTGATGTTTGTTTCGCAATGCACGACGCCATTGCCCGTTGGCATCGAAAGGAATGAAATCGTCCGCAATCGAGAGAGCGGTTTGTCCCACCAGATAAGCACGGCGAAGTTCGCTGCCCGAGAACCAACGCACCTGAGCCAGTGTCAGGTCGCGCTCTTCACTTTTAAAGCGTGCAAGCAGAATCGAGAAGGTCTGCTCCTTGTGGGGACGCAGGCGTAAGGTTTCTTTCCCATTCTCAGTGGATTCGGCATCTCCGAACTCTCCTAGGACGTAACTCTCTTCCGTACGTTCATTTTTACCTGACGAACCGGACGAAAGGTTATAGAAACGCATTCGGCGTTCGGGAACAAGCAGCGTAAGGATGGCGTCCACGAAAGATGTTTTTCCGGAACCGTTGGCACCGGTTAGCAATGAGGTATTGCCGTCGGGTGAGATCTTGTAAATTTCTCCGTCGAAAACACCCCAGTTATAGATTTCCACACTTTGTAAACGAAAGCCGGCTTCAGTGGGAACGGTGGAAAACAGACTATTGTGCATATTGGCTCAGTTTATTTTTAAATTCTTCCAGCTTGTCACTGGTAATTCTCGATTTGATGATGCGTCTCACTTCGTATTGCAAGAGATCATCGCCCTCTTGATCGGTCGAAACTGGTTTTAAGAAACCGAATTTCACCATGTCGCGGATATAGCGGTCCAGCTCACGCAACAATTTCACCTTGTTAGACTGTTCCTTAAAGAAGACCTCGATGCGGTCTCTGAAATCGTTGTGAGAAACGTAAAGTACGGGTGTTCCCGTCACGTCAAGCTCGAATTCATCCAACCATTCGCGAAGCAAGACGCAAAGCAACGTTTGTTCGAATGTGAGCGCTTGGCGACGAACCAATCCGATGGTTCGTCCCGATTCGTCGAGTTCGCACTGGCGTAAGAAAGCGTATCCGTCGTTCTTCTCCACAATCAGCTCCAATCCGATTTGCTCCACATATTTCTGAATCTGCTTTTGGTGGAGCAGCATCTCGTTCCAAAGTGTTTTGGACTCATCGTATAAGGGGCCTTGCATCAGTTTCACGACCACGTCTGAAAAAGGAGCAAGGTTATGTTCTTTTCTTTCCATTGTTATCTTTTGTAAATGATTTGAGGCGCTTCAAGATATTTGCCGTGCTCGGCATCAAACAGCAACGCCTCGGTCACCGCTTCGTTGACCCATACTTTCTGTGATTGTTCAGACAGTGTAATGTAAGCTACGAGTTCACTCAGACCTTTTTGAAGGGGATATATTTCGATCACTTCGCGAAGAGAGACTTCCGTTTTCTCCTTTAAAATTGCTTTCACGTTGCGTGAGAGTGCCTTTCGGTCAATCAGATTCGGGTTGAAGAGTTTCGTGAGCGCCTGCAAATCGGCTTTCGGAGAAGCCACGCGCGGTTTGATATCATACACTCCTTGAATCTGCTCTTCTCCCAACCGTCGTTCGAGCGGAAGGTTCAACTCCGGATCCAGGTCAAGGGTAATACCGCAATCCTCGGGCAACTCCACGTCCGTCAGTTTGAGGGCGAGAAGGCGGATCTGGTGAATCGTTTCCTGCGATTTTCGTCGCTCATTCCGATTCTTCTCTGCAATCACCTTACTCAGTTTTTCGCCTAACTGGTCATTTGACTCCAACACTTTCTGTCCCGCCGAATGAAGCAGTGTCTTAATGCGTCGCAGAAACCGATCATTGAAATTGATGTTTCGGTTGTGCATCACGGTGATACTTTTCTCAATCAGGTCGCGTAGATTAAGCTGTTCCGATTCATTGAGTAGAAATTGCCAAAAGGAATAAAAGCTCTTACCTTGGTCGCTCTCTTTCAATCGGTCTACCGAATCAAAAGCGTAACCCAACAGATTTCCTTTGGTAAAAGCGTGTTCGGCCTGTTTCTCGTAGATGTTCTTGGTGATCTCGCGAAAATTCTCTTCCACCTCTTTAAAGTCACCCACCAGTTCATTCGTCAATCGATACACATCGTCCATTCGCGACTTTATCTGATAATCTTCGTAAGTTTTTACCACGCCCTCTTTTTTGATACGCTCAATTTCAAGGCGAATGTTTTCCTGTTGTTGTTCCAACTCTCGAATACGTCGTTGCGGATCCGGATTGCTATTGTTTACCACCTCTTCGAGTTTATGAAAGATGTCGCTGAACTTCGATTCTGTACCCACGAATTCTCTCTCGCGAAGAAGTTCGAGCATTTGGAACGCACGTTCGGTATGTTTCGTGAGAACGATAAATACTTTGCGGGTATTCTCATCGATGTAATTGCGTAGGTAATTCTCTTCCGTCCATCGTTCGATGTATCGTCTTGCTTTTGCGCGGTTGTCTAGCGATAGAAGTTGGAAAATCACTTCATCTTCCTCATCGACATAATGTAAGCGGTCAATCAGCTCTTCGAGCTCTTTGGCCAAGATCTCATAGGGAAGAGCAATTTCATTGCGATATTTAAACTGTTCCCGGAAGAAACAGATCATCAGCGCTGCATTTCTGGAACGTAGGAATTTAAGGGAGGGTGAAAGTTTCAGCTTTTCCTCAATCTCATCATATCTCATCTGTCTGGTTGCTAATGTAGAATTGTCCCCTTTTTCGTGATGAATCAGTTCGTGCGGGGAATAGACGCAAATTTAATTCGAATTTTACGGATTCACAACCAGAAAGAGCGGTTAAAATGCCCTCCGACAAGGGGTTTTAGAGGTAATATTCGAATTGTAACTCAATTATCGGGTTCTACGATTAATGTAAATTCGAATGGTCTGTTTATGTGTAATAAACGGTTTGTAACATAATTATCACTTCCTCAAAAGCCGTATTGAAGATTCTTATTTACCTTTGTGAAAAATATAATTCGCAGTCTGCCCGCGAAGAGGGGAAGGGGCTGCCGGGAGATCAATAACTAAAATAGATGAGATATAAATTGTTGGCCATATTGGCCTGTGTTATTTGGGGAACAGCCTTTGTTGGGGCGAAAGTGGGATTTGAATATATGGAACCGATTCGTTTGTCGGGATTCCGTTTCACGCTAGCCGGCATGTTATTGTGGCCGGTTTTGTTTTATCAGAAGGTGAACCTAAAAAGGTTGTTGGTGCATTGGCGCTTCATGTTATTCTTTGCTTTCTTGCAGACTTTCATGCAATACGGTCTGTTTTTCATGGGTTTAAGTAAAGTGCCCGCAGCTACGGCCGCGGTGATTGTGGGAGCGGGACCGCTTTTTGTTGCAATCATGGCACATTTCACAATGCAGAATGACCGCATGACACTTCGTAAATCGGCTGCGATTCTTTTGGGACTGAGCGGTGTTGTTTTTATCAGTCTTGCCAAAGGGGAGTTGGCCGGAACGGGGTGGGGGTTCTATTCCGGAATCGCACTGTTGATTTTGAGTAATACCATTGGCGGATCTACCAACATTTTGGTTGCGAAATACAAAGGGGAGATTTCTCCGGTAGCGCTCACCTCATTCGCTAATTTCACCGGTGGTGTGATGCTGATCATCGTTTCATTATTGACTGAATCATCCAAAGGCAACGGATATCCCATTGAATTCTGGGGTGTGCTACTTTGGCTAGCCTTCATCCCTGCCGCCGGATTCTCTATCTGGTATACCTTGCTGAAGAAACCAGGAGTGAAGGTCTCCGAACTAAACATGTGGAAATTCATTGTTCCCGTAACCGGCTGTCTCTTGAGTTGGTTTTTCTTGCCGGGAGAGTCGCCTGATGTACCTTCGGTCATTGGAATTGTAGCCATCTCATGTGCTCTGATTCTCTTGCAACTTCCAATCGGAAAAAACCGTTCTAAAAAAGCAGGAGTCTGAATCACTTCAAATGAATTACCCCCCGCAAGCATATCTTCGTATGCTTACGAGGGGTATTTTTATAATAGGAATTACATCCCGCCGGTTTCTGTCGGCATATCTTCGAAGAGGAATTCAACCTCTCCCGTACCGAGGTGGTGATAAGCTCCTACCAAACCGATTTTACCTTCGTCGTAAAGGGCTTTCAATACGGGACTGCGATGAAGAACTTCATCCATCGAATGATAGATGTTGTGTCGGGTGACGGCATCTACGAACTCGGGCGATTCGCAAGGCGTATCCGCCAATTCAAGCTTCACCTCTTCGATCGAGATGTTGAGTTTCTGAAGCAGTTGAGTGAGACTGCCCACTTTTTGTCCCGCACATGCGCCCTGTGAAGCACCGCAATTACTGTGTCCCAAGATCATGATCAGTTTTGAACCAACCACTTTGCACGCATATTCCATGCTGCCAATGATATCCTCGTTCAGAATGTTACCGGCTACCCGGAGACTGAAAATGTCACCTAACCCCTGGTCAAAGATCAGTTCGGCTGAGGTACGGCTGTCCATACAGCTCAGGATAATGGCAAAAGGATGCTGTCCGTGCTTGTAATATTGAACCTGTTCCAATAGATTCCGATGCAACTTTAGATTATTGACAAATCGCTCGTTCCCCTCTTTCAGGAATTGGAGTGCTTTTTGCGGAGTCATGGTTGCTAACGTTTCGGACGTATGTATTTTCATTTTATCGCTATTCTGTTATAGTTGTAACTTATTTACACCCAAAAAAACGAATTTGTGATTTCATTTAGGTTTCAAATCGTAAGATTTTAATTCAATTTAATAAAGAAGTGGAGTTTTTCGTATTTCAAATGATCAACCCAAAAGGTCATTGAAATAAACAAAGGTCCCCGTTCAATACAGAATGGGGACCTTTTCTATTGAAAAACAATTATTTTGCCTGTAGTTTAACAGAGCTTGTTTTCAAACCTTTTCCTGAAACTTCAAGTTCAATGTCGCCCGGTTTTTCGTTTGACTGAACAAGAATGACAAGTTGGCCTGAGAAAGCCTTCATCGCAGGATGGTGGAACGGAGTCAGTTCGATTGGATTTCCATTCGCCGCTGCACGGTATTTACCCGCTCCTTTTACTTTGAAGCGAAGCTCCGGAGTTGCCGTAATACATGGATTACCCGCTTTGTCGACCACCGTAGCCGTTACGAAACTGATATCCTTACCGTCTGCTTTGATTGTCTGACGATCCGGAGATAAAGCGATGTGATGAGGTGCACCGGCGGTAACCACCTCTTTCTCAGCAACCGCTTTGCCATTGCCATCGTATGCAACTACTTTTACTGTTCCCGGTTCATATTTCGTATCCATCCACATCAAACGGTAACGTTTGCTGCGTTCCAGGTTATTCAGTGCCTCTTTCGAAGCAGAAGAATCACGGTTCACAGTGAGATCCTTTGTGCGGATTCCCTGACTTTTGCCATTGATGAACAGCTCAGCCGAAGGGTGATTGGTATATACAAATACAGGTGTGTTTTCACCTTCGCGTCCTTCCCAATTCCAGTGAGGTAAGATGTGTAATGTTTCAGCCTCTTTATTCCAATGACTGCGGTACAGGTAGTAACGGTCTTTCGGAATACCCGCAAGGTCCACAATACCGAACAAAGAGCTGTGACTCGGCCAGTTGGTATAATAAGGAGTTGGCTCGCCAAGATAATCGAATCCGGTCCATACGAACTCACCGATGCAGAATGGCAGGTCTTCATGCTGAATGAAGTTGTCTTCCGGCAGGTCTGACCAACCGCAATGTTCCACATCGTAAGAAGATGCTTGGTGGTCGTCGTATTTCGCCATCGAACGTCTTTCAACCGGGAACTTATAGATGCCGCGCGAACTAACGGTAGACGCAGTTTCACTACCAAGAATCACTTTCTGAGGAAGTTTGTCGTATCCCTCGCGGTAAGTGAAAGGACGGTAGTTAAAGCCCGGTACATCCACAACCGCTCCCATGTTGTTGTTTAGGAAGTCGTGCGGACGGTCCATTCCGTTCGTTACGAAACGGGTAGGATCCTCGCGATGACAGATGTCCTGAAGGAACTTGGTGATTTTCGTACCTTCACCTTTTCGGGTGCTCTGCTCTTCCACTTCGTTTCCGATGAACCACATTGCCACACTCGGATTATTACGGTAATGGCGTAACAGGTTCACCAAATCTTTTTCAGCCCATTCATCCCAAAGCAGGTTGTAACCATTCTTCACTTTGGCTACTTTCCAACTGTCGAACGATTCACAAGCTACCATCATACCCATTTCATCACACGCCTTGATCAACTCGGGAGCAGGCATGTTATGCGATGTACGAATGGCATTCACACCCATATCCTTCATAATGCGGATCTGACGACGAATTGCCGCATCGTTTACAGCACCGCCCAACGGACCCAGGTCGTGGTGGTTGCAAACCCCTTGGATCTGCACTTTGCGACCGTTCAGGAAGAATCCTTTGTCCGGAATCACTTCGATGGTGCGGAATCCGAAAGTGGTTGAATAGTTGTCTTTTAGGGTTGTTCCTTTGTATAGTTTTGTCTCAGCAGTATAAAGGTTCGGAGTATCCAGATCCCACAACTGCGGTTTAGAGACTTTAAGCTCTTGTGTGGTGAAAGACCCCTCTTTCTCCATCTCCTCTTTTGTTTTGTCTGGTGAAGAAGTTACAGTTGCAACCACTTTGCCTTTACCGTCACGAATTGTCGTTTCAATTCTATAATCTGACGGATTGTCGGCTTTCGGAAGCGCGAGTTCTGTTTTAATCTTAACGCGCCCGTATTCATTGTTGATGACAGGTGTTGTGATCTGCGTTCCCCACGTAGGGATATGTGCGTCTTCCATTACGATTACACGAACGTTGCGATACAATCCTGCGCCGGGATACCAGCGAGAAGATTCAGGAAGGTTCTCAAGGCGAACAGCCAGCGTGTTCGATCCCTCTTCGTTTAGGTAGTCAGTGATGTCCAGGTAAAAAGAGTTGTAACCATAAGCCCATCCTCCGGCATATTTGCCATTTACATAAACTTTTGAGTTGCTCATCGCCCCGTCGAATTCAATCACCGCTCTTTTTCCTTTTTTAAAGGTCGGGGTATCAAATTGAGTACGATACCAACCGACTCCTACAAAAGGAAGTCCGCCCGTACGACCTGCATGCTCCATGGCTGCGCTTTGTCCGTCTTGCTTGATTGCTGTTTCCTGCAAGTCATTATCCCAGCTGAAAGGTCCGTAGATGGCCCAGTCATGCGGAACCGTTACGGTCTGCCATTTCTTGTCGTTAAATGATTTTTCAAAAGCGGTTGGATAATCACCTTTCGTGAATTTCCAGTTCTTTTCAAGCAGCAGTGAATCTCTCGTCTGAGCATTAGCTCCCATTGCAATTAAGAAGAAAAAAGGCAAAGTGGTTCTCTTCATAGATGAAATTAATGAAATATTGATAATGTGAATTGACAACATAACGTTGACAATGATAAATTGATAATGTGAATTGACAACATAACGTTGACAATGATAAATTGATAATGTGAATTGTTAAGGTTGCTTGGCAAATATAATCAAATCCCTCTTTTTTGTATGGATTTAAATGCTATTTCAGAAATTTTGACTAAATCTTTGGCCCCTCAGCGCAAACTTCTGTTATGCAGCGAAGAATCCTTATAAAATTTATATTTTTACAGAATATAATTTATTAAAGTACAAATAAATATACCGATGCGAATTTTTTACATTTTATGTTTGGGGGTTTCCCTGTTGTGTTTCAGCGGATGCGGAAGCACGCGTCACCTCTCATTAACGCCTCAAGCTAAAGTTGCTGCGGTGAAACTCGGAATACCGATTACGCGCAGCGATTACCAGCCATTCTTTGTTTCCGCTTCAGACTGGCTCGGCGTGCCCTACCGCACGGGAGGAACCACAAAGCGCGGAGCGGATTGCTCCGGATTTGTGTTCGCATTCTACCGGGATGTTTTTCAAATGAAACTATCACGAAACTCCTCCGAAATGTTTGATCAGAATTGTGTGCGGATTCGCAGAAAAAAGATGGAGCCGGGAGACCTTGTGTTTTTCAATACCGGCAGAGGGCGAAAGATCGATCACGTAGGCATCTATCTGAAAGATAATAAATTCATTCACACATCTTCTTCCAGAGGGGTAATGGTGAGTGACCTCAACGATCCCTATTTTAAGAAAAGTTGGAAGGGCGCGGGTCGTGTAGTACGTTAACCCGATGCCTCTTTTAAAATTTGAGAACCGAATGATCTTTTAATTTGTTCTAAGATCAAAGAGGGGGAATTCCTAATAAAAATGAATGGAATGCCTCTTGTTAAGTGTTAATTATCTGATCTAACGAACTCTAATAAAAGAAAATTATGAAATCATTCTGGCTTTGGGACGTTCCCCCTCGTGAAGAGCAACGTTCACTTGCGATACTCTTCCTTCGTCTTTTTGTAGGCTTTATCATGCTCACGCACGGTTTTTATAAGATTGCCAATTATGCAACCCTGACCACGGCATTCCCCGATCCGATCGGAATAGGGATGGTACCCTCTTTGTGGTTGGCCATCTTTGCCGAGGTAGTTTGTTCTTTCCTCTTGATTTTGGGCTTTCTGACCCGTCCAGCCGCGGCAATACTGGTAATCAATATGACGGTAGCAGGATTCTTCGCCCACATGGGTGATCCTTTCGCACAGAAAGAGCTTGCATTGATGTATTGGGCGATATATATCGTACTCACCGTTTTCGGAGGTGGTCGCTATTCTGTGGACTGGGCGATATTTACCTCGAAGTTCGATGCAGGAATAAAGCACCGTAAAAATATGAATCCGTTTGATCGCATCATGCGCATATTGGTTTCATTCGTGATTTGGTATTTTGTACTCACAGGAATCGTAACGGGAGCTTGGGTATGGATTCTGGTCATCATCACCGCTCCGCTCATGGTTACTGCATTTTGGGGATATTGTCCCGCTTATTGCATGTTAAAAGGAAAATGCAACCGCTCAGACCGTTGACCGGTGTGTAATACTAAATGCAATTAGGGGTGCCGCACCACATGAAATAACAAGGAGGTTGTCTAGTTCATTCATATGAATTCTAGACAACCTCCTTTTTTATAAGATAAGACTCCTTTAACGGTGTGGGATTTGAAAAGGGTATTTCTTTCAGAAATCAATCCAAGTCGACCACCGTAATGCCGGCACCTCCGAATTGGACATGTTCATCTTTGAAGCTCTTCACGCCGTTAACCGTCGAAAGGTATTGGCGGATCATCTGACGAAGTGCACCCGTACCCGTTCCGTGTAAGATTCGTACCCGAGCCATGCCAACCAGAATAGCGTCATCGATAAAGTAAGTCACCGCCTGAAGTGCTTCCTCACCGCGCATTCCGCGCACATCGATATCCTGTTTGAAATTCAGTTTCCGTTCCCGTATTTCATCGGTAGTGGTTGCACTCACGTACGTTGCTTTCGGTTGTTCCCGTTTGATCTGATTCTTACTCATCTTTTCGAGTTTTTCCATCTTCACGGTCGTTTTAAGCATCCCAAAAGCTACAATTACATTTTTCCCTGAAACTTCAAGTACTTCTCCGATGGAGGTTTGCCCTTTGATGCGAACGGCATCACCCGGCTCGATCACCTCCGGACGCCATTGTTTTTTCTCGTTGCCGTCTGCCGGTTTACTCTTCTTTTTCTCAGCACGTTCTTTGATCTTTTGGATCTTACGCGCGATTTTGTCATCCAGCACCGGTTCCGTTGCAAGTGTGGATTTGAAATCGGTCAGTGATTTTCGGATTGTACGGGTACGTTCTTTCTCTGCTTGCGCTTCCTTGATCTCACGAATGGTATTTTCAATCCGGGCGTTCGCTTCCGAGAGCAGTTTTTCCGCCTCGGCCTTCGCCGCTTTCAGGATCTCTTTCCGTTGTTTGTCCAAGTCGAGCAGTTGTTTCTCATAACGATCACTCGAATCTTCGAGCCTTTTCTCCTGCACGCGGATATTCTGCCTTTTACTTTCCCAATAACGTTTGTCGCGAACAATATCCTGCAGGTATTTATCCATATCGATGTAATCGGATCCGACGATCTCCGAGGCTTCCGCGATGACATCTTCCGGTAAGCCGATTTTACGTGCGATCTCTACGGCGAAAGAACTGCCCGGATTACCTACAGAGAGTTTGAATAGCGGCTGCATGTGGTGACGATCATACAACATGGCGCCGTTAACTATTCCGGGTGTATCTTCCGCAAAATGTTTCAGGTTCTGATAATGAGTCGTAATCACACCGTAGGCTTCCCGTTTGTTGAAACGGTCCAGCAATGCCTGCGCGATGGCGCCCCCGATCTGCGGTTCCGTACCACCCCCGAACTCATCGATCAGCAATAACGTTTTGCGATCGCAGTTCTTGACGAAAAACTTCATGTTCGTCAAGTGGGAGCTATAGGTCGAAAGGTCGTTCTCAATCGATTGTTCATCGCCGATATCAATAAAGATGCTGTCGAAAATTCCACATCGCGAGTTGGCATACATCGGAACCAAGAGTCCCGCCTGCAACATGTATTGCAACAGTCCCATCGTCTTTAGACAAACCGATTTTCCCCCCGCATTCGGTCCGGAAATCAATACGATGCGTTGCTTCTCATCCAGTTCGATGTCTAAGGGCACCACCTTTTTATTCTGCTTTTTCAAAGAAAGCAACAGCAGGGGATGTACCGCACCCCACCAACTGGTAACTTGCGAGTTCTCCATTTTTGGTAAAACGCCGTCGATGAGAATCGCAAAAGACGCCTTGGCACGGATAAAATCGATGTCGGCCAAGAACTCGTAAGAATAAAGAATGTCATCTACAAGGGGACGAACGGTCTCCGTAAACTCGCTTAGGATTCGAATCACCTCTCGGCGTTCTTCGCTCTCCAACTCGCGAATGCGGTTGTTCGCTTCCACCACTTCGGCCGGTTCGATAAAGACTGTTTTACCCGAAGCGGACTCATCATGCACGATCCCTTTGATCTTACGTTTGAACGTGGGAGCGACCGGAATCACCAAACGACCGTCACGCATCGTCGGCGCCACGTCTTTCTCTACATATCCTTCAGACTGTGCCGAACGTAAAATAGAGTTCAGACTGCGCGAAATTCCGCTCATTGTGGATGTGATTTCTCTACGGATACGCAACAATTCCGGTGAGGCATTGTCTTTGATGTGTCCAAACTTATCCAGAATTCCGTCGATGCGGGAAATCAGTTGCGGGAACACGGCAATGTTTCCCGAAAGTTCTTTCAGATAAGGATATTTGGTCTCGTCATCATCCGGATTAAGAAATCGGATGATGGCGCGTATGGTGTCAAGTGACCGGCGAAGGTCGAATAATTCCGACTCATCGAGGTAAGTGCCCGCTATGCGGATTTTTTTCAGTGAAGGGCGTACATCAAAGAAGTAATTGTCGGGGAATTCATCCTCTTCTTGGATGATCCGCACAAACTCCTCTACCTGATGCAACTGGGATGTGATGAGCGGAAATTTGTTGGAAAATGCCATCTCGTTCGTCCGCTCAACGCCAAGGGGGCTCAAACACTTCTCTCGGATCAACTGTCTGATCTTGTCAAATCCGATCTTCTGTTCAAAATTCTGGGGATATATCACCGCTTGATTCTCCTTTATTAAATTAGACTACAAAAGTAATCAAAAATTCATCGTGGTACCCAACCTATTTTAAAGAAGCGTGCGAGCATCCTTTCCTTACCACAGTCGCAGCATCAAGGTATCGGTATTGATACCCGTAAATATCCCGAATCCGTTGTGAATGTTGGTCGGCGGATTTCCCATGTGTTGCGAGTTCGACGTGGAGTTGTAATAGAGATCCACATACTCCTGATTTAACTTGCAAAGCACTACGTAATGCCGTCCGTAGTAATAGAATCCGCGTGAATTAACCTGATGTGTTGTATCGAGCGTTGGGTTATTGGTGATGGTCCGCGATGTCGGTTCGTAATTGTATATCGGTGTACTCCACGATTCCATGTGTGTAAAGGAGATCAGGTGGTAATACCCTTTCGGATTATCCCATGTGTAATTCACATAACGCAGGGTATCGTCACTAAACCGCTCCGTGTGTACGAGCGATTCGGCATCTCCTTTGAAATTCTCGATGTTTGAGGGAATTGTGGTTTCAGCCCACACCCGCTTGCCTTGGTAATCAAACTCGATGCGATAAGAATTATCCGCTTTCATTCGAAGGGTGGAGTGATAAACGCCGCTGTCACCCTCCTGAAGGTATTCATTCTCATCCGAATTGAGATCCGTTAAACGGATAACCAAATCACTGACCGGAGAATCGAACAACGTATCGCCCCGTTCAATCACCAATTGGTGATTGACGGAGATCTCTGCAGTTCGTCCCGGAAATAGGAAACCTTGTACCACCACCTGATCCGGATCTGCGGTGCTGAACTCTTCACAGCCCACAAGCATAAAAAAGGCAAGCACGCAGGCAATGCCGCTAATCAATCTATTTCTCATCAGAATTTAATGCTAAAGTTAATATTTGGAGTAATTCCCAAGTAGTTGACATCCGTTTCAACCACTTCGTTGTCCACTGCCTGAAACTCTTTATACCATACGTTGCTGCGGTTGTAAAGGTTGAAAAGCGAGAGATTGACCGAGCACGGGAAACGTTCACTGATCTTGAAAGAATAAGTAGCCGCTACATCCAATCGATGATAAGTAGGCAATCGTTTTCCGTTTTTCGCAGAAGGGGTGAAGTAGGTTTTCTGACTTCCGTCGGGTAACGTGATTTGATAAAGCCCCTCCGGTGCCGTATACGGTTTGCCGGTGGCAAGCAACCAGTTTGCCGAGAAGTTCCAGTTTCTCCATTTATAGATATTGACAATCTTGAATTCGTGCGTTACATCATTCGAAGCATAATATTTGGAAGAGCTGATCTCCGGAAAATTGTGAATAACCTGTCCGATGGTATAACTCACCCAGCCTGTATAATCACCGTGTTTTTTCTGAATCAGAAAATCAACCCCGCGCGCATACCCATCGCCCGAATAAAAACGGTCGCTGTAAATGGAAGATGCGCTTCCCGCACTTGCCATGCGTGGCATCGGTGCGCCGTTATCGCCGCCCTGTCCGCTCATGTTGGTGGTTCGAATGGAGTATTCAGAGATATCATACAGCTTTTTGTAATACCCCTCCACATCGAAAAGGTAGCCGTTCGTCTCGTAGGCAGCTCCTAATACACCTTGAAGGCTGCGACCAACCGGCATCAGATCGCCGTCTGCCATGAGCCAGAAATCGCGATTTCCCTGCATGATGTCTTCTCGGGTAATCTTTTTGGCGAATTGATAATAATATCCGGCAGATCCTTTCAGCTTCCAACGGTTATCGATTTGGTAAGTACCCGTAAAGCGAGGTTCCGCGTAAATCTTGTTGGTAGGCGAGTAATGACTTGCCCGGACACCTCCTGTAAGCTCCAAACGCGTATCGCATAACATGAAGCGGTCTTGAAGGTAAAGCGTGTTCAGTGTGGCATCGCTCCGGTTATTCAAAACCGTCAGCGTATCGTTCTCATTCAGGAAATAATCGGTTTTGTTCACAGATAGATGATATCCGAAGATTAACTGTTGCCGGTCTGTCAACTTGTATTCAAAATCAAGTTTGGCAGATAAATCGTCAAGGTTGTTCCGTTCGGAAATGGTTTCGGTTACTTTCGTACTGCTACCGATCGCGGTGGGCAACTGACTGCTGCGATCGCGGTTGTTGTAATAGTTGGAGTAGGAGAGCAGCAAATTGGTATACAGGCGCATCCCCCAATTATGCGACCATTTAAATGCGGCTCCCGTATTACCCCATTTCGTTTTGTCTTCATTCTGTATGGTAAATCGTCCGCCACCCGGTGAGAAACTGTTGTCCAGATCGTCCGCTCCGTTGTAAAAACTCAAAGAGATGACATCGCGGGAAGTGGGACGATAGGTCAATTTCGTATTCACATCATAGAAATAGGAATCGTAGCCCGTTTCGTTCTTCTGCTTGTTGCTCATGCCCGGAGGTGCCGAACCCCCCGCCGTAGATTGGGAGGAGCCGGTGGACTGGTCGAAGATCGTTTCGTAAAGGGGACTCTGCCAACTGCGGCGTCCGGCGGCAAGGAAGGTGATTTTCTTTCCGATCGGAAACTCCACGTATCCGTTGGCCGACATCAGACTGATATCCGCCATGGCTCCGAATCCTTTCGTGCTTCCCTCTTTTCCGGTAATCTCTACCACACTCGATAAACGGCCCCCGTATTTGGCGTCGAAACCGCTCTTGTAAAGCTGGATGTCTTTGATCGCATTGCTGTTGAAGGCACTGTAAAAGCCGAAAAGGTGTTGTACGTTGTAGATCGGGATGCCGTCATAAAGAACAAGCGACTGATCCGGCGTGCCTCCGCGCACATAAAGACCCGATGAGTTTTCATTCGCCGCGCTGATACCGGGCATCAACTGAAACGTTCTGAAAATATCTTTTTCGCCCAGACTGGGAAGCAGGTTCATCTTCAGCGGAGTCATTTTAATCATCCCCACTTTCTTATTGGTCTGAAGCAGATCTTGCTTGTCGCTCAGAATCACCACCTCGTTCAACAATTCGGTCGTGGGTTCGAGTCGGATTTCAAGCTTGTTGAGATCCATATCGGGATGCAATTTCAGGTTATATACCTTGTATCCGATGTATGATATGGTGATGGAAGCAGTATCCGAGGGGATGTTCAACAGGGTGAATAACCCGTCGGTATTGGAGGAGGAGCCGGTTTTGGTTTGGTTGACGATCAGATTCACATAAGGCAGCGATTCATTGTTGTCGTTGTCGAGGATTCGACCGCTGATAGCGAAATTAAAACGGGAGGCCGCTTTGTCCGTAATCACTTTCTTATGCACCTTTTTCTCATCTACCTGTTTCCATATCTCTACGATGTGGATGGTTTGGGCATCGTCTATGTAGTACTTCAGTTTGTTACCGTGACAGACCACATTTTTAAGAAAACTGTCCACGCTTCGTTTAAAAGGCGGCGCATCGATGCGAATTGTTCGGGCATACTCCCGATTAAATGAGAAGACCAGCCCTTTCTCTTGAGAGACCCGGTCAAGTACTTCTTCCAGATTGCCGGTATACCATCCGTCAATCACGATCTCTTCCGGCTTTTGGCCGCTAACGGCCAGGATATTCGAAAGCAGGAAGATGAACAGGCATGAAATTCCTTTCTTCATAGCATAATGATTTGTTTCGGGCAAACATACCGGCATGCAGAAGGAAAGACAAGCAAAATCGATGAATAGAGCGATTATATCGACGGATCGCCCTATTCCGGAAGACGTTCACTGAGAAATTCCTGAAACGAATCACGGTAAGAATCGGAGACGGGAATGTATTCTTTTCCAAAAACAATCCGGTTTCGTTCAATGATCCGAATCTTATCCTTACGTACGATAAAAGAGCGGTGAACCCGAATGAAATCGCGTGTGGGCAGCGTTTCCTCGAGTTGCTTCATGCTCATGCGTGAGAGGACGGGAAGGGGTTCGCTCTCCAGAAAAATCTTTACATAGTCTTTGAGCCCTTCGACGTATTTAATGTCGGCGAAGTTCACATTCAATAACTTGTATTCCGTTTTAACGAACATACTCTGTTGCTCACACTCTCCGGAAGAGGCTTTTTTATGAAGTAGCGCAAGTTCCTTCACTTTCGCCGATGCTTTGAGAAATTCGGGATAACTGATCGGTTTAAGCAGGTAATCGGTTGCATTCACACGAAAGCCCTCCAGCGCATATTGCTGGAAGGCAGTCACAAACACAACAAAACAATTCTTTGGAAGCAATCTGGCGAGTTCGAGACCGTTCAGGTCGGGCATCTGGATATCCAGAAACAACAGATCGGGCTGCTCCGTAATGATCGCCTGGAACGCTTCGAGCGGACTCTCATAGCTACCGATCGATTCCAGATAAGGCGTTTTCTTTACATACGACTCCAACAACTCAAGAGCCAGCGGTTCGTCGTCCACCAACATACAACGCAGTTTGTGCATAATTAAAAATGTATTTTTACCGAGGAAATATAGATGTCTCCCTCTCGCTTAGCAATAAATTCATAACGGCCATCGTACATCAGCGATAGCCTTTTACGCAGGTTCTCCAATCCGATGCCGGATCCGCTCTTATCCTCATCGCCTCTCGGAAAATAGGAGTTCAACACTTCGAACCTCACCTCGCCGGGAGTAGAGAGGTCGAGCAATATATTCACAAATGATTCGCTCTTCGTGCTGATTCCGTGTTTAAAAGCATTCTCCACCAGCGAAATAAAAAGAAGTGGCGCGATGCGGACCTCTTGCGAGGTGCCCAGAATATTAAAATTAATCTTCACCTTGGATGAGAACCGAAGTCGCACCAGGTCGAGGTAATTTTCAATGAATTCGATCTCCTGACTGATCGGAACCTCCTCCGTATTGTTATCATACAGTACATACCGTAACAACTTGCTCAGTTGGTGTATCGCATCCTGAGCCTTTTCAGGACTGATCCCCACCAACGAATAGATGTTGTTGAGGGTGTTGAACAGAAAGTGTGGATTCAACTGGCTCTTCAGGTTCTTTAATTCCGCTTCGGTGTGACTCCTCTCCAACTCTTTCTTTTCCTGTCCCTGCTTATACCATCGCATCGTCATCTTTATCGCTACGGAGAGAGCTGCTGTCAGAAAATAGAGAATAACGTTTCGCGAAATGTGGAACAGCCATTCGAATGGCAATCCCGGAGGACCCCGAAACTTCTCTTTCGGAAGCGGGAAGAATACATAGTCGTTGAAATAGAGCGCTACAGCCCAGAATAAGATGATCAACACATTCCAAAACAGAAATTGCCAGATCTTCTCGCGAAACAGAAACTTGTTGATCAGGTAGAGGTAATTGATATAGAAGATGAAGATGATGATTGCCTGACTTTGACAAAAATGGCCGTAGAATGCCACCCATTTGTCATCGATGTCATTGGGCATGAACAGAAAAGGGGAAAGAAACATCATCAGCCATACCAGCAGATGGATCATCAGGGTGATAAACCGGATCGGTTTTTTATCGGAAATCATAAAATATCGCTTACTATTATTCATAACGGATCGCTTCAATCGGATCTAAAGCTGCGGCTTTTCGTGCGGGATACCATCCAAAGAAAATCCCCGTCACCGTACACACCGTAAAGGAGAGGAAGATAGACCCTGATTGAATCAGCACCGGCCAACCCGCTGCGGTTTTCACCAGCAGGGTAGCGCAGATCCCAACCAGAATGCCGATGATTCCTCCCGTAAAACTTAACAATACCGCTTCAATCAGAAACTGCATCAGAATATCCTTACTTTTAGCACCTACAGACATGCGCAGTCCGATCTCTCGGGTACGCTCCGTAACGGAAACATACATGATGTTCATAATCCCGATTCCCCCTACCAACAAAGAAATACCTGCGATGCACGCTAACAGCAGCGTCATCAAGTTGGAGGTGGAGGTCATCATCGAACTCAATTCCTCCTGCGAACGCACTTCGAAATCGTCATCCTGTCCATCTCTGATGTTGTGGTTGAAGCGTAGGATCTCTTCGATTTCACTTACTGCATTTTCGGAGGACTCCTCACTCTTTGCCGACGCATAAATCCCTTGGAGGTGGTTGATGGCCAATACCCTTTTCTGGACGGTACTGTATGGGGCGATCAATAAATCATCCTGATCCATCCCCATGCTGTTATAACCTTTCGATTCCAGAATTCCGATGATCTTAAAAGGCGTACGGGAGAAACGAATGAATTTTCCCAACGGATCTTCGCCGTTTTTAAACAGGTTGTCCGCTACGGTTTTTCCGATCAGACACACTTTGGCGAAACTCTTTATATCGGCAGCGGAGAAGATATCGCCGTTGCTTAGTTTGTATTTGCGGATCTCCAGGTAATCCTCATTCACACCGTAGAGCGTGGTAGGGGTGTTGTTGGCGCCGAAGATGGCTTGTCCCGAGCTGCTTACCGAAGGCGAAACGTACGAAAGATAATTATTCTTTTCAATAATGCTTTCATAATCGTGCATTTTCAGACTCTGCATCGTAGACATATCCTGTCGAACACCCCCCATGCGCATACTTCCCGGATGGATCATGAGCATGTTGGAACCCATCTCGGAGATCTGATTGCGGATGCTTCTCTTGGATCCTTGTCCGATGGCAAGCATCGTTATGACGGATGCCACACCGATAATGATTCCGAGCATCGTCAGAAAACCGCGGAGTTTGTTACTTTTCAATGCGCGTAGCGCTATCTTGAATAAATTGAATAGATTCATGCGGCTGGTTTTTAATGTTCATCATTTTTTGGAAGCACTGCCAGAACTTCACGTGCATCCAGCATTTCGGAGTTGCTTTGATCCGATATGATCCGACCATCGCGTAACTGGATCGTGCGACTGCAATACCGACTCATTTCGGGATTGTGGGTGACGAAGAGGATAGTCCGCCCCTCTCTGTGCAGATCCTGGAAAAGGGCCAGGATTTCGAGAGAGGTGCGTGTATCCAGGTTACCCGTAGCTTCATCTGCAAGAATGATGACCGGATCGTTGACCAAGGCTCGCGCGATTGCCACACGTTGCTGCTGACCGCCCGACATCTGATTTGAACGATGTTCGAGGCGATCTTCCAGACCTACGGCTGTGAGCGCCGCGATAGCCTTTTTGCGTCTTTCCGAAGCCGGAATTTTGGGGTTGTAGACCAACGGAAGTTCTACGTTCTCGATGGCCGTGGTTTTGGGCAGGAGGTTGTAACTCTGGAAAATGAATCCGATTTTTGTATTCCTCAAAGAGGCACGTTCATCTTTACTCATCTTACTCGTTTCAATCCCGTCCAGATAATAGGTGCCTTCTGTGGGGGTATCCAGGCAACCCAACAAATTGAGTAGCGTGGACTTTCCCGATCCGCTGGTTCCCATGATGGTGACGAACTCACCGCTTCGCACTGAAAAGCTGACACCTCTCAGTGCATGAACGGTTTCGTTACCAATCTGAAAATCACGGCGTATCTCTTTTATTTCGATGATGCGATTATCCATGTCGTTTATTTTTTATTCTTTGATCCGGGAGGGCCCTGCATGAAGGGGCTCTTCTCCTCCTGTGGAGCTTGGGGTGCCGACGCTCCGGGCATCGTTTCATTCAGAATGATGCTATCGCCCTCTTTCAATCCGGAAATCACTTCGATGTTGACGCGGTCGTCGTAGCCGGTATGGATCTCTACGGGCTCTTCGGTGGAACCTGTCGATCGCCACACCTGTTTTTTCTGCGATTTCGGGTCTGACTTGAATTTCAGTGCTTTTGAAGGAACCGTGAGCACGTTTTTTCTTTCAAGGGTGAGGATCGTTACATTCGCCGTCAATCCCGGCTTCAGTTTTAAATCGGGGTTTGGGGCATTGATCACCACCTCGTAGGTAACCACGTTCGAAGTGGTTGTGGCTTCCAAACGCACTTGAGTGACCTCTCCGTTGAATTTTTCATCCGGAAAAGCATCTACGTCGAAGGTAACCTTCTGTCCCGCTTCCACCTCGCCTATATCCGCTTCATCCACATTGGCAATCACCTGCATTTTTGTCAAGTCATTGGCAATTGTGAAAAGCGTAGGGGTGCTGAAACTTGCCGCTACCGTTTGTCCCTCGTCCACAGCGCGCGAAAGCACCACGCCGTCTATGGGGGAATAGATGGTGGCATAACCCAGGTTGGTTTTTGATTTCACCATATCGGATTTTGTCTTATCGTAGGTATTGCGGGCACGTTCATAATTGTAAAGCGCCTGTTCATATTCCGTATCGCTGATCATCTGTGTCTGATGGAGTTCTTTGGATCGTTTGAAGTTCTTCTCCTGGTAATCGAACTCCACTTGTGCCGCCTTCATGTTCGACGTTTGCGAAGAGAGTTCCGATTCAAGCAGCGTACGGTCTAATTCAGCCAGTACGGTGCCTTTTTTGACTACAGAGTTGTAATCAACATAGATGTGGGAGATGATGCCGGAAACCTGCGTACCCACTTCCACTTTGATAAGTGGTTCGATGGTACCCGTAGCGGTTACTACGCGACTCAGATCCATCCTTTTTACGGTTGTTATTTCCTGTTTCGCTTTCACATCCGGTTTGCAGCCGGCAAGTAGTCCGAGCAGGATCGTACCTGAAAGAAATGCGGTACGATAAATCATTTCGTGTTTCATATTTTGTTTCAGTTTTTTAATTGGGATGTTGGTTTCGATAGAATTCAAGCAGGCGAATGTTCAGAAGCAGCGTGTATTGTGCCTGTATTTTATTCTGAATGGCACTGAGTAAATTGTTTTTTTCAACGAGCAGATCAACCGCACTTTGCATTCCCAAATTATACTTCTGCAGCATCAGTTCATAACTCTCTTCTGCTGAAAGCAGCTGTACGGCTGCCGCTTTTAACCGACTTTGTGCCGAAACAGCATCCAGATGAAGGGTAGCGATGGTGTTGGAAACCTCTTTCACACTATTCTGCAATGAGAGTTGCGTATTGATGATCTGCAGATCGGATCGTTCGATTTTTGATTTGATTTGACGGTTGCTGTAGATGGGCACCGAAACGGAGATGCCCACCCGTTCGTTTCGTCCGGAATCAAGTTGCCGCCCTAGGTTGTAGTCGGATCGTGTCGTGTGTCCGGTTCCCACCAAACCTCCGAGCGAGACAGTGGGCAGCCGTTCCCCTTTGGCGATCGATTTAGAGAGGCGCGCCATCTCAATCTCGGACTGAGCCGCTTTCAGTTCAGGAAGGGTAGCCAGGGCGATCTCTACCACTTCGTCACGGTCCGGTATCGCCGGAAGCACCTCTTCGGAAGCGGTGAAGCGCGGTGTGAATGACTCATTCAGATCAAGTTCCAACAGTTGTTTGAGATTAAGAATCGCCTCTTTCTCTGCCGTTTCCGAAACAACCAATTGGTAAACTTCGCTGTTGTATTGACTTTCCACCTGTGCCAAGTCCACTTTGCTGATGGTACCGGCTTTCAATAGTTTACCCGATCGTTCCAACTCTTTCAGCGACGTTTCCACGATTCCCCGGTTTGTTTCCACCGATGCATGTGCGTATAAAATCTGGTAATAAGCTTTGATGATGGCGATTTCCACGCTGTTACCGATCGCTCTGTAATTAGAAAGAGCGTTCTCAATCCCCAGTTTTTGTTTACGTACCGTGTTTACATTTCGTCCACCATTGTATAAGGTCATGGAAGCATCCAAGCCGTAAGATCCGGCATAACTGTTTTTCTCAGTTCCCGAATTTTCATGTGCATATTGTTGGGAGGAGGCGAAGGTGAGGGAGGGGAAGAAGGCCGCTTTAGCCTCTTTCAGGTTAATCTCTGCTTCATCCATCAGCAACTGGTTTTTCAAAATCTGAATGTTGTTCTCACGGGCATAGGTGATGCAACTATCCAGCGACCAGGTAACGAACGGGTTGTCTTGCGCATGGATCGATTCTGAAAACAGATATAGGAAAAAGGAAGCGATAAGCAATTTTTTGGATCTCGATTTCATCTCAGTGATTTTTAATGGGAATAATCCCTACTACGGGGAATCTTTAGATATTACAAATTTACGTCTCCCCTTGCGCTGATGCGAATGAAAGCGATGAACAGCCCTTTTTTGTAGACTAATCTATTCAAAAACATCTTAATGAGATGAATGTTGTTAAAAAAGGTTTTATTTAAAGTTAAATGCTTACATTACCGAAGTAAAAGAAAACAGAAAGGAAGTGTTTCTCTTATGATCCTATATTTCTACATATTCAGAGTACTGAAGCGCCTTCTTCAGAGTACTGAAGCGCCTTCTTCAGAGCACTGAAGCGCCTTCTTCAGAGTACTGAAGCGTCTTCTTCAGAG
>JAVVQG010000013.1:0-116008 GCA_036655355.1 Bacteroidales bacterium
TCTTTCTATAACTGGATAATGTTTAACCAGTCTAACTTTTTGGGGTCACTTCATTCATTCGCATGAATTTCGGACAGCCTCTTTTGCGTTATCTATGAAAGCCTTTCGCAGGCTCTCTATCTGTTTTTTCGAAACATATCTCTATTTTTTCGAAACACGCCTATCTAATTACTGAGGAAACAACATGAGTCATTTACCCTGCGAATTGTCTTTTAAAAGGTACTTATTGTTCAGCCACTGATAGGTTAATCCCTGCTTTTTCAATAAAGGCTCAACCTCTTTATAGATGTTATCCGGAAGGTAATCTTTGAGCGCGTACGTAGCGGAAAGGTCGTTTGTTTCCCCATCGAATCGATATTGGATCAAATCCATATCCACCGACTTCAATGCCTGATCATACGCCGCAGCATTGGCTTCGGTACGTGTCACAAAGAAATCGGCACGGAGGGGTGCATTGAAATAATCCGTTAGCGGCAAACGTTGCCATGCCGTATTGTAAAAGAGGATTTCCGAATCACAAGCCGGAGCGCACACGCTTTTCACAATGGCAATGATATTTTCCTCTCCCGAAACAGGCAGAAGTTTCATCTCAAGGGTACTGTTATCAGATACCTTGATTCGGATGTACGTATCGGTAAGTTCTGTAAGTTCGGAAACGCCGCCCAGTTTATTTGGGACTTTTCCCTCCCGACCCGCTCTTTTCAAATCGAGCATATCCTTTCGGCGGTTGGGATCAACCTGCAACAGGTGCTCCTCCGGAATCACTTCAAAGTACACTGCGATATTCTGAGCGAAACCACTCATTGAAAGGAGTATCAGACCAAAAGTAAATATCAGTTTCTTCATAAGGATAAACGCTTTTATATTTCTTGTTCCCAAACTTACATATAATTCCATCGCTATAATAACATCTCCGATTGAAAATAGAACGATTCACCTCTATTTTCGTCAAAATAGCGATGCTACGACACGTCATCACCCACGACTTCCGATGTAAAGTAACACCATCGCAATCAGCACCAACAGTAAATCGAACGCTTTGGCTTTGATATTCTTTTCGCGAAAGAACAACCATCCCGCCAAGAAACTTACAATAACACCACTGCGACGCACCAAGGAAACGATAGAGATCATCGCCGACTGGTCGCTGAGCGAAAAGAAATAAGCAAAATCGGCACACGTCAGAAAAATAGAGATCAACGGAATGCTCCATCGCCACTGAAACGGCGTCTCCTTTCGTTTGGGGTACCAGATGAAAAGCATCAGCATCCCCATCATCGCTACCTGATAAAAATTATACCATGCCTGTACCGTCATCCGGTCAAGCATCACGCGCTGCATTAGGAATTTATCATACAACCCGCTGATTGCCCCCGTAATGGTGGCGAGCACGATGCACCAGACCCATTTATTATGAGAAAAACGGATTCCCTCTTTTTTCCCGGAGATTGACAGAAGCCAAAAACCGGTCAGCGAAAGCAACACGCCTCCCCACTGAAAGAGGTTCAGACGCTCTCCGAAAACAAAGATCGCTCCCACAAGCGTCAGAATAGGTTGCGAAGCCTTGATGGGCGAGGCAATCGTAATCGGGAGGTTCTTTAGTGCGAAATAGGCACAGATCCACGAGGAAAGTACGATAAAGGATTTGAGGATAATCAGCAAGTGGGTGTTCAGATCGGCCACCGGCACATAAAAAAGCGTTTCCTGCATCGCTTCCGGCCAGAGACGTGAAGCGAGAATAACCGGAAGAAAAATCAGAGAACAGAATACCGTATTCAGAAAAAGAACCGGTATCACGGCGTTCTTATTTAATGAGACTTTTTTGAAAACATCATAGAATCCCAGCAACGTTGCTGAGAGAAAGGCGAGGGATAACCACATAACGGGATGAATAGATGATCGTAATAAAGAAATCGGAAACAGCATTTGCATCCAACGTAAAATAGATTACAAGAATTACTCCCCTTCCGGAAAGATGGAGGAAGGATATGCCACATCAACGAGGAACAATGCCGTTCCCACAGCCGAATCGCCGGCTTTGCAACGGTCCTGTTGTTCGATAATCCGACGGAATCCATCCAACGTAAGTTTTCCGCGACCCACCATCAGCAACGTGCCCACAATGGCACGCACCATGTTCCGCAGGAAACGGTCCGCCTGAATGGTAAAGACCAGGTTGTGCTCGTCGATGCGCGTCCATTCGGCATGCATGATCTTACAGTTATTCGTTTTCACATCGGTGTGTAAACGGGAGAAACTCGTAAAATCAATGTATTCGAATAAAATCTTTGCCGCTTCATTCATTTTTTCCATATCGTACGTACCGTGCACCTTGCATTTCAGATCGCCGTGAAAAGGATCTTTCGCAGTGGTCACATAATATTTGTAAGTACGGGAAGTTGCCGTAAAACGGGCATGGGCATCCGGCGTTACGGGTACGATCTTATGAATGGCGATGTCTTTGGGAAGCACTCGGTTCAGTCGATCCGCCAACACGGCAGGATCGGCCAACGGCTCTTCCAAATCGAAATGGGCAACCATCACGGAAGCATGTACGCCCGTGTCGGTGCGTCCGGCTCCGGTAACGGATACGGGTTGGCGAAGAACCATCGAAAGGTTCTCCTCCAGCGCCTGTTGAACACTCATCGCATTGGGCTGAAATTGCCAGCCGTGATAAGCTGTTCCGTTATAAGCGAGGTAAATAAAATATCTTTGCACGTTAATTAAATAATGAAATTACAACCTGAATACGCTCGCGCGTTCGTTTTAGAATGCAAAGGTAAGGGTTCCTAAATGATTTTACATTATTCACTCCGGAAAGATTACCTTAGAGATTACCTCTCAGCAAGATAATACTCCGGAATCGCTCAGCGTACGGTGATGTGGAAACACCCTTGCTTCACCTCATATTTGACATAACACTTCTTCTCTTTTCGCATGTCGCGCAATACCTCTCCCAGTACATGCTTGAGGTGTTCAACGGGAATATCGTGCGGGTATTTATCGTCTGTACGGTTAAAACGGGCGTAAGCGATATCGATTGTCGTACCGAAACGGTGAGCGGAATTCTTACTGGCATTCCCGTTACCGCGACGCAGCTTACGGATATCTTCATTGGAGCGCAGCACACTGGTAACGATCACCTGATAGCTGTCTACACCTTTACTTTTTAGTGAATCCTTGAAATTTTTCCCGATCTCTTCGAGCATATCTTTTGCCTTGGGTACGAGGTAAGGAATGGAATGGGTCAAAGGATCGATCTTATAATATTCGCCGTCTTCAATCTTTTTCAGTTTTCGTTTATGACGCTCGGCATCTTCGCGGGAGTCCACTTCCGGCACCCCGTTCTTCTTAGCGGCTGCCAAGTGTACGTCATTCAAATCATTAAATACTTTTCGGAAATTGCCGAAATGATGAATCTTTATGGTGGTCTTTTCCACTTCTTTCTTTCCTCCGCATGCGGTGATGAGTACCATCCCGATGAGAAGGCACAATGAACCTAATGTTTTTTTCATCCAAATAACCTGATTGAGCTTATTCTTTTATTTTGCTATAAAGTTAAAAAAAATGCCGTATATACTCCTCCATATCGTATTTCCTGCGCAGTCCCTGCTCATTCATGTAACGCACGGTTCCGAAAACCGGACGATCCTGCCACGGACGGTCGTGTAAACCAAAACACCAACCCACCCCCACGAAAGAATTCGCATCGCGACCGTCGAGAAAATAGCGGTTGTTAAGCGTCAGCATCCGGTGGTATGCCTCCTCGGGCGATTCGCTCCATTCGATGATTTTCTTACCCCAATACATCCGCATCGTATTCTCCATGTATCCCGTTTCTATCATCTCGGTCATCGCCGCATTCCAACAAGCATCGTGTGTGGATGCCGCTTCGAGCCGATCGTCCGAATAGAGGTAGGGACGCGGATCGGCGGCATGCCTGTTTAGGGTCTGAAGCGCCCAGGTGGGGAGCGCATGAAAAGAGTCGTAGTCGGGCGTGTAATAGATGAAATTATGCGCCAATTCCCGACGCACCACCAGTTGTTCGATAAAAGAATCCGCCAACGGATTACCGTTCACTCTTTTTAGGATTTCCAACGGAGAGATCATCCCGAAATGCAGAAATGCACTCAAGCGGGAAGTAGCGGCTAACTCGGGATGATTGCGCGCCGAATCGTATGTTGATAACTTCTCTGTGACGAACCGGTCTAACAAAGAGCTCATGGTGGTATAATCGCCCCTGAGGGTTACGGATGGAGGGTAAGGTCTCTTTCGGAGTTGTGAAAGCACCCTGTTGATAACTTGATCGTTCCGCTCTCTAAGTGGAGCCGAAACGGAAGTGCGATGAAGCAAAGGGGGAGTTGTTTCAGAGCCATCCTGCAGAAAATAGTTGAGTTTCGACAGGAGGCGGGGACGAATGGTACGTGCCGCCCACTCCCTTTTGGTTGAAGCGGATTCCACCGGGATCACCAGGTTGTCTTCCACCTCGATGAACGGACAACGGGTAAGTCGGAGCAATTCCGCGCTCCAAAACCGCTGAATCCGAAGGTATCCCTTGTCGGTCACTACGCAGGCGGCATCGGCCAGAAAGGGGGTGAATACCGATTCGAAATCGCCGCTTACGATGTGAAATTCGATACCGAGCGTATCGAACTCCGCTTCCAACTCCTTCAGGCGGGTAATCAGAAAAAAGAAATGACGGTAATTGGCTTCGGGAAATTCCGCATCCAACCGAAACACCACCTTCAGCGGTAATCCCCGCCGGTTCGCTTCACCGACGGCCACCGCGAGCGCCAGGTTGAGATCGGTACGCGGAGAAGCCTGCATCCGATAAAGCACATACTCCCCCTGTTCAACCCGAGGGTGGTTTAAAAGACGGTATCGCTCTGTATTCATCTCCGTTTTGCTTTTTGGTTCTTATTAAAGTTACGAATAAAGGAGCGCTTTCATGCCTCGGAGGAAGCGGTATTTCTAAATAAAAAGAGAGTATCCCGCAAAGGATACCCTCTCTTATCGTCAAAACAAACTAACTCTATGTTCAGTGTAATTACGTATTTGCAATTACATCGCTTTTATAATCATACCTCCTTCAGCAACTCCACGAAAGACTCGGCAAGCAATTCACATCCCTGCTGATTCCGTTCATCGCTTGTACATTCCTGACGCACATCGGTCTCGGCGATTTTCCAGCCCATATCCTTACCGAATGTGTTTAGCTGATTCAATGCGCCCTGACTCCATACGTACGAACCGAAACTTCCGTAAACACGTTTCTTAATTCCGCGTGAAGAGAGATCCTTCATCAATCCTTCGATCTTCGGGAAGAGGTTGTTGTTATAAACCGGACTTCCCAGAATCAATCCTTTATATCGGAAAATATCTGAAAGGATGTAAGAGGTGTCCGAAACAGACACGTTGTGCATCACGATGTTCTTTACACCTCGGGCAGACAACTCACCGGCGATCTTTTCGGCCAGTTGTTCGGTATTGCCGTACATACTTCCGTATACGATCACAACACCGTCTTCCCCTTCGTAGCGGCTGTAACGGTCATAAGCGGCCACCGCTTTCTGAAGGTGTTCCTGCCATACCGGGCCGTGAGTGGAACAGATGCGGTCGATCAGAATGCCGTTCAGCTTTTTCAAGGCTGTCTGCACCGGAGTTCCGTATTTCCCTACGATACCCGCGTAATAGCGTCTCATTTCGCCCCAATAAATATCGGTATCGATATTTTGATCCAGCGGACTTCCGTTCAGCGCTCCGAAACAACCGAATGCATCTCCGGAGAAAAGCGTACGTGTGGTGAATTCGTAACTCATCATCGTTTCCGGCCAGTGGAGCATCGGGGTGATGTGGAACTGAAGCTTATGAATACCAAGGTCCAGAATATCGCCGTCCGCCACTTCGTGCAGATTTTCGGTAATTCCGTAGAACCCTTTCAACATACCAAATGTCCGAGCATTTCCTACAATCTGCATCTCGGGAAATAACTGACGCAGCGCTTTAATGGCTCCGGAATGATCCGGCTCCATGTGGTTGATGATCAAATAATCGACTTTTCTGCCATCAAGCGTCTTCAGAAGCTGATCTTCGTAAAGCTGGGTAAGACTCAAATCGCACGCATCGATCAATGCTACTTTTTCGTCTTTTATCAGGTAGGAGTTATAAGAAACTCCATAAGGAAGCGGCCAAAGGGCTTCAAAAAGCTCGTTTGTGCGCTTATTCACTCCCACGTAATAAATATCTGGTACTATCTCGGCTATCATATAAGGTGTGTTTAATTTATTTTTTTACAGAAGCGATCACTTCCAAAATGCTATTCTGACAACGTCCACAACCACCGGCAGCTCCGGTTTTATCGTTCACATCGGCTACGGTAACCGCACCTTCTTTTACAGCTTTTACGATTGTGTCTCTGTCAACTTTCATGCATCTGCAAATCATTACGTTTGATTCCATATTTCTTTTATTTAATTTATTCTTGTTTTAGATTTGTAATCGTTACAAATTTATATCTTATTCAATTTCCTCCAAAAAGTAGGGCATTCATTTGTTTTTTTTTAAGATTTGAGCTTGTTATCTCTTTTTCTTAACCATTTATCAATCAATAAATCAATTGATATTGATGTTTTATTTCCCAAATCATTATATTTACCGCTCAAAATAGGGGTTACCCGTTTAAACACTTAACATTATGCAAGAACTTATCGAAAAAATCGGTTCTGAAGTCGCTGCATTTCAGACTGACGCTAACCTGCAACTTGAAAAAGGGAACAAGGCAGCAGGAACAAGAGCACGTAAAGCTGCTCTTGAGCTAACAAAACTTTTGAAAGAATTCCGCAAGGTTTCTATGGAAGAAGCTAAGAAATGATTAATTTAAAAAGAGGGTATGCCATTCGGTATGCCCTCTTTTATAGTGTACCTCCTTTGTTATCTATCGTAATGTTATGTATCGTACAATAAAACTCATCTCCGTTCTTGTTGTTTTTCTTTCGTTCGGGTTAACGGAAGCAAAAGCTCAGTTCTCATCAGACTCCCTCCGGATCAGTCTGCTTACAGCGAGTCCCGGGCAGCAGGTATACGAGCGGTTCGGGCACACCGCACTTCGGGTAAAAGATTTGAAAGGCAACACAGACCTGATTTTCAATTACGGCCTATTCAGCTTCAATACGCCCAACTTCATCTATCGCTTTGTAAAAGGAGAAACCGATTACCAGCTTGGTGTAACGGAAATGCGCTATTTCCTGGGTGAATATGCGATGCGCGGTTCGCGCGTCACGGAACAAATCCTGGATCTCTCTCCCGCACAATCGCGAAAGGTATTCGATGCCCTGATGACGAATTACCAACCGGAGAACCGAATCTACCGATACAATTTCTTTTATGACAATTGCTCTACCCGTCCGCGTGACATCGTCGAGCAGAACATCGGCGAAGCGGTCCGCTATTTCGATCCGAAGGGTGAAACGACCTACCGCGAACTGGTTCACGAGAAAACAGCGATGGACCCTTGGCTGGTGTTCGGCATTGACCTTACACTGGGAGAAAAGGCCGATCGTGCAATCGATTATCGCCAAGAGATGTTTCTTCCGGAGATTTTGATGGAAGCTTTCGATACGGCGAAATTGACCGGAGAGAACGGTCAACGTCCCCTGGTAAAGGAAACGGTGGTTTTGGTTGAAGAAGAGCCGGAAGAGCTCCGGACAACGCCTCTCAACCGGTTTACCTCACCGCTATTTGTATGTTGGAGTTTATTCGTGCTGGTGTTACTACTCACTGTCAGAGAATATAAAAAAGGCAAAGTATGTCGCATCGCAGATACATTGCTCTTCGGAGCGGCGGGTATCGCGGGATGCATTCTGTTCTTTTTGAATTTCATTTCCACCCACCCCACGGTGGATAATAACTTCAATTGCATCTGGTTACAGCCGCTACACCTCTTTGCAGCCGTTGCCGTTTGGGTTAAATCATTGAAAAGAGTTTTGTATTATTATCATTTTGCTAACTTTGCTACCCTGATATTATTGCTGGCATTTTACGGTTTGATCCCTCAGCAGTTTAACGCTGCCTTCTTCCCGTTAATCGGCGTACTCATCCTACGTTCGGGTATCCACATTATATTAAGATTGAAAAAATCGAATTAAGACAGAAACAACACCTTTCATGAATCGTTTATTAACATCTCTTATTGTCGTTCTTGCGGCCGCGAACCTGAATGCACAGCAAATGTCTGAGCTTCCGAAACTCGTGGTCGGAATCACTGTGGACCAGTTAAGAAGCGATTACCTCCATTTCCTTTACAATGCATTCGGCGAAAAAGGATTCAAGAGACTGATGCGCGAAGGGGCTCTTTACGAGCATGTCGATTTCGATTTTGACAACCCCGACCGGGCTTCGGCGATGGCGACCATCTTCACGGGAGCCTATCCGTATTACAACGGAATCATTGCCAACTCGATCTTCAATCCCGCCAACCTACGGGTTGAATCGGCATTCCACGACCCCCGTTTCATGGGGAACTACACCACGCAGACCGTATCGCCTGCACGCATCCTCTCCTCTACGCTGACCGACGAGCTGAAAGTGGCATCGGGCGGTTTAAGTCAGGTATTCGCCATCGCTCCGAATATGGAACAGGCGCTTATCGGAGCCGGACATGCAGCCAACGGCGCATTCTGGATTGACGATGTAAACGGGAAATGGGCCACGACGACATTCTTCAAGGAGGTGCCTTGGTATGTAGAACGCTACAACCGCACCCAGGCTTTGGACAATACGATTGAATCGGCGCAATGGGAACCGCTTTTGCCGGTGAGCGCCTATAAGTTCATTCCGTATATGTCTGCCGACTGGAGTTTCAAGCACAACTTCGGCCGTGTCAAGAAAGACCGCTTCCGCAATTTCAAAACCAGTGCCCTGGTGAACGATGAGATCAATAAAATGGTTTCACAGTTCCTAAACAACGGTGCATTGGGAAAAAAGAACAATCCCGATTTCCTGAGCATCACCTACAATGCCGGCGGTTATGCCGATGGCAGCGATCAGGAATACTCATTGGAAACGCAAGACACCTACCTTCGCTTGGATCAGAATATCGGGGCGTTGCTCGATATGATCGAGAAAACGGTAGGCCTTAACAATACCTTTATTTTCCTCACTTCGTCGGGGAATTTCAATACGGAGGTAAAAGCCGGTTCGAACTACAAGGTTCCCACAGGCGAATTCCATCCCAAACGTTGTGCGGCGTTGCTCAACACCTACCTCATGGCTCTTTACGGGCAGGAAAACTGGGTAACCGGTTACCACAACCAACAGATCTATCTGAATCGCAAGATGATCGAGGATAAGAAGGTGGATCTGAAAGAGATTCAGGTGAAGGCAGCCGAGTTCGTGATTCAGTTCGCCGGCATCCAGGACGTGGTAACGTCTCATCAGATGCTGCACGGCAACTGGAACAAACAGATCAACAAGTACCGCAACGGTTTTCACCGTAAATTATCGGGCGATCTGATTCTCTCGATTCAACCGGGATGGGAGATCATTTATGAAGACATCAATTTCAAAAATACAACCGTACGGAAAGACGGCATCCCTGCCCCTTTGATTCTGTTCGGTCCACAGGTGAAAGCTGAACGGATTTCACGTGTGATTGATGCTACCGAAATAGCTCCGTCTGTTTCGAGAATCCTTCGTATCCGTTCTCCCAACGCGTGTAATGCTCTGCCTTTGCCGGAAATAAGATAAATTTTGCTCCGGTAGCACTTTGTTGGCATACTTTTTGATAAAATATGCCCGAGGTAACTCCTTTATAGTGCGAATACCATCAATTTAATTTATTTTTGCAGTGCCGATATACGCTTTCGGCCTGTGATTCAACGAAAAAACAGAACACTTACATATATGGGAATAAATGAAATCCTGAAGAAATTCTTCGGAAACAAATCTCAACGAGACATGAAAGAGATCCAGCCGTACGTGGATCGTATCAACGCGGTTTACCCGGAAATCGAAGCTCTTTCTATCGACGAACTTCGTCAGCGCACCCAAGACGTCATGAAACGTCTTCAGGATGCGGTAGTCTCTGAAAAAGAACAGATTGCAAAACTTAAAGAGGGAATCGAAGAACTTGACGTTGAAGAACGTGAAAAGAACTGGTCGGAAATCGACCGTTTGGAAAAAGCGGTGATCGACAAGTTCGAGGAGGTGCTGGACGCGTCTCTTCCAGAGGTTTTCTCTATCGTAAAAAATACAGGATATCGCTTCTCTCAAGCTGACGAGATCGTGGTTACGGCTACGGATTTTGACCGTGAACTTGCCGTAACGAAAGATTTCGTACGTATCGAGGGTGATAAAGCGATCTACGCTACTACCTGGGGAGCAGGCGGTAACGAGATGAAATGGGGAATGACCCACTATGACGTTCAGTTGTTCGGTGGTGTGGTTCTTCACAAAGGAAAAATCGCCGAGATGGCTACCGGTGAGGGTAAAACCCTGGTGGCTACGCTTCCGGTATTCCTAAATGCCTTGACCCGCAACGGGGTTCACGTGGTAACGGTGAATGACTATTTGGCGAAACGTGACTCGGAGTGGATGGGACCATTGTATATGTTCCACGGTCTTTCCGTAGATTGTATCGACCGTCACCAACCTAACTCGGATGCACGTCGTAAAGCATACGAAGCAGACATCACATTCGGTACGAATAATGAGTTCGGTTTCGACTATTTGCGTGACAATATGGCAATCAGCCCCAAAGACCTTGTTCAGCGTAAACACAACTACGCGATCGTCGATGAGGTTGACTCGGTTTTGATTGATGATGCACGTACGCCGTTGATCATCTCGGGTCCGGTACCGAAAGGGGAAGACCAGATGTTCGAAGAATTCTGTCCGCGTGTTGAAGTGATCGTAAAAGAGCAGCGCATCATGACAACGAAACTTTTGGTGGAAGCGAAACAGAAAATGGCCTCTAACGATGCGAAAGAGCGTGAAGAGGGTGCACTGTTGTTGTATCGTTCGTACAAAGGTTTCCCTAAGAATACCGCGATCATCAAATACCTGAGTGAGCCGGGCGTAAAAGCTGCGATGTTGAAATGCGAGGAGTTGTATATGGCAGACAATATGCGCCAGATGCATATCGTAACCGATCCGTTGTATTTCGTAATCGACGAGAAACAAAACAGCATCGAGTTGACCGATAAAGGAAATGACCTTTTGACAGGCAACATGAATGATCCTGAATTCTTCGTATTGCCGGATATCGGTACGATGCTTTCTGAGTTGGAACACTCGGGACTAAGCGAAGAAGAGAAAGCTGCTAAAAAAGATGAGATGATGCAGAACTATGCCGTGAAGGCGGAGCGCGTGCACACGATCAACCAGCTTTTGAAAGCTTACACGATGTTTGAGAAAGACGTAGCTTATGTTGTGATGGACAACAAAGTGAAAATCGTTGACGAACAGACCGGCCGTATCATGGAAGGTCGCCGTTACTCAGATGGTCTTCACCAAGCGATCGAAGCAAAAGAACGTGTTACGGTGGAAGCCGCTACGCAGACTTTCGCTACCATCACGCTTCAGAACTATTTCCGTATGTACCACAAACTTTCGGGTATGACCGGTACTGCAGAAACGGAAGCAGGCGAGCTTTGGGACATCTATAAATTAGACGTGGTTACGATCCCGACAAACCGTCCGATCGCACGTAAGGATATGAATGACCGCGTTTACAAAACAAAACGCGAAAAATATACAGCCGTAATCGACGAGATCGTACGATTGGTAGAAGCGGGCCGTCCGGTTCTTGTAGGTACTACTTCGGTAGAGATCTCTGAGTTGTTGGGCAAGATGCTTACCATGCGTAAGATCAAACACAACGTGTTGAATGCGAAACTACACCAGAAAGAAGCCGATATCGTAGCAACGGCAGGTTTGGCCAGTACGGTGACGATCGCTACCAACATGGCGGGTCGTGGTACCGACATCAAGCTGTCTCAAGCAGTGAAAGATGCAGGCGGTTTGGCCATCATCGGTACGGAACGTCACGAATCGCGTCGTGTAGACCGCCAGTTGCGTGGTCGTGCGGGACGTCAGGGTGACCCGGGTTCTTCTGTATTCTATGTATCGCTTGAAGATGATTTGATGCGTTTGTTCTCATCAGACCGTATCGTGAAAGTGATGGATAAACTGGGCTTCGAAGAGGGTGAGATGATCGAACACAACATGATTTCGAAATCGATCGAGCGTGCTCAGAAGAAAGTGGAAGAGAATAACTTCGGTATCCGTAAACGTTTGCTTGAATACGATGACGTGATGAATGCGCAGCGTGAGGTGATCTACACCAAACGTAAACACGCCCTGATGGGTGAGCGTATCGGCATCGACATCATGAACATGATTTACGACGCATCGAAAGCAATCGTTGAGGAGTATGCCGAAATGAATGACTTCGAAGGAATGCAACTGGAAGTTTACCGCATCTTTGCAATTGAGATGCCTTTTGAGGCGGAAGAATTGAAAGGTACGAAACAAGACGAGTTGACTGAGAAGATCTTCGAAGCGGCTATGGCTTCTTTCAAACGCAAAAACGAACACCTTGCAGAAGTTGCCAATCCGGTGATCTCGCAGGTATACGAACATCAGGGAGCGATGTACGAAAACATCCTGATTCCGATTACAGACGGAAAACGCATGTACAACGTATCTTGCAACCTGAAAGAAGCGTACGATACGAAATCGAAATCAATCGTGAAAGCGTTCCAGAAATCGATCCTTCTTCACGTAATCGACGAGGCATGGAAAGAACACTTGCGTGACCTTGACCAGTTGCGTCAGTCTGTTCAGAACGCCAGCTACGAACAGAAAGATCCGCTTTTGATCTACAAACTGGAATCATTCGGTCTGTTTAAAACAATGATCGATAACATCAACCGTAAAACAGTTAAAGTACTGATGCGCGGACAGATTCCGGTAAGTCAGCCGGAAGAGGTAAAACAGGCGGCTCCCGAAGAGCATCAGGACTTCAGCAAGATGAAGACTGAGAAAGATCAGATCGGCGGTACGGGTGTAACGGCTTCACAGAATCCGGAAAAACCTAAAAACGAACCGGTACATGCAGAACCGCATATCGGACGTAATGATCTTTGCCCATGCGGAAGCGGCAAGAAATATAAAAACTGTCACGGAGCTCACTAATCACTGAGTTTCGGCAAAACATACAGAAAGCGACTGATCCCCACGGATCGGTCGCTTTTTTTAGAATGTCTATTTTTGTAGAAACATTTTCATCAAAAACAATGTCGTTATGGAGTCTTTTATCGAACTGGAACATGTGAAGTTTTTCGCTTATCACGGCGTGATGCCCCAAGAGCGTATCGTAGGAAATAATTTCGAAGTGAACCTGCGCATCCGAGTGGATTTTAAAGAAGCCCTTGATAGTGATTTACTCGATAACACGATCAGTTATGCCGATGTGTATGAAGTGATCAAAAAGGAGATGATGATCCCCTCCGATCTGATTGAACATGTAGCGGGACGAATCTTACGTGCACTAACGGCTACTTGGCCGACCATCGAAGGCATCGAACTGAAAGTATCCAAAATCAATCCGCCGATTCCCGGCGATGTGGAACGTGCCTCGGTCATCCTGAAATGGAATAAACCGACAGCAGGTTGCTAAAAGCGATCAACTTAAACACTATTTGGTTTATTTTTACCATATCTCCCGAAGAGTTATTTTTCCGAATCGGAAACTTATCGTATCTTTGTATCAATAATGAAGCACTAAGCTTCGCCGGAAAATCGGGGCTGACCGGTTTTGACAGCGGGTAGAAGTGGTGTGTAAGCATGCAGAGAGATGTCATCTATCTCTTTAATCCATGGTGGCAAAATTTTAATTGGCGAAAATAACTACGCTCTTGCTGCTTAATCGAATCACAGTAGATTAGCTTAATCTCTGCCCAAGGTGGTAGAGACGAGACATCACCCGGATGCTGTTGATCCGAAGCGTTCCGAACCGGTGGTGCAGTAATATCGGAAATAGTCTTCTTCGGCTTCGAGGAGAAGATGAAATTAAGAAGCTAAGGTTTGCATTGGTGGCTTCGGTCTTGTGTAAACACGAAAATGAAGGCGAAGATAAGCATGTAGAAAGCTCATTAGTTCCCTGTTTGGACGAGAGTTCGAATCTCTCCAGCTCCACACGTTTTACGAAACACCTGATAATCAGACACTTACATAACCGTAATTGTCTGATTATTTTTTTATAATTGTATATCATCGCCAAAACACAATATGGTACGTCGAAAAAGCATTGTAATTCTTCCGGTATTACGCGATTGTAAAGGGAATATGGAACAGCAATGGTTTGTTGAATTTTCTATCCGGGATCCACGGACTGATAAGATGGTTCGCAAGCGATATTATATCCCGCAGAAGCTCTCTGCAACAGAACGCGTGAAACACGGTGAAAAACTGATTGCTGAACTAACTGATAAATTGAATGTAGGGTGGACTCCTTTCGACCGAGAGGATGTTATCTATGAAGACCAGCTGGAGTATAATCGAATTGCTAAAATTTATGGCAAACGGAAATCCGGTAACAATACACTGAGAAAAATATGTAATGATTACCTGGAGGTGAAGAAACTCGAAGTCAATCAAAAGACATATGTGTGCTACCAATCCAAATACCGTGTAATTTGTCAGTATTTTGACCTGGCCGGATACGGATCTATCGATGTCTCCGGGATCACTCGTGACATGATTGTCACCTTCCTGCGAACAATTGCCCATGAACGGAATCTTTCGGTGATATCGGTCGCAAAATACCAACAGATTGTTTACTCGTTATTTAGCTACTGCATCCGAGACCGGAAATTGATCAAAGAAAATCCCGTCTATGAGATACCCAAAATAGGCATCGTTAAGGACGAAGCTCCGCTCCCATTCACCCCTGAAGATCGTGAGCGGCTCGCGGAAGAGATCCGAAAAAAAGACCCCTGGCTTTGGTTGGCCTGTCAATTTATGTATTACACGGCCCTGCGTCCAGGAAACGAAATACGGTTACTCAAGGTCGGCCAAATTAATATGCGCCAAAAGACGGTAACGGTTATGGCCACTAAAGCAAAGAATCAAAAAAGGGAAACGATAGATATACCGGATCAATTACACCATCAACTGAAGAATGTCTACTTGATCCAGAATTACCACAAAGATCATTATGTGTTCGGATCTGCAGGGATTCCCGGTGAAAAGCCTCTTGGCCTGAATACAATGTATAATCGTTTCTCGGCAATTCGAGATCAACTTAATATATCGCCTTCCTTTAAATTCTATTCTTGGAAGCACACTGGAGCAACAGCATTGACCTCTGTCAATGTTTCTCCATACGAACTACAAAGACACCTACGACACAAATCCCTGGCCACGACCGAGCATTATATACGCAAGCGATTGGGTCAGAATAGCCAAAAGATCAAACATGAGTTCCCGGATATCATTCCTGATCCCGAGAACCATGATAAATCAGAGTAAAGTGTTATCTTTGTGGTGCCAACAAATACACCACCGGATGGCTTTGCTTAATCCGGGTGAACAGAACTCCGCAGCGGCGGAGTTTCTGGTGTTTTTTGTTGGCGCATAAACGTTGTTCATCCGGATGATACATAAAAAAAGGGAGCTGTAATGGCTCCCTTTTTTGTTTAATAATTCATTGTTAGAACTTCAATCTTCTTCCGTGATGACGTGCCTACATCGATATTCATGGTCTTTTTGACCATCTTCCACCCAAACTTTTGCGCGTATTCCTGCAGCAATTCGGAAGGATAGCTGCTCAAGAGAAATTTACCCTCGATTTTCGACAAAGCCTCGAGTAACATTCGATAATCTTCCTCTGTATATCCATCATAATGTCCACAATCCGAGTTGTAGTAAGGTGGATCACAATAGAAAAACGCATCTTTATGGTCTCGGCTTCCGATAATTCTCAAGGCATCCGTACATTCCAATTGAGCCTCCTTGAGTCTTTGTGCTGCCTGCTGTAACTCCTCCCTTCTGTTATTCATACGACAGACGGAAGAGCTCTTCTGTTTGTCATATCCCCAGGTGGATGACAGTTGGCCACTGAATCCCTGCATCGACAGTACCCAAAGAGCCCATGCTCTTTTGACGTCCGTGAATAAATGAGGGTAATTGTATATTGCCCATGCGTCATTGAATTCACTTCGACTGTACAGCGTCGAATTAATTTCATATAACAGATCCTCCTGTTTGTTGGCCAGGATCCGGTAAAAATTGATTAACTCTTTATTCGTGTCATTCAACACCTCACATTTTACTGGCTCCTTGGCGAAAAAGACAGCTGCACCTCCAGAAAAGGGTTCGCAATATAGTGTGTGCGGTGGCATCATCTCTAAAATCGTCGCTGTTAGCTTTTGTTTCCCACCATAATAGGTAATAGGAGTTCTCCCCATTTTCTTCATATCATTCGTATTAATGTAATTACTTGCTTTGCTTACATTGATACGCAACAAATATATTTACCTATCTCAATATAAATGAGGACAAAAAAAAGGGGACATAAATATGCCCCCTTTGCTCATGCCAATAATTCAGATACCAGGCTTTTGCATTCAGCCCGATAGGTATTCAATGCCTCGAATTCAATCAGGAACTCTTCAGCTCTCTCTGTATCGTTACTCAGCCGATTCAACGTTATTGCTTCGACTTGATCTGCAGAGTATTTCTTCCGGATTAGACCACTCACGAAAGCCTCATATGTTGCGCCTGTTGCTTCAATCATGGTTCCACCATCTTCGTGATCACCTTCATACATGAACTCCGTATGAGTGCCTTCTTTTTCGTCATCTGACACTTGCGTTTCAGTTTCATTTAGGTATAGAAGAAAATGATTTGCATCGTATCTACAATATTTCTTCTTGCTTGTGTAGGACTTGATATGCTTTTTCATGTGAATCGGTAGAATTTTTTACTTTGTTTGTTAATAAGAATTTTAATAACAGTGGGAGCCGGCAGATCCTCTTTCGAGAAATCTGTCAAAGCCTGTTCAATTAACACGCTTGATCCGGTATAAGAATACCACTCTTGTGATTTCCATCTATATCGGATAGCCAGTCTCTTTTTTGGCGTGCCATCTTGATTCTTCTCTATCACACTATCATCGATAATATAGTCTATCAACTCGATTATCTTATCATCTTCCGGCTCTCGCTGTTCTTCAGCAATTCGAGTGTCATATAATATCTCCTCGAATTTCTTTTTATTATCTGGAGTTAACCCCTCAAATGGGCTCTTTTTTGCCCGGATCTTCTGTCCTAGTCTTTTCTTTGTTTCCATTCCTAACGTCCTAAATAAATTCGCACTATCTGAATGCCCCACAAAACCTAATCGTGAGGCTGCTTTTTTCTCTATCTGCTCTCTAGACAAACCGACCTTTTTTAATTTGGCCACTTGCCTACAAAGGGCAACCTTATTTCTTTTTCGTGCCCTTACATGAGTATGATAAAATACATATCCAACATAATCGATGCCTTGAGACGCAACAGTTGATATTTCCCAGTTGGGCTTCACCAGAAGCTTCAACTCGCGCGCTATATAGAGACCAATCCAATCAATAACGATATGTAGAAATGTCTTATCTGCATGCAGTATGACGATATCGTCAGCATATCTGTAATAATAATCGAGCCTTTTAATATACCGATCAAACTTGCGCTTGAGCTCTTGATAATTTAAGGCATTCATGTCCTCTTGATTCATCGCTGTCTCAATCTTTCCTTCAATATACCTACTCAAGTAATAGTGATACAACACCGGGTTTCGGCCAATGTCAAAACAGATCTTTATGTCATGATCAAATAAGGATAAAGTCAATGTGGAGAATAACTGTGCGATCTTCGTGCCAATGGGCAATCCTTTCCCACCCTCCACTGAGTCTATTATCCCATCTATTATGTATAATAGTTTGTCATCTTTAATCTTTCGCCTTAGCAACCTTTTTAGGATCACATGGTCTACGTTAGGGTAGAACTTCGTAATATCAATCTTAAGATAATAGTAGGTGTCTAGATAGTGGCTTTGCTGCAATTCCTTTTTGAGCCTCTTTACAAGAGCATGCGTCCCACGTCCCTTGATACAGGAGAATGTATTCTTCGAGAATGTCCGAACTATATGATCTTCGATAACGTTCAATATAGCCCAGTGCATGACGTGGTCATAAAATGGGAGCTTGCTGATCACCCTTTCCTTCGGATCGGACACTGTAAAGTATCGATATTCGGAAGTTTTAAAAGTTCCATCATTAAATGAATCCAGCAACCTGTGTAAATTCTGTTCGAGATCGTTATCAAATTTGACAATGTCAGGGCGACGTTTTTTCTTTCGAGATGCCTCTAAATACGCATCCCTGAAATTGTAAATTGTTCCAATCTTTTCCGAGAAAAATCCTTTTCTCTTCATTGTTGTGTGTGGCTATTAATTAATTTGCTTCATCGTTCGCTATGAGTCTTCGAGAATCCTACCAACCCTGCTTAGTGTGTATGTTTTTTGCCAAGAGACAAGGTCTTTCCTCTTAATGTTTATCCGGCGATGAACCGGATGATAAAGTATAGGGCGACGACCAGTTCGCGTTGGCATTCGAGACAGCATTGTTCGCATTGAGGTACTCAGGACCGCAATTGTCACCATTGTTCGCATTACCACGACGGAACGGCACACGAAGGCCAGAAACGGACGTCTTGAGAAAACAACCTGCTTTTTTCAAAGCGTTGCAAATATATATCTTCAAATGTATCTGGCAAATTCGCCCGACTGCGTCGGGACGGACTTTCAGAATGAAAACACGTCAAAGAGCTAATTTTTCGAGGGACGGCGCTCGGGCGCCTTGGGTGCTTTGCTTCGCCCGGATCACAATGAATCCAGGCACATTTCAGCACATTTCAGCACATTTGCTCATTCAGCAAGGAAAGGGAGCAATGTCCTCTTTTGTGAAGCAAAGGGGGGACGACCAGCTCGCGCTGGCAGACGAGACAGCATGGTTCGCAATGAGGCACTCAGGACCGCAAGCGCCACCATGGCTCGCATCACCACGACGGAACGGCACACGAAGGCCAGAAACGGCGTTGTCATTATAGTAGCCATCAGCATAATAGGTGGATGACGACCCTTCCGCAACCGTCGGTGCATGACATAGGTTCTGCATCGAGATCTCCGTGATATATTTCCATCCCATCGGATTATTGGCCGGGATTGTCGTCGCTTTTGTCATTCCGGACGTGCCATTAACGGTATATCCGGTGTATAGCGAATTGGCCACGTAATAATCGCCGGATCCATCTGCTCTCTTGCTAATTAAAGACCCACCTTCAATACATCCTATATAAGCATAAAAATTCTTAAGGCCAAAAAACACCGGAACACCAACGGTAAATAACGTGTTACCTGAGGCATCTTGAACGATCTGATTCGATACTCCTACACCATCCGCAAGTTCGACTCCAGCCGATGTGGGAAGGAATGGATAATAGTTGAAATTCTGATCCCACTTCGATCCATCAACTGTAACTCCGTTCCCAAGGCCTCCCTGGTACAAACCATTTGCATCCTTGGAACTGTTGAATGCAGATTGAATATGACGTGTTCCCAGGATAAGACGCGTAAGGATGCCCACTACTGCATTATGTACGAACCAACCGGCTTCCCATCCCTCTCCTTTGTTTCTGGCCAATCTCCGGAACTCTGTTATGTTGTAGTTAGACGCCACGCGCCCTAACAACGTCTTGTAGGTGTTATCGCGCGTTGAATCATTGTTTCCCCCGCGATATTGCGCCGCATTATTTACCACCGACACGAGCTTGTCGTTCGTGCGGTCAATCACTCCGGATCCCAGTGCGCTAATCCCTCCAACGGGAATATAATAGTTCTGTCTACCTTCAATCGGGGTCAGAGCTACAGCTTCGTAGTAATAGTCTCCTTCTCTCCACCATGAGTAGTAGAATGGAGTTGCCCAGCACCACATATAATCCCCCATACTTCCGTCGATGGATGCTGCAGAGCCATCGGCAAACTTATAATGATTCGTTGGGGATAGCTTGCGCATATTTCGCGCGTTATCGACCAGGTAGCATCCTAGCCCGAGCAGACCGGGCAATTCCCTTAGATAGTCGATATTACCGTACACTTCCCCTACTGGAGAGCTATGATTTACGTTCCATCTTCGGCATGCATATCCCTTACTCTTTAGATTTTCCACACTCACAAATCCATAATTATTTAGGGATTTACTGTATGCGAATACTTTGTCGCCTTCTCCTATCTTGGATAGTTCAGGCATGTCTTTTAATTCAACTTTTTCCATATTTAATATTCTGTATGCGTTTGATACCTGGATAGTACGACCCATCCATTTCTATTAAGTCCAATGATCTGTGATGGCCTCTCTAGAGAGCGGCAATAAACCAGCTCATAGCAAGTCAGGGTGTTGGCTTCATTTTCTGTGTAGCATATTCCGCCCACTGGAAACATCGTAACAGCACCATCTATGACACATCCGATATCGATTCTCATTGCAGAATCAATCTGTATCATTATCCGGAGCGTCTGGCCGTCCTTCCCGCGCCCGATATCGAACGCTGCTTCCGTGTTGGATCGGATGTAAAGGCTTGACTCGTTCGATACGTCAATTACCCCACTTATCGTGTTATCTATGACTCTCCAGGGCCGTTCAAAGCCACCTCTGAATCTAAGCGCACCCCTTCTCCAGTCGAGCAGGAGGTTGGGATGGAAATTGCCTGTTTCCTCGCCATCGTCATTCTCGGTGTAATCTTGAGGCTTCGAAGAATCCGCTCCGGTATTATCAACCCCTAATTGACTCATAAGCCGATCATCCCAAAATACTGCCCCTGCGATATTCGCATAATTCGCCAGGATAACTTTGGCGGCAACCACTTCATGACGCCCCATGGACTTCCAATTCCCACCGCCTCCTGTCACATCGGCCAACGGATTAACCCCTCCCGAAACAGATGCCTTCAAAGGTTCGTATGCATATCCAAGATAAGTCGCATATTCTACGATCTTCGTTGTCTTCTTGTACGTTTCGGTTGCATTCCATTCTCCCTTCGGGAAGTAAGCCTGTCCAGCCTCTCCTGCCGGACCATCGTGCACGGTCTGTATGGTTGCTGAACTTACTACCGAGCTACCCAATTTGGCGACAATCTGATATTGATCAAAATTTGACGTTGGTTGAAAGGTGATCGAGTCCTTATACCCATAGCTGACCGTCGAGCTGGAGGATCCGTTGTACTTATGCAGCAATATCTGCAGATCCTTCGTTTTCATCGCATCACCGTGTCCAACTTTCTTGTAGATCGATACTTCGACTGCAGTGGTAGATGTGACGCCTGCCGAATTATAGCGGATGAGATTCGTACTCGGCACTATGTAGTATAGTACCGAGTCTTCTGCTTCCTCTTTCATCCGGATAAATGTGGTGCCCTTGATTTTTGCCATGGCTTAATTCTCAGCACTGATGATCAACGACATGTTTCCGTTAGCTTGCACGCCATGTGCGTACGTCACACTGAAGGAATTCCCGTTGCCAACAGCAATTGTAACATAATTCGAATTGGTGAGCATGTAACTGAATGTATAGCCAGCAACCGGAGTCGCGCTGCTATCTCCTCTCTTACATACTTTAGGATAGTAGGTGATGGTCTTTCTTGCTGAAGAGAGTTCTTCATCTCCGTCTGGATTCGGCACAATGATCAGAGGATCCCGTTCGTCGTAGACCTGAATGCTCGCATTGGTCACAACGCTGCCACCAACGAGGAATTCGCACTTGTAGATTTCCTGCGTATCGATATCATCTCCTCCGACCTGGATTGACTTTGTTGTCTGCGACATTGCGGTCCAGCTATCGCCATTCCCTTTATACCACTTATATCCCACGTCTGTCGTCTGAGCACTGCCACCGCGCATTAAATTGGCCGTCAGTGTTAACGTAGACGTATTGTCATCTATAACACCTCCGTCATTAACGCTAATATATCCACGATATGGGTCTCCTTCGACTTCCTCGATCCGGATATCGATACTCCCGGACACCGACGATTCGAACCCTGTATTGACTTCCGCACTGAAGTCTATGACGTCCGCATTGATATTGCTCTTTGACGCGAGATTTTTACAGATCTCGAGTGTAGGAACCAACGTATCTCCATCAACGCGTTCTGACGCTTTTTTAAAGGTTCCGGCTGCCAGGCTTCCAAGCTGGAGTGATTCACCGGCTGCGTTAAACTGAATCACAGTTCCATTGTACTTCCATACTTCCGTGCCATTCTTGGGCTCAAGTCGAGTATCCGTCAGACTCGATTTGATCACGGGGTAAATTTTCGGACGATTGTCTGCTACACCCCAATCTGGTGCGACTACATAGGTCGACTTCTTGATGAATTGCTCCAGGGGTTTAGTGCTTCGCAAATTGGTGGAAATTGTATCTCCTTGCTTTACGAATGTAATTGTACTGCTTCCTCTTACTGTCGACATAACTATTTATTTAATTGTTGAAGAGCTTCTTTGGCTGTTATTACATAGCCGCCCAATTGTTTTACTTTACTCTCAAAATCATCTTCGGTTTGCCCTACGACTGATAGGTCAGTCTGATTAACCAGGACATCTCCATCTTTTGTCTTTTGTCTGATTTGCTCCAACTCAAGCTCCTTCGCTTTTTCCATTGGAATTACAGCGTATTTAAAGTCCATAATCTATAATATTAATGGTTTGCCATTGATGCAAAGAATATTGCCGTCTTTCGACAACGGTTTCAACGATCCTTTTTCTCGAACTTCCAGTGATAACTCTGCGCCGATTTCATAATCGCTTCGAGGGATCCGAATCGATTCGCCGTATCCCAGTGTGGTCCACTGTGCTCCGTGTACATTTCTCCGAATAAACCATTCTATGTCAAAATACCGAGAAGCGTTCTCTAGGAGGGTTCTCCCCACATGGATAACAGACTCAGCCAATATCGAATTGGCCGTTGCAGACACCTCGTTTCCGCCATGAATGAAGCAATCCCATTCATACTCACCATATCGCCTGACAATAGTCGTCATGGCTGTTTGGCAGTCAGACGTTGGCTGGTTCGGCGCAACCTGGTTGGCCGCTAGAAATTCACTCTTGGCGACGATGATCTCTTTCCCATTTACATATCGTGGATCAATCTCCAGTTGGGTCGTGTTCTGGCCCGAGATATACCATAAATCTTCACTACTGATAAGTACTTCTGTTCCATTGACGATTTTATACCACCATATTTTCAACCGATCATCTGACAGTTTATCTTCCGCAAGGAATATCGATGCACGAATAGATCTATTACCCTGGTCGGATAACGGATCAAAGTACCAGGAACCCGGTTTGTCCAGCTGCATAGTAACCGGCTTTTCCAACAAGGAAGTCGTACTAAGAGTTACCTTATCGTGCAGCTTCAGGCTTTTTCCCGAACGGTTGTCAAAATAGATTGCCGTAAAAATCAACGTTACCGGATAGAGATATTTGATGTTCTTGGCCACGGTAAGTTTCCCGTTCAATCCTATGGTATACCCGTCTGTAGCACTGGTGATTTGGTTCTTTGATTCTTCCGTCCCAATATACCATCGCGCATCTGTGATTTCATCTTCTTTATGTCCCGAGGCTATGATTCCACTCGGGTCTGTAACATGCAATACAGGCTGTATGATCAATGGTGTGATTCGTCGATCCGGGATATATTCATCAACTTCCGCTGCATGGACCTGCAGTAATGATCCTCCCTTGACAACCAACGAAAACGCCTGGTGTAATGGATCATGAATAATCCTAAGTTTTTGTGTCTTTTTCATTGAAATTCAAAATTTTCTGTAACTCCTCCGTCTCTTACATATGCAGTACAAGTGAAGACTCCACTTAACCCAATCATGTCAAGATCCGTAATATCAATCGTATCGGTACAGTGTTGATGCGCCGCATTCCAGGCCATGTCGCTGATTGCGTCTTGTGTCTGTCGAGTCCAATTCCAATCATTGCTCTGTATCTCACTCGTTATATCGTCGACGCCTCGTTTGACAATTGCCGATATCGATGTCTTCAGTTGTCCCTGAAGGAACATATACCCATTCGAGCTCGAGAGCTCCATGGACAGCGATGTGTCTCCGGCCATCAATAACCATCCGGTTGCATCATATCGTGGCTCCTCTTGAGTGTGTGTAGATATGCATCGATATTTACACGATTTATGCCAGACGTCATCTTGCTCAGCGTCGGTACACAGGTAGGGATTCTCTTTCGCGATATCCGCACTCCACAATCCACGATCCCGAATCGTCTTAACTATCTCCCCTTGGCTGTCTATTTGGAATATATTCTCGACAATTATATTCTTCATATATCCCGAACAATCATTGGGATTAATCGGAAGGTTTGCAGGTAATTTGGCTTTAGTTACGTCACCCAGGATAAGAGAATGGTCTTCCGGTCGGACGATATACCGATCAACACCGGACAACATCAGGATTTCTTGATTCGCCGAATCAAACACTTGACATCGCTGCCGCTCTTTTTTCGTGAAATTGCCATATTGGGCGATCGTCATGAATTTTACTGGAGCGTTATTCACCCCTCCAGGAACCATCGTTGGATCCCCCATTACAATGCGTATCGTATTGCTTGAGTAATTTACCGCTGTCACCCGGAAATAGGATGTTATGAATCCGGTCCTCATGTTGTAGATCCCCTGACAGATATCATCCTCCTCAAAATCGATCAAGTCACCTTCTTCACAATCAATCACTAGCGTCATCGAATTTTCGCTTTCGCTATCGGCGATTACTTCTTGGACTACACCTCCGGGATTATTGATCTGTTTCCCTCCAGTGACCTTGACCTTGTTGTAGATCATCGTTGGCACCTTCAGTGAATTGGACAGCGTTAACGACGTAAGCTCGGCCTCTCCAGTCTCCTTAATGCAACCACCTCTGACGCCTGACTGATATTCGCCTATCAATATGCGATCATTAAATCGAACGGGATCATCAATTCCCTTCGAGAAATCGACATCCTTAACTTCGTGACGATGTGGGGAAGGTGCAAATGTGTCGGGCTTACCTAATATGTCGGCCCACGTCGGAAAGATGAGATCTCCTCCGGCTCCTCCCCCACCAAGCGATGATGCAAATATGTAATACCATCTCTCCTCTCCGGCCTTCTGGCATGGTATCATTAAATTAGCTCCCGAACCGGCCAGCGGGAAATCATAAAGTCTGGGAGCTAAAGGAAAAACCTCTCCACTAGGAGCTACTATCTCTATTTCTTCAGGCAATTCTGCCACTCGAGATATATTGATGAATGGAGTACGCCGTGAATATTCGAATTTGAATTCATAGCTACCTGGTGTTCCCGGTTGGTCCTGGATGTTCACATCTGATAAGACAATCGGTTTCAAGTCTCCATTTTTCAAATGGAATCCACAGGAAGAGCTAAGGAGTTCAGCATGCCACATTCGTTGATCAGGTGGAATGAACCCCGTGTTCTTGGTATAAGATCTCGATGCTATTGTCTCATATTGATTAATGGTATCGTCAATCTCATATTGTCCTGGTTCCACCCCGGTTTCGGCCGTAATCAGCCCCGTAAGATTCACGGAGTCGTAGCCGCCAATCGAATTAAGGAATACAAAAACGTCGTTGTATTGCGAAATAGGGTTGACCGGGATAAGCCGCTGCACATAGGTAATTCTTTGCCCATCGGCATTGCATACATACAGGTCGATGTATGCCGGAGTCTGCTCAAATAGCCCTTTTAACCGCGCGTATGCGATGTCTTCAGTATACACCATCCCCGGCAACACATTCGTAACCACAACCTCCTGCATAGACCGATCCTCGAATACGCCAGTAGCGCGAATTGTCCCGGATAGTGTTGCCGCATAGGAGATCCAGTTTGGTTGGGACATCAGCACCTTTTGGCGTTGTGGCCGCCAGGATAACCAATTGACCTGCATCCATGATTCGCAATTCACATCGGCATCAATCCCACCGCGCACAACCATAAATGTAATTGACTCATGATTATCTGCAGTGATTGAGAATTCCGCAAATGGTATGTCAACTCCAAGTCCAGGAATAGGCATTGCATCGTGGATCAATTTCCTTAATTCAATGCGGATAGAATTGTCTATATCCGGAGTGGCCGCATAAGCAAATAAAAGATTCCCTCCCTGGTACAACCGTACGGTAATCTTTTGCTCGCTATTTATAATCAAATCCGGGACATTCCCCGAGAAATTAATAGATGGTGGTTTTTGGATATACATCAGCGGCGGAGTTTTATGAATTTTATAAATCGAAACACAACGAACAGAATCGTGAGTGTAAATGCTACAATACCGCACCAATAGAAAAAGGCATTAAAGAACCTGTACCGTTCCTTCTCCACTAGCTGATAGTCCTTTTTCTTTTCCACAGAGGACGTATTCGTATTATATGACTCCTTCTCTTCCACCTTCCCTTGAGGGACTGTCACCATGAATGAGTCTTTATTCCATATGCGATGCCATAATCGCTGTCCGTCCCAATAAGCCGTTGAAATAGCATAGTCAGTCTCCAGTTTGGAACTATCAACTCCTACTGACACGGATAGCTGCAGTGATGGCTTCACTAGTACCGGCACATCACTTTTGATTATGGTTTTTATTGATTCCTCCATGCGACGTATTGCAACATCGGAGGTCGTCACACTCGTTTCTTTACGTGTAGCGCATCCTACAATCAGGCAGGATAGCACCAGGACAATCAACGCTTTCATCCGTTGAATTGCACTATTTTCTGGTCTGTCGTATTACACACGTCAATGTGTACCCAGTTGACATCTTTCTCGACTCGTATTGGATATGGAAGCAACTCCTGATTGTTCACGACAAGCCTTCGAACCTCTTCAGCAGACATTCCCGGCACGTCAAAATCCACAGCCTGGCCACGAAGATGCGCCGTTAAATATGGCGTCGATTTAGATTGTACTAGCTGACAGCGATTACATCGTAATCCTCGCTGGGTGAATGTTCCATTATTGATCACCATCGGTTTTGCGATAATCCGTTCGCGCAACGCCAGGAGCGTCACCAACAAACGTGGATCCATAAATGACCAAATTTGAGCCTTAGAATACTTTTGAGCCACATGCCCGCATACTAACTGCGAGCCGCCAAAATACTTTTCGCACCGTTCAATTAATTGTTTCATGTTGTTTTTTGAGTTCTGCCGTAAGGCGGTTATTTTCAAGTTTGAAATATTCGATTTCACGCGTGAGTCTGGTAATAATGGCATCTTTGGAAGCAACCAGCCCTTTGAGCTCTGCAACCTCCATGATGCTCTGCTGTAGTGTTGCCTGCATATCCATCATCTGTTTGAACAGGCGGTCACATTGCGCCTGTAATCCTGCAGCTTCGTCTTGTCTCAAGTCGAGTTCCGCACGCTTCGCTTCAACAAGAGCCTTACTCGATTCGGCAGCGAGTCGACTTCTTGTTTCCCGGTGATATAGGAGGTCATATAGCTTCACCCCACCTAGTATTGTAGACAGGACGCCCAGTCCCCATGTGATAAATTCTTGCTTCATTGTTATTTGCCGTGATGAATTAATAAGACAAATGTGCTGATTTTGAATGGAAGTTATGAGGACAACTTTTTAGGCTTTTTTGACCTGTAATCCGACTGTCATGGTGCCTGTTATCTTCTCGCTATTGGCCCCCGAATTGGTGTGATACCAGCGACCGGTATACGTCCGTTGTTCCCAGTAATTATCCGATCCATCCCGGTATGCATTATAATCCGCCTCAGTTGCTATCTCCAGGTATATGGTATCGACCGCGCTGACCCAGTCCACAAATGTAAATGATCCTATCGTCGGTGTATTCGCAGACCCGAGCCAGGGCAAATCATAACTCCAATGCGCGACCCATTCATAGCCGGGCGGTTCCGATAGACTGAAGTCCTGGAGCGGAACTTCCGGCGCAAGAGGATCCAGGGAATACAGCGACATCTCGCACAGCGATCTATCTCCGATTGCATAGCGTATCGAATCAATTAAATATTCTTGATTGCGAATGCGTATTTTCGACAAAGGAGATAGCGATATCTTCTCAAGATCCGAAAGCCGCATCATGAAGGTTACTTTGATTAAAGAATTTTGCCGCAGATAAGCGTAATATTGGTAATACTGAGTGTAAAGACCGTGTTCTCCATTTGGCATAAGAGAGTGCGCAGTGCCCTCGAAATTAAGATCAGGATGATCTGTCACATATCCGGCATTGAATGTTCCCTCAAGCGCAAGCATTGGTAAGAGTTCTTCGGTAGATGAATCCGAATCTTCCGTATTGTCGGAGTACACAATTACTGATTTGACGCAACGAGGAGCTCCCGTATACAGATCGGTTGTCCGGGTAATCACGCCTGGTGTAACGTCGGCCAAGGGGTATGGCATCTTACCCGGAAGCTGAACTTCCAGAGATGGTAAATCCACAGGGCTTTCGTAAGAGTCCGTAAATGAGCCTCTGACTACGCATATTTCAGTATTCCCGCGGATTGCGCTTTGATATACCCTTCCTGTCACAGGATGATAGTACCATGGCTTAGCTATGCCTGGAGAATACGGCGGTTGCCAATTCGATTCCTTCTTGTGTTTAAAGATTCCAGGATGATCTTCGAACAATTCCGATAATGGCTGATAAGTTTCCGAATCTTTGACGGACTCAGAAATCAAGGCAATTTTTCGAAATTCGGGAAACTCGACATCGGGATCCCCGGCCACTTTATCGGTCAAGTCTACCGGCTTGGCATGCTCCAGATCTCGGAAAAACACGACGCCTAATGTGTGATTCACTTCGTCAGGATAGAACTCCATACAGAACCGGGCGCGGAATACATTCAACAACTCCTTGACAGTGATATCAGGCAGAATCGTACTGACGTGTATTTTACCGTCGATTAGCGTATCCAGATTGTTGTTCAAAAGCACCATCTCCCGAAATGGGGATGCATCGAGGAAGTCTGCATCGAGAGTGTACCCAAAATACTCGGCGATATGCGTCAGCACATATCCAACGCGGACGAATGGAGTTATACCATACCCGGCCGGATAAGTTACTTCCTTGCCATCAACCACCTCTTTTCTGACATTCCTCGATTTATACTTCCTGCCTGATCCTGTCGTCTGTAGTTCATTCAAGATTCGATAAGATCCATCCGATGGGCCATCGACCACAGTACGAAATATGGCAAATCTTGAATCACGAATCGAATCCGAGAAGCCCGAAATAATACTTTCGCAGAATTCCACAGCTTTGATGGCAGAGCCGTAGTCATACACACAGGCCGAGAAAACGTCCTTTAGCGTCGTTTCCTGTATCCTGCTATACAATCCGCCGTCGTTGAGATAAAATGTCGTGTCGGCGAAAGAAACGCCCGCTCCGTGCACGACCTGTCTGGCAGGCATCTTGACGAAGCCCAAATCCAGGCAAACGTCAATATCCTCCGGGCGATAACCTCGATCAGGGCGATTAGGGTAACCAAGTAGCCTTTTGTTGCGCGGCGACAAAGGCAAGTCAATAGGCTGTGATAACTCTCCATGCTCGTTGAAGAATGGATTATACCGGGTGAACTCAAGCGTGAGATCTACGGGCAAGTCGTAATACTCACCACTGGGATGTAAGATTTTCATTTTTTCGTTTTTCACAAAAAAAGCAAATCAACATCACATTGATCAGGACAGAATTACCCCTTTAGCGATCTCAGCTCATTCTTGAGCGTCAGAGCAGACAAGGCAAGTTCATGCGACAGTTCGACCGATATCGGCGATTCGGCGGCCATAATCAACTCCTCGGCGATGCGAGATAAAGACTGCAGGTAATAATCCAGGCGTTGATTGTCATTTTCCTGGAGTTGTTCTAGCGTTGCGGAAGTTTTTTCTGATAAAGTCATGGTTTAAGCATTTTGAAAATTAGACATAGCGATTTTGGAGAAAACAAATCGAATGGGCGATTGTATTTTTCCCGCTGCGGCGTTTATTTCAGAAAATGCTTGCCAGATAGGGTGACCGATTTGGCCATAGTTGGATGCGGTGATGATTTTGTGAGCTTCGGAAGGCGATGCTTTGTATTTTTCTAACTTTTCGATTAAGGCTCTGAAATTTCGTCTAACCCCGTCATTCGGGATTTCCAAATTTTTAAAATCAAAAACTTCTTCTTCTTTCTTTATCTGAGGAAGAGTCTTTGTCTTGTCTATGTCTTGTCTTAATAGTAATGGTGTCGGGTTAGGGGGTGTATTTTTTGAACCTACCTTATCACCTACCCTTTCACCTACCTTATCACCTTGAGCTTTATTCGCTGATGTAGGTGCTTGGTTAGGGGGTGTATTTTTTGAACCTTCTTTTGGGCATTTTTCGGCTGTGCAACCTTCCGGTTTATTGAACTCACAACCATAACAGCCGGCAATACGGTACTCCGTTTTCTGGGCATGCCCATGGCCACCTGGAGTTACTTTAATCAAACCTGAATCTTCTAACTGTTTCCGGGCGGTTTTCAGCGTTACAGTAGACACACCAAGAGAGGCAGCAGCCTTAGCGTCAGAATATGGAAATTTGGCTGGCCAGCGGTTCTTATTGGCAATTCTTAGTAAAAGGTAGTAAAGTTTACTTGCGGTCCCGGAGAATGTATGGAGGTCATCTAGGGCCCAGAAATGGTCGAGAAGTGCGTAAATTGATACGGAGGTGTTTTGCTTTGTGCTCATAATACGGTTTTGTTTTAGCGTTTTTTGGGGCCGATTTAACGCAGGAACGGCCACCTATACCCTGTTCGCTAAAACAAAACCGTATGAATAACATCCCGAAGGATGAAGTCAAATGTCATGGGTATGGCAGCCGCCTATGTTGTGTATATCTTAAATCAAATAGTAGACTTCTATTATTTGATCACTCGAGCATAAAAAAGGCCCTACATATTATTGGGCATTAACCGCGCCCTACGAGTATGTTATAACATACAGTTTTGTTTAGCGTTTCAAAGATAACCACTATTGCCATAATAGCAACAATATAGGGTATAATTTTTTACACCTAATTTTAAAAGCCGTTAAACAATTACATAACAAATATAATACAATATACTGATATTCAGATATTTGTAAACATATTTTACAGTTTTATCAATAAAAAAAGCCCTGCATCTCAATAAATGCAGAGCCTATTTAGGATCAGAAGGCTCGAACCTCACGATCAGAGCCACCTTCGTTAGGTTTCTTTCTCATCACAAAGATAAGTAAATGTTGATATTATCCACCCTTAGACGCGTAATTCTCACTCTTTTCCTGACGCTTGCGAGCCTTATCTAACTCACTCAAGACAACATAGGCTTTCAGAGGTGTATCAATGAGCCTGTTCAGAACAGTGACCAAAGTATTAATTTCGTCACGCGTCACGTAAGATTCAGATCCAACATATCCGCCACCCTCATATCCGCGAGATGACGAGTGCGAATACCCCTTCTTTGGATTCCTGGAGGTACGGATAGACTCAAGCTCCTTCACTATCTGAACCGTCTCCGGCATTTTCATTTGCCAGGCGGGGATAACATACTCTTGACCGTGAACAACTCCGGCCACTTCATTCACACCAATATCTTCACCCGTATATCCTCCGGTCTGATACCCGGATCTAAGAACGACGGTCCCGGTCTGCGCCGATTCCTCCGTTTGGGATCCGGAAGAAGTCCCGCTCCACGTCATAGACTTAACGCGTTGCCGTTCCTGGTTGGCAGCGGCCAATTGGACCGCACCAACGGTTCCTAACATCGCTGCTGCAACGGATCCGGCTATCGGACCTAATTGGGCATAAGCCTGCATGATCGCCATTGCGGTATCTGCGATAATCGTAGCAGACTTAATCGCGAAGTTGATATCAGCATATCGCTTTTGGACTTCGAGCTTCCCTTTTTCGTATTCCTCTTCAACTGCGGCCTTCTTGGTGGCATTATCCCCGGCAGCGGCCAATTCTCGTTGATATCGAGCTTCTACCTTAGACAGAGCATAATCTTGTAACGAATCAGAGATACCCGCCGCATTAGTCAACAACTGACGTTCTTTCTGAAGACGAGACTGCAGATATTTCAACTGAATATTCATCGAGGCCTTTGCGAATTCTTCGTCACTTAATTTCTTCATGTTGTGCAATTCACGCAACGCTTCCAGCTCCAGGTCTCTTTTGGCATCTAGATTATCGGCCAACAACTCCTGTTGGATGCGATAGGCATCAGAATCAAGCTGCTTGCTTTCCTTCTCTAATGTATCTGTTATCTTCTCGCGATTCGCCTCAATCACAGCCAATTCCTCTTTAGCATGAAGGGATTGTAGCTCAAGACTCTTCGCGGCATGTTCTTCTTGAGTAATCAATTGTTTCTCAAGAGCCACGTCCAATTCCGATTGAATTGCCTGGTATTTTTTCGCAAGTTGGTAAACGACACGATCTGCGGCACTCATTTGCGATTCGTCGAATGCCGATTGGAGAGTGGAAATCTTTTTTAAGAGATCCTCCTTTTGTTTTAATTTCTCCGCGGCTGTTTTCTGCTCCTGCTCTTGAGCTTTAAGTGTAGCATCGAGTTCTTTATTTTTTGCGGCTACGTTCGCTTCAGTAGCTTTTCGCTGTTCTTCGGCAATCTGCTTTGTAAGGCCGTTATTGGTCGTCTTGACACGCATCAACGACTGTTCTGCCTGAGACTCAATATTAATAGCCTGAACACGTGATTCAACGTAATTCTTTACCAAGTCATCATTACTGAGGTTGTACTTCTCAAGCATTTTAGCGGTCTCCTCTATTCCGGCATTCTCGACGAGTATGAGATCGATCTGAGTTTGAAGGTCCCGCGAAAATTCATTGGCCAGATTCCTCGTAGTAGCATCAGAACTGGCCGCATCCTTTTTCAAATTACTTAGCTTCTGCTGGAGCGCAATCAGTTCGGCAGCCTGGGAGATCTCCGAACGATTCTGGTTATACCGATCAACAATGTATTCCAACTCCGCATCAGACAATTTAGTCCGCACCTGGAGATCCTTTTTATACGCTTCAGCTTTCTGGAGAGATATATCCTTTTCTACTGCCGCCTGTTCGCGGGTAATTCGCATGATTTCATTAGCTGCAGCCTGACGATCTTCATACGACAGATTCACGTCTCGCATTTTCTCCTGCAGTTCAACCAATAGGGCTGACTGTTGTGCCGACGATATCTTGAAGGAATTTTCTCGTTCGAACAGTTCATCAAGCATCGCCGACACCTCTTTCCCGGCAGTATACGCATCGATCATATCCCGAACCAACCCCTTAAAATCAAGGTTTGCCATTCGGACCTGTAATGTTTCCATGGCCCGCTGAAGACCAAAGAGCTCATTGGCCAATTCATCCCCGGTGGTCTGATTCGAATTCATAATCTTATTAAGAGACAAGTAATCCCCGACAAGCGATACAATCTTCAGACCCATACCGACAAACACACCTGTTAGGATAGCCGCCTTAGCACTAACAGCAGACATTACCGCTTCCCCTTTCGACATTACCGCTTGAGACTGTCCGGTTGCGTCTTTAAGTTCGGACTGGACAGCAGCCAACTGCTCGGCCTTGGCGTTATAAGCATCCGTACCGCGCGTCATATTATTCAGTTCCCGAGTAAGCTTCCCGGCTTCATCTCTTAATTGCGAGATGGTTTTTTCCGAGTTATCCATGGACTTGTATAATTCGTCCATTTTCTTTTTATTCTTATCAATTGCCTGCGTATTCTCCGAATAGGTCTTATTTAGAGCCTGCCACTCTTCAGAACCTTCCAGACCTTGTTTCTTCAGCAACTTCATCTGTTTCTCCAGCTCTTTATTCGCCTTCTCCAAATTCTTCGTCTCTACAGCAGTTGCGTGGAGAGATTTCTGAGCCGGAGAAGCATTTATATCAAGTTCCCATTTAATGAGATCCTCTTTTACCCTTTTCGCCATAATCTACGATTTAAACATTTCTTCATAACTTAAATTTCGTCGGCCATTATAATATTGATCCGAGCGTGACTGATAAGCACCCATTCCGGCATTTTCCAACATCAGCTTCATTTCGCCTTGTTCGAGAGCCAGGTATTTCAATATGCGCTCATAAAGGTCTCCATACAACCGTCCCCAGATTACCCGATTATAGATTCGCAGGTTGCCATATTTATGCATATCCAACATACGGATGTAAATGGGTGTTCCGACGTTAACTGAAAAATCGAAGCCGTCGGAAACATAGATATCCCTGGATCCCCTGCCTAAAACATCACGTAGATATCCTGATCTGTGAGGCGCAAGACCGAGCTGCTCCTCATAGATCTTGTCAACACTTCGGTCTAGAGCTCGCACAATCATATCCTTTTTAACAGAAATATCCGTAATCATGTCATGAATCGTTTTTGGATCTCATCGCGCAACGATTGAGATGTTCGTAACTTCAGCAATAGTTCAGCGGCCTGTGTAGCATCTTTATCCGCACCACACGCACGCATCTGAAGAGCATACATAAGTTCAAAGTCGGCAGCATCTTGTCCGGATTGATAAGCTAAATACTCATCTGTACCGGGTAATCGAATCGCGATGCAAACCTTCCTGAATTCCTCTTGAGTCATTCTAGGGCGCACAATACTCAGCGTCTTTTCCGGACCAAATCCAATCTTTCCGAATTCAGACAACCAGTGAAGCAGTTCAGATCTCCCGTCGAACCAGTCAGGGAGACATGGTTTATTACATTCGATGACAACATCACCTCCTGGTTCGTCGTCTTCGTCATCATATTGTTTCATTCGGTATCCTCCCTCTTAAACATCGCGGCAAATCCGCAACGGTCGTAAAACTTTTGTGGCTCTACAGTGTAAATAGTTGCCGGGAATGAGATCTGTCGAATCAATGGACTAACCCAATCAACGCGGGATTGCTCCTCATTTAAACGTGACATTATACGGTCCAGAATGGTATAACATCGCTCCATCACGATGGCTTCCTGAATAACATCCATATTTGCCACGTTAAAATTATCGGCAACTGTCACGGCAAGATCAGCAGCTTGTGAGCCGTATCCATCAAATGACAACCGAATATTGCCATATTCAACAAATAGGATCACACCCTTTGAGCTGGATATCCTGGAAGAAACGAATTTCTCATTTACCGAAATAATCACATCGGTAATCTCCGGTATCACATCATCCTCATTGATGGCCATAACTGAATCCATTATGGCTTTATAAGCGGCTGAACGAGCAGACATGGGTACGGAGAACATCTTTTTTCGAACGTCTTTCGAGACGAAGCGAGCGAAACAGGGGATTATGGTCGTTATAAAATCAGGGCTTAGCATAACTTTTGTATTATTGATGGTGGGATATGTAGATTCTTCGACAATTCTTCCGGCTTACCCCCATTTGCGACATAACGCTGTATGGAGGCTTTATACGAGTCTATCTGCAGATCAAAAAAATCTGTAGCCCCCAAACGACGAATCGCAAGAATATCGCCATATCCGGCAGCAGAAAGAGCGGAGATAGTCTCTGACATACCTCGAGAGATAGAATCTTCCTGTTTTTTCGACCCTCGAAACAAAAGGCCATACAAATCATCCTCCATGATCCACCGAACAACTCCGGTAAACCAGAAATAGATCAATTCTTTCACCTCCTGCTCGACATTCTTGAAGCGATCAGCATAATTAGTACGCACAATATCTTCATAGGTACGTCCGTCCGGATAAAGTAGGGCGACGAGCATGGTGAGATACTCTTCATCATTCGACTTCACGTAAGCCCGGCATAAGTCCATGCATTCGACGAACGTAATGGCGTTGATGTCGGTGCGGGTTACGGACGTGATGTCGAACTTTGCCCCGTAATATTTTTTGAATCGTAGGCGCAGGTATGGCACTGGATTGCGAAGCATTACGTTGTTCAGGATAATCGTGCCGTCAGCTGCCGTATCGAATGGAAATTCCACTTTTCGGGCAATGCGGCGCAAATTATCGGTAGCCGTTTCGAGCGTCTCAAGCGTGCGGCGTTTTTTGGTCGGCCGGTATCCGATGTAATACTGCAGGAGTAGCATCTGTATAACCGCTTTCGATTTTTTCGGGAATCCCTGCAGGATAATGAAGGTAGCAAGAGCCTGACGCGGTGTAAGCTCTTCCCACGATTCCGGCACGGATACCGGAATCCCATGAATGCTGTCTTTTATCATGATACGCAGAATTTATCGTTCGGATTGTATTCAGATCGGATATGAATCACTTTGCGTTCCGATTGTTCAACACCGTAAGTCAAATAGACAGAATCAATATCAAGAATATACTTACTGGCCCTCTCCTGATATTGCTCGGCCACTTTCTTAAGAACGTCTGCCACGGCCGGTGTATTCTTACCCTGGTGTTCGTTGATCACTTCGCGACGGATCGTATCCGGAAGATCAGCATAAGGAAGACGCTGACAGGCAATTTTTACCACATTGTAGGCGATTGCCCGGGCTACCTTTTCGCGGTATTTCGACAAAAAACCCTCTTTCGATTGGTAACGCGGAAGAATTAGATCTTCGTACACCTCGCGGATAATCCATTTCGCCTTGTGCAGGAAGTAAGGCGACGAAATACCCACATAGCGGGTAAAGTCGGCCAATGTTACGGATACACCATCCTCCTGTGGCAGATTTATCGCTGTAATAAGCCTATCCATCCAGAACCACGTTGTGGTAATCAGCTTCTCCTCGAGCTGATCCTGCTGATACTTGAAAATTGTGGTTTCATCTTCATTCTTTTTAACGGTCACACCGTCATTGCCGATGCGGGTGATCAGGAAGATAAGTTGGTCGGATATCGCCATGTGAATCATGGCCCGCTGCATGTACCCGAGCGTTTCATCAGCATGAATATTGCCCGGTTCGTACTTATCCATGAGCGCCATATATTTGTCTTCACCGATAAGATCTTGTATCACCGTAGCCGCCTGCACCAATGCTGAGCTGACATTATCATACTCTAGAGACACGTTGACTCCCGAGATACAAGGCTTTAGCTCGTCTGAGAAATATTCGGGATTAAATGGTATTTTCATCGATTCGTGGTATTAGACATCCGGTCTGATGGAGTTGTTTCCGCTTGTCGTGCCGGAATATCCATCTGGAGACCGAGTTTGAGTTGTTTATTCGGGAAATTGATCCGGATAGCCCGGTTAATATCGCGGGTAACGATAAATTCAGGAATGGTGAGCGCAAGCTGGTACACTAGGAAGTTATAATAGACGTCGCTACCCGATTTAGACAGCACTCCGTCGTTCTCGACATTCGATATGGAACTGGATATTCCGAGTCCGGCAATAACCACTTGATCGGCGCGTTTATCGTACGAGATAACCGAATCGAAGTATTCTTTAAATTTGCCCGGAAAATCGTTGAACTTCCATCCTTCTTCACCATATCTGGTTGATGCCCACAGTTTGCCCTGATTCGTTCCTTCGCCGGATAGCAATGTTGTAATCTTGCGCAACTCATGCGCGATACGTTGGTCCATCATGGCATCGGAATAATCGAGCGCATTGTTCTGCTCATCCACTAACGTAACCCCCTCATAACTCGCCACGATATTACCCGCTCCAGAATAATTCGAGGCAAGAAACGATTGAATCTTTCGCTCTTCAGTGGAAATCCATGCGGCCGGTATCTCTACATGTAGAAATGCATTGAGTGCATTCTTCAGGTATGAGTTAATATAGCGGGGAGTGAGATTCGAACCCTTGATCCATTCACGCAGGCCGTTGAACCACTCGTTATACGCATAGATATCCTTGCTGAAGGTTTTATCCTTAACCATCGAAACACAGGTAGGGAATCGCAACGGATCGGATGGAATAAAGCGAGGGAATACCTCGAAATTACCCATCGACGGATTAAGCCAATCGCCAATGGCCACATGGGTAAGCTCCTTATCGCGCAAAGCTCGCACGTGTTGTGCCTTATAAGAACACAGCCTGGCGCGGTCGGCTCCCACATACTCCAATCCGATAACCGGCAGCACATTGGTAACACCCGGTATACGGCGCGAACGATTGAATCGGTATTGTGAAACACAGGTCTTCACATGATAATAATCGACAATTTGGTCTTTCAGGTAGACGCGGTAATCGTCCAGCCCGGCTTTTTCCCAACCGTCGAGCCAATCCTGTACCTCTTTATCGTATACAGGTACGCGCATTTTGCGAGCATCCTTACCTTCACCTACAATCTCCTCTTGGTATAGGTACGGCCCGCGACCGTACAGAAATTCGGACTGCTTGCTAAGGATCTCAGGTAACAACTTATTATCGGATATCATGGCATACACCTCTTGAGGATACAAGTTATGTCCGCTGCCCCACAATGCAACCTGGTAATCGCCTAGCTGCATGGAACGGTTGTCCTGGACATACTGACGGTATAGATTGCGGTATTGATTACCGTCGATTTCGTTAAGTTCGCGTCCACCCGCCACTTCGAACGATACGGTGCGATTGCCCTTCAGCTCTACGATACCGCGATTGCCGTACCGCTCCACCTTCTCGACAACAGGTGCCGACATCAGTTTCTTTTTCTTATTTTTCATTTATCAAACCAGTTTATTTTGATCCATTCATATTTTGGAGGAAAAGCCACAAAACGGCACAACACTTTGAAGCACATCTTTGCATCGCCGCTATCCATGTCTTCATATGGCAGATAGTGATCGGAATCAATCTGAAATAAATTATCAGGCAGAGCCTTCCGCAACCGACAGCGTTCTACCTTGCGCATTCCTTTATCCGTTCGTTTATCCATATCCACCCGCACATGTACCATAGTGAAATGTCCGTCTGGCTGACGGCTGACTTGGCGCATCATACGGAGTGCGTCACGTCCTGATATTGTTCTGTTCATACAGCGAATATGATTATTTCGGGCGACATAAATTGGGACATTATACGGTCGTAGGCAACAGTCTCTGGAACTCACCATACTGCATGTATAGGTATGCGGTGAATATCTGAGTTGACTGATATGCTTGGAGTTCAAATGGCAATTTTTCCGAGCTTTTATCCAATTTAACATTCCCATGTTCGCGCTTGAGTGGAGAATGATTGATGGATGATACAAGTGCCTCGCATTCATTTTTATCGATAATCACCTTATCGCGCTTCCGGTCGTGTCCCCCGAACATGATTCCACACAATTTGTAATGGATGTGATGGTAAATTGTCCCCTGATGTAACGACATGAGGCGCACATTCCACCCGAAGCGACGGAGCGAATCCGTTAGGATCTTCACGTCCGCTTCTTTCGTATCAACACCCAAGCCATAATATTTACGATACTCCGGATCGACCTGATTGTTGGCACGGTCGTAATGCAGAATGATCTCCTTTCGGCGATGGTGCGCAAAGAAGGTGTTGATCTTCGCGGCAAGCTCCTCGTGCTGTTCCGGGTGGTAGACAAACAGATCCTTAATTACACGGAATTCTTTATACATCTCTCCCGGAACGTTATGCCGCTGGGCGAATACGATGCTCATGAACGGCCCGGCATCGAATCCGGCTATCAATGGCATATTGGGATTGCAATACTTCAATTGAGAGGAATCAACGTCCGGAGCCTTATCAATGGCATATTTATCGAGAATCTTGTAATTGTAAGAATCTGTGAAGATGTGCTCCTTCCCAAACTTCCCGACAAACATATCCTTTACCTTATCACGTCGGATCGCGAATATGTTGGCATGCAACTTCGACTTATCCTTGATATTCTTCACCTGGTTCTCGATATAGTCAATGCCCAGAATCTTCACATTGGCAAAGGATGACGCACGTAGGTAGCAGGTCTGATTACGGCGGAAGGTATTAACACGTTCGCTCCATCTATCAACGAATCGCTGCAGGCGTGCTACTTCCTCATAATCGTATTTAGCTCTGGCTTTCTCCATTTCAAACAGTCGGATGTCGATTTCGCGCTGAATGGTAATGATTGAATCAATAAGCTCGGCATTCATATTCTGCTCATTGCGAATGAACCAGTCTTCATCGGTTTCAAAGTTTGGTGTAGAACTGAATCCGGATATCCCCATGAAGTAATGGGAATGGCCAAACTTACTCCGGTCGGCACGCAATGCCGGGACAATACGCTCGATGAATTTATCTTCAGGGATCAACAACATCTCGTCGACAAACAAGTGCGCCGCATTCTTTCCGGACATCGACTCGGGCCGATCGCAACTCACGAACTGAATAACCGCCCCATTTACGAATGTGATGGTATGGCGGTAGTCGTCGATGAATGAGGCGCACGGCTTGAAATGGGTTGGTGGCTTCTTGCCGATCTCGTAATATACCCCGCGCTCGTAATGCTCCTGAAAGTATTCCATCAGACCGGGCAACACGTTGTCGATAATGGAGCGGTAGGTGGCTGCGGCCAATACGAGCAATGCACCCGGCATATCATTCTGCACCCGATCCATACGAGATGCCAGGATATGCGTGGTCTTACCATTACCACGCCCGAGCTCACACCAGAGAAACGTTGGATCAGCAAGTTTGGCCTTGATCTGCAAAACGCTCATGTAGGTCTGCAGAAACAATTCTTCTTTGGCCGTATCTACTCTGCTCATACTTCTTCTCCTTCCTCGATACCCAATTCGGCAGCCAACTCATTCTTCAGTCGCTCCTTCTCTGCATCCGGCATCGTCTCTTTATTGATAATGGCCAAACCTTTCTTCCATGACTCAAGGAGGTTATCGCCACGCACACCCATACGCTCGAGTTCCATATCGGCAGAGACCAACTGAGGTTTGAACTGAATGCGCATAGGGTCGATGATTTTACCGGAAGCCTCGATACGGTATTGGCGAGCTCGCTCCATACACTTGATGGCAAGCTTGATGCCATTTGCATCATTCAGGGCCAATGCCGCCTGACGCATCTCCATCATTTGATCCGCGAAATACATATTCCACGATTCGGCCGTAACGGTGCAATCGGTGTTCAGGTAATTGATGGCATCGAACACGCGTTGACGGCAGGTGCTGATAGATATGTTCGGGAATTCTTTGTGAAGGAGCTTCGCCGCCGTCTGTATGGATGGCTCCTTCCGGTACAGGTTGGCCGCAAAATTGAGCTCGAGTATATAATTCGCGACAGGCTCCGGGATTCCGCACGCTTTTGAATCGCGGGTGGAAAGAAAAGATTCGAGCACATTTACCGGGAGCTTTCGAACGTCGTTTAGCATAATGTTTTTAGCGATTTAAGTAACTAATTGTCAAATTATTGCAATCACAATACCCTATTTGTGGATTTTTGCGCCCAAATCTGAAGTACCAGTGGGTTGGGCCTCCCTGTCATTCTAACAAATTGCCATTTTTCTAAAACAAAAAGCAACCACTGATTATCAATCCGTTAGGTATTTCAGAATAAAAATACCTCCAAATTCCGAGCTATATGAGGACAAAAACGGCAGTTATAGACACGAAAAAGCCCGAATGTTATTCGCATTCGGGCTTTTCGAGATCATCGACGCAAAAGGTCGGACATCACTTGCTTTTTCTGCTTGAGTAATTCAACTTTTCTGAGCCAGGATTGTAGCTGTTCCGGAGACTTCTGACGACCCTCCGAAATCCATAGACCGTAACGCTGGATAGACTTATTGACATTAGTCACCTCCGACATAAATTCGTCCGGATATTGGCGGCACATGTTCAGAAGCTCGTCGTATTGCGAACGGTAGAAATCGCGCATCTGTGTGAACGGATGAATAAGAAGGAACTTCTTATCGCGCTGATAGGAGATAAGCTCGTCGTCGGCCTGTTTATGGCGAATGGTGGCATCTACCATCGGCACGGCATGTTCGTTGTTGTCATCAACAAGTTCGTCGAGAGCTTGCAGGGTATGAAAACACCGGATACGGTCGTCGTACAAGAGTACGCACATCTGTATATCCGGTGCTTCTGAATCATTCCAGGCTATTCCGGGGAACTCTTCGTATTTACTTTTTTTTTTACTTTACCCGGAAGCTCTTCAGGTTTTTCGTCCTGGAGGGGTTCCGGTTGTGATTCTGAGGGTGTGTTCTGGGTCGGATCAAACGATGGATCCGAGTCGTTTTCGGCGGATTGATCTTCAGCATGGTCAGCCGGAAGCTCTTCAGGTTTTTCGTCCTGGAGTTGCTCCGGTTGTGATTCTGAGGGCGTGTCCTGGGTCGGATCAGACGATGGATCCTGCTTCGATTCAAAGTTGAAGAATTCAGCCAAGATTCGATTCTCGGTTACCACTTCGGGATCCACATGGGAAAGAAGGGCATATATTATCTTAGCGTGGATACGTGGTTTCGTGAAACGATTGAACGGTTCATTAACCACCGGATGTAATGGTTGGATAGATGCCAGCAGATTGCGATCTTTGTCAAAGTGAGAAATGTCCGCCGTCAGACGGACAATAGCTCTGTTTTTTTCTCGTAGATTCATACCGCATCTTCTTCTACAGGGGTTTCACCTTCATAATAATAGAATGGCTCTGGGCATTCGGGTGCATCGAACTTCAGTGCAACACCAGCTTTGCCATCGATAATACCGAGGTTTTCGTAGGTCATGCGCAAACCACCGAGGGGTCCACCTGAAATGATCTTCTTCTTGGAGATCTGGTCAACATATACCGCAATAAACTCCTCGCCCACATTCGCATAGATCCACTCTAGTCGATCGGCATTCATGCCATCACACAATACTGCGATTGACTTCTTACCATTGTATACTACCTCTCCTGCACCGCATGACGGTGTGATTGTATCGCAGTCTACATAAACCCATTTGCCATCTTCTCCAAGCGGGCTCGTGGCAATCTTACCAGCGACAGCAGCCGGGAATTTTTCCATATCGATATCGCGCACATTTGCGAGATAAATTCGCTTCTTCAGGCCTACTTTAATATCGGAAGACGCGACTTTTTTAAAATTTTTCTTCATATCTGATTGAATAAAAGAAACGGGCACGGGAGAAGATTCCCTGCCCGTTTCGAGTTTATAATTATAATATGCAATTACGCAGTTACCGAACGGCCTAGCTCCAGGAACTTCCCTGTTGCGCGGGTACGTTTGATAGATTTGCCTTCAACCGTTACCGAGTAGTCTTCCAGTTCGGCATACAATTCGATCCAATCTCCTACTGCCTTAGGAGTCCATGTTGCAGAGATGTTGGCAAAATTCGCAGCTTTAGTGATAGTAGTAGCATTGGTCATATCTCCACACACGATACGATATACGCGTTCCGGAGAGGCATTCTCGATGTCAGTAATCGCGGTTGCCCCTGAATTGGCAGACGTAACGAACAGGTCGTTCTCTTTGCCTGGGACTTTCACTGCACCATCTGCAAGTTCTGTCGCCGGGAAATTGGTAAATAGGAACTGATCAGCACGGCCTGCTGCCTCCAATTTAGCACGTGATTCGTACTTGATACCCGCTACTTTGACGTGTGCGCCCTCTTTCCAACGACTCTGAACCGTTACGGATTCGAAATCTCGCTCGAAATAGAATCCGGTCATTTCACCTGGTTTATTTTCAAGCAAGCAGATATTGCCCGGAAGTGTAATCCACATCTTATAGCAATTTGATGCCATGTTTGGAACCCACAATATTGAGTCAGGATTAACGTCCTGTAGACCACCGTTTACACCAGTGAAGTCGTTATCCTTACCGTATTTTTCGCGGAATGCACGAGTGTACATACGGCGATGTTTCGCGTTCATGAACAGCTTGTACCCGTCCATCGACAGTAGGGTTTCTTCAACCTGATCCCAGAAAGATTCGGCTGTATCAATAATAGTCGCTTCGGTATATACGCCCGTATCGAACGGAAGCACTTTGAATTCGTCTTCTTTTTTCTGGATAGCACGAAGAATACCGTCTGCGCCAAATACGGCAGGATTGGACGCTACAGATTGCGCTGGAACCGTAACACCTACTACCGCGCGACGGTTGCGCTCATTCTGCAACTGTGTCGCGAAGTGAACCATGATATACTCGATGAACGCCCATTTAATAACGTTCGAGCCGTCGTTCTGATTCAAATAACCGATGTAAGCTTTTTCGAGCTTGATCAAGTCATCGAATTCATATTTGAACATCACGTCGTTAACGCCGTAAATTTCTGCGGCAAAATCAACGTTCCCTTTGAAAATTGCGCCCTTACGATAACCCTGCGATAATTCGCCAAACGATACAGATGGAGCAACCTCTTTGTTCTGGACGTTCGAAATGGTAGGGAACAATCCGGCAACGCTAGGCAACGTGCGAAGGTGTGCGATGATCAGATCAGAACGGCGAGTGATATACTCACCGGCTGCATCCAATCCGGAGTAATCGATTACAGACTGGCCAGCCATCATCTTATTGAAATCCAAAGCACCCAAAAGTCCGTTTTCGTGTACCGTTTTGAAACGATCCATAAACGATGTGCGGTAATCGTTGAACGCTGACATGAATGCCTTCTTATCTGCAGGGGAAACTTCGTCGATATTCACCGGTTTACGTGTAACCGTCATTTCCGTCCAGAAACTTCCGCGTTTGAATGCCGGAGCTTCAATACCGAACAGGTAATCATTTGTGTGGCCCGCGAATCCTAAAACGCGTGTAGCCATACTTACAGCTTGTGCGTGAGAGCCTAAACCTACTGCTTGTCCTTCAGCTGATTCAGGCTGAGCCGATAGCTGCTGAATGGTCTGAGCTTGCTCAGTAACCTTTGCCTGTAGCTGTTGTCCTGCATTGATAGCCATCTGAACACCTTCTCCTGCATTTTTTGGAGCTTCAGCAGATTCTCCGGTTGCCGTTCCGACGAATGAGATAATTTCGTTTTGTAAATCGGCCGAAAGCGATGTCTCTACGTCTTCATCGGCCTCTTTGTCTGACTTCAATGAGCTACCATGGAGTTTCTGGTATTCATGCTCAAGGGCTGCCCAATCGGCAGACGTCATCTTATTTTCCTGAACCTTCTGAGCGAGGTTCATTTGAGCCAAAACATCCTTGACTCTGATCATCCATTTCTTCATTTGTTTTCTTTTTTCGTTAAAATATAGTAGAGACTGACTTGCGGGTATTGGCTGTATCGTTGATATAGGCAATTGCATCTTGCAATGTACCATACCCGTCGATAAGCTTATATTTGATCGCATCGTCCGCATAGAACATTCTTCCTTCGAGTATTCCTTCGACTGACAGATCGATCTTCTTCCTGTTTTTCTTGATTATTTCCTGGAAATGCAACGCAAGAGGCGTAAGAACTTCGTCAATCATGCGTTTGTCGTCGCCATCGAGAGCCTCACGGTGTGTTAGGTTTTTATATTTCGATTCAGGAGGGTAAATTTCGCGAACAACGATGCCTTTATTCTCGGCGGCCTTGCGCATATCAACTATTGAGCCCACCGCGCCGATTGATCCAATCTCGCACATCTTGTTTTCGGCAAAAATCCGCTCGAAAAACGAACCGAAATAGATGCCGGCAGACGCAAGTTGACCGTCGATTAGCATGACGTTTGGCTTCGAACAAGCACGAATGGCCGCCTCGAGCTGAATAAGAGAGGTCGTTGTTCCTCCAGGAGTATTCGCACGAACAATGATGCCCGCTACATTCTCCGACTCTGAAGCCTGGCGGATCCATCCGGCGATTACGTCCATACCGACATGCCATCGCCAATTGTCGTCATACCCGGAATATTTGGTCATGAGCCCCGTAATATTGAAAACGGGAATAGTTCCTTCAGGGAGTTCGGAAAAAGGGTTGTATTCGGCGGAAGTAGATGCGGCAAGTTTAGCCTGCGTAGTAAGCAATTGTCCTCCATGGAGGTATTGTAGATCAACACCGGTAGGAGACTCCTTATCACAAGGAGTCCCTCCGGCCTCCAACATGGCTGTTATCCTGGGATATCCACAGGAATGCATGAGGTAGTGAGATGTGATGAATTCTTCGTTTATGTGCATTGTCCAATCTTTTGTTGTACAATGATAATAACTATATATAAGTAATATCGGGACTAGAGCATGGGTAATTGTGCTTCAAATGCCAGTGTAACAAAGGGTAGACCACCGGAAATTGTATAAGTAGCCGGGTAATCATTAGTACCACATATATATTCCAAGCTGGTATTGGAGGTCCCGGTTATAATTAAGCCTAAGTTACAGGATCTAAAGAATTCGGCATCTTTAGTTTTGACAACAACCTTCATTGTGCATTTAATGAGCCTCCCAGCTGATGAATCCTGCGAACTTTCGCTAAATATTACTGGTTGTTCCGATTTCAATCGGATGTTTTTTTTCAATAATGGGACATATACATTCACCACCGGAGAGAGAAGTATTTCATTCATATTTTTGTGACATAATGGGGAGTAAAAAAATATATTATTTTGTGTTTTTCGTCGCATTTGTTCAAAAAATGAGAGAGCAACAAGGAAGTCCGGTGTCGAGCATTGCCCTTTGAGGGGATCGAAGCCATTTATATCTCCAGTCGCGTTGCCAGCTCTTCATCAGCATTGTCTCCTTAATAGCCACCTGATCTATTTCATACATATCCATGAAGGATCTAATTACAGCACTATATGATTGGTTCGGGTTTGCGATCAAAGATGCAGCCATGAAGTTGTGGAAATTTTCTTTAAAAACTTTGTACAGGTGTGCGGCTATAACTTTTTGCCCGGTTACCGATAAATTATTCCGAAAAAGAGTATCCACATGCAAGTAATCAACAGATGGGTCATTCTTACTCGGGGTATATGAACACATCCTTCTATTCCGAACGTTCAGCAATTCAATCCATATGACATCCTGACCATCTTTAGGAGCAGGAGCTAAATCCGGATCCGAACTGGTAACAAGGTGTTGTTTAACAAGAAGCCATAAGAAGTCCCGCTTTTTGGGTGTAATAACGGCAGACTTATTAGTTGACATGATGAATTCCTTAAGGATAGCTGGCACTATCAGAGGAACCTTAAATCGCTCAATCTTTCCCATAGTATTATTGTGATGAATACCTAAAAATACAAAAAAACGACCACTAAAAAAAGCAAAAAAGCCTATTATATCGAGCATTCTGCAATAAAACAACAACAAATCAACAAGAATAATAGCAAATTGTATTTTATGATGAAAAGCACCTATTTTAAGCTTTCTCCTCTCTTCTAACAAACTCAAAAAATAGTGTTCCTTTTGTTCCATTTGGCACAAAACTGATTATCAAATAAATACAACCACAAAAAACGGAACAAGGTGTTCCACTTTGTCTCTTTGTGTTCCGCTTTTTTGGAGAACAGTTATTAAAAACGGGACAAACGGAACAACAATATTTTAAGATTGTTCCGGAAAATAAAAAAATATAACTCTAATATTCAATATATTAATATATAAAAGAACAAAAGGAACAAAAGGAACACTGTTTTTTTTAGTAAAGAAATCGACTAATAGCAAATTGTCAGATACCCGTAATTTATTCTTTAATAAATAGCAAATTGTTATTTTACCGTTCCAATTGTCCCAAAAAAGACGGACGGATAAGATTCTCAGTCTTATCCGTCCACTATTTAACATAATCTCTTTGTCCGTGGATCCCATCCACTTACTCGCTGAACTCGATATTCTGCTGGCTTGTTTCTGTACTTTTGGGATCGCCATAACCCAATTCTTTGAGTTCTTCTTCCGTAAACCAATCTTTCATATGAAATTGGAATGGTCTGCCTTCTACATTTCTGGAGATTATTTCTTCGGCTCCAGCGGTATCTGACATATATACCCTTTTGAAGATCTTATAGCGCTGTTTCTTGGATCTGGTCATTTGCAACTCATCTTCGATATAATCCATTACATCTCGCTCAATGATCGATCTTCCTTTCAGTGTCTCATTAACGGCCTGTACGAGTTCTTTGGTACTATATCGCAAGGTATCAAGATTCGTTTCCTCGAATTGATCTCGAATGAATGCTTTGATAGCACCCCATGCCGGTTTGATTGTTCGAGCTTGTACCGCTTTAAGTGCTTCAGTCTCGTATACTGAAGTCTCAAAACTGAATCTACTTTTCCCGGTAGCATAATGAAGTTTCCTTTGACTTAAATAGTACAGGAAGTGGGGAATCTCTTCTTCCATTGTAGCTAACAGATTCGGGTTATCACTCGTCAGTTTGTTTACCTTGAGTACAACAAAGCGGTTTTCCCCTTCATCAATCTGCATAAAGTTCTTCTCGTCATTCGAACACATAATAAGATGGATGTGATTGTCAATCTCCTGGGCATTCGTGCCTTTACCCTCGAGCCAAATGGTATGACCGGTTGAGTAGTTCTTAATACGTTCTTTCATTAACTTCTGCTCCATCGGGATGAACCCTTCGTCCAGTGCAACTATTAACTTATCAACAAAGTGCGCCGTGAATTTCCCTGTAAAACGCTCGTTATCCAGGATGGCCGCATTCTCCTTGAAAATCAACTTCAGAAACTGCAGGAAGGTCGACTTCCCGGTGTTTCGTTCTCTCGACACCGGACATAGAACCGGTAATTTTTGGGTAGGTTGGTAAAAGCACAATTGGATCCAGTCAAGTCCGAACTCATACAAGGATTCGCCAGAGGTGTTTTTGCTTCCAAATATATGTCGTAGGAACTCTTCAATATGAGTCCAGCTGCCCGGGATGAATTCATGGTTCAATGGATTATATAGATTATAGTATTGTGATTTCACGCCTTCGTATTCGAATTCGATAATCCTTCTATACTCATTGGTATTACACGGGGCATTGATGAACTTGTCGAATTTGGGGATCATGGCCAGAAAGACCTTATCGTTGTTATAATCTCGGTTGATCTCTCCGATATTCCACTCGGCCAACTCCAACATGGGAACTTTGTGTTTGTTGATCTTATGCGGATTTATTTTCCAGATCTTCTTGTAGAAGGTTGTCCCAATCCGGAGGTAAGATAGAGCGTCATGGTTGCGCGAGTTTACGACTTTCTGCCCATCAAAGTAATATTTACGGCCGAGATAGGTAAACTCCTTTTCCTGGATAACTCCTTTATAGTGCTCGTAAAAAACGGAGTAACTGTCCAGGTAGAAGTGCTTCCTAAGACGTTCATTTATCGCCCCGGATATTGGGATGCATTGGAAATATTTCTTGTTTCCAGTCGAGAACATCTCCAGTTCTTCCTTCACCAGTTCCTTATTGGTGCCTTCGAGGGCTAAGAGATCATCTAGCCCTTTCGCATGATCATAAAATTTATCGTCAATATGCGCGAAATAGACGTCTAGATCGAATGGTTTGAGCATCTCATAGAATGACGCCACTGCCATCGCGAAATTCTGCATACGGCCCGCTAAATCCTTCTTAGAGTCATATGTGACGTGTCGGCAATCGGCATCATGTATGATTACAACATTCTTAACCTTGCATCCGGTTATAATCTCCTTTAGGTAGTCATCAATCTCGTTCTTCTGTTTGTCCTTGAAGTTGAAAATCCCACCGATCCCCACAAAATCCAAGCCTAGCAAAGAACCGGATATTGCTTTGAATTCCCCCTCTATGATATAGAGTGTTTTAATTGAATCCTTTTTTCGATACTTCTCTACAATAGATGGAGGTAGATAGGTGTAAATTTCGGATCCTTTTGGCTGGGAATACTTCATGGTCTGCTTATCGCCATTCTTCCTCTCGATGACACGAGGGATCCTGAATCGCATACGCTGAAAATCGACAGACTTCTTTCCGTTCATACATTGGCTTCTTTCCCCTTCAGGATCAACGTATGTAATAACGATTGCATCGTCTTTTTCACTTGGGTAGATAATAGGCACTGATTGTGGTTGTCCTTCTGAATATACCACCCTCTTGTTTGTTTCTTCGGTAAGATTCAAGGCCGCCAGGCGTTTCTTGAAATATTCGAATATTGGCATAATGTGTATAATTGTGTTTTGGTGTGTATCGAAGTTAAAGAATCAGGAGCATACGCTCCTGATCCTGTCTATCGTTAAATAGAAATACTTCTGCATTCGACTTCGTTGAGCGACCCGAGATATTCCGCATCGATGAAGAATTGCTCAACCGGCATCTTAATTGGAGCTTCGAACTCACTGAATGCGACACTAATTATAATCCCATTATTATCATCATGCTCACACTCCACTTCTCCCCAGTCAATGTATCTCTGTGCCTTTTCTGACAATTTCTCACAAGCCTCATTGTATTGAGCAATGGCCTTTTCTGCTTTTTTGATTGTTCTTAAATCCATAATGTTTTTGATTAAAATTCTATTTGAGGGGAAATCCTTTGTTTTATCACCTCATTTACTCTCTTTATTTCATCATCAACCTCCTTTTCAAGTCGCTTGCTTTTACTCAATTCAGATGATGATCTACATCTGAAATATTCCTTTTGGGCCTCTCGCATTTTTTCCACGAGAGAGAAAAATTCTTTAGGGTTCATGGAGGGAGATGTGCTTTAGTTAATACTTTTTTCCATGCAATGCTTGGCGAGTGCGGTTGTATAGCATCTTTTGCCCGACAAAATACCAAAGATCAATTCCTTCTATTTGGCAATAATCATCAACAAAACTAATGGCATCATTGATTCGGTCGGCTGTTCTTGGGAAAAATTGGGAAGTGATAATCTGGCATAATGCAAAAGATATACAGGTAAGAGGGGGTATTCTTTTACGTGCTTCTTTCAATCCCTCTTCATCTCTCTTTATAAAATCCTCAATTTCAATATCTCTTGCTCCCGCCAAATCAAGTAACCGTATTACGATATCCGCTAACTCATCTTCAACAGTTCCGCTATAAACCGCTTTGAAAAACATATCATTAAAGCCTTGCTTCTTTGCGATTTTAATCGCATCTAAAGGAACATGCATTCCTTTTCTGTCTGCTTCAACCATTTCAGCTATCTCTGTAATTACTAGCATAAGGCAATGTTCATCACTTAATTCATGTTCCCAGAATCCTTTCTCAATTGCATTCTGGTGAATTTCTTGCTTTAATTTATTCAAATCCATAATGATCATTCTTTATTTAAAATAGAGTAGAACTCTGTGCGCGTAATTTCTTTTAAACCTTCATGTTTCAACTCAAATATATCGTCAAGATGAATTAAAACAGTATCTCCTATTAATTCTACATAAGGGAAAGAGAATGTTCCTTGAGGATAACCCAGTCCTAATATTTCAAAAATAAGAGTGAATCTGAATCCCCCCAAATCATCAAGAAATTCGGCCATTTCTTTCCCGCCTTTCGTCCTCTTATTAGGGATATATATACCAGGATTACCTTTTTTTTCAACCCAAATGCCATTTGGAAGATCATTTGGATTATTGAATTTGAATCCTCGGTATACAGACGTTCTATTAAAGGTTTGTTGACCAGCTCTTCCAAAAAATCCTTCCCATTCTTGAGGAATCTTTTCTGCAATCAGCTCCATATTGCGTTTATCATTTTCTATTTCCTTCTCTCTCTGAGTTCTCAGTGCCTTGTAGAGCTCGCTGTCCTGGTTTTCTATTTTATAATACATTGTTGTCCTTTTTATTCATTGTTTAGTTATATCTGAAATAATAAAAGATAGAATTCCCATCCTGGCAATCTTTAACTCTTATCAGCCGAACATTCTTTGCCTCCATATATTCGCGTAGATCATCCCAGTAATAAGGAGTTTCGGAGCGTAATGCGTATGTATTAGTCTTTCTCATATTTTTAGTTTTTAGGAAATTATTAATATTCTATATTTTAAATCATTTATAAAATGGCTTAGCTATCTCAATCATTTGGTGTTCTAGAACTGTAACTGGTAAATCCCAATACCAGGCTTCATATAAATTGTGAGCTAATCTCAGCGCGAAAACATCATTAATGCTGTGCCCTATACTCTTGGCATATTGAATATAAGCACCAACTATCTCTATATTCCGATCTAGAGTCAAAGTGTCTTCATTAACTCGATAATTTCCATTATGAATCTTATCTAACATCTCGGCCTTTAACCCTTCCAAAAAAATTTTTCTGAAGTTCCACCACATACTAGGATCCCAATCTATTTTTTTCATAAGGTCTCCTGGACATCCCAGATATTCATCTAGAATCTTACTCATGTCTTCCTGCTTTATTTGCTTCTTCATCTTGTTTCTCGTATTTTAATGTTATGAATAAAAAGCATTAACTTCTTTTTGATCCGATACTCCGGAGTCTTAAAACCCTTGCTGTCCTCGACGATCTGTACCCCATTCTCCCAATACACGAAGTCAGCTATATACCTACATGGCAACTCAACACACCTGGTTACTTTCTTGACCTTTGTCTTTAGTTGCACCTCTTTGATTTCATATTGAGCGGGAATCAATTCGAATACCACTTGTTCTCTTAAGTCGGATATTAGGCCCGAAGACTCCATTAGTCTTAAGCTTTCGGCCCTATCTTTCTCTGTTTTAGAATCATATTTTCCCGATTTCCTGGCATTGAATTTGTTCTTCATAGATAGATTGGTTTTGCGTCAATTAAACCTTTGTTCTTGGCTTCTTTGCTCGTAATAAGATGGACATTAAGTCCTTTTACTTCAGCAAACAGTATAACCGTGTCTTTGCCGTAATAGTAATCGACAACCCTACGTTCCCAGTTCTCTTTAGACGCAAACGAATATGATTTCATCGTAAGTTTGATGCTTGTTGCATCCGGGTGATTTTTCTGTACTTTTTTTAGTGTCATAATTAAATTGATGTGTTTTTATCGTAGGATAATTCAACCTCTCTTCTGCCCCTTCCGCTCCTCATACTCTTGCCGGATCTTATCATGTCTTGACCCGATAAAGATTGGAAGATGCTTAGCGCAATAAATAGGATCATTGGTAACAATCGTTTTTTTATCAACTCTTCAATCGTGATTCCTTCACAACGACAAAACCAGATTAGAGATAACTCAGTGTTTTTTTGAGCTCCGGTCTTTTCTTTGATCCTCTTAATGTGAGTAGCAACAGTACTTTCTTCGCAACCTAATACCTGAGATATTTCTTTTACCGAATATCCCAGCACATTCGCCTCAAGCACCTGCAATTGCCGTTTTGTGAGCACGGCGTGGGGTTTTAGATTTTTGTTTGTCATCGTTTTTGGGGATTGATGCGTGTTTTAATAATCGCGAAATTTGCAATGATAGGTGCGACTTCAGGTAGTGATAGACTGGCGTAAAGAGCACCTTACAATCAATGGTAATTCGGTAGATAATGAACAGATTAATGCATAATCCAACTACGATAAAAACGATGTGTGCAGCTGTTAAGCTCTGCAATTCTTCTTGAATAGACATAGACATATATTTTGATGATTTTAAAATAATGCCTACATTCGTACTGTGTGTAGCGAATGCGAAAGCATAAGTTATAGAAAGGGTGAATGACTGGCCGGTTATTCACCCTTTTTGTTTTTATATTATTCTTCCCAGAAAAACTCCTGTCCACAGATTTTATCTATGAGACTTTTTTCCAATCGAGTGAATGTCTTTTCCCTTAATTTTCGGTAGAACGTGCCAAATGCTTGTTCTGATTCATAGACATATTGGTTCACGATTTTCTTCTTCTCTCCATTGGGGATATTTTCGTAGAATTCGTAAAATGTTTTAGTATTTGCCATGTTAAAATTGACTTTATTGTTACTGTTATTGCTTTGGTTATTGCTATATTGGTACTACAAACATAAACATTTGTTTAATACACCAACTGTTTTTTCATATAAATATTAAACTTTAGTTTGTTATTTATACATAATCAAATTAATAAATATGCTTAATACGCTAATAATAAAGCAATTAATAGAGAACAATAAAACAACAAAAGTTTCATTGGCAAAGTATGTAGGAATTACAGTGCAGGGGTTGGATAAAATATTGAAAACGGGAGATACAAAGGCGTCAACTATTGAACGTATTGCCGCTTATTTCAGCGTGTCGATTGATTCTCTATTTACCTCTGATCAGCAGACCGGAGCTGGGAAATCTCCATCACTGAGTCAGATCGTATCGGATAATGTCTATGAATACTCCACTCAGATCCAACATCTGAAGGATCTACTTGCAGAAAAGAATAAGCAATTGGAGGAAAAAGAACGATTTATACAACTACTATTAAATAAGTGATGATAAGTGCGGGTGATAACATTTTAAAAATATGACCTATGTCAACAAATTCTCTAATCACACAAGGTTCAGGTTATACCTATGAACAACTAAATGAAGCTATTAATCAAATTGATATGGCTTTCAAGGAAGAGGGATACGCGCAAAAGCATCCGGAACTCGTTGGGCAATATCTCGTTGCTTCGGCAATTAATGGGGCTGCGAATGCTTTAACTTCACAATGCGACCTATCTGCATCAACGATTGCAACTGCCATCGAAAATATATCTGCTCTTCAGTGGGGGGAAGTTGACGAAGATGGTGAAATCACGATTTCTAAGTAGACAATTATCGCCATTTAAGCACCAATAGACAATTTATACACAAAAAACCAATCTGGCTATCAGGTACTTAAACAAGGAGTTGAAATCTCTCCAGCTCCACACATCTTTCAAAAACATTAATAATCAGGCATTTATACAACTATAATTGTCTGATTATTTTTTTATAATTGTATATCGATTAAAAGAATCACTTGAACCCAACCCCATCTAAGGATAAAAAAACGGGATCGTCTATTTCGGACGATCCCATTTCCATTTTATCTATGAACCCATTTATTACCAGCCAGTTGTCTGACTCAGGGTATATCCTCTTTGTTCATAATCGTTGATCTGAGCGATACCTATCGGAGCAAGATAAGAGCGATCCGTGAAGATATCTCTTGCTACATATCCTTCAGGAATATAGAAACCAACCAGCTCATCGCCATTTGTTCCGTCGTAAGTAACCACGGTACCGTCGGCTTTCTGCACTTTCAGTTTACCCACTTTACCCGCTACCAAGAAGGATGGAAGTTCCTCTTTGATATTGATCCATAGTCCCAAACCTGTATCCGGATATTTGATATTATCCATATAATCTAGTTTTTTCCAGCGCTTGATATCCAACAAACGGGAGTGTTCGTAAACAAACTCCATGCGGCGTTCGCGACGGATCTCCCAAATCAATGCAGGTACGGTCGGGTCTCTTTCCGGATCGAACGCATCATTGATATCAGCCAATTGCATTGGAGCCGTTTTCTGGATTCCCTCCGAAATCGCTTCCGCATCGAGCGGACGATTGCGCAACACGTTGATTGAAGCATTGATATCGGCCTGGGTTACGGCCGCACCACCCATCGTTGCCAATTCAGCTTTTGCCTCGATCCAGTTCAACAACACTTCCGCATAACGGAATACGGGCGCATCATTCGTGTTGGTCATACTACCATACATCGGAGGAATGGTTCCTTCCCAATAGGTAACCCCTACGCGATCGATGAATTTACATGCGTACAACAGCGTACTCGACTGAATCTTCGGACCATTCCAGAAAGTAGCCTCGAAGCGTGGGTCGCGGGTTTTCACCATGTTTGTAATATCCAGTTTTGATGCATCAGTGAGCAAAGATGACTGGTAAGGTTTGCCGTCGGCACAGATAAACGATTTAGCCAATGCCAGATTCGGAGCAGGAGACTGCGCCTCATAACCATTCGAGTAAGAGGCCACATGATGGGTTACACTTTTCGCGTCGTCATAATGACGATACATCAACATCTCTTTGTTTGAGGAAAGGTTTTGCGAACCGAATACCTCTCTAAACGGAGCGTCGATCGCATATTTACCGCTTGCCATTACATAGTTGGCTGCAGACTGTGCCAGTTCAAGGTATTTTTTCGCTCTGGCTTGATCATTCGCATGGTATTTCTGCCAAGTACCTTCAAACAACATGAAGCGCGATGCGAAACCGGCTACCAAATAGCGGTTGATACGCTGTACACCATCGTCTTCACGTACATTTTCCAATGCGGAAGCAAGCAGGTCGTACACCTTGTCCATCACCACTTCGCGCGCGTCACGGTCTTTATACATCTCTTCCTTATCGGTATCCTTCAACTCTTTTTCAAAGTAAGGAACGGCTCCGAACACACTTACCAAACGGGTGTATTCATACGCTTTCAGGAAGTCGGCCACCCCATGCCAGTGATTATACTGTTCGGCGGAGAGATTCGCCTTGGCTCTGTTTTCAAGACGATCCAAAAGAATGTTCACTTTACGTACGTAAGCAAAATTCCAGTTCGGACCCGCATACATATCCAACATGGTAGGTGTTTCGGTCGTAGCACCGCGACTGGATGGGATGCTGTTTTCGAATGTGGACTGTTTGCCGCTGCTGGCAAAGTCATCCGCCACGTAATAACCGCGAAGAGGTGCATATGCAGTTCCCCAGCCACTGTTATAACCTACAAAATAGTTGATATAAAAATCATTCACATACAAACGGATATCCGTTTCATTTCTCCAGAAGTTGTTATCCACCGGAGCTGTCAATTGCGGACGATCCAAAACGTCGTCGCTGCATCCTGCCATCCCTAAAGCTGCGGCTGAGAGTAATGCAAATATATATTTTTTCATTGTCTGTATTTTTTAGAAGCTTAATTGAACACCAACTGCCACACTCTTGAAGGTAGGAGTTCCCACACCCGTACGGCCCATGTTATAATTAGTTGAGTTAAACATTGAATAACCTGTGATTTCTTCCGGGTCAACAGGAAGGTCGTTGAGGTTATCGAATGTGAAGAAGTTTTCCAAAGAGCCATAAACACGCGCTTTTGACACTCCTACTTTCTTAAGCAACTGTGTAGGGAAAGAGTAACCCAACGTGATATTCTTAATACGGAAATAAGACATATCCAACAAATAGCGGGTTTGTGGTTTCGTATTAAACTGATTGGTAGTTCCCGCAAGGTTGTAAGGACGCGGATAGAAAGCATCCGTACGATCTTCTCTCCAGTAATCACCTGCGATGGCTTGTGGCATCGCACCGTCTGAAGAGTTGAAGCCCGGAATAACCAAGAATCCTTCACCCCATACATCACGTTTGCCGATTCCCTGCATGAAGATCGAGAAGTCGAAACCTTTGAAGTCGGCGCCCAAACGGATACCGTATTCATAACGTGGAGTGGAGTTTCCGATTTTCTTCAAGTCACCGCAATTCTGTTTGCCATAATTCGGATCATTCGGATCCTCAACCACAGCGATAGAACGACCACCTTCGTCGATCTTTCCGTCGCCGTTCAAATCAGTATACTTCACATCACCGGGACCGAAAATGAATTTTCCGGCCTGCAGCCAATCTTGGTAAACCGGATTGTCACCGGAAAGTTTGTTCACTAGTTTTGCCCCTGCAGTACCTGCCGGAACCTCTTTTCCGTTCAATGCCCAGGTAGTAACGATCTTATCGCCATCCCACACAAAGTCATCTTTCTGGTAAAGACGGTCTGTCTGATATCCCCAGATTTCACCGTATGTCTTACCCACATACCAACTGTCGATGCTCGTTGTATTTCCGTATGCAGTGATCTTCGTCTTAGCATCGGAAAGGGTCAACATACCGTTTACGGTAAGTCCGTTTGAGAAAGATTTATTATAGTCGATTGCGATTTCCCAACCTCTCGTTCTCAAAGAACCGTAATTGCTCTGCGGAGCACCGGTACCGAATGTCAACGAAACACCATCACTCGGCACAATCATATTCTTCGTATCACGCTGGAACCAGTCGAAAGTGAATCCCAATGTGTTATCGAAGAAACGCGCATCCAAACCTATATCCGTACTTTCTATGTCCTGCCAAGTAATGCTTGAAGAAACGGCCGAAGGAGTACCGATACCCACCAGTTTATTTCCCGATGCATCCAGCCAGTTGATCTGACCGCTCGTCATGGTTGGTATATACAATGCGTTACTTACGGTCTGGTCTCCTACGCGACCCCAAGACCCTCTCACTTTTAAAGCGGTAACCACCGGCTGCATCCATTGCATGAATGATTCCTCATTGATACGCCATCCGGCCGAGAATGAAGGGAACCAACGCCACTGCAGGTCCTTAGGGAATTTAGACGATCCGTCATAACGAAGGTTCGCTTCCAACAGGTAGCGATCGGCAAACGCATAATTGACACGTCCATAATATCCCAACTGAGATTCCCACGAAGCATTTCCGCTTGATGTCTGAGTTCCGGCAGTCAAGTCGAACTGTGGATTTGAAAGGTCGGTAAGATTGGTGATCTGTGCCCAATGGTCGGCAGAATCATAAGTTACACGGTTGATACCCAAAAGGAATTTGAATTTATTCTTATCATCGAGATCCCAAGTGTAGTTGGTATTCACGTTCCAAGTATTTCCTTTGGCATTTAAGGCTGAACGATAAATATGGTCCGGATTAGAGCCCGGTCCGGTGTATTCGAACGTATTCAATTTATAGGCAAGCATCGCGCCCGGATCTCCGGCATTCACCACTTCACCCGCCGAATTGACGTACACCTGATTTCCGTTGGCATCCAGTTTTTTCAGCGCCCCACCCCAAGTATTGGCAGCGGTGAAACGGGTACCCGGACGATTTCGGATTGTTTCTTCGTTGGCATGCGTATAATCGATATCGATGTTCCAGTTCTCAATCGGAGTGATTGTAGCACCGAAGTTCAGATTCGTATAGTTGTTTTCAATATTGGCCGTATTGGCCTGAGTTGTTTCGGAATGCGGACTACGCAGGATATTTCCTTCGTCATCGTATCCCAACGGCATGTTTGGTCCCCAACGGTACAGATACAACCAAGGGTCGGCTGTTGTTGAGCTTGTAGCATACGCATACCGTTTATCGCGTTTAGAGTAGATTGATCCGGCATGAACCTGCAAGTATTTATTCACTTCGGTATTGATACGGATGGATCCGTTCCAACGTTTGAAGTCATCGTGTTTGGCGGTCTTCATCATACCGTTCTGGTCCAAATAGGCCAAACCGATGTTAAAAGTAGTTTTCCCGCTTTTACCATTTACCGAGAGGGAGTGATTCTGAGTCGGTGTCCACTCGTTCGCCATGTAATCATACGGGTCGAATGTTCTCAAACCGATTTTTCGACCATTGGCATCAACGTACCAGTCGCGTCCATACACATACGGGTCGTTTACGCCGAGTTTACCTCCGTAATTCTTTTCCCATTCGAGTGCTTTTTCATATCCTTCGCGGGTCATCTGGAAGAAGGCACCCGCTACCGTACCGCCGGCACGTTCAAAAGCCTCGACTGTATATCCCAAGGCATCGATTCTACCCATTTCCATTTTCTTGGAAAGGTTCTGCCACGATACGTTTCCTTGATAAGAAACATTCACACTTTCTGTTTTAGCGCCTTTCTTCGTTGTGATCAAGATTACCCCGAAGGCTGCCTTAGCTCCATAGATAGAAGCCGATGCGGCATCTTTCAATACGGAAATGGATTCGATATCGTCCGGATTCACCATCTGTATGGAAGGAATCTCAACGTTATCCATCAAAATCAACGGAGCGGAGCCCCCTTTGAGTGAACCCAATTGTCCGCGGATCTTAATGGTTGGGTCTGAACCCACCTCACCGCTCGGAATCACGACAGACAAACCGGGTGTGGATCCTTGCAAACCGCGACCAACGTCGGCGATCGGACGACCCTCGAGTGTTTTATTAATATCTACGGAAGAAACGGCTCCCGTCAGATTCTCTTTCTTTTGTGTTCCGTAACCAACGACCACTACTTCCTGCAACACTTCCGTATCCTCTTTCAATACAACGCGCAGGTTGTTGACTGCTTTCACAGTCTGAGTCTTATAGCCGACATATGAGATGGTAAGAAGAGCTCCCTCTTTTACCTTCAATGTAAATTTACCGTCGAAGTCCGTTATAGTACCGTTTGTAGGAACTCCTTTCTCTACGATACTTGCCCCGATTACGGGCTCACCTGCCGGGTCGAGCACAACCCCGCTGATAGCAGCCACCTGCTGCTGTGCATTCACTTCAAGTGAACGATTTGATTCCGAATTGTTCGCCATCGCGGTTCCGCCTCCTGCAAGGAGTGCAGAAACAGCTAACGCTTCAAGGAACCGATTGGAGGCGGCTCCTATTCTTTTGCGATCTTTGTTCATAAAAGATGATGATTAATGTTTTTCAAATAGAATTTAAAGATTCTGTACGCATTAGAGGATGATTCCTCTCACAGAATAATCGGTTAAGAAGTTGTGTCGTTTTCCATAGGCGCTAATTGGCTTTTTGATTTTCAATTTCCATAATCATATATGTATGTTTAGAAATATTCTTCAAAAGATCGTTCCCTGTAATCTCTTTTAATTACCTAATCATCGCGCTCTCAGTGCAGGGTTCATGTACATTGTTCAATTCAAACGATGTCTTCAAGACAGCGTTTAAACCTATGTATGAAGTAAATAACGGATATAAACCTTATCCTTTTTTAGGAATCAGTTCACAAATATATAATTATTTTCGTAATAGTTACAAAAATTTAGATTTCATATCGAAATAATTCTGCTCTAGAACTTCTCTTTTCTCAAATCAAGCTCCTTTCAGTATATATAATAAGGTAAGAAAACGGTTTTTAAAGCTCAAATTTCTTCGTATGATACGCTACCAACCCCTTGAGTGAGGTTTTTTGGATCATATCGATCTTTACACCGTAATGATCCGCCACATCATTCAAGATCTCGGCATATTTAAAAGCGGAAGAACCCGTTACACGAATCGGACAATTCTTATAATCGTATTGGATTACATTCCGATCAAAAAAAGATTTGAAGTTATTGTAAATCAGATTGTAAACATACTCTTCCCTTTGATAGTCCACCAGAAAATGAGAAATGATGGATAAGAAACGGTTGGGGAATGGGCAATTGTATACATTCTGCATCACATCGTCTGCCGTCACATTGCATTTTTGATAAAAATCAGCCATTAAACCACTCGGAGCAAGCCCTTTAAGACAATCACTCAAAAACATCTTACCAAGTACGGCACTGCTTCCCTCATCCCCGAGAATATACCCCAGCGGCTTCACGTTCTTCACGATCTTATGCCCGTCGTACATGCATGAGTTTGAACCGGTTCCGAGAATACAGGCAATTCCCGATTCCTCTCCGAATAGCCCCCTCGCCGCTCCCAGCAGGTCACTTTCGATTCGTATCGGCGACTTGAACTGCGCTACCAGAGACGCTTCCAAAATACTTTTTTTCTCAGGATTGGCGCATCCTGCCCCATAAAAAATCACTTCTTCGTACTTCTTTCTAAAGTAACTATCAGGCAGTTGCAAGCGCACACACCGACTAATCTCTCTGCGATTCTGGAAATATGGATTGATCCCTTCCATCAAAGAATGGTCACATACGATAGATCCCTCTACCTGGCACCACTCCGTACGTGTGGAAGAGCTGTCTGCGATCAGTATCATTTAGTAGGATATTATTGTGTTTAACAATTTAAATATTTTTCGCAAATTACATATTTTTTCATATACGCCTCCTGATTTGCATCTTTTTTTTTGAAAAAAGAGTGTTCTCTTTCCCTGTTATAAGGGAGATTCCAGCAAAACCACTATCTTTCAGTAGAGTGATCAATATGGTTCAATACGATGTAGTAGATCTCAGATTAATTATCATGAAAGCGATTTCAATTTTAAATTATTGAATACATATCTTAATTTATCTAAATATATCACCAATCTGATTAATTTATGTAGTTATTATAATAATTTATATAAATGCTTCTTTTATATTTGTGATTGTTGCATCATGTGGGGAGGAGCATTTCATCTCTTTATAATAATGATAAGGATTTCATTTCCCGGAACACCGGCCTTAATACTCACGCATCATGAAGAAAACATTAAATATTCTTTTAATCATCCTTCCGTCTCTTATTCCTACACTTACAGCAGCTCAACAGTTGAGCGAAGAAGTACGAAACGAAATTGGCAAATACCTTACGCAAGAGGCTGCCAAATCGTATTCGATCGGAAAAATTGCAATCGATTCCTCCGTTGTTGATAAAAAGGAGATCAAACTATTCGCAAACCAACCTCTCTCCTATTTCTCTTTGAACAACAAGAATGTAAAGGAGTTGTATGAGGGTGTAAGGGAAAGGATTCCGGCAGAATACCGAAATCGAAAACTCGAAATCTATACAGACAATCGTTTGCTAGAGGAACTTACCACGCTAAGCAAGAAAAAGAGAAACACACAACCCGCTCGTGAAAAAGCGCTGATTACAAACAGCTCACGCCCTTATATTCCCGAAAAAGGACTCCAAAACAGACACATTGCACTTTGGCAAAGCCACGGGTACTATTTTGAACCCAAACTAAACCGATGGGAATGGCAGCGGGCACGAATTTTCCAGACCGTGGAGGACCTTTACACACAAAGCTATGTACTTCCGTTTTTGGTACCGATGCTTGAAAATGCAGGAGCAAACGTATTGATTCCACGTGAAAGGGATTTTCAGACAAATGAAGTGATCATTGACTTTGAGAAGAGTTCGGAAAATTCCCGTTATGGAGAAACCAACAGAAAACAGAGTTGGAAAACGGGGGCGACTCCCGGATTCGCCCACCTGAAAGAGCAATACGTGGATAATGAGAATCCTTTCCAGGAGGGTACGTTCCGTACCATTGAAACGGTACGGAAAAAGCAGGAGGCCAGTGTAGCGGAATGGATTCCGGATATACCCGAAGCGGGACGTTATGCGGTGTATGTTTCTTACCAAAGCCTACCAAACAGTGCCGACGATGCTCTCTACACCATTCATCACAAAGGGGGTACCACACACTTCAAGGTAAATCAAAAAATGAGTGGCGGTACCTGGGTATACCTTGGTCATTTCAACTTCGATGAGGGGATGAATCCGGAAATGAAGGTGACGCTTTCAAACGTATCCTCAAAATCGGGACGAACCGTTACGGCCGATGCCGTAAAAATAGGGGGAGGGATCGGCAATATCGCCCGAAAAATAAAAGAACACCCTTACAGCAATTATGAAACGAGCAACTATCCTCGATTCACCGAAGCTTCGCGATACTGGCTGCAATGGGCGGGTATCCCCGATTCGGTATATTCAGCATCAAAAGGGGAAAATGACTATACGGATGATTACCGCAGTCGCGGAAGATGGGTAAATTACATCTCGGGCGGTTCTTCCCGCAACCCGAAACAGGAGGGATTGCGGGTACCTGTCGATATGGCTTTTGCATTCCATACCGATGCCGGAACAACGCTTACCGATTCGGTTATCGGCACGTTGGGGATTTTTTCCACCAACGGCGATCCGTATTACAAGGCTGACCGTTACATCTCGCGCGACCTGACCGATCTGATCATGACGAATATCGTGCACGACATCCGTGTCCAATACGAACCCGAATGGGAAAGAAGAGGTATGTGGAACAAACAATACAACGAGGCGTACGTACCCTTGGTTCCCACCATGTTGTTGGAGCTGCTCTCGCACCAAAATTTCGCCGACATGCGATACGGACTGGATCCGCAATTCCGCTTCACCGTGAGTCGCGCCATTTACAAAGGGATGTTGCAGTTCCTCGCGAACCAATACGGAACCGAATATGTGGTACAGCCACTTCCGGTTGATCATTTCAGTGCAGAATTTACCGGCAATAAGGAGATTGAACTAAAATGGCAACCTGTGATTGATTCGTTGGAAGTAACCGCCACACCTAAAAAGTATATTGTTTATACGCGTATTGGTGATCGGGATTTTGACAACGGCGTAATTGCAAATGAACCGCGATACACAACAACCTTGGAACCCGGCGTACATTACAGCTTTAAAGTGGGTGCCGTCAACAAAGGGGGCGAGAGTTTCCCTTCCGAAATCTTATCGGCATACAAAGCGCCGAATGAGAAAGGTACCGTACTGATTGTAAACGGCTTCGACCGTATCAGCGCTCCCGCATCCTTCGTATCGGGCGATCGTGCCGGATTCAGCGATCAGCAGGACTTCGGCGTACCGTACCTCTATGATATAAGTTACATCGGAAGTCAGAACGAATTCCGACGTGAGATTCCGTGGATGGACGATGATGCGGCAGGATTCGGTGCGAGTTGGGCGAACTTCGAGAAAGAAGCGATTGCAGGAAACACCTTCGACTACCCCGCCGTACACGGCCGGGCAATCGGCGAAAACGGCTATTCCTACGTGTCAGCCAGCGATGAAGCGGTGATGGACGGTTCGGTGAAACTGACCCCTTACAAAACGGTGGACCTGATCATGGGCAAGGAGAAAGAGGTGGTGAAATCACGCACGACGGGACGAACCGATTTTAAAACCTTCCCGCTTCCGCTGCAGCAGGCACTGACGGACTTTACCGCGAAAGGTGGAAATCTGTTCGTGAGCGGTGCCTATATCGCATCCGATCTTTGGGATAAGGCAGCGGCCGACTCCACAGACACGGCATTCGCACGCAATGTACTGCGTTACAAATGGCGCACCGATCAGGCAGCGCTCACCGGAAAAGTAAAGAGCGTCTCCTCTCCGTTCTCGGAGTTTAAAGGAACGTATCAGTTTTTCAACACACCGAACAGCACGATGTACCACGTGGAATCACCCGACGCCCTTGAACCGGCAGACGACAAGGGTTTTACGATCTTCCGCTATTCGGAAAACAACTTGAGTGCCGGGATCGCCTCAGCGGGAGATTACCGTACCGTTATCCTTGGATTCCCTTTTGAAACCTTAAAAAATAGAACGGAACGAAACGAACTGATGAAACAAGTACTGGAGTTCCTAAACCAATAACCTCTATTCAATAACCGATAATTAAGAAAGCCATCGCCCCCTCGGGTTGAAATACCCAACTCGAGGAGTATAAAGACGCATTTGACCTTCATGTTAAAAATTAAACTATATACGAATGATGAAAACACGTATCAACTGCTTTATTCCTTTCAACGGAACACAGGAAGCAAAAAACACCGCTTTCGACTTAGCTTCATCTCCTCTGGTAAACAAAGTTTATTTGCTTTGCCCGAATGACAATATGGATACCGAAGGGCTACAGGAGTGCGAGATCCTACAGCTCCCTACCATCAAAAACAGCGCTGCGATTCGCGAGATTGCAAAACATTCCGATGCCCGTTACAGTCTGATCTACACCAAAGACACGGAATTGAAAATGGGCATGTTCGCACTCGAACGAATGACCGCTATTCTCGAAGACAGCGGTGCAGCCATGGCATATGCCGATCATTACGAAATTGCAGAAGGGAAACAAACCAATAGTCCGGTCATCGATTACCAGTTCGGGAGTTTACGCGATGACTTCAATTTCGGCTCCGTTCTCCTTTACCGCGCAGATGCATTGCGCGAGGCTGCGGCGCGCATGAACACCGATTATCAGTTCGCTGCACTTTATGACCTGCGACTCAAAATTTCACAAAAAGGAGAATTGGTGCATATCAATGAATACCTCTATACCGAGGTGCAGAACGACCTGCGCAAGAGCGGAGAAAAAATATTCGATTATGTGGATCCCAAAAACCGTCAGGTGCAGATCGAAATGGAGATGTGCTGTACCGACCACCTGCGCACCATCGGTGGCTACCTTGCGCCCGAATTCAAGGCGATCAGTTTCGACGAAGGTGATTTCGAATACGAAGCATCGGTAATCATTCCGGTCAGAAACCGTGCCCGCACGATTGAAGATGCCATCAAATCGGTCTTGATCCAAAAAACGAATTTCAAATACAACCTCATCATTATTGACAACCATTCAACAGACGGCACCAGCGAAATCATTGAACGTTACACTTCCGATCCGCGTGTGATCCACATCACACCGCAACGTAACGACCTTGGAATCGGTGGGTGTTGGAACATGGGGGTACACCATCCGAAGGCGGGGAAATTTGCCGTTCAACTCGACAGTGACGATGTGTACAAAGATGAAAACACCTTGCAGATCATGGTTAACGCATTCTACGAACAGAATTGCGGCATGGTGGTGGGTACCTACATGATGACAGACATCAACCTCAACATGATCGCACCCGGAATCATCGACCACAAAGAATGGACACCGGAAAACGGCCGAAACAATGCGCTCCGAATCAACGGACTCGGCGCTCCGCGTGCTTTCTACACACCGCTTCTCCGTGCTATCAAAGTGCCGAATACCAGCTATGGCGAGGATTATGCGTTGGGACTGAACATCTCCCGCGAATATCAGATCGGTCGCGTATATGAAGTGGTTTACCTGTGTCGCCGTTGGGAAGATAATTCCGACGCATCACTCGATATCGTAAAGATGAACAATCACAACACATACAAAGACCGTATCCGTACTTGGGAACTGCAGGCACGCGTTAAAATGAACAAATAAACGATGGGGATGAACAAGATAAACTCAGAAAAGGCCGTTGAACTGATTCGCACTCAACGGCTTGACTGGAGTCTGGCGGCAACCAACTATGAGGCTTTGGACAGGGTAAAGGTGAAAGAGATCGATTTGGGAAAAGTACACTTCAAAGTGCAGTTCAATCCCGCCCGAATCGTTTCGTCTGCAGCCAAAGTGGATCCCCGCTCCATAGCGGAACGAAAATGTTTCCTCTGCCGGGAGAATCGCCCCTCGGAGCAGAGCGGCATTTCTTATGGAGAAGATTACACGATACTGGTGAATCCGTTCCCGATTTTCCCGTTGCACCTAACCATCCCGGGCAACCGCCATGCCGACCAGCTGATTCGCCCATTCTTTGGCGACATGCTCGATCTGGCGAAAGAGTTGGATCAATTCACAATCTTCTATAACGGTCCGAAATGCGGAGCATCCGCTCCCGACCACATGCATTTCCAAGCGGGAAACAAAGGGTTTATGCCCCTTGAAAAAGAGTGGAGAAACGCGGCTAGTCTCATTGTCAGATACGGTGAAACCGAAATCTGGAATTTCTACGACGGGATGCGAACGGCATTCGTGCTGGAAGGGAGAACGAAAGCGGAGATACTAAAAAGCTTCACTGCGATTTATGACCTGCTGGAAGTGAAAGCCGACGAACCGGAACCGTTGATGAACAAGCCGGAGGTGAAAGCCGACGAACCGGAACCGTTGATGAACCTGCTGGCAGGATATGAGAATGGCAAATATACCGTTTTGATTTTCCCTCGCGCCAAACACCGTCCGGCGTGTTATTCGGCCGAAGGTGAAGCCAACCTGCTCATCAGTCCCGCTTCGGTAGATATGGGAGGAGTTTTCATCACCCCGCGTGAAGAAGATTTCAACAAAATAACCCAAGAGCAGTTGAAGAGCATCCTCAGCGAAGTTTGCTTGGCACCGGAGAAAATGAATTCAATCGCTGATAAACTGAAGAACGCATTATGAAAGAGCCACAAGTTTCTGTCGGCATCATGACCGAACGCGAGATAAACTTTCTGCCCGAAGGGAATTACAGTTGCAACGGTGCGGCTGTGTCCGGTTTACAAACCGCCACCCTGATTGCAGGAAAAATATATTGGAACAACGGGTTGCACGAGGAGTTGATTTTCACACCTGCGCTCGAAAGCGATTCCTTCGAACTGAAGGACGTTACCATCGGGGTGAATTTTCATTGGGAACGAAAAGAGGACCAGCGATTTTTAGGAGCGTTGAAACTCGTTGCCGTTCCTTCCGGAATCACCGCGATCAACCTGTTGCCGGTTGAGAAATACCTCGAAAGCGTCATCTCATCCGAAATGAGTGCCACCGCATCGCCCGAATTGCTGAAGGCACACGCCGTCATCTCCCGCAGTTGGTTGCTGGCTCAGATGAATAAGACAAAAGAGATGGAGGCGAATCGCACCACACAGGTTTCCTGCATCCGGACGCCCGATGAATTGATCCGTTGGTACGATCGTGAAGACCACGAGCTATTCGACGTATGCGCTGACGACCATTGTCAGCGTTACCAAGGCATCACACGCATCTCTACCCAGAAAGCGATCGATGCGGTTACCGCCACGCGCGCCACGGTACTTCTCTCGGATGGGAAGATCTGCGATGCCCGTTTTTCAAAATCGTGCGGAGGAGCGGTGGAAGAGTTCCAAAATTGTTGGGAGGATAAAAAACACACATACCTGCAAAAGATCAGTGACAGCGAACACCCGGAGCGATTGCCCGACCTTACCGACGAGGCCGAAGCGGAGAAATGGATCCGCAGCGCACCGGCGGCATTCTGCAACACGACAGCGAAACAGATCCTATCACAGGTCCTCAATAACTACGATCAGGAAACAACCGACTTCTACCGCTGGAAAGTGGAATATACAACAGACGAACTGTCGCAGTTGATCCGCGAGCGTTCGGGTATCGACTTTGGAACCCTCATCGACCTCATTCCGGTACAACGCGGCACGTCGGGCCGACTTACGAAATTGAAGATCGTGGGTTCGAAGCGCACCTTAATCATCGGAAAAGAACTGGAGATCCGTCGCACCCTCTCCCCTTCGCACCTTTACAGCTCGGCATTCGTTGTAGACAAGATAGCGGCCGATTCAGAGAAAGGTGAAAATGAGAAATTCATCCTTACGGGTGCCGGTTGGGGACATGGCGTGGGACTGTGCCAGATCGGAGCGGCCGTAATGAGCGAAAAAGGATACACCTACGATCAGATCCTGCTGCATTACTACATCGGAGCCACCTTGAGCAAACGCTACTAATCGGGACTATCCCATTTATACCTTTGATTGACCCTTAAATCTACTCTACACATGAACGACAAAAAAACATCACCGTGGGCTTGGATTCCCACCTTATACTTTGCACAGGGTCTCCCCTATGTGGCCGTAATGACCATTTCGGTGATTATGTACAAACGCCTGGGAATCTCAAATGCCGACATCGCCCTGTATACCAGCTGGCTCTACCTACCGTGGGTGATCAAACCCTTCTGGAGTCCCTTCGTGGATCTGTTCAAAACCAAACGTTGGTGGATCGTACTCATGCAGATGATCGTGGGACTAGGATTGGCGGGTATCGCCTTCACGCTTCCACTGAGTACCTTCTTCCAGATGACACTTGCGATTTTCTGGGTGATCGGATTTGCTTCGGCAACCCATGACATCGCCGCCGACGGTTTCTACATGTTGGCGCTCAGTGATCACGAACAATCCCTCTATGTAGGGATACGAAGCACGTTTTATCGCTGTGCCACGATCTTCGGACAAGGTATCCTAGTGATTCTGGCGGGATTTTTGGAGATGAACACCGGCAAAGAACCCATCAACATCCGTGTGGATGCAAGTCCCGATCACACCAAAGAGGTCTTTTTACCATTCGCCGAGAACATAACGTTTTCCACTACTACCGCCAATGCGCCTGAAGATTGCTTTGTAGTCTATCCCGAAACGATCCGGCTAAGCACCAAACGCATTGATGCTGCTAAAGCCGATTCTTTGAAACGTGCCGCAACCGAATACAATGCAGCGAACGGCTTCATCGCAAAAGCAGAAGATCAAGCGCAAAAAGCGAAAAAAGAGGTCAGCTGGTGGTCAACAAATATCGCCACACCGCTCGGTCGATGGATCAAACACAACTTCGGAAAAGAGGTTGTAAAAACAGAAAATAACAGCACGGGAGCAATCAACATCGCCTATGTGAAACTGACAAAAGCCCCTGCGCCGGGCGAAACCGTAGTGCTGAACACAGGGCAGAGCAGTGGCGATAAAAGCATCGCCCTCATCGCAGGCGAACGGTTAACATTCACTTCCGAAAACTGGGATAAACCCGCATACGTACTCGTTCAGTCCGATCCGAAACTAACGACAGGCACCAAAGCTGAATTCAGGGGACTCTCGGGCAACATTCCGCTAGCGTGGTCCATCACATTCGGAATCCTGGCGATCTTCTTCCTCTGCATCACGCTCTACCACCGCTTCATTCTTCCGAAACCGGCCTCAGACAGACCATCGGCAGACGTAACGGCGGGAAGTATCTTCAAAGAGTTCTTCGGCACCTTCGCATCCTTCTTCAAGAAAGACCAGGTTTGGATCGCCATCCTTTTCATGCTGCTTTACCGTTTCCCGGAAGCGCAGTTGGTGAAACTGATCAATCCCTTCCTATTAGACGGAAAGGATGTGGGAGGAATGGGACTTACTACCGGTGAAGTGGGCATGGTGTACGGCACGGTGGGAATCATCGGACTTACCCTGGGAGGCATTATCGGGGGAATCGTAGCTGCGAAAGGGGGACTGAAAAAATGGTTGTGGCCGATGGCGTGGAGCATCTCCCTTACCTGCGCCACCTTCCTATACCTGAGCATCTTCCAGCCGGACAGCCTGTTCATCATCAACCTGTGCGTATTCATCGAGCAGTTCGGATACGGATTCGGATTCACGGCGTACATGCTGTTTATGATTTACTTTGCCGAAGGGGAGTACAAAACCGCCCATTATGCCATCTGTACGGCATTCATGGCGTTGGGGATGATGATCCCCGGCATGTTCGCCGGATGGCTACAGGAGCAGTTGGGCTATGAAAACTTCTTCTGGTGGATCATGATGTGTTGCGCCACCACCATCCTGGTGACGATGTTCGTAAAAGTAGATCCGCACTTCGGGAAAAAAGATTAAGAGTTAAAAAATCACCTCGGGCAATCGGGGCGTTCATCAAAACGATACACAAATGAAGAAACTAAGATATTTATTGGCAGCCTTTCTGACCACCCTCACCCTCTCGTTCGGTCATGCCGCACCGAAAGTAAAAACCGGTCTCGACATGCTTCGCGAAAGCAACTTCAAATGTTTGGAGGGGAAACGCGTCGGGCTCATCACCAACCCCACCGGTGTGGATGCACAGCTAAAATCAACCATAGACATCCTCCACGAAGCACCCAACGTAAATCTCGTCGCCCTCTACGGACCCGAACACGGCGTACGTGGCGATGTCCATGCGGGCGATAAGATCGACAGCTCGAACGATCCAAAAACGGGACTTCCCGTATATTCACTCTACGGTAAAACACGCAAACCCACACCCGAGATGTTGCAGGATATAGATGTGCTGGTGTATGACATCCAAGACATCGGCTGTCGCTCATTCACCTACATCAGCACGATGGGCGTTGCGATGGAAGCGTGTGCCGAAAACGGAAAGGAATTCATCGTCCTCGACCGTCCAAACCCGGTAGGGGGCGATAAGATTGAAGGAAATATCGTAGAAGAGGGTTACTTCTCCTTTGTAAGTCAGTTCCCGATCCCTTATATTTACGGTCTCACTTGCGGAGAGTTGGCGCAGATGATCAACAACGAGGGGATGAATGAGAAGAAATGCAACCTCAGCGTAGTAAAGATGAAAGGGTGGAAACGAAAAATGGAATTCTCAGAAACCCGCTTACCGTGGGTTCCCTCATCGCCTCACATCCCCCATGCCACCTCTTCGGTATTCTATCCCATCAGCGGTATCGTAGGTGAGTTGGGGTATCTCTCCATCGGAGTGGGTTATACCATTCCGTTTGAGATGTTCGCCGCACAATGGGTCAATGCCGACTCGCTGGCACAGAACTTGAACGACCTGAAGTTGCCGGGCGTTAGATTCCGCCCCATGCATCTGAAGCCTTTCTATGCCGTTGGCAAAGGAGAATCGTTACAGGGGGTGCAGGTACATGTAACGGACTTCGCCAAGGTACGCCTCTCCGAAATCCAATTTTATGTGATGCAGGAACTAGCCGCACTCTATCCGGATAGAAAAGTATTCGAACATGCGGATGATAAACGGTTCAACATGTTTGATAAAGTGAGCGGAAGTGATCAGATCCGCAAGAAATTTTCTGAGAACTACCGCTTCGACGATATCAGTGCCTACTGGTACAAAGATGTGGAGCCGTTCCGAAAACTTTCAAAAAAATACTATCTATACAAATAATCAGTATTCAAACTAAGCAAACTACACAATATGATTCTTATAGCAGATAGTGGTTCTACAAAGACGGACTGGTGCGTGGTTTCAAACGGAGCGTGTGTAAAACAGATCTTCACCAAAGGAATCAACCCCTTCTTTATTACGACAGAGGAGATCAGTCGTGAGGTAAAAGAGCATCTTTTGCCCTCGCTGAGCGAACTCCCCATTGAGGCTATTTATTTTTATGGTGCCGGCTGTGCCAATCCGGAAAAGAATAAAGTAGTGGAAGATGCCCTGGCGGAATCTTTCGAAGCGAGAATCGAGGTGAATAACGACTTACTGGGGGCGGCCCGCGCACTTTGCGGAGAGCAGCCCGGCATTGCCTGCATCATGGGAACGGGTTCGAACTCCTGTTATTATGACGGCGAGAAGATTGCCGATAACATCTCTCCGCTCGGTTTTATATTGGGCGATGAAGGAAGCGGCGCATCGTTGGGCAAACTGTTGGTGGGTGATGTGCTGAAAAGACAACTTCCCCGGCACCTCTGCGATCGCTTCTTCGAAGAGAGCGGCCTGACTGCTGGGGAGATTGTTGAAAACGTATACCGCAAACCTTTTCCAAATCGATTTCTGGCATCCCTTTCGCCGTTTTTGATCCGAAACATTCGTGAACCGGAGATCCATCAACTGGTTTACAACGCTTTCAACGCTTTCCTCACCCGAAACGTCATGCTGTACGATTACGAGAATTACAACGTCAACATGATCGGATCGGTAGCCTTTTACTACAAAGAGGTGTTGCGGAAAGCGGCCGACGACCTGGGCATCCGGCTCGGCACCATCACCCAAAGTCCCATGGAGGGACTCATCCGATTCCATCAATAAGCATTACATAACCCAAAAGCATATGTCTTTCGTAAAAATCACAGAGCAACCTTCACTCCATAACGACCTGGAAAACAAATCGGTTCGTGAACTTCTTGAAGGAATTAACCAAGAGGACATCAAAGTAGCCAATGTGATCACGGGCTGCATCCCTCAGATTGAGAAATTAGTGGAAGAGATCGTTCCCCGTGTAAAATCGGGAGGACGCATATTCTATATGGGGGCCGGTACGAGCGGTCGCCTGGGCGTACTCGACGCTTCGGAGATACCTCCCACTTTCGGAATGCCCAATACGGTGGTGATCGGACTGATTGCTGGGGGCGATACAGCACTACGCAATCCGGTGGAAAACGCCGAAGACAATACGGAACAAGGATGGAAAGAGCTACAGGCATTCAACATCAATGAGAAAGATACCGTAATCGGAATCGCCGCATCGGGTACGACGCCTTATGTGATTGCGGCACTTGAAACCGCCCGAAAACACGGCATTCTAACCGGAGCCATCTCCAGCAATCCCGATTCTCCGCTTTCGAAGGCTGCCGACATCGCGATCGAGATGGTTGTGGGTCCGGAATTTGTCACCGGAAGCTCCCGCATGAAATCGGGAACCGGCCAAAAGATGATACTCAACATGATCACCACTTCGGTGATGATTCAACTGGGACGCGTAAAAGGCAACAAGATGGTGAACATGCAACTCTCGAACCAGAAACTGGTTGACCGAGGCACCAAGATGGTCTCCGAAGAATTGGGCATCGGATACGATGAGGCCAACCGCCTGCTGCTACTGCACGGTTCGGTAAAGAAAGCGGTGGATGCCTATCGCGGGCAGAACAGCTGATTCGCGAATCGGAACCTGCAGTTAACAACAATCTAATATCAATGACACAATGGCTAAAAGCAGCAGATTACTTTCACTCGATGTGATGCGCGGTATCACGATCGCCGGGATGATCATGGTGAATAATCCGGGTTCCTGGGGCAAAGTTTATGCGCCCTTGGGACACGCTCAGTGGAACGGCCTTACGCCTACCGACCTGGTTTTCCCTTTCTTCATGTTTATCATGGGGGTCTCGATGGATTTCTCTCTCCGCAAATACGGGGGGAAGTTGAGCGGCGACGCTCTGAAGAAAATTATCAAACGTACGATTGTCATCTTCGCGATCGGACTCGGCATCGCTTGGTTCTCCAAACTCTGTTACGGGATGTTCAACATCGGAAATACGGAGTTGAGTTTCGGTGAGCGGTTTCTAGAGAGCGTATTCCCGTTTAAAACCATCCGCATCTTAGGGGTGATGCAACGCCTGGCTTTGTGTTATTGCGGAGGAGCGATCCTCTCGTTGTTAATCAAACAGAAATATTTCCTGTGGACCGCCTTCGGAATCTTGGCCGCCTATACGGTGATCCTTTTTGCCGGTCACGGATTCGACCTTTCGGAAGAGAACATCATCGCAGTGGTGGATCGCGCCGTTATCGGCGTCAACCACATGTATCGCGAATGGGTACCCGCCAACGGCGATATCCCCGCACACGCCATTCCTTTCGATCCGGAAGGGTTGCTCAGCACTTTGCCCTGCATTCCGCACGTGATGTTCGGCATGTTCGTGGGAGGGATCATCCTGAAATACAAAGAAAACGGCGAACGCATTCAGAACATGTTCATTTTCGGCACGATCCTGCTTTTCTCGGGGCTGTTACTGAGTTACGGCATTCCGATCAATAAGAAGATCTGGAGTCCGACGTTCGTTCTGGTCACCTGCGGATTCGCCACTCAGTTCCTTTCCTTCCTGATCTGGATCATAGACATGAAGGGAAAAGAGAAATGGAGTCGCTTCTTCGAGTCGTTCGGTATCAACCCGCTGTTCATGTATGTATTGGGCGCCTTGTTGTCAGTCCTTTTCGGAAGCATCCGTTTCTGGTATCACGGAGAGATCATCAACGTGAAAGGATTTATCTATGACATCGTATTGGTTCCGGTTTTGGGACCTTACCCCGCTTCGTTGGCGTTTGCATTGCTGTTCGTGGGATTCAACTGGATCTTCGGCTACCAACTTTACAAACGAAAAATCTACATCAAGATTTAAAATAGCCGCTCCCGAAGCGCCGTCATGGCGCTTCGGGAGCGGCTAACGTTTTCTATAGAATTGCATTAAACAAGTATCCCGAAAAGATGATGAAAGCGGCAACAGTTCCGAAGAAAATAGCGATGAGTCGCCATGTCATTACTTTTTTCAACATCGTGGCTTCGGGCAATGAAAGTCCTACCACCGCCATCATAAAGGCTATGGCGGTTCCGATTGATACCCCTTTGGCCACAAGCGCCAAATAACGATGCCAGAACGTATTGAAAACCATATAGCTTTCTTGTATTCAGAAAATTCCGCAGGCGATCTATCGGAAAATAAGCATTTCTGATTCCCATCAGAAAACTGATTACAAAAAGTAATATGAAGGGGATTTGCAAGAATGGTTTTCCCTTGAAACGAAAATAGAATTACTAGCGTAAGAAGAAGGCCGATAATCGTAACGTTATCAAATTTCTATAAGAATACTTGGGTGTTATATTCAATTTCATGATTCTTCGTAACTATTTTGCGGGTAATAATTCCTCCTAGTGGAACGTTGTCGCTCCCCTTGATCTGCTCAAGATAGAATTTATAAAATCCATTTTTTATCTCATCGCGAACGCGTACAAACTCACTATGGATTTCTTCAGGAGTACCAACGGCGTGTGAAGGGTCGTCAAAACCCATATGGAATCCGAAGTATGGTTGCTGATATCAATGCCGACTTCAGCCATCGCAGCCACAGCCCCTTCGTTAAGTTTTCCGGCCGCATTGGTACCGGCGGATCTAACATACAGATCTTTATCAAACGATTGAAGCCAACCGTGTGTCATCTGACTTCTGCAACTGTTTCCTGTGCAGAGAATTAGAACTTTCTTCATTTTTGTCTTTTATAGATAATAAATATACGCGTAATAACATCCAACAAGTATAAAAATAACCGCGATAGCTTTACGGAACCACTTTTCAAACACTTGCATCCGATTATAGAATTTCCCCATTCCGGCCACGCTATAAGCCAAGATCCAGGCTACCACAATAACAGGCAATCCGGTTGCAATCGCAAACACCATTGGCAACAAATAACCACCCGTTTCAGCAGCAGCCATCGGCATCAGCATTCCGAAGAAGAATATCCCGCTTGAGGGACAAAAAGCAAGCGCAAATAAAACGCCTAATAAAAGTGCACCGATTCCATTTCGCTTCGATACGTTTAATTTGTCACCTCCGATATTCAGAGTCGGTAAGTTAACCTTGATGATATCAAGCATGTAAATTCCTATAAGAATCAGCGCGGGCGCAATCAGCATCTCTCCGTATTTGCTGATTATCTTCTGCACTTGATACATACTCGACCCCTCTCTGAGCAAAACGATAAGAACAGCCCCAAGCAACGTATAGCTTAAGATACGGCCAAGGGTATAAAGTATACCGTTCATAAACACACGATGCCGACTCTCGATATCCTTGCTGATAAACCCGATAGCCGTTATATTCGTAGCCAAGGGACAAGGACTGACAGCTGTCAATAATCCTAGAATGAAGGCTGTGAACACAGGCATCGAACTATTATCCAATAGTGTCTGAAGAAAATCCATACCATTTAGTTTAATAGGGTTGATATTTTCTCTTTTATGCCCTCTTTAAACAGATCCGGGGATGACTTTGCATATGAGAATCCGAAATCAGTCAAATTCTCACGTTTTTCCTGATTATCACTCCACTTATTGATATATAATGAAGACCAACTCACCTCATATTTATCGGCAATAGCCTCATTCTCTTTTTCAGATATATCAATCACGCGAAGCTGAATTTTCCCCTTTTTTACTTCTTCAGAAAAGGACTCCTGCAATACCTCTTTGGTTAGATTCTCAATTGCATTACAAGTGATGCATCGCTGCTTGCCATGAAAATAAATCACTTCAACATAATCTTTGACTGTTTGTGTGGTAACGCTTGTAGCTTCCGACTTTTTGCTCGTACCCGAACAAGAGGTAAAGGCAATCAGCAATACGATAATGGCAGATAAGGTTATTTTCATAATGTGTGGTATTTTATTATTTTGTCAATAGTTCTTTCACTTCGTTTGTAGAAAGGCTTTTACCTGATGAAACTACTTTCCCATCAATAACCAAAGCCGGCATCCGCATTACGTTATACTCCATAATTTTCATCAAATCTTCTTCCTTTTTCAGATCAGCGGTCAATCCGAGTTCTTCTATAGCTTTCTCTACTGTGTTATACAGGTTCTTACAACCAGAACAACCTGTACCTAATACAATGATTTCCATAATTATATGAATTTATAATAATTAATATTTCGTGATTCGTAAAACAACGAACAATGTTTGTAAATTTTTTATTTAACAACGGCCGTCCTTGCAAGGTGGTTCAGTGAAGAAATTAGAAAATATCTTTTTTGCAGTGATCCAAAGACGCGAGATACTCCAATATCGCTACTCTTGCAGGATGTCCCAATGCTTTTGCAATCTTAGCGATATCAACTTGCTGAGCAGTATATTTATTTTCTTTAGCCATATAGGAATATCATTGTTCGCAAAAATACGAACATGGTTTTATTTTCTAAAATAAAACTATGACAATAAATAATTATCGGATAAATTCAGACCGGATATATAAATATCTGTAGGGTATTTACCCGTCGTTTCTCATCCGAAAGGGAAATCGAGGAAGAACTAAATTCTATTTGCAGGGGGTTATTTATATCTCTGGGGCTTTGATCGGATAAAACACCTTATTTACTCTTATTACAAGAGATTATATGAAAGCAGAAAAGCCAAGATAGTCGATGTGATTATCTTGGCTTTTCTGCTTTTACGATTGGATTATCATAATCGGTGTTATAGGGCAGTCTTTTTTATTTCTAATCAACCCAATGGGCTATCTTGATCATAAGATCTTTAGCTTCCTTACCATCAGCTATATAGTCTGAACACCAACCATTATGCCTATCGTCTGTTTTATAGAAACCCCAACTTTCGGCTTTTTCTATGCAATTGAAAGGCTTTAAATTTTTATGCTTTCCGCTGAAAAGGAATATCTTATATCCATTTCCAAGATGATACTCATAATCTATAGTAAGATCATAGGAGTCATGGTCGCAAAATAACAGGTTTTCCCATACCCAAATCTGGCGCCATTTTTTTCCAAGCAAATTCTTAGGATATGGTATATTATTGAAAAACAAGCAATAATCTGCTGATGCTCGTTCCTTTTGCATCAACACAATTATTCCGTTTCTGCAGTCATACAAGTTTTTCGCAGATGATTCTTTAAGATAAGCTTCGTCTTTAATGATTGCATAACATGGGTTGCTAGTGTCTGTATAATTTAGGATTCTTTCAGCTGGAGATAAAGATTCGCCAAGATACTCTTTGATTTTGCTACTGTTTTGGATGAAGAATCGATACCAGTCAGACCATTGCCAGCCTAATGTCCTATGAGATTTTCCTTCTACCAGTATCGGGTACTCGTTCCATTGCTGTGTCAATAGCGACCTTCTGAGAATATCTATATTATTATCACAATTGCCTTTCCATAATGTGCGGATTTTTTCCATATAGGATGCAAATACATCAATATTATTATTACTCCAATCTACAATCACTTTCAGGCGTCCATTGAAAATCTTATTTTGCTCTGCTTCAACAATGATTTTCTCTGCTGCCTTTCGATCATGAGAAGCATAAATCAAATTAATCTTTGCTCTTTCATGCTCAAAATAATTATTAGTATAATCCTTTAGGCTCAAAACATCTCCGTTTAAGTCGCCTTCACCCGCAATCTCGTCAATAAGCTTCATCGCATTCCAAGCCGGAGCAGTTTGCCCTCCCGCTTGATGAATGTTATCAACGCTACGATATCCAGCCATGATTGAAAAAAGATGGAATATTTTTTTTATGTTTTCATCCGAGCATTTTGGAAATCTGTCACAATAAGCTATAGTAGGCAGTAAAGCATAGAGTTGTTTAGCTGTATATCTGCCTTTATTATTCGTGTTGTTGTAGTTGCAGTTTTCATCATATCTTTCGGAATAATCTAATGAATAAATACGTTGGTAATGTTTAAACAAATCATATACTTTTCCAAATTCAATATCCCGATATGGAAATTTGTCCTTCGGATCTACAGATGAAAGATAACCGGGTATGTCTTTTGACATATAGAGTCTCACACATCGAAAGAATTCAGACATTCCTTCATCGGATGTATGAGGTATTTTGCTTGACTTGTCTCTGTGTTGCCAGAACCAAGTTTCCATTTCTTCCCATTTATCTTCAATTTTATCTACAACAGCTTTATATTCATTTATTATAAGTGGTTTTAGGTTCTGATTTGCAGAGAGTGGCTCACCTGTTGTATTGATAACTACAAATGTCTCTTCCCCGTTAGTTCTGTTCCCCATATCATAGTATAGGAACTCAATATGTGGTACACTTTCATTTTTGCCGGAAATGAAATCACCTAAACCGGATAGTTGCTCTTCTGTTAGCGAATCTAACTTAGTTTCTATTGTGGAGATAGCTTGCAATATGCATAGAATCGTTGGATCCGAGTTATATGATTGAAGAAACCAGAAACTGTTAGAAATTTCACCGGCATTTTTTAGATCGTGATCACAGTCTTCTATCTGAATAAAGTAATGCAATACTAAATCGCTAATGAAATACAACGAGCTTTCTCTTATGGCGTATTGCAAATAAGGTTCACAATCGTCATCGTGTAGCTCATATTTCGAAATAAGCAGATCCTTATACTTATTATTCAATCTTCTATTTAATATCCCAAGAATTAAAAACAAAGTAGTTATGCGCTGTTGGCCATCGCATAACTGGAGGCGATCCGGCATCAATGGATTATAATATCCGTAGATAAGTCCCATGGTGAGATCTTGAGACTTGTCAAGAGCCAAAAGAGAATCAACAAAAGGGCCTACAAGATCGTGTTCTGAATTTCCCCAGCAATAATCTCGCTGAAGGTCAGGAATGACTATTTTATCATTTTTTCCATCAAATAAATCTCTCAAGGAATAACTATTCCCCCCTTGAAGTCTGTATGATTGTTTTCTCATATTGTTTGTCGAATTTGTCAATTTCCTGCTTCTTATGAGTAGCTATTTCTAATTCTTTCCATGATGAAGTTGCAAAGACAGAAATCGTATGTATCAAATGCCTGCTCTTGAAAAGACTATCCCCAATGTTATCAAAGAAAGTTCGCTTTTTGGATTCAAAATCACCTGCATTTAATTTGCTATTGTCATTCTTATAGAGGAGCACAAGGTTTCCTATAGAATGTTCGGAAGCAATATATTCGAATTCTTCACCATCTGGAATGAACTTGATATCTTCTCGCCAAATCTCTATTTTTGAAGTGTCTTCAAGAACATTATTATCGTAATCAACAGTAACTCCATCCAGCTTATGTCCAACTTTTGATTTTGGATAGATATGCTCAAGAGAACGTTCTCTCCATATATCAAAATCAAATTTCCTTCCTTTACCTGATTCTTGGTTTGAATCTTCAGCAATATTTAATCTTAATAGCCACTTAGCTGCGACCTCATAATTTGAGTTGTATAGCAAGTTATCATTCAGTTTTGCTCGGAAGTCATCTCTTGCATCAATGATAGCCTGCAAGTTGTTTTTGTCAATATCTTCATGGTTGACTCCTATTATTGACAAATCATAATATCTTTCAAGTTCCCGAGCCGTTTGTTCTGCGTTATTTTTACACTTAGTTACCTTGTCAAAATACCATTTTAGAAAACGGTATCTATTTCCCGCAGAATTTCTAAATTCCAAAATCGCCCCCAAATAATTATATGTTTTGGGATTATTATAAGCATCTTCAATGCTTTTCTGTAGAAGTCTCATCTCCTTAAAAACAATCTTTGCATTTTTCACAGGAGCTTTCACAGGAGCTTTCACAGTAGGTTTGACTATATGGTTGTTTCTGAAATTATCAAAGGAGATCCTCTCATTCTCGTTGGCTAATGGCAAAAGCCAGCCTAAAGGTGTGGTAATGTGAAAAAATGTCTGTCGTTCAGGATCATTCCACCAATATAGCCATGAATCCCATTCCCTAGCGAGTCTGCTTCGTATGACAGAATTTTCAGCTTCAGAAATAAGATTGTCTTCTGTTTGCAATGACGCACATCTTAACAATTCTGATTTGATAAGCTCTTCTTGTAGCATTTGAGCTTTATTGCCATTCATCATGCTAAATATGATGGTAGCCTTCTCCGGGTCAATAGGGATATACAGGAATTTAACCTTAGAGAGAATATAGTTTCTAAAGTCTTCTTTTGATACATTAGCTAACCTTCCATTTATTATCAGCAACGTTTTCTTGAAGAAATATATATCTTGGAATTCTTCATTTTCATCTTGTCCATAGGAAAGGACCTTATCAATGTCTAAATCTTTGAGAAAAAGGTCCGATTGATGACGGACGGCATAATGCATTTTCATATAACCATCATACTTCAGATATTTAAGAAGCAAATAGAAAAATGTAGTCCGCTGTTGTCCATCTACGAGATAAATCTGCTTGTCATCTTTATAAACAGTAATACCTTGAAGGAATATTTCTTTCTTTGATTGTGAATAGCCTTCAAGGAGACTGTCGACTATATTTTGGACCGAGTTTTTCTCATTGTTTGCTTTTTCTTGCCCCCATACATAGCCTCGTTGATATGAAGGTATGATGAACTGTCCATTGCCATCGATGACTTTGAAATACTCCTCAAGTGTATATGTATTTGTGTTCATAAAAAGTCTTACTTTCCTTTATTTAATAATATTGCATGAAATAGAAATAGTATGATACTCGTAAAAACGATTATCATACTATTTCTATTTTTGTTATTGGATTATCACAAGTATAATGCGATATAGTCAATTGATCAACCTTTCCTTCTTGAGAGGGTTTTATTTCAATGCCACCATTCTTTGGGCAGTGCAGTCTATCCCATAAAAAGCTATCATTTCATTTTATCTGTCAAATTAATACGTCCGCCTGTGAAAATCAGAACGGCAATTGTTGCTACTGCAGCCCCCACTTTTATTATGAATTTCTTATTCTCGTCTGCTTTTTTTTGAGCCTCAAAATTAATATCCTTAATAGTTTTAACAATCTCATTTATCAATTCAATAATCCTATTTAGTATAATAGGGTCTATCGAACCTCCTTGGTTACTAATAATATTTGCTAAGCTATCTGTTATTTTCTCGAGGGAAGAAATTGTTGCATTATTAAATTCTTTGTTACTTATAATTTCTGTCTTTAATGCACCTGCAAATTCTTCCATATAACTTTTTGCAGGCACCATAATCTCTTTTAATAGTTCTGGAGAAATTTCTAGATTAAAGACTTTTGATGCTAGCTCTTGAGGTGTATATTGTTCAATTTTTTCCGATTCCATTTTACTAAATATAATTTAATTAAATATATAAATTATTTTTTAGTATTACGCTATTGGGTTTAATATAATACTTCCTATAATGATAATCTTAATAACAGTATAATAATCCGTCGTTATTTACATAAATAGTATTTCCACCCATTATAAGTGTAAATATCAACACATACGCCTTATTCACACATAAGGGGTATATATATAGGATAAATTCCTTCCTTATTACAACCTTTATATGACGCGACATGACTCCCGACAGTAGCTGTTGTGCGTTCGAATATGATAAGAGCTGGCTGGCTTCGCGATTCATAAATGCTGCAACCGCCGGTTTTATAACTCTCGAAGATAAGACTTAAAGAGCTAATAAGGAAGGCCTGAACTTTGAAGTGAAAGCTCAGGCCTTTAACATTATTAAAAAGAGGGAATGCTTTTGAAGTGCACACCCTCTTTTTATGTATCATTTTGTTAGTCTCTTTCCAGATAAGTGTATCCGTAAAGTCCCGAACGGTAGTTTGAAAGGAATTCGCGACCCTCTTCCGGCGTGATTTTACCAGCTTTCATAGAGCGTGTCACCCATCCTTCAACGTTACGAACCAATTTACGCGGGTTGTAATCCACATAATCCAATACATCCGCCACCGTTTCGCCGTCGTACACCTGATCAATCTCATAACGATCGTTGTAAACGCTGATGTGTACCGCATTGGTATCGCCGAACAGGTTGTGCAGGTCTCCCAGGATTTCCTGATAAGCCCCTACAAGGAAAACACCGATATAATAAGGTTCGTGGTCTTTCAACTGATGAACCGGCAGGTTATACGGGTTATTCTGCGTAGCGATGAAATTATCGATCTTTCCGTCTGAGTCACACGTCATATCCTGCAAAGTTGCCGTACGAGACGGTTTCTCATTCAGGCGATGAATCGGAATAATCGGGAAGATCTGGTCGATCGCCCATGAATCGGGCAAAGACTGGAACAACGAGAAGTTACAGAAATATTTATCCGGCAACATTTTCGCAATCTTACGAAGCTCTTCAGGGGCATGTTTCAACTCCTGAGAGATTTTCAGAATCTCACGGGCTACAGACCAGAACAAACGTTCAACTTGTGCACGGGTACGCAAATCAAGCATTCCCAAGCTAAACAAGTCCAGCGCTTCCTCGCGGATCTGCAACGCATCGTGCCAAGTCTCCAACAAACGAGGCTGACTGATGTTTTCGTAATTCTCATACAACTCGCGAACCAATTCGTGGTCTGTTTCGCTGATCTCCTCTTTCGGATCCCACTCGGGCAACGTAGCCGTTTCAAGTACCTCGAAAACCAATACGGAGTGATGAGCGGTCAAAGAGCGACCACTTTCCGTAATGATGTTCGGATGCGGAAGTTCATTCTTATCGGAAGCTTCCACGAACGCCGCCACCGAGTCATTCACATACTCCTGGATGGTATAGTTCATGCTGCTCTCACTCAAAGAGGAACGCGTGCCGTCGTAGTCAACGCCCAAACCACCGCCGATGTCGGTAAATTCAACGTTGAAGCCCATCTTACGCAACTGCACATAGAACTGTGCCGCCTCGCGAAGGGCATTTTTGATATGGCGAATCTTCGTAACCTGACTTCCGATGTGGAAGTGGATCAGACGAAGACAGTCTGTCATCTTATTTTTTTCAAGATAATCGATTGCTTCGAGCAATTCGCTTGAATTCAGACCGAACTTACTCACATCGCCGCCGCTCTCTTCCCATTTTCCGCTTCCGGAGCTGGCAAGTTTGATACGGATACCGATATTCGGACGGATGTTCAGACGCTTCGCAATACGGGCGATCGTTTTCAGTTCATTCATCTTCTCTACGACAAGGAAAATGCTGCGACCCATCTTCTGTGCCAACAAAGCCAGCTCGATGTAGTTCTCATCCTTGTAACCGTTACAGACGATCAATGAATCCGAATCAATGTTGGATGCCAAGACGGCATGCAATTCCGGTTTAGAACCCGCTTCCAGACCGATGTTGAACTTTTTACCATGTCCCACAATCTCATCTACAACCGGTTTCATCTGATTCACCTTGATCGGATAAATGATGAAGTTCTGAGCCTGATAGCCATATTCTTCGGCAGCCTGTTTAAAACAATTGGATATTTTCTCGATACGAGTATCCAGAATATCCGGAAAACGGAGTAGTACGGGAGCGGTAAGGTCTCTTACCTGAAGCTCGTCCATCAACTCTTTCAAATCCACCGCATGGTTGCCCGGACGTGGAGTGACAGTCACATTCCCTTTTTCATTGATATTAAAATAATTCAGTCCCCAACCGTTGATATTATACAGTTCGGCCGAATCTTCAATACGCCATCTTCTCATTTCTTGTTAAACTGAATAAATTATTAAATGAAGTAAGCAAAATTACAGAGAAAAACTGATTGCATGATAAGAAATTTCAAGAATACTTGTGAAGCGATGTTCTTGTTGACTAAAGTTCACATTGTTTCTTATATTTTGCAAGTTTAACCGTGTATTTATGCACCCGATATCCAAGTGAATCGTTTCATTTCTCTTTTCTCCCTCTTTTTGCGGAATTGACGCTTCATCTGCACAATGCTCCGGAAAGTGAGGTAAGGAAGTCGTATTTTACCCAGTTTGTCGAAAAGAGAGGGTTTCGGTTGCGGCACCGTCTGATAGATCTCCGGTTGTGCAAGAATCGCCTCTTTATTTTGTTCCACCGTTTTCATCGCCTCCTGCACGATGCGGTGAATCTCCTTCATCTTCGGATCTTTCTCCCACTCCCGGTTCAGATACTCCGCATATTGCTCCAGGATGTTGTGTTCGTCGAGCGCTGCCCGCTGAGGGTAGAACGCAAAATGGGAACACAACGCATCGGCATTAAAACAATTCGAGGCACCGATTTCGGTGGGGCGGATACAGGAAAGCCACTCTTCGTCGTCACCCGGAACGACACCGTCAAAACGCGCCATCTCCGAACCGAACCAAAGAATCGCATTTATGGAAAACCGATTCATCGAGATGGGATAGGTTCCGCAATGCAGATCGGCATAACTCCCCTTTTTCAGCTTCTCGAGAAACCATTCGTGCAACTGACACGCAAAATCGCTATTCCGCCACAACACCTCATCCGCGGCAACTGCCCGATAATAGCCGTTGAGTTTTATTTTGGATTGGGATTGGAGAATATAGGTACATAGCGCATTGTTGATAACCAATGGCGACACCAGAAAATAATGGGGATTATCCACTCTGAACCGCACCATTTTTTCAATTGCGCCTGTTTCGATCCAAACAATATCATCGTCGAGTTTGAAATAGATCGTGTCTTTTTCCACACATTTGCGGTAAAAGGAGTTGATCGAAGCAATGCCGTTTACGACCCCTTCAGGCTGATAGATGAGATTGATTTTCGGAAACTTAGCGGCTAAGATCCGAAAGAACTCAATGTCCTGTTTATCGACCGTATTTACCCAAATGTCGTAACGGTCTACAACATCAGAAGCAATCACTTGCGGGATAAGATATTGCATATATCGTCGACGTCCTGCGGCCGTATTACACACAACCTGAAATTGATCAATCATATTATTAAATAGATAAGGTGATTTGAATAATAGATGAGCAAAATTAGGGTAATTCGTGTAACTTACTCGGTTTTACTCTATGAAATCTTAATTCGTCTTCCTTTTCTGAACCAAGCGGCAATCGAGTGCATTCTACTGTTGTTCGTTATCCCAATGAGAGGTGACGGATTTACTGCGAGAGATTAAAAACAACCATTTATTATAAAGGTTATGAAGCAAGTACTTCTTATCGGTGGAAGCGGCTTTGTCGGTTCTGCTATTTTAAAAGAGTTATTAGATCGAGGTTATCAGGTAACCACCATGGTGCGGAATCCGGACCAGGTAACGATTAAAAGTGATGCGCTGACCGTGGTCAAAGGGGATGTGAGTGATACGGCGGAGATTGAAAAACTTGCCAAAGGGAAAGATGCCGTAATCAGCGCATACAATCCGGGGTGGAAAAACCCTCAGATTTATGAAGAAACGCTGAAGAACTACCCTCAGATTTTGAAAGCCGTGAAAGCTGCGGGCGTAAAAAGGTTCCTCATTGTAGGTGGAGCAGGTACGCTGTTCGTAGCTCCCGGAGTAAGAGTCGTCGATACGGGTGTTATTCCGGAAGCGATCATGGGCGGCGTGAAATCGTTGGGTGAATTCTACCTCAATACCCTGATTCCGGAAAAGGATATCGATTGGGTATTCTTCTCTCCTGCCGGCTCATTGGAACCGGGGGATAAAACAGGCAATTACAGACTGGGCAAAGATGACCTGATCGTTGACGCAGCGGGGCAAAGCCGTATCTCTGTGGGGGATTATGCAAAGGCAATGGTTGATGAACTGGAGAAACAGGATCACCACAAAGAACGTTTTACCATCGGGTATTGAAACAACTAAAAAAAAATAATCGTCAAGATGCTGTCCGATTTATTCGCATAAATTTCGGACAGCATCTTTTTGTAAAAAGTTAAAAGCTCCTATAACTCAAAATAAGTTATACATTTGTCCCGAAATCACTCTCCGACATCACATTATCACATCAAGAGTGAATCCCCCAAAATCTTTTAATCGATTTATTCATAAATCATCTAATATCAAATGAGCGTCAATCTAAAACGGATCGCATTCTTACCCCTTTTGTCTCTTTGTATCTATACCTCTGCAGAAGCAAGAGAGAAACTTAACATCAACCGCAATTGGAAAGATGCATTCATCGAGATTACAACACTTGGCAGTCCGCTTTGGAAAGAGAATAAAACGAATGCGATGGCAGAACGGGTTTATGAGCGCTATGATCCGGCACAAGAGATGAAGCAGCCCTCATCAATGATGTCGTTGGCTTTAAACCGCCCTGTGACGGCTAGTTCGACAAAGAAACAGACCGATCCGAAACATGTGAATAACGGAGATGTCTCTTCTGTGTGGGAAGCCGAAGCGGGAGACCAGGAAAAAATATGGTCGGTATTTCTGGAGGATTCCTATTGCGTAAACCAGATCGAACTCACTTTTCCCGATGATAAAGGATACCGCTACATCGTGCAGGTTGCAAAGAGCGACGGTGTATGGAAAACTGTCATTGACAGATCCGACGAACAAAAAAGAAATAAAACAGCGCATTCAGAAGGCGATTTCGGTTGCGATATCACCCATGTGCGTGTCAAATTTGTTTCGGAATGTGCCGCATTAAGTCAGGTACGCGTAGGAGGTAAATCTGTAAATAGCGGTTCGTAAAGAACCGCTATAATCTTTTGGCAATGGGTAAAGCGTATTACAATGCTACGGGAATCGTAGCTTTACCTTTTTTTCCCCCTTTAAGGAAACCGCTGAAGCAATTTATTTCGGCGGTTTCTTTCCATTCAAAGGCAGTACCCGTATTGTTTAGAACATATACATCGGTTACAGTGTGTGGTTTTAGAACATCGCTTGCGGCAAAAGCCGATAGTTCATTCCCCGAAACATCCCAATGGTTTCCGGGTCGAACAGCTAATTGTTGTTTGACACCGCTAACGAAAGAAACCGTTGTTTGCGCCGAACGATTTGGCAAACGAAACAGATACGGCGTATTTGCTTTCGGCAGTTCCGTGCGTACCAACTGCTTCTCTTTTATCTTCTTGAGGTTTCCGCTAAACCCTTGTTCATCAAAAGCATAAAGTTCATACTCCTCCGAATTCGTTGCTCCGAAATATATTTTTTCAATATCGAAAGGGAAAGAGATGAGATAGAATCGGTCTCCCGAGAAATCACGCTCTACGGAGATTGTATCGAATACGGGAACAGCTACCTCGCGCTTACCGATCAGATCGGGCATTGCATCGGCTTTGATTGTCAATGAGCCGTCAATACCGGCCAGATTGCACTCGGCATCGGTGAGGGGATTGAAATCTTTGGTAATCGTTACGTTGATCCAATCTTTGCCGTTCGTCAGCTCCTCGATCGAAAAACGGTCGTAATCAATGTGATAATCCCAGCCCGAACCGTTCATGCGTCGCTCCGTCAACGCCCCGATCGTACGGTCCGGTAGTATCGTCATGGTTGAATAATCTCCTGATCCGGCCCATAACGTCTTCCCGAACTGCCAACTCTCCGCAGCGCCCTCTTCATAACTATAATAAACACACAGGTTTTGACGATCTCTTACTTTTTCGGTATTCGCGAAAGAGAAGAGCATGCGATTCGTAGAATGACCCGCTGCTTTTGATGTCAACACTTTAATTTCGGCATTGTTATTCACGGTAGCCACATCCTTGCGAAGTTCGGTTTCACCCCATTGATTTGTATCGAATGCGTAATAATTATACAATCGGCCGGTTCCCTGGCTATATGAAACGCGACTACTGATCATCAGGGTACCGTCTGCCAACTCCTCTAATTTGGCTTCGTCACCATGATCGGCGGCACAGTTTCCAGCTATTTCCCAATTCTCTCCCAAATCGGAAGATATATAAACGTAGTTACATGTTTTATTACCCGTGTGCACAAACATGGAGATGGCAAGGCGCCCGTCTCGCAGTTGCAGCAACTTCCCGGAAGGAGCGAAAACCGCTTTCCAATTTTTCGGATCTTCACCGTCTGTGGTTAAGGAGCCTTCATAATCCGGTCCATAAAAATCAGCGGTAATATTCTGTGGTTGATTCCAACTCTTGCCTCCGTCTGTACTCTCAACGCGCACGATCTGAAGAATAGCATTCGTACCCGGTTTACTCTCGCCGATTCCATAACCATGCGCACACAACGCGATGATCTTATCACTTTGCGAATCAGACACCACAACAGGATCACTGTAAGCGTGTTCATTCAATGAAACCGGAAGAATATTATTTCTCTCGTTTGGTTTTTTCGCCAACCCCATCACCAACTGCTCTTCAGACCAAGTTGCTCCTCCGTCGAAACTGCGGCGACAGACAATATCGATTTGTTGGTCGGCACGAACATCCTGAATACTGCTTCTGCGATCAGAGAAAGCCAGTAAGGAACCATCCTTGCAGGTAGTTATGGCAGGAATACGATAAACGGAACTTTGCGAAGTGGTAGCAAAAAGGTCTGCTTTTTTTTCATACGTCACAATTTGCTTCTGCCCAACGGCCGAACAGCATAATGGAAATAATACGGCGATACTTAAGAGAGATTGATAAATCATGTTTTTCTGAGTTAAGAATTCAGAGAGCTAAAATAATCATTCGAGCTTCATCGCCCTATCCCCGACGGTCTTGGATCGTATTGATTATATAACTTTAATATATAATTAAGAAAATATGCATATATTGCGGTTTTTACGAAAACAGGCATCCGGAACGGGATCGACCTATTCTATTTAGTATCACGCTTATGTCACTCTTTACCCATCTCAAAAAAAGCATACGACCTGTAGGGGTTATAACAATGATCCTCGCTTTGAACGGATGCAATCCGGACGTATTTGTGGATCGCTTGATCCTCTCCTCGGAGCTACTCAGCTTGCATGGCGATGGGGAGACGAGTGTGGTTAACCTTTCGTCGGATGAATGGATGGTCTCGCGAATTGAACTGGACATTCCGGAGTATAATCGACTTCCGTGCAAATTGTATAACGAAGCGGGAGAGCTGGTAAGCGCTTATGAACCGGTGGGGTATACCTACTTGTCGGGACTGGGAAAAATTACGTTTGAAGATAAATACGTCGATTTCACCATCAAACGATCCGTGGGAAAACAGCTTGAGATAAGCGTCGGAGAGAATCTTCGGGATTCGGAATTCCAGTTTAAGGTTGAATTACACAATGGGTATCAGGCCATTCCGATTTCCATTACACAACCTCCCGGATCGGGATATGTAATAGACAGCGTAGCCTATACCTTGAAACCGCAATCGCATTCCATCTATTTGGAAGAGAAGGAAACCATTAACATCAACAACAACTCCACCGAGCCGATTCCCTATACGGTTCACGTATTCTCGCGGGTAAACCATAAAGTTTATTTCACGAGCACCGACCCCAAACTCTTTTTTTACCTGAAAGAGAATGATAAACGTGTGCCCTACCCCGAAAAAGTGACGGACAACGGATTAGAGATGTCTGATCGAAAAGTGGATTTAAGCCCACGGGTACAAACGATCTCTCTTCCTTTTCCGGATGCAACCAAAACGGTGAACCTACGGGTGGGAAGGAATAAAATATCGGTGTATTTGGAGTATGAAGAGTACGAAGCCGATTTCTATCTACACATGAGCAATAAAAAAACAGGAAATCAAAAATGTACACGGGGTGTATTCCACAGTAAAATGCCTACGGGGGATTTCTTAGTATTCATACATAAACCGGAAACAGAATAAACCGGAAACAGAATAAACCGATTTTGAATTAAACCCGCGCTGCATACCAACACACCTGAGATGAAGAATAGATACCTGTTTCACCTGCTGTTGTCCATCATTTGGTTGATGGGCCACACGGCTAGGGCACAATACACCGCACAACCGACAGAAACTATACAACCGACAGACAGCATTCGCCCGATCGTAAATCACCGCATCGGGTTTGAAGTGCGACCGGACTATGTGCTGCCTACTCATCGGATGCTGAAGTCCGGTGAACACAAAAAGATGGAAAACAAGTTTTACGGAATACATCTGAAATACGCTTTTCAGTACGCCGCAGACACCTATCTGGGACGCCTCTACCCCAATACTTATCAAGGGATCGGGATTTCCTACAACACGTTTTTGAATAGTTCGATCGGGAATCCGATCGCATTGTATGTTTTCCAAAACTCCCGCATCGCCCAACTCAGTCGGCGTCTTTCATTGAATTATGAATGGAATTTCGGAGCTTCTTTCGGCTGGAATCCCTATAACGTAGCCACCAATCCCGAAAATGAGATCGTGGGCTCGAAAATCAACGCCTACATCAATCTGGATTTCTTGTTGGCGTGGCAAGTGAGTGAATTCTGGTCGCTGACCGGGGGTATCGGTTTTTCTCATTTCTCAAACGGAAATACCAATTATCCGAATGCCGGATTAAATACGGCGGGTATCCATTTAGGGGCGAAACATCGCTTTACAACCTCCCTTTCCCGTAACGCATACCGTTTCAACAAAGGGGCCGAACCGCTATTTGCTCCCCATTTCAGTTGTGACGTGGTGGCATACGGAGCTACCCGCAAACAGGTGATTGTGGAAGAGGGTTATCTTATTCCGGGCTATTTCGGAATTGCCGGAATAAACATCAATCCGATGTACAATTTCAATAGATACCTCAGGGCCGGTATCTCGCTCGACTCGCAATACGATGAGAGTGCGAATCTGAAAGACAACAAGGCGGGATTGAATGAACAGGGAGAGATACGTTTCTATCGGCCTTCCTTCAGAGAGCAGTTCTCAGTTGGACTGTCTCTTCGCGCAGAACTTGTGATGCCCATTTTCTCGATCAATTTCGGCATCGGGCACAACGTATTGTATCGCGGATCGGATCTGAAAGGTCTTTACCAGATTGTAGCACTGAAGACCCACATTACACGCGATTTTTACTTACATACCGGCTATCAGTTAAGTAAGTTCCACACTCCGAAAAACCTAATGCTCGGCATCGGCTATCGGTTTCATTAGGTTCTCAGAACAGATCGGAGAACCGTTTTTTCCCTTTAACGAAATAGGCGAGGATCACCGATCGGTTTCCGGCATAAAAGCGACTTAATATTTCGGGGTTTTCGGTTGGCGTTAATTTTGAATAATGGGTGCGGATCATCTCATCCGCATCCGAATGGGCATTGATGATTGCCCGCACGTTCTGCGGCTTTCTCTTCAGGATGAATCCTACGGCTGCTATACCATCGATCAGTTTACGCTTGAAAATCTTATTTCTTCGCTCTTCCAACGGAAGATTCTTATAAAGCATCAACAGATTGTTGCGAAAGTTCAGATACGTCTTCCGCGGATTATCCACATCGAGTGTAGCTCCTCCTAAATGGTAAACCGTACTTTGGGGAATACAAACCACCCTTTTCCCGGCCAAATGATAGCGCCAACACAGGTCGATCTCCTCCATGTGTGCGAAAAACAGACGGTCCAAACCTCCCGCAGCATTGTAATCAGACAAACGGGTAAACAAACAGGCACCCGATGCCCAGAATATATCGATGATTGCGTTGTATTGTCCGTTGTCTTCCTCAACCGAATCGAATATGCGACCGCGACAAAATGGAAAACCGTATTTATCCAGATACCCTCCTGCCGCACCGGCATGTTCAAAACGACACCGGTCACGACACGATAATATCTTCGGTTGGATAGCGGCCACCTCCCGATGCGACTCCGCATAATCCAGCATCGGCTCCAGCCAATAAGGCGCAACCTCTACATCCGAATTCAGAAGTACGGCATATTCCGTTTCAATCTGTTTCAGCGCGATATTATACCCCTCGGCGAATCCACTGTTTTCGGGCATCGCAATCACTTTCACCTGAGGAAACTCCGTGCGAAGCACCTCCAACGATTCATCTGTCGAACCGTTATCCGCTACCACGACATCTGCTATGGATGGGTCTGTATTCGTAATAACCGAAGGAAGGTAATTGCGGAGTAGTGCGGCTCCATTCCAATTAAGAATTACAACAGAAACTTTTTTCATCTGAATCGGCAATTTATATTATCAAAAGGGGTAAAATCACCTAACAAAGGTAGGAATTAAATTTGCGTAATTTCAATCACCCTACTATTCAATTTGCCCGATGTAAACAGGTTGAGACCCACTTTCATCAGATATTCACCGCTGTACGCTTTCTCGTTGCCTCGGAAAGAGGAGCGCTTGCCCGGCATGAGGTTGATCTCACGCACTCGGTACATCTTATCCGGGTGAAGTCCCGCCAACCGAACCGGCAATGTTTTTTCGGCATAACGCGGATAGATATCGAATGCAAAGAGTACGGCCTGTTCACCGGCTTTATCCACATACATGCTGCTTGTGTGATTGCCGTCGTAAGGCGATACAAGCCGAAACAGATCACCTTCCAGAATCACCGGTTTCAGTCGGTTGTAGTTCTGCACTGCCTGTCGGCAATAAAGCGCATCCTGTTCACTCATATCATCGAGTTTTATATCGAAGCCGAGTTTCCCCATCATCGCTACCTCCGTTCGGAATTTGATCGACGTATTGGGATTCCAGGTAGTCACATGGGCGCACATGGTTTTTGCCGGAAACAATTGAGAATAGCCCCATTGGATATACAAACGCTCAATCGGATCGGTATTATCGCTCGGCCAGAATTCCGTGAAATAGTTCAAAGCCTGGTAATCGATGCGACCGCTTCCCCCTGAACACAACATCATCGGCAATTCCGGATATTTGGCTTTTATACGCTCCAAGACGTTGTAAAGTCCCCGTACATACTCCACATAGAGGTGACTTTGCTTTCCTTTCAGGTAATTGGAATAGATGTTGGTGATGGGACTATTGCAATCCCATTTGAAGAAGGCGATACCGGGATAATTCGTCATCAGGTCATCCACCACTCCAAAAACGAAGTCCTGTACTTTGGGATTACTCAGGTCGAGCACCAGCTGATTCCGGAAAAAGTAAGGATCGCGATTGGGCAGTTGAATCACCCATTCTTTGTGCTTCTCATACAATTCACTTTTGGGATTCACCATCTCGGGTTCTATCCAAATGCCGAATTTGAGTTGCTTTTTCTGCGCTTCCTCAACCAAACGTCCAACTCCGTTGGGTAATTTAGAGGACGTTTCCTGCCAGTCGCCTAGTCCCTGATGATCTCCGCTGCGCGGGTATTTATTCCCGAACCAACCGTCGTCCAGTAAGAACAGATCCACACCCAGTTTCACGGCATCATCCATCAGCGACACCAACTTATCCTCATCAAAATTAAAATAGGTAGCTTCCCAGTTGTTGAGGAGCGTCATTCGAGACTGCTTTCCGTCTTTCAGCTGGTGATTACGTGCCCAGTCGTGAAAATTACGACTGGCTTCTCCCGTTCCGTTCCTACTGTAAGTAAAGTAGAAATCGGGCGTTTTAAACACCTCGCGCGGCATCAGGGTATATTCGGAAGCATAGGGATTGATCCCGCTGATGATGCGCAATTCGCGGCTATTATCCACTTCGAAGGTAAAGCGGAAATTGCCGGTCCACCCCAATGTGCCGATCAATACCTCGCCTCGGTTTTCAGAAGCGGGTGCATCGAGGGCCAGTTGAAAGAACGGAGGGGTAAACATATTGGCACGGGTGCCGAGTTTTGTGTCCAATACTTTCTTTCCAAAAGACAGCGGCTGTTCGCTCATCTTCACTTCACTCGCCCAATCGCCCGCGAATTCGGTAAGAATGTATTTATCGCTGTTGAGGTGAAGCATGTTGGAGGCATATTTGAAAAGCGTTACCGGTTTCTTCTCCCGATGGGAAATCTCCGTAGCGGTTTTTATCACATTTTCCTTTTCATAAGCGGTGTAAAAAAGCTTTACGGTAACGGGATACATCTCATCGCCCAGCGTAATCACGGTTTCGGTTACACCCGGTTGTACCTTCACCTCTTGATGTGAAAGGTATTTGAGCAACAAAGAAGCATTGCCGTCGTTGTGAACCAGGTGAATCGCCGGCTCGAAATAATCCTCCATCCCATGCGTCAGATACGCTTCATTCCCCTGCGGGAGGTGTTTTAAATCCGCTTCATGATTCAGTTTCTCTCCCAGATAGAGTTGGTATAGGCGACTGTCATCGCCTACTTTATAAACCAGATTGACCTGATCTGTTGCGATGCGGATGATTTCTCCAGGCGTAGCGAATGCGTTGAACGTACTCCCTAACAGGCATACGATACCCAATAATTCTTTTTTCAGCACGTTAGTCGGCATGATGTGTTTCATGGTATTAAAGATGGTATTTATGATGGTATTTATGATGGTCTGATTGATGGTATGATTGATTAATGCAAAATAGAATCAACGGTGACCCCGATCAGATCGCATAGTTTATTTTTGATTCTCCCGCCTTGATTCTGAAGCTCTTGCCATTCACTTTCAATGTAAACGGTTCCGTAGCCGAAACCTCGATCTGCTTCGATTCGGCATTATACAGAATAGCTACCTTATTCGCTCCGATGTGAAGGTTCCGGATACCATGCGTGCCGTTCTTCTTTTTCAGCGACCATGTTACGATTTTCTCATTGGCATCTACGGAGCGGAATCCCATCACATTCTCTATGAATAGAGAAATAGGTCCCAGGGCTGACCAGCCGCAGAAATCGGGTCTTGCGGTGCGTCCGTGTTCAGTTGAAGGGCGATCAGCGGAGGGACTATAACATTCCCAGATCGTATGAGGCACCACCTGATGATAGGTACGTAATTGCTGACGAACCACATTTTCGGCATACGCATCCGCTAAATCGTAGTAACCGTATTTTTCGAGCGCTTTGGTTCCCATGTAAACCATCGGCAGCCAAATCCCCCCTTTCCAGTAATCGCCGGTTTCATGATTATAACTCTTATCATCGCGAGACAGTGAGGGCCAAGGATATTTGCCGCCCATATATTTCTCTTGTTTCAGATACTCCACCATTTGAGCGGCTTGCTTCTTCGAAGGAATTTCAGCGAGCATCGGCCAGAAAGAAGCGGGAGTTTTAATGCGGCACGGCTCGCCGTTCTCTACCGCAATATCGTAATAGAAATGATCCCGGTCATCCCAATATTGCTCGTTAATCTGTTTTTTAAGGGCATTATAGCGCTGACGCCACGCTTTGGCCTGCGATTTATCGTTGTTATCTTCATATAAACGGGCAATATATAAGGCCGAAAGAGCTTGTTGAGCAATTGCATCCACCCACAACACCTTTTCATACCCACCCGCATCGCGGCCGCGCGGCGTATTGTCCATGCCACTTGACCAACCGGTCCATGTAAAGCCCCGGATACTCCCTTTGTCGTCTTTGACCACATCGCGTAAAGTTTTGTTGGGAGAGATGGCGGGGTTTACGTATCCTTTTTCAAGGGTATTGAAAAAATCAAAATGGCGTTGAAGGTATTTTTTATCCCGAAGCACGTAATTGATACGTTCTTTATCGCCGCTGAAAATATAATTCTGGTATTCGGTCCATGCAAACAACGGCGGATTGTCTAACCAATGTATTCGCAGAGGTGTTGCCGTTTTTTCATGAATTGGGATATAGAGGTTGTTCAAGGTTTCTTTCCCGGGGAAAGCATTCGGTGCGTATTTGGAAAACATCACCATATAACAGGCATCCCAGATCCAGATCTGATCTTCGTAACAATTCTCGTCGAGGTAAGGGGATGAAGGGAGTCCTTCCGGTCCCACACGTACGCGATCGGCTGCAATTTCCCATGTTTTTTCATAAAGATCAACAAGTTGCTGATCGGGATAAATGACTTTAGGTATTTCTGCCTGCCAATTTAAATTGGCGAGATCGTTGGGCTTGGTGGTTGCAAAACTTGAGGATAGCGAGCATACCCCTACAGCGAGGGTCAATAAATTCTTCTTCATGTGTTATGGTAAATTTGTAGTATTAAGGTTTTCCGCGACTCATGCGCTAATGGGGAGGTGGATTATGCCTCCCGCTTGTGTTTCCAGCGCTTGTGCGTCCACAGCCAATATTGCGGAGCGCGACGAATCATCTGCTCCATCAGATGCATATATGCCTCTGTAATTTCGAACTCGGCCGTATTTTTTGCATCGCGCGATATTACTTTAAAGGTAGCCTCATAATATCCGCGTTTTACTTTTCGGACATCCAGAAAGATGATGTTCGCATCTATCTTCCGTCCGATCTTCTCAGCTCCTGTGAGCGGTGCGGTTTCCTGATTCAGGAATTGCATCCAATAGTGAATGTTATTTTTTGAAGGAGTCTGGTCGGCGATAAAACCGATCATGATTTGTTTGCCCTCTTTGCGCAAACGAATAATCTCCCGCAAGGTATCGTTTTTAGGTATTCCGAACGAACCGAAACGGCTGCGGAGTTTTAAGAAAAATTTATCGGCAGCGGGATTCGAGAGGGGACGATAGATCTGAGCCAGACAGAGCGATTCGGGAAGCCAACGGGTGATGGAGGGAATCCACTCCCAATTGCCGTAATGGCCGATCATCAGGAATACCGGCTTGCCATCTTTGAGGATTTCGCTCATCTCATCGGCGTTGGTGAATTGAAAACGCTTCATCATCTCTTTGTCTGAGATGTGCATCAGCTTCACCGTTTCTACCATATAATCACAAAAATGGCGATAAAAACCTTTCTCCAGCGTACGAATCTCTTTCGGAGATTTATCCGGGAAAGAATTTTCAAGGTTTCTTCGCACCACCTTTTTGCGATAACCAACCACATAATACACCAGGATGAACAAGAAATCACTGATCCCATAGAGTAATCTCAACGGAAAGAGTGACCAAACAAATAGCTTTAACCGCAATATATTGAATAGAAATGATCTCATCAGTAATTTATTAAATAATCGAAAACGCAAAAACGCCCCGGAGAGGCTTCTGTGTAATCGGATGTAAAACTAATCATAATCTTCCATTCTTACACAAAAATCCTTTCCGGGGCGCTGTTATAGATTGCTATAAAGTTTTTATAAAACCTCTACAATCTCATGCGTTTCCACATCAACCACCAACTTGCGTCCCGCTTCATCCTCAACCTGCACCAGCGTACTATTTCCGCCACGGGTTACAAATGAATATTCGCGAATCTCATTGGTTGTGATCAATGCGTTGTAAATCTCTTTCGAACCGTAATCTACCACCCACATCTGATCATCCTGCATGTATATCTTCTGCGGTTTGGTGAATTTGGCTCCAAAAATGGAATCGAACGTACGCGTCACCTCCCCTTTATTGCGATCATAGATATTGATCTTTCCATCGCCCTGTAGAATCAGGAAGCGATCCGAATGCGCTGCGATACCGACCGGGTTAAAGTTCAGCGACAGGTTGCGGGCCGGCTCGATCCACGAGGTCTGACTTCCGGGAACCAACAACGTAGGATCGATGCAAAGCACTTTATTCTGAGCCGCACCTCCGAAATTGGTGATAAAGAACGAACCTTTATCCTCAATCATCTGATACGAGTTATATGCGTTGTTGACATCGTAATAGGTAAAATCGGTACGCTGGAAAGCCGGTACACGTTGGAATGTTCCCGCTTTGATGTCACTCACTTTGTAAGTCACCATACGGTTTTTCTCACGTACGAACAGCAGGCTGTCTTGCTGAATTATCGCAAAGGTATGGTGAATGCGGTAGGTGGTTTCACCCCATGCCCCTTCGCCGATACGGGTGATGAACTGCAAGGTTTCCGCATCAAACACCTCAATCTTGCACGAACGGTTGGCTACGTACAGTTTCCCTTCTGAGACGTACACCTCGTCGATGCTCTCGTTCGGGAACGTATAACTCTTGTCATTATAACTCCAACTGCGCAGGATATCCACCACCTGACGCGTTTCCAGATCATAAACGATGATGCTCTGGGCGTTGGCTTTACGGTTTGCGATGTACAGGCGGTTGTTCCATTGCGACATCGCTCCCGGTTCAAAGGCCGACTCCTCCAGTCCGAAGGTTGCTGCATTCAGTTTTAGTTGCGAGGCGTATGAATAGTAGAAATAGCTTGTATAGGAATGCACTTCAAGCGGCTCAAGGGTGGTAATCAGCGAGCGGTTCACCGTTAGCGGTTTGTTCACTTGCTGCTCTTTCCGTTTCCCGTTGACATCTGTAACGGCAATCGTGAAACCGTTATAGGTTGCCGGGGGCACAACGAGGTAGTAACTTCTGATCTGCGAGCTCTGCACCTGTCTGATTCCTTTCAGGGTGACTTTTCCATGAGAAGAGTCTGTAGATTCACCGCTCATCACCAAAACCGGAGCGGTATTGGCAGCATCGAGCTTCACCGTTCCTTTTCCGGAAACAGCTCCCTCATTCGGAATAAACTCGATTGAAGAAACAACCATGTCGCCGTACAATTGCACTTTGACTACGCCACAAAGGTTGCGGAAAATCAGCGGTTCGTAAATATCACCATACGCTACGGCAGGGTTCGCACCCGGACCGAATGTTGTATTGGATACAAAAGACTGCTGAGCGGGCAATTCGATCGACAGCGTACTGTCCGCTCCCATTGCAGTGTGCGTACTGTAGGGATAGTAGGCGAATCCCAAACGCGCTTCGGGATCGATCACACCGGTAAATTCACCTTTATCGGTGTTTCCTTCGGCGCTATTTTTAAAAAGTGCATTTGACGTATTGCCGGCAAATACCCCGATACTGTCGTTGTAGCACCACTTTACCGAGGGACCCTCCAGAATGGTGCGGGTTTGCGGCTCGATCAATCCGTATAATGTGGTTTTAGTACCGTTTTCCTGTTCGGTAACGATCTCATTCTTATCACAAGCAGCCAAAGAAGTCAGCACGGATAAGGCAACTAATATTTTATTTTTCATTCTGTAGATAATCTATTTTTTTACACCAAGGTCAAATTCGCAACCTGTATATGATTTCATTTTCCAATACCCGGGTGAAGCACCCGTTTATCTCTTTATTTAATGATATACTTCTTCAAAACGACTCAATGGCAATGCAAAAACCGTTTTGGTTCCGCGATCCACCCCGAAGAATGTACCACGCGCAACCGCAATCTTCTCAAGATTTTCAAAAGGATATACCGCGCTGTGGTCGCCCACGACGGCACCCGTAGCGGGATCGATCTCCACCAGGCGCGGAGCCGATGTTTGGGCAACGAGCAAACGGTTACCGAAACTGACGATATCCACCGGTTTCTGAGTCATTGAAAATGTAGCTGCAGGCTGCAACGTTTGAGAAACACGTACCGAACGGGGATCGTATTTGTAGATCTTACGTGAATTATCATGCGTTGTATAAACGAATCCCTCGATATCCATGTCACTTCCGTAAACCTCCATCGCTTCGCCCATATAGATACTTTGTGCGATACGCGGCACATTGCAGTAGTTTGAAGCCAGAATGTCTTCATTCAGATAGAAATTCAGACGTTTCTTATCGCGTACGATTACACGGTCGCCTTTCGCGATGACTTCCATTCCGTGCACGATCTGAGTCGTTCCATCGCCCCACGCTCCATTTCCGATCGCTGTAACGAAACTGAAATCGGAAGTATCGAATACATCCACGCGACTCTTGACATTGACCACATAGAGTTTGCCGTTGCCTACGGCGATTCCTTTCGGCTGCCCGATGAATGTTTGTGTTTCATCTTTAAACGTCCACGACTGAAGGGAATGCAGGTGGGTCAGCGTACCCGCTTCCTCAGCAAATACCTCTACGCTCCATGCGTTATCGGCATCGTTGAGTACATACACACGGTTTTGATCTGCACAGACATCTTTCGGACGGAATGTTTCTGCCGTAGCTCCCGGTACATCCTCATAAGAGAGTACAAATTCAAGCGGTGTTCCTTTGCGGACATCTTCAATCCGTTCTGAATCGAAACGGATATCCAGACCACCGTCTATCGCATCCAGTTCCGGATCTTCAATCACATAACGCGAATTGGCATATTTTGCCGCGCCATACAACTTGCCGTTTTTACGGGTATGCATGAAACGTCTTGAATAAACCGGAAGTTCCTTGGAGATACACATCTCCGTATATATTGTGTTACACAGGTCATTAAACCCGAGTTTACCAGGCACCGATTCATACGTCATATTTCCGCTATGTCCATAGCCGATACAATGGCCGTATTCATGGAAGAACGTATGGGGGTCTGCCTGGTCATCGGCATAATGCCCCAGATATTGCCATTCTGCGATACCGAAAGTATTTCCTCCTCCAAGTCCGTTTACACCGCTCACGTGACCGAAGTTCAGACGACCGTTGTTACGCATCAGGCGGGGCCACAATTCCGAATGAGGAATCTCCTGCGTACCGGCATTGTCGCGATAATATTCACGCTCGGCGAACGCCTCTTTGAATTTATCCGACGAAAACATATATCCCATATTCATTGCAAACGCAATGGCTTCTCGGCAATGCGCAGGCAGGATCTTATATGCCCATGATCCCTCCTGACTATATTTACCGAAATCCACTTTCAGATTATACGGCATCGTGGTTACTTTTACCCAGAACGGATCGTCGCACTCCACACTCAGTGTCAGATCGGAAGCCGACAGATAAGGATTATGCATGATCTGAATATCTTTTCCGGAACGTGTTTTATAAAACACATCCTTCTTTACAGCCGGCAATTCGTGATGAAATTCGGTAAAAGGGGGAATCTCTTCAAACACAGCTAACATAAACTCCTCTTCGTAGCCTGATATTTTGGCCCACACTTTGAGATTGGATACTTTGCGGGGAGAGAAGAAACGGAAATGAAGATCCTGTTCCTGAATGCTGATCTGCAACGGCTGATTGGCATTCATTCCGCGAAGCGTGGTATTGTACAAGATCTCGTCCGGTTCATCGTCCGCCAACAGGGGCGATGAATTCTCACTGGTGTATCCGTTTGCCTTGATACGAATCAGTCCGGAAGGATCTCCCTGCTCGCCATTCATTGTGCCCACATCGACACGATCTTGGTTGGCTTCCGAAAAAATCTGATCCTGACATGAATAGAGAAGAGTAGAGAGTACCAGCGACCCAATAAGCCTTCGTGAAATCATAATTTTAATATTTTTTAATTTAACAAGAAACACTCCTCTTAAACGTTATCGGAGGAGATTGCGGGGACGAAGATAAATCAAAAAATGTTCGAAAAAGCCCATCCCAAAAGGGTCTGAAGGGAGTTTGAGTTATTTATAAACGCTCTAATCGACTTAAATCAATTAGATTGAATATAAATTACAATCCCTTTCTCTCGGTTATATATTTTTATTTTGTTAATTAATATTCAAGACTTATTCGTTAATAATATTAACAGAACAAGAAGCATATTTCATTAAAGGTCTATTGAGAAGCAGCAAAATAAAAAAAGGGCTTCCCGAACCGTGTCGGAAAACCCTTTTTATTATATTTTATCTATCTCAGCGCGTCAGCAACGAATCACCCTCAGCGCGTCAGCAACGAATCGCCGCTTTCATTGAAATCGCCGAGTACGACATCGGTCGTAATGTTTATTTTTGACGCATCGAACGGCGCTTCCACCCGAATGTAGTTTTCCGTAAAGCCATGCATCGGTTTCTCTTTTCCGGGCTGTTCGAAAAGCACTTTGCGGGAAATGCCCTGCTGGCTCTCGTAAAACGCCTTCAGTTTCTGTTCGGAGAGCTCCAAAATACGTTGGCTGCGGCGGTGCTTCTCTTTCGGATCCACCACGTGATCAATTTTCAATGCCATCGTACCCGGACGTTCCGAATAGGTAAACACATGCAGTTGGGTAATGTCAAGACCTTTGATAAACTCAAATGCCTCCTCAAACAACTCGTCTGTTTCACCACGAACCCCTACAATCACGTCCACTCCGATAAAACAGTGTGGCATCACGGCTTTGATCTTCGCCACTTTCGAAGCGAAAAGTGCGGTATCGTAATGACGACGCATCAATTTCAACACTTCGTCTGAGCCGGACTGTAGCGGAATATGGAAATGGGGAACGAATCGTTTCGACGTTGCCACATATTCAATAATCTCATCGGTGAGAAGATTCGGCTCGATCGAAGAGATACGATATCGCTCGATGCCCTCAACCTGATCCAATGCTTTGACCAAGTCAAAGAACGTTTCGCCGTTTGTTTTACCAAAGTCGCCGATATTCACGCCGGTCAACACAATCTCCTTGCCACCTTCTGCCGCCACCTGTTCCGCCTGTTTTAGCAAATCGGCAATGTTTCCGTTACGACTACGTCCGCGTGCCATCGGAATGGTACAATAAGAGCAATAGTAATCGCATCCGTCTTGTACTTTCAGGAAATAGCGCGTACGGTCGCCGCGTGAGCAAGAGGGTTGGAAGGTACGGATGTCTTTCAGTTTCGAGGTGATGATGTGACCGTGTCCTTCATCACTCTTCTTCAGATCGCCCAGGTAATCGAGGATATCCAGTTTCTGTTCTGCTCCCAATACCAGATCCACATCGGGGATATCGGCTACGGCCTCCGGTTTTAGCTGCGCATAGCAACCTGTAACCACAATGAATGCGCCGGGATTTCTCTTTGCGATCTTACGGATCGTCTGGCGGCATTTCTTATCGGCCAATTCGGTAACGGAACATGTATTCACTACGCAAAGGTCGGCTACTTCGCCATTGCGGACTTTGCGGACCCCGCTTTGTTCAAGCACCTTTCCTATCGCGGAGGTTTCTGCAAAGTTCAATTTGCAGCCCAATGTATAGAAAGCAGCTTTCTTATTTTCAAATATACTATTGTCTATCATTCTTTTTCTTTCGCTAAATCGATAAAAAGTATTTTGTACGCCCTAAGAACCAAACGATTGGCTCCCGGGTAAAGTCGTGGGCGCAAAGGTAAATAATTAAAAGAGTAAATGGTGTTAACAGTTGTGTAAGATGTTTGATAGAAATAACCAATAGATGTAAAGATTAGGTCGTTGCACATAAAAGAAACAAATGTGCTATTGCATTCGTGCTCAATCTTTTTAAATTTGCACAAAAAAGAGACAAATGTGCTTATGATACAGCAGAATTTTATCAAATTATACGAGAATAGCTTTCGGGAGAACTGGGATTTACCGGCATTCAGCGACTATTCTGACAAAACGACCGTAACCTATGCTCAGTTTGCGGAAGAGATTGCTAAGTTACATCTACTATTCGAAGAGATGAATCTTCAGAAAGGTGATAAAGTATCCCTGATCGGGAGAAACAACATCGAATGGGCGATCACTTACATGGCAACAATCACGTATGGTGCGGTAATTGTACCTATTCTACAGGATTTTAGTCCGAACGACATTCATCACATCGTAAATCATTCAGATTCAGTATTACTCTTTACGGGAGATAATATCTGGGAGAATCTGGAAGAGGAGGAGTTGGAAAATGTGCGGGGTATCTTCTCGCTGACTGATTTCAGAGTGTTGAACATAGGGCATGCGACTAAAACACAAAATGCAAAAAACAAGGCACACGACCGATTCTTCACATTATATGAGAAAGGATTTACCCGTGACGCGATCAAATATGCGGAAACATCGAATGAAGATATTGTCTTGATCAATTATACTTCGGGAACTACCGGATTCAGCAAGGGCGTGATGCTTACGGGAAATAACCTGGCCGGCAACGCGATGTTCGGGATCACATCAAAATTACACTATAAAGGAAGTCGCTGTTTGTCTTTCCTTCCGTTGGCGCACGCTTACGGATGTGCATTTGATTACCTGGTACCGTTGGCTGTGGGAACGCACATCACCCTGTTGGGCAAGATTCCGTCGCCAAAGATTATTCTTCAGGCTTTCAGTGAGGTGAAACCACACTTGATTCTGATGGTGCCGTTGGTTCTTGAAAAAATCTATAAAAAGAATATCCTTCCGCAGTTGAATAAACGTACGTTGCGATGGGCTTTAAATATTCCGATCCTCGATCAACGGATTTATAAAAAAATCCGCATGAAACTGGTGGAGAGTTTCGGAGGCAATTTTGAAGAGATTATCATAGGAGGTGCTCCGCTTAATAAAGAGGTGGAGGAATTCCTGTACAAGATCAAATTTCCGTTTACGATCGGTTACGGAATGACCGAATGCGGTCCGTTGATCAGTTATACACACAGTTCTGAATTCATTCCCGGATCGGCCGGAAAGATTCTTCCTGAAATCATGCAGGTGAAGATTGAATCGCCGGATCCGATGGTTACGCCGGGAGAGATCCTGATTAAAGGGGAGAATGTGATGAAGGGATATTACAAGAACGAGGAGGCTACGAATGCGGTTCTTGACGCTGACGGTTGGCTTCATACGGGTGATATGGGTACGGTGGATCACCAGGATACCATTTTCATTCGCGGCAGAAGCAAAACGATGATCTTGGGTGCAAGCGGACAAAACATCTATCCGGAAGAGATTGAATCAAAACTGAACAACCTTCCTTTCGTGATGGAAAGTTTGGTTCTTGAGAAAAACGGGAAACTGATCGCATTGGTTTATCCGGATTATAGTGCAGCTGACAGTTTCGGACTTTCCGCAGATGATCTTCCGATCGCAATGGAGGAAAATCGCAAGAATCTGAATAAGATGGTAGCGCCTTATGAGAGTGTTTCAAGCATCCGCCTTTATCCTACCGAATTTGAGAAAACGCCTAAAAAGAGTATCAAACGATACCTTTATAGCAGCATTTTGGATAATGAGGAATAATAAATGATGCTATTCAACATTTATTCGGCAACATTTCACTAATAATTTCAAATTTTTGTTTGGTGAATTTAAATATTATATACATTTGTCATGTTTTAAAAAGTATTTATTATTCTCTTAAACAAAGCGCTTAAAATGAAAAAGCTATTATTCGTTGCCGTTGTACTTGTAGGTGCAAGCATGGCATCTTGCACAAGCAAAAAAGCTGAAGAAGCTAAAGAAGAACCAGTAGTTGAAGTTGCTGCTGAAGAAGTTGTTTTAGAAGATTCTATCGCACCGGATTCAATTGCAGTTGACACAATGGTTGTTGTTGAAGAAGCTATTGACTCAGCTGCTGTGAAATAATCAGGCTAAATAAATTAAAGAAAGGGGATTGTCCGTGGGATAATCCCCTTCTTCTTTTCGAGTCGGGAGGGAACTTCTTAGAGAAAGGAGGAAACAGTAACGTGATGCCTAGAAAAAGGTGTCGAAACCGCGGTTACACGAAAGTTTAAGCGAGGTTACACGAAAGTTTAAGCCCGGTTACACGAAGGTTCAACCACGGGTTCACACGTTTTTTATAGGATCAAGACGCTATTTTAGTGGTTTAAAGGGAGAATTTGATGCATCAAGGAAGCTATCGGGGATGCAAAAGGAGGCCAATTACCAAAAACAAGATTCGCTCGATGCAAAAGTTGATCTGTAAACAAGATCGGGATTCGCAGAATGCATGAAGCGCTAACTTCCACCGAATTCAAACATTATTGTTGAACCAAGTGTTGTAAAGTTAGAAGTAAGGAGTTGTAAATTAGGGAAGAGAGGTTTAAGAACAGCTTAATGCGAATTAAAAAATTCCATGTTGGGTTCTTTGACAAATAATGGTTATATTGAGTTACCATCTTGAGTAATCGTTTAGAGTGAAATTATTGGTCTCTGTATTTCTTTACCCTATCGGATTACTGTATTAAAAGTTACCTTAAGGAGTATCAATCAAGGGTTTATTGACATCATGTCTGGTAAAACACCCTACTAAACTCTTACGCCATGTCTAATAACAAAAAAATCCGCTTCACGATCGGTTATTTTCTTATTATCGGTCTGCTTTTAATCTGTTGTTTTCAGCTCTATCCACTGATTGGCTTTTGGTGGACGTTGGTTCTTGTGATTCTGACCCCTGTCATAGTGGAGTTCGGAAGCAAATGGATTTCAAAAATCTTCAATAAAAAAGAGAAGCACCAAACTTCGGATGGATCTTCCGAAGCCTGATGCTTATTATCTCTTTAAAATAGTTTTATCGTTTATTTCCGACGATACGATTCATTATTACTGCAATCGCTCCATCGCCGGTAACATTACATGCGGTTCCGAAACTATCGATAGCAATGTAAAGAGCAACCATGAGAGCCTGCATATTCTCGTCAAAGCCCAACATACTTTGGAGTAGACCCAAGGCTGCGACAATTGCCCCTCCTGGTACACCGGGAGCAGCAACCATTGTGAGTCCCAACATAAATATAAATCCGGCGATCACACCAAATTCGATCGGTTGTCCCGTCATTAACATCAAAGACATCGCAAAGGCAACAATCTTCATCGTACTACCCGAAAGATGTATCGTAGCACATAAAGGAACGGTGAAATTAGCAACATCCTCTTGTACCCCATTCTTGATCGTTTGATCTAATGTAACAGGAATCGTGGCTGCAGAAGAGGAGGTTCCAAGTGCCGTAAAATAAGCCGGCAACATATTCTTCAGTAATTTCCAAGGGTTCTTTTTGGACACCAATCCCGCGATACCGAACTGAAAGAAAAGCAGGATCACCTGAAGGGCGAAAATCAAAATAATCACACGTACAAATAGTCCGAGGATATCGAACACCTGTCCTGCTTCAGACATACTCAAAAAGACTCCGAAAATATAAACCGGAAGTAAAGGCACAATCACTTTGTGAATCAATAATTCGATTATATCCTTAAAATCGGTCATCGCATTTTTCAAGGCATTCCCATTAATAAACGCAATGCCTAATCCCAAAAGGAAGGAGAGTATCAAGGCACTCATCACATCAATGGCCGGAGGAAATTTAATATTGAAGTAAGGAGTAAGTGCAGCACTACCCTCTTTTACCATATTCATAATCCCACTGTCTGTAGGGATTAGATGCGGAAGGGAGATGAGACTCGTGAAATAAGTAAAGAAGCCTGAAAATACGGTAGATCCGTAAGCCAAAAGGGCTGTAATTACCAGTAATTTCCCTGCACCTTTTCCTAAGTCTGCGATAGCGGGTACTACCAGACCGATAATGATCAAGGGTACCACAAACCCTAGGAATTCTCCAAAAAGAGAATTGAATGTAACAAATACTCTTACGATTTCTTGTGGAAAGAAAAAGCCAAGCACCACACCGCTTACGATTGCAATGAGAACTCTTGGTAAAAGTCCGAATTTTTTCTTTTTCATCTATATACCTCCGTTAGTTTAACTTCTATACTTCGATTGGTGTTTTTTATTTCTACTTCGTTTTATCGAGTTTCTATATCTACTTCGATTTATCGGGTTCTATATCTACTTCGATCGTCTTTATCTCCTGTCGTTTTTCCTTTTCCTCCTTTTGATCCTTACATTGGGTAATTACCAACTTCGCCGTAATCCTTACTTCGGGTTAAGCTTACTTCGGATAATACTTATGGCTACTTACGGCTACTTAATCCTTATTTCGGGTTAAGCATTACTTCGGGTTAAGCTTACACCGGGCAATACTTACCGCTACTTATCGCTCCTTACCCCTTACTCCAAATTAGTTCTTCCTTCAAATTAATCCCTATTTCGGATTAGCCCCTATTAAAGATACGGATTCATCCTTTCCACGTATTCAGGAATCAACCGATTCCATTTATTTCTGAATTGAATTGAAAAAGAAATATCCTTGGTACTTTAAAAAGTACTTGGAGTTTCTCTACATTATTAATCATTCCATGAATATCGCCATCGCTCTCCTCTCGTCAATCCCCCAAACTAAAGGGATAGAGCGCGTATTTGAACTTAACGTCAAATGATGAACGATATACAAATGAAAGATTTATTTTCTTTTATTGAAGCATGCGACTTCAGATTACCATCCACCCTTTTTGAGACACTTAAAATCCTTCATGTTTCTTTTTAAAAGGAAATAGTCATTCTGAAATAATAGCTTTAGATAAAAGATATAAACTCAAACTACTTTCATGAGTAGGATCGGAAAACGAAAAATTTAATCGAGAAAAACTAAAAGCTTTAGAAACCAATGTTTTATTAAGTTGTATAAAATAAAAAAATCACCGCTTCGATTTATAGTCTTTTCGTAAAACTACAAAATCAAAGCGGTGATTTCCAAGCGATAAGTATTAAAGTTTACTTCTCACGAACGAAAATATTGATTGGTGTACCTGAGAAGTCCCAGTTTGCACGAATCTTATTTTCCAGGAAGCGTTTATATGGTTCTTTAACCCATTGAGGCAAGTTACAGAAGAAGATAAACGTCGGAACGAAAGAGTCCTTTAATTGAGTAACATATTTAATTTTAATATATTTCCCTTTGTGTGCCGGTGGCGGATAACGCTCGATAATTTCAAGCATATATTCATTAAGCTTAGCGGTAGGAATATTTCGTTTACGATTTTGGTAAACTTCTACTGCTGTTTCCAACACTTTAAAGATTCTTTGTTTAGTCAGAACCGAAGTGAAGATAATCGGGAAGTCGGTAAAAGGTGCGAAACGCTCATAAATGGCATTTTCGAGTTCTTTAATTGCTTTGTTAGATTTATCTTCTACAAGGTCCCATTTGTTGATACAAACGACCAAACCTTTTTTATTGCGCTGAATTACCTGATAGATGTTCAAATCCTGAGCCTCGATACCACGGGTGGCATCCACCATCAGAATACAAACGTCTGAATTCTCAATCGCACGAATTGAACGAATCACAGAGTAATATTCAACATCTTCGTTTACTTTTCCTTTCTTACGGATACCTGCGGTATCAACAAGATAGAAATCGAATCCGAACTTATTGTATTTTGAATAGATTGAGTCGCGGGTTGTTCCGGCAACGTCTGTTACAATGTAACGATCTTCACCCATAAAGGCGTTGATAATAGACGATTTACCTGCATTCGGACGACCCACCACAGCAAAACGCGGAAGTTCTTCGATTACTTCCTCTTCATCATCTTTCGTGAATTTAGAAATAATTACATCCAACAGGTCTCCTGTTCCAGAACCACTCACGGAAGAAATCGGATATGGATCACCTAGACCGAATGAATAAAATTCTGCGGCTCCGTAATGAAGGTCAAAGTTATCGGCCTTGTTTGCTACCAGGATCACCGGTTTTTTTGAACGACGTAGAATTCCTGCCACGTGATCATCTAGGTCTGTAGCACCGTTCATCACATCCACTACAAATAGAATCACATCGGCTTCTTCCATCGCGATAGAAACCTGTTTGTTGATTTCCTCTTCGAATACGTCCTCCGAACCTACTACCCAACCACCTGTATCAATTAGGGAAAATTCTCTTTTACCCCATTCCACTTTACCATACTGACGGTCACGCGTCGTTCCGGCAAGGTCGTTCACAATAGCTGCGCGGGTTTCAGTCAGACGATTAAACAACGTCGATTTACCCACATTTGGGCGCCCTACGATTGCTACGATATTTCTCATATTGCTATATCTCTTGTTTTTATTTACGACTATCACAGTCGTCTTTTACTTTTCTTGAAAAATTTAAGGACAGAATCTCTGTTCTTTTATAATTATCCGTTGCCCGTCTTCGGACTATCCGATTCAGCATCATAATAGACGGGATTTGATAAATTGCAATTCCGATTTAACTGGAAGGAAAGCGAGTTTATCATTTTCGGAGTATTAATCCTGCGTATATCCGAAGCTCTTGAGTTTGTTTTCACGGCTTCTCCAATCTTTTTCCACTTTGACGTGCATTTCAAGGAAAACCTTTTTCTGGAAGAAAACTTCTATTTCCTTACGCGCCATGGTTCCGACTTTTTTAAGTGCCGATCCCTGTTTTCCGATAATGATTCCCTTTTGTGAATCGCGCTCAACAAAGATGACTGCGTTGATATGAATCAAAGAGTCTGACTCTTTAAACTGTTCCACAGCGACTTCGCATGAATAAGGGACTTCTTTATCATAAACTTCAAGAATCTTCTCGCGAATGATTTCTGTCACAAAGAAACGCGCTGGTTTATCTGTCAGTGCATCTTTGTCAAAGAATGGGGGTGATTCGGGAAGCAGTTCCTTGATCCTTTTCAACAGATAATCAAGATTGAATTTCTGCATTGCAGATAAAGGAATAATTTCTGCATTCGGAAGGATCTCGCGCCACTGAGCTACTAACGCTTCCAGCTTTTTCTGATCGGTTAGATCAAGCTTGTTAATCACTAAGATCACAGGGGCTTTTTGAGCATTTACCTTATCTATGAACTTTTGATTCTTTGTTGGAGTCTCCACAACATCCGTTACATAAAGAAGAACATCTGCATCTTGAAGCGCAGATTGAGAAAAGGCCAACATGGATTGCTGCAACTTGTAATTTGGTTCGAGCACGCCCGGCGTGTCGGAATATACGATTTGCATATCCTCTGTATTTACGATACCCATGATACGATGACGTGTAGTCTGGGCTTTAGAGGTTATGATCGAAATTCGTTCACCCACAAGAGAATTCATCAATGTGGATTTTCCCACGTTCGGATTTCCTACGATATTTACAAAACCGGCTTTATGCATATAAAACAAAATTAAAGTTCAGGAGGTAACAATACCCGACCAAATCCCTTTGCAAATGTGCTGGGAGATAATGTCTTTTTTCCATATTCTGCCGACATCATTACTCATGATAATCAGTCGAATATATGGATTACAAAGATATACAAAAAAACGCATCCCCGAGAGGATGCGTTTAAGTATGAAGGATTATTTTAATAATCTTAATTATTTGGCATCATATGCCCATTTCAGATACATAGAGCCCCATGTGAATCCAGCTCCGAATGCAGCAAGTATGATGTTATCGCCTTTTTTCAGTTTTCCTTCCCATTCAGCCAAGGCCAAAGGGATGGATGCAGAACTTGTATTACCATATTTCTGGATGTTGACCATCACTTTTGATGAGTCAATTCCCATACGGTGAGCTGCTGCATCGATAATGCGCTGGTTAGCCTGGTGCGGCACAAACCAATCCACATCGTCAAACGAAAGGTTATTATTTTCCATAATCTGAGCAGCTGCTTCAGACATGAATGAAACCGCATATTTGAATACAACTTTGCCTTCTTGATAAATGCAATGTTCTTTACGATCCACTGTTTCATAAGTTGGCACGTTTACAGAACCACCAGCTTTCATCATCAAATGTGGAAGTCCGAAACCATCTGTATGCAATAGAGCATCCATTATTCCGTAATTCTCCTCTGATGGCTCTATCAATACTGCAGCTCCGGCATCTCCGAAAATCGGACATGTAGCACGGTCTGTATAATCGGTCATAGATGACATCTTTTCAGCTGTTACAACAATGACTTTCTGGTACATCCCGCTTTGGATAAAGGCTGCAGCTGTTTGCATTGCAAATAGAAATCCGGAACAAGCGGCCTGGATGTCATATGAAAAAGCTTTCTTAATGCCGCATTTCTCGGCAATGATTGATGCGGTGGAAGGGAAACGATAATCAGGGGTAGAGGTTGCACAAATAACCAATTGAATTTCATCAGGCTGAACACCTGTTTTTTTCAAAAGTTCTTTTACTGCAGGTGCACCTAAATCAGATGCTCCGGTACCTTCTCCTTTTAGAATTCGACGCTCTTTGGTTCCGATTCGGGTAGTAATCCACTCGTCGGTGGTATCGACCATTCTTGATAACTCTTCGTTATTTAAAATATAATCAGGAACATAAGAACCTATTCCTGTGATTATGGCGTTCAACTTTTTCATAAGCGATAATGGTATTCTTAACTTCAGGATAAAAAAATTGCCCTAAAGATAAACATTAGGGCTTAATTTTTATTCGCTTTTGTTAATTTGTTTTGAACCAAATTAGATAGCAGCTTCTTTCTCGATAGCTAATTTACCACGGTAGTATCCACACTCACCACATACAGTGTGGTAAAGGTGCCATCCGCCACAGTTAGGGCAAACTACTACAGTTGGAGCTACAGCTTTGTCATGAGTTCTTCTTTTGGCTGTTCTTGTTTTTGATTGTCTTCTCTTAGGATGTGCCATTTTCTTTTATTTTAATTATTATCTATTAATTTCTTTAGTTCGTCCCACCGAGGATCGGTTGGTACGTCTTCTGTGTCTTCTTCTTGAATGATGTCGGCATCGATATCGCCATCGAAAGAATCGTCATCGTCAGAAGTTCGCGTAATGTGTTTACGCAACTTCGAAGACATCGTCTTATTGCACTTTCCTGGAGCGTGAACATGTTTCATAGGAATTGCTAGTGCGATAAACTCATAAAGGAACCATGCCAGATTAATCTCGCCTTCATCCTCAGGAATTATCACAATCTCCTCACTTTCTTCGGAGTAGTCTTTTCCTAACTTAACATATAGCTTACTTTGCGTCGAAATCGGAAGATCCATATCATCCAAACAACGATCACAAGGAACCTGGATAACACCGTCGAGCTTAAAATAAAACTCGTGTGTTAGGGCCGTTTTAATCACAGTTAACTGGACTTTTACGTCTCCTTTTTGAAACTCAGTCCCGTCTATATTTTTGAAGAATACATTATCCAGATGGAACTCATATTGATGTGTTCCTATCGACATACTCTTCAACGGTATCTTGTATAAATCAAACTTTCCCAAGGTGCATTGACGTTAATTCCGTGCAAAGGTATAAAAAATAATTATTTGCACTACTGTTTTGTTTTCTTTTTCAAAGGTAACAGAGATTTTCGAACTTTAGAAGAGTTCCTCATTAAAATAAATTTGAAGTAATTTAAAATTCAAGAAGATGTCGTCTAATCCATCTGCGGATTAATCTTTTCTCAATTCGATTCGAAACACGGTACTTTTATAAGGTATCGATTCTTTTACAAATATTTTCCCGTGATGGTACTCTTCTACGATTCTCTTGACTAGTGTCAGACCTAATCCCCATCCTCTTTTCTTTGTTGTATAACCCGGATGGAAGACTGTATTGAATTTACTTTTAAGAATCCCTTTTCCGTCGTCTTTTATTTCAAGGATTATTCTATCTCCTTTCTCAAACAAAGATATTGTAATATTTCCGCTGCCATTAGTAGCATCTATTGAGTTCTTAATGAGATTCTCGATAACCCATTCGAAAAGAGGGGTCGATAAATGGGTGAAAATTTGCGAAGTGCCATAGGTAAACTGAATTGAAGTCTTGGAGGAGATTCTTCGTTGCATATAGTCTTTTACTTCGGCTATTACATTAACAATATTTACTCGCTCCAATTTAGGTTCTGATCCGATTTTAGAAAAACGCTCTGCTATGGTATTTAAACGGTTAATATCTTTCTCCATCTCGGTCAATATAGATTGATTTATATCCATTTCTTTGAGAAAGTCCATCCAAGCCATTAAAGAAGAGATCGGTGTACCTAATTGATGTGCCGTTTCTTTTGATAAGCCAACCCAAACTTGATTCTGTTCTGCTTTTTTAGTACTTGAAAAGGCAAAGAAGGCAATCAATATAAAAAGTAACAGAATTGTTAACTGAATGTAGGGATAATAAGAAAGACGCTTGAGTAGATTTGAATCATCATAATATAGATATTGACTGACATTATCTGAAATCATCACCTCGATTATATTTTCCTTTTTTCGAAGTTCTATTGCCTTCTTTTGAAGATAAGATAGTGTATCAGAGGTAGGAATTTCAAAATTAATATGCCATAATAATTGATTTTCTTCATCCATAATCACTACTGGAATTGTAGTGTTACTTTGAATAACTTTGAGTACCAAACCCATATCTGTATCAGAATCATTCCCGGCTAGTTGTCTCGTTGCCTCTGCCCATATCTCCATTTTGTTTCTTTCTTCATTAGCCAATTCACTCATGAGTGAATTCGAGATATAAAGAAAGACCCCAACCAGAATCAAGGATATAATTATAAATATCGTTCGGACATTTTGACGAGTCTCATAGATATTACGCATATTTTCGAGTTTATATTTATCTATTAACGAAGATATTTAATTGATATTGTATTCATCTATATAATTGAATTAAACACTTCTTTTATATCGCACGATTGACTTAAGTATTGGTAATAGAAGCCATCTTACAATACAAATCAAGCCTTCAGTCCCAATTGGACAGAGAATAGCATTTCAATAAATCATATATTCAGAGGTGAGGCATCTTCTTTCCTCTTGAAGAGAAGATGCAATAATCTATTTAGACAAGATTATTGATTCTACTTGCATATATGTCTATCCAAAAAGTAAATTCACATTCTGTCTTCATACAAAAACATATTATTAAATTCTGAGAATATAAGGAAGGAATCAATTTATTTTATGTTTCCCTATTCTGGAATAAAAAGAGCATCCCGTCACATTAATGTAGTGGGATGCTCTTTTTATTTTATCCGAACATTTGGATTTAGAATCTCTTCTTTCTTTACATTATTTGGAAAATGCACCTACCTGATTTAAATCTCTCTGATTTTACTTTTTTGCGAAATAATTGACCTGGTGAATACCTTCCTTTCTAAATCAATTCCTCGGTAATCTATTCTCTATATTACCTTGTTTGGAAATGTGGTTTTACCAAAGAGCATTCCTCCTGCCAATTAATTTCAGGAATTAATTTTTCGTGAATTTCATTTCTGCAAGCATCATCTTTTGGAATGATCCAATCAGAATATTTACTTCATGAAGCTTCTCTTTTTTCTGAAATCTGATTTACAAATTCTGGTATTGACTATTTGTTTCCTCTCAGAATACTTTGCTCACGCGTCTTGAATTGGATAAAACCAAAGTCGATTGTGCCAACTATAAACTTCTTAGTGGAGAGCTCTTCTTTCGATGAGATATGGCGATTTCATTGGGAGAATATCTAAACATCAAGATCAAATGCGACATCTATATATCATTATCTAGGTATCTCTTCTTTCGATAAGATATGGCGATTTCATTTACTGCCATAATTTAAAACATGGAATTCTAAAGGTAGTTCAACCAACACGTTCTCTTGAAATAGTAAAAAGCGAGACCCCGCCACATCGCTGTAACGGGGTCTCGCTTTCAAAACGTCTTAAAACAAGAAAAGCTCGTCGATTTCTCGACGAGCTTTTCTTTAAAAACGGCGGC
>JAVVQG010000014.1:0-114762 GCA_036655355.1 Bacteroidales bacterium
GCCGCCGTTTTTAAAGAAAAGCTCGTCGAGAAATCGACGAGCTTTTCTTGTTTTATAACTCTAACGCCCATCTGGCTTGTCGCACACGATCGGCATCCGTCTGCTCATAGCTGAACTCTGAGTTTTCAGCATCCCCCATCAGTACATTCGGATTTCGGAATTGCATTCCTCCTTCAACTGTTTTTCTCAGTGACATATGTAACTCCGTAGCTCCTGTTTGTTTTGCAATCTCAGCAATGTTTTTCTCATTGATGCCACATCCCGGCATAATGATGATCCGGTCATCGGCCTTTTCAATCAATTGGGATAGTAAAGGAATTCCGGTTTCAGCACTTCGCTGTTGTCCGGACGTTAATATTCTATCGCATCCCAGATCAATTAATTTCTCCATTGTCTCAAAAGGTGCCCGACACATATCGAATGCCCGATGGCAGGTGACACTCATCCCTTCTGCAGCGCGCATCAACTCTTTCATATAAAGCATATGCAGATCTCCGTATGGCGTGAGGCATCCAAATACCACTCCGTTTACCCCCAGATTCTTACACATTTCAATGTCTTTCAACATCGTCTGTATCTCAATCCGTGAATAAAGAAAATCAGCACCTCTGGGTCGGATGATTACGTTCACGGGCAATATCGTGCTCTCTAATGCTAAAACGATCTCTCCGTAGGAAGGTGTAGTGCCACCTTCGGGAATTCCGGCACATAACTCAATGCGATGAGCCCCTCCTTTTTCAGCCTCAATGCAACTCGATGTGGAATTAGCGCAAATTTCAATTTTGTGGTTCATTAAGCATATAATTTAGTGATTTGAAGATCTAAGGTTGAAACATAATAATACGAATTCGTAGTTTTATATCTGATCGTCCGAATTGGTTCTTTTTGATTTCATAATATACGATATAATTCTACCTAATTATAAGATTTTGAAGTTGATTTTACAATTAATGGAAGCAAATATAAAAAATAGTTTATCTGTTATTATCTTTGTAGCACATTCATCCACATTCATACGGAATTTTGTAAATTAATCATATGAAGAAAATTATTTATACTATGATGTCAGCCGCGATGTTAAGTTCATGCGGAAATAATCCGACTCCAAAGGCAGAAGAGACCAACTCCGATTTTCAATGGATTGTTGATAACTTTGCAGATATTGAAATCTTGCGTTATCGCGTAAATGACTTTGAGGATTTGACGCCAAAACAGAAAGAATTGGTTTATTACCTTTCACAAGCTTCAATTGAGGGACGTGATATTCTGTTTGATCAGAATAATAAATGGAATCTAGCCATCAGACGTACGTTAGAGGCGATCTATTCCAATTTTGATGGTGATAAGAATTCTGATGAATATAAAAATTTTCTTACCTATCTTAAACGTGTATGGTTCTCAAGCGGAATTCACCATCACTACTCAACGGATAAATTCCAGCCTGCTTTTTCGCAGCAATTTTTCAAAGATCAGGTTTCAAAGTTAAAAGAAACAGATTTGCCGTTGCAGGAAAATCAAACGAAAGAGGAGTTTATCGCTTCGATCGTTCCGGTGATCTTTGATCCAACCGTTTACCCGAAAGCTGTAAACCAGGCTGCAGGTGAAGATATCGTACAAACTTCGGCGGTTAACTTTTACAATGGGGTGACCCAATCTGAAGTTGAAGCTTTCTATGAAAAGATGAAAGATCCGAAAGATCCTCGTCCGGTTGCTTATGGAATGAACTCTCGCGTAATCAAACGCGACGGAAAAATTCAGGAGCAAGTTTGGAAAGTGGGTGGTCTTTACGGCGAATCGCTTGAGAAAGTGGTTTATTGGTTAGAGAAAGCGCAGCAAGTTGCTGAAACTCCTGAACAGAAAGCGGTCATCGCAAAAATGATCGAGTTTAACCGTACGGGAGATTTGAAAGCTTTTGACGAATATGCAATTCTTTGGGTAGGTGATCTTGATTCTCAAGTGGATTTTGTAAACGGATTTACGGAATCTTATACCGATCCGCTGGGAATGAAAGCAACTTGGGAGGCGATGGTTAACTTCAAAAATATTGAAGCAACGAAACGTACGGAAATTATCTCTGCAAATGCACAATGGTTTGAAGACAACTCTCCGGTAGCCAAAGAATTTAAAAAAGAAACCGTAAAAGGTGTTTCTGCAAAAGTGATTACCGCAGCGATGCTTGGTGGAGATTGTTACCCGGCTAGTCCCCTTGGTATCAATTTGCCGAACTCAAACTGGATTCGTGCTGAATACGGTTCTAAATCAGTAACGATCGATAACATCTCTGAAGCTTACGATCAAGCGGCTCAGGGCGGAGGATTCGCAGAAGAATTCGTATGGAGCGACGTTGAACGCGAATCTTTGAAAAATTACGGTCTTTATGCCGATAATATGCACACCGACCTGCATGAGTGTTTAGGTCACGGTTCAGGTAAACTTCTTCCGGGAGTAGATCCGGATGCGTTGAAAGCTTACGGTTCACCGCTTGAAGAAGCCCGTGCCGATCTATTCGCACTTTATTACATCGCTGATCCGAAATTGGTGGAACTGGGCATCATGCCAACAGAAGATGCTTACAAAGCGGAATATTACAAATACATGATGAACGGTTTGATGACGCAGCTCACACGTATTGAGCCGGGCAAAAACATCGAACAGGCGCACATGCGTAACCGTCAGACCATCGCCCGTTGGGTTCTTGAAAAAGGAGCTGCCGAACAGGTTGTAGAGCTCAAAAAACGCGATGGAAAAACATATGTAGTGATTAACGATTACGATAAATTACGCAACTTGTTTGGCGATCTGCTTATCGAAGTACAGCGAATTAAATCTACCGGCGATTTCGAAGCGGGTAAAAATCTAATCGAAGCATACGGTGTTAAAGTTGATCCGGAATTGCATAATGAAATTCTGACACGCTATAAGAGTCTGAACCTGGCACCATACAAAGGTTTCTTGAATCCGGTTTATGAAGCCGTTGTAGATGCACAAGGAAACATCACGGATGTTAAGATTAGCTATAATGAAAGTTACGAAGAGCAAATGATGCGTTATTCGAAAGAATACTCACCACTTCCTACTTACAATAACTAATTTCTTTTATAAATTCGTAGCACGAAAAAGGAGGTTTCGACCGATTTTTTCGTGCTATTTTTTTATACTACACGATATGATTTCAGAAAATATACTTCGAGAGATAAAAGCGTCATTCAGACAGGCGATGAATGCGGATCTTTCAAATTCAATGCGCGCCCACGGCTTGAACTACCGAATGAACTTCGGAGTGCCCTCTCCACGAATTAAATTAATCGCCGAACGTTTTGAACCGGGTGTGGAACTCGCTTCCTATCTATGGAATGAAGATGTTCGCGAATCCAAGATGCTTGCCACGTATCTCTTTCCCAAAGAGGAGATGACCCGTGAACTTGCGATTGAATGGGTTCAAAGCATTCGCTATCCCGAGATCGCCGATCAGGTAAGCATGAATCTTTTCAGCCGTTTGTCGTTTGCCGGCGAACTTGCTTTGGATTGGATGAATTCCGATTCGAACATGATCGCTTATACCGGTTTTCGTTTACAAATGCGATTGTTGCTTCAAAATGGAATTTCGGACGATGCCGTTTTACAGCAAATCATCGAAGCGACTAAAAAAGGGGTTGTCAGCGACGTGAATTACATCGCGGCGGTTGCGATTTCTATTCTTGAACAGCTTCAGGAAAACGAACATTTCGCGAAAATCATACGATCGGAATTCGCCGATTGGCAACACTCCGATGATTCCCTTCAAAATGCGGTTTATCAGCGTTTGACATTTTGGGACAATGAATAAATATCAACGATTAAATAGCAACGATTAAATAGCATTGATTAGCCATACTCCTGCTCATTTCGTTACGGACGAAGGATAGGAGTATGGCTTTATATCAATATAATTAAATATTAGAGGTCTTCTTAAAGAATATTCTTATATTGGGAAATAAATATAAAACGAAGCCATCTGCTTTCGTAAATGCCCGCTGTAGGGGCGTATTCGTTAAACTTTTTATATTCACGCTAAATAAATTTTTGGCGATTATTTAAAAATAAGTACCTTTGATACCGTTTGATTTAAACATATGGAAGACCAGGAAATTATAGAAACAGTTAAAGGAGAATTAGCAGCGTATCTATCAGAGCGTAAACTAAGAAAAACGCCCGAACGCTTTGCTATTCTTGAGCAGATTTACATGTTAAACGACCATTTCGACGTTGATACGCTTTACGAATTGATGTTGAATAGCGGGTATCGTGTAAGTCGTGCAACCGTATATAATACAGTGGACCTCTTAGTGGAATGCCGTCTGATCGTTCGTCATCAGTTCGGAACAAACATGGCACATTATGAGAAGGCTTACAACTGCGGCAGCCATCACCACCTCATTTGCACCGTATGCAATACCGTGCAGGAAGTGCAGGATGATGAACTCCATAACATCATTCAGGGGAAGAAGTATAACAAATTCAACCTCACAAATTATAATCTTTATATGTACGGACTCTGCCAAAAGTGTACGCTGGCGAGTCGTAAAAAGCCAATCCACAAATAAATGTGGATTTTTTTTTTGTATACATTCTAACATAAATATACTCAGATGAAAGTAGATGTTCTTTTGGGCCTTCAATGGGGCGATGAAGGTAAAGGTAAAGTCGTTGACGTATTGACTCCTCGCTATGACGTTGTTAGCCGTTTCCAGGGTGGACCGAATGCCGGTCACACACTTGAATTCAACGGCGAAAAATATGTTCTTCGTTCTATCCCGTCAGGTATTTTCCAGGGTGGCAAGATCAATGTGATCGGCAATGGAGTGGTACTTGATCCGCTTTTGTTTAAACAGGAAGCTGAAGCTCTTGCTGCAAGCGGTCACGATTTGACAAAGAGACTTCTTATCTCTAAAAAAGCGCATCTGATTCTTCCGACTCACCGTATGCTTGATGCTGCGAATGAAGCGGCTAAAGGTTCTGCGAAAATCGGTACGACCGGAAAAGGAATCGGACCGACTTATACAGATAAAATCAGTCGTAACGGTATCCGCGTAGGGGATATTCTTCACAATTTCGATGAAAAATATGCTGCGGCAAAGGCGAAACACGAATCGCTTTTGAAAGCGTTGAACTTTACATACGATATCGCTGAACTGGAAGCTGAATGGATGGAAGGGATTGAATTCCTGAAACAGTTTACATTCATTGACAGCGAGCAGGAAATCAACAACTACCTGAAAGAGGGTAAATCTGTCCTTGCCGAAGGTGCGCAGGGTACGATGTTGGATATTGACTTCGGTTCTTATCCGTTTGTAACTTCATCGAATACGATTTGTGCAGGTGCATGTACCGGTTTGGGTATCGCTCCGAATCGCATCGGCGAAGTGTATGGTATTTTTAAAGCGTACTGTACCCGTGTAGGTAGCGGTCCGTTCCCAACAGAGCTTTTCGACGAAACCGGCGATAAGATGTGTACGATCGGTCACGAATTCGGATCTGTAACCGGCCGTAAACGTCGTTGCGGATGGATTGACCTTGTTGCATTGAAATATGCGGTGATGATCAACGGTGTTACGCAGTTGATTATGATGAAAAGCGACGTAATGGATCTATTCGATACCATTAAGGCATGTGTGGCGTATGAGATCGATGGCGAAGAAACTACTGTTTTCCCATTCGAAATCGGTGATAACCTGAAACCGGTGTATGTTGAACTTCCGGGCTGGAAAACGGATATGACAAAAATGCAGAGCGAAGATGAATTCCCTGAAGAATTCAACCAGTATCTGACATTCCTTGAAGAGCAGCTTGAAACACCGATCAAAATTGTTTCTGTCGGTCCTGACCGCGATCAGACAATCGAACGATATACAGAGGAGTAAAAATAAGTCACGAGTTTGTTGGCGCGAGTTTGTAACTCGTGCCGAAAAGAAAATAAATTACGGGTTACAAACTTGCGCCGGAGAGATTCTCCGCGTGTGTTTGTAACTCGTATTTTTTTTCTAGGGGTTGTTTGGCACGAGTTGCAAACTCGCGCCAAGGTAGCTCCGCCAAGGTAGCTCCACCAAGGCAGCTTCACCAACGCAATTCCGGCAGGTATTACTAAAAATTAACATTACCATACTGCCATTTTAATAATAATGGTACGCCTTTTGCTGTATATTTGCCATAACCTCAATAAATTAAACTGATAATAAATTATGGGAATGTTTTTATTCATTGCTATTGCCCTTGTGAGCTTCTTAGTGCAAAGCGTTCTTAAAAGTAAATTTTCAAAATACTCAAAAATACCTTTGTCGGTAGGATATACCGGAGCCGACATCGCACGTAAGATGTTGAACGATAATGGTATTTACGACGTGCAGGTTGTGCCGCATCAAGGCACGCTGACAGACCATTATAACCCCGAAACAAAAACGGTGGCGTTGAGCAACGATGTTTATTACAGCAATTCGATTGCAGCCGCAGCAGTTGCCGCACACGAATGCGGACATGCCGTACAGCATGCTACCGCTTATTCGATGTTAACACTTCGTTCTTCACTGGTGCCCGTGGTAAGTTTCGCATCGCAATGGGTACAATGGGTACTCCTTGCCGGAATCTTATTGATTTCTTCTTTCCCGATGCTGATTTGGTTGGGAATCGGACTCTTTGCGATGACTACACTTTTCAGTTTCGTAACGTTGCCGGTGGAGATCAATGCCAGTTCTCGTGCCATCGCATGGTTGAGCCGTGCGGGAATCACCGACGTACGTTCGCACGATCAGGCTTTCGATGCCTTGAAATGGGCCGCTTACACCTATGTGGTGGCTGCATTGGGCTCGTTGGCTACCTTGATCTACTACGTGATGATGGCAACAGGCCGTCGTGACTAAGATCGAAAGATTGAACATCATCCCACAAATACGTAAGGCTGCCCCGAAATGAACCGGAGGCAGCCTTATTTGTACAACAGATTTACGCTACCTCCGAATGTTCCGATAAAAGCGTTATTTGTACAGATGCCAATCTTATTTGTAACCCAAGCCCTCTCTCCCCGCATCATTATTTTTCGGTTCAATGAGATTTTCATTTCTGAATTTCTATTCTGAGACAACCTCTTTTCTTATCTTTGTGTTCGCATTACCACTGAATGGTAATACATTAAGATTGATAAATCCAAAATATTCTATATAAATGGCAAAACCATCAATTCCGAAAGGAACGCGCGACTTTACGCCTGAAGAAATGGCGAAACGTAACTATATTTTCAATACCATCCGCGACGTATATCACCTGTTTGGATTCCAGCAGATTGAAACGCCGGCCATGGAGATGCTTTCAACCCTAATGGGCAAATATGGCGAAGAGGGGGATAAACTGTTGTTTAAGATCCTGAATTCGGGCGATTTCATGAAGGATGTCAACCCGAACGACCTGGATGAGAAAAATATCAACCGTTTGGCTGCTCAGATGTGTGAAAAGGGACTTCGTTACGACCTGACCGTGCCTTTCGCCCGTTTCGTAGTGATGCACCGCAACGAGATCGCATTCCCATTCAAACGTTACCAGATTCAGCCGGTATGGCGTGCCGATCGTCCTCAGAAAGGACGTTACCGCGAGTTTTTCCAGTGTGACGCAGACGTTGTCGGTTCTGATTCGTTGTTGAATGAGGTGGAATTGGTGCAGATCATCGACGAGGTATTCGCTCGTTTCGCAATCAACGTAGCCATCAAAATGAACAACCGTAAAATCCTTACCGGAATTGCGGAAATCATCGGCGAGCCGGAGAAGATCGTTGACATCACCGTTGCAATCGATAAACTGGATAAAATCGGCTTGGATAAGGTGAATGATGAACTTCGTTCGAAAGAGATTTCAGACGAGGCGATCGCGAAACTACAGCCGATTATTCTTCTGGAAGGTACCAACCGCGAAAAGATCGCGATTCTGAAAGAGGTGCTTGCAACTTCGGAGATCGGTATGAAGGGAATCGAAGAACTTGAATTCATCCTGAATAAAACCGACAAAATGAACATCCGTTGCCAGTTGGATCTGGATCTGACATTGGCACGCGGTCTGAACTACTACACCGGAGCTATTTTCGAAGTGAAAGCGTTAGACGTTCAAATCGGTTCCATTACAGGCGGTGGTCGTTACGATAACCTGACCGGCGTGTTCGGCATGCCCGGAGTTTCGGGCGTGGGAATCTCATTCGGCGCGGATCGTATCTTCGACGTGTTGAACCAACTTGAACTTTACCCGCAAGATTCTCTGCTTACAACGCAGTTGATTTTCGTGAACTTCGGACCGGAAGAGGAAGATTATTGTCTGACACTTCTTTCACAGCTTCGTCAGGCAGGCATCCGTGCCGAGATCTATCCCGAAGCGGCAAAAATGAAGAAACAGATGAGCTATGCCGATAGCAAGAAGATTCCTTATGTAGCCCTTGTGGGTGCGAATGAAATGGCGGAAGGCAAAATCAACCTGAAAAATATGGCAACCGGTGAACAAACCCTGTTGACGATTGAGGAGTTGATCTCGACATTGAAATAAACAACACTGAAATAAAGATCACTTCCGGAGGCAGATACGCTTCCGAGCATTATAATTTTTAAAAGGGAGGCCCTCAAAGCTTCCCTTTTTTATTATTTTTGGCCGGTAATTCAAACACAAACCATTATGCTTCACCTTAAATCCGCTTCCCTTTCCGATATCCCGTTGATTCATGCATTGGCGGCCAAAACATGGGCGAACACCTACGGCGAAATCCTATCGCCCGAGCAACTCGAATGGATGTTTCACCGCATGTATTCGCACGATAGCCTTCGCCGGCAAATCACCGAGGGACAGCAGTTTTTTATCGCCTATCGGAATGAAACACCGTACGGTTACATCTCGATCGAACGCGAAGGAAGTCACCTGTTTCATTTCCAGAAGATTTATGTGATTCCCGAGGGACAGGGAAAAGGGATCGGGGCGGCATTGGTTGAGAAAGGCATCGCCTATGTGCGCAGCATCCAGCCCGAACCGTGCCGGATCGAACTGAACGTGAATCGAGCCAATAAAGCACTCCATTTCTATCGCAAGATGGGATTCGAAATCGACCGAGAAGGTGATTTTCCAATCGGGAACGGCTATTTTATGAATGATTACATTATGAAATTGGAGCTTTGATCACATCGAACCCTCCTAAAACAGATACCTAACAACCTAATTGAATGAAAAAAGAGACAAAGCGTAGCGCTGCTATCTTTCCCCTTGTTTTCGGTTCGCTCTTGTCGGCTGCATTGATGCCGCAAAGCGTTCAGTCTGCTATTGCCGATGCGGTGGTGAACACTGCAACGACGCAACTTTCTGCCCCTGCGGGCGATGAATACTACAAGCAAGTAACCAATCCGAATCTTATTTCGATCAACCAGGAAGCGCCGCGTGCCTCGTTCATCCCCTATGCGGATGATGCGCAGGCGATTGCAAACCGTCGCAGCGAATCGCCTTACTTCCTTTCGTTGAATGGTACGTGGAAATTCCATTACACGGAAAATCCGGCACAGCGTATCGTCGATTTCAAAAATCTGTCGGCGCAGAGTGCCCGATGGAACGATATCAAAGTACCCGGCAACTGGGAGATCCAGGGCAACGGTATTCCGATCTATACAAACATTCCGTATGAATTCGTAAGTGCGCAGAAACCTTACATGCAGGCTCCGAACCCGCCGATGGTACCTGCGGAGTTCAATCCGACGGGAACCTATTTCCGCACGATGGAGATTCCTGCCGCGTGGGACGGTCGCGACATCTTCATCAGCATCGACGGTGTGAAATCGGCCGCTTACCTTTACGTGAACGGCGAGTTCGTGGGCATGGGGAAAAACAGCAAAACCCCTTCGCGCTACAACATCACCCGATTCTTGAAACCGGGCAAAAACGAACTGGCGATCCAGGCGTTCCGTTGGAGCGATGCATCGTACATCGAGTGTCAGGATTTCTGGCGTCTGAGCGGTATCGAACGCGAGGTGTACCTTTATTCGCAGCCGAAACTTCGTTTTGAGGATTTCCATGTGGTGGCATCGCTCGATGAGAGCTACAAAAACGGGTTGCTGCACCTCGATGTCGATCTGAAGAATCCGCAGCAGCACAAAGCCGGCGTAACGATGCGGTTGTTGGACGCAAACAACAAGGTGGTGCTTGAGAAAAATGCACCCGTACAGGGCAACACCCTCTCGTTCGATGCGCAATTGGCCGATGTGGCGACGTGGAGTGCCGAAACGCCGAACCTCTATACCCTGCTGCTTTCAATCGTGGATGCCGATGGAAAACAAACCGAACTGATCACTTCGAAAGTGGGATTCCGCAAGGTGGAGATCAAGAACAAACAGCTGCTTGTAAACGGTCAGCCGATCCTGGTAAAAGGGGTGAACCTGCATGAACACAACCCCGCTACGGGACATTATGTGGAGGAATCGCTGTTGATGAAAGATTTCGAACTGATGAAACAGCTTAACGTCAACACCATCCGTACGTGCCACTATCCGCAGCAGGAACTTTTCTACGAACTGTGCGATAAATACGGTTTCTATGTGATCGACGAGGCCAACGTGGAAGCGCACGGCATGGGTTACGACCTGCGAAAAGGGCGTACCATCGGAAACAATCCGCTGTATGAGCAAATGATCGTTGACCGCAACATCCGCATGTTCGAACGCGATAAGAACTTCCCGTCCGTCATCACCTGGTCGATGGGGAACGAGTCGGGCAACGGCGTGTGTTTCTATTCCGCTTACAAATGGATGAAAGAGCAAGACCCGACGCGCCCCGTGCAATACGAGCGTGCCGGATTGGAATGGAACACCGATATTTTCTGTCCGATGTATGAAAAAGCCGAAGGAATGGAGCAATACGCGCTTTCTCCGGATGCGGATCGTCCGCTGATCCAGTGCGAATATGCGCACGCGATGGGAAACAGTCTGGGCGATTTCCAGGACTACTGGGATGTGATCGAGAAATACGACATCCTGCAGGGGGGCTGTATTTGGGACTGGGTGGACCAGGGCTTGGATAAGACCGCGGCAGACGGATCTCATTTCTGGGCATACGGCGGTGACTTCGGTCCCGTGGGCACTCCAAGCGACGATAACTTCCTGATCAACGGTGTTATCTCGCCGGACCGTACCCTAAAACCGGGCAGTCACGAGGTGCGTAAAGTACATGCCAACATCCGATTCAAAAACTTCGATCCCGCTACGGGCGAGTTGACGCTGAAGAACTTCTTCTCGTTCACATCGCTTGATAAATACAGCTTCGAGTATGAACTCAGCACGCCGAAAGGGGTGGTATCGAAAGGTACGTTCAAGACATCGCTTCATCCCCTTCAGGAAGAAATCGTTCGTTTGAATGCGAAAGTAAGCGCTTCGAATCTGGCGAAACAGGAGTACTTCCTGACGGTTCGCGCCCGTTTGAAAAATGCCGAACCGTTGCTTCCGGCGAAATATGTGATCGCCGAACATCAGTTCGAGCTTTCATCGCCGAAGTTTACGAACGTGGCCAACAGCAGCACCTCGAAGGTGACATTTGCCGAAGAGGGAAATAATGTGGTGATCAAAGGCGCGGATTTCGCGTTGACACTCAACAAAGAGAGCGGTATCTTCACCTCTTATCAGGTGAAAGGCAACGAGTTGATTCTGGACGGCTTCGGTCCGCGTCCGAGTTTCTGGCGTGCCCCGACAGACAACGATTACGGTTACCGCATGCCGATCCGTCAGCAGGCGTGGCTTGATTTGTCGAACGGCGGATTGAAGATCGCATCGGTGGAAACTTCCGCTCCGGCAACCAACGAGGTGTTGGTGAAATGCAGCTATACCACCGGTCAGCAGGTGGAATACGGCGTTGAGTACCGCATTTTCGGTGACGGAACGGTAGCGATGACCAATTCCTTCACAGCGAAAGAGAAGATGGAATTCGTGCCGCGTATGGGTGTGAAAATGCAATTGCCGAAACGTTTCGATCAGCTTTCTTACTTCGGTCGCGGACCGTGGGAGAACTACACGGATCGCAAGCATTCGGCCTTTGTAGGACATTACAAACAGAGCGTTTCGGAGCAGTATTTCGGATATGTTCGTCCCCAGGAAAACGGACACAAATCGGATGTGCGTGCGATGAAACTGACCGATTCGAAGCACAACGGTCTGATTATCGTCACAGATTCTTTGTTCGGCTTTAACGCCCTGCACATGACGACGGCCGATCTGGATGGCAATTTCCGTCCCGGTACGTTTGCCGATCCGGCGAAGAAGAATCTGGATTTCAAACACATCAACGACATCAAAGAACGCGACTTGACAGAGCTTCATATCGATCACATCCACTCGGCAGTGGGTGGCGACGACAGCTGGGGTGCGCTTCCGGTAGCGAAGTACCTTACTTATCCGAACCCGGATCAGGAGATCAGATACACTGTGTACTTTTTTCCGGTGGTAAACGGCAAGGTGGCTAACAAGGCCGCTGCAGGTTCGTTGCCGGTGCGGTTGTAATAGCGAATAAGCATACTATCTATTGATCGTCTTGAGAGGAGGGATTATCCCTTTTCTCAAGACGATTTTTTTGTTACTGAAACTTTAACTAGTGTGAAATATGTGGCTTGTTTATAATAAATTATATATTGATTTATTTAACAATGTAGGATGGGGAATTTGATAGTGGTGATGTTAATGTCTGTGAATAGTTCTCGTTTGGGATGTTTTCGAAGAAAGCATTCGAAGAATGGTTTGTATTGACAACTATATTGTATACAAGCTATTTATATTAAAATATTAAGCGTTAGTTTTGTTTGTTATATGTCATCAGTCTAAATAGTGAAAATAAATAAAACAATATCTATTTTACACTGTTTTTATTTTCGGAAGCTATAAATAAGATACGTTTTAAATAACGATAAGTGTTTATTTAAAATCGAATAAGTATTACTTCTCTTTAAACTGAAACTAATTAATGGGAATTCTCCCTTTTTAATAACAACTTAATTATTAGCTATGAAAACAGTGAAATTTAGAAATTTGTTGGCAGCGGGTATGAGTGCATCGCTCCTGTTTGGCTTTTTCTCGTGTACAAGTGATGAGGATAAAATTGATCCGGTAAATAACCAACGTGAAATCACGTTTAGTTTTGATCCGATGACGTTGACGGAGACAAGAACAACTACAACTACAGACCCAGCTGCTTGTCCAGGTTCTGATATTCAAAATCTATTTGTTACTATTAGTTTGTACCAAGAGAAAGATGGTACACTTGGTAAATCAGCTGGAGACAAAGATGTTTCTATTAAGGATGAACCATTGATTAGTTATTCAGGTAATTTGAAAACTGTGCCAAAACAGTTAGGAGAAGGAGATTATTATATTACCGATGTAGTGATCAAAGATGCTGCCGGTGATGCCGGAAATATTATTTATCGTGGAGTACAAAAAGATTCTGAATTTGCAGGGTATCTTCCTTCAGAAGGTTTGCTTGATCCAGCAACGAAAATTCAATTAACGGCTTACGATAAGAAGGATTATAAACTATACGTTTTATGTGCGCATGACCAACCTGTAAGTTTCTTCTATAATCCTAAGTTCTTTGTTGATATTACGAAATTGGAATGTATTTCTCTATACATAAATAGATGTCATCCTACAGCAGGTCACTTGTTGCCATCAGGATCACTTTCAGTTTATCCAACTACGGTAAATGAAGCAGGTCAAGTAATTAAACCAAATCCACTACCGACTCCTCTTTATACAGATGAATTTGGAATGGATGGAAATGAGTATGATTTTGGTAGATTATGTTTTGGTGGTGATAATGTCAAAGCATATTGGATTGTTATTTCTGGTGAGGAATATAGTAAGGATGATATTGAAGCAGAAGAATTTACCAAAGAATTTGGTTATACTAAAGCACAACTTGAAAAAATCGCACTAACTGAACCGGAAGGAGATGACGACGGAAATGGAATTGAATGGAAAGATATGCTGAAATATCTCGAAGTTTACTTCTGCGAAGAAGAGCAAACGTGTCCTGATTTTAACTGTGTCACTTTCAATGGGGATGTCGTTGGAACACAATTTTTCTCAGCAACTCAATTGGGAAAAGACGATTGGACATTAATTGATCCTGCAAGTGGTATGAGTGTTACCTCTTTGAGAATCAAAAATAGAGGAACCAGTGATAATTACCTTCAAGCAACTTTCCAGTCTAATAAGAATTATTTAGCATTTGTAAGTCCGTTATTTGACTATACTGCACAAAATAAATTGAATATTGATTTCAAATTTTTAGATGGTCAAGTCACTCCGGAAAAATCTTCATTAACTCGTACATGGCATAACGATATTGATAAAGTATCAGTTATCATAACCGGTATTGATGTAACAGGAAATGAAATACCCGGATCAGAACATTCACGAGACATAACAATCGGAGAAAATTGCAATCAATGGCAAACTATTCCATTTACTCTTGCGGGTATCACAAACGGTTGTGTGAAAATTAAAATAGAAATAGTACCTCTTGCTACTGATTGCAAGCCTATTAAAAAATGCTATAAGCATCATGATGCCAACTGTAAAGACGATCATTGTGTATATAAAAATGGAACTCATAAACCACATAAATGGTATTATTCATCAGATAAAGAATGGGTAGTTGATTATCCGGTAACCGTTGATATGGACAATATCTGCATTGAATCAGGAATTGCAGGCGTTCCTTCAATGAGATAACCGACCCTTCTAATTGATAAATAAAAAGAGATGCCGTTAAGTTTCTGCTTAACGGCATCATTTATTTTTTTTGCCCAACACACCCTTGACAAGTAAATCCTTAATCTCATTTATTCCACGGAATAAGGATATGTCTCCTGGCAAATCAACGTTTGTTACCAATAACTCTCTAATCAAGGTGCATAACTATTATAAAACATTAATCCCCTCATAATATTTGCAATAAATATCAGAATATGAATTATAAAAACTATCTTTGTGTCAAGTTTGAAAAGAGAACTCGTCAGAACAATAGAAATGTATCGAACGTTCATTTGTCTTAAGTTTAGGAAAATAAAGATCAATACAGCTTTGGATTTGCCCCTTTACTCTATCAAATTCTATTAATAATCCAATTTAAATTTTAAGCACAAATGAACATTTTCATTGCTAACTTGTCATGGGCGATTACAGATGCCGACCTTGCAGATCTATTTGAAGAATACGGCGAAATCAAATCAGCCAAAGTAATCATGGACCGTGAAACTGGTAAATCAAGAGGTTTCGGTTTCGTTGAACTAGCAGACGAAGAGCAGGCTAAACGCGCTCTTACTGAACTAAACGGTGCAACTTATGATGACAAAGTAATTAGCGTATCAGAAGCTCGTCCACGTGAAGAGCGTCCTCGCACAGGTGGTGGCTTCGGCGGCAACCGTGGTGGATTCAACCGCGAAGGTGGTAACCGTGGTGGTTTCGGTGGCGGTGACCGTCCACGCAGAAACTTCGGTGACAAACCAAGAAACGATCGTTATTAATTAGGTAAGTAGATACTTACTTGTTTAAGATATCAAACCCCTCAAACGGCATAAGGCTGTTTGAGGGGTTTTCTTTTTTCTCTCGGATTCTCCGGCATCTCCCCTCAATTTCCCGGAATACCTCTATTTAAAGCGCTTTCGGGAGAAACGAAGAATTCTTCGGGATCCTATATATTTCTTTCGGGATCCTACAAAATCCTTTCGGAATCCTAAATTTTCTCGATTTCACGGCGGGGAAATAAGAATTCGTCGACCGGTAAATAGGCTTAACGCGGCGGGGAAATAAGCTTTTCGTATGCAGGGAACTGGAATTTTGCTCTTTCACGACTCTTTTTAGTAGGATTTCAACTGTTTTTCTTCCGAATACAATCCTTAAAGGGGGTAATGAAGGACAATTTCGCAGTGAGTTATATGTTAAAATGATAACTAATTTAAGCATTTTCTTTCTGATATAAAATAAATTTCACAAATTTGCATTAGAGATCATTCTCTGATGCCGCAATAGCTCAGTTGGTAGAGCACTGCATTCGTAATGCAAAGGTCGCGGGTTCGACTCCCGCTTTCGGCTCTAAAATCTATGCCATTTGAAAACAGAAAAACGGTTGCCTTGTGAAAGGCAACCGTTGCTATTTAAATATCTTCTTTCCATCCCCCGCACTCTCCCGATATCTTCGTACCTTTAATATTCCAAACCGCACCCTTTTCCGGAAAGGTTTCTTTCGTTCCGATTAATTAAGAACAACGAATATACAGATGAAGATTGCTTCGAAATATTTCAAAAAAATAGCCTTTTTACTCCTTCTCATGCCCCTTCTGTTGGGAGCGTGTCACAACACGAACGACCGGAAAGAGCGGGTGATCGGACTGTCTCAGCATACGATGGGAGACCAATGGCGCAAGGCGATGGTACGCGATATGCAGGCGGCCGTTTCCAATTACGATGACCTGCGACTTGAGATCCGCGATGCGGAGAACGATCCGCAGAAGCAGGTGGCGCAGATTCGGGAACTGATAAATCAGGACGTGGACGTGCTGGTGGTATCGCCGATCGATTCGGTAGCCGTTATCGACGTGGTGGAAGAGGCGCGTCGCAAGGGGATTCCCACAATCATCACCGATCGCAAGATCAATACGGAGGAGTATACCACTTTTATCGGGGGCGACAATTATGAGATCGGGCGAAAGGCCGGAAAAGCCGCTGCGCCCTATGCGGAGCGGGATACCCTGCAGGTGGCGGAGATCTGGGGACTCGCTTCCTCGACGCCCGCTCAAGAGCGACATCGGGGTTTTGCGGATGAGTTGCGTGAACTGGGTATTACCGTGATAACCGATTCCATACAGGGTTCTTGGCGACAAGACAGTACGTTGCTGCACCTTCCCGAGCTGAAGCACCCCGAACGGTATCGCGTGGTTTATTCGCATAACGATGTGATGGCGATGGCTACGGCCGATTACCTGCGCAATGTGCGTGCCGGCGCCGATTCATCGCTCTTTGTGATTGGAGTGGATGCCGTGCCGGAAGCAGGACTGGAAGCGGTGGCGGATGGTCGGATCGACCTCTCTTTTCTCTATCCCACGGCGGGTGAGGAGATAGTGCGACTTTCGGACGAACTGTTGAACGGCGATTCGATACCCCGGCAGATTGAGCTGCCTACCGTAGGAATCGATAAGGCGAGCGCGCAAAATATGTTGTCGCTGTACGAGCGTCTGCAAGCGTATCAGAACAACCTGTTGCTGAAAAAGGAACGCAACGACCTGCTGCTTTCCCGTTTCCGCTTTTTGGAGAATTCGCTCACGGTGATTCTGCTGCTGTGTCTGGTTCTGATTGCGCTGAGTCTCTACATCTGGCGCATCAACAAACAGGTGCGCATACAGAATCACGCGTTGCAGGAGAAAAATCGCATCGAAGAGGAGCAGAGTCGCAAATTGAGTCAGCTGAACCGGGAGATCGAGGAGGCGACGGCTGCGAAGTTGCGCTTCTTTACCAACCTGTCGCACGAGATTCGTACGCCGCTGACGTTGGTGATGGCGCCGCTGCGGAAATTGTTGCAAGAAACCCAAAATACACCTTATTACAAAGAATTGGCGTTGATGGAGCGGAATGCCCGGCGGTTGCTTTCGGAGGTGAACCGGATGCTTGATTTTCGTAAAATCGAGGAGGGTGCCGAAGTCCTGGAGTGCGAAGAGGTGGCTGTGGAACTGTTGATGCAGGAGCTGAAAAGTTATTTTGACGGTTTGGCAACGCTCAATGCGATTCATTATACGTTCTCTTTTGGCACCGAAGGGGGTGACTCGGCGGAACAAAACCCAACGCCGCCGGTACGGATCGATCCCCACAAGATGGAGAATGTGGTGCGTAACCTGTTGTCGAACGCATTCAAATTCACGCCACGCGGCGGAACCATTTCGTTCGATGTACGCCAAACCCCTTCGCAACTAGAGATCCGTATCGCCGATACCGGCAGTGGAATTCCCGCGGAGATGCAGCAGCAGGTTTTCGAACGATTCTATTCCGCCGGAAAATCGCACACCGGCTCCGGAATCGGTCTTTATCTGGTGGGGAAATACGTGGCGCTTCACGGCGGAACGGTGCGGGTGGAGAGTGAGCCCGATCGTTTCACCCGTTTTATCGTTACGATCCCGTTGCCCGTTTCGTGCGGAACGGATCGTTCGCAATCGGTCGCAGAGACGATGCCGGATGCTGCCGACGGTTATCAATTGACTCCTGAAAAGGGGGAGATGCTGACGCAATTGCTGGCAACGAAGCAGGCGTATTCCGTATTGATCGTGGAAGATGATCCGGAAATTCGCAATTATCTTTATGAGAATCTAGGGGAATCGTTTACCGTTCATCAAGCCTCGAATGTGGATGAGGCGATGCGGGTACTCGACAAAACGGCTGTTTCATTGGTGTTGAGCGATGTGATGATGTCGGGCGAAAATGGATTTGAGCTTTGTGAACGGATCAAACAGGATGTGAATTACGCGCACATTCCCGTTATCCTGCTTACCGCGCTCTCGATGGAGGAGCAGCAGCTGTACGGGTTTGCCGTCGGGGCGGACGGATACATCACGAAACCGTTCTCGGTGGCGTATGTGAAGATGCGGATTATTCGTCTTCTGCAGGAGAAGCAGAAGGAGCGCGAACGACTTATGGCACGTTTCGAACAGGGCGAAAGGGTGGTCGCCGAGGCCCCTCCCGGTGTGGACGATCAGTTTCTGGCGCGGCTGTATGAAATTCTGGAGGAGGTCTATACGGACAGTCATTACAATGTGGAGCGACTGAGTGACCGGATGGGGATGTCGCGCGGACACCTGTACCGCAAGGTGAAAGAGATTACGGGGTTGTCGCCAGTGGAATTTCTGCGCATGTTCCGTCTGAAAAAGGCGCGTCGTTTGTTGCAGGAAACCCACAGTCATGTGAGCGAAGTGGCGTATGCCACTGGCTTCTCCTCGCCGGCATACTTCTCAAAATGCTACAAAAATGCGTTTGGAACCACTCCTTCGGGCGATTAGATGGGGTACAAATGTTGCAATTCCATCACAAATGTCACAATCGTACATTTGTAATGGGATTTGTTACATCTGTTATCATTCAGGTTGAAAGAGGCTTTTATCTTGGCGGTCGGAAATCGGAACTGACTTCCGTCTTAACCCTCTTTTAATTACCCGGATATGGATAAAAATAGAATGAAATTGTTGCCCGTCATGCTTTGCTTTTTCGCGATGGGCTTTGTTGACTTGGTGGGTATCGCCACCAATTATATAAAAGCGGATCTGAACCTGACCGACATGCAGGCCAACCTGTTGCCCTCTCTTGTCTTTTTCTGGTTTCTGATCTTCTCGCTCCCCACGAGTCTTTTGATGAATAAGATCGGTCGTAAAAAAACCGTACTGATCAGTCTCGGCGTAACGGTGGTTTCTTTGATCGTACCCGTTTTCTCGGGAAGTTATCCGGCGATGTTGGTGAGTTTCTCGTTGCTCGGCATCGGAAATACGTTGATGCAGGTGTCGCTGAATCCGTTGGTGAGTAACCTGATTACGGGCAACAAATTGGCGAGTACGTTAACGTTGGGACAATTTGTGAAGGCGATCGCCTCTTTTATCGCTCCGCTTCTTGCAGCTTGGGGTGCGGTTCATTTGGGGTATTGGCAGTTGTTGTTTCCGATTTTCGCCGTGATTTCGGTACTTGCGATTTTGGCATTGGGACTCACTTCGATTCGTGAGAATGCCCCCGACCAAGGTTCTTCTTCATTTAAGGCTTGTTTTTCGTTGCTTCGTTATCCGTTGATCTTGTTTGCCTTTATCGGTATCATGTGTCATGTGGGGATTGACGTGGGTACGAACGTTACCGCGCCGAAATTGCTGATGGAACGCTTGGGCTTTACCTTGGCCGATGCCGGTTTCGCCACGAGTATCTATTTCTTGGCTCGTACGTTGGGCTGTTTCACGGGATCGATTCTTTTGGCCCGTATGTCGTCGCGCAAATTCTTCTTCGCAAGTGTTGTGTTGATGTTGGCGGGAATGGGCGGTTTGTTCTTTTTTGAGAGTCAACTGCTGATCTATGCATGTGTGGCATTGATTGGTTTGGGAAACAGTAACATCTTTCCGATCATCTTCTCACAGGCGCTTCACGGCATGCCGACTCACCAGAATGAGGTGTCCGGTTTGATGATCATGGGACTTTTCGGAGGCACCGTCTTCCCGTTGGCGATGGGTTTTGCATCCGATCTATCGGGCAGTCAGGTCGGCGCGGTATTGGTGATGTCGCTCGGGGTGTTTTATTTGCTGTATCTCGCTACTCGGATTAAAAAATAATAATTACAAATGAAGAATTACATAGTTGGAATGGGTGAAGCGCTTTGGGACGTATTGCCCGAAGGGAAAAAGATCGGTGGTGCTCCTGCGAATTTCGCTTACCACATGTCGCAGTTCGGTTACAATAGTATCGTGGTGAGTGCGGTAGGGAATGACCCTCTTGGAGATGAGATTGTGATGAATTTTACGGAAAAGGGACTTCAGCAGGAGATTGCGCGCACCTCCTATCCGACGGGAACCGTGCAGGTGACGCTTGATGAGCAGGGGATTCCGCAATATGAGATCAAAACCGGCGTGGCATGGGATCACATTCCTTATACACCGGCGCTAGCAGCGATCGCCGCCGAAACAAAAGCGGTTTGTTTCGGGTCGCTCGCACAACGGAATGAGGAATCGCGCGAAACGATTCACCGCTTTCTAGAGGCGATGGCTGCCGATTCGATGAAGGTATTCGATATCAACCTGCGTCAGCATTTCTATTCGGAGGCGCTGATTCGCCGTTCCCTGCAACTTTGCACGGTTCTGAAGATCAATGATGAGGAGATTGTGACGGTAGGCAAGCTTTTCGGCTACTCCGAAACGTTGCTGCAGGAGATCGGTACACGACTGTATGAGGAATTCGGGCTTGATTTGCTGATTCTGACGTGCGGTGCAGTGGGAAGTTATGTGTACCGGAACGGAGCGTGGAATTACGTAGAAACACCCCGCGTTCAGGTGGCGGACACGGTGGGAGCCGGCGATTCCTTCACGGCAGCATTCTGTGCTTCGCTGCTGAACGGAAAGAGCGTGCGTGAGGCGCATGAGAAGGCGGTTGCCGTTTCGGCATTTGTATGTACCCAGGCCGGAGCGATGCCTCGTTTGCCAAAGGAGATGGTTGGGTGATTGATATAAAGGATGTCGGAATATTTATGTAATTCACAGCATAGATTATTCCGACATGTGTTATTCAATTATTATATTGCAGAACTTTTTATATGTTGATAATATAAATGCCTGTAAATACATGAAAACACAACTTTTATCAGGGGTAACCTTGATTAGCTTAAATTTTATTTCTTCCCCGTTAATTGGCCAAAACAATTATTCCGTAGAAAAGCCCAATATAATCTATATTCTTATGGATGATATGGGGTATGGAGAAGCCGGTTGTTATGGACAAGAAAAAATAGAGACACCGAATATTGATAAACTACGAGAAAAGGGGATGTTGTTCACGCAGCATTATTCCGGGTCTCCGGTATCGGGTCCTTCACGTTGTGTATTGCAAACCGGTCTTCATTCGGGTCACTCCTACATTCGCGGAAATGATGAAGTGACGGCCAGAGGTGATGTATGGAGTCATGATGCGATGTACAAAGATGCCGGCTTGGAAGGGCAGATGCCTTTAAAACCGGGAACGATGACATTGGGTCGCTTGTTGCAGTCTGCCGGTTATACAACCGCGTGCATCGGAAAGTGGGGTTTAGGTTATCCGGGTTCCGTAGGCACTCCCAATAAACAGGGATTCGATTTTTTCTATGGGTATAATTGCCAACGTCAAGCTCATACCTACTTCCCTGGCTTCTTATACCGCAATGAGGAACGGGAATACCTGGCCAATGAAGTGGTACCCCCCTCAACCAAACTTGATCCGGGAGCCGATCCGAGAGATCCAGCCAGTTATGAGAAATACTACCAGAAAGAGTATGCGAATGATCTGATGTATAAGGAGATTCTTGCTTTTGTTGATCAAAATAAAGATAAGCCGTTCTTCATGATGTGGACAACTCCGCTCCCTCACGTTTCGTTGCAGGCACCGAAACGCTGGGTAGATTACTATTTGAAGAAATTTGGGGATGAGGAGCCGTATCTCGGTAATAAAGGGTATTATCCGTGTCGCTATCCGCATGCCACGTATGCCGGAATGATCAGTTATTTTGATGAACAGGTGGGCGGATTGATCGCGAAGCTGAAAGAAGAGGGGTTGTATGAAAATACATTGATCGTGTTTACCTCAGACAACGGTCCCACTTTTAACGGAGGCAGTGATTCCCCATGGTTTAACAGCGGAGGCATTTTTAAAAGTGAAGCAGGTTGGGGGAAATGCTCGCTTCATGAGGGAGGAATCCGTGTTCCCACCATCATGGCTTGGCCCGGTAAAATCAAGAAGAATTCAAAGAGCGATCATATAAGTGCTTTTTATGACATGATGCCTACATTCGCAGAGTTGGCCGGAGTTGAATGTCCTCCTACAGACGGTATAAGTTTGATGCCTACATTATTAGGTAAAAAACAGGAGAAGCATGATTATCTCTATTGGGAATATCCTGAAGGAGGCGGTTCCCGTGCTCTTCGACAGGGTGATTGGAAGTTGCTAATCTCGAATATTCGTAAAAATCCGAAGATTGAGCTGTTTAACTTATCTAAGGATGTTCGGGAACAGAATGATTTATCTGCGGAAAACCAGACGAAGGTGAATCAACTTTTGGATCTGATGGAAGGTGCTTTGGTTGAGTCAGAGCATCCGGCTTTCAGAATGAAATTCGTTCGATAAATAAACTATTACATTTGGTTTTGAAAAGAAGGCTGTCTCAAAATATAGTGAGATAGCCTTCTTTTGCATTTTCATAAGGGATATATGTTGATTACAGCCTATTTTGTGTACCGAGTCCACCCCTTTCCCAAAGAGCATTCAATAACAAAATGGGTAATTTATTGTGGAATTTTTCCACAGTGGGGTGTGGAATTCCCCGTTGAGAACACGATTGAAATAGGTTGGTGTTTTTAATTGTTTTTTGTGTTATATGGTTGTTATATAGTGTTTTAATTGCTTTTGTGTGGGGTATGCGTTTTGTTGGCACGGTATTTTCATTCGTATAAGTAACGAAGCCGATTTACGGATCGGGATTAAACATTCATTTAAACGATACGATTATGAAAGTACTTGTAAAAACAATTTTTGCCGCTTCTTTATTTACATTGTCTTTATTACCATTGTCAAGTGTAGCGCTTTTTGCTCAGACTGCAGATCGTGAAGTAACACTGATTAACCAGAGTCCCGAGTTTAAAGAGATTGACGCGAAAGAGTTGCCCGAAGCGGTGCAAAAAGCCATTGCTGAGAAATATCCATATTCTGAGATTCAGAAGGCATCTGTGAATGCCGATGAATTGTATAAAATAGAACTAAACGTAGGTGCGATCTTGTGTGAAGTGTTGGTAGCGCGAAACGGATCGATTCAGGAAACCGAAGCGGAAGTGCAACCGGAAACACAGCAGACCGAAGAGGTAAAACAGGATACCGAAGAGGATAAACAAGAGAACGTAGAGGAGTTGCAGGAAAATGAGCCGGAGAAAACTCAGCCGGAGAAAACTCAGGATGATGTTGCGGAGGATACGCAAGACAATACCCAAGAGCAGGTGTAACCGTTCTTTATGTTAATTAATTACTTTCTTTGCAAAAGGGGGGGAGCGGTGTAATTTGATTTTTGACGCCGCTCTCTCAAAAGAGAAAACGGGAGCCTTTTTCTTAATGAATATGAATTTTGATTGCAACGTTCAGGTTCACTAAGGAAGAGGCTCCTTTTTTTGTTACTTTCGTTTCAAATTCACGATATGATTACCGTTTTACTAATTGACGACGATACGACTTTCTGCCTGATGCTCAAAGGGTGGCTGCAAAAAAAGGGCTTTGCCGTACAGGAAGCCTTCACCTCTCGCGATGCTTTTAGAAAGTTGAAAGAGGGCGCTTTCGATTTGATTCTGACCGATGTTCGTTTGCCCGACGAAGACGGATTGTCGCTGCTTACCCGTATACGGGAGCACGACGATACGATTCCGGTGATTCTGATGACCGGTTACGGCGATGTGCAAAGTGCCGTGCAGGCGATGAAAAGCGGGGCGTTTGATTATATGACGAAACCTTTCTTGCCGGACGATATGCTTCGGAAAATGGAGGAGGCATTGAATCAAAAGTCCAAGGCAGCTAGCATTGGCACCGCTGCTTCCAAAGGTTTGATGGCTGATGCTTCCAAAGGTTTGGTGGCTGATGCGGATAAAAGTACGGTTTCTACTACCAAAGAAGTGATTTCCGAGTTGGATCGAAATCGCCCCTCCTATATTAAGGGATCGACTCCGGAGGCGGAAAAATTGTATGAATACATTCGTTTGGTGGCACCGACTCAGATGAGTGTGCTGATTACGGGCGAAAGCGGCTCGGGGAAGGAATACATCGCCCGATTGATTCACGAGCAGAGTAACCGGAGCAACGCTCCCTTTGTGGCCGTGGATTGTGGGGCAATCCCGAAAGAGTTGGCGACGAGTGAGTTTTTCGGACACCTGAAAGGATCGTTTACCGGTGCGCTCACCGATAAAACCGGGTTGTTCGTTTCTGCCGCGGGTGGCACGGTTTTTTTGGATGAAATCGGTAACCTGAGTTACGAGGTGCAGGTTCAGTTACTGCGCGCGCTCGAAGAACGGAAAATCAAACCGGTGGGAAGTAATAAAGAGTTGGAGATCGACGTGCGTATCGTGGCCGCTACCAACGAAAACCTACATCGCGCCGTGGCAGAGGGGACGTTTCGTGAGGATTTGTATCATCGTTTGAACGAATTGTCGCTGAAAGCACTGAGCCTGCGTGACCGGAAAGCGGATATACCGGTGTTCGCACAGAATTTTCTGAGACTTTCGAACCGGGAGTTGAATCGCTCGGTAACGGGCTTCGATGAGGAGGTAACGGCGGCTTTTCTTCGTTACGCATGGCCCGGTAATCTCCGTGAGATGCGTAATGTGGTGAAACGCGCCACGCTTTTGTGTCGTGGCGACGTGATTACGGCGGCGGATATTCCCACGGAAATCGCACATCCGGCGGAACCGGACGTGCCGCTACTGGCACTCCGAAATCAGGAGCAAGAGGAGCAACAGATCCGTCGTGTGCTTGAAGCGTGCAACCGGAACAAGAGTGAAGCGGCGCGATTGTTAAAAATCGACCGGAAGACGCTTTATAATAAAATTAAAGCTTACGGCATTGAGTTGTAATGCGAAATCTCTTTCTCCAACGCCTCCAACAACGGAGGGATGAGTGAAATTAAATGAGCCACAGCTACATGCACTTCTTCCGAAGCATCTTTTTCGAGATCCGTTTCTTCTATTTTTACCAAAATCGGAACGATGTTCTCAACGGCGAGTTGCCTGAACATCGGGAGCATTTTGTGAGCCAGTTGTTTTATTCCAACGCTGTTTCCCGCTTCATCCGCTTCCTTCAATAGCCGTACTTGCTCGGAGGTATTCTCTATGAACGAACGCAGAATCTGATGAAGCACCTCCGGGTCGTTATCCGTAAACGACCGGATCGGTGTGAGATCATAACCGAGCATCGGAGGGAAGAAAGGTGCGGCCAGCGTCAAAAAATCAGTTACTGCAAACGGTTTTGGTAAGAATCCGGAGAATCCCATCCGGGCATAATCATCGCTATTCCATTCAGTGGAACCGGACATCGCGATTACCGGGAAGGTCGCCAAATGAGTACATGAACTCGAGCGAAGTGCCTCGATCACTTCGAAACCGTTTCTTCCCGGCATCTGAATGTCGGTCAAGAGCAAATGATGGTGTTGTTTTTGAAGCTGTGATTCCAGCTTTTCCGGCTCATTGAGCACATCGCAGGCAATTCCGACTCGTTCGAGCTGATGGGAAATCAGTGACGAAAGGGTCTTGTCGTCGTCCAGAATCAGTACGCGCGGGCTGGAGGCGAACGCTTCGTTGCTACCCACTTCCTTGCCTTCCCCTTCGTTGCTTTCCGCTTCCTTGCCTTCCGCTTCATTGCTACCTACTTCCTTGCCTTTCGCTTCGTTGCTAGCCGCGATGAGCGGGATGGTTAGGGTGAATTGCGACCCTTCTCCTTTTTTACTTCGCAGGATAATCTCTCCATTTAACAAATCAAGAATTTTCCGGGTGATGTTCAATCCTAATCCGGTGCCCTCAATCGCTGCGTGATCTTTGAGTCGCGTAAATTCCCCGAACACCTCTTGCTGTTCCGTTTCGGTCATGCCGCATCCTGTATCGGAGAGGTTAACGATTAGCTCGTACCGGTTTCCGTCGGAGGTGGAAGAGAGAAGTCGGGCGGCGAATCTGATGCTTCCCTGTTCGGTATATTTAATGGCGTTCGAGAGCAGGTTCTCCAGAACCTGGCGAATACGTAGGGCGTCTCCTTTCACCGTTTTCCGGAGAGAGGGATCCGACTCTACGTTGAATTCGAGTCCCTTTCGGGCTGCCATCGGCACAAAGCCAAGAGCGATTTCGTTGATCAGGTTCGCCGGGATGAAGTTGCTCTCTTCGAGTCGGATTTGCTTTTTCTCCAATCGCGAGAAATCGAGCATGTTGGTGATCAGCTTTAGGATGTGTTGGGCCGAGTTCTCCATCGTCAGCAGGAAATTGTAAGATTCACGCTCCGTTGTACGCTCTTTGAGCAGGTCGATATACCCTTTGATCGAGTGTAGCGGCGATTTGATGTCGTGTGTAACGGTCAGCAGCAGTCGTTCGCGGGCAATCAGCAATTGATCGGCATACAGGTTTGCTTTCTCCAGTTCGACACGATAGCGATGACTTCGGGAGAGGTCGCGCAGGATGTAAAAGCAGAGAAACAGGATGATGAAGATGGATACCACTCCGATTGAAGCGATGATGCGGGTGGTGCGTCGCAGCACAGTCTCCCGGTGCATCGTTTTCTCATATACCGCCTGCAGTTCCAGTCGTTCGTACTCATTGAGCAATCGCCGAATGTGACGGGTGATGGTGGCACTTTGACGGATTAGGATCTGTTCTCTTCTCGAGATCAAGCGGTTTACTTTCTGTTGTTCGTCTTGTAGTTGCTGGCGGTTGTCCTCAAGTATATGGATCAGCGTGTCTGATGTATGCAGGGGTTGTACGGTATGCACGGTATCCGTTTCGGTGTGGTTCGAGATTACGATCTGCAGAATCGAGTCCGGTTCCGCAGCAGCGAAAAGACGGAAGCGTTTTTTGCGTTTTTCGTTCTTCACCAAGACGCTATCTTGTTTGGTAACCTGTTTGGATCGGATGTTGCGTACGATGCGTACGGAATCCTTATTCATCCGGATCGACTGAATGGTCTTCGAATAGAAAAGATCCGGCTCGAAGCTGTTTTTAGCAAGGGCGATGTTGCGAAGATTGGTGATCTTTCTGTCGATCAAAAGAAAAATCGAGTCGATGCGTACCCGCTGTTCTTCATTGTGGGCTACGATCTTCATCCGATCGAGGTTGTATTTTACGGAATCTACCGTGGCCAGGTACTCATCCAGGTGTTGAGCCCATCCGCTTTGGATGAACGCATTTCCCAGCACTTCCGCTTCATACAGGGCGGTGACTGTATTGCTGATCAGGAAAACCTGTTCATTATCAGGATTGCTCTGCGAGCGATGAAAGGCCAGCGAGTTCAATTGCTGATAAATCAGAGACAAAGAAAGTGTAATGAGAATGGCCGTCAGCACATAGCCGCCGATCACTTTGTATTTCGTAAATCCGGAGTCTTTTTTCATACGGATGCGAAGATAAGAAAGAAATGAACTAAAATGAACTTGTTTGGAGGCTTACAAATTGATATTTTAGGGTGTTGATATTAAATGGATTAGGATAATTTATTTAAACAGATGAATAAATTGACATAAAATCACGAATTATGCGAACCCTATTTTGTTTTTTTATCTCGAAACTGGAGATTGCTGCCATCGTAGTTATTTTTCTTCTTTGCCTCTTTTTAAGCGGAATGTCGGAGAATGTAGGGGAGATGACGGAGTATATGAAACGTTATCTTTTCCTCTCTGCCGTGGGTGCACTTCTCCCCGGAGTGGCTACAGCTATTTTTGCGGTTGCTCACCTGAGGGAGATTCGTTCATCGGGTTTGTTGTGGAACTTTAATCCCGAGTCTTCGGTAGAGTTGCAGTTAAGGTATTTCTTTTGGGTACTCTTGCTTTCAGAACTTATCTGGAGTTCTATTTTCTTTGTATTGCTCTTTTTATCTGAATACTAATTACTCAGATGGTTAAGAACCTGAATCTTTTTGACTTTTTCGGTAGCGAACCGGAATTGCCGGTTCTTCGGTGTCCGCTTCATAATTCGGCGACATGATTTGGATTCCCGCTTCATTGAATTTATCCTGAATATTCTGATGTAGGTTTGAATAGATCGTTGCCATCTTGTTTACCTGTTCCTCCCCGATATAAGCGTTGATCTGGTAAACCGGATAAAAATCGCTTAAACCCAATTCAAGAACGAAGGGTTGCGGCTCTTTCTTAATTCCCGGAGTTGCCAATGCCGCCTCAATCAACAGCCGATGCACATCCCGCCACTCCGTATCGTATCCGATGGTTACGTTCGAATGGAGGATCAGTCCGTAATTCTGCGCCGAAGTGGTGTAGTTGGTGGTTTGGTTCGACATGATAAAGGAGTTCGGAATCGTAATGATCTCATTTTTTGGCGTGCGTATCCGGGTTACGAACGGTGTTTTCTCTATCACATTGCCTGTGGTGTCGTTCAGGTTGATGCGGTCGCCGATTTTAAAAGGACGCATGTAGGTGATTACCATTCCGGCGATGATGTTGCCGATCACGGTACTTGAACCGATTGAAATAATGATCCCCACGAATACAGATATCCCTTTGAATACGCCCGAATCGGAAGCGGGCAGGTAGGGATAAATAAGCACAAGCATAAAAATATACAGCAATGATCGAACGATGTGGAAAGTTGGCATCGCCCAATCGGGATAGAAACTGCCGATCTTGATGCGCTCTTCGGCGATTTCATTCGCCAAAAAACGTATCCCTTTCACCGTGTAACGGATGCAAACATAAATTACCACGATGGTGAAGAGGTTCGGTGTATAATCTACCACAGAGATCACTACCTTTTTGAAAGGTGCGAACAGGTAGCCGGCAAATAAGCCCGCCAAGTGTTTCGTAGCCGGAAAGATGAGGAATAAAAGCGGGAGACTGACGAGCAACTGAAGAGCAATCAACAGGTATTTGCCTAATTTGGCAACGTATAGCAACAGCTCGGCTTCTCGGTTGGCGGTCATGAATTGGTAATCGCGTATTTTCAATCCCTTCAGTTTCGTGTTCAGCAGCTCCTTTATCTTTAGTTTAGCGTAACCGTAAAGTTTCAATGTGAGTCGGATCAATACATATTGTGCCGCAATCAACAGCAGTAAAGCTACAATGCGCAGGGTAAGCATCAAAACTCCATGTTCTTGGTTAACCTTCTTTATCGCACTGATGATAACGGGTTTGTATTGTGCCGCCAGCGTATCGCTCGTGGAGTTTTGCCACAAACCGTCTACAGCCGTTATCGAGAGAATCACGATGTCTTGGTACATAATGTCGGTTGCGATTTCAGACTTGAAAAGGTAAACCGAGTCGGGATTCACATTGAATTTTCGCCCGATCTTGTTGATCGCATTCACGCTATTTTCGGCACGATGTTCCGGAGAGAGTCCGCCTCGTTTGGCAAAGAGTAGAAACAATGTGTCTCCTTCAATCACTACGGGTACTCCCCGTACCACTTTCTTTAATGAATCAATCTGTTGCTTTTGCCGCGCGATCCGGATGGAGTCGGTAATCTTATTCCCTTTTTTTGTTTTTTCCAGTTCGTTGCGTAGGAGGATTTCATTCATCTTCATCTCCTGAAGTTGTCTTGTATAATCGACCAGCCTCAGTGAATCGGCGAAGCGTAGTGAATCCGCTTTGCGAGTGGATTCAACTTTACGAATGGAATCCGCTTTTGCATCCGCTGTTTCGGTCGCACTTTTCTCATTATTCCATATCTTTTCTACGGATTCAATGATTTGGGCTTGTAGGGTAGTTGCACTCAGAAAAAGTGCAAGAATAAGGCCGGGGATAAATTTGTAAATCACATTCATCTTTATCTCATCTCGTTAAAGTCAGAAAAAAGCACGACGCTGTGAATTAAGAACATTTCAATAACTAAATAGTTGAGTTAATGTAATGATTTCAAATATCTGAACTTTAATATGAAAGAAAAGAAGACGTAAAAGAAGATGTAAAAGAAGACATAAAAGAAGACATAAAAGAAGACGTAAAAGATGAGGAGATGGAAAAGGGGAAGAATCGTAAAAGATTAAACTATTCCGGAAGTGATTTAAGCGATGCTTTGACACCCAAGTCGTTCTCTCTTTTGAGATCGGTTTCAGTAATCATAAACAGATCACCCGGTTTTAACATGGTGTTGCGGGTTTCAATTACACGGCACGTATAGTTGCCTTGGTATTGTAATAGCAGGTAACAATTCGGATTCCAGGTAACCTCGAAACACTCCCCTTCATTCATTCCTTCAATGAGGTTGGAAAAGAGGATCTCTTTATTCTTCCCCTTCTCATTTTCCATTAGTTTTACGAATTCATAGAAGTGGTCGTACCCGACATAGTTTGCAAGCAGGTCAAGGGTGGTCGTTCGCGGTTTATGAAAATAGTTGACATAACCCCAAAGTCTTTTGAGGGTGGAGGGGGAGAGTAAGATTCGATATTCCTGATTGAGATGATTGGAGAATGCATCGAAATCGGAAGTGGTGGCAAGTGGTTTAGCGTATTTGTGTTCAACCCTTTTCAATAGCAGGGGGATCTCCGTTTTGTATTTACCTTCCATACAGCAACTGATTTGTTTATCCAAAATTAACTAAAAAAGCCCAAAATACAGCAGTATTTTGGGCTTTTTTACATTTGAAGGCTGAATTAATCGTTATTTATACTCATCCCAGCTTTTGATTTTGATATCATCGATGTCGATCGAAGTGAAGGCATTGATGAATGCGGCAGCCAGACGGGCATTGGTGATCAGCGGCACATTGAAGTCGATGGCAGCACGGCGGATTTTGTATCCGTTGCTCAACTCGCCCGAAGTAAGGTTCTTAGGGATGTTGATAACCATGTCGATCTCTTTGTTGTGAAGCATCTCGATCGCCTGTGGAGTTTCCTCCTCGCTTGGCCAGTACACGCGTGTTGCAGGAACGTTGTTCTCCGTGAAGAAGCGGTAAGTTCCGCCTGTCGCAAAGATGTTGTATCCTTTTTCCACCAATTTCTTAGCAGAGTCAAGCAACGTGATTTTCTGTTTCGCCGTACCTGATGAGATCAGGATATTTTTCTTCGGAATACGGTGTCCTACCGAAAGCATTGCAGTCAGAACCGCTTCAGCAGTATCGTCGCCCAAACATCCTACCTCGCCGGTAGAAGCCATGTCCACCCCAAGAACCGGGTCGGCTTTCTGTAGACGTGAGAATGAGAACTGTGATGCTTTGATACCTACGTAATCCAAGTCGAACTCATTTTTGCTTGGTTTCTCGTAAGGAGCGCCTAGCATGATTTTCGTAGCCAGTTCGATGAAGTTGATCTTCAGAACTTTCGATACGAATGGGAACGAGCGGGATGCGCGCAGGTTACACTCGATCACCTTGATGTCGTTCTCTTTTGCAAGGAACTGGATGTTGAAAGGACCTGAGATGTTCAGCTCTTTCGCGATCTCGCGTGCTACTTTTTTCACACGACGTACCGTTTCAACATAAAGTTTCTGCGGAGGGAACTGGATGGTTGCGTCACCCGAGTGAACGCCGGCAAACTCGATGTGTTCGCTGATTGCGTACATTACGATCTCGCCATTGTCTGCTACCGCATCTACTTCAACCTCTTTGGCTCCCTCGATGAACTGAGAGATTACCACCGGATGTTTTTTCGATACGTTGGCAGCCAGTTCAAGGAACTGAACCAACTCCTGTTGGTTAGAGCATACGTTCATCGCCGCACCCGAAAGTACGTAAGAGGGACGAACCAATACAGGGAATCCAACTTCCTGGATGAATTCGTTCACATCGTCCATCGAAGAAAGTTCTTTCCAACGCGGCTGATCCACACCGATGCGGTCAAGCATAGATGAGAATTTGTGACGGTCTTCGGCGTTATCGATCGATATGGCCTGTGTACCCAGAATATTGATGTGCTGTTCGTCCAGACGCATCGCAAGGTTGTTCGGAATCTGACCACCTACCGATAGGATTACTCCGTGTGGGTTTTCAAGATCCATGATGTCCATTACGCGTTCGAATGTCAACTCGTCGAAGTAAAGACGGTCGCACATATCGTAGTCTGTCGAAACAGTTTCAGGATTGTAGTTGATCATTACCGAGCGATACCCCTCTTTGCGGGCAGTCGTCAAGGCATTCACCGAACACCAGTCGAACTCTACCGAGCTACCGATACGGTAAGCTCCCGAACCGAGAACCACTACCGAACGCTGGTCGCCTGTGTAATCGACGTCGTTGAAGTCGCCGTTGTAAGTCAGGTACAGGTAGTTCGTCTGAGCCGGATATTCAGCGGCAAGGGTATCGATCTGTTTTACAACCGGAGTGATGCCGTATTCTTTACGCATCGCACGGATTTCAAGGATCGTCTGTTCCGCTTCCGTCATCTCCTCTTTCAATACGGAACGGCCGATCTGGAAGTCAGAGAATCCCTGTTGTTTTGATTTCTTGATTAGGTCTGCAGGCACTTCTTTCAACGTCTCATACGCTTCCAGCTCGTTTGCCGTAACCATGATGTTGTGAAGTTTCTGAAGGAACCAGCGGTCGATTTTCGTCAAATCGTGGATCTGGTCGATGGTGTATCCCTGACGGAATGCTTTCGAGATCACGAAGATACGTTTGTCGGTCGGTTCGCGAAGCGCTTTGTCGATATCCTCAATCTTCAACTCTTTGTTACCTACGAAACCGTGCATACCCTGTCCGATCATACGAAGACCTTTCTGGATAGCCTCTTCGAAGTTACGGCCGATCGCCATCACTTCACCTACGGATTTCATAGAAGAGCCCAATTCGCGGTCTACGCCCTGGAATTTACCCAAGTCCCAACGCGGCAGTTTACATACGATGTAGTCCAATGCCGGTTCGAAGAATGCCGAAGTGGTTTTCGTAACGGAGTTTTTCAAGTCGAACAAACCGTAGCCCAATCCAAGTTTTGCAGCCACGAAAGCCAACGGATAACCGGTTGCTTTCGAAGCGAGTGCCGATGAACGAGAAAGACGGGCATTCACCTCGATTACGCGGTAATCTTCAGAGTAAGGGTCGAACGCATACTGTACGTTACACTCACCCACGATACCGATGTGACGGATGATGCGGATCGCCAATTCACGAAGTTTGTGGTATTCGGCATTTGTCAGCGTCTGCGAAGGAGCCACTACGATCGATTCGCCGGTATGGATACCGAGCGGGTCGAAGTTTTCCATGTTACAAACGGTGATACAGTTGTCGAAACGGTCACGTACCACTTCGTACTCCACCTCTTTCCATCCTTTCAGTGATTTTTCCACCAAAAGCTGCGGAGAGAAGGCAAGTGCTTTCTCGGCAAGCACGTTCAGTTCAGCTTCGTTATCACAGAAACCTGAACCCAATCCACCCAGCGCGTAAGCGGCACGGATGATCACCGGATAGCCCAGTTCTGCAGCGGCGCGACGAGCACCGGCTACTGAATCAACCGCTTCCGATTTGATTGTTTTTACGTTGATCTCGTCCAGTTTGCGAACGAAAAGTTCACGGTCTTCCGTGTCCATGATCGCCTGTACGGGCGTACCCAGTACCTGAACGTTATATTTTTCAAGAATACCTGATTCGTAAAGCTTCACACCGCAATTCAATGCCGTCTGGCCACCGAATGCAAGAAGAATACCATCGGGTTTCTCTTTTTTGATTACTTTTTCAACAAAGAAAGGAGTTACGGGCAAGAAATAGATCTTATCTGCCACCCCTTCTGAAGTTTGAACCGTTGCGATGTTCGGGTTGATCAACACGGTGCTGATACCCTCTTCCTGCAACGCTTTCAACGCCTGTGAACCTGAGTAGTCGAATTCTCCGGCCTCGCCGATTTTCAAAGCTCCGGAACCAAGAATCAGTACTTTCTTAATATTTTCGTTAATCATTGTGGTCTGTTTTTGAAATTAAAGGAGTTTTACGAACTCGTCAAATAGGAAATCAGTGTCTGTCGGACCTGAAGCAGCTTCCGGGTGGAACTGAGCCGAGAAGAATGGTTTCGATTTATGGCGGATACCTTCATTCGTTCCGTCGTTCATGTTGATGAACAATGGTTCCCAATCTGCAGGAAGCGTAGCGTTGTCTACCGCATATCCGTGATTCTGAGAGGTGATGAAGCATCTGTTGGTTCCCACCATGCGCACTGGCTGGTTGTGAGAACGATGTCCGTATTTTAATTTGTAAACAGAGGCGCCGGCGGCACGGGAAAGGAGTTGGTTACCCATACAGATACCGAAGATAGGTTTTTCGGTTGCCATGGCTTTTTGGATGTTTTTGACAGCGGCGTCGCAAAGGTTAGGGTCGCCGGGACCGTTAGAGATGAAAAGTCCGTCAAATTCAAGGTCATTGAAGTCATAATCCCAAGGGACACGCGTCACTTCAACATCGCGTTTTAATAAACAACGTAGAATGTTGTGTTTTACACCGCAATCTACCAAAACTACTTTTTTCTTTCCGTTGCCGTACTTGATCACTTCTTTACAGCTGACAACAGCTACTTGATTGACCAGATTCGGATCGGCGAAATCAATCTCATCCTCGTTTTCGAAAACGATTTTGCCTTTCATCGAACCTTTTTCACGAAGAATCTTAGTCAATTCACGTGTGTCGATACCATAGATACCGGCTACTTTCTGTTCTTTCAGCCAATCGCCCAGACTTTGCTCCGCATTCCAGTGACTGTGCTCGAAAGAGTAATCGGAAACGATGATTGCTTGTGCGTGGATTTTTTCAGACTCGAAGAAAGAGGAGAGGCCATCGGCTTCTGTTGTTCCGGTAGGAACCCCGTAATTACCGACAAGGGGAAAAGTAACAACTAAAATCTGTCCTGAATAAGAGGGATCAGTAAGACTTTCTGGATAGCCGACCATAGCAGTGCTGAACACTACTTCGCCGTTTGTGGGTTGCTCATAACCGAAACTCTTCCCGTAGAAAACAGTCCCGTTATCGAGAACTAATGAAACAGGTCTTTCCTTTTGCATTGGATTATTGAATGATAAGTGATGTTACAAAAAAAGCAGCTCCTTTTGAGTTGCAGCTTTGAACAAGATGAATAGCCGTATGGATATACGTTTATTCAATTTGCAAATTGGTTTCCTGTTGAAAAACCGTGCAAAGATAACGAAATCATTCGATTTAGGAAATGAAAAGCGCTACCAATGGGACGATAAAGTGGGAAATATATTTATTTTTGTGTTTATACGTTTTAAAATGAATTACATGAAAGCGAAAAGTATAGTAATCACCATCGGTCGTGAATTCGGAAGTGGTGGCAGACAAATTGGAAAACAATTGGCGGAGTTGTTGGGTTTCGGTTATTACGATAAGGAGTTGATCGAAGAAGCTTCAAAACAGAGCGGCGTGTGTAGGGAGTTTCTGGAGGAGGCCGATGAAAAGGCTCCCGGCTTTTTCGACTATGCGTTGTTGGGTACTTTCGGAGCGGAGAATGTTTTGAGTAGCGGCAATTTCTACGTCCTCCAATCGAAGGTGATTCAACGGGTCGCGAAGAAGGAGTCGTGCGTGATTGTTGGAAGAAGTGCCGATTACATCTTGCGGAATCATCCGAATTGCATCAACATCTTTATTTATGCTCCCGAAGATTTTCGTAAAAAAAATGTGCATCGGCGAATGAATATCTCTTTGAAAGATGCAGAGGAGCTGATTCAGAAAAAAGATAAGTGCCGTTCGAAATTTTATAATTTCTACACCGACAAGGTTTGGGGAAAAGCCGATTCCTATCACCTCTCTATCGATTCCTCGATGTTGGGACTGGAAGAGAGTGCGAACTTTCTAAAAGATTTTGTTGAAAGAAGATTGAAAGCGATGCAACTCGCAGAGGAATAATGGATGCGTAGATGATGCGTAAATTAAAGATATTCCATTTTGCCCCGTCTGATACGAAACGTATGGACGGGGCTTTTTTATGACCGGATCTAAACGATCCGCAAACCGATCTTATTGATTTCATCCTTCGGTGAGCTATGGCGCTTTCATACCTTATATATACAGACCTTATATACATACCTTATATAAAGGAGGGATTTTTAAAGATGAATATAAATGAGAAGGTTGCATATATAAATGGAGATGAATAGCGTATTAGGGGTTAAAAATTATCCTATCGCTTGGCGATGATTAGAAAAAATTGCGATATGCAGGGATATTTGGCGAATTATTTATATTTTAGTGGTTTCGAATTAAATTTATTAAAATACCAATTCTATTTTTCCCTGTGGGAATCATAGTATGTAGGAGAATACGACCTTTTAGATGCGGATAAAATACCGGGGAATCTCGTTACGACTCGGCCGGATAAGAATATAATCAAAGACTATTTTAATATACAATGAAAGTAAACACATTAGGCTTATTTCTATTTGGAGTGGTGCTGCAAAGTAGTGCCGGTCAGTATCCTTTATCGGGATTTCATTATGGAAAACAATTGGCGCCTGTAGGCAACGAGTGGGAATCTCCCCAGAATTTAGCGTTTAACAAAGAGCAACCGCGAGCTTACTTCTTCTCTTTCCAGGATGAGCAGAGTGCCAGAGCCGTATTGCCGGAAAATAGCAAATACTGGCAGTCGCTGAATGGTGAATGGGATTTCAATTGGGCACCGAATCCCGATGAACGTCCAAAGAACTTCTTTGAACCCGGTTTTAATACTTCCGACTGGGACAAAATTCCGGTTCCTTCGAACTGGAATATCTACGGTATACAAAAAGACGGCTCTCAGAAATACGGGGTGCCTATTTATGTCAACCAACCGGTGATTTTCCAGCACAGCGTAAAAGTGGATGACTGGCGCGGTGGTGTGATGCGTACGCCGAAAGAGAACTGGACTACATTCAAACACCGTAACGAGGTGGGTTCTTTCCGTCGCGATTTCGACATTCCTCAGGACTGGGATGGCCGTGAGGTGTTCATCAGCTTCGACGGTGTGGATTCTTTCTTCTATTTGTGGATTAACGGTCAGTACGTAGGTTTTTCGAAAAACTCACGTAACGCTGCCCGATTCAATATTACCCCTTACCTGAAAAAAGGCAAGAACGTGGTAGCCGCCGAGGTGTATCGTAATTCAGACGCCTCTTACCTGGAAGCTCAGGACATGTTCCGTCTTCCCGGGATTTTCCGTACCGTAGCGATTTACTCTACGCCGAAAGTACAGATTCGCGATTTGCAGATCATCCCGGATTTGGATGAGAACTACAAAGACGGCTCGTTGAAGATTACGGCAGACATCCGTAATTTCAGCAAGAAAAAAGCGAAAGGATATAAAGTGGTTTACTCGTTGTTCGCCAATGAACTTTATTCCGATAAAAACTCGAAGGTTGAGGGCGCGTTGGCCAGTGCAACTGTGAACGTTGTGGAACCGAATCAGTCGGCCGAAACTGCGGCGGTGACGATGAACGTGGCTAATCCGAACAAATGGTCGGCCGAAACCCCGTATCGTTATACCCTCGTGGCCGAATTGAAAGACGGTAAAGGAAAAACCATCGAAACGGTTTCTTCATTCGTTGGATTCCGTGAAGTGGAGATTAAAGAAACTCCGGCATCGCAGGATGAGTTCGGATTAGCGGGTCGCTATTATTATGTGAATGGAAAAACGGTTAAACTGAAAGGTGTAAACCGTCACGAATCATCTCCGGGTACCGGACACGTGATCTCTCGCGAGGTGATGGAGAAAGAGGTGATGCTGATGAAACAGGCCAACATCAACCACGTCCGTAACTCACATTATCCGGATGATCCGTACTGGTATTACCTGTGCGATAAATACGGGATTTACCTGGAAGATGAGGCGAATATCGAATCACATCAATACTATTACGGCGATGCTTCTCTTTCACATCCAAAAGAGTGGGAAGACGCTCACGTGGCACGTGTGATGGAGATGGCACACAGCAATATCAACAACCCGTCTATCGTAATCTGGTCTTTGGGAAATGAAGCCGGTCCGGGTAAAAACTTCGTTACCGCTTACGACTCGCTGAAGAAATTGGACACTTCGCGTCCGGTGCAGTATGAGCGAAACAACAGCATCGTGGATATGGGCTCGAACCAATACCCTTCGATCGGTTGGACCCGTGGAGCGGTAAAAGGAACTTACGATATCAAATATCCTTTCCACATCTCAGAATATGCTCACTCGATGGGGAATGCCTGCGGTAATCTGGAGGATTACTGGGAAGCGATCGAATCGACGAACTTCTTCTGCGGGGGTGCGATCTGGGACTGGGTGGATCAGTCGATGTACAACTACGATCCGAAAACCGGCGAGCGTTACATGGCCTATGGAGGCGACTTCGGCGATACTCCGAATGACGGTCAGTTCGTGATGAACGGTATCGTATTCGGCGACTTGGAACCGAAACCGCAGTACTATGAGGTGAAAAAGGTGTATCAGCACATCGATGTGAAACCGGTGGATCTTGCTGCAGGTAAATTCGAGGTATTCAATAAATACTATTTCAAAAACCTGGCGGATTACAATGCGGTTTGGTCGTTGTATGAAAACGGAAAACAGATCAAGTCGGGCTCACTCGGCTCTCTGAATGTGGCACCGCGTAAACGCATGCCGATTACATTGCCGTTGCAAAACACTCAATTGCGTCCGGAAAATGAATACTTCGTTAAAGTACAGTTCTTGCTGAAAGATAAGATGCCTTGGGGGGATGCCGGATTCGTGCAGGCCGAAGAGCAGATTCTTCTGAAAGAACCTACATCGCGCGTTTCGATGCTTGAATCAGCCGCTCAAGGTAGCAAGCAAGGTAGTAAGCAAGGTAGCAAGCTTCAGGTTGAAGCAGGAAACTCAGCTATTCAAACTGTAAAAGGGGACAACTTCGAGGTTCGTTTCGATACGAAAACCGGATCGATCTACAGTTTGCAGTACGGCAATGAAACAATCATCGCCGACGGTAACGGACCGAAACTGGATGCGCTTCGTGCGTTTGTCAATAATGACAACTGGTTCTACAGCCAATGGTTCGATAACGGATTGCACAACTTGAAACACCAGGTTCTTGACAGCAATATCTATACGAATGAGAACGGTCAGGTAGTGGTTTCGTTTACCGTAGAGTCTCAGGCTCCGAATGCGGCGAAGATCCACGGCGGTACCAGCTCAGGTAAAAACCGTATCGAAGAGTTGACAGATCGTCCGTTCGGAAAGAACGACTTCAAATTCACGACGAATCAAATCTGGACGGTTTATCCTGACGGATCGATTGAATTGCAGTCAAGCATCGCATCGAATTATCCGAATACCATCCTACCTCGTTTGGGTTATGTGATGAAAGTGCCGCAGAAATATTCGAACTTTACTTATTACGGACGCGGGCCGGTTGAGAACTACGCAGACCGTAAATCGGGTCAGTTCATCGAAGAGTACAAAAGTACGGTAGCGGATCAGTTCGCGAACTTCCCTAAACCTCAGGATATGGGTAATCACGAAGATGTGAGATGGTGTGCACTGACGAATCAGAACGAAAAGGGAGCGGTATTCATCGCAACGGATCGTTTGTCTGTTTCGGCACTTCCTTATTCTGCTCTGGATCTGACATTGGCACCGCATCCGTATCAATTGCCAAAAGCGGGCGATACGTATCTGCACCTTGATAAAGGGGTAACGGGTCTCGGCGGAAACAGTTGCGGTCAGGGCGGACCACTTCCGGAAGACCGTATTCTTGCAAGTCAGCATCACCTTGGATTCATCATTCGTCCGGTAAACGGAACGAACAAAATCTCTGAAACAGCCAATGTGGAGGCTGCCGGCGTATTGCCGATCTCCATTACGCGCAGTGCTTCGGGCAACGTGGAAATTTCTTCGGCAAACAACACCGAAGAGATCATGTATCGTGTCAACAAAGGGAAAGCAACTCCATATAAAGGTGGTTTTGAACAACGTGAAGCCGCTACGGTGACTGCATGGTACAAAAACAACCCGAAAGTGAAGACTACGTTGTCTCTGGATAAGATTGTAAACAGTCGCCTTGAAGTGGTTTACGCAAGTAGCCAGGAAGCGGGCGAAGGGGATGCTTCGAATCTGACAGACGGCGATAAAAATACCATCTGGCATACGATGTATTCGGTGACGGTAGCGAAATATCCGCACTGGGTGGATCTGGACGCAGGCGAAGTGAAATCGATCAAAGGACTTACCTACCTGCCACGTCAGAACGGTGAGAACGGCAACATCAAAGACTTCTCTGTTCAGGTAAGTATGGATGGAAAAGAGTGGGGTGATCCTATTTACAAATCTTCTTTTGCCAATAACCAAAAGGAGAAAGAGGTTCTCTTCAAAAAAGCGGTTAAAGCGCGTTACATCCGCTTTACGGCATTGAGCTCTCAGAACGGGGCCGATTTCGCATCGGGCGCGGAGATGAAGCTTATCCTTGATTAAGCAATTTTTATTACAGATAAAGGGAGGCCTGCGGGTCTCCCTTTTTTTAGTTCGCCAATTCGTTCAGTAGTCCGCTGTTCATCAGGTATTCCAGAATCTGAAGATTCTCTTCTCGGTATTGTTCCAATAGGTTGTTCTGAAGCTTCAGTAGTTCGATCTCCTCCAGGTTCACTTCGAAGGCGGTGGCTTGTTTCTCTTCGAATCGTCGGTTGAGGATGCGTAAGGCTTCACGTAATAACTCCCGGTTTTCAGTAAGGGTAGTGATTCGGCGGCGACTATTCTCCCATTTCTCGCGTGCCATCAGCGCTTCCGCTTCGAATTGCGCTCTTTTATCGCTCCGGTCGAGTCTCAATGCGCTGGCCCTGGCTTTGTAACGTTGGTTTCGCAGATTGAAATTCTCCTTATATAATATAGGAAGTTTGAAAGAGATGCCGATGTAGCTGCTTCCGAACCAACTGTTTTTCTCAAAGGGGGAGAGTTTCTCCGAATATTGGTTTCCTCCCACGAACGCATCGAGGGAAAGCGTCGGCAGACTCTTCGCTTTCTGTTCCTTCAATTCGGCATGCGCTATGCGTTCTTGAACCCCGAACCGGAGAAGTTCCCCGATTTGATCCGTTTGAGGCTCCTGTTCCATCAAACGACTTAAACGGCGATGGGCCTCTTCGAAACCAAAGTGGGCCAGAGCCACGAGCGAAGCGGGTGGGAGAGCGATCAAAAAAGCAAGATAGATCTTCTCGGTGGTTAGTTCGGTCAGGTTATCCTCCCAGAACTGAATGGCGTCGTTGTGGTTTATCTGCGCCCGGTTGAGGTCGGAGCGAAGCAATTGTTCATTTTCAAAACGAGCCTGCTGTTCTCGTAATAGGTTATAGGAGCGCAGGGTGTCGGTTGCGGCATTCTCGAGCAACTGTTCTTGACGGCAGATGTTGAGATAGGAAAGTGTCGTTTCATAGATCACGGCTTGTCGGAGCTGTTCTAGGTCTGCTTCGGCAAGCGATTGCTCCAGTTTACCCCGTTTCAGCGCCCGATGTACCGCAAAATCGATGAGTGGTTGCGAGAGTGTCATTCCTCCGTTCTGCTGCCACTTGGAACCCATCCGGATGCCACGCACGGTATTGGTAGGGTTGTTGATATCGAATTGGCCGATCGGGATGAGGGTGGTGGCGATGATCGGATTGAACCGATAATCGTACGAAAGGGAGATTTCCGGCAGCCAGCGCGCTTTGATTTCGCGCATGGAGAGGTTTTGTTCCTGTACCCGTACCCGGGCCGCTTCGATTGATTTCCGATTCAGTAGTGCCCGTTCGATGCACATTTCGAGCGTAAGAACGCTCTCTTTCTGAGCCGTTCTCGCCCCGAGAGAGCAGGATGCGATCAGCAGCATGAACAGGATGAGAAATCGGTAGGTATGCATGGTGTATCTATTTTGATTAAGTTCTGAAAACCGAAGCCGGTTCCACCCCTTTCAACCGGTAAAGGGCGAAGAGCATTCCTCCTGCCGAGATGGTGGAGGTGATGATGAAAATACCGGCGATCTCCCACCAACGGTATCGGATCAGCAATCCCGTTCCCACCACGGCAAAGCGGAAGATTTCAAGCAGACTCCACGCCAGAACGAATCCGACGATGGCAAACATAAATGCCTGACACAATAACAGGCGCGCCAAGTACCGGTTGTTGGCACCGATCGCTTTCATGGTTCCGTAATCCTTCAACCGATCGAGAACGGAGGAATACATCGTGAGTCCGATGATCAGAATTCCGGTGATCAAGGCAAAAACAATCAGGGTGCCGGTGCTCGAGGCGATGCCGCTTGAACCGAGAATCTCGAGGACAGAAGAGCGTGACAAGGCTCGTTTCTCCCAAGCGCGTAACTGTGGAAAACGGCTGTTGATTTCGTCGATCACCAGGTTGGTTTCTTGTGCCTTTTTGGGAATCACCAAGATGGCGTTGATTGTGGTGGTGGGTAGGTTGCCGTAGAAACGCGCGCGGTCTATGGGGGTGAAGATTTGAGAGGATCCGAATCCTCGGAGGTTGCGGGTTTGTACCGCAACCCTAGCTTCCTTTCCATTGATTTCAAAAGTACTTCCCACATCGATATCCTCTCCATACAGATTCGAATCGAAATAATCGATGGAGATGGCACCGTCGGGCACCAAGTCGGCTTGTGACCCCTTTTCGATCTTTGTCGGATTGGGACCGATGACAAATTCGGGAGCGTCGCTTCCGATGAGAAGGACGTTTACCGAATTTCCGTTGGGCATCAGTGCGGTACCTCCGGCGAATACAACGGGATAGGCACGTTCAACGCCGGGCAGACTACGTATCTCGGAGAGGTAGCGGATGTCGAAGCGACCCACCTGATTCACATCTTTCGTTTTGTTGTCGATCACCCAGATCGGGGCATTGCTATTATCGACGATAGAAGACATGAGTCCCGTCAGAAAGGTGAAGATGCCTAACTGTTGGCCGATCAGAAACGTACTGATGATGATCCCGATGACGATTCCGATGCTTTTGGTGCGGTCATACCGGATAAACCGGAATGCGGTGCGGAAGATATCCATGATGGTTAATTGTCAACGAGTATGGAACATTCAACTTTCGAATTGATCATAAGCGGAAGGGGACGATCGGGAAGGATTTTCACTTCCCGTACTCGGCGGTCTTCCGCTTCGCCCGGTTTTTCATAAAACAGCGATTTCTTTTTCAGAAAAGAGCCGGCGAAGATCACCTTTCCTACGGCCAGCGTATCGCGCCCACCGGGAGAGAGGATGTACGCTTTTTGTCCCGTTTTTACTTTTCCGGCAAACATCTCGTCGATTTCGCAGGATGCTACCAGGGGCGAAGCGGGAGCAAATTCACCAATCACATCGCCCGATTTTACATATTCGCCCGTTTGTACGGTGAGGTCGAGCAGAATTCCGTTTTCGGGAGCTCTCAAGGTTTTGTTCTGTAAGGCGATTTCTGCGATTCGAACCGATTCCTGTAACTCCAGCAGTTTCGCGGAGTCGTTGCCAAGCTGCTCTTCGCTACTTTTTAGGGTTGCTTCCTGAACGCTCAGCGCGGTGCGTTTATCGTCGAGGGTTTGTCCGGTTTCAGCCCCTTCATCATATAATCTACGGATGCGGGCAAACTCTTTGGTGCTGTTTTCGGTCTTGGCCTGTTCCTCGCGCAAGCGGGCTTCACTCACCTTCAGCAGGCTTTGTTGTGCCCGCACCCTGGCTCGTGCAGCCTGTACTTCGCGTACCGCCGCTTCGTCGTCCAGCAATAGAATTGCGCTTCCCTTTGGCAAGGTATCGTTCTTCCGGGCATCGATGCGGATCACGATACCGTCGCTCTGCATCGCCAGGTTCACGAGTTCGGCTTCGGGCAGTATCTTGCCCACGCCGCTTACCGCAACGGGTGCGGGGTCGACACGACCGGGTTCCGCCGCCGGTTTGCTTTTCTTTCCGCATCCGGTCAGCAACAGGATCAGAAAAAGGGTATGGAATAGTTTTGTCATCGGAATAGCGGTTAGGTTAAGGGTTATGAGAATGTGTCTGTTCCAAAACGAGTTTGATCGAACGGGCGATCTGAAACGTGTCCGTCTTCCAGATAAATGATCCGGTCGGCGAATGAAACCAGTCGCGGGTCGTGAGTAACCACCACCACGCATTTTCCCGCCCGAGCCAGATCCCTTAGTTCGAGCATCACCATTTCGCCGCTCTTTTGATCGAGAGCGCCCGTAGGTTCGTCGCAAAGGATGATGTCCGGATTCGTTACCAATGCCCGCGCGATGGCTACGCGTTGCTGCTCGCCACCGCTCATTTGTTTGGGAAGTGCGTCTTTGCGATGCTCCATCTTCACCGTCCGCAGGGAATTCAATGCCCGTTCGCCTGTTTCGCGAGCGGCAATTTTTTGCAGCTGAAGCGGGAAGGCTACGTTATTTATCGCCGTGAGGGGAGCGATGAGGTTGTAATTCTGAAATACAAACCCGATCGTATTCAGGCGTAAACGCGCCAATTGCACTTCATTCAAACCCGAGGTGAGTTTCCCCCCGATATACACCTCTCCCGAGGTGGGGTAGATCACACTTCCGATCAGCGATAAAAGTGTGGTTTTCCCTGATCCGGACGGTCCCATCAGCAACAGCAACTCTCCCCTGTAGAGGGTGAGATCCGTGGGGTAGAGGGCCGTAAATACAGAATCCCCCGATTTGTATTGTTTGGAGGCTTGTTTCAGATCAGCGATTATCTCGTTCATTTCGGTAAAAAATCAGGTTGATAACGTTTCTAATGTTCTTGATAGCCAATTTATTAGATATAAACAATGAATGGGAATCTATGGTTTACCTCTTTTTACATTGCCTGCGTTATTTTGAGGATGTTTATTTAAAAACAGATAAATGATACAAATATTTAATATGGGTACAATGTGAATTGAATATCAAAATGTATTACATTTGTTTGCTGTAATATCAAAATGATACTATTGTGGCTAATTGTTGGAAAAATGAAACATTGAGATACCCGACGGAAGGTGTGTGAATGGCGCATTTGACCTTCGTGTTTAAAACAAATTATATACAAATGAGAAAACAGATCAGTTTTGCCAAAATGCAAGGAGCAGGCAACGATTATGTATATGTGAACGGCTTCGATCAGGAAATACTTTTTCCTGAAAAATTGTCGCAATGGGTAAGCAACCGTCATTTCGGGGTGGGTTCAGACGGCTTGGTATTGATTCTTCCTTCCGAAACGTGCGATTTCAGGATGCGGATGTTCAATGCCGACGGTACGGAAGCGGAGATGTGCGGCAATGCCACGCGTTGCGTCGGAAAATACGTATATGACAAAGGGCTTACCGCTAAACGGGAGATAACGCTTGAAACAAAGGCCGGCGTGAAGCACCTTGAACTCTTCACCGATGAGCGCAACCGTGTGGTGCGGGTGCGGGTGGACATGGGAGCCCCCGTACTGGAGGCGTATCAGATTCCCGTTATCAGCGAATTCGATCATGTGATTGACGAACCGGTGGAGGTGAATGGCGCGATTTACCGAATGAGTTGCGTGTCGATGGGAAACCCGCACGCGGTGATTTTCGTGCCGGATGTGGCGGGATTCGATTTGGAAAAATGGGGACCGGCGTTTGAGAACCATCCCCGTTTCCCTCGTCGTACGAATACCGAATTCGTAGAAGTGGTATCGCCCGGAGAGCTTAAGATGCGCGTATGGGAGCGGGGAGCCGGCGAAACCCTCGCTTGCGGAACCGGTGCATGCGCTTCATTGGTCGCCGCGGTACTGAACCATAAAAGTGACCGGAAGGCCACATTGAAATTATCGGGAGGAGATTTGGAGATCGAATGGAATCCGAATAGCAACCGAATCCTGATGAGCGGACCGGCGGAGTTCGTGTTTGAAGGTAGTTTTGAATGGAATGACTGAATCAGATAAATAATATAAAAGAGATGGTACATGTTAATGAGAACTTTCTGAAACTTCCCGAAAGTTATCTTTTTTCTGAGATTGCAAGAAAGGTGAATGCGTTCAAGGCGGCGCATCCCGAGGCGAATATTATCCGGATGGGAATCGGCGATGTTACGTTGCCGTTACCGCAGGCAGTGATCGAAGCGCTTCACCGGGCCGTGGAGGAGATGGCTCTGCGGACCGGATTCCACGGCTACGGGCCGGAGCAGGGATACGACTTCTTACGCGAAACGATTCGGAAGAATGATTTTTTGGATCGCGGGGTCGATGTGGATGCAGATGAGATTTTCATAAGCGACGGCGCTAAAAGCGATACCGGAAACATCGGCGATATCCTTGGGAGCAACAACAAAGTAGCCGTTACCGATCCGGTTTATCCCGTTTATGTGGATACCAACGTGATGGGGGGACGCGCCGGCGAACTCGTAGAGGGCAAATGGAGCAATATCATTTATCTGCCTTGTACGAAGGAGAACGGCTTCGTGCCCGCTCTTCCGCAAGAGAAAGCGGATATCATCTACCTTTGCTATCCGAATAACCCCACCGGAACCACATTGACCCGGGCACAACTGAAGGTATGGGTGGATTATGCACTGGATCACGACTCCCTAATTCTTTTTGATGCCGCTTATGAGGCGTTTATCCATGACCCGGAAGTGCCGCATTCGATTTTTGAAATCGAAGGAGCACGGAAATGTGCCATCGAATTCCGCAGTTTTTCCAAGACGGCTGGTTTTACGGGACTGCGTTGCGGCTATACGGTTGTTCCCAAAGAGGTGAAGGCGAATCGTGCATCGGGTGAGTCGGTGTCCTTGAACCGCTTGTGGAATCGCCGCCAGTGTACCAAGTTCAACGGTACGGCTTACATCATTCAGCGTGCTGCCGAGGCGGTGTATTCCGATGCCGGGAAACAGCAGGTGAAGGAGATGGTGAATTTTTACATGGAGAATGCCCGCGTGATGCGTCACAGTCTGACTGAAGCCGGATTTGAAGTTTTCGGCGGCATCAATGCACCCTATCTCTGGATTAAAACGCCCGAAGGCATTTCGTCGTGGGAATTCTTTGACAAGCTGCTTTCGGAACTCCATGTGGTGGGAACGCCGGGCGTGGGATTCGGACCGTGCGGAGAGGGGTATTTCCGTCTCACCGCTTTCGGCGATAAGGAACAAACCCTCCAAGCGATGGAGCGAATCCGCAACTGGAGCTTGTGAGGAATCGCGGGATCCGATTTTCCGGATAATGCATAAACAAATGTATTCTGAAAAGAAAAGTTATTATCTATTTGTCTTGCTTGTCGGTGGTGTAAATGGAAAATTGAAAACAAAATTACATCTATTGTGGCAAAAAGTTTTATTTATCGCTTGCAGATCAAAACAAAGTTGTATATTTGTGCATCCTCTTACATTTGGATATCCGAAAAGGTGATGTGAATGGTAAAAAGAGGAACCTAAATTAAAGTAACTTCTAAAAAATAGATAAAAAAATAATTTGAATTCATTATAATTATGGCACTGATCATCCCCAAACAGTACAAACTCAAATTATTGCCCGAAACTACGGAGCAAGCTATTAAGATGGTGAAAATGAGCTTTCAGGATCGCTTGTCGTCTTCTCTGAACCTGCGTCGAGTAACCGCTCCTTTATTTGTTTTAACAGGTACGGGAATCAATGATGACCTGAACGGAGTGGAAAGAGCGGTGAGTTTTCCTGTAAAATGTATGGGGGATCGTCGCGCAGAAGTAGTACATTCGCTGGCAAAATGGAAAAGAATCAAACTCGGGGCTTACGGAATCGCTCCCGGATTTGGTTTGTATACCGATATGAATGCTATTCGCGCCGACGAAGAGTTGGATAATCTCCACTCGCTTTATGTCGATCAGTGGGACTGGGAACAGACCATTACCGAAGCGGATCGCACGATCGATTATCTGAAAGATACCGTTCGAAAGATTTATGCTGCCATGAAAGAGATGGAGGAGTTGGTGTACGAGATGCACCCTCACATCACACCGCAACTCCCGAAGGAGATTTTATTTATCCATTCGGAAGAGTTACTGGCCCTTTATCCGAATCTGACTCCGAAGGAGCGTGAAACGGAGATCGCCCGTAAACACGGGGCAGTTTTCATCATCGGTATCGGAGGCGAATTAGCCAACGGCGAAAAACATGATGGAAGGGCAGCGGATTATGATGACTGGACTACTCCTACCACAAATGGTTTTAAAGGTCTGAACGGAGATATTATTTTCTGGAATCCTATTTTGGAGTGTGCATTTGAGATATCGTCCATGGGAATCCGTGTGGATAAGAAAGCATTGCTTCGTCAACTGGAGTTAACAGGAGGAATGGAAAAGCTACAGCTTGATTTCCACAAATCGCTGATCGAGGAACGCATCCCGCTCTCGATCGGAGGAGGAATCGGACAATCCCGCCTGTGTATGTTTTTCTTGCAGAAAGCTCATGTGGGAGAGGTGCAGGCAAGTATCTGGCCCGAAGAGCAGATCCGGATCTGTGCTGAAAATAATATTCATCTTTTATAATCTATACGTGCGTTCTCTCCCCACATCAGGGAGAGAATCGTTGTTTGTAGACAATTCGAAATTTGACAATTTTTGTATCAGCGTTTTTGAAACAACGGCGGGTTACTCATGTGCTGACTTTGCCAAGTGTAGGGAACGATTTATTTATTGAATAATATTTACAATAGCTTTATGGCGGATTTACGTTTTAATGTAGTAGAAGAAGCTTTTAAAAAAAGAGCCAAAGAGGTTGTTCCTCCAAATGAAAGACCTTCTGATTATTACGGAAAGTATGTTTTCAACAGAGAGAAAATGTTTAAGTATCTCGATAAGAAGACCTACGATGCTTTAATTAATTGTATCGATAATGGTGCTCCTCTCGACAGAAAAACTGCCGATAACGTAGCTGCCGGAATGAAGACTTGGGCGATGAGTTTGGGCGTGACCCATTACACGCACTGGTTTCAGCCATTGACCGAAGGAACTGCCGAAAAGCACGATGCCTTTGTAGAGCATGATGGCAAAGGCGGTATGGTGGAAGAGTTCAGCGGAAAACTGCTTGTACAGCAGGAACCGGATGCATCGTCTTTCCCGAACGGAGGTATCCGTAATACGTTTGAAGCACGTGGCTATTCGGCTTGGGATCCTACATCTCCGGCTTTCATCGACGGCGATACCTTGTGTATTCCAACCATCTTCATCGCCTATACGGGTGAATCGCTCGATTATAAGGCTCCTTTGCTGAAAGCGCTGGATGCTGTGGATAAAGCGGCTACCGAAGTGTGTAAGCTATTCGATCCGGCTGTAAAGAAAGTATTTTGTTATCTGGGATGGGAACAGGAATATTTCTTGATCGATGAAGGGCTTTATGCCGCACGTCCCGACCTATTGATGACCGGTCGTACCCTGATGGGACACGAATCGGCGAAAAACCAGCAGATGGAAGACCACTATTTCGGAGCAATCCCCGCTCGTGTGGCTGCCTTCATGAAAGAGCTGGAAATCGAATCTCATAAACTGGGTATTCCTGTAAAAACACGTCACAACGAAGTAGCTCCAAACCAGTTCGAGCTGGCTCCTATCTACGAGGAGTGTAACCTTGCCAACGACCACAACCAGCTGATCATGTCGCTGATGAAAAAAGTGGCTCGTAACCATAGCTTCCGTATTCTTCTGCACGAAAAACCTTTCAAAGGTGTTAACGGATCAGGAAAACATAACAACTGGTCACTCGGTACCGACACCGGCGTTCTCCTGCACGCTCCGGGAAAAACTCATTCTCAAAACCTGCAATTCGTCACTTTCCTTGTAAACTCGATGATGGCCGTATACAAACACAACGGTTTGTTGAAAGCATCGATCTCTTCCGCTACCAACGCACACCGTCTGGGCGCTAATGAAGCACCTCCTGCTATCGTATCCATCTTCTTGGGTAAACAGATGTCTGAAGTGCTCGACGCGATCGAGGCGAATCCGAGCGGAACGGAAATCGAATTGAAAGCGAAAGCCGGCAAGAAATTGGATATCATCCAGATTCCGGAATTGTTGATCGACAATACGGACCGTAACCGAACTTCTCCGTTTGCTTTTACAGGAAATCGCTTCGAATTCCGTGCGGTAGGTTCGTCGGCCAACAACGCGGCTGCGATGATCGTATTGAATGCCGCTATGGCGGATCAGCTGAAAGAGTTCAAACTGGCTGTCGACAAACAGATGGTAGCCGGGAAAGAGCAAGACGTGGCAATCGTGGATGTGCTGAAAGAATACATCAAAGAATGTAAGGCGATTCGTTTCGACGGAAACGGTTACTCGGACGAGTGGAAAGTGGAAGCCGCATCGCGTGGTTTGGATTGCGAAACCAGCGTTCCGGTGATCTTTGACAACTACCTGTCTGACGCTTCAATCGGCATGTTCGCCCGTACGGGAGTGATGAGCGAAGTGGAGTTGCATGCGCGCAACGAAGTGAAATGGGAAACCTATACCAAGATGATTCAGATCGAATCGCGCGTATTGGAAGACATGTCTAAAAACCACATCATTCCGGTTGCAACCCGTTACCAGACCTCATTGCTAGAAAACGTAACGATGATGAAAGAGGTGTTCCCTGCTAAATACGAAGCCCTTTCGGCAGCCGATATGGAGATCATCGAAAAGATCGCTTTCCATTCAGCACAGATCAAAGCCGGCGTAAGAGACATGGTCAACGCACGTAAGGATGCCAATAAGATTACCAACGAAAGAGAGAAAGCAATCGCTTACCACGATAAAGTGGCACCGTCTCTGGATTCAATCCGTTATCATATCGATAAACTAGAATTGATGGTTGACAATCAGATCTGGCCTCTTCCGAAATACAGAGAGCTGTTATTTATTCGCTAATCGGAGTAATTAGTTCAGTTATACAGAAAATCCCGACAACTCGTCGGGATTTTTTTGTTTATATTTACGTTTCAATCACAAATCATCACTTCGATACTTCTTATATAATATACAAATGAAATCACCATCATTCATCCTTTTGGCTTCTTTATCCGCATCCCTGTTTTTAAGTTGCTTGCCGACCGATAAGAGCGGTCGTGAATTAAATATCGTTCCCTTCCCTAAATCGGTCGTGCTGGAAGAGGGTAAATCAAATTGTGCCGCTGCACTCGTGGTATCCGCACGCCTGCCCGAACAGGCAAAAATGAAGATGTTGAATTACCTGACCGCTGTTTCGATGCTGGAGCGCGAAGCAACGGGTAATGAAAAGAAAAACAGACTTAACCTGACCCTTCTTGAAAACCCCTCGCCGGGCGATGAGAGTTACACCCTTACCGTTTCACGCAATGCCATCGATCTGACGGCGGCTTCGGAAGCGGGACTTTTCTACGGAATTCAGACGTTGCGTCAACTTTGGGAGAGCAACGGTTACTATCCGCTGGTGCGTATCAAAGATGAGCCCCGCTTCAGCTATCGCGGTTTGCACCTCGATGTCTCGAGACATTTCTACTCCAAAGAATTTATTAAAAAGCAGCTCGATAAGATGGCTGCCTATAAGTTGAATACACTCCATTGGCACTTGACCGACGGGGCGGGATGGCGACTCGAGATCGATCGTTATCCGAAATTGACGGAGATTGCCGCATGGCGTCCTTTTCCGAACTGGAAAGCTTGGGCAGACGGCGGTGCCAAATACTGCACCCAAGATACGCCAGGGGCTCAGGGTGGTTTCTATACCAAAGAGGATGTCCGTGAGATCTTAGCATATGCGGAGGCGCGACACATCACCGTGATTCCGGAAATCGAACTGCCTTCGCACTCCGAAGAGGTGCTTGCCGTCTATCCGGAGTTGTCGTGTACGGGTCAACCGTATAAACACTCTGATTTCTGTGTCGGCAATGAACAAACCTTTGAATTCCTTCAAAACGTGTTTGATGAGGTAATCGAATTGTTCCCGTCGGAGATGATCCACATCGGAGGCGATGAGGCACCGAAAACGGCTTGGCGTACCTGTCCCAAATGTGCGGCGCGTATGGCGGAAAACAACCTGAAGGATGTAGAGGAGTTGCAGAGTTACATGATTCGTCGCATCGGCGCCTACCTTAATTCAAAAGGGAAAACATTCATCGGATGGGATGAGATTCTGGAAGGGGGACTTGCCGAAAATGCCATCGTCATGTCGTGGCGCGGAGAAGAAGGCGGTATCAGTGCCGTAAAATCGGGCCATGAAGCGATCATGACACCGGGCGCATTCTGCTATTTCGATGCCTATCAGCACGATCCGGCTACCCAACCTGCCGCTATCGGCGGTTATCTGCCGGTAGAGAAAGTGTACGGTTACAATCCCGTTCCCGATTCGCTGAATCAGGAGGAGCGTAAACTGATACGCGGGGTACAGGCCAATCTGTGGACCGAATACATCCCGACCGAGAGTCATGCCGAATATATGATTTACCCCCGCCTGCTTGCTTTGGCCGAAGTGGCGTGGAGCGCTCCCGAGCAGAAATCTTGGGAGGATTTTAAACCGCGACTGAACCGTCAGATCGCATCGCTGAGGAATGAGGGCTACAACGTTTGTCCCCTGAACAACGAAGTGGGCTTCGAATTCACACCCGATACAGCGAATCAATGCATGGTGGTGACGCTGAAAACCGATCTGCACCCCGCTACGATCTATTATACGTTGGACGGATCGGAACCTAATCCGCGTACCGTTCCATATAAGGAGCCTTTCGCAATCAATCAGGAGACCGAAGTGAACGCCGTGGTGTATCACGACGGCACACGTGTTTCCGACCCGACTCGAAAAGTGGTGTCTTACCCTTTGAGCATCGGAAAGAGGGTAACCTACAATTGTAAAATCAGCGATCAATACCCTGCGGGAGGTGAATCGGCTTTGGTGAACGGACTCATCGGCGGCTTTGGTTATGGCGACGGACGCTGGCAAGGATTCCTCGAAGACATGGATGTAACCGTCGATCTGGAAAAGGTGAGTGAAATCCGTACCATCAAAGCACGCTTCATGCAGATCATCGGTCCGTGGGTATGGATGCCCGCGTCGGTAGAGATTCTGGTATCGGAAGACGGCAATCATTTCTCTTCCATTTACCAAGAGAAGAATCCGGTTCCGATGGATCAAGACGGCGTTATTTTCCGCGATTTCGGATTCAAAGGAAAAACAAAAGCGCGCTATGTACGTTATATCGCCCGGTTGAGCAAAGGGTTTATGTTTACGGATGAACTGGTGATAGAGTAATAATAAAACGATCATGCCTATGTCTGACAGATTATTCATTTTTGACACAACCTTGCGCGACGGTGAACAGGTGCCGGGTTGTCAGTTGAACACGGTTGAGAAAATACAGATTGCACGCGCGCTCGAATCCATGGGCGTGGATGTCATTGAAGCGGGTTTCCCTGTATCCAGTCCCGGCGACTACAACTCGGTGGTAGAGATCTCCAAAGCGGTTACCTGGCCTACGATCTGTGCCTTGACACGGGCGGTGGAGAAAGACATCGACGTTGCTGCCGATGCCCTTCGGTACGCCAAACATCCCCGTATCCATACCGGAATCGGGACGTCGGATTACCACATCCGTTATAAGTTCAAGGCTTCCCCCGAAGAGATCATCGAGCGTGCCGTGGGTGCCGTGAAGTATGCGAAGAAGCGGGTGGAAGAGGTGCAATTTTATGCCGAAGACGCTGGCCGTACCGATAACGAATACCTGGCCAGGGTAGTGGAAGCGGTGATTCGGGCGGGAGCTACGGTGGTCAATATCCCCGATACGACCGGCTATTGTCTGCCGGAAGAATTCGGACGAAAGATCCGTTTTTTGAAAGAGAACGTGCCCAACATCGATAAAGCGGTAATTGCGGTGCATTGCCACAATGACTTGGGACTCGCAACGGCGAATACCATCTCCGGGATTATGAACGGAGCCCGGCAGGCGGAAGTGACCATGAACGGAATCGGTGAACGAGCCGGAAATACAGCTCTCGAAGAGGTCGCGATGATTTTGAAAAGCCACAAAGAGCTGAACCTCGATACCAATATCAACAGCAGACGAATCCACAGTCTGAGCAAAACCGTATCGAGTCTGATGAACATGCCCGTACAGCCCAACAAGGCGATCGTGGGAAGGAATGCCTTCGCTCACTCCTCGGGTATTCATCAGGACGGCGTGTTAAAAGACCGTCGCAATTACGAAATTATCGATCCGAAAGAGGTGGGAATCGATGAGAACAGCATCGTACTGACTGCGCGCTCCGGACGGGCGGCTCTCAAACACCGGTTGGAATTCCACGGTGTCAATCTCGATCAGAACAGACTGGATCAGGTGTATGAGAAATTCCTCAAGTTGGCCGACAGTAAGAAAGACATCAACGACGATGATATCCTGATGCTCGCAGGGAAAGAGAAAGAGGCGAATGCCCGCATCAAACTGCTTTACCTACAAGTTACTTCGGGTATCGGCCTGAAGTCGGTAGCCAGTCTGGGTGTTGAGATCGGAGGCGAACGTTTTGAAGCGGCGGCCTCCGGAAATGGTCCCGTGGATGCTGCGATCAAAGCGTTGAAACAGATCATCCGACGACAGATGACCTTGCAGGAGTTCCTTATCCAAGCCATCACCAAGGGGAGCGATGACATTGGTAAGGTACACATGCAAGTGGAACACGAGGGTGTCAATTACTACGGATTCGGTGCGAATACCGATATCGTAGCGGCCTCCGTCGAAGCTTATATCGATGCCGTCAACAAGTTCGTGATCTAAATCAAACCGGTATGAAAACACTATTCGATAAGATATGGGATGCCCATGTGGTGAATACCCTTCCCGATGGTCCCCAACAACTTTACATTGACCGTCATTATTGCCATGAGGTGACTTCACCTCAGGCTTTTGACGGATTGAGAAGCCGGAACCTTCCGGTGTTCCGACCTGAAAAAACTACCTGTGCCGCCGATCATAATGTACCGACCCTGTTTCAGGAACGCCCGATCGCCGACCCTGTTTCCCGTCATCAGATAGAAACACTGAACCGCAACGCACGTGAATTCGGTCTCGAATATTATGGAATCGGTCATCCGCGAAACGGAGTGATTCACATCATCGGTCCGGAGAACGGACTCACCAGACCGGGCATGACGATCGTTTGCGGCGATTCACACACCTCTACGCACGGCGCTTTCGGAGCGGTTGCCTTCGGCATCGGCACCTCGGAAGTGGAGATGGTGCTGGCCTCGCAATGCATCCTTCAAGCCAAACCGCGCACCATGCGCATCAACCTCGAAGGTTCGCTTCCGAAGGGAGTGACCGCGAAGGATGCGGTATTGTATCTCATTTCTCAAATCTCAACGGGTGGTGCGACGGGATATTTCATCGAATTCGCGGGGAACGTGATTCGAGAGATGAGTATGGAAGGGAGAATGACGGTGTGTAACATGAGCATCGAGATGGGGGCGCGGGGCGGTATGATCGCGCCGGACGAGAAGACGCTCTCTTACCTGGAGGGACGCGCATTTACTCCCCGGGGAGCAGCGTGGAACCGTGAAAAAGCATTTTATAAAACCCTTCAATCAGACCCTGACGCATACTTTGACAAAGAGCTCACCTTTGATCTGTCTCACCTGCAGCCGATGGTGACGTTCGGTACGAATCCCGGAATGGGAATCGCCGTTAGCCAATGCATTCCGTCGCCCGACGGGAGTGACGGCCAAGCAAAAGCATCCTTCCTGAAATCGCTCGCTTATATGGGTTTCGCTCCCGGCGAGCAAATGCTTGGCAAACGAGTGGATTACGTCTTTCTGGGCAGTTGCACAAACGGCCGCATCGAAGATTTTCGTCTCTTTGCCGACTACGTGCGCGGAAAGAAGAAATCGCCGCGCGTCGTGTGTTGGCTGGTACCCGGATCCCGTGCGGTGGAAGCGCAGATTCGGGAGGAGGGGCTTGACCGGATTTTGGAAGCGGCCGGCTTTGAACTTCGGCAACCGGGCTGTTCCGCCTGTTTGGCGATGAACGAAGATAAAGTGCCCCCGGGCAAGTACAGCCTCTCCACCTCCAACCGTAATTTCGAAGGGCGACAGGGTCCCGGTGCGCGCACCCTGCTTTGCGGACCGCTCGTGGCCGCTGCCGCCGCTGTGACAGGCGTGATTTCCAATCCCGTGTTGAATGCAAATAACGATTGCCATGACAGATAAATTCACAACCCTTACTTCCTCTTTCTATCCCTTGCCGATCGAGCATGTCGATACCGATCAGATCATTCCGGCCCGTTTTCTGAAAGCGACCGATAAAAAAGGATTTGGCGATCGGCTGTTTTACGACTGGCGATACGATAAGGAGGGGCATCCCGATCGCTCTTTCGTTCTCAACCAACCCGGTTATCAGGGAAGTATTCTGGTGGCAGGGAAGAATTTCGGATGCGGGTCGAGTCGCGAACACGCCGCCTGGGCTTTGGCCGGCTTCGGTTTCAAAGTGGTGGTGTCGAGCTTCTTTGCGGATATTTTCCGTAACAATGCCCTGAACAACAACTTGCTGCCCGTACAGGTGAGCGACTCTTTCCTTTCCGCTTTGTTCGCTTCGAATCGTCTGAATCGCACCGTAACCCTCACGGTGGATCTCGAGAATCAGTGCATTACCAACAACGATACGGCAGAAAGCGAGCACTTTGACATTAACCCCTACAAAAAGAGCTGTCTGCTCAACGGTTACGACGACATCGACTACCTGCTGAGCAAAAAGGAGGATATCGTTCGTTTTGAACGGATCAACCACAAGGCATCCCTCTGATGTGGATGATATAAACCGATTATGGAGCAGATGAAAGTTGAAATATTAGATACCACCCTGCGCGACGGGGAGCAAACATCGGGTGTTGCCTTCGCATCGCACGAGAAGCTCAGCATTGCCAGGCGTTTGTTGGAAGATGTGGGCGTTGACCGCATTGAGATCGCTTCCGCGCGGGTATCGTGGGGCGAACTGGCCGGGGTGGAGCGTGTGGCGCAATGGGCACGGGCGAACAACCGGCTTCATCAGATCGAAGTGTTGGGATTCGTAGACGGCGGCCATTCGGTGAAATGGATCGCCAAAGCGGGATGTCGGGTGATCAACTTGCTGGTGAAGGGCTCACTCAAACATTGTGTGGGGCAACTGGATAAAACTCCCGACGAACACCTACGCGATGTGCTTGCCGAGATCCGAATGGCCGACGAAACGGGTATCGCCGTAAACGTGTACCTCGAAGATTGGTCGAACGGCATCCTTCACTCCCCCGATTACGTATATCGTTTGGTGGATGCGTTGAAAGAAACTTCCGTCAAACGGTTTATGTTGCCCGATACGTTGGGAATCCTCAGTCCCTACCAAACCTTTTCGCTCTGCTACCGCATGGTGAAGCGTTACCCCGATCTCCATTTCGATTTCCATGCGCATAACGATTACGATCTTGCCGTGGCGAATGTTTTCGCGGCGGCAAAAGTGGGCGTCCGCGGGTTGCATTGTACGGTAAACGGGCTGGGGGAGCGGGCCGGAAACGCCTCGTTGTCCAGTGTGGTGCCCGTTTTGCACGATTTGCTGAACGCGAGTACCTCCATCAACGAGAAAGAGATCAACAGCGTCAGTCGCCTGGTGGAATCTTATTCGGGGGTTCGAATCGCCGGAAACAGTCCCATCGTAGGGGAGAATGTGTTTACCCAATGCGCCGGCGTTCATGCAGACGGCGATACCAAGAATAACCTTTATTTCAACCGCCTGCTGCCGGAACGGTTCGGGAGAACGCGTCAATATGCGCTGGGTAAAATGTCGGGGAAGGCCAACATCGCCAAAAACCTGGAAGCACTGGGGATCATGCTCGATGAGGAATCGATGAAAAAGGTAACCCGTCGCATCATCGAATTGGGAGATAAGAAGGAGTGGGTGACGCAGGATGATCTGCCTTACATCATTTCGGATGTGCTGAAGAAGGAGAGCGAAGAGGAGAAGATTCGAATCTTGAATTATGCGCTTTCCGTGGCGCAGGGACTCAAACCGGTGGCTACCCTGAAGATTCGTATTCGGGATAAAGTGTATGAACGCTCCTCGTCGGGCGACGGACAATACGATGCGTTTATGAAAGCCCTCCGCGGAATTTATGAGGTGGAACTGCAACGCGAATTGCCGTTGCTGATAAATTATGTGGTGAGTATACCTCCCGGCGGTCGTACGGATGCATTTGTCCAGGCATTGATTACCTGGGATTACCAAGGAACGATCTTCAAGACCCGCGGACTGGATGCCGACCAAACGGAAGCCGCCATCCTTGCCACCGTGAAAATGTTAAACAAATTAGAAAGTATTTACAGATGAGGTTAAATATAGCAGTATTGCCCGGCGACGGGATCGGACCGGAAATCACCACGCAGGCTTTAAATGTAACCAAAGCCGTTTGCGAAAAATACGGCCACGAATTGAATTATACGTATGCCATTTGTGGGGCGCATGCGATAGATCAGGTGGGAAATCCCTATCCCGATGAAACACATGAGATCTGCATGCAGAGTGATGCCGTGCTTTTCGGAGCGGTCGGCGATCCCCGTTTTGATAACAAACCCGAAGCCAAGGTGCGTCCCGAGCAGGGACTGCTGGCGATGCGTAAGAAACTGGGACTCTTTGCAAATATTCGCCCCGTAACCACCTTCCCCGCCTTGGTCCATAAATCGCCCTTGCGTCCCGAACTGATCTGGGGAGCCGATTTCATGTGCATCCGCGAATTGACCGGCGGTCTCTACTTCGGTCGTCCCCAGGGACGTTCGGAAGACGGCGATACCGCTTACGATACCTGTGTCTATACCCGCTTGGAGGTTGAACGAATCATTCATCTGGCCTATGGCTATGCGATGAAACGGCGCAAGAAGCTCACCGTAGTGGATAAGGCCAACGTGTTGGCAACCTCCCGTCTGTGGCGTCAAATCGCACGGGAGATTCAGCCTCTCTATCCCGAAGTGACTACGGAATTCATGTTTGTGGACAATGCCGCGATGCGGATGATTCAATGGCCCAAAGAGTTCGATGTATTGGTCACCGAAAACATGTTCGGTGACATCCTCACGGACGAAGGGTCGGTCATCACCGGTTCGATGGGGATGCTTCCCTCCGCATCGGTGGGGATTCACACCTCGGTATTCGAACCGATCCACGGGTCGTGGCCCCAAGCGGCGGGACTCCACATCGCCAATCCGCTGGCTGCGATTCTTTCTGCGGCGATGATGTTCGAATACGCCTTCGGGCTACACCGTGAAGCGGATGCGATTCGGGAAGCGGTGAATGCCTCGGTGGAGTCATTCGTGCGTACGCCCGACATCCAAGAGGAGGGAGAACCCGTTTATTCCACCGAAGCGGTGGGTGAATGGATTGTCGACAAGATAAAAACGAGAAACGAACCATCGCGATGAATCACATTCCGATTTTAATTCACGACCTGGCCATCATACTCTTTTCGGCCGGGTTGATCACCTTGATTTTCAAAATACTAAAGCAACCTGTTGTTTTGGGTTATATCGTGGCGGGATTCATCGCCGGACCGTTTTTCTTCGGAAAATGGATCGGCGATGTGCAGAACATCCGTATTTGGGGGGACATCGGAGTGATTTTCCTCCTGTTTGCGTTGGGATTGGAATTCAGTTTCCGAAAACTGCTGCACATGGGTGGCACCGCCCTGATGGGGGCATTTACCATTGTATTGGGGATGATGACCACGGGCTACCTCACCGGTCAGTTGCTCGGGTGGTCGGACATGAACTCACTTTTCTTAGGGGGAATGCTTTCAATGTCTTCCACCACCATCGTCTTCAAGGCACTCGACGATATGGGACTCCGAACCCAGCGTTTCGCAGGAATCGTATTCGGTATCCTCATCGTTGAAGACCTGTTGGCCGTGGTGTTGATGGTTCTTCTCTCCACCCTCGCCGTACGGCAGCAGTTCGAAGGATTGGAGATGGCCTCATCCATTATCAAATTGCTCTCTTACCTGTTGTTCTGGTTTGTAGGTGGAATTTTTATCATCCCCACCTTTCTCAAGAGGATGAAACGCTACCTGAATGATGAAACGTTGCTGGTTGTCTCCCTCGGCTTGTGCCTTGGCATGGTGATGCTAGCGGCGGAAGCGGGGTTCTCAGCCGCTTTGGGCGCCTTCGTGATGGGCTCGGTTTTGGCGGAAACGGTAGAGGCGGAGCACATCGGACGTTTGGTGAAGCCTGTAAAAGACCTCTTCGGCGCGATATTCTTCGTTTCCGTGGGGATGATGATCGACCCGGCATTATTAGCGGAACATTGGTTCCCGATCGCCCTGATTACGTTCGTTGTGATTGCGGGACAGATTTTCTTCTCCGGATTCGGTATCTTGCTCTCCGGTGTACCTCTCAAAACAGCCATGCAGGCTGGATTCTCCCTGGCTCAGATCGGCGAATTCGCCTTTATCATAGCCGGTTTGGGTGTCTCCCTCAAAGTAACCGCACCGTTTCTGTATCCCATTGTGGTAGCCGTTTCGGTCATCACCACTTTCCTGACGCCTTACATCATGAAGCTAGCCGATCCGGCCTATGTCTTTGTAGAGAGGCGTTTGCCCGCTTCGTCGCGTCGTTTTCTAGATCGCTATACGGCGGGACACAGCACCATTTCACATAAAACCACTTGGCAGCGACTGCTGAAGGAGTTGGGTAAGATCTTATTGGTATATGGCGTGTTGACCGCCTTTTTGGTATTTCTTCATTTCCATTATTTCTCCCCTTTCATTGTGGAAACGATCGGGGGCATCCAGGGGCGTGTGGTCAGCATCGTTGTGATTCTGGTGGTTATCTCCCCTTTCCTGCGATCGATCATGATGAAGAAAAACCACTCCCGTGAGTTCATGGAGTTGTGGCACGATAACCGCTTCAACAGGGGGCCGTTGGTGGGTCTCGTATTGCTGCGGGTGTTGTTATGCATCTGGTGTGTGATGTTTATCATCACCAAGCTCTTCAGTCTGGCGATCGGAGCGGTGATCGCCATCGCGGTAGCGGTGATTGCCGGATTCATCTATTCACGCCAATTGAAGATGCAATCGATCAAACTGGAGCGTCGTTTCTTGAGAAATCTCTCGGCGCGTGCAATCGAGGAGGAGAAGAGCGCTCCCGTTCGCGAGCGGTTTGTCAAAACGCTTTTATCGCGCGATATTCATTTGGCCGACTTCGAGGTTTCTCAATATTCCCGAAGTGTCGGTAAGCAACTCAAAGAGCTTGACTTCAGAAGAAAAACCGGCGTGAATATCGTGAAGATCGTACGTGGCGACCGCTACATCAATATTCCGGGGGGAGAGGAGGTGCTTTTCCCATTTGATAACATCGTGGTGGCGGGGACGGACAAACAGATCGACCGTTTCCGTAAATATGTGGAGGAGAATGCCCGGATGCAGCAAGAAGCCAATGAGCAGGCCGAACACAAAGATGTTTCCCTCGAGCAATTCCTCATCGAAGAGGGATCGGCTCTGGTGGGCAAAAGCATCAAGCGCTCGCACATCCGTGATAAGGCGAACTGTTTGGTACTCGGCATCGAGCGTGGTGAGAGTTCCTTGATGAATCCCGAATCAACGGTGACTTTCCAGTCCGGCGACTTGGTGCTGGTTGCAGGTGAAAGGCAAAAACTCGAGAACATGCTCGATGAGGTGAATCAACCCGATGACGACGAAGATGTAGGGTCTGATTGGGTGATTGAAGATAAATAAAACGACAAAGCCCCGGAACGATCTCTAACGGATCATTCCGGGGCTTTGTTATTTTATGCGCATTAAAAAGCGGCGCGATATTTCCCTTCGTTGGCATCTTCAAGGATGCTCAGGTAGCTGTGATAACGCGATTCGCTGATGTAATGCTTTTCCAACGCCTCCCGTACGGCACAACTCGGTTCGTGACGGTGAGAACAGTTGTTGAATTTGCAATTTGCAGACAATTTGAAGATTTCCGGAAAGAAATGTCCGATCTCCTCCTCTTTGAAATCGATCGTTCCGAATCCTTTTACCCCCGGCGTGTCGATCAGCCAACCGCCCTGAGGCAATTCGAACATCTCAGAGAACGTCGTGGTATGCATCCCCGTTTTATGTGCGTCCGAAATCTCACCCGTACGCAGTGTGAGGCCGGGCATGATGGTGTTGATCAATGTTGATTTCCCCACGCCCGAGTTTCCCGAAAGCAAAGAGATCTGATCTTTCAGCAATTCACGTACCGCTTCAACGCCTTCGCCTGTTTTGGCAGAAACCTTATAACACGGATATCCGATCCCCTCGTAAAGATTGATCAGCGCGTCTGTGTAGGAAAGGTCCGATTCATCATACAGATCCACTTTGTTGATGATCAGCTTTACCGGAATGCGATATGCCTCGGCTGTCGCCAGAAAACGGTCGATGAAAGTGGTACTCGTTTCCGGATAATTAACCGTGATGATCAACAGGGCCTGGTCGAGGTTGGCGGCAAGGATGTGTGCCTGTTTTGATAAATTCGACGATTTACGGATGATATAGTTCTTACGCTCCTCAATCTTCGTGATGAAGGCGGTTCCCTCTTTGTTGATATCGATCACGACGCGGTCACCCACAGCAACCGGGTTGGTCGTACGAATCCCTTTCAAGCGGAAATTCCCCTTAATCTTGCAATTGATCAGTCGGCCATCGTCGGTTTTCACCTGATACCAGCTTCCTGTATTTTTGATAACTAATCCGGTCATTTATAAAGAAATGAGTGTTTTGAGAATAATTCGGAAGGAAATAAAAAAACTAAAAACCAAAGGGAGATAAACGTGCGATAAACTGCGCGCCGTGTTTCTCAATCCTTTAGTTTTTAGTCTCATTTGGATATAATCTATTATTTAACACGAAGGTCAAATGTAAGCCCTATTCGGTACCGTTGAGTATCTGTACATAAATAGGCGGCTTTCAGATTTGGCTCTTATACGGTTAGGATCTCTTTCTCCTTCAGCGCGTACAATTCGTCGGTTAATTTGATGTATTTGTCGTGTACTTTCTGAGCGCTTGCTTCAGCGTCTTTCGCCATATCTTCGGCAAGACCCTCTTTCTGCGCTTTTTTGATCTGCTCGATGGCATCACGACGAGCGTTACGGATGCTTACTTTAGCGGTTTCAGCTTCCCCTTTAGCCTGTTTTGCCAACGATTTACGACGATCTTCTGTCAAAGGAGGAATACCGATACGGATGATTTCACCGTTGTTTTCCGGCATGATACCCAATTCAGAGTTGATGATCGCTTTTTCAATCTCGCGGAACATTGATTTCTCCCAAGGAGTGATTGCAATGGTTTTCGCGTCAGGAGTAGAGATGTTGGCTACGTTGCTCAAAGGCACGCTGCTACCGTAATACTCTACGAAAATACCGTCAAGGATACGTGGGTTTGCTTTACCTGCACGGATGTGTGCAAGAGCTTCGTCTAAGTGAGCGATTGCGCCTTGCATCTTCGCATCGGCTGCATCAAGTATTTGTTTAACTTCCGCCATAATTAAGGAATTCTATAATGTAGTTTATACAAAGATAATAATTTTAGTACACAAGGGTACCGATGTTCTGGCCTGTTAGCACCTTTTTCAAGTTGCCCGGGGTATCCATATCGAATACGATGATCGGCAATCCGTTTTCTTTGCAAAGCGTAGTTGCGGTAAGGTCCATCACTTTCAGTCCTTTGATATAGATTTCATCGTAAGAGATCTTATCGTATTTCACCGCAGTCGGATCTTTCTCCGGGTCTGCCGTATAAACGCCGTCCACACGGGTTCCTTTGAGCATCACATCCGCTTCGATCTCAATACCTCTCAATGCCGAACCGGTGTCCGTTGTAAAGTAAGGGTTTCCTGTTCCTCCCGTCAGAATGGCGATTCCGCCGTTTTCCATCGCTTCGATCGCTTTCCATTTGCTGTAATGTTCGCCGATCGGGAACATGTTGGTAGCGGTAAGCACTTTTGCGGTGCAGCCGATCGCATCCAACGCCGAACCCAGAGCCAATCCGTTGATAACAGTCGCCAACATACCCATCTGATCGCCTTTCACTCGGTCGAATCCTTTTGAAGCGCCGCTCAAACCACGGAAGATATTTCCTCCTCCGATCACGATACCGATTTCAATGCCAAGATCTGCAATCTCTTTAATCTGTTCCGCATACTCGGCAAGACGTTTTTCGTCGATACCATACTGCTTTTCACCCATTAGTGATTCCCCGCTCAGTTTCAGGAGAATTCTTCTGTATTTGATTTCCATAAGACCCTTTTCGTATAAAGAGGATTGATTAACGATTATTCAAAGGTTGCCCCAAACGGTGCAAACCCTGCAAATTTAAATATTTACAAAAGAAATCTCATTGATATCCCCGAAAAGAAGCGTTTGTTATGGGAAATTTTTAATTTTGTTTGGACTTCCGCATGGAGTCATGCCAAAATGTATAATAATAACACCTAATATTTTAGAAATGTTCCAGAAGCTGTTGAGACCGTCGTTTGTTGCGCTTACATTCTTTTGTTTTCTCTGTTCCGTGCAAGGTCAGAATATGGATCCGCGCTTAATAACCCGGGCAAATGATGCTTTTACAACTGAAAAGTGGAAGAGTGCAAATACATTGTACGATATCCTGTTAAAGGATTCAGTCAATTACTCTTCGCAGATGCCGCGCGCCATCTTTGCCGGCATCATGGCGGATGACAGCATTAGTCTGAAAAGGGTGGATAACCTCGTGGAATTGAATAAGAATCGCCTGGATACGTTGTTGCGTGACGTTTCGAAACTGAGTATCTCCACCAAGCACTTCGATGTTTTTGAAGATCTGCTGGAGCGAATGAAGATGAATGATCCCACCAAATCGGATACATTGACCTTTGCCATTTTGGAGTATCGTTTGTTTCTGCGCCAACCCGATGAGGTGTTGCGTATTGTGGAAAAATGTGAAGAGCGAGACCCATATCGCCTGGAATGGCAACACCGTAAGGCACGTGCCTATCAGATGAAAGGGGAACCTGAAACGGCCCTTCTGGTATATAAGGGGATTCTCAAATACCATCCCGGCGACTATGAATCGGTGGTGTTTATCGGAAATTACTACTATATGGAGGGGCGTGAACGCCTTCGTAAATTGAAGTCGGATTTCGATACCATCACTGCACCCACTCCCGAACAGATCGCCGATTTCAAATATGAGAAATCATTTATCTTCGATGAGTACTTCGCCGATGCCCGCGATATGCTTAAAATTGCAGATAAGCTTCAGCCGAACGAAAAAGTAAAACTGACGCTAGCCGATATCGATCAGAAAATGGAAACCGCTCAAAAAGGGAAGTCCGGACGAAAAGGGAAGCGCTAAGGAGTTGCTCTTTACTATTCGCATCTTTCTTATACCCGTTGCCTATTTCTATTCACGAGCCGGAACTACCAAGAGGTGGATTTGGGCTATCCCTCAAATAGAACATTTGCCAAAGAAGGTGGAGGGAAGGTGTTTGCTGGCAACCAGCCTTTTACAGATGCAGTAATTCAGGATTATAATGGAAACCAAGGCTCTATGGAAAGCGATGAAAATGGCAAAAAATATAATGTATATGACTGGCTGAAAGTTGAGTATGTTAACTCGTATAATGATAGTCTCAAAGTATACGCTGCCCCGAATACAACCGGGCATAAACGTAAATTGTATATAGAGCTCTACTCTGGTCAAGAATACCAGGTAGTAAAGGTTACTCAGAATTAATTTGGAACGTAATAAGCATCTTATAAAAACGGTAATGGACTTGCCAACTTTTATTGGACAAAAGTTAAATAGCATTTGATTCCCCAGTGATTTCGAGACTGCAAATAAAGTTTCGTATCAGCTCGTTCCATAACATCGTTTATAATACTCATTTTCCAACAATAAAAACGACCGATTCCGAACTGCCCATTTCGATATATTCAATAACTACCTGAAATTCTTTTCTACCTTAATAACACAACCCGAATTGACAAAGAGGAATTATTAACGATTATCTCAATATTGTTCTGTATTTTAGATTTTAATTGAAGGTAATTCTTTGATAACATATTAAATATCATAGTGTATCAATAAAAACATTTGTAGATGGATGAAAAACAGAAAATGCTAGCAGGAGAGATGTATAACGATTTGCACTTTGATTTGATCCGAAAAAGGCAGCAAATCGTATTGCAAACCAATTTGTACAATAATTCTTTTGGGCAAGAGGCAACAGTGAGGGAATCTTTTCTAAAAAAAATACTCGGTAAAATCGGCAGGAACGTCCATTTTGAACCAAATTTCAGGTGTGAGTTCGGAATGAATATATCCATAGGTGATAACTTTTATGCCAATTTCGACTGTATTATGCTTGATGCAAATAAAATCACGATTGGCAACAATGTCTTATTTGGGCCACGTGTCGGGCTATATTCCGCAAATCATGCGATTGATGCAGAAGAAAGAAGACAGGGTGGTTGTTATGCACGCCCGATTGTTATTGGTGACAATGTGTGGATTGGAGCAGGAGTACATATTATGGGGGGAGTGCAAATCGGTGAAAACTCCATAATTGGGGCGGGTAGCGTAGTCACCCGTGATGTCCCGGACAATGTGATTGCAGCAGGAGTACCGTGTCGCGTGCTTCGACCCATAACAGAAGCAGACAAAACCGGATTTGACCTCAGCGTTAAAAAATAAACATTATACAGATGAAAAATCTCTTATTCATATCTTTTCTGATTGCTTCGCAAATACTGATTGGGGCAGAAAAGGAAAAAGACAATTACAAAATCTTGAAAGACATTCCTTATATATCAGAAAATACCTCCGTTCAGGATGACTACCGTAAAGAGCGATGCAAACTCGATGTGTATTTTCCTGCCGATCAGAATGGTTTCCCAACTGTAGTTTATTTTCATGGTGGTGGACTTGAGGGTGGCAACAAATATTTGCCGGAGGAGTTGAAAGATAAAGGAATTGCGGTGGTAACGCCCAATTACCGACTTAGTCCGAAGGCGCAACATCCCGCTTATATCGAAGATGCTGCGGAGGCTGTAAAGTGGACGATGGAAAACATCAATCAGCTGGGAGGAGATTCCACTAAGGTTTACATTTCAGGTCATTCGGCAGGGGGATATCTGAGCCTAATGCTTGCATTGGATACCACTTATCTGACAAAAAAAGGTTATCATCCCGATGAAATGGCGGGTTACGCTCCTTTGAGCGGACAGACCAACACCCATTATACCATTCGAAAAGAGCGAGGTCTGGACGCCCGTATTCCGGTTATTGACTCGTTCGCTCCGATATTTCATTCAAGAAAAATGAAAACACAAATGATTCTCGTAACGGGTGACCGAAAGAAGGAACTGCTAGCTCGCTATACCGAAAATGCACATCTGCTGGATATACTCCGAGAATTCGGGAATCAAGATATAAACCTATACGAACTGGAAGGCTTCGATCATGGTACCATGGTTTCGCCAGGGTGTTATCTGCTGGTGGAAATGATTCGTAAGAATGAGAAAAATTAGAATGAAATTACCAACTTTATCAAGAGTGAAATAGTAAATTTTGATTTCATGTTATTTCAGTTTGTATTTAGTAAACAACGATTATACTGATAATCCTTTAGGAATTAAAACTTAGATTCTTTTCGATATTGCAACATGGTCATTCCGGTATGTCTTTTAAAAAAGCGACACATATAAGAGATATCATCAAAACTCATCTTCTCGGCAATCATTTTTAAAGAATCCCCGGTGTTTCTTAGATACAGCTTCATTTCCATTATTATTTTCTTGTCAATGAGCGATTTGGGGGTCTCCTTCATTATTTCAGCCGTAATGGTAGATAAATAATAGGCTGTGATGTTAAGTTTGTCTGCATAAAAGGCAACATTGTGCTGCTCTGTGGCGTAACGCTCTATAAGGATCCCGAATTCGCGTAAGATCTCGCGGGCTCGCGGCATTACGGGGAGTGCCGTTACTTCTAGAAACCGCTGTATTTCAATATCAATCACCCTAAAGAGATTCTCGATATTATTCTTTAATATGTTCAGAGACTTCGTGATATCATACCTGTTCCAAACCCAATTTACTTGCTTTACCCAATCGGACAACAGCTCTTTATATTCCGGTTTAGAAGGAATAATAGGGTACTCATAGGAGAATTCGCAGAAGTTAGCCGACATATTTTGGAATACCTCATAGCAGAATGCTTCATTCATTCTACAGAAGAAAGTTGAAAAATGCTCTGAAACCCAATTCAATTTCAGTTGCATGTCCCAATAGCAAGTGAGTATATCCCCTTTCCGAAACAGATGTTTCTTACCATAAAGAAGAATCTCCGCCTCCCCTTCCATGCAAATAAATAATGTTGTAAACCCCACATCCACTACCTTATTTAAATAGGACACCATGTTTGTGTTTCCTATTATCAATTCTGTATTTGGAGAAACTGTTACAATCATAAATTCAAGCGTATATTTTTGGTTTAGACTATAAAGTTAGATTAAATAACTGATAAATATCTACATACTTTCGATAAATACCATTATTCCGTTTTTTGTGTACATGACTGTGATTGGCAACAGACATACCTTTGTATTGTCGAAAAAGAGGTTATTGATCTTACACCGAAAGATGAGATAGATACCCAACTAAAGGTGTATAGAAGCCGCATTTGACCTTAATATTAAAAATTAAATGATATACAAATGAGAATTGCGATTTTAGGTACGGGAACAATGGGAAGCGGAATGGCGCAAGGAATGTTAAATGCCGGACAGGAAGTAGTTGTTTACAATCGAACAAAGGAGAAAACAACGTTTTTGGCTGAATTGGGGGCAACAGTAGTTGATACGCCAGAGCAGGCGATCGAAATGTCGGATGTCGCTATTGTTGTTTTGGCGGATGGAGGAGCCCTACGCAATGTGTTACTGAACGAGAATGTCAAATCCGTATTAAATGGAAAGAGAATATTAAATGCTTCAACCACAAATTACATAGAAATTGAAGAGATAGCGAATGAAATAGCATTGAATGGCGGATCATTAGCCGAAATATCTATTCTTTGCGGGAGCGAACAATTAATTACCCAAAATGGCTCTTTTTTGCTCGGATGCAAGAAGGAGGAAGAGGATTCGTGGAAAAGCATACTTGAAAATGTAGGTAGTGATATTTTTTATGTGGGGAGTATTGGAAATGCCTCGAAAGCTGAAAGCCCGATGCTCTTTGGATCAGTATTCATGAATCTTTTGGTAGCATATTCGGGAGCTGTAGCAATAAAACTTAATATTCCGCAACAGATTATTTCACAACAGGTTGCAATGATGGTGCCGGGCGCGGAATATTTCATTCCTTCAATACTTGCGCGTGATTTTGACCAAGTCATGGCCTCGGTGGATAGTTTCAAAGTTGTTGCTGAAACTGCGATAACGACACTAAAATCGCTTGAAATTCCAACGAAAGTATTAGAGGATGCTCTTTCGATATATAATCAGGCTGCATTCGACGGACTTGGTGAGAAAGACGGCACTTCTATCGTTCAAGTATTATTAAATGGATCGAACAAACAATGATTACCTGTTCGTAAAACAAATAAGTCCGGATAGCCGAAATGTATCGGTTATCCGGACTTGCTCTTATCTCGGGGTTTTAGTTTGATCCTTCAACCTTTCTTGAAGAGAGTCCCACATCGAACGGAGTTCCATATGGGAGTGATGTAAGTAATTTTACAATGTCCGTCAATGTTCTGAACATGTAGAGGGATTTCATTGAAACTAGCATCGTCTTTTTTATACCCGTTTTCACTCAGAAGATTAATTCTCAAGGTTTCAATCGCATCTGAATTTACATCTTGAGCCCGGATTATAGGACGAATGTCAGTTGCATTTATCATTCTATTGATTTTCTCCAGCAGTTTCTCCGATACATATTTTTTTGCGATAATTCATCTTTAGAATTGCCATCCAATAGATTCTCCATATAGGTCACATAAAATGTTTTGATCTAATTTCGCGGTCAATATCTTTAGACTTCATTGATTATTATCACCTACAATTACAGCATAATGGTTAGAATTTATAGATGACAGAAAACAGATATTCTCTTCCCCTTACCGGAATAGATCGAGATTGAAAGTTCAACCCATTGTAGAATGAAATGCTGTAAATATTATTGTTTAATATATTATTTAATCGGAAATTTAAATTCAACTGTTTTAATACTTTATATTGTGCCTCAAGATTTGCTAGGTTGAAATGTTTAAATTGATCAGGTTGGAGCTCATTAAGGTAATTGTTATAATACAGATTTATATTCCATTTTGTAGAAAGAAATAGGAACATAGAAATATCATTTTTCACATTGGCTAAGGCGGAGGATTTATAGTTGTTGTTTTGCCAATTTATACTTCCATTAATTGTCATTACCATTTTCAACCATTTCAGTTGTTGGTAGATTACGTTAAATGACGCTGCCGCCGTATTTGATTTATTATCTGTAGCCATTGCATTTTGCATAATCCAATAATTATATGCATTATAGTCGAGTGATAATTTAATAGATATGCCATTATTTATAAATGATTTATCTGCGGTGAAGTTTGCATATAATATTCTCGATGCATTCTGAAATAGAGTTGGCGCGATTTCAGTAAAATCATTTTGATAGATATAATTTTTCAAATAAGGTTTTTTAGTTGTACTATAGCTTATTGTGATGTTGCTGAAAAACATCGATGATAAATCTTTATAATTAAGCGATAAAGTTGAGCGGAAAGTTTTCCTGCTATAATTCTCACTAAAACCATAATATTTTGTTCTATAGTCCACCCAATAAGGCATTTCTGAATAAAATAAATCAGACTCATTATATTTATTCATAGACATAAGAAATCTTAAGGCAAACCATTGATTTAGTTCTTGGTTAATCGACAAACTTGGTGAAGCAGTCACAAAGCGATATTTATTATCTTTGGATTCAGTTAAATGAATACCTATGCTATTGTATGTGATAGGAATTTCTATTTTTAGTTTTCCTTTATTTGAATATTTATAATATAATCCTGATGAGAGAATCATACTCAACTCCTCATTTTGCGGACAGTCTCTTTTTAAAGAGTTATCATTGTTCAGAGCCCAATCGTTTTTTTTGTAATTAATCAGAAAGTTTATATCAAGGGAGTGTTTTCCTAAAGGTAATGTCGTCGAAATCTTATTTTTAGTTTGAAAAGTCTTTGTTGAATATTTTAGTTCGTTGAGTTGAATTGTATCGTTCGAGTTATTAAGAACAGTAAGATTTTCACTGTTATCATAATAACGAACAAATGACTTGATTTGATAAATCAATATAGATCCTGGATAAGTTATTGAAAGCGAATTTTGAAAGAAAGTGGGCTTATTGTAAATATTTTGATTAATCAATTTCTCATTAGAAACAATATCCCTCCCTTGATTAAGAATTGAAAAAGATCCCCGACTTTCATTTATTATAAATAATTGGTTAGCGTTCAGTTCATAAGATATTATAGGTGTATATGTTTGAATTTGCTCTTTTGCTTTATTCTTTTCGATAAGATAAAACGGGAAAGACCCTCCATATTGATTGTTAAATACTGAATTTTGGCTTTGCCTATCAAAATATCCTAAGATATTTACTCGCAGGTGCGACGCTTCGTTAATTTTAAAAAGGTTGTTTATGCCCCATGAATAGGCATGATTAAATAAGAATTTCTCTTTTGGGAGTGAATAGGTCAACAATGTAGATGTCCGGGTAATTGATAAAGGCAAAGGCTCATAAAAATCTAGGTTAGAAACATCAATATGCTCTTTGTTTTCAGTTGATAAATCAGTGCCGGAATTATTCATCTTTGCTGTAATAAGCATTTGATTATTAACCCCCACGTTTGTAAGGAAAAGTTTGTTGTCATATACATTGGGACTCAAGCCTCCTCCCAGTTGTATCTCACCGAATGGGCGAAGCTTAAAATCCTTGTTTAATTTAATATTTAGTGCAGCTTTATCTTCAAATATTTTCCCTTTTAGAGCGCGTATATTCTGATTGTTTTCCATTAACTCTATTTGAGAAACTGATTCTACAGGTAAATTTCTCGTTGCTTGGTTGTAGTTGTTACCTAATAAATCTTGGCCTTCAATGTAGAATTTGCTAATCGCCTTTCCCTGAAAACTAATGTTACCATTTTCACCAACACTTATCCCGGGAAGTTTTTTTAGTATATCTTCGACATATTTATCTTGAGCATCTACAAACGACCCCACATTATATATCAACGTATCATTTTTTTGTCTTATGGGAGGAGCTTTGACTACAATTTCACTCAAAGCTTGTATTGCCGGCTTTAAATAGATTTTGTTTACAACATCCTCCTTAAGGCTTTTATAATCAACCGTAAGATTTTCATAACCTAACAAACTAAATATAATAAGAGATGCGGATTCCTCTTTCATGACAATCTCCCCTGCCGCATCTGATGTCATAAAACTGACAAACACATTCTTTGCATCATATATTTTACAAATAACATTGGGAATCACAAAATTTTCAGTTTCTTCATAAACAACCACTTTTATTCCTTCTGCAAAAGAGTAGTATGAGGAGAGTATCAATGAGGCAAGAATTACAAATCGTTTGAGGTTTATATTCATTTGTATATAATCTATTTTTAACATCAAGGTCAAATGCGCCATTTATATACCTTTAATTGGGTATCTCATCTTTCGGTGAGTTATGGCGATTTCATATATTATTCTAATTCAATAGGATTATAGGGAAGAGGTTGAAGGGTCGCTAATACCTCTGGTGCAATAGTTATTTTTTTTCCACTATTTATCAATGCTTTACCAGGATTGCCACAATAATTCTTATGAATTTGCATCGCATTTTCTCGTTTGGTTTTAATGATATTTTTACCTGTCCATAAGTATACAGGATCCATTCCACGACTTTTTTCAAGACCACATAAGATAAATGAATGATTATTTTCGGTATCGTGGATATAGAAAATCAATCCGGGTAAACCATTAAACTTATAGGGCCCATATGGCATTGCTATTTCTTCAGAATACCATGCAATATAAGAGCGGCCTTTGTACACTGCTGTAGCTTTTCTACAATTATATCCTAACAATATTGTATCCGAATTAGTGATTGTCCATTTTATCAAAGGTGACTCTTCTTTGAATTGATATCTCTCTGTTAATATTATATTTTGTTGAGTAATTATTTCATTCTTTGATTTATTGATAACTATATTAGACTTAAATTTTATTACTTTACCCAAGTTCATCAGAGAAGGCATATATTCAGCTAAGGCTAAATTATTCTTGACTGATACATCGTTGACTGAATCACTCCGAAATCGATTATAGTCCATAAATCGATTATACTGATCTCCGATCTGTAATAGTGTTAATGTCTCCACTTGATTATCTGCAGATATTGCTTCCGGCAAATATCGATAGGTATAGTAAACTCTATACTTTGCATTATCGAGAATGTCTTTGTATATGGTATCATGACTGGTTTCTGTATTTATAACCTTTGCGCCTTGAGCAAAAGAGGTAAGACTCAACAATAAAAATACAAGAGATAAGGCTATTTTAGTTCTCATAGAATATTTGTTTGTGCTTAAATCAATGGCGATAATTTTTATGACTGAGAGAATTTAGCCATCCTGAAATATCAACAGAGAATGTAATTAAACACCTTGTTTCAAGAGTAGCTTGATATAACAGAGTATGTTCAAAAATTTAAATGAACAACTATGTTTTTTCAGGGTTAGTTTATTTCTTAGGTCGACCTCCAACAACGAACCCTAGCGATAAATTAAAGTTATTGTAGCCCTTGCGGAAGAGGTTGAATTCCTCCAAAGGGGTTAACTTTGGTCTCTTGTCGCAGATTATAGTTAGATGTTATAGCAATAGCTAGGCTACGATTATTTTGCCAACGATAAAAATTATCATCAAATATGTGATTGAATCTTCTTCTTGCAGTTGAAAGTTCCAACATAAGGCCACAATCCCAAGGGGTATTCTTGAAATTATAACGTCCCTTTATTCCTAAACAGCCGCTTATCTGAGCCGTCCCTCCATAATGTCCGCCAAGGGGAGTCGTAAGTATTGCTCGAATATCTCCTTCAAATATTTGCACCTTATTGCAACCTTTTTGCCCTTTCACAGGTAATATGTTAAAGGCGAAAATTATAAGTAGAAAATAAAAACATCTCATTTTCATTTGTATATCGTCTATTTATTAACATTAAGGTCAAATGCGCCATCTATATACCTTTAGTTGGGTATCTCATCTTTCGGTGAGCTATGGCGATTTCATATAATCACTTTTTTAGGAGTCCCTTTTAATAATTGTCATGGCATCTTAATTCCATACGATTCCTAAAGACGACTCAACTTTAAGACAACCCTTAAGGAATAATAATATACCCAAGAATAACTATTTTAGGATGTTATTTATATAATAATAGTTCGTTAATAAATTCAGTAGAAACCTACATAAGCGTTAAGCCAACATGGTCGCAAACATTATTCTTTTCCTATTTTTATTTTTCGCTTATTCAAATGTATGGTTTTACATTATTTAGATACCTCAATCAGAGTACGCATTTAGTATGCATTTTACAAGGTGTTAATACATAAGGTGATACTGATATTAAATTGTGTGTATAAATTTATCGAAATCATCTGGTGTCCCTTCCTTATGGAAAATTTTTATATGAAGTCTTTTACGTATAGAGGAGATCGATTGCTTGCTACGATGTACTAATTGCGCAATCTGTACAGGTTTGAAATTCAATTTAATCAATATACACACTCGAATTTCTGTGGGATTGAAGGGGTATAATTGGGAAAGTTTCTTTGAGAAATCAGGATACTCTTCTTCAATCGTATTGATCAGTGATTGCCAATCATCATCAGTCAAGACAATATTTTCATAAAGAGAAGCCTTTTGAAACTTTTTAAAAATAGAAGTTTGTTCTAAGAAGGAGATGGGAGGGGGCAAAATAGAGGTTTTGATATTGGTTGTAATTAAACGTTTCTTTTCTATTTCTTTTTGCAATTCCCATAATTCTTTTCGCATTGCCACTTTATCCGCTTCTAAATGAGATCTGTGTATAGAGTGAATTTTATAGATAATAGTGATTATAATTATACCAATAAGAATTATTATTAAGATCAGTTTGCGATTATCCGATTGATTTATTGCAGTTTCAAGATTATGCTCCAGTATGATTTGTTCCTTAATTTCATCTTTTATTGATGAAACGATAGTAAGAGGATGTTTATTTCTCTCAATAGAATCCACGGCCTCATGATATAACTTATAATAAATAGCAACTTCTTTATAATTACCTTGTTTTTCGGCTATATCAGCCAACCGTAAATAAGCATTTGACCTAGTCCCAATTTTGGGGGACATTACAGCTTTTTTTATACAAAATATTGCGGAATCATATTTTACCTGTTTATAATAATGACTACCAAGGATCATATACGACTCTAAAGAATCTGTAAGATTATCATCTAATTTCATTTTAAGATTCGTAAAATAAACTGTTTTTGGTGCATCTTGCATTCGCTCAGATAAATATGCAAGTGAGCGTATTATTTCATATTTACGACTAGGGTATTTTTTTTCTGAGATTTCGTATAAGTACAACCCCTTTTCTAACTGCTCTGAGGCTTTAGAATAATAACAAGAAGAATCTTTTTGAATAAGAACTTTTGCGGAACGTTGTAAATTTAACACCCATCGCATTGTATCATTCTGAATTTTATTCATTTGTATTGCTTTTTGAAACAAAGAATAAGCTTCATTAAGTAATCCATTTTTATAATATATATTACCTAAATTACCAATTATCAATACCCCTAATTCATAATCATCAATCCTTTCGGCCAAAGGCAAAGCTTTTAAATATTGCTTTACAACTTCAAGTTGATTCCCTAAATCACGATGAACAGCCCCCAAATAATAATGAGCACGAGCGCGATACAAAATATTTTCATTAGGATGTGTCGTGTAATAATTAACAGCTATACTTATCAAGGAGTCGCTAGTATGGGGGACGAAACACTTATCTTGTGCTCGGGTTAAAGAAACGATATATTGTGCACGTATGTTTGGTTCCGATATATTTTCTAACGGAAAATTGGATAATACCTTTAATGCGCTATCTGGATAGAATAGCATTAACGAATCGGCATAAGCCACTATTTTTTCACCGATTGGAACAGGATGAAAACAAGAACAGACAGAAAAAAGTAAAATTAGAATGGATATATTGGATTTCATATTTATATTTATTTGCTAAAATAAGTATAAATATATAAAAGAACTAATCGATTGCTATATGTATTTTTTGCGCTTCATTGTATTATGCTGACATCAGAGCAAGATGACTTACTTCAACCCATCTATTGAAGTCATCCATAATAATGTGTAATAGTGCGATAATTGTGTAATTCAAGAATATTTGCTATCTTAAGGTCAAACTTATCAGTTTGGTAAGCCACCCTCATCCTCCTAAAATCGTCACCGAACCGACGAAAAGATGTTTTCTTCCTATGAAAAATGTGTGAACCCGCGGTTAAACTTTCGTGTAACCCCGCTTGAACTATCGTGTAACCGTGCTTGAACTAGCGTGTAACCGCGGTCTCGACACCTTTTTCTAGGCATCCCGTTAACTTTTCCTCCTATTCCGTTCAGATTTCTTAGTAATCACGGTTTCTTTAAGTTAAACCTACCTCCTTTTATCACATGCGGGTCGTTGCGACTTCGAAATACTTTTTATCTTTGTGTAGAATCGGTTCTGTTTCTGTGATTCCACAGGAACAGATTAAAAGGGAATCGGGTGAAAATCCCGAACAGTCCCGCTGCTGTGAATCTCTATCTAACTTTTGTGCAAATTCTTAAATACCACTGGATAATGATCCGGGAAGGTGCTCAAAAGGGAGTAAGTCAGAAGACCTGCCGTTCCTTAAATGCTGTTTTCATTCGAGGGGTGATGAAACAGACCGGAAAAATTTTTCAATTCGTATTTAATTAATAGTTAACGCCAAGGTTAAATGAAACCTTGATGTAGCACCGTTGTCGCCTATTGCGTACAATCGGAGCTTCCTGCTTTGCGCATTTAAACATTTGTATGGAAATAATTAAAAAGGATATTTATCAACTCGCTGAAGAGGTGGAGGTCTTAGGCGATCCCTCTCTTTCGGCCCTACTGAAAGAGGTGGAACACGATTTTCCGCAAGAGGAGTATGCTCTGGCACGATTGTCAGAAAAATTCGTCAGTTTCTTCAAAAAAGGGATGACCCGCAAGGAGACGTTTTCGGCCTTGGTGAAAGCTGCCGTTGAACTGACTACGCAGGATGCACCCGATTGGGAGTTCATCGCTGCCCGTTTGTTGTCACATCAATTGAACACCCAACTTCGCAAAGAGGAGGTGACTTTGGGTATCGGTTCGTTCTACGATAAGATATGCTATTTGGCGGATGAGGGTTTGTATGGTCGTTATATACCGGAACATTACACCCGCGAAGAGATTCTCGAAGCATCGGGCTTTCTGGATGAAGAGCGCAACAAACGTTTCAATTATTCCGGACTCGATCTGCTTGCCAAGCGTTACCTGATCCGCACCCATTCGCATAAGGTGATGGAATCCGCACAGGAGATGTTTCTGGGAATCGCACTGCACCTGGCGATGCATGAGAAGGAAAACCGATTGATGTGGGTTCGTAAATTCTACGACATGTTGAGTTGCCTCGAAGTGACCATGGCCACGCCAACCCTTTCCAATGCCCGTAAACCGCACCATCAGTTATCAAGCTGTTTCATCGATTCGGTGCCCGACAGCCTTGAAGGGATCTACCGAAGCATCGATAATTTCGCGATGGTAAGCAAATTCGGTGGGGGAATGGGCCTTTATTTCGGAAAGGTTCGTGCATCGGGCGGAGCAATCCGTGGTTTTAAAGGTGTTGCAGGGGGTATCATTCGTTGGATTAAACTGGTGAACGATACCGCCGTAGCGGTAGATCAACTCGGGATGCGTCAAGGTGCCGTGGCCGTTTACCTGGATGCATGGCACAAGGATTTACCCGAATTCCTGCAGTTGCGTACCAATAACGGCGACGATCGCATGAAGGCGCACGATGTTTTTCCGGCCTTATGCTATCCGGACCTGTTTTGGAAAATGGCGAAGGAGGACCTCGATCAGCAATGGCACCTGTTCTGTCCCAATGAGATTCTCACGGTAAAAGGATACTGTCTGGAAGATTTCTATGGCGAAGAGTGGGAGGAACGATATTGGGATTGTGTGCATGACGAGTGCCTGTCCAAGCGCAGCATGACGTTGAAAGAGATCGTTCGTCTGATCCTCAAATCGGCTGTGGAAACCGGTACGCCTTTCACATTCAATCGCGATATTGTGAATCGCGCCAATCCGAACGGCCACAAGGGTATCATCTATTGTTCGAACCTGTGTACCGAGATTGCGCAGAATATGTCCGGCATCGAAACCGTCTCGACCGAAGTGGTGACTGCCGAAGGGGATACGGTGGTGGTGAAGACCGTTCGTCCGGGGGATTTCGTGGTGTGTAATTTGGCCAGTCTTTCGCTGGGTCATCTGCCCCTAGAGGATAAAGCGATGATGAAAGAGAAGATCGCGACGGTGGTTCGCGCGCTGGATAATGTGATCGACCTGAATTTCTATGCCCTTCCTTTTGCTGAGATTACCAACCGCCGCTACCGCAGTGTGGGATTGGGCATGAGCGGCTATCACCATGCATTGGCACTTCGCGGAATCAAATGGGAGAGTGAGGCGCATCTCGAATTTATGGACGAAGCATTCGAATGGATCAACTATTGTGCCATAGAAGCAAGCTCCGAATTGGCCGCAGAGAAAGGACGATACACCTATTTTGAGGGAAGCGATTGGCACAACGGCGCTTATTTCGCCAAACGCGGCTATGACAGCGTTATGTGGAAAGAGCTCGCCCGGAAAGTATCGGAAAACGGAATGCGAAACGCTTACCTGTTGGCAATCGCCCCAACGAGCAGTACCGGAATCATTGCCGGAACTACTGCGGGTGTGGACCCCGTGATGAAGCGTTTCTTTTTGGAGGAGAAAAAAGGGGCCATGCTTCCCCGCGTGGCACCGTCATTGAATGACCGCACCTTTTGGTTGTATAAAGAGGCGTATCTGCTGGATCAAAAGTGGAGCGTGCGCGCGGCCGGTGTGCGTCAGAGACATATCGATCAGGCCCAGAGTATGAACCTCTATATCACGAACGATTTTACGATGCGCCAAGTGCTCAACCTTTTCCTCCTGGCGTGGGAGAGCGGTGTGAAAACCATCTATTATGTGCGAGGCAAATCGCTCGAAGTGGAGGAGTGCCAAAGTTGTTCGTCATAGAAAAAGTGTGGTAAAAAATAGAAGATAAACATATGAAATCGAAGATATTAAAGAAAAATGCGCTTTTTAATCCCGAAGGAGATACCGGGGTTCATTTGCGACGGATGATCGGGGGGAATTCTACCAACCTGAACGATTTTAACAACATGCGATACACTTGGGTGAGCGATTGGTATCGCCAGGCGATGAATAATTTCTGGGTGCCCGAGGAGATCAACCTTACACAGGATGCCAAAGATTATCAACAACTGGATAGAGCTGAACGTACGGCTTACGATAAGATTTTGAGCTTTCTGGTGTTTCTTGACTCGTTGCAAAGCAACAACCTACCCGCTATCGGAGAGTACATTACGGCCAATGAGATCAATATGTGTCTGCACATCCAATCTTTTCAGGAGTGTATCCACAGTCAGAGCTACAGCTACATGCTCGATTCGATCTGTAGCCCCGAAGAGCGAAACGAGATCCTTTATCAATGGAAGACGGACAACCACCTGCTGGAGCGCAATACGTTCATTGGAAATTGTTACAACGATTTCCAGGAGAACAAAGACGGCTTTTCGCTGATGAAAACGCTGATTGCGAATTATATCCTCGAGGGGATTTATTTCTATAGCGGTTTTATGTTCTTCTATAACTTGAGCCGCAACGGAAAGATGGCCGGCTCGGCACAGGAAATCCGCTATATCAACCGCGACGAAAATACGCATCTGTGGTTATTTCATCACATCATCCTGGAACTCAAAAAAGAGGAGCCGGAACTGTTCACACCTGAAAAAGTGAAGGTGTATGAGGAGATGATGCGCGAGGGGGTACGTCAGGAGATTGTGTGGGGGAACTATGTGATCGGCGACCGGATACAGGGACTCACCGCTCGGATGATTTCCGATTACATCCGTTATCTGGGGAATCTGCGCTGGAGCAGTCTCGGTTTCGAACCGCTTTTCGAAGACAACAGACAAGAACCCGAAAGCATGGGTTGGGTAGCTCAATATTCAAACGCGAATATGGTGAAAACCGACTTCTTTGAGGCCAAAAGTACGGCATACGCGAAGAGTACGGCACTCATCGATGATTTGTAAGAGAACCGAAACCGGGCGGGAAAAGGAAAAATAAAAAACAATTATATAATTAAAGCTTAGCATATTAATTGGAAGGGGGTTACATTTGTGCTTTTTCCGATCGAAAGAATCGGCTTCGAAGATTTAATCTAAACACACGAAAAGAATGCGCTTGATTTTACCGGCAACCCTATTGTTAGCCAGCTTATTCATCACACCCGCCCGTGCCCGAAACTCAAAAGAGAAGATTCCGTTTAAACCGGAACATTACATCCGCGCGGGAGTAGGAATCCCGTTCCACACGTCGGGCTTGTTAAAAACCGATTGGAAGGTCTCCATCAACGGATTTCCCATTTCTCCCGATAAAGGAGATGAGAACGCTGATAAAGGAAAGAGATCGGAGGTACATAAATCTCCTTCATTCACTCTGGGGTATTATTTCCGTCCCCGGCGCTGGGTGGAATTCGGAGCGAATCTCTACTATTATAAGGAAACGGGAACAAAGCGATATGCACTTTTACCCGGAATGAACCACGAATTTAAGAAGCAGATGTGGGGATTGGTGGCGGAGACGCGTTTCTTTTGGCTCAACAGCCGTTACGTGGACCTTTACTCTTCCCTCGCATTCGGAATGGGGATTCTGCCTGAGTCGCGGAAATACGATACCTATTCGTATCAATCGACGGATGTGACGTTGTTGCTCAAATATTCACTGTTTGGCATATCGGTGGGAAACAAGGTGTATGGTTTTGCGGAACTGTCCGGCGTAAAGTCCGGCTGTCAGATGGGTATCGGTTACCGGTTCTGATTCAATAAAACAAGAAGGGCGTCTCCATAATCTGAGACGCCCTTCTTGTTTTATTGAAAGCATTAGTTACCGAAACGAGGGAAGATGAATTTATCCAACGGGTCGGTGAAGCGAAGTCGCACGGCTGCCAGCGGCGCACCGATCTTTTCTGCCAACGAAACCTCCGGTTGAGGCTCTTCGTAACTTTTGATCAGTGTGTAGTCTGTGACGTCGATCGCATAATATTTTTGTTCCTCTTTCGAGGTGATTTTGATGGTCCAGTCAAACACGCTTCCGTAAACCATCATGGCGTTTTGCGTCGGATCGAACGGTGGAATCGCAATTTTGCGGAACTCGTAACCCGCTTTTTCTATCGCATAGAAATTGTTTTCGGTATCGGTTACGAATCCGATCGTGCGTTTGTTACGAAACTCAGTGATGAAAAGGTGCTTGATTGTAATTCCTTTCGGAACCTCGATCTGCTTCACATACGGTCTGCCCTTCATCTGTTTCATATGGAAAGGTTTTGAGTTCGCATCCAACAGCAGGTATCCCTCGTCATAATCTTTTTTTACGGAAGGGTTTCCGGAGAGGTATGTAGCCGGAAAAACAAAATCTTTCTTTTTCATCAGTTCGGTAAACAGCTCGCTTTTCTGACGGTTTACGCTGTTGGTGGCGGCATCGATAAACTCGATTCCCCGGTCCGTAATGCGGAACACATCGTTCGGCGATTCCAATTTTACACGTCCCGAGAAGGATTCCAACAATTGGTAAATTCCCGTTTGCGGCGCATTGATGTCTTTGGGCGAGTGACGGAAGAAGAACGTTTCCTGTTGTGCCTCTTTATAGGTGACCGGTTTACCCTGCACCGTGTCCGGAAAGCGACCGTCCGTCATCAGCTGACGCGCATAGAAAAAAGGCAGGATGCTGTCTGTTTCAGCCTGCGAATAGCTGTTTCCGCGACTATCCGTATGCTTCATCCCTTTGCCGTCTGAAGCGGAGAAAACAAAGTCTCCGATCACCGGACTATAAAGAATGAAAGGCGATTTCGATGAAGCGGAGGTGAAAAACGCATAGCACCAAGGCAGTTGCCACAGGAGCAGAAGCAGGAGCGTGAACCCCAATATTATTTTGCTTAATTTTATCATGATCAATGAGTGTTAGTGTGACTGAACGTACGCTGTTTAATCCTGTTTACCCTCTTTAAAGCGAGAAACCGACAAGAATGTGAATGTGGTGAATAGCAACGTACCGATGATAAGAATCGGCAGGAAGTCATTAAACGCTTCCCCTGCAGCTTCCGTGAAGAAGATTTTCAGCACCAGAATGCTGACGATACCGTTCAGGATGCGTCGTTTCCAAGTTGGCTCAAGCGTAATCCAGGCGGTAAAGAGATAACCTGCGATTCCGGCGATGTACCAGACCACGGCACTCAACAGGATGTGACGGGTCAATTCGATCGGTAAAGCGCCGTTCAGTCCCACGAACAGAATGCCCAGACTGATGGTGGAAAGTACCAGCAGCGAGAGAATGCCGAATCCGAGCATCGAGGCGATCATGCGCGTCGAATCGTAGGGGAGGTGCAACGTGAGCTTGAGGCATTTCTGATGCATCTCGGGCACGTATTGGGTCACTCCCAGGATAATGCCGATCAACAGAGGCAGGTATTTCAACAGCTCCACGAACAGTGCGTCGCGCTGTATCATCACCTCCCAGATGTGTACCGCCCCTTTCAGGTCAAGCACCCGGTAAAGGTTCAACAAAAGGTACGTCGAGAATCCCACCAACACAAGGAGGGAGAGTAGAAGCATCCAGCGGGTTTTGATCCACTCTTTATAAAATATCGCTTTATTCATAATGTTCATTTATTCGCCGTTATTAATATTTTCCGGTTAGTCCGATAAAGGCATCTTCCAGGTTCAGTTCTTTGCTTTGGAACTCGCTGTATGGAAACTGCATCGCATCGAAACAGGCACGAACCTCTTGCTCGGGCAGGAAGGAGAAAACCTCAAACTGATTGCGTAGCTGCGCCGGATTGTAAAAATGGGAACCGGTAAAGTGTGACGAAGAGAAGAGACCGGACTCATCGAAACGGAATCCCTCCGGAAGCGTACAGGTGATCTGGCGAAACGCTTTCAACAACCGGTCTACGGGTTGCTGCGTCAGGATTTTCCCGTAATCCATGATGATGCAATCGTCAATCAGACGTTCCATATCCTGGATGATGTGCGAGGTGAGGAAAACGGTTTTCTCTTCGCTCGAGGCGTAATCTTTCAAAAAGTCGACGAACAGACGGCGATAGCCCGGGTCGAGTCCCAACGAGAAGTCGTCCAAAATCAACAGGTCGGGGTTTTGTGCCAAAATCAGTCCCAGTGCCACCTGCGAGCGTTGTCCGCAAGACATTCGTGAGATTTTTTGACGGGGAGCCACTTTTAGGCGACTCATCAGATCGTAATACGCCTCTTTTTTCCATTTGGGATAGAAGGAGGAGTAAAAGCGTTCGATCTGTTCGATATTCATGAACTGATATTGCACATGCCCTTCGATCAACAGTCCGATGTTGCGACGCAATTCGGGTGCCATCGTCTGGATGTTCTCTCCGAAAATGAGACATTCTCCCGCTTTCGGTTTCAAGTATCCGCTTAATATGTTGATGGATGTTGTTTTACCCGTACCGTTTTTTCCGAGCAATCCGAGGATGCGACCCTTCGGAACCGAAAAGCTGAGGTCCTCATAAATTTTCCGGCTTCCATAATAATGGGTCAGGTTTCTACATTCTATAATATTTTCCATAAAGACAAACTTGTAATTTTTTCATTAATCGTACCGGAAAGCTTCCTCCGAGTACGCTCCACGCAGACGCTTCCGTTTTATTGATTCGTAAGTACGATAAACAGGATCGGAATGAGAATTCCCAGTAACAGCTCAATACCGCCCCGGCCGAGTAATCCTTTCGATCCCTTCATCATGGTGAATCCGGTTACGACGATTACGATCAGCGAGAAGCAGAAGATATCGGAGAACCACGTCCACCAGCTTCCCGGGTTGTAGTGCAGCTTGGTCATCTCGCTCAACAGGTGACGCTTGCTCAGCAGTTCGAGCGTGCCGGTACCGGACGTCTGATCCAACACCAGCGAAGAACCTCCTTTAAGAAATACTTTCAGTTGTTCCGGTTTGGGGTAATAATGTTTGGTATACTGTTTTTCCAGTTTCAACGGAGTCAGCAGTTTCAATACATCCTCTTTGGTGAGCTTTCCTTGCAGCGAAGCGCGATCGGCTTGCACCTCTTTCACTTCCACCGAATAGTGGGGGTTGATCGCATCGCGGTGATTCATTACGAATCCCGAAATCGCGTAAATCAACAGAATTCCCGAAAAGAAAAACGAGAGGTCGCGGTGAATCAGACGACTCCAGCGACGGAACTTCGCCCCGGAAGCGTTGTGCTTTCCGGGGCGAAGTTCTTGGGTTGACTGTTTCATGTTCATTGGCGATTACTCCTGCACGGTATAGTTGATGGCGGCGATGTGATAGAACGAAAGGTACTCTTTCCCCTCTTTCTCTTTTCGTGCAGCGATGCGATCGCGGAATTGGCGGATGCGCGCTTCGGTGCTGTTCGCTGTTTCGCCGCGTGCCTTTTTCTCCGTGCTGCAGCCTGCTTCGCCGTCGCCGTGTTTCTCCGTTGTCTGTGCCGCTACGGTCGCTTCCCATTTCTGAAGGTACGCTTCGTCGATGCGTTCCTCTACCAGGGTGCCCTTCACACGGACGATGGAATTCACACATTTCTGATCGAATCGTTTCACATCGCCCGCTTCAATACGGATCGTTTGTTTGTCATCGCTCCCCATCAGGAATATTTTGCGTCCCCCGTGTTTACAGATGTGGGTGCAGATTCCTTCCACTTCCACTTCCTTTCCCACCAGTTCCCCGGCCTTTGCCAGCAAACCGTCAACATCGGTCGTCGAGCTCTGCTGTGTCGTCGCAGTGTTATCGTTGTTCCTGTTTGTTGAATTACAAGATGTAAAAAGAACAGTCAGCACGAGGGCTGCCATGCATAAAGAGATAAAGTTTTTCATAATTGTTTGTTTGTTATTTTGAGTAGTCATTTGTATATCGTTTTATGTTTATTCCGATCTGCCGTTCGTTGGGTATCCCTTCTTCAGGCGATCGAATTCGGTTTAAAAATAAGCACCGATGGTTAGGTTGGTGTTGTGATAACTTCCCGACATCGTTGCGGCGCCGATCGGTTTTTCTCCCCGATAGCTAGCCGAGAGGTAATAACGGATGCCCCGAAAAGGACGGAGCACCCGGAATCCCGCTTCAGGAAGCAACGTCGCCGTAGTGAGGTAATCGTAATTCCGCTGCAAATATTCATGCTGCGATTTGGGAGCGCCCGCATCGGAAGAGGGAGTGGTGAACACCCCGTCTGAAGCCATCTCGCCCGATCCTTTGCGGAAACCCATTCCGGCGAAAGCCGACAGGGTGAAAGAACCGATGCGGTGGTGGTGCGTCACGCTGAACTCCTCTTTGTGGGCGTTGACCGTTTGTTCCCTATAATAAGGATACAGCACGGCACGAACAGAGCGGTGTTGGAACGAGGTGCCGAGACTCACTTCCCATTCCGGCAATGTTCCACTTTCTCCCCACCCCAGCGTATAACGCACAGCTGCTGCGCTGACTGTTTTCGTACCCGTTTCATTCTGTCCGTAATACTCATAAATCGTATTGCCCGAAGGGGATGTTTCAGAGCGATAGGCATTCTCATAATTCGTTGTCTTTTGGTTGTGTGCCGTCACTTCGAGACGATGAATTTGCTTCGGAGTGCGGTATGTCGCCAGCAGACGGTTTCTGAAACGCCGTACGTCGTGTTCCGTATGAACGATGGATGAAGAGGAGCGTTTCCCGAAATAGCCGTCGCCCGTACCAAAAGAAGTTTCGTTGAACAGGTTCAGTCGGGTCGATACCGGTACTTCAATCTCTATTCCCCCTTCGTGCACCTGATTGACGAACGGGTTGTTTTTATCTTTGGCCGTGTAGCCGTTCTGACTAAAAAGTTCGCTTTTTCCGAATGAGGCGCCGAAATCAATCAGCGAGGTGTATTGCCGGTCGGTATTGCCGTAAGCATCGAAAGAGATTCCTTCGATATAGCGTTCATACCGGTAATGCACCCCTGCGATCAATCGGGGGAGGAGTTGGTAACTCACTCCGATGCTTCCTTTCAGATCCAGGATCTTATTGCTGTGACGCAAATCTTTGGTGCGTGTATAATTTTTTGCTTGATAATCCAGTTTTGCGCCCAAGGCGAGACGGGAGGTGAGTCGATGGGAAATCGCTCCCGATAAGCCGTAAATTTCAAGTTTCTTGGTTCCCTTGTTCGCTGCGTCCATATCCACGATGTCGAAAGGCATCTCATCGGGATTCAGAAAAGCCGATCCGCTCCGGTTCTTTTCAATTTGTCCGGCATACCCCGCGCTTCCGTAAAACATCGTCTTTGGAGAGAATCGCTGGTACGCCTCACTGAAGAGTCCGTAGCCCGCAACCTGCTCCGAGCTGTTCGCGTCGTGGAAATCTCCCGTACCGCCGGAATAGAAAAGGGTAGCGTTGCCGGCTCTCTCCAACGGTTTCAGAAAGATGCGCGAAAGGTTATCGCTTTCATCCCACCCCGAAAGGCGCGGTGCATATTCGAAATCGTAAAAAAGAGAATCGGTTTTCTGAGCACTACCCGTGAGGGTAGTGCAACAGATGAATAAACCAAAAAAGAAATATTTAGAAGAAATAGAGGGAATCGCCATTGATTAATCCTTTAGAGAAGCGCGCGCACGTTGGTGGAAGTCGCCGCTTGAATTATTTGTATCCAGATAAATGATCCGGGCACCCAAACGAATCGACGCTTCTGCATCCATGCCGCTCGGATCGGTTGTTCCGTTTTGTGCCGTGGTGCCCAATGCATAGTTGTAAACCAGTTTGCCTGCGTTTTCGGCAATCGCCTCGGTCGCTTCACGGTCCACATTGCGATAAAGTGTATATCCGTATCCTGCTGTCAGCTGAACCGATCCGGCGTCCACCGCCGAAGTGAAACGTTTTACATTATTGGTTGCGCCCTGTTTGAAAATCTCTACGCCGTCTAGAATCCAGCTTACGGGAACTTTCTTACGAACCTGGGTGGCCGATCCGTTGTAAAGGGAAACATTGGATGCATCGGCGGCAAAAGCTTCCGGAGTGCTGTTTTCGGGAACGAAGATGAACAGAGCCGGACTCGTATTGCTGAACGCCCATGCATTTCCGGTTCCGTATTTAAAGCCCGGCAGGTAATTCGAGGTTGGGATGTTCGCCGACGGTGCAGGATGGTACGTCGGGTTCGTATACACTTCCGGTTCATAGGTTACACAATATTCCGGATTGCTCAGGTCAACCGAATTGGAATAGGTATGGGTGTTGTCGTTGGCGTTGTTCAGCGCAATCACCACCTGTTCACCGGGATTCAGACTTTTCTCATTTTTGAAATAGAAATAACCCAGTCCCGCGGGAATCCAACCTTCCGCCTCGTAGAAAAGGGAGCCGTTCTGAATGTCGCTGTTCGTGATGGTTGAGTTGTAGGGAAGTGTCATCGCGATGCAAAGATCTTTCAGTTCGGCAGACTCGTCGGAGTTGTTATAAAGTACGATGTATTTATCGTACGAGAACGTACCCGAACCGTCGTCTTTCTGACATCCTCCGTTGTACACCTCCTTAATTACGATCTGGCTGATGCGACTCTCTACGAGGTTGAGCAGGATGGGCGCCGAAGCGATTTCCGTTACCGCTACACCGCTCTGTACACCCGTATATACGATGGTTTTACCGGTCGCTTTTCTTTTGTCCGTAGCGGATACTTCATAGATTCCTGTGGGAACGGTGAACACCGCTTTGCCGGAATTGTCCGTCATCGCGTTGTAGCGCATACCCGATGAGGAAGAAACGCTGACTTCAACGTTTTCCGTTTCAGCATCGCCTGCAGAAGCGGGGTACACGAGTTGCACCGCTATTTCGGTTGTTTTGTACGAATTTTCAGTATCGTCTGTACATGCGTAGCTGAGTACGACCAGCGAGAACAAGAGGTAATAAATCTTTTTCATATCGTGTCTTTTAAATAATTGTTTGTTTTAGAGAATGTCTATTTTAATCTGTTTATAGTTTTACCCGCAACGTCATGCCGTAATAAAATCCCGGAATGCGACTGCTGTCATACAAGGTGCTTTCGGTATCGTTCCAACTCGAAGTCACTTTGCTGAGGTTATTCAGGAAGTTATTTGCGTAGAACGATAACGAGAAATGTTTGCCGATCTCCTTCGTCACGCTCAAGTTGGCAGAGAAATAGGGTGAAATCCGATTCTCATTGAAATAGTAGCTTGTATTTGATTTGGCTACCAGCTTGGCCAGCTCGTTGTAAAGCGCCGGGTCGTTTTCCTTCGCGTCGAGGAATTTCTCGAGGAACGGAATCCGGGTGTTCATATCGTCCGCACTCACATAATAAAGCGGATATACGGCTACGTATTGATCGCCCGCATAGATGTTGCCGTTTGTGCCGATGTAATCGTTCCGGTCATTCAGTACCACGCCGCGTGAACCGCCGCTGTATTCCGATAGGTTGCGCGATGCATGAAAGAGAGTCGATTCGATGCGGAGCGATACGATCAGTCTCATCTTCGGAATGTGCGTGGTAAAGGTGGCGTTCGCATTCACCCGACGCGTTTCCGAGCCGTTCGAAGCGCTATTTCCTCCGGCAAAATATCCGATGTATTTATAGGGCGCACCGTTTGCCATGGTTTGCGAACTGGTTGGCAGGTGAGCCGTCAGCGTTTCATTCACTCCCCGATAATGGTAATAACTTCCGTCTAAACGAAGTGACGTATAGAGGGAAGGGATCTTACCGAAATCGGCTACCCATTCCACCCCTTCGCGGAGGATGGGGGAGGTGTTCGACGCCATCTCTTCACTGCGGAAGGTGGTCCGTTCGGTATAGGGAAGTTCCAAGACGGGTAACTTTCCCGTTTTATCCGATACCGTCACGACCCCTGTCTGCTTATCCACCGAATACACCCGGTCGTTCAACGGGATATCCGTTCCGTTCAACGCCTTCTGATCGGTGAATTTATATGTGAAAGGCGAATAGGTCGAAGTGGTACTGTAGCCGTTGTATCCTTTGTTGCGGTAAGCGGAGAGTGAAAATCGCACGCGACCCAATTCCCCTTCGATCCCCACTTCTCCCTGACGGGTGAATTGCCATTCCAACTCGGGGTTGGCGATTCGCGATGAGGGCGTGATGTAATAGGCGTAATAAGCGGTTCCGTCCGACATCGCTCCCGGTGCGAAAGTGAGCTGTTGCCTGTAGTTCGGTTCCGGATAAAGGATTGCGAACGAGGGCAGTTTCACGGCATCGCCTACTCCGGCACGAATCGTCAGCGACTTAAGAAGGGAGGCCGTGGGTTGATCCACCAAGCTGTATTTCGCGTTGAAACGAGGCGACCAGGCACCTACCGTTCCATAATCCGATTCATCGATTGCCGTCACATCGCGCCGGATCCCCGCAGTCAGTTGCAGGTTGGTTCGTCCCATCGGCACGTTCATCATGTATTCTGCAAAGAGCGCCATGTTGCTCAGCATCGGAATGTCTGAATAGCGGTATTCACGCCAAGTGGGAGCGTATCGCGGATCATCATAATATTCGCCGCGTCCTTTATTGGCCGAAGTGGAGAACGATGCTCCCGCCTTCACTTTGTTCAGAACATTGCCGAAAGAGAAGTGGTGATGCAGCTTCAAGTCTGTGTTCGATTCAAGTGGACGATCGTCGCGGTATCCGAGTTCATACCAGTAACCGGCTGGAATCAGCGTCACGGCGGCATCGGGATCCGTATCGTAATCACTTGCCACAAAATAACCCTCCTCTTTTCCGTGGAAGACCGGCGTGGCCGTGGAGCTCGATTTGTTTTTGTTTATCTTTTGAAGCTTATCGGAGTAGTTGAGTGAGCTTTTCAGCTCGATTCCGGTCAGAAACGGAAGGTTCAACTGCCAGTCTAACGCTACCGATCCGCGCAGGTTGTGATCGCGCAGTTTCGTATAGGTATCCTTAAAGGCATCCGGATCGGCTTTGGAATCGTATCCCCCCATGTTTCCCGCCACCGTAGCGGTGAGTCGCAACGGCATCGACGTGCTATTCCACAACGTATTGGAATAGGTCACCGTAGCGGCATTACGCACATACGAGGTGTAGGGTGAAGCGATGTCAGCGATCGACTTTGTACGTTCTGCACTGAAATTCAGAATCCCGCGGTTGTATCCGAGCGCAACGCCTTTGGAGAGTGAAAACTGCTTGGTTTTGGGACTGGCCGCAACCGTTATCCGTAAAGGCGCATCGCCTTTCTGGGTTTTCACTTTCACGATTCCACTCGATACATCGCCATATTCCACAGAGGGAATGCCGGAGATCACCTCCACCGATTCGATATTCGAAGTAGCGATATTCCGTGAATCCACGCCGGCTGTTTCCGTAAAGGATGCGTTGTTGGAGAGTCGGATACCGTCAACCTCGACCGCGGTCATGAAACTGGGATTGCCCAATTCGCCCGCAGCACTTCTGATTTCGAATCGCTTGGCCGAAGTGGTGGCCAAATCGCTGTTTTGAGCTGTTTTACCTCCCGGAAGAAGGGTTGAAAGATCAGCCACGTTGCTCATCTGATGATGCTCGAGGGCTGCTTTATCAATTAAATAGCCGGAACCGGCATTACTTTTATTCTCTTTGGCGGTAATCACCACCTCTTGAAGGGCTAAATTATCGGTAGAAAGGAGGAATTTCACATCTGTCGTATTCTTGCGAATCTCGATTTTCAACTCCTGTTTCTCATATCCCAAGCAGGATACGGCCACTCGATGGAGTCCGGGAGAGATTCCCGAGAGTGTGAATTGTCCTTTTTCATCCGTCACCGCCCATAACTGAAGATCCGGCAGGGTCACCACAGCCGGTTCAATTGCGGAATTGCTCTCTTTATCCAACACCAGACCTTTTAAGAAAAAGGTCTGGGCGGACAAAGAGCAATTCATCGCACTCATTATAACCAAACAAATAAAAAAAATCCTCATACTTATATATTTCACTTCCCCATCTCGGGAAAGCATGACCAAAACATTCTCTTATTTTGACATTACAAAAGTAGGAGGGATAAAAAACTAAAACTATCCCCAAAAAAGGGGAAAAACAGGAGCGGCAATAGTTATAAATGGTGAGTTTAAGGCGATTTGCCTTTCTGATAGGGAAGATGAAGGGAAATTTCTGTATCGCGTAATTAATTATCTAGGGAGAGAAGCGTATAGGTAAGTAAACGTAAGTAGAAAGAAATACCCTGATAGTCGGAGCTTCTCCACCATCAGGGTATTTCTTTAAGAAGTGAGTTATTTTAGGGATTTCATCTTCCATTTTTTATCTTGAAGAACGAGGTCGACCGTTTCATCATCGACGTCTCCGTTTCCATAAGTGACGTTGATCACAACTTTGGCAGATTGTCCATCTTCGGCTACGGATTCGGAAATGAGTTTCAGTTTCTTTATGCCACCTTTTTTGGCGAAAGTTTCTCCCACTTTCTCTTTCAACAAAGCTTCTGAAAGTTGGATGTTTTCCTCTTGTTGGGCAGCTGTGTTTTTGGGATTGACAGCTACGTTTTCAGCAAATTTACGGTACTCTCCTTTCTGGAGATAGGTCATGTACTTCATCGCGGCTTTCCCCGGTTCGGGTGTTCCTGAACAGCCGGTGTACAACAGAATAGAAAAGGCAGCAAGAACTAAAAAAATAATCTTCTTCATGGTATCATTATTTAAGATTAATAAAATAGAAAGCTATAGATCCTTTACCTTGTATAAAAATGTGCTTTTCTGGACGTCGGTCGGCAAAAGGTATTTGCCGTGAAATCCCGGAAGTGAAATTTCTGTTCCTCCTTGCGGAATAAGGTCGATTCCGCTTTGGCGGTAAACAAAAACAATGAGTTCGGTGCAATACATTCTGAGGGTATCCTGTTGATCGTACGAATGGTCAAACAGGGTGCCTCTCTCATATAATTGTATCGCCTTTAAGGAGGCGTTTTTGGCAAGTTCGCTACTCCCGGAGAAACGCATCTGCAATCCGCAGACAGCTTTGTCCGGATGGAAGAACAAAGCGATCGGTTCCATTTCCACTTTGTCAGTACCGTCTGGCGATTCTCCCGGTACGGCGTGGACGATCATCAGAGAATCGTGCCGGACTACCACGATCCCGGTGTGGGAAAAGACTCCCTGCGGGTCGGCTCCAAGTACGAGGCGACTTGTCAATCCGCGCCCTCGCCTGAAAACCACATCGCCCTCCCGGAAATCAGAGCGATCGAAGGAAAGAGGCACCTCAACGGATCGTTCTTTCGGATGACAGGCGCTTAGGAGAAAGAGCAACGAGAGAGCGGTTGGAATCTTCATCGGTGTATTCAGGTTGATGAATTACATCACAAACTGAACCTCTTTGAATGCGAAAGATCGCTTGATTCCCTCTTTATCTTCAAGCGTCAGCATGCCCATCGTATCGATTTCATGGATACGGGCTTTAAACTGTTTCTCATCATCTTCGAAGGTGTGATAACCCTCCTTGCGATAAAGGAAATCCATGTATCGGTCTTGAATCATCTCCCAATTCTCCTCGATGGCGATGTCGTAATAATGGAAGATGCGTTCTACGATCTGCAATAACAACTGCTGACGGTTAAACTCCTGTTCGGCGATTTGTTTGAGTGAAACCGGATTGGGTGCGTCGCTCAGAAACAACTCTTGGTTTACGTTGAGTCCAATTCCGATGATGGAGTTGTACAGCGAATGACCCGAGAGGTCGTTCTCGATGAGGATGCCGGCCACTTTCTTATCTCCAAAATAGATATCGTTCGGCCATTTTACGCGAAAACCGGGCTTGATGCCGTTCAGAACGTCGAGAATTCCAAGCGATACGATCTGAGAGATAATGAACTGGTATTTCGCCGGAATCATTTTAGGAGATAGCATGAGACTGAAAAGCAGGTTTTTATCCTCTTCAGATTCCCAGCTGTTTCCTTGTTGTCCCCTTCCTGCCGACTGATAATCTGCCCATACGACCGTTCCTTCCTCCTGAAGTACGTTCGATTCAATCAGATTGCGCAGGTATTTATTCGTTGAATGGGTCTGTGGTAAGTGGATAATTTCTGGCATATACATTCGGATTTAATGGGTAATGGTTTCAGAGATCAGTTCAAATATTAACTCAAAGGAGGGTAAAACGCATCGACAATGTGTTCCGTCTCAAATCCGTAAGGGGTTTTTATGACAGTGATGATATCGAAACGAGGGGGCAGATCGACGTGAAATAACTTGATGTAGTGATCGGTTGCATAAACGATCCGTCTTATTTTACGTTCATCTACCGCACGTTCGGGAGCTTCAAAGTTGTATCCCGAGCGGGTCTTCACCTCCACTACCACAAGCTCATCGGGCGTCACGGCAACAATGTCGATTTCATAATGACCGGATCGCCAATTGGTATGGCATATTTCATAACCTTTGCTTCGAAGGTAGTCAATTGCTATTTTTTCGCCTTCGGAACCTAATTTATTATGTTCAGCCATGGTTTTAATCGCTTGTGATTTATACAAATGTAGCATTTTTCTTTTTTAATTTAAATTCCTACCGTAATTTTGCAGATAATGAAGAAGAAAGTAAAATTAACCCCTATAGCAGATACCGCATTGCAGCGCGATTTCCGCATCTCCTTTTCGATGAATGAGAAGGAATACAATGCTGTTTGCCGCTATCTGGACCGCTATAAGATCGCGAATCGAAATCGTTGGTTTCGCGAAACGATTTTGACACATGTCCTTACTAAACTGGAAGAGAATCATCCTACTTTGTTCAATGAAAACGAAATGAGACGATAAACCGATGCTGGATGATCATTATTTTATGAGACAGGCTCTGATTGAAGCGCAAAAGGCGTATGATCAGGGAGAAGTGCCCGTGGGAGCCGTGGTGGTTTGCCGGGAACGTATTATAGCCAGGGCGCACAATCTTACCGAGACCCTGAACGATGTGACGGCACATGCCGAGATGCAGGCCGTAACAGCCGCAGCCAATCTTTTAGGCGGGAAATACCTCACGGATTGTACACTTTATGTAACCCTCGAACCGTGTATTATGTGTGCCGGAGCCTTGGGGTGGTCGCAGATTCCGCGCATCGTGTATGGCGCGTCCGATGAGCGACGCGGTTTTTCGGTATTCGCTCCAAAATCGCTTCATCCCCGTACCGTTGTTACAAAGGGTGTAATGGAAGCCGAATGCTTGGCTTTGGTCAAAGAATTCTTTAAGAGTCGCAGAAAATAAAAAATCTCCGGGACACCAAGTGTTTCGGAGATTTTTGTTATCGGAAACAGCTGCTTGTTTCCGGTTATCTAATACGCTTCCGCATAATCTTTTAAGAGTTCTTGCAAACGCTTTCTTGCAAAGAAGATTCGGCTCTTTATGGTTCCGACCGGTAATTGCATCTCATCCGCAATTTCACGGTATTTGTACCCTGCCACATGCATTGAAAACGGCGTTCTGAACTCCTCGGGAAACGCTCTGATAATTTTCGCGATCTCTTTCACCGTATAAGATCCCTCGGGTGTTGGTAGTCCGCTCTCTTGAGAGAGATTCAGATGATAAAGTTCTTCGGTCTGATCCACAATCACTTGACAGCGCACGCTTTTTCTGTAATTGTTAATGAATACATTGCGCATGATGGTGTGCATCCATCCGCTGAAATTGGTATTGTCCACAAATTTCTCGTGATTCTCTAACGCTTTAAGTGTAGTCTCTTGTAATAAATCTTTGGCTGCTTCACGATTTGAAGTCAGCAGGCATCCATAGCGGAATAATTGGTTTTGAACTGTTAATAATCTCTCTTGAAAATTCTTTAGTGCGATTAAATCCATAAATAGAACGTTTAATTGATAAATGACTTTTATTCCTCTCAGATGCTTTTGTATGAGCACATAACAAAAATAACCGGCACGTCATTATCAAAAGGTACACTTTTGGGTGATTGGGTTTTAAAAGGTTGATTATCACCCAAAAGTGTGTTTTCTATATGAGGCCACGCGAAATCGCATATGAAACCGCTTCCGTAATGTTGCTGACTTCCATTTTCTGGAATAATTTTCTTTTAATCGACTTTAGTCCATCCTTGGAACGGTAGATGAGTTGGCAAATCTCATTCTCTTTTTTCCCTTGAATCGCCAATCGCAACACTTCCTCCTCAATGTCTCTTAATAGCAAACGTTCGTTCTCAATCCATTTTTGAGAAGTCTCTGAAAAGGACCATTCTGTTAAACTGTTGTACTTGAAGATCGTTGCATGCCCTGTTTCGGAATGGGTGGAGATAATGGCATTACAGATCAACAACCACGGTTTTCCATCTTTACTGAGGAAGACGGGTGTCATACTTACGCAAATGGGTTTGTGATCCAAGTGATAATCCAACCTCAAGGAATAATATTTCCGTTCTTCAAGCGGTTTTTCAACGATAAACTCAAACCACAGTTGGGTGACCCGACTTAGGTACTCGATATCTTTTTCCGGTACGTACCTGCGATTGAATTCCGGTCCCAATTCCTGAACTTCCTTCGGAGTGAGTCCACATAGAAATAGCGGATTATTTGAGACATAAAGAATCTCTCCTTTAAAAAAATCAATCAACGAGATACTCTGATTCGTGATGCGGGATACGCCGTCAAGAATCTGAACATAGGAGTGTATCTGATCGTATAGGGGCTCGGAAACTTCCGAGATGTAATCGGGTAAACGTTTAAAACCTCTTTTCGGCATATTGAATCAATTCATAGAATAAGTGATTTCATTTGAATATACTCTCCCTCTATTGCCACTCATCGTCTTTTAATTCCGTTGGTAATAATCCGAAGATCTGCATGTACAGATTTTTGCCATTATCGATGTACAGATTCTCCAGAATGGTTCGGTGTTTGTTTACCAATACCGGAATCAGCGGAGGAACTTTGACAAGAGCTGTTTTGGCTGTATAGATATCCGCGATCACAAATCCGGGAATGTTGAAAATCAAAGAGATGTGTTGCGCCAAGTCATCCAAAGCGGTGATGGTGATCCCTTTTGAGTTCTCGAACCCGAAGAGTCTCGAATAGGCGATGGTTGGATCTTCGTCCCACAGGTGAAGCACGAATATTTTCAGGTTGCTCTTTTCGCGTACTACCGTTCGTAAGTTGTCGATCTGTTTCCTGAATGAGATGTTGGTGGTGATCACCACTTTGGGTATCTGATTGTTTTCCATATCGGCACCCAGTGCGAAAGCGGTGCTGTTGCAACTGTATATATTATCGCCGGTTGAGAAAAAACGCCTTGTATCGTGGCTGTTCAGAATCATCGACGAGAGGTACCACGGAATCACCATGTCTGCCGTTATCCAGGCATTCATCGGAGCTGATTGATTGATTCGTTCAATCACGCCTTCAAAAATGATGCTGTTTAGTTTTTTCTCTTTCTCCTGAATCGCTTTTAAATAGGTATCGTATTCACTCTGATATTTCTCTTTGCACTGCACGGCAAACTTACCGGAAGTGTCTTTAGGCTCTATTTTTTCAAGTAGTTGTTTGAGTGTTGGCTTAATATCCCCTACCAAACCGATATCCACGGCATGGGTAAGTCCCAGATTGGTCGGATTGATGTCGATCTGTACCACGGTAGCTGTTTTGGAGATGGGGTTCTCAAACGGAAACTCAATGCCGAGAAGCAGGAGTAAGTCGCATTTTTTGAGCGCATCCTCCAAGACGGAGGTGCAAAGCAATCCCGGCATTCCCAACGGATACGGGTTGTCATCGAATAGGTCTTTCGATTTGAAAGTCCATCCCAACGGGGCCTGAATCAGTTGCGATAACTGAAGCACCTCTTCGGCGGCTTTCCGGCATCCTCCTCCCGCAAATATCACCGGATAGGAGGCTTGATTGATCAGTGAGGCAAGGTGCAGGAGCTCCTCCTCGCATGGGTATTCTATGGATTGTATATAAGGAGATTCGAATATATCGCTGCATTTCGGTTCTTCTGCCAATTCATAGATATTTTGGAATAGCACAGAGCCGATATTCCGAATCTGGATCGCCTCGGCTATCGCCTCTCCGATAATGAAGTTCAGGTCTTTGTGCAGGTCGGCGATCTGGTGATAACCGGAAAGCGTATTCACAATCTTGTGAATCACAAAGGCCTCCTTGATGATGCGTTGTTTACACTCCATCGTATTGATGAATACCAGGAAGAGGATGGGCAGGTGGTGCCTTTTGGCTTCGTAGATTCCGGGTACCATGCTGAGCACCTCGTGTAGGTTAGAGGCAATGCAAACGCCGATACGCTCTTCCGCACTCTCTGCGCCGATGGCCGCATAAAATACGTTCCGACTGGAGTATAACGGACAGATCTTCCGGCCCTCTTCCGATTTCAATACCGTGGAACTGATGGTGTCTCCCTGACAGAATACGGTGCCGGTATTTAATTTATTCAAAGAGTCCAACACCTTTTTCATCAGTTTATTCGGAATCGGTCCGTAGCGATAGGAGGGTACTTCGATCAATAAGTCGGACGGTACATCGACACAGATTTCCAAAATGGAGCTGTGGTTGTAATTCAACCAGTGTTCTACACCCACTAATATGTCGGGAGTGCCATTCAATTGGTAATAGGCGATTCCCATCGCTTTGCAGAGGTTCTCCAACTCCGATTTCTTTTGGCAAGCTGTATTGAATGAGATGATTTTAATGTTGTAGTGTGGATTTGCCAACGGGAGCAAGCAACTGATCTGGCTGAGGAGGGCCTTCGAATCCAAAATACCGATTACCTGTGGTGCCGTTTTTGAAAATAGCATCCCCATTGCCATAAAAATGGTATTGCCATCACCCTGCAGGTCATCCAAATGGCAGATAAAGCGCCTCTGGTCCGAATCCACGAGGATGTTTTGGAAGAAGAACGCAGCATATCCTTCCGCACAAAGGCAGGAATTCCGTTCCAACTTGTTATTCAACAGTTCGGCAAGCTTGTTCAGCACTTCCGGAACGGCACCTTTGGGATCGTAAATCTGCTTTTCATGCTCCTGGTGTTTCTTTACCAAGTGATCTACGAACGTGGTGTCTTTCTTCTGCTGAATTAGCGGGAGTAGGTTGATCAGCGTGTTTTTGATATCGCCCCGGTAGATTCGTTTGGTTTGCTCCTGATCCACTCCGCTCAGCGAGAAGGGTGAAATCTGAATTATTTTTACCTTATCGCCGAACTCGCAGAAGTTCTTCTGTGAATAGTCAAGAAGTAATAACAACTCCGAGCTGCCGATCGCCTCATATGCCGCCCGTTGTGCCCAATGTCCGTAGATTCCCACCGGGTAGCTGACATTTCCGGACAAAGGTGCCCGAAGTCCCGGATTAAAGGCTACGGGACTTAAAAGCAGTTTTGATAACGATTCAATTTCCGGTATCGCTTGAACGCAATGTTTGCCACATAGAATCGTAATTTTCTCATACTGGTTAAGCAACGATGCCAACTCCTCCAACTTGTGCTGAGGCGGCAGAATCACCGGGTTACTCTCATATGATTTAGCCCGTTTGGTATTGTTGTACCTGGCTTCTTTGGAGAGGAGATGCCGACCGATCAATAAGATCGCCACCCTGTTTTCTGCGACGGCATATTGTAAACAATGTAAAATCATGCGAGGCGTCTCCACCGCTTCGGTCAACACCTGAACAAACAGGTCGGCATTCTGCAGGAGTGGCATGAACATGCTCTCCGGAGTCATGTCGTAATCGTCCACGACACAGGCAACCAATAAGGAGGAGCGACTTCTGTTGAGCTCGTAAAGCGGAGCCAGCGATTCCAAAAGGGTGGAAGTAGATGGGAAAACGCACACACCCGTCGAATTGTCAAGCTCGGCTTGAGCGGCTGCCGCTACACAGATCTTTTCGGCATCAGCCATTTGCAAGGCGGTGGGGAGCCCTTTCTCATCCCATTTGAAATAATCCGTATGATTCGCATCAAGAACCCAGATGTTATCGATATTCGAGTTCTTACAAATATTGGCGAATATATTCTGAAAGTTGCATTTCATTTCTATCTAGTTTTTTCACCTGAAGGTCAAATACCTCCTCTCTTTCCCTTTGGTCGGGTATCTCGACGGTATTATCTCCCCACGGGGTAGCGGTTTCATAATCATTTCGTTAGTAATAACGTACTTCGTTCGAATGAGGTTCGGAAAAAACGGGAATAATTAATCACTTGATTCATCCTTTTTAACCTCCAATCTGAAGGGGCGTTTAAACATTTACCCGATAAAATGCATTATCCTTTTGATAGATATAAAATTGATGCGATATGAAAAGGTTTGAGATGGGGTATATAGGGATAATTCTGATTATTCTTCCGCTGTTATTCTCTTTCGACAGTGCAAAAAAAGTGGGCGATGCGATCTCTTCCGATCCGCTCCCTTCCTGGAACGAGACGGAGGTCAAGCAAAAGCTGATCGCTTATGTAGAAACGGCGCATGTTCAGATTCCCACACATGGCATTGTTGTTAAACCACGACGATGCGGAACGGGAATATGTGTATGAATCGTATCACGGAAAACCGGTTCCCGCCTGGCGAGATTCCATGCGTGTGAATAATTGGATTACCGTAGATATGTCTAAGGCGTTTAAAACGGTTTGGCTGAAATAGTTTGGGAATTTATGTATATTTGGAAAAATCAACAATTTTTGTTCAGGTGTGTCGTCTTAATAAATAGACATTTAGTCAGCCTTAGATTAATGCCATATTGAAAATATATTTAGATGAATTTAGATTTGCTATTTTATTCTGTTGCACTTTGTTATCTCTGTGTCTCTTTTGTTTGTGTCTTAATGAATTACTCTACCCTGAAGCGGATGAGTGAAGTAATAGAGGTTAGAATCAGGTATGTGATAAACGTTACTACGCTGACTAATGGATTGAAAATGTTGCAGATACCCTACCTTTTTAACATTGATTCACCGCTCTTTTTATTTTATGTCACGGTAGTGGATCTATTGGTTTATCTTCCTTTGAATATCCTTTTCTGGATCTATTATCTGGATATTCTCCAACAACAACGAAAAGTTCTTTATACATTATTCGCGCTATCCGCGGGGATGATTCTCGCGATCGCGTGGATGGTTTTTTATCATCCCTCTTCGTTGGTAGTATATAAGAATAACCTCTTTTGGAGTGTTCTGACACTTCTATTCTCACAATTGGTGTTGTTTATGATTTTTATATTTAAGGGATATCGTTCGGAGATTCTCTCATATAAAATGAATTTCTCAAACGATCTGCAATTTCCCAAGTCATACATTCTCCCGAGTGCTTCTGTAATTATTCTGGGTCTGTTGTTGAATATATTCTCTTTCATTGGACAAAGCAACTGGGTAAAGATGTTTATTACGCTCTATTTTATGGGTTTAATGCTCTACGTGAGACTTTATTGGATTCCGCACAACTATCTTTTTAGTCCGATTACAGTACGGGTGAAAAAATACTTAGGGGAACACAAAAAGGAAGAGACGTATATCCCGGAATCCAAAGAGGATGAAACGGGAGGAGTTGTAGATTCCAGAGATGCATTGTATCAGTCGATTCTTGAGAATGTGAACAAGGAGATCAGGGAACGGGCTTTGTACTTGAATCCGGAGTTGCATTTGTCAGACCTGTTACCTTACCTTAATACAAATCGTACCTATCTCTCGAAAGCGATTAACCAAAACGAACACATGAATTTTTATCGCTTGATTCTTTCCTATCGGATCCACTATCTGAGGGAGCTGATGCGTAAGCATCCCGATATCAAATTCAACGATGCAGCCATCGCATCGGGGTTTGGTTCTTCAAAGAGTCTTTCGCGCATATTTCGTCAAGAGCTGGATCTGACCCCTACGAAATTCAAAAGTATGTCTGTCCGCGAACAAGACGATTTACTTCAGGAATATAAATTGTCGCTTTATACGGAAAAAGAATCAAATGCCACTATATTAATCAGATAAAGAAGTTTGTTCAGAAATGGAATTCGATTTTCCATTTCAGTAAACCTTTTTTTTACCGATTCGGAAATTATGGGCGGTTTTTGACGGATTGTGAATTTAAATGAACCCCCTGTGAACTCGTCCGAGGAGAACTTATCTATTTTGGAGACTCAAATTTATTAACCAATTAAAGGGTTGACATTAACTTGTATATGAAACAAAAGTATTTAAGTGAAATTTCTTCAGAAAAGATCATTATCGGCGATTACCTGAAATCATTGTTGACAAGGATCTTCCATTCTTCTCATGTAGACCGTGATTATACGATGGAGGGGTGTAGCAAATGGAAAGTGAAACTGTGTGTGTACAAAGAGGATCAGACCAAGAGAAGGATGCATCTCTATTCGGATGAAGGATCTGTATCGATTAAGGATATGGAGGAGTTGAAACTAGTTGAATTAAAAGAGGGGTTGTATTTTCTACATGTGGTCAAAGAGGGCGAATAAGGCACGATTAACCGTCTGACTTAAATCGCAAAAAAAATGCCGGATCGATTCAAGGAATGAATCTACCCGGCATTTTTTTGTTTCGTATAATTTAGTAGCGAAGCCATTTTATCATCTCTCCCCAGGTAATCTTCTTACCGTACATCAGGATTCCCGTACGATAAATCTTGCCTGCGAAATAGACGCTCACCACAAACGTGCCATATAACAAGAGGATTGAGAGTGCCATCTGCCATGCAGGAACATCGTATGGCAGACGAACCATCATGACGATCGGTGAGGTAAACGGAATCAGCGAACACCAGAACGCCAACGGTCCGTCGGGATTCTCAATGCTGTAGATAGCCGCGTAAAAGGCGAAAAGAATCACCATCGTTACCGGAATCATGAATTGCTGCGTATCCGCTTCCTGATCCACCATCGAACCGATTGCCGCGAAAATGGATGCGTACAACAGGTAGCCGCCGATGAAGTAAAGTACGAAGAAGCCCAATAGCTGAGCGAAGTTGATACCCGAAATCATTTCGTTGATCTTTCCGATCATGTCGGGATCCACCATCTGATTGCCCATTTCCGGACTCATTTGGGTGAGTGCCGTCACGTCGGAATTCATTGCCGTTCCGATGCCAAACGCCAACATGCCACCGCCGATCAGCAGTACCCAGATCATGAACTGTGTGAGTCCAACAAGCGCGATCCCGATAATCTTACCCATCATGAGCTGGAATGGTTTAACAGAGGAAACCATCACCTCTACGATGCGGTTGGTTTTTTCCTGCATCACGCCGTTCATCACCATGCCGCCGTAAGCGAAGATAAACATGTAGATCAAGAAGGTAAACAGAAAGCCGATTACCGTGGCCACTTCTGCGGACGACTTGGTCTCTTCCCCTTCGGTACTCCATTTGACGGTTTGAATGTCCACCTTCACTTTGGAGTTGTCAATGATCTGTTTTAGATCCGGAATGTTATAAGAGTCGATTTTCTGATCGGTAAGGTAACCGTTCAGCTGTTCGGCGATATCTTTAGAAAGTCCCATGCTGAGGGTCTTTTCCGAGAACAGTGTGAGTTGTTTGGGATTCTCCACCAAATCGCCCGTAATCATCAAAATCGCGTACAGCCCTTCGCCCTTTGATTTGAAATAATCGAGCGGCGTTTCGTTGATATCTTTCACCGGAACAAACGCATAGGTATCGTTGCTCTTCAAAAGATCGGCATATTTTCCCGTTTCATCGATGACGGCCACCTCTTTCACTTTCGAGTCCTTGATCTGTGAAAGCATTGCCGGAACCATGGCTAACGCCACGAAGATGAACGGAATCACTAAAGTCATGATGATGAACGACTTTTTGTAAACGCGCGTCAGATACTCGCGTTCGATAATCAAGCCTATTTTACTCATTGGATTTCTTCTTTAAGGTTAGAATCTTTTACGGTTTCGATAAACACCTCCTGCATCGAAGGCAGAATCTCTTCGAATGCCATGAGGCTGTAATCTTTCGCCAGCAACTTGATCATCTCGTTGTTTGTGAAATCACCCTCTTTCTTGATGACCGCTTCAATTCCCCCGTGAATTTTCTTCGTTTCCACCACCCGGTATTCATTTGCTTTCGATTCGATATGATCCCCTTCGCATTGTACTCGGAAGATGTTTTTCTTGAACTGCTGACGGATATCGGTTACTTTTCCCTGTAATACCGCTTTCGAACGATGGATCAGGGTGATTTCGTCACACAGTTCCTCCACCGAACTCATGTTGTGTGTGGAGAGGATGATGGTTGCACCGCGCTCTTTCAATCCCAGAATCTCCTTTTTCATCAATTCGGCATTCACGGGGTCGAATCCGCTGAACGGTTCGTCGAAGATCAATAACTTGGGTTCGTGCAGGATGGTCGTGATGAATTGCACTTTCTGCTGCATCCCTTTTGACAGCTCTTCCACTTTCTTGTTTTTCCACTCTTGGATTCCGAAACGAGTGAACCATTCGTCCATCCGTTTCTTCGCTTCCGCCTTGGAAAGCCCTTTTAGTTGGGCGAGGTAAAGCACCTGTTCACCCACTTTCATTTTCTTATACAGTCCCCGCTCTTCCGGCAGGTAGCCGATCTGATGCACATCCTCCGGTTTCAGAGGTTCGCCGTTTAACAGCACGCTTCCGCTGTCGGGTGCCGTAATCTGATTGATGATGCGGATCAAGGTAGTCTTTCCTGCTCCGTTCGGTCCCAATAACCCGTAGATACTATTCTGGGGTACCCGGATGCTTACGCCGTCAAGCGCCCGATGGTTTGCATATTGTTTGACTACGTCTTTCGTTTCAAGATAATACATAAGACTATTTATGTTTGTTTGGAAGGTAAAAATAAAACATAAATAGCTTATATTATTAATAAAAGCTAATAAAATTCAATATTATTAGAAAGCGAATGGTGAAAAAAGAGCATTAATACCCACCGGTCAGCCATGGGAATGAGACGGACAGTCCGAAGTTTTTATACCGTTCCCGTTCAAAGCCGATGAAGAATCCAACGCGAACCAGGTCTTTGTAGCCTACCGAATATCCCCATTCCGTGTAGTGTGATATTTCGGAGGTCCAGAGATAGCGGGCATGCATCCCTTCGCTGAAATCACCGTTGGAGAGGAACTTCAACCGGGTGAGTAGAAACTTCTCAGACATGAAGTTTAAGGATCCTTTGAGCCATTTTCGGTCGGTATCCGCTTTGTAGTAACCGATCAGGAAATAGCCGTCTTCGGTGAACGTACGCATGGAGGGGAGGGAATACGCCCCGAAATGTTTGAAATCGGGAAACCACAGGTTGTGTTTTGTCAAGAAAGCACCCATGCCGATTTTGTAATGAAGGGTCGTGGTCTTTTTGAATTTGAAGCGTTGGTGCAGTGCCGCGTCGACGCGGTTGAAACTGCTTCGGTTCTTGTTGCCCACCGGAATCCCAAAGACGTAACGAAACGAGAGGGTGGGGATGTGGGAATAGATGATCTCATTCGAGGTGAGGTTGTATTCGCAGTTTTCGCAGATGGTATAGTCGAATCCCACATCGCCCACCAATGCCGTATTGGGTTCCATCGAGCGGAATTTTGCATTGAGGGGGATGTTCTCCTGGTCGTCGTGGTCTTTGATGAAACTAAAGGTGGTGTGGTTCACTTCGCTTCTTCGTTTCTGAAAAGAGAAGCCGCTGAATACCCTGAATCCCGGCAAGGGGTAGAAGTTGTTTTTAAGTTCCACATACCTTTTTTGATACAGTTTCATGTAATTGCGACCCAGTACCAGCGAATACAGGGAATTTTCCAAACGGGCGAGGTGCTCTTCGGTATCGTAATCGGCCGAGACGTCGCCCATCGACAGCACCATTTTCCCCTTCATGTCCGGCGCGTATTCGTAGGTGATGTCATTCTGCCAGATCACTTTTTTCCGTGCCGAGGTGTAATACACCATCGGTTCAACGGTGAGGCGGTTTCTCTTGTCGAAATGGTAATACCCTTTGAATGTCTGGCCGATCCAGAATCCGTCAACGAAATTGTAAACCGGCACGGTGGACCAGAATCCGACATTCCCAAACCTGAATTTTTTATTCTTACTCTCAATACCCACCCCTTCAACCAGAAAACGAACCGGTTTTTCGAATATACCGAGACTGTCGATGATCGAACTTTCCGGATCGGGCTGTTTTTGGGTAGCGTCGATGGTTTGATCCACTAAAATATAGTTGATGTTTTGTGCGTTGAGCGTGTTCCTCGGAAAGAGAAAAAAGATAAGTAATATGATTGGGAGATATCTCTTCACGTACAATATCTGCTTTATATGGGTATATCAATCAAACATTCGGCAAAAGGAAATGTTTTGGAGCGCTAAATTAATTAATTTTGTCCACTAACACTTATTAACGGCTTATTGCGTGATACAAAAAATTAAAGACTGGATGATGCCGCTGGCGATGTTAACCGGCGGCGTGTTCTATCCGATTTTCTCCTCTCTTTCGTGGATGACTCCTTATTTGATCTTTCTGATGCTGCTGTTTACATTCAGTAAGCTCGCCCCGCAGGGAATCCGGTATTCAAAACTTCATTTTATCTTATTGTTGATCCAGTTGCTTTCAGGCATCGCGGCTTATTACCTGCTGGTTGGATACAATCCGATTCTGGCACAGGGTGCCTTGATCTGTTTTCTGGCTCCTACGGCTACTTCGGCTGCCGTAATCACGGGAATGTTGAACGGCGACATGGGATTTCTCACCAGTTTCACCCTGCTCAGCAACCTGGGAGTGGCCATTGTGGCGCCTGTCTTTTTCTCAATGGGTGGCATCAATGCCGACCTGACTTTCTGGAGTTCTTTTGTAAGTATCTTCGTGAAGGTGTTTCCGTTGCTGATTCTGCCGTTGCTTTTTGCGTGGGGAATCCGGTTTACGTTTCCCAAGTTGCAGAACTTCATGCTGAAATATTCAAAGACCCCTTTCTATATGTGGTCTCTGGCGCTGATGATTGTAACGGGACGAACCGTGGAGTCGCTCTTGGGGTTGAATGCCGATGAGATGCACATGGCGGTGTTGTTGGGTGTGATTTCCATTGTGATTTGCGGTATTCAGTTCTTCGTGGGAAAACAGATCGGCGCACGTTACGATAACCGCATCGCTGCGGGACAATCTCTGGGTCAGAAGAATACGATTCTGGCGATATGGATGTCGCAGGTTTTTCTGAATCCGGTTTCGGCGTTAGCACCTTCCACATATATCCTGTGGCAGAACATGTTGAATTCCTACCAGTTGTGGAAAGCGCACCGTCGCCTATAAGCGCGTAACCCGTTAGAAACGGGTTACGATGCGTTCGCCCAACTCTTTGGCCAGGGCGGTACGTACTTCATTCTTCTCTTTGAGATCCTCCATCAGGCGGATCACCTCATTCATACCTCCCTCCAAAGCGAGTTTCTTGATCTGCTCATTGATCTCACGGATGTCGTTTCGGATGATGGCGTCTTTCAACTCAAACAAAGCGCGCGGAATCAGGTCTTTCAACTTATCCTTCTCCTCTTCGATGGTTGCGAATTTGGTGTGGATCTTGCTTAGCGTGTATTTCTCCGCCACCAGATCGGTCGCCGTGCGACTGATCACCGGATCGGGGTGGTTCAGAAAGAACGTTTCGCTCACAAAATTCTCCTTCTGCGAAGCTTCACGGGCATACCCCAGCATGCGTGCATAGAGTGGGTGTCCGAATGTGATCTCGTCTTGATCCAGATCGGCACACACATAATCGATTACGCGGTAATGGATTTCCCGGTTGCTCTCCTCGTCTGTTACCGAATAGAGCAATTGCTCCCCGTATCGAACGATGTAGCGGATGATCGCATATTCGAAACGGTCGAAGATGGAGGAGCGGCGCACCTCCGTAACGGCGGGATTCGGCGAAGCGGCACCCAACTCCTCCGGTAGGAGTGGAAAAGGGGCATCGCCATTTATCACCGGCTGCGACGCACTTTCCGTTGCCGCCGATGAGGCGTATCCCGAAGCACCACCATAGGTTCCGGGACGCTTGTTGAGCTCGTTTTCCTTCTCTTTCTGTTTCTCTTTATTTATCTCGGCGATCAGTACCTCTTCGCCGATCTCCAACATGTTGCTGGTTTCGCGAATATATACCGAACGGATGATCTGATCGGGTATGATGGCGATGCTTCGGACGATATCGGAGATCATCTCGGCACGTTTGATCGGGTCACTCTGCGCCTGTTCCAGCAAAAGCGAGGTCTTGAAGCGGATGAAATCCGTTTCATTCGCCTGGATGTAATTCATGAAAGAGGTGGCACTCTGCTTGCGCGAGAAGGAATCCGGGTCGTCGCCGTCGGGCAACAGCACCACTTTTACATTCATCCCCTCTTTCAGGATCAGGTCGATACCACGCAGGGAAGCTTTGATTCCGGCGGCATCCCCGTCGTAGAGCACGGTGATGTTGGGCGTGAAGCGGTGGATCATACGGATCTGTCCCGGCGTAAGCGCCGTACCCGAAGAAGCCACCACGTTCTCGATGCCCGCCTGGTGCATCGCCAAAACGTCTGTATAACCCTCTACAAGAAAACAGCGGTCGTGTTTGTTGATCGCTCCCTTGGCAAAATAGATGCCGTAAAGTTCATTGCTTTTGTGGTAGATTTCCGATTCGGGCGAGTTGACGTATTTGGCCAACTTGTCATTCTTCTTAAGGATTCGTCCCCCGAATGCGAGGATTTTTCCCGATAAACTGTGCACCGGAAACATCACACGACCGCGGAAACGGTCCTGAATGAAGCCGTTCTGCCCCTCCATGCTGAGTCCCGTTTTATACAAGAACTCTTTGTTGTATCCGTTTTTCAGTGCGAGCTGGCTGAAATGATCGCGTTGCTCGAAGCTGTATCCGAGTTGGAATTTCTGGATGATGTCGTTGCGGAAACCGCGTTCGTGGAAATAACTCAGACCGATATTCTGTCCTTCGTCAGTCTCAAAAAGGTTTTTGGTGAACTGTTGCTGCGCATAGGCGTTCACAATCAGCATCCCTTCGCGGGTGGATTGTACCTGCTTCTCCGCATCCGAAAGCTCACGCTCCTCCACTTCGATGTGGTATTTCTTGGCCACGAACTTCAAAGCTTCGATATAACTCATCTGTTCATGCTCCATGATGAAGTTCACCGGATTCCCTCCTTTGCCGCAACTAAAGCATTTGCAGATGTTTTTTGCGGGGGAAACGCTGAACGAAGGCGTCTTTTCGTTGTGAAACGGACAAAGTCCGATGTAATTGGCACCGCGACGTTTCAGGGATACGAAGTCTGAGACCACGTCAACAATCTGCGCGGTATCCATAATACGGTCAATGGTAGCCTGATCAATCATTTGAAAGTAACTGTTTGTATATGAACTGGAAATAAAAACAAACAGGTGCTTCCGCTTCGGAAGCCCCTATTTATATGCGAAGATAATAAACCCTGTTTTAAATACTCGGCTCGCGCTCCTTTTATATTAAAGACAAAGGGATTTTTAATAAAGCGGAACATCATCGCATATTACAAAAATATTAAAAGCGTTAATATCTTTCAGGTTTATAACATTATGTATTAATAAGTATTAATTATGTGGCTTTTTGAGAAAAAAATGGCAGAAAGTGTTGCACAGTTCTTTCACGCCCCTTATATTTGCACTGTGTTTTTCATGGTATTAGATTTAAGGTTAAGAAGATGGGTTGTCGTGAGACAACCTTTTTCGTTTTTATACGGTTCCATGAGAATCTCTTACGATAAAATCAATCCTTAAGGATCTCTTTCAACTGAGATTTTAAGAACTAAAATAACAAAAGCGTCCGTTTTCCATTCAGTGGGGAAACGGACGCTTTTTTTTGTAAAAATGAGGAACCTTTCAAAGGTTTTATCTTTTCACTCCCCCCTCTTTTGCAGATGTTTTGCATGAACTTGCTTATCTTTGTATTCTAATTATAGTACTATGACTGAAAAATCTTTTCTTCCTGCCGAATGGTATCCGCAAAGCGGTATTCAGCTTACTTGGCCGCACATCGATACGGATTGGGATTATATCCTGGATGAGGTGAAGGGCTGTTATCTTGAATTGGCCCGTGAAATCTCCAAAAGAGAGCAACTGCTGATTGTAACTCCCGATATCGAAGCGGTGCGCAGCCAGATAGAAGGTAAGGTGAATATGGAGAACGTGAAGTTCTTCGAATGCGATACGAACGATACCTGGGCGCGTGATCACGGTGCGATTACCATGATTCGCGACGGAAAACCGGTGATCTGTGACTTTAAGTTCAACGGCTGGGGATTGAAATTCGCGTCAAATCTCGACAATCTGATCACATCAAAAGCTTTTGAAGGTGGGATGTTCAACGCTTCGTATGAAAACCGATTGAACTTTGTGCTTGAAGGAGGCGGTATCGAGTCGGACGGCGAAGGTACGTTGCTGACCACATCGGAATGTCTGTTGTCTAAGAATCGAAACGGACAATGGGATAAATCGCAGATCGAGGCGTATCTCAAGGAGGTGTTCAATCTGAAACAGGTGTTGTGGGTCGACCACGGCTATCTGGCGGGAGACGATACGGACAGTCATATCGATACGCTGGCTCGTCTTTGTCCCAACAACACGATCGCCTATGTGAAGTGTACGGATGAGGCGGATGAACATTACGAGGCATTGAAATGGATGGAGGAGCAACTCGCTTCGTTCCGAACACTCCAAGGGGAACCGTACCGTCTGATTGCGCTTCCGATGGCAGACGCCGTTTATTTCACCCACATCGAAGAGGAGCGTTTGCCGGCTACTTACGCCAATTTCCTAATCATGAACGATGCGGTTTTGTATCCGACTTATAACCAACCCGAAAATGATGCACAGGCCAAAGCGGCATTGCAGCAGGCATTTCCGGATCACGAGATCGTCGGAATCGATTGTTCGGTACTGATTAAGCAACACGGTTCGCTTCACTGCGTGACCATGCAATTCCCGCAAGGGGTTTTATGAATTTAAATTTACATCAATAGAACTTCATATCTATGGCTAAGACAATCAAAGTGGGGTTGATTCAGCAATCCTGTTCAGCTGATTTGAAATCGAATCTAAAGAAACTATACGATAACATTCACGACTGTGTCCGTCAGGGTGCGGAACTGGTGGTGCTTCAGGAGTTGCACAACACGCCTTATTTCTGTCAGACGGAAAATACAGATCTGTTTGATCTGGCGGAAACGATTCCGGGTCCGTCGACCGATTTCTACGGTCAGATCGCCAAAGAAGCGGGCATCGTGTTGGTCACGTCGCTTTTTGAGCGCCGTGCACCGGGCTTGTATCACAACACGGCGGTTGTTTTCGATAAAGACGGCTCTATCGCGGGTAAATACCGCAAAATGCATATTCCGGACGATCCGGCTTATTATGAGAAATTCTATTTCACTCCGGGGGACTTGGGCTTTGAGCCGATTCAGACCTCAATCGGAAAGCTGGGCGTTTTGGTTTGTTGGGACCAGTGGTATCCGGAAGCTGCCCGCATGATGGCGCTTCGCGGAGCGGATATCCTGATTTATCCGACGGCAATCGGCTGGGAAAGTTCCGATACCGACGAAGAAAAAGCGCGTCAATTGGGGGCATGGGTGATTTCACAGCGCGGTCATGCCGTGGCGAACGGATTGCCTGTGGTTTCGGTGAATAGAACCGGATTGGAAACTGATCCGTCGGGTCAGACCAATGGAATCTCGTTCTGGGGAAATAGTTTTGTGGCCGGTCCGCAAGGTGAAATTCTTTACCAGGCTCCGAATACAGAGGAGGTAAATCAGGTGGTGGAAGTAGATCTTTCTCGCTCTGAGAACGTACGCCGTTGGTGGCCTTTCCTACGTGATCGCCGCATCGACGCCTACGAAGGAATCACGAAACGCTTCCTTGATTAATCGGAAGAGATCGACTACCGTACGAATCTCCGATCGGATCTTCCCATCGAAACGGATCTTCCCATCGAAAGGAATCTTCCCATCGAAACGGATCCGCTCCGATAGATTTCTCTTTATACCGTAAACTACGTTCCGGTTTAAAATAGAAAACGGCCTCAAGCTTTAATGGTTTGAGGCCGTTTTTGTGTTTACAACGTCAATCGTTGTTCTATTGCGATTCTTCCTGCCGCTGTTTCATCCGTGCGATCTACACGGCAGCGTGGTTTTTCGCTTCGTTAGAATACGAATTTCTTTAGGAATTTATTCTGACTCATCGCCCATACGATTCCCGCTGAAACGGTGAACGCAAACAGGGCGATTACCGGAATCAACAGGTAGGCAGGCAGAGGCAGGTGTTTGTACATTAAATCATAGCCGAGTTGTACGATGAAGAAGTGGCACAGGTAGATGCCGAAAGTCAGCGATGCCAAACGGTTCATGAAAGGCGATGGATTGAGTCGAACCTTGCTCAGCACGATGAATGCCGCATAGGTCATCATGAATACATTGATACCGGAGAAATACCATACGATCTCCAACGCCGCGTAACTGCCCGGGAAAAATTTCTGGGTAACGATGAAGCCGCCCAACGTAATGGCGTAACCGATTGCAAACAACGGTGCCGCTACGCTCAGCGTTTTCTTCCATGACCACTGCAGCGGGTATTTTAAAAGGTAATACGCCAGCACGATATAGCCCATGAATCCCGAGAAGTAATAGAAGGTGCCGTAAGGATTCCAGTCGCATACGCCTAAGATTCCGGTATTTCCGTAATTTCCGACGTACCCCAGTAGCGGAGCGCCCATCTGGATGTACGGAAGGCACATGCTCACTCCCCAGATCATCAAAAAGCGCTTTACGTCTTTTTGCGATGCCTGACTTAACCAACCGCTGATGATCGGCATGAACAGGTACAACCCCACCAGCATGTAAAGATACCACAACGGGATGGTGGCGTATGAGAAGTTGAAGATAAACGAGTAGATGCGGGTGATCGTGGCACTCAGCGTATGGTCTTCCGCAACGATGTTGGGACTAAGGGTGACGACGCCGCTGTTCAGATACAGGTAGTATAGGATGGGACTCAATACCGACCAGAAGATCAACGGTATCACGATTCTTTTGATTCGTTTGTTATAAAACGTGCTCATATCCGTTTGGATCGGCAACAACAATACGCCCGTCATCATCACGAAAAGCGGCACGCAGGGACGCACCAAACTCCCCCAGAAAGCACCCGAAAGGAATTCAAAGCGGTTGGTGTCGAAACGAGCCACGAACGGGTCGCAGCAATGAGCCAATACCACTAAAAAGCAGGCGAGAACGCGTAAAAGGTCTACCCACGCAATGTGGGTCTTGTCATTTTTCATAATATGAAGAATTAAAATAAAAGTTGCCTTAAATATAACGGGATTCTGCGATAGGAGTAATTTTTTTATGTTTACATCTAATATATTAATGTATGTAAACAAGTTAAAATAATAGTATTATCTTTGTGAGAGTTGCAAATTAACTATTATAATAAGACTATGCGTAATCTATTGACACTTGTAGCGGCCGCAGGATTGTTGGCTTCTTGTGCTCCTCAGAAAGGATACGATATCCAGGGGAAAGCATCAGCGGAGTTGGATGGTAAAATGATTTACCTTCAGACCCAAAATCAGGAAAAAAAGATGGTTTCGATTGACAGTACAACTGTTGCGAACGGAGCGTTTTCTTTCAAAGGAACGCAAGATTCGGTTGTGATGGGACTTCTTTCGTTCTCAGGGGTTGAAAATCGTGCGATTCGTCCGCTTTTGATCGTCTTGCAGGATGGAAAAATCGCGGCAACGATCGATACGATGAATGTTGTGGGCGGAACCGCTCTGAATGATTCGTTGCAGAAGATCTCAACGGTAAACACCGAAGCGATGACAAAAATGCAGGCTTTGTCGATGCGTTATCGCGAGATGCAGCAAGCGGGCACGCTTACACCGGAGATCGAAGAGCAGTTCAATACCGAATACGATCAGTTGACAGCTGTGAAAACGGCTGAGAACCTGACGTTCATCAAGAACAACGAATCGAATGTGGTGGGTGCTTATGTTTTGTCGCGCAACTTGAACGACCTTTCGGCGGAAGAGATGACTGCGGTGATGGATGCAGCAGCTCCGGCTTTCAAAAACTCCATTTACGGTGAGACGGTATCGAATTACCTTGCGGCCTTGAAACGTTCTTCTGTAGGTGCGATGTATACCAACCTGACAATGCCTGATCCGGAAGGGAAAGAGATTTCACTTTCTGATTACGTAGGAAAAGGAAAATATGTATTTGTTGATTTCTGGGCATCGTGGTGTGGACCTTGTCGCAGAGAGATGCCGGCGGTAGTTGCTGCTTATGACAAATATAAAGAGAAAGGCTTCGAAGTGGTTGGTGTTTCTTTCGATAGCGATAAACAAGCGTGGGTCGACGGAATCAAGAACCTGAACATCACATGGCCTCAGATGTCAGACCTGAAAGGATGGCAATGTGCGGCAGCAGACGTATACGGTATCCGTTCGATTCCTTCAACCCTGTTGTTGGATCCGGAAGGTAAGATCATCGCGAAAAACCTTCGTGGAGAAGATATCGAAAAGACATTGGCGGAATATCTGAAATAAAAAATTGGGTTATATACCTTTGGAAGCCCCGGGATCGGAAGATATCGGGGCTTTTTCTTGCCGCTAGAAGGATTTCGATACACTGCGTTTGGCGTACCGAGCATTCAAATTGAATTGGGATGGTTGATATGCGGATTCGGAAAGAGGAGGGGGTGCGTGCCATGGCTTTGGTTCGACTGAAGCACTGCCTTGCTTCGGTCGAACCACCGCCTTGCTTCGACCGAAGCAAGGCGGTGCTTTTTGGGGCCTTGTGTTTCCCAAAATGAATTCAAAGGAACCGTACCGAAATGCATGGGAATCGGTTCGAAATGTATGGGAGCGGTATCGGATGAGTCGGTATCGGGTGCCCCGGTATCGGATGAGCCATTATTCGGCAGTGGGGATAAAACAAAAAAGCCCGGAGAAAACTCCGGGCTTCTTGATGTGATCCAGCTGGGGCTCGAACCCAGGACCCCAACATTAAAAGTGTTGTGCTCTA
>JAVVQG010000015.1:0-108538 GCA_036655355.1 Bacteroidales bacterium
TTTCAAAAGTGTATTTCATAAAGAATGCACCCCAAAAGTTTTTTGTCTAACTTTTAGGGTGCACTTCAAAAGCATACCCTCTTTTTCGTTTAGGGATGAACGAGGCGGGGCGTTCGAACGCCTTTGCATTATCCGAACAGCAAGTTCAGAATAAGCACAATCGCAGTAATGAGCGTTTTCATATAGCCGACTTTTTGTACAGGATTACTGTTCGTTCAGATAGCTCTCCAATTCGTTGAGCTCTCCGATTACATCTTCGATCTCTCTTTTGTGGCGGCGGAAGGCCGATATCCCCAATACAAAACCGATTACGGCACCCACAGCCGCACCGGCCAACACAGGCAATTTGTCGGGTTGGTTGAGTAATGGCAGGAACATAGCTACCAAGATGATCGGAAGCAGTACGAACATTCCGATTTTAAACATAAACATGGTTAGCGACCGGTATGCAAGCATCTTGCCGATCAGCTCCTGTACGTTGTCCGTATCCAGGTGTATCTTACGGAGGATGTATACCTTATAAGCCTGTTCGCCTACGCAATAAAGCAAGATTATCTCCAAAATGACAATGGAAGGCAGACCGTATATCGTAATCACCAGGGGAAGTGCCAGATAGGCCATGGCAAAAAGACTAAAAAAGAGGAAAAGTCGTTCATAGCGAACCAGCTTTTCAAAACCGGAGCGGGCACGTGAAAGAATCATTTTCGATATCATTTTTTGGTTAGTAATTTCAGACTTCTCAAGCCGGCGGTTCATTTCGTTCCATGCCGATTTCATATCTTCAAGTTGCATAGTATTTACGTTTTTTACAAGTTCGACATCTGTTTCATTTTCTCCTTGATGCGGCTGATCTTCACCCCAACATTCGATTTGGTGATTCCGATCAGAGACGCAATCTCTTCGTAAGGTTTGTCTTCGAGATAAAGCAATATAATCGCTCTTTCTACCGTATTGAGTTGGCGGATGATACGATAGAGTTCACGTAGCATTGGGTCGTCTTTGGGATCTGCCAGGCTCTCAATTTCGAGCGAAAGGGGCAGCATGGGCGGTTTTTTGCTCTGTTTGCGCAGTTGCGAGATGCAGGTATTGAGCGCTACCCTGTAAATCCAGGTTTCTTCGCTGCTTTCTCCGCGAAACGAGGGGAAGGCTTTCCAAAGATTCAGTATCACATCCTGAAACAGATCGCCAATCGGTTCCTTATCCGAAGCATACATATAGCATACTTTATAGATCATCCGTTTGTACCGCTCGGTCAATTCGAGGAATGCCTGTTCATTTTCTTTCATTGGTATATAGTCTATTTTTTAACGCTAAGGTCAAATGTACCATTTATATACCTTCAGTTGGATATCTCAACTTTAGGGAAGTAATGGCAATTTCATGGCCCGTTAACTTCAACAATTTTATTGTTTTTATTCTATTAGTCGCAAGAATGGTGGAAAAATTACATTCGACACCTATTTTTTTTCTCTCCCTCTCTTTCCGCTCCGATGTATTAAATAAATCATTAAGTTTGAAGTATCGAATCCAATAAAAAGAAAATCCGCTTATGCCTCTATTTTCTATCATCATACCGGTTTACAACCGCCCCGACGAGATGCAGGAGCTACTCGAAAGCTTGGGCAACCAAACGGAAAAAGAGTTTGAAGTGATCATCATCGAGGACGGCTCTACGCAGAAATGCGACCACCTGCTGCCCGCGTTCACCCCCCTCTTCCCAATCCAATACTTCTTCAAGCCCAACACGGGGCAGAGCGACTCGCGCAACATCGGCATGAGCAAGGCGACGGGCGATTATTTCGTCTTCTTCGACTCGGACTGCATCATCCCCCCGAGCTACTTCGCCATCGTAAAGAGGGAGCTGGGTAAAGGTACGGTCGACTGTTGGGGCGGTCCCGACGCCGCACACGAATCGTTCAGCGACACGCAGAAGGCAATCAACCACTCCATGACTTCGTTCTTCACCACCGGCGGAATTCGCGGAGGGAAAGCGCAGATGGAGAAATTCTGTCCCCGCTCCTTCAACATGGGCTTCTCCCGTGCGGTGTATGAGGCGACACAGGGATTCCGAGACACGTTGGGCGAGGACATCGACCTAAGCACACGCATCCGCAAGGCGGGATTCAATACCGTGCTGATCCGCGAGGCGTTCGTCTACCACAAGCGCCGGGTGGATCTGGCGAAGTTCTTCAAACAGGTGCATATCTTCGGACAGGCGCGCATCTCTTTGTACAAACTGCATCCCGGATCGCTGAAGGCGGTGCACTTCGCTCCCGCCCTATTCACACTCTTCGTGGCAGGAATGCTCGTGATCTCGATCTGGCAACCGTGGGTATTGCTATTGCTGGCGGCCTACCTGATCATCCTCTTCGCCGACTCGTCGCTGAAGAACAAAAGCCTCAAGATCGGATTCCTTTCCATCTTTACGGGACTAATTCAGCTGATCGGTTACGGAACGGGCTTCCTACGCGCCTTCTGGCAAAAAGTGATTCTTGGGAAAGGACTGGAGAGTCGCAACAAAATCAAGAATATGTACAACAAGGAGAATTAAAGGATATACACCTTAAGACGGGGTCACGAGACTGATCATCACCCGTTTACCCTAAGAACAGGAGGTAAATTACACCTGCGTTGACCAGAGAGAATCCTGAGGTTTAGGTTTCCGTTTATCCCGAAGAGAAGAGGAGGATTACATCTGCGTTTACCGTGGAGTTAGGATGAGGATCGTTTCAGAAGAATTTCAAACAGCTTCTTAAAAACAGTGTCTCAAATTGAGATGCTCTAAATATCACCTTAAAAAAACACCATGAAAATCAAAGAAATGGCTCCCGAAGACCGTCCTATCGAGAAGATGCTCACCAAAGGAATCCATTCGCTGTCGGATGCCGAACTACTGGCCATCCTGATCCGTTCGGGCAGCATGAATCAAACCTCGGTAGAGCTATCGCGCGAGATTCTGAAGGATTTGGATAATAACCTCAATCAACTCGGGAAACTCTCGGTGAAGGATCTGGGGAAGTATCGCGGAATCGGACCGACGAAAGCCGTGACCATTATCGCGGCTCTCGAACTCGGGAAACGGAGAAACCAAAGTGAGGTGATCCGGAATTTTTCGGTCAGCTCCAGTCGTGACATCTACCGCTATTTCCATCCCCTGCTGGCCGACAAGCCGCACGAGGAGTTTTGGGTGGTTTATCTGAATCAATCCAACAAAATCATCCATCGCCGCAAGATCAGTCAGGGGGGCGTGTCTGAAACGGCCGTCGACATACGCATCATTCTCAAAGATGCCATTGAACATTTGGCCTCGGGCATCATCCTTTGCCATAACCACCCCTCGGGCAATAATAAGCCCAGCAAGGCGGACGACTCCTTCACTCGAAAGATGCAGGAGGCAGCCAAGTATATGGATATCCGGGTGCTTGATCATATTATTGTTTGTGAAGATTGCTACTTCAGTTATGCCGACGAGGGAAAGATGTAAGTAAAAAGCATTAACTTTGCGATAAGCGAAAGGAGACGATCCGTTTCGCCAAACTGAAAAAAGTAACAACACATATGGAAAATAATTTGCTCGCACTTGAGGAGAAGATCGTAGAGATGCTTCGCCTCGTATACGATCCGGAAATCCCGGTAAACATCTATGAACTCGGTTTGATCTATGAGATCGATATCGACGATGATAAGAATGTAAAGATCCAGATGACGCTGACGGCTCCGAACTGTCCGGCGGCGGACTTCATCCTTGAAGACGTACGCATGAAAGTGGAGAGCATCGAAGAGGTGAAGAGCGTGGATATCGACCTTGTTTTCGAACCGGAATGGGACAAAGACATGATGAGCGAGGAAGCGAAACTTGAATTGGGATTCCTGTAAGCATGAAGAAAATCTATTTTCTTTCCGATGCACATTTGGGATCGAAAACTTTTGACAACCCGCTCGAAAATGAACGCCGATTGGTTCGATTTCTCGACAGCATCAAGGAGGATGCCAAAGCGATCTACCTTCTAGGGGATATCATCGATTTCTGGTATGAATACAAAACGGTGGTACCTCGTGGTTTTACCCGCTTTTTTGGAAAAATAGCGGAGTTGACGGATCGGGGAATCGAGGTGCATTGGTTTGCAGGGAATCACGACATCTGGATGTTTGATTACCTACCGCAAGAGATCGGAGTGATCCTTCATCACCAGCCGATGGTAACCCAGATCAACGGCAAGAAACTTTTCCTGGCACATGGCGACGGGTTGGGAGACGATTCTAAAGGCTATAAACTGATGAGCGGCTTTTTCCGTAATAAATTTTGCCAACGTTTGTTTTCGGCCATTCATCCGAGATGGACGGTAGCTTTCGCTCATAAATGGTCGCAGCACAGTCGTCTCAACGGCAGTGAGTTCGATGCATTTCTGGGAGAGGATAAAGAACACTTGGTTAAGTTTTCACGCGATTACCTGCAGACTCAAAAAGTCGATTACTTCATCTTCGGCCACCGCCACATCATGTTAGACTTGATGCTTTCGCGCGAGAGTCGCATTCTCATTTTGGGCGATTGGGTGAATCATTTCTCTTTTGCCGTTATGGAGGGTGAGGATTTGTGGTTGGAACAGTTCGAAGAGGAAACAGCGGAGCGTACCGATGCAGGTCCGAATGTTTCGATTGCATTTTAAACCTACCGTTTATCATACATACAAAGGGCGCTTTCCGTTACTGGAAAGCGCCCTTTGTTGTTACATCTTATCTCCGACCCATTCAGCCATCGGCAATCCCCATGGCGGAGGCGTACCTCCTGTTTCAAAATAGGCTGTACGGAATGCCATTTTCATCATGTAATAAAGATGACCGGTTTTCAGGTATCCCACATCGCCACCGTAGAAAATATTCGAATGGAGATAGAAAGCCTTATCATCTCCCATCGTACCCCAACAAATCACCATCGGTTTAAATTCGGCACACTCTTTTTCGGGAACAATACCCAAATCGGCCGCAATACGTGCGGCGGCCACACGAGCCTGCGCATCCCCGATAGCCCCTAGTTTAGGCACGGTAAGCGCAGCACAGTCACCCACGGCGAAGATATTCTTGTAAGTTGGATTACGCATGTAGGTATCCGTGATCACAAACCCCGCATCGTCGGAGAAAGGCATGTTTTTAAGAAAGGCATGGGGTTCCCAATTCGGGAAGACCATCTTGATTTCCGCTTCGAGCGATTTCCCGCTTGTAAACTCGATCCCATCTTTGGTAATGCGCTTCACATTGTCGGTTTCATAGAGAATCGACTCGCCCATTGATTCTGCAAGTTTGGCGAAACGGTCGGCCAATTCGGGACCCGCATCTTCGCCCAACACCTTGCCCGGGGTAAACATATGAATCGCCGAAGCATCCTTCTGCTGTCTATTTTCACGGAGCCAAGTAGCCAATAGCATCGCCATCTCCATAACGGGTCCCTCACAGGCAGCCAGCAGTGTCGGTAACCATTCTGGCCGAGCAGTGGTACCTTGTTCGAAACGAGCCGAGCCGATGGCGATCGGACCACCTTTGTAATGACCGTTCCAGAGGTAGTCTCGGAACCGATTGGCGTAGAAACAGTCCGAAATCGTAGTTCCGTATTCCGAGAAACCCTCTATCTTATCATAGGCGAGTCGACATCCTACGGAGATGACCAGATAATCGTAGGTGAGTTTTTCAGGAGCCTGCCCGGGCCGCTCATTGGGTGTAAAGCACACCGTTCGGCTTTCCGGATCGATTCCCGTTATGTGAGCCTGAATGAAGCGTGTTTTATCTCTCTTGTAAAAAGGAAGGAACTGCATGAACTGATCGTCCTGCGGGTTTCTGTTCGCCATCACCGTTTCGGGAATGTTCGGAATGAAAAGCAGATAAGACTTCTGGTCGATCACTGTGATATCCGCTGCATCCTGCACTTTTTTCCGAAGAAGACGGGCCGTAGTAAGACCGCCGAAATTGGAGCCTAATACTACGATGTGAGGTCTCTTATTCATAATACTCAGGTTAAAGATATTTCAATTAGAAACACCTCTCGAAAGCAGAAAGTTTCTTTTTGATTCTCCAAAAGAGCAGATTTAACCCATCCAGGGGGATGTTTTAAACATTGAAGGATTGTTTTAAACAAAAAAATCCATCTCCTTATCGGGAGATGGATTCTTTAAAATGAGTTTTATTATTACAATTTACAAACGATATCTTTCGTATCGGATGCAATCATAGATTCTTCGTCAGTAGGGATAACCACTACTTTAACACGAGATTCCGGTGCGCTAAGCACAGCTTCTTTACCACGAAGGCCACGGTTTCTCTGTGCGTCGAATTCAACGCCCATGAACTCAAGACCACGGCAAACAGCCTCACGGGTAGGGCATTGGTTTTCACCTACACCACCTGTAAATACGATGATATCCACACCGCCCATAGCGGCTGCATATGCACCGATGTATTTTTTGATACGGTAATCGTACATGTTCATCGTAAGGATAGAACGCTCGTCACCATTCGCAACGCCGTCTTCGATGTCACGCATATCGGAACCGATTTCAGAGATACCTAGAACACCACTCTGTTTGTTTACCAAATCAGAAAGGCCTTTCGCGTCCAAACCTTCTTTCTCCATGATGAAAGCAAGTGCACCCGGATCAACGTCACCAGAACGTGTACCCATGATCAAACCTTCAGTCGGAGTGAATCCCATTGAAGTATCGATCGACTTACCGTTTTTGATCGCAGTGATAGAAGCACCGTTACCGATATGGCAAGTGATGATTTTCTGTTCGTTGTAGTTTACACCTAGGAATTCAGCAGCTCTCTGAGAAACGTAACGGTGGCTGGTTCCGTGGAAACCGTAACGGCGAACACCGTAGTCACGATACATTTTGTAAGGAAGAGCGTACATGTAAGCCTCAGCAGGCATAGACTGGTGGAATGCTGTATCGAATACGGCAACCTGAGGTTTACCCGGAATCAATTCTTCAATCGCTTTGATACCTGCGATGTTTGGTGGGTTATGAAGGGGAGCGATATCGATGCACTCTTCAAGTTTAGCCATCACTTCATCGTTGATCAGAACGCTTTCGCTGAATTTCTCTCCGCCGTGAACCACACGGTGTCCTACTGCGTCGATCTCGTCAAGAGATTTAACAGCTCCATGCTCTTCGCTCGCCAATACGTCAAGAACGAATTCAATCGCTTCCTGATGACCAGGCATCTCGTGGTTAAGAACCACTTTCTCACCTGTAGGTTTAACGAATTTAAGGAACGAACCAGGGATGCCGATTTTCTCTACACCACCCTGAGCCAATTCTGCGTTGTTCTCCATATCAAGCAATTTATACTTTAAAGAAGAGCTACCACAGTTCAATACTAAAACTTTCATCTGAATATGTTTATAAAAGGTTCTCAGATGGAACCCCCTGCTTTGACTGATGTTACGAACCGAATCGCAGCAAAGGATTTCATATATCTGTTTGTTTGTTTTGTTTAATTCTTATTTCTGCTCTTTGATACCGATCGCCTGAGTTGCCGTAATAGCTACCAGTTTGTAGATATCATCTACCGAACAACCGCGAGAAAGGTCGTTGATAGGAGCTGCGATTCCCTGAAGGATCGGACCAACCGCCTCGGCACCGGCAAGGCGCTGAACCAGTTTGTAAGCGATGTTACCCACTTCAAGAGTCGGGAACACCAATACGTTTGCTTTTCCGGCAACTTCACTTCCCGGTGCTTTGCTAGCAGCTACGGAAGCTACGATAGCGGCATCCGCCTGAAGTTCACCGTCGATCTGGATTGAAGGATCCATCTCTTTCGCCAATTTAGTGGCTTCTACCACTTTATCCACCATCTCGTGTTTCGCACTACCTTTGGTAGAGAAGCTCAACATGGCAACGCGAGGTTCGATACCTGCGATTGCTTTTGTTGTGCGAGCAGTTGAAACAGCGATCTGTGCCAATTCCTGTGCATTCGGATTCGGAAGAACCGCACAGTCTGCAAACACCATGATACCGTTGTCACCGAAAGATTTATCAGGCATGAACATCAGGAATGCACCCGAAACCACGCTTACTCCCGGCTGGGTTTTCACAATCTGGAATGCTGGACGCAATACGTCGCCCGTTGCATTGGCTGCTCCGGCTACTTCACCATCGGCATCGCCGTTCTTGATCATCAGACAAGCCAGGAACAATGGATTCTCTGCTAGCTTGGTAGCCTGCTCGATCGTCATTCCTTTGCTTTTGCGCAATTCGAAAAGAAGGTTGGCATACACCTCTTTCTTTTCGTTGTTGATCGGATCTACAATCGTTGCTTTCGCCAGGTTGTTCAATCCGTTTGCTTCACCGAAAGCAATGATTTCTGCAGGATTACCAATAAGAATGATATCCGCAACACCGTCTCCGATTAGCTTATCAGCAGCTCTCATGGTACGTTCTTCTGTTCCTTCAGCAAGAACGATGCGCTGCTTGTTGCCCTGAGCACGCGCAATAATCTGGTTCATCAAGTCCATAGTGGATATTTATTTAAAGTTTCGTAAGTACTTAAATAGGTTGAGGAAAATAAAAAAGCATACCGTATTCAGGTTGCTTTTTAAAAGGACCGCTTGACCTGCGATTCTTAATTTAGTGCAAAAGTATAAATAATTGCAATATGGAGATAGCAATTAGGGATAAAAAAACGAAAGCGGAGATTACAAAAACAGATATTTCGATAAGAATATAAAATTTCGCTAAAAAGAAAGCGAAATTATTGAACTGTAACCCCATTGAGTTAAATCCAATAATCTCGCTTAAATAATTTTAATAGCAAAATGCCATTATCACGTACTATTCTTCTCTTTTTTCAGATCAACTTCTTAGAGGCGGCTTGAGAAAACATCGAACCCGAATAATGTATGTAAACTCAAACTGCTTCTTAGAAAACTGCTTCCAGAATATGGCTGGTGGCTCCCGAATTATGGGCTACATAATACCCTGCCGTATCTCCTGCACTTTTCAAGAATGCCTGCTCTTGCTCAAACTGCGCCATCAGCGCTTTGAACTCAGCCGCATTTGCAATCGAAAAGGCTCCTTTGGCCGCGATCAACTCTTTCGCCTCACGGAATTTCTGATAATTGGGACCGAAGACAACCGGAATGTCGTAGACAGCCGCTTCGAGCACGTTATGAATCCCCACACCGAAACCGCCTCCGATGTAGGCTAATTTACCGTAACGGTACACCGAAGACAACATCCCTATGCAATCGATGATCAAACAGCGCGCATCAGCGGGTACCTCATCGGTCAATTCGGTATAACGAACATAAGGCATATTCAACTTCCGGATAATATCGCGGATATGCGATTCGTGTATCTCGTGCGGAGCTATGATCAGTTTCATATCCGGACGATTATTGAAATAATCGATCAAGATATCCTCATCCTTGGGCCATGAACTGCCTGCAACGAGGGTCAAGGGCGTATCCTTTACGAATTTCTCCACCAACGGAAGTTCTTTCGCCCCTTTCATGATTTCACGTACCCTGTCAAATCGGGTATCGCCGCTTACGGATACCTTTTTGACTCCGATATTCCGCAACAATGCATAAGAGGATTCATCCTGCACAAAGATGTGTTCATAAAGCGGAAGGAGGTTCCGAAAAAACTGCCCGTACCCTTTGAAGAAAATCTGATCCGGACGGAAAATCGCGGAGATCAGGTAAACCGGAATGCCTCTGCTTTTCAATCCCAGCAAATAATTGGCCCAAAATTCATACTTGATAAAGAATGCCTTCTCAGGTCTTACCAAATCAAGAAAACGTTTTACACGGGAGGGCTCATCAAACGGAAGGTAACAGATCAAATCCGCGCCCTCATAGTTTTTCCGAACTTCATATCCCGACGGAGAGAAAAAGGTCAGCAGAATCTTATATTCCGGATGACTTTTGCGAATCTCTTCGATCATTGGACGTCCCTGTTCAAATTCGCCCAAAGAGGCTGCATGAAACCACAGATAGCGATCTTCAGGCTTACGATTCTCACGAAGATAATCGAACACCTGTTTGTGCCCCTCGGTCATCTTCTGGGCTTTGGAATTCTTTAATGCGGCCAATTTCACAGCCGATGCATAAAAAGAGATCCCAACATTATATATTATTTTCATCTGATTAATGTCATATCAAAACACAATGACTCGTTTCTGTTTCTTTTTTCCACCGTACGACTGATCGATATGAAAGCGTACGAACAATTGTTGTTGCCGTTGCACCCGACCGTCGGCAAAATGGAAATTAGCTGAGAATTTACACTCCACAAATCGTTTTTTCAGGAGATAAACGTAAACATCCAGCCTGTCGTAAAAAGAGAGACGATAGAAAGGGTCTCCCCGGTAAAGATATGACCCGAACTCGTTATAGAACGTAAACTGGTCTTTTCCTGCATACAGCAGGTTCTTTACACCCAAGATGCGCCATTCCGCGCCTATCTCTCCTAAAAATCCGGTAGGAACATGCCATGTTCCCACACCCCTGTTTCTATTTGCAGAGAGAAGAAGTCCCCCTTTCACCTGCAACGAATCCAGGAAAGTCAATCCGGAAAGGTTTGTCCCGAGATACGGATTGAACATCAGATTGTCAATCACATGGGTATTATCGGCATACTTAGCTTTGGCGAAATGATTCATCGAAAAGAACCACCCGGCAAAGGTGCGGCGATAGTTAAACTTACCGTCGGATGCGATGGTAAATATTTCCCGATGCGATTCGGTCTGTTTACTTCGCCAGTCTACATACATTTCGGCGTAACCCGCCTCGGCATAAAACTGAAGAAGTACTCCGTTGATATTCGGATTAAAATAGAGTATCGAATCATATTGCATGGCCATCGGATACTCCTCCGCGAGTTGTCTGCGCGGAAAAGACCCGAAGGTTGCATTCATTTTTTTACTTTTATACCGATAGTATACGGTCCAATCTATTTTTGAATCTTTCTCAGAACCGAATTCCGATATCCAGCTTAATCCGGCCATCAGCTGATGGTTTTCCCGGAATCCCACGCCCACTTCGGGAGAGAGCCGCGTACCGAAAAAGGTTTGCGGTATCTGGCAGGGCTTCGTGAATTCCCGGTTATCGAAGAAACCGAAAAAATCAAGATCCCACAGAAGCTGTTGTGCCTTTCCGGTAAAGGAGGCACAAAGAGATAGGATTAGGATTAAGGTTCTGATGCGTTTCATTTAGATTGTTTCAACAGCTTTTCGGATGCGGGCTACAGACTCATCTTTGCCCAAAACCTCCGTAATGTCAAACATATGGGGACCTTTCGATTCGCCAACGATTGCCAAACGGAAAGCATTCATGACGTTGCCAAGATGGTAACCTTTCTGCTCGATCCAGCCTTTCACGATTGTTTCGGTATTTTCAGCCGAGAAATCCTCAATCGCTTCCAATACGCCGGCTAGTTCGGTCATCTGCTCAGGCGATTCCGCTTTCCAGCGTTTCTTCACCACTTTCTCATCGTAAGAAACTGGAGCTACGAAGAAGAACGAAGCCTGATCCCACAACTCTTTCACAAAATTCACACGCTCTTTCACAAGAGATACGATGCGAACCACTTTCTCTTTCGGTGCTTCCACTCCATGAGCAGCCAAGACAGGAGCAAAAAGATCAGCGATCTCTTCATTGCTCTTCATCTGGATGTATTTGTGATTGAACCATTTTCCTTTTTCATAATCGAACTTCGCACCGCTCTTACTACAACGATCCAAAGCGAACAACTGAATCAGTTCATCCATGCTCATGATCTCCTGATCATTTCCCGGATTCCAACCCAATAGTGCCAGGAAGTTGATAACCGCTTCCGGAAGATAACCCGACTCACGGTATCCCGAAGAGATATCGCCGGTTTTCGGATCTTTCCATTCCAACGGGAAAACAGGGAAACCGAGACGATCGCCATCGCGTTTGCTCAATTTACCGTTACCGTCCGGTTTAAGCAACAACGGAAGGTGTGCGAATTCGGGAGCTTCCCATTCGAATGCTCTGTAAAGCAAAACGTGAAGCGGTGCAGAAGGCAACCACTCCTCTCCGCGGATAACGTGAGACACCTCCATCAAGTGGTCGTCTACGATATTCGCCAAGTGATACGTAGGCAGCTCATCAGCCGATTTATAAAGTACTTTGTCATCGAGAATGCTTGAGTTGATCGTCACCTCACCGCGAATCAGGTCGTTTACAACCACGTCTTCGTTCGGTTCGATCTTAAAGCGCACCACATACTGAGTACCGTTGGCGATCAGCGCGTCAACCTCCTCTTTCGGAAGGCTTAGCGAGTTGCGCATCTCCATACGGGTAGAAGCGTCGTACTGGAAATTCGCCACGTCGCTACGTTTCAAATCCAGTTCAGCCGGAGTATCGAATGCGATATACGCCTTACCGGCCTCCAACAACTGATTAACATATTTCTTATAGATGTCTCTTCGCTCCGACTGACGGTACGGCGCGTGATTTCCACCCACACCGACACCTTCGTCGATCTTAATCCCCAGCCAGTTCAACGATTCGATAATGTACTCTTCGGCACCCGGAACGAATCGCTGTGAATCAGTATCTTCAATACGTAAAAGCATATCCCCGCCATGCTGTTTTGCAAACAGATAGTTATATAGGGCGGTTCTGACGCCTCCGATATGCAATGCCCCCGTAGGGCTTGGTGCGAAACGCACTCTTACTTTTCTTTCTGACATATATTTATGAAATTTATTTCTAATGCGGCAAAATTACACCTTTTTTTGGCAATTTGCTCTTTGGCATTCCTTAATTCTTTGTGTATGATCGGCTTCATCGATTACCGGGCGAGCACCTCAAGTAATCTACTCAGTCAATCTCCTCAAGCAGTTTTTTCAACTCCTCATCCGTTTTAAAGAGCTTCTCCTTACAGATTCGAAGCAGTTCCACCGATCGGGCCGTATAAGCTTTCAGCTCATCGATCTCACACTCATTTCCTTGTAGTTTTCGAACAATATCCTCCAGCTCCTTAATCGCTTCGGAATAACTTTCTGTCTTCTTTTGTGCCATAATTGATATGATAATAGCTTCTATTAAACGATTTATGATTTGTATTTGAGGTCTGTTACAATTGACTCGGCACTTCCGTCGGCCAACAGGGTCTGAATCCGATCGCCCCGCTTGAGTTCGGTAGCCGATTTCACCACGCGCCCGTTGACAACGGTAAGCGAATACCCCTTTTTGAGGATATTCTCGGGCGAAACCAGTTCGATCACCTTTTCGGTATTCTCCAATTCCCTTTTCGCCCGGTCCACCAACAACGGAACCGTACTTTTGAGACGCTCACGAATGATCTCCAGTCGCATCTCCTGCGCCCGCACCAATGTCTGCGCCAGCCGGGGGATCTGTACCGATAAACGTTGCAGGTTATTGCGTTCTTCCGATACCATCAGACGAATCCGCGAACTGAGTTGCGATTTCAACAACGCTTGTTGCGACACCTCACGATCGATCCGGTGACGAATCAGGTAAGGGATTGCCTCTGTGACGCTGTTCAATCGCTGTTTTTCGCGATCCACGCGCTCTTTCACCGTTTGATTGATGAGTTGTTGCAATCCCACAGTCGTTTCATATGCCTCATCCATCCTGCCGATCAGAAACTCTGCGGCAGCCGTAGGGGTTTTCACGCGGGTATGGGCGATGGAATCAAGCACCGTCTCATCCCGCTCGTGTCCGATTCCCGTAATGAGAGGTAACGGAAACTGAGCGCAGTTGAGGGCCAACAGGTAACTGTCGAAACTATTGAGGTCCGAAGTGGCTCCTCCTCCGCGGATCAGCACCACCACATCGAACAGATCGCGGTGCAGAAAAATCTTATTTAACGCGGCGATGATGCTCTCTTCGGTTTGCGAGCCCTGCATCACCGCGGGAAACAAACGGGTATAGAACCGATAACCGTGTACATTGTGTTCGATCTGATTCATAAAATCACCGAACCCGGCGGCGGTGGCAGATGAGATGATTGCGATGCGATTCGGCAGGAGCGGTATTTCCAACTCCTTATTCATATCCTTCACACCTTCCTCTTCGAGCTGTCTGAGAATCTCTGCCCGATGACGCGCCATGTCGCCCAACGTATAGGTGGGATCGATATCGGAAACGGTAAGCGAATAACCGAAAAGCTCGTGAAACTCAACGGAGACCTCCACCAACACCTTGATGCCGGCTGTAAAGTGCTGTCCCGTCTGTTTCTCAAAATAGGGCTTGAGCAATTTCCAATTGGAAGCCCAGATGTTACCACGGGCCTTGGCGATGATGGTGCCCCGGCGGTTATCCTTTTCTACAAACTCCACATAACAGTGCCCCGAGGAGTAATTCTCCTTTACATCGCTCAGTTCGGCCCGAACCCAGTAGCGATCCGGGAAGCATCCCCTCAGGGCATCCTTCACGATGCCGTTAAGTTCGAAAAGCGATAGTTCATGAGAATGAGTCATCTGCGATTATGATTAATTCGTTGTGAATAAATAAAATTCTCATTTCGGATGTTGACGATGTAAAGACCGTCTCCGAAATGATCCATATTGAATATATATTGTTCGCCACGGAAACGGGTCTTAAAGACGGGTATTCCCGAGGTGTTGAATATCTGTAAGTAAAACTCATCCGCACCCGGTGGAAGTCCCGTTATCCGCCACACGCCCGATCGCAACGGATAGGGAGTAATCTGAATCTGATGGTCTCCCAACACGACATTGGTTCCCGTAGCATGCACAAAGGCTTGATACATATCCGGAACGCCGTAGCCGGTCAAGGAGTCAGGCGTTGCGAATGAAGAGGAATTTTCGCGGATCAGAGACAACAACTCGTTGCTGTCCAAGTGGGGAAGCGACTGCCACAGACAGGTTACCAGTCCCGCCAGGATCGGAGCGGAGAAAGAGGTACCCGAAGCTTCCGATACGGTATTGCTCTCGTAAATCACATAGGCCGGATTGCCAAGAGCCATCACATCGGGTTTGACAAAGCCTTTGTCTGTGAAACCGGCTCCCGAAAAGTATGCGCAGGTACGGTCCGGATTGATTGCGCCCACGGTAAGAATGTCGGGACAATCCCCCGGAAAACCGAGACGTTCCCAATCTTCGGCACGTTCATTGCCGGCACTATTGACCACAACCATCCCTTTACGGGCCGCAAAAGAAGCTCCCCGAGTGATGTAAGCGGTTTTTCCGTCGAGTGCATCCCACGTATAGCTTTTCGCGGGAGCATCGAACTGACAATATCCCAAAGAGCTGTTGATCACATCAACGCCCACGCTGTCGGCAAACTCGGCCGCGGCAATCCAATAATCCTCCTCCACGGGAAATTCCGATGAAGAATCTTCCGACCGGAGCAACCAGTAAGAGGCGTTGGGAGCGCTACCCCACAAACGACTCTTATCGGAAGAGGCCATCGTTGATAATACCCGTGCTCCGTGCGGATGAGTGGAGAAGATATCGCTCCGGGGATCTACAAAATCACGCGTCCCCACCACCTGACGCAGCAGGTCGGCGTTTTTATCGATATTGAGAAATCCCGCATCGATAACCGCTACCACCATCCCTTCTCCCCGATATCCTGCATCATGAAGCAACTCGCCGTGGTGAATGAGAATCTGCTCGCGCATGAGATTCATCGAAGGCGCCAATTCCGCCTGTTCCTCTATGAAGAAGCTCTTTTGAACCTGATTCTCTTTCCATACCAACTCCGCTTTATCCACAAACGGAAACGCCTCAAACACATCCGTCCCGATTGAATCCTCCGTGCCGATCACCACGGTATTCATCCAGCGCGAAGTCGTAACCACCTCATATCCCCGTTCCCGAAGGAAAGAGAGATAAGAGGGGGAGACAGGTACGTCAGAGCCGTCTAAGCCGATGTGCTGACGGGCACGGCGACTCAGAGCCCGCTCGGACAACAACTGTTCGGGATGCTCCAAAAGCGCCTCAACATCCGGTTTATCACTTAGGAAAAGCCGGTATTTATAGTTCGTCTGCGCTTGAATCGCCGAACCGGACAACAGGAGCAAGAGTGGTAAAAGTATCTTCATCAGTTTGTTATTTTGATCTGTATTTCTTCATCTCTTTGATCTCGGCGATAAGTCCTCCCGCTACCACCACATCGCCGTCATAAATAACAGCCGATTGTCCGGGTGTCACCGCTGAAGCGGATTCGGGGAATTCCACCAGGATGTGTTGCTCATCACAAGCCGTTACCTGAAACGGAATGGCCGCACTCCGGTAACGGATGCGCACCGTCAGGTTCTCACGTTCCAGAAGCGATGGATCGGGTATATTGCAACGCTTCATCAACATTTTCGAACTGATCAGCTCATCGGCCTTTCCCAAACGAATGGTGTTACGCGCCGGATTGATACGAACCACATAAGCCGGATAGCCCAATGCGATTTCGAGTCCTTTGCGCTGCCCGATCGTATAAAAAGGGAAACCTTTGTGCTTCCCGATTTTCCTACCCTGTTCATCCACGAAGTGTCCTTCGCCGATACGCGTGTCAATGTCGGGAACGTGGGTACGCAGAAAATCGCGGTAGTCTTTCTCTACGAAACACACCTCCATGCTCTCTTTCTTCTCGGCTTTCTCTCTAAAACCGCGTTCCAGCACATATCGTTTAATCTCCTCTTTCACCATTCCGCCAAGCGGAAAAAGTGTACGTGCGAGCTCCTTCTGTCCCAATCGCCATAAGAAGTACGATTGATCTTTTAAGGGATCCACCCCTTTGGCGATATGCAGTTTTCCGTTGACCTCTACAATACGGGCATAATGCCCCGTAGCCACGAAATCGCATTCCAAACGATCGGCTACCTCGAGCAGATAACGCCATTTGAAATAGAGGTTACACATCACACATGGATTTGGCGTACGCCCCTCCAAGTACTCTTTTATAAAATCGGCTACTACGGTATCCTTAAAATCGGAACGAACATCGAGCGTATGGTGCTCAATCCCAAGTCGGTTCGCAAGTTCCCGTGCTTCTAGAACAAATGTCGGTTCGGTCTGGTTCTCTTTAAATTGCGAAGAGACGTCCCACATCCGCATGGTGAGCCCCACCACTTCATATCCTTGTTCAAGCAGCATCATACATACGGCAGAGCTGTCCACTCCACCACTCATGCCGACCAATACTTTCTTTTTCTTCATTAGTTCTTTATTTTCCCGTTTTATCTCTTTTAATTGGATATCGTCCTAAAAAACAAGTCCGGAAGTTCTAATAGTTTATGATTGTATTCATAAAGCTATTAAAAGTTCCAGACTTATAAAATTATATTCACAAAGGAACAACATTCCGGCTTAATAGACAAACGGCGGAAAAAGGACATCCCCCCTTTGCCAAGGGGAAACCCGGTGAATATTTATTTTATCGGTTAAAATTTAAACAGCTCCCCCTTTACATAGATTTTGTAATCTTTGATCATCTGAGGGGTATGCTGCTCTACGCGCGGAAGGTATTGGAATCCGGAGATCGCTTGCGATTCACCCAAATCCAATACGATGGTGTGCGGAAACGTATCTTTCTTGCCCGTACTCCAATAAGTGGATTCCTGAAGGTCGTAGATTTTATCCGCGGTTTTATTTCCGGAATGAATCTCTTCGCTACTGCAATAGACGATGTTCCATTTTTCGCGACTCAGACGTTCGCCGTTATCTCCCAACAAATACCATTCCGCTATCGATGCGGATTCGTTTCCATCTTGAGCGCTCAAAGCTTCCAAACAAACGTAACGACCGGTGACCGATGCGTCAAACTTCACCTCCTGATAGCCGTCGCGACTGGCAAAAGAGCCGATTTTAACCGCCTTCTCTCCCATCAAGTCGAGGTTCTGTCCCTCTTTTCGATGGAGTTCCGGTTTCAATAAGTTTAATTGATCGACAATGTGCGTATCCAGTCCGGCTACAGAAGCCTCCTTCGGTCCGAGAATATCGAATACGATGATCTCATTTTTCCCTTTCTTCAGCCAACAACCCGGCATATATAAGGTTTGTTGGGGACCGATATCCCAAAAACGCCCCATCGCATAGCCATTCACATAAACAAGCCCTTTTCCCCAACCCGATAGATCGATGAACGTATCTCCGGTCTTTTTCAGGTTAAAAGTCGCCCGATAAAACCCGGCTCCCTTTTCCGAGCCGAGCGGAGCGTAATTTTTCTCCTTCACAAATGAATAATCGACAGGAAGATTATATACTTTCCAGTTTTTCAAATCGATGCAAACATCGCTTCCGTTATCCAGGGCATAATTCAGCGTCACTTTGTCGGTGATTCCTTTAAAATCCTTTATGGAGGTACCAAAGTTTACACGCCCCATCGCCTCCACCAATACATCGATCTTGTCACCTTTATTCAACGGGGGCATCACGAGGCTTTTTTCATTTACACGTCTGTCTACGGAACCCACTTTAACGCCGTTCACAAAAACCTGTACATAATCTTTCGGATCAAGAATCGTCATGACGCTCTTTTGTGAAATCTCCGGTGCAACCGTAGAATAAAGGATAGAACCCCATCCCTGATCAAACTCCTCCATGCTCTTGATTTCAAAACTCTCTTTGGCCTGAGGCAGATTCGCGAACAACGGTGCATACTCCGTAAAACGAACTTTCGGAAAAGTGATTACGGGAATCGGTTTCGGAATCGCGATCTGTTTTTCGCCGTTCATGTAACCGGCAAGCATGCTGCGTAATTCCATGTATTTCTCCGTTGCAATACCCGATTCGCTAATAGGCGCATCGTAGTCATACGAGGTAACATCGGGCGTGTAGGGCGGATTGTTGGCTCCTGCCCAATGTCCCCAAGTGGTACCGCCATGCGTCATGTAGAGCGAGAAGGAGATCTGACGGTCGAGCATCTCTTTCATACCGCTAATCATCGCCTTGCTGTTACGGGTTTCGTGTTGACTACCCCAACGGTCAAACCAGCCACTCCAAAACTCGCTACACATCAGTGGTGAATCCGGTCTGGCTTCCTTCAATCGCTTAAATTGCTCCTCAATATTTGCACCTGTCCCGAAATTAATCGTCCACAGCAGGTCATCCAGTCCATTGTTCATGAACGTAGAGCTCCAGTCACATTGAAAAAGAGCAACCTTATCAAACCCAACCTTACGCAGAATATCCCTTACCGCCATTACATAGGGTTTATTCTTGGCATATGCGCCGAACTCATTTTCAACCTGAACCATAATAATCGGACCGCCCTTATCAATGGTCAGATCGGCGATTTCATTTGCCACCGCTTTTTCAAAGATTTCCACCCGTTCCATATAATACGGATCGAGATCCCTTAGCTTTATATCTTTCTTCTTGAGCAGCCACCAGGGAAGTCCCCCCATTTCCCACTCCGCACAGACGTAGGGACCGGGACGAACGATTACATACATTCCGTTCTTCTGTGATAGTTTGATAAACTCACGAAGATCATTGTTTTCGGTAAAGTCAAATTCATTTTCCTTCTGTTCATGGATATTCCAGAACACATATAAACAAATCGTATTCATGCCCAACGCCTTACACATCTGAATACGGTGTTCCCAATAGGCACGGGGAATACGGGGATAGTGCAATTCGGCAGCTTTCACGATAAACGGTTTTCCGTTTATCGTGAACGTACCCTTACCGATCTCAAATGTCTCTGTTTTTGGTGCGGCTGCGGTAACCGGTTTTACGATTAACGGCATCATCACAGCAAAAACCGTAAAAATGATCTTCAGAAAATCTCGCATTTCAAAGTTGTTTTTTATTGATTAGTATTAGATGCAATCTACAGTCTGGTTCTCTTTCATTTCAAAAATCTTCACCTCTTCCGATCCCGGGAGCTGAATGCGGAGCATTCCGCCTTTCTCAGCATGAACGGTTGCTTTTATCAGCCGTCCCTCTTTCAACTCTGCTGATACGACAAATGCTCCGATCGCCCGCAAATTGGTGAATGACACGTTTTCCCAAGAAGCCGGAATTGCGGGGAATAAGCGCACAACGCCATCGTGACTCTGCAGCAACATTTCCTGAATACCTGCAGCAAAAGCAAAGTTTCCTTCGAGTGTGAACGGTCGGTATTGAAAATTAGATTTCCCACTTTTCGTCTGGTCGCCATTCACATGGAACGTATTCGGGAGACAGAAACAGGTTGCAAACGTGCGCAGGTATTCGGCGGCTCCTTCACCATCGCGCATTCTGGCTTTCATATTGCCAAACCAGCTGTAGGAGTAGCCACACCACCAATCCGGACCCACTTTCTCCATTTTGTCGAGCGTGGCCTTTATTATTTTTTGAGAAGATTCTCCGTCACTCCAATTTATCAACCCTAGCGGATGTATCGCCATGGCATGGGAGAAATGTCGATGAGACTGTTCATACGGAAAACCTTTTGCAAAGGTTAATGCACCGTCGGCATCCACATCGAATGACGGTAATTCCTCCTCTATCTGTTTCCAATGAGCAGCTTCCCGTGGTAGGTTCAAATCCGAAGCCAACTCCGATGCAGCCTTAAACGCGAAGGTTATCAGCGACAGGTCATAGTTGGTTATCGTCCGAAACCAGGCCTTTAATGAGTTGTCGAAAATCTCGGGACTTGAACTGATATCCAGGGTACGTTGTCCCTCTTTTACAACTGTGATCTGTTCCAGGAACACAGCTACGTTTTTAATGAATGGGTACGCTTTCTCTTTCAGGAATTGACGGTCTGCCGAATATTTATAATGCAGATAGAAATGTTGTGCCAACCAAGCCCCCACGGTGGGTGACAACGAATATTGAATCCAACCGGCCATCGGTTCTCCGGTCAATGTACAAACACCGGGTACTGCGATTCCCTCCTTCTCGAAAAATTGGGAAGTATAACGTTTATAGCTCTCCTGTTGATTCCAAAGCGTATTTAAATAACCCAACCCTTGAGTTAATTGATTCCCTGTATAGGCAGGCCAATAGCTTAATTGGGTATTTAGATCGTGATGATAATCGCCTTTCCAAGGTGGTAGTTTCCCGTTGTCGGCCGTCCATACCGACTGCAAGGAGATTGGATAGGAATTTTCACGGGTAGCCGAACCGAATTTATACATCTCATTATCATATTGACGCTGCAAGATAGGATCCGGTATGTGAACCGAAGATTGGTTCCAATAGGCGTTCCAAAATCCTTGATGTTCCGTATAATCGGCCCGTATGCCGCGGTGCATCGCCTTATTCACCTCTTCAATCGCTTCCCCCTTTTTTCGATCGGACGTTATGCTCCAGGAACCGTATAGTTTATCGCCTTGTTTTTGCCAAGAAACCACTACATCATAATAAAAATCGCCGTGCCCTTTCTGATGATAAACGAGGGTTTGGTTCTCCTTTGTGACCGTGCCCTGCTGATAGCCGAGTCTTTGAAGATCCTGCCCCGTTACCGGATCTGAGGCGGAACCTTCCGAGCCGCTGTATCGAGGAGAAACTAACTGAGGAATCAAACGCGCCATCGCTCCATCGGAAAGGTTCTCAAAAAGAAACCATCCCACGGGCTTCGTTGCATGAACAAAGGTCTGTAGCTGGGTACCGTTCTTCCATTTTACCTCACAAAGGGCATTCTTCAGGTACAAACGTACGGCCATCGGCTCACCGAAAGAGGTTATCGGAAATTCAAGTGCGGCCCCCGGTATCTTTGAAGGGGCAGCCGACTGATCATACGGCCAATCGAATTTTTTCTGAACCGGCAAATAATCGCTCTTCTCTACTTGACTCCGTACCCAATCGTACTTGTAATTCGGTCCGCTAAGACTATCTATCGAACGTAGGTCCCATAAATCCGTTCGATCTAACGAAAGACGCAACATACTGTCTTTCTGCCATACCAAAGCTCCGATAACCGCATTTCCCAAAGGAATGCCTTCATCCCAACTCCGACTCAGCGATTGAAACTGTAAATCACTCTCAGAAGGCGAAATTTTTAACTTAATATCTTTACTACAACTAACAAAAAAGAGGAATCCCAAGAAAGGTAAGATGTGTTTATTCATAATTAGATTTTTGGCCTACAACATAGAGGGCAAAAATAAACAATACATTCTTTAATGTATAATTTTATCAAAATATTTATAACTAATACCCAGTGCATCAATTAAAAAATACGTCCATCGAATCACTTTTACCTAAATAATTCTCTATCCCAACCGGAAAGGAAGAAAATAAAAAACCCTCTTTGCGCAACTCCGAATAAGCGGAGTGACAAAGAGGGACTTTCTTAATATTCGCAATTAGCGAGATTCCAGATATTCAGACAAGCCGAACGGGCGATATCCACCATCTTCGGATAATTGATCTTATCGGCATGATCTCCCGGCTGATGATAATCGGGGTGCGCATCGGTATGATACCAGATGATCGGAATATTTCGTTTCGCGAAAGAAGCATTGTCGCTTCCCCCTACCGGTTTATCCCACGGACGGAAATCGGGTTTCAAGTCCAAGTCATACGGCTTGATCTGATTCTTCATCCAGTCGCCGAAAACCGCATTGGCTTCGGTATAGAAATAGCGGAACAAGGCAGGATTATTCTCATCCGTATTGCGTCCGATCATATCGAAATTCAGATATCCGCGAATATTATCCACGATATCACAATCACGTACAAAGCGTTCCGAGCCGAGCAAACCACGTTCCTCACCATCCCAAAGAGCGAAAATGATCGTACGTTTCGGTTTCTTTCCCTTCTCACGGATCGCACGTGCAATCTGAAGTACCGCACTCACGCCGGATGCGTTATCATCCGCTCCGTTATAGATTGAATCGCCATTCACGGCCAAACCGATACCAAGATGGTCGTAATGCGAACCGATCACCACATATTCGTCGCGATTCTCCCCTTCGATCATACCGATCACGTTTTGCAGGTGCAATTCGCGAACCCCTTCCGAACGGCGCTTTTCAATCTCTTCCGGCTCCGTCACATACAACGCGCGTTTCCCTTCGCGTGGAATTACCAACGCATCGAACGGGTGATAATAACTCTCGCCGTAAGCAGGAATACCGTACTCCTTGAATTGCGATACGATGTATTCGGCTGCAATACGGTTCTCGGGAGATCCCGCATCACGCCCTTTTAATAAGTCGGAAGCTAGAAATGTGATGTGCGCTTCGGCTGTCGTTTGATTGATGGTCTCAACTTTTTTCCCAAAGTCATTTTGTGCGAAAAGTGAAAGTGACGCGAAAAGAGCGAACGGTAAAATGGAATAAGTCTTCAAATTCAACAAGATTTAGGTGATGAACAAAAAAATGGCACGGATCAAAGAGCCGTGCCAAATATAGTAAAATTAATTTCCTTTCTGAATCAATACCGACGCGTATGCCGATATACCCTCTTCGCGCCCGGTAAATCCGAGCTTTTCGGTGGTGGTGGCCTTAATGGAGATATCCTCGACGTCAATCTGCATCACCTCAGCCAACACCCGCTGCATCTCGGGAATATGCGCTTTCAGTTTCGGCCTTTCAGCAGCTATCGTAATGTCGGCATTGCCAAACTCATACCCTTTCGCACGAATCAGTTCCATCGTACGGGCCAGCAGGATTTTGCTGTCGATGTTCTTGAACTCGCCCGCGGTATCCGGAAAGTGGTATCCGATATCGCGCATATTCGCCGCTCCCAAGAGCGCATCGCACAAAGCATGGATCAATACGTCGGCATCCGAATGACCGAGCAACCCCATGGTGTGTTCCAATCTGATTCCGCCGAGCCAAAGCTCGCGTCCCTCCACCAAACGGTGGACATCAAAGCCGAATCCGGTTCTTATCTTCATATATTTATCTGTATAACGTTTATCTTCTTCTGCCATAGCCCACCATATCCCGCAGTCCGTCCATGTCGAACGATAGCGTAAAGCGCAGGGTCTGATCCAACGGGCTCGATTGCGCGGTAGAGATCACATAGGCTGCATCCAGGCGAAACACATTCAACGCGAATCCCGCGCCCATCGTGAAATATTTACGGTTTCCCTTGTTCTGGCTCTCGTGAAAATATCCTCCGCGTACAAAAAACTGATCGTTGTAGCTGTATTCGGCCCCGATCGAAATGTTGATCTCTTTTAGTTCCTCTTCGAACCCTCCGGGAGCATCCGAAAACGATTTGAAAATACCGGAGATCGACGAAGTGGCGTAATATCGCTCCAATGCATCCTGATATTCCGCTTCATTATAGGATCCGTCTTCATTCACGTACTGACCCGCAAGCGGACGCGTAGGCACCAATAGCTTGTTCAAGTCGAGGCTGACAGACATCCGGTTGTAATCGTCAAGCGGAAACAACAGGGTGGTTCCCACTTTCAGGTTGGTCGGAAGAAACGCTGAGGTAGCGCCTCCGTCGTACGAAACCTTAGACCCCACATTGGAGATGTTGTAACCGAAAGACCATTGGCATTCGCTTCGTCCGATAATCGGATAACGGGTTAGATATCCTGCGATATCGGCCGCAAAAGCATTTCCGGCAGTGATATCTTCCTCTGAACTGTATGCCAGATTGGAGTAGATATAGCGAAACACCACCCCCATGGAGTAGGAGTCGGAGAGTTTACGCGAATACCCCAGATCCACCGCCATCTCATACGGATTGATCGCATCGGTCACATCGTTATTCTCATTGGTAATGTTAATCTCCCCAAGCGAGAAATAACGCATGGAAGCACTGATGGCCTGCATATCATTCTGTCCCACTTTCCAATAACCGGCCAGATACGCCAGGTTGATATCGCTTACCAATTTACGAAGCCAAGGCGTGTAGGAAAGCGACGCACCCGCACGACTGTAGGCGAAGGCATATTTGGCGGGATTCCAATATTGTGAATTCACATCCGGATCGGTAGCGGCACCGATGTCACCCATACCGCCTCCCCTTGCATCGGGAGCGATATTGAGGGAGTTGACTCCTGTCTGCACAGGATTAAAGAGCTCGCCTTTCAGATCGTCGCTTTGTGCGAAAAGGGGCAAACCCAAAGCACATGCAGCCAGAACCGTAGTAAATCTACCAAATCTTATTCTCATCTGCTAATATCTATTTTTTTCATTAAGACCAAAGAGAGGGGCCCTCCGGCCGAACAGGCTCTGAGGTACAGTAATAACTGTTTTTATATCAAATTATTGTATCCGAAAGGCGATTATCGTCCCAGAACGATCAGCTTGCGACTTTTCGTGGTAAAATGCTCACCGTTGTCGGATATCGCGGCGCGATAGATGTAAATACCGGGCTGTACGCGACCGCCGCTTCTCGCCTCGAGGTTCCAAGTGATCGGAAACTCGCTCATAAACTCAGAAGAACCGGTGAGTTGTTCCTCCCAGACACATTGTCCCATCTGCGTATAAACCTGCAACCTTACGTGAAGTGAGGCTTCGGGACGGTTATGCGAAAGCAGAAACCGCACCTGTTCACGGGCCGGATTCCGGTCGGCGCGAAGATCAAACAGCTCCGGTTTGACATCGTTTTTCACAACGAATGTGATGGTCTCGCTCCGTGAATTGTTGTACACGTCCCACACTTTCAGCTCCAGGGAGTAGGCACCCTCCGGAAGTGTCGGAATGCTGAACTGTACGCTACCCTTTCCGGTCTCGCCGGTCTGATTCACAAAATAGTCGTTCAGGATATAACGTTGCGTTACTCCGTTTCCGGTGATGGTAGCCGTCAAGTCGTGACCGATGCCGTTGCCGGAGGTATTGATACCCGATTCATCGGCAATGAATGCCACCAGATAGGGAGTCGGATTCACGACATCGCCGTTGCGGAAAAATTGCGAATTGAGATAAAGCGCGGTAATCGCCGGGGGTGTGGTATCTGCCGCGACATCTCCTTCTGTACCGCCCAACAGGTAATTGTCAAAATAACCCTGCGCCTCGTTATTCCGTTCGTCCACCGCATAGAGGTTCACCATGCCCGATTCCATCGAGTAACTGATGTCTTTGGGAACGATGAAGGAGAACTCGAACTCCCCGTGCCGAACCGAGTCGCGACCGGCAAACAACCTACGCGAACGATCGCGGAATACGAAAGGGCGATCCGTTTTATCATTATCGACTGCGGTGACCGTCTCTTCACAGTCGAACACCGTAGGCATCACGATACCCGTAAAATCGGCATCCGTTTCCTCCGATCCCGTTTTCAGAACGCGACCTTTCATGGTAACGCGACTTAATGCTTTCAACAATACCGGCTCGCCGGTAACCGGTTGTCCATTGATTTCCGTCAACTCCATCTCTTGTTCGGGGTACGCCATCTTCATCGACGGATCACCCAGCAACACGAAATTGAGCTTATTGGCATCGGTGCCCAATGCACATTTGGCGATTTTCATGATATCGCCGATCGCATAACGTGTTCCGTCGGCATGTTTCGTGAATATATTCTCGATCAAATGGTGGTTGATCCGCAGGTTGCCGTTCGAATAAACCACGCGGGTGGTGGTAAACATGGCGATAGCCCCCCCGTTGGGGTTCAGCAGCAAAGCCTCTCCGGCCGAAGTCTCGGGATGATCGAAGCGGCTGAAATCGCAGGTCGCCGTCACCCATACCGGAAGTCGTTTCATCGTGATGCTCTCGGCATCCGAAAGCTTGAATATCTTTTCGTGCGTCAAAGAGGTCGTTGCCCCGTGACCCGAATAATTGACCAGCAGCGACCCCGCCTGCAACTGATCGAAGAACCGTTTCCGCACATCCGGATAGGCGGTACCGGAACTGGTAATCTCCCGCTTATATGCATCCAAGTAGATCTTATTGAAAACAAACTGGTGCAACCCTTTATCCTGAATGATCGTTGCCATGGAATCGGCATGCTTCATGTGGATGTTGTTATCGCCGTCGTCACCCAACAAGGTGATCTGATTCTTCCAACTGCCCGTTGTCTTATTTCCGGAATAAGCGATCACTTTATCCACTACCGTTTTAGCCTGTGCAAGGGTACGCACCGGAAAACGGCCGATCCCCACATCCACCTTATCGGATGCAAGGGTGAGATACCCCAAGGCATCGCGCTTGCCACCCTCACCGTCATCGAGAAATCCGAAATAATCGTCGCAGACATAAGATTCCGTTTCATTCAACGTCAGTTCTGATTGATAGGTGATGATGTTATGCTGCACCGCCGCAGGTTTCCACAAGGCGGTATTCATGGAGCGGTTATCGTAAGAGCCGTCACCGAAAAGCAAAAGGTATCGCGGAGGGGTACCCGCTTGCTCGCTCCGGTCATAAAACTGCTTCATAAAGAGCCGAATTGCCGTAGCATCGGGCGTTCCGGATGAAAATTCATTGTAAATAGCTTCGGGATGCACCACCGTCACGTGTAATCCGTCGCGCTCACGGCGGTAAGAGGCGAGTCGCTCCGCCTCACTTTTTAGTCCCGGCTGCACCACGATCACCAGATCCGTTTGCGGCAGCGCGTGCAGGTTTTGGTTATTCACGCGTCCCAGAGCGCTCACCGAAGGGAACGTCTCTTCCGTACACACCAGCGCATATTCTCGCAATCCGTTGAGCGAGGGCACGAACGATGCCGTCTGATCGTTACCCATCGAGAGTTCCTGTTGCAGGATATCCGTCGGGTGCGTCACATCCCACACCTGCATCGAGGCGTTGACACCCGACAAGTTGAAGCGGACCCGTTTCTGCGCCGCCTCGACACTTCTGAAAAGCAAGTAGTTACCCTGAGGCGCGAGCGAACGTTTCATGTTCAGACGCACATAATTCAGAAACGCCAGTGAAGCGGTTCCCCCTCCCGGATTGTAGGTCAATCGCACGGTAGTAGTTGCATTTCCGTCCGGAGTCCAAGCGGTGATGCTCTTCATTTCCTGTGCCTGCTGATACTTATCGGAGCCGATCGCGGAGATGGAAGCCGACCGGATCTCTTTTCCGTTGATCTGCTGGGTGAGTGTGGAAACCGCACTGTTCTTCGCAATGAAGTTAACGGTGAGTTTACCGGGATCGGTCGTGATTCCGGGCAATGAGAATTTAAAATCACGTGTCCGCGTATAGAGAAAAGATTCGCCGTACATTTCGCGTCCGGTTCCTCCCACATTCTCTAAATCCGTTTCATGCAACGCATAATCGTCGAAAGCGGTCAAATCCACCTCCGCTCCCGAGCCCTGGGGCGAGCGTTTCATTTCGCGAGCCGCCTCATCCTTCTGATGTAGAAAATAGCAACCCTGCACCGAATAGGGATTATTGGTGTGTACGAAACCGGTGGAGGAACCTTTGTACTCCCATTTGGTTACGCCCCGTGCATAAAAAAGAATACGACCTTTCCGGCTGTCGCGATACACGGCAACTTCAGGAAGATCGTCTATGTGAGGATTGGAAAAAGCTTCGTCAAGGAGGTGTCCCCCGAAGCCGAACACGCCCACCCTGTCAGGATCTGAGAATCCCATTTTCTTCAGTTCGGCGTCTGTTATCTGATAAATGCCGTTCTCTTCGACGGCGATTTTAACCCAATGACCATCGGAGAGAACGGAAGATGCGGCAAAAGTGTGAATAGAAGCTGTATGAATCGAAGCTGTTACCGCTGCCGCCGATACCCTCGAAAAAGGGAACAGGAGCAGTGCGCAAAGCAACAGCATGCGGAAAATAGCGTGTGTTTTGATCATAATAGAGCGTTATTCCGCAGAGAACGTCGAGCGGATTATTTGACGTGGAAGTCAAGCAGCTTCTGCTCGCTGATAAATCCCTGCAGGTGGTCGTTTATCTTAACCGGACCCACTCCCGACGGAGTTCCCGTAAAGATCAGATCGCCGATCTTCAACGTGCAGAACTTGCTGACATAGGCGATGATCTTATCCACCGAAAACAACAAATCCGCGGTATTGCCGCACTGCACGAGCTGATCGTTCAACAACATTTTGAACGGGATATCGTTTATCTTGCCTCCGGCTTCCTCCAGCGAGATAAACTCTCCCACTACGGCCGAACTGTCGAACCCTTTCGAAATCTCCCAAGGCATTCCCTTCTCACGCAATTCGTTCTGCAGGTCGCGCGCCGTAAAGTCGATTCCCACGGTCACCGCATCGTAATAGCGGGGAGCAAATTTCTCAGAGATATTCTTACCCAGCCGACTGATACGTACTACGATTTCCGTTTCATACTCGATTCGATCTGAAAAATCAGGCAAGAAGAACGGTTTTCCATCCTTCAAAAGTGCTGTTTCCGGCTTCATGAAGAGCGTCGGATCCTTAGAGATAAACGCTTGATCCATCTCTTTATTGTGCTGGGCATAGTTCCAGCCTGTGCAAATAATCTTCATTACTTATTATCCATAAAGTTAAGTCGGTTGAACATCACGGCAAGATGGGCGTAGATCGAGGTGTTCTGAACCACGATGTGCTTGGGTACCTTGATTCTGAAAGGAGTAAAATTCCATACGGCTTTGATACCGCCCTCAATCATCATGTCGGCTACCTTTTGCGCCTTATCCACCGGTACGGTAAGTACTCCGATGTTCACCTCAAACTCTTTTCTGTACTTCTCAAAATCACGGATATCATATACCGGAATGCCGTTGATCACCGTTCCGATCTTATTCGGATCGACGTCAAAGGCCGCTACGATGCATAAACCGAATTGCTCCAGACCATTGTCATGAAGTAACGCGGCACCCAGGCTACCTGCCCCCATGATAAATGCCCGATGTCTTTTCTTGAACCCAAGAAAATCTTCCAGAACCTCTACCAGAGAGTTCACCTCATATCCAACGCGCGTCTTTCCCGAAATATTGATAAAAGAAAGATCTTTCGCAATCTGAGACGCATCCACATTGATCTCTTTCGAAATCTGTGTGGATGAAACGTACTCCTCGCCCCTGTCTTTCAATAATTTGAGGTATGCCAGATACCAGGGTAACCGTCGAAGGGTTGGTTCGGGAAGTTTGATCATCAATTTTGATATGTCATCGGTCATATTCGTACAATAGTTTGACTTTTATGCAAAAATAGCACTTTTTTCATGTTCAATTTTGTTTGAAGCGCTAATTTTAAAGCGCAGAAGCGGCAACTCACATCTAAATAGCCTATTTTATGAAGAATAACGACTGGAAGGAGAGACTAAACGTGGTCTTTTCCACCAACCCCGATTTTAAATACGAGAGTGAAGAGGAAAACGAAGTGGTTGATACCCTACCCAATAACAAACAGAACCTGCGCATCGAGCTCGATAAGAGACACCGCAAAGGAAAAGCGGTGACACTCGTGACCGGTTATGTGGGCAGCGAAGATGATTTAGGGGTATTGGCCAAGATGCTGAAAACCAAATGCGGTTCGGGCGGCTCTTCCCGATGCGGAGAGATCCTGATTCAGGGCGACTTCCGACAGAAAATCCTGGAAATCCTCCAGAAAGAGGGTTACAAGGCGCGCGTCATCTAACACACATCCACAATTTATGCTAACAGTCTATCGTGCTTCCGCCGGGTCGGGCAAGACCTACCTGCTTACCGGAACTTTCCTGCGAATGCTTTTTACGGAGAACACCACCTTCGATAACATCCTGGCCGTAACCTTTACCAATAAGGCTACCGACGAGATGAAACAACGTATCATCGAACAGCTGCACCTGCTCTCTGTTCAACCCGAGAAATCGGGGTACCTGAAGATGCTGACCGAGCAGTTCGGCATCTCCACGGCACAGGTGCGCGCCAAAGCCAGAAAAGTGCTGATCTCCATTCTGCACGATTTCTCCGGTTTCAACGTAAGCACGATCGACCGTTTCTTCCAACAGACCACGCGCTCTTTTACCCGAGAGATCGGACTTCAGGGCGGCTACGAAGTGGAACTGGATACAGACAAGGTGCGCAACGAGGCGATAGACCGCATGATAGCGGGACTCGCGAATCCCGAAAATAAGAAAACGCTCGATTGGCTGCTCCTTTTCTCCAACGACCGCACCGAAAGCGGTAAAGATTGGAATACACGCAAGGAACTGCTCTCTCTGTCGCGCGAAATTCTCAAGGAAGACTACAAGAAAAACAGCGAGAAGATCCTGGCCTTTACCGAAAACAAAGAGAACCTCGAGGATTTCATCAAGGAGATCAAAGTGCTGATGAACGATTTCGAGGAAGCCTCCAAAGAGATCGGGACAAGTGCCTTGGAGATCATGAAAGCCAACGACCTGACACCTACCGACTTCACAGGCGGCTCCCGCTCACAATTCAAATATTTCGAACTCTGGGCCAAAGGTGAAATCAAGCCCCCCACCCCCTCTTTCCTGAAACTGGAGGAAGGCGTGGAAAACTGGAGCGCCAAAACGACTCCCGCAGGAAAAAAAATGATGATCCAAGGTGCGTTCGATGCCGGATTGAAGGAGTGCGTGGAGCAGGTCATCTACCTCTACGGAAACCTCTCTCGCATCTACGACAGTGCCAAAGCGACCCTGCGCTACATCTATACCGTGGGAATCCTCAGCGATATCGACCGCAACATGCGCGATTACAGTCGCGAGAACAACATCATGCTCATCACCGACACCACCGAATTGCTCCACAAAGTGATCGACGGCAAGGATACCCCTTTCGTGTATGAGAAAATCGGCACGCGCATCAAACACTTCATGATCGATGAATTTCAGGATACATCGGGCATGCAATGGGACAATTTCAAGCCGCTGATCAGCGATTCCATCGCACAGGATTTCTCGAACCTCATCGTGGGCGACGTAAAGCAAAGCATCTACCGTTGGCGAAATTCCGACTGGATGCTGTTACACGACGGGATCAGACGTTATGAACCGGAACAACGTGAAGATTGCGTGCTCGACACCAACTGGCGCAGTTGCAAAAACATCGTCGACTTCAACAACACCTTCTTCACAATGGCCGCCAACATGCTGCAAGACAAATACAACGCGGCGGTTGACAAGGCGGAAACTTCCGCCCGGATCGGCGAAGAGTACCGCAGCATGATCAGTTCGGCCTACACGGATATCTACCAGAAGGTTCCGAAAGAGAAACAGGATCAGGCCGGTCACGTGCGCGTGGAATTCATCGACAACGAAAAAGAGGAGAGTTGGCGAGAAGAGGTGCTCAACCGGCTACCCGATACACTTATCGAACTGCAGAAACAGGGATATCCGCTCAAAGACATCGCCATCCTGGTTCGTACGGGGCGCGAAGGGGCGGTGATCGCCGACACCCTGCTTACGTATAAGGCGGAACATCCCGAATCGCCCTATCGCTTTGACGTGATTTCGAACGAAGCGTTGTTCATCAGTCAGGCGCCCGTGATCCGGATGATCATCAGTTTCATGAACTACTTGAACAACCCCTCGTCCGACATCAACAAGGTGATCGCCGCCTACAACCTTTTTATGAACGTAGAGGGCAGTTCGGCGGAGAAAGCGTTGGCGGATTACTTCTACGACGAACCGCAGGCACACGCCTATTTCAATAAAATGATCATCGAGGAGTCTGAGTCACTACGCAAATTGCCGCTGTTCGAGATGAGCGAGAAAATCATCGATCTGGTGATCCGTAGAGACAACCCTTCAGACAAGGTGTATGTACAGGCATTCCAAGACTTGGTGGTGGACTTCACCACATCCAATACGGCCGATTTGTCGGCTTTCCTCACCTGGTGGGAAGCTACGGGCGAACGGAAAACCATCTCCACGCCCGACTCGCAGGATGCGATCCGTATCCTGACCATCCACAAATCGAAAGGGTTGGGATTCAAAGCGGTCATCGTGCCGTTTGCCGCTTGGGACATTGACCACGAAGCGATCAAGGAGAACATCATCTGGTGCGAACCCACGCTCGAGCCTTTCAATAAATTGCCGATGATTCCGGTTCGTTACGGCAGTTCGCTGCTCAATACGATTTATGCGGAGAATTACCTGACCGAGATGCGCCAGGCTTTTATCGACAACCTCAACATCGCGTATGTCGCCTTCACCCGAGCTAAAGAGGAACTGATCGTCTTCGCTCCGAAAGAGAAAAAACCGGAAGATCTGAAACACATCGGATCGGTGCTGTACAGTGCGATGGAATGGAGCCGTCTGCCGGTCGACGACCGAGAATACCTGAACCTCTCGGAGCTTTTCGATCCGGAAGAGCAGTGCTTTGAAGCGGGTAACTGGTGGAATGCAGGAGTGGAAAAGGAGAAAGGAATCGAAGAGATCAGCATGGGCAGATACATTTCCATCGACCCGGGCAGCCGTTTGCAATTGCGTCTGCATGGGAAAGGGTATTTCCAAGACAAGGAGGAGCGATTGTACGGCAACCTGATGCACGAGATTCTCTCCGCGATCAAATACCCGGAAGACATTGAGGGCGCCGTACGCGAATTCGTACGCAAGGGCAGTTTCCGCGAGGAAGAAGCGCCGGAAATCATCAACCGGATCAAATCGCTCGTGAACGCTCCCGCAGTGCATGCCTGGTTTGCCCCCGAAGCGAATGTTTTCAATGAAACGGAGATCCTCATCGCCGACGGCACCTTTCTGCGCCCCGACCGCGTGGTAATGATCGATGATACGGTGATCGTAATCGATTATAAATTCGGTAAGAAAGAACAAAAATCTTATATTAGACAAGTAACAGGTTACATGCAGCAACTGTATGCTATGGGATACGAAAAGGTGGAAGGCTACCTTTGGTACGTCGAATTGGATAAGACAGTACGAATCGAATCACCACAACTCAGCTTATTCTAAATTTACACACTCAATTATTTATTCATCATTACAGTTTATTCATTTAACTGTTTACTCAATTCATTTTTTACCTATGAAAAAACTATTCTCATTTTTCTGGTTCCTCACCATCGCCCTGTTCTCGGTGCACGCGGCACATCAACCCGAATTCTCCACGGCAGGGTTCTACCAGACCAAAGAGAGCGGCCGTGAGGTATTCTCTTTTAATCCCGGATGGCGGTTCCATAAAGGGGATGTCGCCAATGCCGCAACCGTGGGATTCGACGACAGCAATTGGGACGTGGTTTCGTTACCGAACGGAATCGAACTGCTTCCCACCGAAGCCAGCGGATGTGTCAACTACCAAGGGGTATCTTGGTACAGAAAGCATTTCACACCTGAAAAATCGCTTACCAATAAAAAGCTTTTCCTCCATTTCGAAGCCATCATGGGAAAATCCAAGGTGTTCGTGAATGGAAAACAGGTAGCGGAGCATTTCGGCGGTTACCTCCCTTTCTCGGTGGAACTGACCGATGTGATCAATCCGGCGGGAGAGAATGTCATCGCTGTATGGAGCGATAACAGCGACGATCCAGCATACGCTCCCGGAAAGCCGCAACACACGCTTGACTTCTCCTATTTCGGAGGGATTTATCGCGATTGCTGGCTGATCGCACACAACGACATCTACATCACAGACCCCAACGCCGAAAACGAGATCGCCGGCGGAGGACTTTTCGTGGCATTCGACAACGTTTCGGATCAGTCGGCAGACATCCTGCTGAAAACCGAAGTACGCAACGCTTCCGGAAAACGATTCAAAGGAGTCGTGGAGTATGAACTGCAAACCAAAGCGGGAGAAACGGTCGCCCTTGTGAATGATGTCATTCAGATCGGCAACGGTAAAAAAGGCGTCTCTTCCGACAAGGTAAAAATCAGCAACCCGAAATTGTGGAGTCCCGAATCGCCCGTCCTGTACAACCTTTTCGTCCGTATTCGCGACAAAGAAGGGAACATCATCGACGGTTACAGACGTCGCATCGGTATCCGCAGCATCGAATTCAAAGGGGAAGACGGCTTTTGGCTTAACGGCAAACCGTACGAAAATCCACTTATCGGTGCCAACAGACACCAAGACTTCGCCATTATCGGCAATGCGGTACCCAACTCATTGCATTGGCGCGATGCGAAAAAATTGCGCGATGCCGGACTGAAGGTGATCCGTAACGCACACTGCCCGCAAGATCCGGCATTCATGGATGCTTGTGACGAATTGGGACTTTTTGTGATCGTCAACACCCCGGGATGGCAGTTTTGGAATGAAGACCCGATCTTTGCCAAACGAGTTTATCAGGACATCCGAAACATGGTGCGCCGCGACCGTAACCACCCGAGTGTCTGGTTGTGGGAGCCGATTCTGAATGAAACCTGGTATCCTGCGGACTTCGCGAAGAATGCCCACGATATCGTGATGGCTGAATATCCTTATCCTTATTGTTATACGGGATGCGACAACGAGGCGCGCGGAAAAGAGGTTTTCCCGGTGCTGTTCGGTCATCCTGCAGGAGGCGATAAAGATTGGGCGATGAAACACCTCGATCCGAAAAAGAGCTACTTCACCCGCGAATGGGGAGATAACGTAGACGACTGGAACTCGCACAACTCACCGAGTCGCGTAGCACGCAACTGGGGAGAAGAGCCGATGTTGGTACAGACCCGCCATTACGCCAATCCGCCTTACGCCTATAGCAGTTTGCAGACACTGCATGAAACGAATCGTCAACACATGGGTGGCTGTTTGTGGCACTCATTCGACCACCAGCGCGGGTACCATCCCGATCCTTTTTACGGAGGGATGATGGATGTATTCCGCCAGCCGAAATATTCCTACTACATGTTCATGTCGCAACGTGAAGCGGAAAAAAGCGATCTGATCGCCGATAACGGTCCGATGATCTTTATCGCACATGAAATGACACCTTTCTCGGGCAAAGACGTTTCCGTCTATTCCAATTGCGAGGAGGTGCGACTAACGGTTAACAAAGAGGGAAAAACCTACCATTATACGAAACCGGCATCGGCCGATGGAATGCGTTCGCCGATCATCGTATTCGAAGATGCTTTCGACTTCATGACAGACAAGAAAATGTCAATGAATCACGGAAAGCAGAGCGAAGTATTCCTATTGGCGGAAGGGTTGATCGACGGCAAAGTAGTGGCCACACACAAGGTTGCTCCTGCGCGTCGTCCCGAAAAGATTCTTTTGTGGGCCGACCACGAAGGGATGAATCCCGAAGCGAACGGAAGCGACGTCGTGACGGTGATCGCCGCAATTGCGGATAAGAACGGAAACATCAAACGCCTAAACAATTACTTCGTCAAGTTCGAGATTGAAGGGGAAGGAACATTGGTAGCAGACGATCGCACCAATTCCAATCCGGCACCGATTCGCTGGGGCACCGCTCCGGTTTTGGTAAAGACCACCACCACTCCGGGCAAGATCCGCGTAAAAGCAAGCGTATTGTTTGAAGGAGCGCAAATGCCGACGGAAACCATCCTTGAATTGGAAACCTCCGCGAGCACTTTCCCACTGATCTTCGATCCGCAGGAGAAAGCCGTGGCATCCGGAGCAAAACAAGCTAGCGCTTCGACAAAAAGCGACAGCGAATTGGAGAAAGAGATCGCCCGTCTGAAGAAAGAGATCGTAAACCTTCAGTTAAAGGAGGTGGAACGCCAACAGAAAGAGTTCGGCGAACAGAAATAAAAAGGCAATACTAGATTTACAAAAAATCCCCCTGAAACGTTTTCAGGGGGATTTTTTTTGAAATAACCGGATTGGTTGTAAAATTAATTTTCAAGGATTTCATCGCCCCAAGCACTCAATTTGAATTGGGATGGACTATAACTTAATTCAGATAAACCATAGGGTGCGAACCACGGCCGTGGTTCAGTCGAAGCAAGGCCGTGGTTCGACCGAAGCAAGGCCTTGCTTCGACTGAACCACCGTCTTGCTTTTTTTGATATATAGGAGCAGAAAGGAAATTCAAAGGATCGGTTTGGAATTTCATAGGATCAAAACCACTACACTCTTCAAAATCAAGCCTTTGTTTTACTCCACCTTCATTAAAATTGCTCCTGAAAGATACTGATTTATTTATTAATAACCCTCAGATTCTTCATATACCCCTTGAAATCACCCGTTTTCTGAAGCGGGAAGACTAGCGTCTGGTTGTAGTTGAATTTCGCTTTTTCCTATGTAATAATTATTGATACTATAAAGGCTTATGAAATCAGCGTAACTAGAAATAAAGATTCCAAAGAAAATACGAGGGAGGGACGTATAAATAACACCATAGAGAACAAACTCTTAAAATAATATATTATTCATAACTTAAATGAGTCCTATTTTGAATGATTTTTGCAAAAGCACAAACGAAACCAAAATATTACTTATTTATTTATATTTTTGCAATTATTTAAAATACATATTCCAAAAACACATCTCCTCTTATTCCACTATCCAATCAATACAACCATTTATTTTACATCATAATATAAATAAACTATATATGAAATTAAACAAAGGCTTACCTCTTTTCGCATATTGTCTCCTTTCCGTATTCCTTCTATTTAGTTGCGGGAAAAAGAATCGAGTATCTGAAGAAACAAAAGAGGACGTAATAACAGAACTTACGAAATCGACTCTGCCAATAACAAATAGTATTTTTTATCTTGAGAATTCCGGAAGCATGCTAGGTTATGTGGCTACCGGGGGCTCTGACTTTGTTCGCTCTGTCGCGGAAATCGTTTCTAAATCAGACTTTAATGATACTGATAAAAAATATTTCTTAATCAATGCAGTAACTACACCTCTTGGTGATAGCAAGCAGAAATTTAATCAAGCTTTATCCCCGACAGGAATGAGGCAAGGTAATATTGCAGATAGTGATTTAGTTAAAATGATATCTCAAGTAATGAATCACGCAAATGATTCTTCTATAAGTATCCTTATTACAGATGCTATATTCTCAATACAAAACAAATCAAAATCGCTGATAGAAAATCAACTAATTACAAAAAGTGGAGACACAAAAACCGAATTCTACAACATGCTTTCCAAATGGGATATGCAGACCATATTAATTAAAATGAATTCGCACTTTAAAGGAAACTATTACACAGCGAGTGGTAGTCGCATAGCCGTTGACCATAATAGGCCTTATTATATCTGGATCTTTGGGCCTTCTGCACATCTTTCAACGGTATTTAACAGCAATTATATAGAAACACTTCCGGGTTATGAGGCGATGAGTAGATTCTTATTATTAGATAAAGAGAATGAAGTGAATTTTGCCATTGTAAACAATAACCGAAAAGGAAAATTCAAACAATCAAAAAAGGATCCAGCACTTCTTACTTTTGAAGGACGTGACCGTAACACGAAAGAATTTCAATTTTCAGTGGCCATTGATTTATCTCATATTCCTTGTTCGAATGAATACTTTAAAGATCCCATGAACTATTCTATAAGCTCAAATTATGAGTTAATAGAAATTGCGGAAACTACGGATGTCAAGTTTACTCAAAAACTGAGCTTTACCCCAACCCATTTACTGACCTTTCGAGCAACCCAGACTCCATTCGGGGAATTATCAGTGGCGTTGTTATCTGACCGGAATAAATGGGTTGAAGAATCTAGCAACATCGACGATTCGATAGTTGATTCATATTCAACTTTTGGTTTCAGCTATTTAGTAGAAGGTGTACGCCGAGCATATCACGAAAAACAGGGAGACTCGAATCTTCTAAACTTCAAAATAACAGTTAACAAATAAACAAATACAATGAACGATCTATTTGCAACAGTTTATGAATTGTGGATATACAATCAAGATTATCAGGATATTTTCCAAACTATGTATGATGGAAATGACGGATTATTTTCGCATTATTCCTTGATAGGCCTTCTAACACTCTTTGTGTCATTATCTGCAGCGATTATCTTCTATTTCTTGATACGTTACCCTTACACCAAGATATGGCATTGGCTTCTTTATGCATTCGGCATTGGGGTATTTTTAGTGGGAGGAATCACATATGGTTATCTACAGGAGTCTTTGATTGAGTTTACCCAGGATTCAGAAATGTCTGATATTACAAACCGAATAATCCTGAACTATTCGGTATATAACACAGTGGCCTTTTTATTATTTTTCACAGGATTGAGTCTCGTGTTAAAAAGAGTAAGCAAACATCAATACCATTTACCTTTTTAAACTTATTGAACTTTTTTATATGGCAAAAATATATTTATTCGCTATTGGGGGTACGGGGTCACGCGTACTTAAAGCACTTACTTTGTTATTTGCATCGGGATGTAAATTACCAAATGGTTTTGACACTGTGGTCCCAATCATTCTGGACCCAGATTTACAAAATGGAGATATGAATCGAACGTGTGACATCATCGGTTATTATCGGAATATCCGTAAATCGATGGAAGTACCTAACGACTTTTTTTCTCAAAAAATTGAAGCACTCAAAGCGGAGAATGGAGTGAATGAAAAGATCTTATTCTCTATCAATACACAAGAACAAGACTTTTCTAGTTTCATAGATTATAACTTACAAACAAAAGAAGATAAGCATTTTCTGAATCTCCTATTTTCTCAGAACAATCTTGATTCAGACCTTTCGGTAGGCTTTAAGGGTAATCCGAATATGGGAGCAGTCGTATTAAATAGGTTTATTGAGTCGGATGATTTTGCAAATTTCATAAATGCCTTCCAATCCAACGACGCCATTTTCATCGTCAGTTCTATTTTTGGAGGGACTGGTGCAGCAGGATTTCCTTTGGTATTAAAGACTCTTCGCTCAGATTTACATGGAAAGCCAGAGATCAAAAATGCCAAGATTGGAGCCATTTCTCTCCAACCCTATTTTAATGTAGAAATCAATGCAGAAAGTGCCATTGATTCTTCGACTTTTAACGAAAAGGCAAAGGTGGCTCTAGAGTATTATAAACGTACCATTCACCAAACAAATTTGTTGGAGTGTCTCTATTTAATTGGATATGATAGTCCAACTCCCATCCCTAATTCAGACGGTGCAGCCACCCAAAAGAATAAGGCCAACTTCATCGAAATGGCAGCAGCTCTCTCACTATTCGATTTTTGTAAATCTATTGACAGGGTGGATCGACATATTGAATCGGAAATTCGAGAATTTGGAGTGGAAGATGACACATTGCCTTATTCTTTTACTTCATTAAACAGAATTGACTATGATGTTGTGGCTGAAAATATGGCCAAATTCAAATTAATGAGCAATTACTTGAATTCCGATAATAAAAAGACTTCTTGGCGGAAATATTTTGAAGAGAACTTCTTTCATGAAACTGATTATTCGAATCTACGAAAGGTATTCGAAAATTATGAAGAATGGCTTCAAGAGATGTCACTTAGCCACCCTGAATTCAAACCATTCCAAGAAGTTGAAGAGAGTAAAGCGATGAATTTCATTGTTGGAAAATCATGTAAAAGCAGTTTTCTAGGATTTGGGGGAACTACCAATTATCAGGAACTGGACACACAACTGAATGAGTTTATCAAGAAGAGTGAAGAGAAAGCGTTATTTCCAAAGTTTGTAAAAATGTTTGACGGAGCAACTGAATCTACGCTTCAAAAAAAGAAATTGATTTAATATGGCCAAAAAGACTCTACGACTACATAATTATGCCCAACATAACAGTGGATGGCATACTAGCATTTTCCCTCCCCAGGATACTGTAAACGGGATTATGTCAAATTGCGACGTAATAGCGACGTCTATACCGTCACCGTTTGCGCAGTTTGATCTTATAAAATCAGCTTTTGAACTTGTTGTACGTAATAGATGTGTACAAGGAGATACCCCTCAACATCGTTTGATTTCTTATACCCTAGATGTTGCTCAACTATTTTATCTCTCAGAGAGATATAAAGAAATTTTAAAAATAATTCCTTGGAGATGCTCAAATTTGAATGAATTGGCCGACAATGAAACGTTGCGAAATTCGCTACAGGCATATTGGGATCAAGATGAAGAAGTTTATGATTTTAATCGAGTTGATGAGCTTTTTTTCTTGCTATATGACAATACAATTGTTGGCAGTACATCTCCCACCACCATGTTTGTGCCTTCGCCGGATGTGCCAATGTTGGGAATAGATCTAAGATCAGGAACACACACCTTCTTTAAAGAGATTCGTTCCTTGGAAGAGCGTGACGATGATTTTATTTTATATTTCTATCATTTAGTGAATCAAGATCACCGTACGCTAAAAATGCCCGAATTGCGTAAATATCTAGATTTCATTTTAAAAGACAAAACACTCTTAGATCGAACTGTTCGTAATAAAATAGTGAATGGAGAATTTCCAGAATATTCTCCTTGTACGGTAGCTACAACCCATCTTTGTATAGTTGGTCCACATACGTTAGGATTAACCATGCCTAAATGTGATAGTATTCAGGAGGAGAGCGATTTCATCATCAAGCCCGATTTTGAAACAAATGAATCTTTAATTCCCATGGTTCTTCCTAATAAAGCATTTAACTCTCGATGGGTGTATACAACTAAAGGGGTAAACTGGGAATATACAAATATGGCGCCTGAGACCGGAGGTGATGTACTTCCTTTCTTAGGGGAACCCTATCCTTGGTTGGGAATTGGGGATTTTCTTGAAGACAAACTAATCCGTATTCCCTATTCAATTGATCATGAACATTTCTTCTCAGCTAAGAACTCAAAAGGTGAAAATCTAAATGTTCTATTGCCACTTAAAGAGGTTTTCTTCAAATACTTTAGCGCTGATTATCTGAATCGATATATAACTATTTCGGAAGGAATTAACAAATCTATTACAGTAAGATTGAATATTCCTACTCGAAAGGGCATAGTTAGTTTGGAGAAAACCTACAATATAGCTGATATTGATTCATGGGCCGGAGATATTGCAATTTTACCATTTTATAAATCGGTGAATCCGGACATCAACATTCAGTATAAATTTGGAGTGATTGATGGTGAAACCAATAAAGGTGCAACCGTACCAGAATTTTCTTTATTGAATAAAGGACACCGTATTGAGAATATTAACTCCACGGTTCGCTTAGATGGGGTAATTTCCTCTTTTTATTCTGCTTTTTCTAATTATCAAGGCGATTTTGACGTAATTATCATTCGTAAAAACAAATTACAAGGAGTAATCGTTCCTCTTCTCAAAACTTACCAGGGAACCGGCAACGGCATGGACGCTTCCATTGATTTTGGCACAACGAACACCCATATCGAATGTAAAATCGGGGAAAAGATTTCTGAATTGGCATATGATGAGAATAGTGCTCTTTACAAAACATTCTTGAAAGATGATGCGATGCATATTCAGAGCCAACAACGCTATTTGGAACACCAACTCGTGCCTCTTCAAGTGGGCAAAAAGGAAGAAGGTAGCGTATCGTTCCCACTCCGTAGTGCCCTTTTGATTAATAAGAACAAAAGCATACATACAAATCAGATTCCTTTCCAAGATGCAAATGCCCATTTATTGCATAATGAAATTATTGAATCGGGAATATTCACATCAGTGACTAATCTAAAATGGGAAAATTTTGATAATGAAGAGGCGAGAGAACGTCTTAATGTTTACCTAGGAAGTATCCTACATTTAATTTATTACAAGGCGATTTCTACCAATAGCGACCTTAGAGCAATTAATATTACATGGTTTTACCCCGTTAGTTTGTCTGTGAATAATCTTCAGATTATGGAACAAACATGGTCGAACAAATTTAAAGCGCTTTTCCCCGCTTCTGACATCAATCGATTAAGTAAGATTACGGAAAGTATTGCACCTTATTATTATTACCGTAAGCATGGTAATCAAGTGATGGGGTTGTCGGCCTCCATTGATATTGGTGGGGGATCTGCTGATCTTGCCATCTTCGATGGAAAGATACAGAACAATAATACCCCAATCACCATCTCTTCCTTCAAATTTGCCTGCAATGTAATTTTTGGAGACGGGTTCTCGGGAAGTCCTGATTCTAATGGTTTTGTTCAGTATTTTAAAGATAATATATCCAAGAAGGTCGATTCAAAACAACGCCAGAAACTGGAGTATATTCTTGAGAATAACGATTCTACCGAGTTTAGCAATTTCGCTTTCTCAATGCAGAATTATAATTATCTGGAAGAAATTCGTTATACAAGCGACATCAAACTTTGTGTATTGATATATTATGCTGCAGTGATCTATTACCTCGCCCAGTTCATGAAGCGCAACGGAAATGATATTCCAAGAAACCTAATGTTTAGTGGTAATGGTTCCAAAACATTGGAGATTCTTGACTGTTCGCCAAACAAAGCGATTATTGGCAAACTATTTACAGGAATTTTCTCTCACGTTTTCAATAAAAAGACAGATCAGTTGATTCGTGTTATTACCGATGAAGATCCGAAAGTGTTAACCTGTAAGGGTGCTCTTTCTATTAATCAGAATAATGTGCGTAACACTAATTCAGGGGAAGAGAACGCAGGAATCATTTCAACTGAACTCAAACATTGGATTGGAGGTATAAATGAAGAGAGAACGGATAGGATTGTTTTAGCTAACGATTTTAATGACCTCTTTGCCTATAATGAAATTGAGAATTCCCATATTAACTCTGTACTCCATTCAGTTAAAGACTTTTATCAGATGTGTGATTCATGTTTTTCACGAGAGTGTGAAATCACCAATAATTTTGGAATTGACAAATCAGCGTACGCTTGTTTTGAAGATATCCGGAATATAGATTTAAAAGATTATCTGGAACGTGGTATTGAAGATGCTCAGTCAAGAGAAGGAATTAAAGCTCCTTTAAGCCAGACACTATTCTTCTATCCTTTGATTGGAGTATTGGCTAATTTAGCGGCTACAATAAATTCGAATAAAACGAAATAAGCACCCATTCATGAAGAATATTTTTAGATCTTCTAAGAAGAACATTGAAATCCTTGACGATGAGAAAATGGTCAATAAAACATGTCAGGATCAGAATGATATAAAAGAGTTGAAATCTCAGATATCCAATCTAAACTCACACATAATCAGCTTAAAAAGAGAAATCTATGAGGTTCGAAACATTGCTTCCGAATTGAAAGAGTGTTTGGATTATTTAAGATCTATTCCCGGGGAAAAACTCTCCGGGAAACCTATTACGATATCTTCGAAAGAGAATAGCCAGGATTTTGTTCTTGTATCCTCTCAATCTCTTATAACTGAGAAAAACACTCCTGAAAAATATAAATTTATCAGTGTACCTTCGTACACTAAGGAGGTGGTTCCCTGTGATCATTTTGTAGGCCGCGATCATTATTATGAAATCATATTCGATCAACTGAGTGAAAACAAAGCATTTTTTAGAGTATCTCCAAAAGCTGACTTTCAGCGAATGTTGGGCTTGCCTGATACTTATATTTCGGAGGCATGCGACTCTATAAATGATGCATTGGGTAACTTAAGCAAAGTTGAGACCATTCAAAGGGGTGAACTTGAAAAAACGCCGAAGGGGTGGCGTCTGACAAAGAAAGCCCAAATCAAATTTATTTAAAATAGAATCAATGCAATTATTAGAATATCTTATCATCGGAGCTATTATTATTTATCAGTTTGTTTTTTCATTTAAATTGATTCGAAATATATCTCTCTACAAATTCTTATTTAAAAATGAAGTATCAATTCTCTCATATGAGAAAACGGCACCCAAACTCATCGCAGATTCCGATAATTTGTATCTCGAGCGTATTATTACTCCTTTGAACCGTTACCTGACGGCAAATTTTGGAGCAGCCCTAAACTTCACAATTATCAAGGATATTATTGACCGTGAAGTCGATTTGCGTGAAGAGGAAATTTCACAAAAACTGCCTGTCCCTCTGTATCTCGGGCTCGCAGCTACGATGGTCGGAATTATTTGTGGGTTAATATCGATGGATGTCTCTGCTAACGAGGTTACATCTTCAATTTCGGGATTGATTTGGAGCGTTATGGTAGCAATGTTTGCAAGTCTTTGCGGGTTGGCTTGGACTACAATATTAACTTCATTTATTTATAAAGAGGCTCGAATCACAGTAGCTTCAGGAAAAGCCGATTTGTTAAACCTCTTGCAAACCGATCTTATTCCAGAAATTAATAAAGCAGATGATAGTGAATTAAATGGCTTGAAAACCTGTTTAAATGAATTTTCTCGTCAATCTACCTATATGATTGTGGAACTTAAAGCCATTGGCGAACAGACTGCTAGGGTAATGACCGATCAGAAAGCGATTATTAACAAAGTAGAGAATCTAGATATAAACAAGATTGCAAAATATAATCTGGAAGTCTTTGAGAAAATAGATAATAGCTTCGAGGCCTTAAACCAATTCTCCGGTTATTTAGGGGAATTAAATAAAGTTGCAAATAAGTTAACTCATTTCGCTGAGAGCATCGATCAAGTAGAAACACTTATTCAAAATATTGATGCCAATACAACTCATTCGAATAAGTTGACTCAGTTTCTATCCACTCATCTAACAGAAATAGATAAAGTTAGTACTCAGACACAAAACGCTCTTGTTAAGTCTAATAACGATATAAGTCGTGTTATGGACGAATTATACAAAGAGATTGGTATGCGAATGGATGGATTAAGTAATAATGCCTCTAATTTCGGGGTTGCGATGGAAGAGCATTCACGATTGCTGTATGAAGGAATGGAGAAAGTAGCCAAAGCAAATGCGGATCATCTAAGTTCTGTCTTAGTGGAATTTACACCGGACTTCAGACCTCTTGGGCAACTGAATCATCTTCATGAGGGGATTGAGACGCTCTCCAAATTGATGGCTGAAACCCTTAGAAAATTGGAAGATAGATTACTTCCGGATGTTGAGTCTATTAAGAAATCGAATGAAAGACTAGTCAATCCCGCTGCATTGTATGGGAACTCTCATGCGGGAGGATATATAAAGCCTGAGAAGAAAGAGGTTCATACAACCCCGCAAAATCACACGAGCATTCCAAATTCGATGAACATAGAGAACCTTATAGGGTCTACAAGCTCGATAGAATCTCCTCCTCAGAATATTAAGAGTAACCCTAATAATTTGAGCAATGATTATCAGAATCAAAATCGTGTATTACGGACTGTTACCTCTCCGGCACCCCCGCGCCCTATTTATGTGGAATGGCCTGAAAACAATGCCCTTATTGTAAAAATTGATTCTCTTGTATTTAATAAGGATAAGCACATCTTTATAATACAACCTGATATGCACAACCCCAATAAAGGAACTTTTGACCTTTGCCATTTTGAGAACCATCGGTTCCTTACGAAAAACTACAAGAACCTAGAAATAGCCTGTAACCTAAAGGAGGTATCAAATAAGGATCAGACTTTAGAAACGATTTCAGTGGGAAGGGTGACACTGAAGGGTGAAAGATGGGAAATTGAGAATAAGTTAGAATTGAAAGGAAAAAATCCCGTAAGCGCAGTTGGTAAATTTTTTGGTAAATGAAAAGATCAAGACAACATCTCTTAATGCTATTGTTTCTCTTACCCTCTACTCTACTTTTATTTAATTCTTGTACAGGATGTAGCCCTTCCGGGAGAAATCGGTCTAGGGACAAAGTGATAAATGAAGTGGTGAGACCGTCGAAAGGAGGTGCAAACGATAACAATCTATCAACCTTATATAAAAATACTTGTCCAGGAGTATTGTTGATTTATACCTCCACTGAAGAGGCCACACTGCAAGGGACCGGCTTTTTCATCGCCTCTAATGGAATAGCTGTGAGTAACTATCATGTTTTCAAGTCTACGTTGGTAGGTAAAGAAACGGTTCGGACCATAGATGGAACTTCCTATAAGATAGAGAGGGTATTGGAATCGAACCAAAATTTGGATTATATAATTTTTCAATTAAAGGATTGCCATAATAATTCCTTTCTCCGGATTGCCTCTAATGAACCCATTATAGGGGAAGATTTGTTTGCGGTCGGAAATCCTAAAGGTCTTGAACTCACATTATCAAAAGGAATTGCTTCCTCCTTTCGTGAGGGTAAAAATCTTATCCAAACTACCACAGAAATTACTCATGGAAGCAGTGGAGGACCTTTGTTGAATATGAAAGGAGAAGTAGTAGGAATTACTACTTCCGGGTATGGAGAGGCAAATCTGAATTTTGCAATTAATATCCAAAAGCTTAATTTAAAACGATTTATCAGAGAATGAAGAAAAACAATTTTTTTTGGGTAAGTTATTCCGATTTGATGACCAGTTTATTTTTTATTGTCTTGCTGCTTTTTAGCCTGATGTGGTCACTTAATAAAGACCTGTCCGAAGATTCTGAGGCGGTAAAAGAAAAACTGGGCACCGCATTAAAAGATTATGAGGCAGTAAAGAAAGAATTGGGCACCGTCTTAGTTAAAAATAAAGAAGCTGAAAAAATAAAGGAGATAAAAAAAGCGATTGAAACCCTCCCCAAAGACTACTTCGTATTTGACTCTGATAATCAGCGCTTTCAACTCAGAAAAAACATTTCCTTTGAGATCAATAGTTCTGAAATTAACACCAATGATTATGAATATTTATCTCAGGTAGGTAATCAATTGGTAAATTTAATCAAGCGCTTGGATAATGAGCCCGGAATTCGTTATCTAGTATTGATCGAGGGAATGGCCTCCAAGGATAGTTACTCCCGCAATTATGAGCTCAGCTATGAAAGAGCACTTTCTCTTTATCGTTTCTGGGAAACCTCGGGAATCTCTTTTGATCCAAACCGATGCGAGGTTCATATATCTGGAAGCGGAACAGGAGGAATAGGACGTTTCCCTGAATCTGAAGAACGGAAAAACCAACGTTTCTTGATTCAGATTATTCCAAAAGTGGGAAATATCTAGTTGTTGATAAATCGAGAATCCTTTATCTTAATTGATTAATGCTAATTTACTTTTTGCAATAAATATGGCAATTTCACTGGGGAGTTTGCTTTTCGCCACCATTAAGGTTTTTATTTTTCAGATTACTCTTTTATCTGTTAGGCTTCATATTACTCTTACGAATTAAAAATCGCCCCTACATTCCGGCACTACGAAGGAATTAAACCTTCCGCCATAATGTAGGGGCGAATAATTATTTAAAAATGCATTTTAGACCCTATAGCAAGTTTCACATAAGGTATTCAACAATCGGACTTCCGAGAAAAATTGAACGAGTGTAAACGTAAATACGCTAGCATTACTTTTTAGCTTTCCGTTTAACCTATTTATTAATAACCTTCAGATTCTTCATATAGCCTTTAAAATCACCCGTTTTCTGAAGCGGGAAGACTAGCGTCTGGTTGTAGTTGAATTTCGCTTTTTCCTGTTGGTCTTTGTAAACCGGAACCACTTCGAGCGTTTCGATCAGGTGACCGTTTACGTAGAATTTGGTAGAGACGTTATTTCCCTCAAATGCGAGCGTTAGCGTCTTATCGTTCGGGATGACGTAGTTGAACGTGTAATTGTAGCCATCGCGACTAAAGCCGACTTTACCTGTTTCAGGATCGCGAAGATATACTACTGCATCAGGCGATTCAAATAATACGGCTCCGTTCTTATTATCCTTCGAATAAAGATCGAACTCAACAAAATAATCATATCCGATCTCTTTCAGAGGCGTTTCACTATTTGCCGCAATGGAATCGAGACGAAGGATCTCTCCTTTCTCTTTATAAGTACCCATGATGTTAACACCCGGAGCCTCACCGATCAACTTCGATTTTGCCGTAAAGGTATCAAAATCGGCACCGGTCTTCTTCCCTTTCCACATCTTGGTAGATAACGTTTTCATGGATGGCAATACACGGTGATGCACATCCTTCTGTGAGATTCCATTGCCTACATGATCATTCCATACGGCGAACATTCCCCCTTTAATCTGCGGGTCGTTTTCGTCGAACACTTGATTGCCGATAACCGCCGGAGTCCAGTTCTCATAAAGGTGTTTATTATTCAAATAATCGTAGTAATAACCGGCTTTCGGAACAATGTACACCAATCCGTCGGGGATGCTCACCATTTCGTAACCCAGTTTCTTCATCTCTTGCGGATCGGCGTATCCGTTGTACCAGCAAAGCATCAATACGCTGTCAACCTTCACCGGAGTCTCCCCTTTGGCATGCGTCAGTGCGCCCCACAGAGCAGCCTGTTTGCCGAAGCTTTCGATGTAATTGATGTATCGGTCTGTAAAATATCTGAATTTCTCTACAACTTCTTTGTTCTTGTTTGAATACTCATCCGTTCCGATATGTACATATTTCCCTCTGAAAACAGGGTCATCCCCTTCAAGGTATTCTTTGAAGAGCCCATCCATAAATTCGTAGGTTTTCGGATTGAATAGATCGAAATGGTCCATTCCGTACTCTTTGCTTCCGATTTCGGGCATGTAATGGGTAAACGCGAGTACGTGTGCCGGTGCATCGATTTCCGGAATAATCAAAACCCCGTAACTCTCGGCAAGCTTCTGTAAATCTTTAAACTCCTGCTTTGTGTAAGAGCCGTCTTTTGCGGTCAGTCCGGGATATGTTTCGCTTTCCAGGCGAAAAGCCGCATAGGTATTATCCCAGTTATCGCCCCAGAATTGTTTGAATCCGTTATCGTTGAGATGAATCTGGAACGTATTCATCTTATAATAAGACATAAAACGGACATACTGCTTCAGGAAGTCAAGTGTAAAGAACTTTCTACCGCAATCGAGCATAAACCCACGCAAAGGGTAAGCGGGATAATCCACGATCTTCCCTTTCGGCAGTTTGTGATTATCACTTTGCTCGGTCATCTGCAGCAACGTTTGGGCTGCCCAGTTGATACCGATCGGATTGTTCGCGCCAATTTCAATCGTGTTATTGATATTGATGAAATAAGCCTCCTCATTTTTAGAAGAAGGTTTTTTAGCGGTAATCACGATATCGCCGGCCTTTGCTTTCTGTTTTGTTACCACCTCGATATCAAGGTCGGCGATTTTCTTCAGATCTTCGGCAAAGCGGGTCGCATAATCGAATGCATCGGGATTGTTACAGATGATTTTAGCATCGGAGGTAAGGTTGAAATGTCCCGTCGAGCCTTTCCAGCTCTGTAATTCAGGTACCACAAAGGGTTTTTGATTCATCTGGGCGAAAAGTGTCCCCGTAATGAAGGTTAAGATAAAGAGAATACTGAATTTTCTCATAGTACGAAATTTAATTTATTGATGTAATAGATAATGCGATTGGATAATGTGATTAGATAATGTGATTAGACAAGGCCTTTGGATTAACGATGCCAAATATAACTAAATATCAATGATATGCCATATTTTATCTAAAGATGAGCGTCCCGGCGACAGCTAAGGTCGCGGTGTTAAGGTAAGGAGTAAGGAGCAAGGAGCACGTACCTCTTTTTTATAAAATACAAAAGGGAGCCTTTACAAAGACTCCCTTTTATATTATGATTCAAAAATCAATTAGTTTCCCGGATGAATAGCTTCAGTAGGACAAACATCTGCACAAGTACCACAGTCAGTACATAGTTCAGGATTGATTGAATAGATATCTCCTTCAGAGATAGCTGAAACCGGACATTCATCGATACAAGTACCGCATGCGATACAATCTTCTGATATTACGTAAGCCATTTTTGTAAAGTATTTAATTGAATTAGTACTAAATTAGCATTGCAAAAATAGACGTTTTTAATATCCAACAAAGTAAAATGCGATTATTTTTTCAAATTGCCTGCAAGTACGGAGCAATCTAACTCATTCATAACATGATAACATAAGAGATGTAATAATTAACCTCTCTTTACGTTATCTAAGGATAAGAACCATTACAAATGCAACATTTAAAAAACATTCTGCTCCTTTTTTTACTCCTCTTCAGCATACCGGGAAGCGCCCAAACCGAGAAAGTACGCAACCTCATGTATGTGGATCAGCGACGCGTTCATTTCGGGTTCATGCTCGGATTGCATGCACAGGATCTTTCGTTTCGGCATTCCGGCTTTGTCACAGCCGATGGCGAGACTTGGTTTGCCGAGATTCCACATTTCTCACCCGGCTTTGCAGTGGGATTGGTTGGCGATCTGGCCTTTACCGAACGCATCAACCTGCGTTTTACTCCGAGCATGTATTTCGGAAGCAAATATGTGGAGATGCGTGAAATCGGATCAAAAGAGAAGGTGACACAAGATATCAAATCCAATTACCTGGCTTTTCCGGTTAGCATCCGATACAGCGCTCGCCGGGTAAATAATTACCGTCCCTACCTGATTACCGGTGTGAGTCCGTCGTTCGATCTCTCGAAACGCAAGGATACACCCTTGGTATTGAAGCGTTTCGATACGGCGCTGGAGATTGGCTTCGGGTGCGATCTTTACCTTCCTTACTTCAAACTGATTCCGGAATTGAAATTCAGTTTCGGACTATTGGATGTACTTGAACACAACAGAAAAGACCTGCGCGATCCGACAATGATCAAATACACGCAGGCCTTGAATAAGGTGAAGTCCAGAATGGTTGTTCTCTCTTTTTATTTTGAATAGATATCGGAAAGCTTTGTTCTGTCGCGCAAAGAGCTGCAAGGCGGTATGCACCGGTTCTCGATGTTGAGACATAGGTGGTCACATGACACCTTTATTTCTCCAATGCATCATAAATCGCGGTCTGAATGCGTCCGCGGTAACTATGTTCCGAGATTTTATTATTCCAGCGATGCGGATATACGCGATTCGTGAGCAGTATATAGATCAGCCGATTGTCGGGATCCACCCAGAAACAGGTGCCCGTAAAGCCGGTATGACCGTATGCGGAGGCCGGAACCTGAGGTGGAGTGGGACTGTTGTTGGGATTCGTGGCATTCGGTTTATCGAAGCCCATGCCTCTTCGGGAGTTGGGACTCTTGGTCATCGTAAACAACCGCGCCGTTTCTTTGGTATAGATCCGGTCGCCCCCGTATTCCCCTTCATTCAAGAACAACTGGAAAAGCTTCGCCAGTCCCGCAGCATTCGAAAACAACCCCGCGTTACCGTCCACTCCCCCGTTGTATGCGGCGATTTCATCGTGTACATAACCACGCACCACCTGTTTGCGCAGAAACAGATCGTGTTCGGTAGGCACGATGTCCACGATGTCTAATTTTTCGAGGGGATTATACATCGTCAGCGTAGCGCCGAGGGGACCGAAAACTTCCTTTTCAAGGTATTTGTCAAGACGCTGTTTGGTGATGTTCTCTACGGCGGTGCGAAGCAATACGAAGTTCAGGCAGCTGTAGAGGTATTTTCCCCTTTTGCCAAGCGGCAATGCGGCGGTCTTGTTGATAATGCTGTCTCGAAAAACCGGATTCACAAATATACCCTCTGCCACATGCATCGTATGCGTTTCGGTCTGGTGATCCGAAACCAATTCGGGATAAAATACAATATTCTTGTTGGCAAATGAATTCGGAGCAGCCATCAGACAATACGTCTCATCGCGTTTGCTTTTGAACAGGGGCATCTGCGTATGCAGCGTGTCCACCGCCAACGTATAGAAAGGATAACCGGGGCGCATCCCCGTTTCATGGAACAACGCCTCGCGAAACGTGAGCGTCTCCTTATCCGTTTCCCGAAGTTGCGGAATATACTTACTCAACTTACTGGTCATTTTCACTTTATAATCGTCGCGTACCTTCATCACCGCAGCAACCGTACCCGAAGCTTTCGAAACGGATGCAAGGTCATACACGTCGTCATTCTCCACTCGTTTGGAGCGGGTATAATCGACATAGCCGTACGATTTTTCCCATACGATATTGCCATTACGGGCGATCAAAAGCTGACAACCCGGAAAAGCCTCCTCATCGAGACCCTCCTGAATGATCTCCTCCACCTTCATCAATCGGTCGTAATTGATCCGTTCCTGTTCGGGCAACGCATAACCGAGACGCGATTTCTCCCGGCGTATTCCGGTACCGACCGGAAAAAGATCGGGTACGCTCACACTGAGTTTTCCCTTCGTCTCAATCCCACCGTACAAAGCCTGTGCGGCGAATTCTCCCGTCAAGTCGGAATTCTCATACGCCATCAACACCGCTTCGGATTCGGGTATCAATTTCGCAAAAGCACTCATCTTATAAGGTGACTGGAAGAAAACAAGAATGAATTTCCTTCCGGCACACAGGTTGTTCACGAATTCCACCTCAGCCGGCTTATCGGAAGAGATCGCCACGATGAGCAAATTCGATTCGCGGGTCGCATTGAGGATCTCCTGTTGGGTTGATTTGGCACTCTTGGCATTCATCGCATGGAACTGATGGCGCCCGTATTTCTCCAACGTGGATTCGAACGCTCCTTTATCAGAATCAGCGCCGTTCACATTGCCGCCGTTCCCATTGCTCACGTTTACATTCCCTACGTTTACCACATGAATATTTTTCTCTTCGAGACGATGAATCGGCAATACGTGGTTATCGTCTTTCAGCAGGGTTATCGCCTCGGCATGCAACGTTCGGTTCAGGAGATCGGCATGACGGGTATTTAACCGCTCATCGAGGTGATCGATGTTCACAAGTCCCTTATCGGTCAGTCCCAGCAAATATTTATAGCGAAGCACCTTCTTGCATTTCTCCTCCACAAGACACATGGGCAGTTCACCCTGTTTGACAGCTTTTCGGACACTCTCCACCTGCGCACCCAGGTTCACGGGTCCCAGTAGGATATCGTTACCGGCGATCAGCGCCCGCACGCAATGGTTCGGCTCGCTGGATACCCCTTTCATGGCGAGACCGTCTGTAAAGATCAGACCGGTAAAGCCCAGTTCATTCTTCAATACGCCGCTGACAATTTTCGGCGAAAGCGAAGAGGGGCGGTTCTGCCGATCATCCAATGCGGGAACGGCAAGGTGTGCGGTAAGCATTCCCGAAAGGCCGGCATTGACAAACTCGCGAAACGGCTGCAATTCGTAATCATACATCCGGAGCGAGTCGTGCGCCAATTTAGGCAACGTAAAATGAGAATCTTCGGCGGTGTCGCCATGTCCGGGGAAATGTTTCCCCACGGCCATCACTCCGTTCGATTCAAGTCCTTTTCCATATTCGATCGATTTACGTGTCACCAGTTCCAGCCCCTCGCCGAACGAGCGGTTTCCGATCACCGGATTTTCAGGATTGCTGTTGAGGTCGAGTACGGGCGCGAAATTGATGTGAATGCCGAGTTCGCGGCATTGTCTTCCCACCTCCTCGCCATAGGCATAGATCAGTGAATCGTTACTGATGGCTCCCAGCATCATGTTTCGGGGGAAACGAGTGGTATTTTCCAAGCGCATGGAGAGTCCCCATTCCCCGTCGAGCGAAATGAAGAGGGGCACTTTGGCGTGTTCCTGGGTGTAATTGGTCAGTTCGGCCTGATCGAAGGTTTTCCCTTTTGAGTAAAGGATTCCGCCGATCTTATACTCCTCCACATACTTACGGAGCAGTTGTTTTTGCTGCGGCGTATTTCTCACCGCCACCATCGGCATAAAAAGCTGACCGATCTTTTCATCGGTGCTCAACGTCTGAAAGACGGAATCCGCCCAATGCTCCATCGCTTCGGCACGATCCGTCTCCTGAACAAAGTTTGTGACGTGATTGGAATAAAGCGAACTCGTAAGCAGTAATGTGAATACAGAACTAAGTACTTTTCTCATTTTTATGTTTTTCTAAAAGGATGAAGATGAAAGGTGCTTATGGAAGCACCTTTACCCTATCGTCAATTTTCGATGTCAGTTCTTTTCCCTGAGCGGTTACGCCTTCTACGTAATTCAACATGACGTCGCGCAAGCGAATACCGGTATTGATGCGTTTTTCAGCTTCGGTGAAGACGCTCATCCCGGAGTTTCCGTCCGCCAGGTAGTCGATGGTAGAAACCCAGTAAGAGGCATTCTCATCCACCGGCTTGCCGTTTACCAGAAGCGACTGCACTTTGTTGTCGCGAATCACAAGCGTACAACCCGACAAACCCTCGCCGCCGATAGCCGCCATGCGTTTGAATAGCTCGTTCACCTGAATTCCGCTGATTTTCAGCAACACCATTTCATTCTCAAAAGGGAAAACCTTGAAGATGTCCCCCACGGTTACGGGCCCTTCGTTAATCGGTGCGCGCAAACCGCCGTTATTCATCACGGCCAGCGAAACGGTTCCGTCAACGTATTCCGCTCCCGCCAGACGCAACACATCCGCCGTCAGGTTGGAGAGAAGGCTCTGTGGTTTCCCTTTGTCGAGCGTTTGGGCAGCATAGCCGATCTGTCTGTTCATCACCGAGTCGATCTGCAGTTTGTAGAAATCGACCATCGCTTTCAATTCGGGTTCCACTTTGGAATCGAGTTCGCCGTCGATTTTGATCTGTTCGCATTCAACGCTCTTCACTTCATACTGCTCTTTGTTCTGACAAGATGAGAAAAGAAGTACGAAGGCCGATGCAAGGGCTAATATGATTGTTTTAATTTTCAACATGAGTTTTTGTGTGAAGGGTGATTACTTGATTTATTTCTTTTCAACTTCGATATCCAGGCGTCCCAAACGGAATCCGCGTCCCATGGTCTGGGTGATGCGCACCGGTTTGCCTTTCTGATTGATCACCTCAACACAACCGTCTAAAGCCGTGTGGGTATGTCCTCCGATGATGAGGTCGATATCGGTCGACTGCGCCGCGATATAACGGTCGCCGCTCTTATCGTTCTTGAAATAGCCCACATGCGAGATCACCGCAACCACGTCACATCCCTGTTCACGCAGTTCGCGGGCGTATTTATTAACTGTTTCCGACGGATCGAGGAATTTGATTCCCTCAAAGTTCTTTTTCGAAATGAGTCCCTCCGGATCCACTCCGACACCGATGAATCCCACTTTGATTCCGTCCAACTCAATGACAGTCGTTTTCTTTACGTAAGGCGCAAGCGGTGTTCCGGTTACGTCGTAATTGGCGCAAAGGATCGGAAATTCAGCCATCGCCAGAATTTTGGCCAACGGTTCGAGACCGTTATCGAACTCGTGATTACCCAACGTGGCCGCTTGATAGCCCAGTTTATTCATCATTTTCACTTCCACTTCTCCTCCGAAGAAATTGTAATAAGGCGTTCCCTGAACGAAATCGCCCGCATCCACCAGAATCACATTGGCATTCTCTTTGCGAATCTCTTCGATCGCTACGGCACGACGCAATACGCCCCCCTCGTCGGGATTTCTTGTGGCCGTGGAAGGATTGGGGTCGATCTGACTGTGCGTATCGTTGGTATGAAGAATAATCACCTCTTTTTCCTGTGCGGAGAGAAGGGTGGTAGTAAACAAAAATGCGGCGAAAAAGCCTAATTTACCGAGTTGCTTATACATAATTAATAGAATAATATTGATATATACAAAGGAAACGGATTTTTGCCTTTTTGACAAGTTAAAAAGGGAGTAAATTATTTTTTAACCCGTTAGCTATTTGTGTATTTCACAGAAAATTAGTTCCTTTGCGTCGCTTTACGTAATCTCTGGCAGGGAACGCTACTTGTTTACATTACGCAAAGAAATTATAACTCTATAAATATCTATTAAAGATGGATTTAATTAAAATTGCAGAGGAAGCTTTCGCAACAGGCAAACAGCATCCTTCATTCAAAAGCGGGGATACAATCACGATCGCTTACCGTATCAAAGAGGGTAACAAAGAACGTATCCAGCAGTACAGAGGCGTTGTAATCAGAATCTCTGGTCACGGAACAAAAAAACATTTTACAGTACGTAAAATGTCTGACAACGTTGGTGTAGAACGTATTTTCCCAATCGAATCTCCGTTCATCGAAAGCATCACCGTTAACAAATACGGTAAAGTACGTCGTGCTAAATTGTACTACCTACGTGCACTTACTGGTAAAAAAGCTCGTATCAAAGAAAGAAGAATCAAACAATAATTCTTTCCGAGGAATAAAATTGCCGCTTAAAGCTCTGCTTTTAGCGGCTTTTTTTGTTTATTTTGTTGAAGTTAAATAATTCAACTCATATGGCGTCACTCAACTCCTTCCCCGAATTCACTTTTCGCGAAAAACTGATCCGGGTTCTGTTGTTTCTTGTGGCAACAACGGTCATTGTATATTTTCTTCCCAGAGAAGGAAAATTCAGATATCACTTCCAAGAGGGAAAACCCTGGAAATACGGCCTCTTAACTGCTTCATTCGACTTCCCGGTCTATAAAAACGAGAAGCAGATCGCTTTCGAGAAAGACAGTGTTCTAAAGAAATTCCAACCCTATTACAAGATCGACAAAGCGGTTTATAAAACCCAAAGCGAACGGTTGTCTGAGAATTACAGTCAGACGTTGCGCCACAAACTAAGTCGCTCCGAATACGATTTCCTACGTAGAAACCTGCGTGAAGTGTACGAAGGGGGCATCATCTCATCGGGTGAGTTCAACAACCTGCTGCGCGAACAGATTACGGGAATCCGAATCCTGGAGAAGAACATCTCCCGCCAGAAGGCGCTCTCCTCCGTAATGACGATTCGCCAAGCGTACGAGACGATCCTACAAAACGCCCCGACAGACGAGATGCGCAAACACCTGCGTGCCAGCGATATCAACAACTACCTGCAGGAGAATTTGGTTTACGACACCATCACTTCCACCAAAGTGCGTGAAGAGTTGCTGCAGACCATTTCGCAGTCGGACGGATTGGTTCAGGCAGGGGAGCGTATCGTAGACCGAGGCGAAATCATCACACCCCAGACTTACAACATCTTACGCTCACTCGAGATCGTGAATCAGAAACGCGCACGCACAACCAGCCAGCAGTCTTTCACGTTGCTCGGACAGATTCTGCTCACCCTGATCTTCATGGGAGCGGTGCTGCTTTTCATGGCGCTTTTCAGACCGGAGATGTACCACCGGCTACGCGACGTCGAGGTGGTGTTTCTGATGATTACCGTCATGACGGTATTGGGCTCCTTCCTGAGCAGTTTCAGGGTATTGAGCATCTACATCGTGCCTTTCGCGATGGTGCCGATTGTGATCCGTACCTTTTTGGATTCACGCATGGCGTATTTCGCCCACATCATCACCGTCACGCTCTGTGCCTTTATCGCACCGTTCTCTTTTGAGTTCCTGTTGATCCAGATCGCGGTGGGTGTGACTACGATATTCAGTCTCAAAGACCTGACACAGCGGTCGCAGTTGGTGAAGACCGCCGGATTCGTCTTGCTGACCTACTGCTCGATCTATGTGGTGTACACCCTCATTACGGAGGGGAGCTGGAGCAAGCTCAACCCGTCGATGTTCGTTTACTTCGCCATCAACTCCACCACGCTGCTGTTTGCGTACCTGCTGATCTTCATTTTGGAGAAAACGATGGGATTCACCTCGAACGTAACGTTGGTAGAGCTCTCAAACATCAATGCGCCGTTACTCAGAAGGTTGTCCGAGGAGTGTCCCGGCACCTTCCAGCACGCCCTACAGGTCTCCAACCTGGCTGCACAGGCTGCCATGAAGATCGGAGCGAACGTGCAGATCGTGCGAACGGGAGCCCTTTACCACGACATCGGGAAGTTGGCTAACCCCTCGTTTTTCACCGAGAACCAGCTGGACATCAACCCGCACAACAACATCACGTTCGAGCAGAGCGTGAAAATCATAAAATCGCATGTGTTCGAAGGCCTCAAACTGGCTCAGAAGGAGAAATTACCGGATGTGATCACCGCCTTCATCTCCACCCATCACGGCGAAGGGAAAATAAAGTACTTCTACAACCTGTGGAAGAACGAGCATCCCGACGAGCCGATCGACGAGAAACTGTTCTCTTACCCGGGGCCCAACCCCTATACGAAGGAGCAGGCGATCCTGATGATGGCGGACAGTGTGGAAGCGGCTTCGCGCAGTTTGAAAGACTATAGCGATGAAGCGGTTACGACGCTTGTCAATAAGATCGTGGAGTCACAGATCAACGACGGCATGTTTCGGGATGCGCCGCTGAGTTTCCGTGACTTGGAACGGATCAAAGAGGTTTTCATCGAGCGATTAAAGACGATGTATCATGCCCGGATCAGCTATCCGGAACTTAAAAAAGAGAAGAAGGATTAACACTCTCAACTCGCTATAACTTATGTGATTTCGTGCCTTCCTAACTGTTTTTTTATTAATTTTGCAGCTCTGAATCATAAATATATCGAGATGAAATCGCCACGGCTCACCAAACGAGGTGATACCCGATTACAGGTATATGAATGGTGCATTTGACCTTGATGTAAAAAATAAATTATTTACAAATGAAAAAGAAAGCGCTTCTGCTGATCCTCGATGGTTGGGGAAAAGGCAACAAATCAAAAGCTGACGTAATCTCTAACACTCCGACTCCATATTGGACTTCTCTTCTTGAGAACTACCCGAACGCAGAACTTCTTACCGACGGCGTGAACGTAGGTCTTCCTGAAGGACAGATGGGTAACTCAGAAGTGGGTCACCTGAACATCGGAGCGGGACGTGTGGTTTACCAGGATCTTGTGAAGATCAACATGGCTTGCAAAGAGAATACGATCATGCAGAATCCGGAGGTGAAAGCTGCTTTTGAATATGCGAAAGCGAACGGCAAAAAGGTTCATTTCATGGGTCTTGTTTCAAACGGTGGGGTTCACTCCTCTTTGGATCACGTATTCAAATTGTTGGATATCTCGAAAGAATACGGCATTGAAGATACTTTCGTTCATTGTTTCATGGACGGTCGCGATACCGATCCGAAAAGCGGTTTGGGATTCATCGAACAGCTGGAGGGTCACATGGCTCAATCTACAGGTAAGATCGCTTCCATCATCGGTCGTTTCTACGCGATGGACCGTGACAAACGTTGGGAGCGTGTAAAAGAGGCTTACGACCTGCTTGTAAAAGGCGAAGGTAAGAAAGCCGAATCAATGGTGAAAGCGATGGAAGAGTCGTACGCTGAAGGCGTAACAGACGAATTCATCAAACCGATCGTTCACGTTGACGCACAGGGCAATCCGCTTGCGACAATCCAGAACGGCGACTTGGTGATCTTCTTCAACTACCGTAACGACCGTGCGAAAGAGCTTACCGTGGTATTGACTCAGGAGAACATGCCTGAATTCGGTATGCACACCTTGCCGCTTTATTTCTGCACAATGACGCCTTACGACTCGAAGTTCGTAGGTCTTCACATCCTTTTCGACAAAGAAAATGTGGTTAACACATTGGGCGAAGTGATTTCTGAAGCGGGACTTTCTCAGCTACGTATCGCGGAAACAGAGAAATACGCACACGTAACATTCTTCTTTAACGGCGGTCGCGAGGCTGAATACAAAGGGGAAGAGCGTATCTTGATCCCTTCTCCGAAAGTGGCTACTTACGACCTAAAACCGGAAATGAGCGCATTCGAAGTGAAAGACGCATTGGTGGAAGCTATCAACGGTGGTAAATTCGATTTCATCGCTTGTAACTTTGCGAACGGCGACATGGTGGGACACACCGGCATTTACGAAGCGATCCAGAAAGCGGTTGAAGCGATCGACATCTGTCTACACGACGTGGTGGAAGCTGCCAAAGCAAACGGATACGACGTATTGATCACTGCAGACCACGGAAACGCAGACAATGCAGTAAACGCAAACGGTACGCCAAACACGGCTCACTCATTGAATCCGGTACCTTTGGTTTACGTAAGCAACGATAAAAATGCAAAACTTGAAAACGGTAAGTTGGCTGATATCGCTCCGACAATCCTACACATTCTTGGCGTAGCGAAAGCTCCTGAGATGACCGGTAAAGATTTGATCGAAGGCTAATATCGCTTTCTAACACTTAGTTTACAAATACTTAACACGGCGCCGACTATTTTGTGCGCCGTGTTTTTTTTATCTTTGCACCCGGTTTTACGGATAGCCGTTCAATGATCCGTGAAAATCCGGACAACGGAAGTTCATCTTCCTTAGGCTACCACTTAATCCAACCTTATTAATCGAAGCTTATTAATCCAAGCTTATTAATCGAAGCTAATTAATTCAAGCTTATTAATTCAACCTTAATAGAAATATGGTTCAAATCGACGATACGATCATCAGTCTTGATGTTTTTGAGAAAGAATTTATCTGTGACCTTGGCGCATGCATGGGTGGATGTTGCAACGAAGAGGGCGATTCGGGCGCACCGCTCGACGATGAAGAAGTTGCCGAACTGGAAAAAGTCCTTCCGATCGTATGGGACGACCTCTCTCCTGCCGCTCAGGAAGTGATTCGGGAGCGCGGCGTGGCCTTTCAGGATGAAGACGGCGAATGGGTTACTCCTGTCGTTAACGGAAGAGATTGTGTATTTACCTATTACGGGAAAGACGGCATGTGTCTGTGTGCGATCGAGAAAGCGTTCCGCGAAGGGAAAACGGATTATTACAAACCGGTATCGTGTCACCTTTATCCGATCCGCTGCAAGAAATACCCCACTTTCACAGCCGTAAACTACCACAAATGGCAGATCTGCAAAGCCGCTGAGATTCTGGGACGTAAAGAGGGTGTTAAAATCTATCGGTTCCTGAAAGAACCCCTCATCCGCAAATTCGGCGAAGCGTGGTATGAACAGATGGAAATCTGCGCGGAAGAGCTGAAAACAATGGAGAATAAATAAAAATCGGAATAAAGTCACTCTACATCCGAATCGGTGTATTTCCCGAAACGCTCCTCCGTTTTTTACAAAATGATCCTATATAATTACTTCTTCAGTACTCTGAAGAAGGCGCTTCAGTACTCTGAAGAAGGCGCTTCAGTACTCTGAAGAAGGCGCTTCAGTGCTCTGAAGAAGGCGCTTCAGTGCTCTGAAGAAGGCGCTTCAGTACTCTGAAGAAGGCGCTTCAGTGCTCTGAAGAAGGCGCTTCAGTGCTCTGAAGAAGACGCTTCAGTGCTCTGAAGAGCCATTTTAAATGTTTCTAGAACAGAATTGCTCCTATCAATTCAAATTTTGGTCGTATCGACCACGCTTTTCTTCCGATTACATCTGCTCAAAAGAAATCGGCTCTGATGCAAATATAGGAAAAAAAGAGGAGGCTCTCTGAAAACAAATTGTTTTCAGAGAGCCTCCTCTTTTTTTGGATCGGATTTCCCCGCAAGGAGAATCCATTATTGCATTTCTGCCAATTGCGCTATTTTTTCAGCCAGAAACTGCTCATACGTATCGATGTAACGCGCTTTCTTTTCAGAGTTGATCTCATCGATCGTGATCAGGATTCCCGACTCTTCCACATCGCCGAACTCATCGTTGATCGCCGTATCGAACATCTTCATCGTAGGCGAAAGACTCATATAGGCATTCACCAACGGCGGAATATTGTATCCCAGCTGACGCACTTCGGTGTTGAGTACTTTGTAGTTCTCTTTGAAATTATCGTGCGGGAATAATTTGGCCATCTCCTCTTCGTCGGCATTCGTTTTCAACGGATTGAAGGCCCAGATAAGGTCTTCGTGATCCGGGAAATGCTTCTTCAGGAAGTAAAGGATCATGTTACGACCCCGCTCCGGATAAGAAGGATACATGGTAAACTTACCGTAGAAATATTTGATTTCGGGGTGATCCACCGCCAAAGCTCCCAAACCGTCCCACAGATTATCCAAAGCGAAAAGACCTCGGGTTCCGGCTCTTGAAGATTGGTATTCGAGCGTCACAAACGAACGGCCCAACTCAATCGTATAAGGAAGATACTCTTTCATGAATTTTTCGGAGAAGCCGAACATGTGACCGGTTGCCAATAAGGGCTGACCCTTTTCATCAATCGCCACTTTACTTCCCAGAATATAGCGGTAGCCGCCAAGAATCTCCTCGTCTTCAGGATTCCATACAATAAGTTGCCAGTATGGCTCCTCCATCGTATCAAACTCATCGATATCAACCGGTTTACCGGTTCCTCCTCCTGCATGACGGAAAGCGATTTCTCTCAATCGCCCGATCTCCTGCATCAGATTGGGACAATCCTGAGCTTTAAAGATGTAAATTTCGTTGTTACCTTTTCGGGTAGCACGCAAGAATCTATCAGAAGTCAATTCAGATTTTAAGATCTCCTTATCTATAGGAGAAATGATCTCTTCCATATAAATTATCGTTGTTGCAATTCGTAAACTTTGGTTTTCAAATATTCCGCCCATTGTCTTTGGGAACGGGATTTATCAAAGGTTTGCCAGGGTATTGGCTTCCCTATTCTGACTGCGAATGTTTTATCGCTGTTTTTGAACATCTCAGACGGCAGCAGAATCATCTCAATATTCGCCTTGATACCCAGCTTTTTGCGGATATAGGCCAAACGGTAAAAGAATTTCGAGTTGGTTCCCTCGAAGAATACCGGAATGATGTCACGCTGAAACTCAATCGATTTAGAGATTACCGCTTTCTTCCATTCCAAATCGCGGATTTGATTATTTTGAAGTCGCGAGCATAACCCCGCCGGGAAAATAAGCACCTGATTTTCTGATTCGAAAGCTTCGTTGAGCAGATTCGCTTTCTCTTTGTCTTGCGCTCCATGCTTGTTGATGGGCACGAATACGTTACGTAAAGGTGAAATATGCATCAGGATATCGTTGACGATAAATCTGACTTTCTTGCCATATTTTTCTCCAAAAACCTGAATAAGCGCCATGCCGTCAAGGCCACCGAGCGGATGGTTGGAAGCAAAAATAAATTTGCCGTCGGAAGGGATGTTCTCTTCTCCGACCAACTTCACCCGGACATTTAACTCATCCAGTACCCCCGCAGCGAAATCGACCCCCTGAAGGTGTCCGTAATGATCCAGAATGTAATTCATTTTCTCCTCACAAACCAGTTTGGACAAAAAGCGATAAACAAACCCCGGTATTTTCTTTCCTGCTTCGGGTGCTTTGGCCTTTATAGCCTTCTCAACATCTAAATGTAACGAATCAGCAGTATTCATAATCAATTTGTAAAGCAATGCAAGCCACAAAAATACATTAATTTTCAAGATTATTCGTCCGGACCTCCTTTTTTATAGTCTTTTATTCGCCTGAAGCGAGTTCCATAAATGCATTTAACAAAGAGAAAGAGAGCACTTTCGGGAGTTTCAAATCGGTTTGAAATGTAACAATATTTTAATGTAATCACCAAATAACAAGAGAGTTACAATATACCCGCGCTGTTGATAACTTTTGGCTAAAAATCAATTCCAATCGAACCGTTTGTGATAAATATAGATTACCTTTACAAATTGAAAACTATTATTTAAATCTTTTTTAGCTTAATATGCAAGAAGTTGTTTATCATATCCCTGCTCTTTTGGAAGAGTGTATGACGGGACTAAATATAAAGCCGGACGGAACTTATGTGGATGTAACTTTCGGAGGAGGCGGCCACAGCAAAGAGATTCTGAAACGTTTGGGCGAAGGGGGGCACTTGTACTCTTTCGACCAGGACGAAGATGCTGAAAACAACATCGTGAACGACGACCGTTTCACGTTTATCCGCAGCAACTTCCGTTTCCTTTCCAACTTCATGCGTTATCATGAAGTGGAGTCGATTGACGGTTTGTTGGCTGATTTGGGCGTATCGTTCCATCACTTCGACGCGGAAGAACGCGGATTCTCGTTCCGTTTTGACGGCAAATTGGACATGCGTATGAATGCGCGTGCGGGAATGACAGCGGCCGATATCCTGAATAACTACGAAGAGGAAGCCATTGCGGATGTTTTCTACCTGTATGGCGAGATGAAAAACTCACGTCGCATCGCAGCCGCGATCGTTCGTGCCAGAGCGGTAAAGAAATTCGATCGTATCGCAGATTTTCTGGAAGTGATTCGTCCCTTCGTAAACAAAAAACAGGAGAAAAAAGAGCTGGCTCAGGTTTTCCAAGCACTTCGTATCGAGGTAAACCAAGAGATGGACACGCTGAAGAAGATGTTATCGCAGGCGTTGCGTGAATTGAAACCGGGCGGCCGACTGGTCGTGTTGACTTACCATTCGCTGGAAGACAGATTGGTTAAGAACTTCATGAAAACGGGGAACTTCGAAGGGAAAGCCGACAAGGATTTCTTCGGTCGCGTAGAAACACCGTTCAAGCTGATCAATAACAAAGTAATCATAGCTTCTGAGGAGGAGGTGGAGCGTAATCCACGCGCACGAAGTGCGAAACTCCGAATTGCAGAGAAGCTTTAAGATATTCAAATCGAGAGGAGACATCACATTGGAACCAAAAAACACACAAGGGAAAAAGCATTCTGACACCACCCTGCTGGGAGGACTGAAAGGCATTTCGGAGATTGAGATCTTTTCAAAGGATTTCTTCATCACGCATGGTAAGAAGGTTATCGTTTTTGCCGTGCTCCTTTTGTTTTATATCAACAACCGATATGCTTGTCTGAATAAACTGGATGAGATAGAGAAACTGAAGACTCAGCTTCAAGACATTAAATATGAGGCATTGACGCGTTCTTCCGAGCTGATCGGCATCAGTCGCCCTTCGCAGGTGAAAGAGCTGATTCACAATCATGGAATCGAACTTGAGGAATCGAACACGCCGCCCTATAATCTAAATGACTGATTTCTATGTCTATCGAAAAGAAAAATATAACCTTTAGATTCTCGCTGATCATTATCCTGGCCTTCTTTATCGGAGTGGCTATCCTTTTTAAAGCATCCATCACGGTATTTATCGAACGTGACGGGTGGCTGAAGAAGGTCGCCAACCTGAAAGTGGAGGACAAAAGGATCGACCCGAAACGCGGGAATATTTTTGCGGAAGACGGGCGACTCATGGCAAGTAGTATTCCTCAATACTACGCCTATATCGATTTTAAAGCGGACGGTCTGAAAAAGGATACCCTGACCAAATACCTGCCGGAATTGTCGAAGGCACTCTCTTCGCTGATCGGCGATATGTCTGCGGCTTCCTACCAGAACCACATCATGCGGGGATATCACAAGCAGACGCGTAACTTCCAGCTGATTAAGCGCAAAATATCCTATACGGAGATGAAAGAGCTGAAACGAATGCCCTTTCTGAAGCAACCGAGTCACCGGAGCGGACTGATCCTGACGGCGATGGCTCAACGAAAAAAACCGTTCGGATTGCTCGCCTCACGCACCATCGGCGATGTGTACGGGGATCAGGCGATGGGGGGGAAGAATGGCCTGGAGCTGGCTTTCGACTCGTTGCTGACCGGCACGCCGGGTGTGGGTACGCGCCAGAAAGTATACGGGAAATACATCACCATCACCGAAACCGAACCGGTTGACGGGGTGGATATCACCACCACGATCGATATCAACATTCAGGATATCGCAGAAAAAGCGCTGATGGACAAACTGCTCGAGATCGACGCCGCTTCGGGAACCGCCGTGGTCATGGAGGTGAAAACGGGAGCAGTGAAAGCGATTGCGAACTTAGGCCGTGTTTCGGAAGGGGTGTATCAGGAAACGAAAAACTTCGCCGTAGCCGATGAATCGGAACCGGGATCCACCTTCAAAGTGGCTTCCATGATGGTTGCGCTGGAGAAGGGTATCGTGGAACCGGAAGATACGATCGATACCGGAAACGGCATTTATATGTACAAAGGTGCCCGCATGACGGATCACAACTGGAATAAAGGGGGGTACGGCAAAATAACAGCAGCCCAGAGCATCTGGTATTCTTCGAATATCGGTGTGGCGAAAACGGTTCTCAAAGGGTTCGAACAGAATCCGGGAGAGTTTGTAAACGGGTTGTATGAAATGAGTCTGCACCGCAAACTGGAGATGAACATCCCGGGTGCCGGTCGTCCCAAGATCCGCCATCCGCAGGATACGGCTCGTTTTTGGTCAAAAACCAGTCTGCCGTGGATGTCTTTCGGATATGAAACCCAGATCCCACCGATCTATACGCTGAATTTCTTCAATGCCATCGCCAATGGCGGCAAGATGATGAAACCGTATTTCGTGAAGAACATCAGCAAAGACGGAAAAACAATCGAAACGATGGACCCGGAGGTGGTGAACAGCAAGATCTGCAGCTCCTCCACATTGGATAAGATCCGTCAGATGCTTCTCGATGTAGTGGAACAGGAGAAGGGGACAGCGCATGTGATCAAATCCGATCGCCTGTTATTGGCGGGAAAAACCGGTACGGCTCAGATATCGCAAGGTAAAATGGGTTATACGGCAGGTGGAAAAAGCCATCAGGTTTCTTTCTGCGGCTATTTCCCGGCAGATAAACCTGTTTACTCGTGCATCGTGGTGATTCGCGGACCTCGTCGCGGATACCCCTCCGGAGGAGGAATGTCCGGTATGGTTTTCAAAAATATCGCCGAACGCACCTATGCGCAAAGTCGCTTTCTGCCGGTAGAGGCGAATCGCGACACGGCCGCCGTGCTGGTCCCGCGCATTAAAAACGGCGATTACCGGGCCATCCGCAGAACACTCGACGAACTTGACATCTCTTTTGAAGACGATAATAAAGACTGGACTTGGACGGTTACCAAACTGGAGAATAAGGAGATTTCGATGCGCGAACTCTCTACTCCGGAGAACCTGGTCCCTTCGGTTCACGGAATGGGAGCGAAAGACGCCGTGTTCCTATTGGAGAACAGCGGATTACGCGTACACATCAACGGAATCGGGAAGGTGTATTCCCAATCCAAACCGGCCGGCCAACGATTCTCAAAAGGGGAAACAATCGTATTGAATCTAAGATAAAACAGAGTATATCCAAATGAGACTAAATAAGCTATTCGAAAGAATCATTCATGTGATGGTTGGAGGCGACCACACGATTGAAATAACAGGAATCCAATCGGATTCACGTAAAATAGAGAAAGATAATCTTTTCGTAGCTGTACGCGGTACAGCGGTAGACGGTCACGATTTTATCGCAACGGCGATTGAAAAGGGCGCTACGGCGATCGTTTGCGAGGAGGTTCCGCAAGAACAGAATCCCGCGATCACCTACATTCAAGTGGCGGATTCGAATCTGGCTATCGCACTTTTGGCTTCGGCCTGGAACGGTTATCCCTCTGAACAACTGAAATTGGTAGGTGTGACGGGGACGAACGGAAAAACGACCATCGCAACGCTTTTATATAAACTATTCATGAAGCTGGGGTACAAGAGCGGACTTCTTTCTACGGTTTGCAACTATGTGGACCGCAAGGAGATTGCCGCAACCCACACCACTCCCGATCCCCTTTCGCTCAACGAACTCTTAAAAGAGATGGTGGAAGCCGGTTGTGAATATGCGTTCATGGAAGTGAGTTCGCATTCGATTGACCAGAAACGCATTGCGGGACTGAATTTCGACGGTGGGATATTCACGAACCTGACACGCGACCACCTCGATTACCATAAAACGTTTGACGCTTATCTGAAAGCGAAGAAAACATTCTTCGACCTGTTGCCGAAAGAGGCGTTCGCATTAACGAATCTCGACGATAAAAACGGAATGGTGATGCTTCAGAATACGGCTGCCCATAAATGCACCTATTCGATGCGCACGCTGGCCGATTACAAAGGGCAGATTATCGAAGACCATTTTGACGGAATGCTTCTGGACATCAACAACCGGGAGGTGCTCACCCGCTTTGTGGGTAAGTTCAACGCCTCCAACCTGCTTGCCGTATATGGAGCGGCGATTGAATTGGGTGCCAATGTCGATGAAGTGCTGGTTCAGCTGAGTCTCCTGACCCCTGTATCGGGTCGGTTCGAAGCGATCCGTTCAAAAACGGGCTTCACGGCGATCGTAGATTACGCCCATACGCCCGATGCGCTTACCAACGTACTGAATGCAATCCACGAAGTACTGGAAGGTCGCGGACAGGTAATCACCGTTGTGGGTGCGGGAGGTAACCGCGACAAAGGGAAGCGTCCGTTGATGGCCAAAGAAGCCGCCAACAACAGTGATAAAGTAATCCTTACCTCAGACAACCCGCGCTTCGAGGAGCCGGAGGAGATCATCAAGGACATGGCTGCGGGCCTCGATCCGGTAGAACGCCGTAAAACGTTGATGATCACAGATCGTAAAGAGGCGATCCGCACCTCCGTCATGCTGGCTCAGCCGGGCGATGTGATTCTTATCGCGGGGAAAGGACATGAGGATTATCAGGATGTGAAAGGTGTGAAACACCATTTTGACGACCGTGAAGTGGTTCGCGAGCTATTCGAGACCCTTTAATCAATTCGAATCATCGTTTAGAAAAGTTCAAATATGCTTTACTATTTATTTAATTATCTCGATAAAACAATCGATCTGCCGGGCGCCGGCTTATTCAGCTTCGTGACATTCCGCTCCGGAATGGCATTCATCATCGCATTGCTTTTTTCAACGATCGCAGGTAAGAAAATCATTCAGAAATTACAATACAAACAAATCGGCGAGACCATTCGCGACCTCGGTCTGGAAGGACAGATGAGCAAGAAGGGGACGCCCACGATGGGAGGCGTTATCATTATTCTTTCCATCCTGATTCCGTGTCTGTTGATTTCCAAATTGGGAAACATTTATATGATTCTGATGCTCATCACGACCGTGTGGTTGGGTGCCATCGGTTTTTTGGATGACTACATCAAGGTGTTCCGCAAGAACAAAGAGGGACTGAGCGGACGCTTCAAGATCGTAGGACAAGTGGGACTGGGTCTGATCGTGGGACTCACGCTGTACCTGAGTCCGAACGTTGTAATCCGTCAGAACCAGGAGGTTTATAAGAAAGGGAATGTGGAAGCTGTGAATTATACGGCAGAAAACATCAAGTCCACGCAGACAACGATCCCTTTCCTGAAAAACAACAATTTCGATTATGCCCAATTAGTGAGTTTCATGGGCGATAAGGCGCAAGACTACGGCTGGGTGATCTTCATCCTCGTAACCATCTTTATCGTTACCGCCGTATCCAACGGAGCGAACCTGACAGACGGACTTGACGGTCTGGCCACGGGTAGTTCGGCGATTATCGGTACGACATTGGGAATCCTGGCCTACGTATCGAGTCACGTCGAATACGCTTCCTACCTCAACATCATGTACATTCCCGGCTGTGAGGAAATGGTGGTGTTCGCAAGTGCCTTTATCGGCGCTACCATCGGATTCCTTTGGTACAACGCCTATCCCGCTCAGGTATTCATGGGCGATACGGGCAGTCTGACGCTGGGTGGTATCATCGGTGTTTTTGCCATCGCAATTCACAAAGAGCTTCTTTTACCGATTCTGTGCGGGGTCTTCCTGGTAGAAAGCTTATCGGTAATGATTCAGGTAGCTTATTTCAAATATACAAAGAAAAAATGCGGCGAAGGGAAACGTGTTTTCCGCATGGCTCCGCTACATCATCATTTCCAGAAATCGGGCACAGCCGGCATCCAGTCGTTGTTCAACAAACCGCTGTACGCCATTCCCGAATCGAAAATCGTTACCCGTTTCTGGATCATCGGCATTTTATTGGCCGTGATGACGATTGTGACTTTAAAAATCAGATAACCATTTAGCATTAAGAAAGCACTATGGAAAATAAGAAAAGAATTGTCGTTTTAGGAGGAGGAGAAAGTGGCACGGGTGCCGCTGTCCTGGCTAAGGTGAAAGGATTCGACGTATTCCTTTCCGATCGCTCACCGATTAAAGATAATTACAAGGAGCTGCTCGATAAATACGATATCCCTTGGGAAGAGGGCAATCATACTGCTGAATTAATTCTTAATGCGGACGAATTGATCAAAAGTCCCGGTATCCCGGAAACCGCTCCGATCATGATCGAAGTGATTAAGAAACGGATCCCGGTGATCTCTGAGATCGAATTCGCAGGCAGATATACCGATGCGAAGATGGTGTGCATCACCGGAAGCAACGGAAAAACCACTACGACGCTGCTCACTTATCACATTCTGAAAAGCAGCGGATTGAATGTCGGACTGGCCGGAAACGTTGGCAAGAGTCTGGCGCTCCAGGTTGCTACGGACCATTACGATTACTATGTAATTGAACTCAGCAGCTTCCAGTTGGACAACATGTACGATTTCAAGGCCAATATCGCCGTGATTCTGAACATCACGCCCGACCACCTCGACCGCTACGATTATAAGATGCAGAATTATGTGAATTCGAAGTTCCGCATCACACAAAATCAGACGGAGAACGATGCGTTCATCTATTGGAATGACGATCCGATTATCCGAAAAGAGATCATCGAGAATCCGCCGAAAGCGAAGACCTATCCTTTTGCGGAGCAAGGTGACGGATTATCCGCTTTTACCGAAAACCACAAAATGGTGGTGAATGCGTTGAATCATCATTTTGAGATCGGCATCAGCGAATTATCGCTCGAGGGGAAACACAACCTGCTCAATTCAATGGCAGCTACCATCTCGGCGAATCTACTCGATATTAAAAAAGAGGAGATTCGTGCCGCATTGTGCGACTTCGAAGGAGTTGAACATCGTCTGGAGCGAGTGAAAAACCTCAACGGCATACAATATATCAACGACTCGAAAGCAACGAACGTAAACTCTTGCTGGTATGCGCTGCAAAGCATGCGTACTCCGGTTGTACTTATCCTAGGCGGAAAAGACAAAGGAAACGACTATTCTGAAATAGCGCAACTGGTTAAAGAGAAAGCGAAGGCACTCATCTTCATGGGTGTCGACAACTCGAAACTTCATCAGTTCTTTGACCCGATGGACAAAATCACCCGTGACGCCTCTTCCATGGAAGAAGCGGTGAGACAGGCGCATGAACTGGCCGAAAGCGGCGATACCGTTTTGCTTTCGCCTTGCTGTGCCAGCTTCGACCTTTTTAAAAGTTACGAAGATCGGGGAACCCAATTCAAAGAATGTGTGCTGAAACTGTAAAACAACCTCATCGTTATGGATTTTGTAAAGACCCTATTTAAGGGAGATAAATATATCTGGGGAATCTATCTGGTGCTGGCGATCATCTCGGTCATTGAGATCTTTAGTGCGACCAGTACGCTGGCTTACCGTGCCTCTGAGCATTTCATGCCGGCCTTCACCCATACCACCTATCTGATCATCGGAACATTGGCCGTATTGGTGATGCATAACTGGCCCCCTCATTATTTTAAAGGAATCGGCTACCTGATGTATCCCGCCTCTATCTTCTTGTTGGTAGCGGTGAAGTTCACTCCCGGAGTGAATAATGCCCAGCGTTGGATTTTCGGTCTTCAGCCCTCCGAGCTTGCAAAATTCTCATTGATCATCGTGGTTTGCCACCTGTTGGCGAAAGGTCAGACACAAGAGGGAATCTCCCGATTCGCTTTTCGTGCGATTCTGATCGCAGCCGGCATCGCTTGCACCCTGATCGTTTCGGAAAACTTTTCCACCGCTTTCCTGCTGGGTACCATCACCTTCTTTCTGATGTTCATCGCACGGGTTCAGTGGAAACGAATGCTCGCCATACTGGGCAGTGTCGTTGTGCTGGGTGGTCTGTTCCTGGCGGTACTTACCATGACGCCGAAGAATTACCTTCCGGGACGTATGGCAACATGGAAAGGACGTATCGAACGGAAAGCCGACGATTCACGTCCGCTGGTGGAACAACGCATCGACGATAAGAACCTCCAGGTGCAGTTCGGCCGTATGGCCGTAGCGAACGGAGGACTGATCGGACGATTCCCCGGAAACAGTGAGATCCGCGACTTCCTTCCGCAGGCGTACTCCGACTACATCTACTCCATCATCATCGAGGAGATGGGATTTCTAATGGGCGGAGTGGGTGTGCTGATCCTTTACTTCATGCTTTTGGTTCGTGCCGGAATTATCTTCAGGCGATGCAAGAACCCCTTCCTCGGATTTCTCCTTCTGGGAGCCACGATGATGGTGGTCTTTCAAGCTTTTATCAATATGGCGGTGGGTGTGGATCTGATTCCCGTAACGGGACAGCCGTTGCCGCTGATCAGTCGCGGAGGAACCTCTATGTTCCTGACCTGCGGCTATTTCGGAGTTATCCTGGGTATCAGCCGAAGTGTGGGAATGGGCGAGGAAGATTACGATGAAAATCGTTTGATCGGCGAAACCACCCAAACGGATGAAGCGGAAACCGAACAGGCACTTATCGCCGAATCGGAAGAAGAGGAGGTGATTCCACAAGAACGCATCTATTCTTATAGCGAAGAGCCGTATGAAACAAACGCTTAAGAAGCCCTGATATTAAATTTGGTGTTTAAAATAGATTATTATAAAAGATGAAATTCAGAGTAATCATCAGCGGGGGCGGAACCGGAGGACATATTTTCCCGGCTATCGCCATCGCGAATGCTATTAAGGCACAGTTTCCACAAACGGAATTCCTATTTGTGGGAGCCAAAGGACGCATGGAGATGGAAAAAGTTCCTGCAGCCGGTTATAAGATCGTGGGACTTCCCGTCCGCGGTTTCGATCGTAAGAACTTATTCAAAAACATATCCGTATTAAAAGATCTGGCCAAGTCACTTCTACTGGCACGCAAAACCATTCGCGACTTTAAACCGGACGTGGTGGTGGGCGTTGGCGGGTATGCCAGCGGACCGACGCTGAGAATGGCCAACCTGATGGGAATTCCCACCGTTATCCAGGAACAGAATTCATATGCCGGGGTAACCAACAAACTTTTGGCTGCCAAAGCCGAGGCAATCTGTGTGGCATACGAAGGGATGGAGCGCTTCTTCCCGAAAGAGAAAATTGTTCTGACAGGCAATCCGGTTCGCCGGGATTTACTCACACCGAAAGGCAGTAAAGAGGATGCCCTCCGCTTTTTCGGTCTGGACCCTGCGAAAAAGACCATCCTCGTAATCGGAGGAAGTCTCGGCGCCCGTACCATCAACCAAAGCATCAGCAAAGGCATTCCGCTGATCGAGAAGAAAGGTGTTCAGGTGATCTGGCAAACCGGAAAAAACTTCGAGACACAAGCGAAGCAAGAGGTACAAACGGCGAATGCGCAACATATTCACCCCACGACATTCATCTCTCGCATGGATCTGGCTTACCTTGCCGCCGACGTGGTTATCTCGAGAGCAGGGGCTAGTTCGATTTCCGAACTCTGCCTGTTGGAGAAGCCCGTGGTGCTGGTTCCTTCGCCCAATGTAGCTGAAGACCATCAGACGAAAAATGCGCAAGCCCTCTCCAACCGGGAAGCGGCGATCTTCGTAAGCGATGCGAATGCGCAGGCAACACTTGTCGATACCGCATTGCGTCTGATCGAAAACAATAACAAGTTGGATACACTTCGGAACAACATTTCGAAATTGGCACTCCACAACGCTGCCGAAAAAATCGCGCAGATTGTTATTGAAATCGCACAAAAGAGAAAGTAATATCATTGTCACGCCAAACAACGAAATCATGACAGATTTTAAATCAATATATTTTGTCGGTGCCGGCGGCATCGGCATGAGCGCCTTAGTTCGCTATTATCTCGCGAAAGGAATCCCCGTTGGCGGATATGACCGCACCCCCTCCGATTTGACGGAAGAGTTGCGCAAAGAGGGAGCCGATATCCATTATGAGGATGACATGGCACTCGTATCGCACCTATTTCGTAATCCGCAGGATACGCTGATCGTACGTACTCCCGCCGTTCCCGAAAATCATTCGGAACTGAGTTATTTCCGCGACCACGGCTTCAACATTGTAAAGCGGGCCGAGCTCTTAGGCATCATCACCCGTTCAGACCGAGGCATCTGCATCGCAGGAACACACGGAAAAACAACCACGTCGAGTATGACGGCTCACCTGTTGAAACAATCGCATGTGGATTGCAATGCGTTTCTGGGGGGTATCGTGAAGAACTATGACAGCAACCTGATGATCTCCGAAAAGAGTGACCTGACGGTGATTGAAGCGGACGAATACGACCGCTCTTTTCATCACCTGCGTCCCTACATGGCGGTAATCACATCGTCTGATGCCGATCACCTCGACATCTACGGTACCGAAGCGGCTTACCTGGAAAGTTTCCGACACTTCACAACCCTGATTCGTCCGGACGGCGTACTGATCATCCGCAAGGGAATCAAGGCGCAACCCGATTTACAGCCCGGTGTGAAGTTGTATACCTATTCGGCCGAAGAGGGAGGCGATTTCCATGCAGAGAACATCCGCATCGGGAAGGGTACGATTGTGTTTGACTTTATCACTCCTCAGGGGCGTATCGCCGATATCGAACTGGGCGTGCCGGTAAAGATAAACATTGAGAACGGTGTGGCGGCGATGGCCTTGGCATGGCTCAACGGTGTGACCGAAGAGGAACTTCGCGCAGGCATGAAATCGTTCGGAGGTGCGAAACGTCGCTTTGATTTTCACCTCAAAACAGACAAGTGTGTCTTCTTGGACGACTATGCCCATCACCCCGATGAACTTCGGGCCAGCATCTCCTCTATCAAGGCTTTATATCCCGATAAAACAGTCAGTGTGATCTTTCAGCCCCATCTTTACTCCAGAACACGCGATTTTGCGAAGGAGTTCGGCGAGGCTCTTTCATTGGCCGACGATGTCATTTTGCTTGATATCTATCCGGCAAGAGAACTTCCGATTGCAGGAGTCTCTTCAAAAATGATTTTTGACAACATTTCCATTAAAAATAAAACGCTTTGTAGCAAGGATTTTTTGCTTGAATTAATAAAACAGCGTAACTTTGAAGTATTATTAATGCTTGGTGCCGGAGATATTGACCGCTTCATTCCTCCTGTGAAAGAAATCCTATCAAAATGATAAGAAAAATCATCCGAACATTACTGTTAAGTATCATTCCAATTTATTTACTGATCTCATTCACCCTGTTCGCTGATAAAAGCGACGGCGAGATTTGTAAAGAAGTTCGAATCACCATTCAGGACAGTGCCTCGATGCCCTTTCTGAAGGTGAAGGACGTGGAAGCAGTGTTGCGCCGAAACAAGATCGCCCCGAAAGGGAAAGAGATGTGGAAGATAGACACCTACGATATCAGTAGCAGGTTGGAGGAGAATCAGATCATTCGAGAGGCTATCTGCTATAAAACTCCCGAAGGCACTTTACGCATCGATATCTATCAACGTAACCCGATCCTTCGCGTGATGGGCATAAACGGTAATTATTACATCGACGACCAAGGGCTCACAATGCCCGTATCGTATAACTTTACCGCTCATCTGCCGGTGGCTACCGGGTATGTTTCTAAAGAACTGGCTTCGGGCGAACTTTTTCGTTTCGGTTTATTCCTGGAAGAGAATCCATTCTGGAAAAATCAAATCGAACAGATCGATGTTCTTTCCGGAGGCGAAGTCCGTCTTATACCCAAGGTGGGAGATCACATCATCCTCCTTGGCGATTTCTCTAATTTCGAAAAGAAACTGGATAACCTGATGACCTTCTACAAAAAAGGTCTGAATAAAAAGGGATGGAACGCCTATAAGACGATCAACCTCAAGTATGACAATCAGGTTATCTGCAGCAAATGATATACAAACGACATTAAAACCCCGAAAGGACAATGGAACTAAATGATTTCATCGTAGCTATTGACCTTGGAACATCGAAAATAGCAGGTGTCATAGCATCTAAGGATGTAACAGGCTCCATCACCATACATGCCATTGAAAAGGAAGATTCGGAGGGATGTATCAAAAGAGGATGTATCCAAAACGTTGATGAGGCTGCATCAAAGGTGAAAAAGCTGATTGCTAATCTTGAGAACAAGGCCAAAACTAAAATTGGCAGGTTATATATCGGTCTGGGTGGACAATCTGTTCAGTCGGTCGACCATAAGGTATCACGTCAACTCAATGAGGAGATACCGATCACGGACGAAATCATTAATTCCCTAAAAGAGGTGAGCATGGACTTGCCGATTCCGGGAAAAGAAATCCTTGAGATTGTTCCTTCCGAATATCTTGTGGATGGTAAAAAAGTGGTTCAACCCGTTGGCGTATACGGTTCGGAAATTGAGGCCAACCACAAACTGATTGTGGGAAAACAGGCCATCATGAAGAACCTCAAACGCATGGAAGAGAAACTTCCCGTTGAAGTGGCAGGCTATTTATTAACGCCTCTTGCTTCGGCCAGTGTGCTTTCAGAACCGGAAAAAAGTCTGGGATGCGCTTTGGTCGATTTCGGAGCCGCTACCACTACGGTATCCGTCTACAAAGAGGGGTTACTGAGACATTTGGCTGTTCTTCCGCTTGGCGGACAAACCATCACCAAAGACATCTCTACACTTCAGTTGCTTGAAAATGCGGCAGAAAAATTGAAGATTTCGTATGGAAATGCCAGTCCCGACGTAGATGACTCAGACAATAAAGTGCTGAAACAACAAAGCAACGGCGGAATCGATTCACCGGAAATTCAATTGCGGACACTTCATCAGGTAATCCTTTGCAGAAGCGAAGAGATTGTGGAGAATGTACTCAACCAATTGAAAATATCCGGATATGAGAAGCAGATCCCGGCGGGCTATATCCTCACCGGAGGAGCCTCGAACATGAAAGGCCTTACCGCGTTGTTCCGTAAGAAAACAGACGTGGAGGTAAAACAGGGATTCTTCATGCGTCAGGTTTTCTCGAAGAGTTATACCGAAGTCAGCAAAGACGCGAAATATTCAGCGTTGCTGGGCTTAGCGGCGAAAGGATCTGTCAACTGTTTCAAAGAGGAACCGAAAGTGGAGATTCCTGTTGAGCCGGAACCGGTTCCTGTTGAAATCCAGCCCGAAACACCTCAGAGAGGTGTGGAAGCTACCAAAGATGCCGGAAATAAAATCATCGATTTCTTTGGCAAGTTTTTTAAAGAAGACAACAACTACCCTGATCTCAGCGATTAACTCATTTAAGACATGGACGAAAATCAGTTTAACACAATCGAAACGGAAGAACTCGATCTACTGGATTTTGCATATTCAACATCCAACCCTTCCATCATTAAAGTGATCGGTGTAGGCGGAGGTGGCGGTAATGCCGTTAACCACATGTTCACAGAAGGGATTCATGACGTTTCCTTTGTTCTGTGCAACACGGACAACCAGGCTTTGAAAAAATCGGGGATTCCCCGCAAAATACAACTCGGACGCAAACTCACCCAGGGATTGGGCGCAGGAAACCGTCCCGCAATCGCCCGTCAAGCTGCGGAAGAAAGTATCGACGAGATTCACCAAATGCTCGACGACGGCACCAAAATGGTGTTTATCACAGCCGGGATGGGTGGTGGTACCGGTACCGGTGCCGCTCCTGTAATTGCGCGTGAGGCGAAGGATATGGACATCCTGACCGTAGGTATCGTTACGGTTCCGTTCCTTTTCGAAGGACAGAAGAAAATCAACCAGGCCCTCGACGGTGTGGAAGAGATGAGCAAACATGTAGACGCTTTACTTGTTATTAATAATGAACGTCTGTGTAGCATCTATCCCGATTTGACTTTCTTCAATGCCTTTGCCAAAGCGGATGATACATTGACGACGGCAGCGAAAAGTATCGCGGAGATTATCACCGTTCAGGGGCACATCAACCTCGACTTCGCCGATGTTAAAACAATCCTGAAGGATGGCGGCGTAGCAATCATGAGTAGCGGATACGGTAACGGCCCGCAACGTGTGACCAAGGCGATCGAAGACGCTCTGAACTCTCCGTTGCTCAACAACAACGATGTGTTCGGCGCTCAGAAAGTATTGTTCAACCTTTACTTCGATGAGTCTGCTCCGGTAACAATGGAAGAGATCCGCGAAATTGACGAATTTATGATCAAGTTCGACAACGAGGTGGAAGTGATCTGGGGTGCGGCACTGGACAACGCTTTGGGCGAAAGTGTCAAGATGACCCTGCTTGCCACCGGATTCGGAATTTCCGATCTTCCGGGTATGCCTGCGAATATTCCTCCGAAAGGATTACAACAGAAAGTGCCTGATACGAAACCCATCCCGATGACGGATGAGGATTCTAAACTCGAACGGTTGAAACAGACCTACGGAAAAGATGCTGTGCACGGCCTGAAGAGTAACCAAGCCCGCGCTTCTTACTACATCCTGAATATGGATGAGTTGGATGACGATCAGCTGATAGAGAAGATTGAACAGAATCCGGCCTATAACCGCGATAAGAACTTTGTTCGGAATCTTCAGACGCAGCAGAAACACACACAGAACGATGACCCCCAGACTCCGGGATCGGGATCATCCATACAGTTTTAATCAGAGATAAAACATAAAAAATACGATTATGAATTTGTTTGATCAAATCAGCAACGATATCAAAGCAGCTATGCTTGCTAAAGACGCGGTACGCCGTGATACCCTTCGCGGTGTAAAAAAAGAGTTCCTTGAAGCAAAAACGGCAAAAGGCGGTTCAGGCGAACTGGCTGATGACGAAGCTTTGAAAATCATCACCAAAATGGTGAAAAAAGGGAAAGACGCAGCGGATATCTTTACGCAGCAGAACCGTCCGGATCTTGCCGGAGAGGAGCTTGCCCAGGTAGCCGTTTTGGAAGGTTACCTACCGAAACAGATGAGCGACGAAGAGCTTACGGCCGCAGTGAAAGAGATCATCACCGAAGTGGGTGCAACCGGCCCGAAAGAGATGGGCAAAGTGATGGGCGTAGCAAGCAAGAAACTTGCCGGACTCGCTGAAGGAAAACTCATTTCAGAAAAAGTGAAGAGTTTACTTGCTGAAATGGCGTAATGCCGTCTCCTACCGAATAAAAAATATCAAGCCATTAATGGTTAGCACTAAAAGAGGACATTCCCGATGGGAAAATGTCCTCTTTTTTTATTTTTTGATTTATTATGATTAGGTTTGCAGGCATTTTAATTAAATCCGACTCTTATGGATATTCGCTTTTTAAAGTCTAGTAACCGATTCTTTTATCTTTGGAATGCCCTAATCTATCGTCGTTCCCCACAAAACATCTTTGACGTCGCACATTCAGATGGCTATCTGCCGAACTCTGATGATCGCGATATATGGGAAAAGTTCCACAGACACCTCTCGCGAAAATACAAATAACAAATTTGGCTTCAAGTTGTTATGATATTATATCCAAATAAATCATTAAATTTATTTAGACTAAATCGTAACCACTATGAAAATTAAAAAGCCTGATCTCCTCTGGGGATTACTCCTTCTCGGCTCTTTACCTCTCCTCGCGTCCTGCTCCAAGGATGAAGCCCCTGAGATCGAGCCCAACACGGTCACGCAGCAAATGAAGGTGAATAACTTCATCGTCGACTGCATGAATACCTATTATCTTTGGAACAACGCACTACCCGAGATCGAGCAGAATCACGAAGAGGATTCCCAGACCTTGTTTTACAGAATGGTGTATAAAGATGATTATTGGTCTTTCCTGACCGATGATGCCAAAAGCCTCACCAACACCTTCGCCGGTACCGAAAAAACTTTCGGGTATGGCATACAGGTGTACAAATTCTCAAACAATGAGGAGTTATTTGCCGTGGTCCAGTTCGTCTACGATAACCTTCCTGCCAAAAAAGCGGGACTGAAACGTGGGGATATCATCCTGACATTAAACGGGAATGCGCTCACGAAATCCAACTACTCGGCACTGTTTTCCGGAATTTCGGCCGGCCTCAATGAACTGGGATTGGGCGAACTTTCAGACAATGGTATCAAACCGTCAAATAAAACCGTCACCTTACAGGCCGTCGATGCGTATCAGGATCCGATCATCACCCGCAACATAATCCGGCACGATTCACATACGGTAGGATACCTTCATTACGCCTCTTATACACTGAAATCCCTAAACGATCTGGGTGATCTCTTCACCGAATTCAAGAATGCCGGAATCACCGATCTGGTGCTTGATTTGCGATACAATTCCGGAGGGTACGCCCTTGCGGCGAAGTACATCGCGAGTTCCCTTGTTCGGGCCACTGCCCTTGACAATAAATCAATCTATCTGCAGGAGATCTGGAATCAGGACATCATGGATTATTACGCCTCCAAACAGATTGATCCGAACGAATACTTCACCTCGACAGAGCGTGATTCAAACGGACAGATCATCTATCAATTGAAGACGAACCTAAACCTGGAGCGCCTTTTTGTCCTTACCGGCAAAAGGACCGCATCGGCATCTGAGGCGACAATCGTTGGATTGGAACCCTACATCGATGTGATCAAGATCGGACAAAAAACCAGCGGTAAATATTGCGGAGGCATTGTATTCACCCCCGCCAACATCTATTCAAGACCCGATCAAGAGATCAGCGAATGGGGCATTTATGCGATGGTATATCGCTTTGCGAATAAGAATGGAGAAACCAATTTCATAGATGGATTCAAACCGGATTATGAAATTGAGGATGACTACCTCTACAATCCGCTTCCGTTGGGAGATGAAAAGGAGCCGATGCTTGCCAAAGCGCTTTCTCTGATTACAGGAAATCCGGTGGCGACAACTCCGAAAAGAGTTCAGAAACAGACCCTTCAGCCTATCGAAGTTCCTTCACCTGACCGGAGCGGCATGTTGAAAACGACGATCGAGTTACTTCCCCTCAAATAAGCGAACCCTTTCCGGGAGTACTGCGTACCGGGGAAGGTGAAGCGCCTTTATCATTTTACGATACGGGTTCCCTCCCCGGTTTTCCCGATGGCAGAAGCTTTGGTGATGACAACCTCCTTCACCCCCGAATCAATCGCACGGAAGGCATTTTCCAGTTTCGGAATCATACCTCCCTGTACGATCCCGGATGCTACCAGTTCGTTAAACGTCTCGTTGGTGATCTCTGAAATCACACTATGATCGTCGTGTTCGTCGCGAAGCACGCCTTTTTTCTCAAAACAATAGGTCAACGTAACCTCGAAATAGGGAGACAGCGCTTTAGCCACTTCACTTGCGATGGTATCTGCATTCGTATTCAACATCGAACCGTTACCATCGTGCGTAAGCGGAGCCATCACCGGAACAACACCTTTGGAAATCAGATCGGCCAGCAATACGGCATTCACCTGCTTCACATCCCCCACAAAACCGTAATCCACGTCCGTTACCGGTCGCTTCTCAGAAAGAATCACATTCATATCGGCACCGGTCAATCCGAGCGCATTCACACCGATCGCTTGCAGCGAGGCCACGATATTCTTATTCACCAGTCCCGCATACACCATCGTCACCACCTTCAGCGTTTCTGCATCCGTGATACGGCGTCCGTTAACCATCTCCGATTCGATACCCAATAAAGTAGCATAATGAGTTGCGGATCGTCCCCCGCCATGTACAAGCAATTTGTGTCCCTCTATTCGGGCAAAATCCGCCAGTAACTGATGAAGAGAAGCCTTCTCCTCTACGATCTTACCACCCACTTTAATGATTGTCAGTTTTTCCATGTTAAAATTATTTGCGGTAAATTTAAAAAAAGAAAGGGAATCAGCCGAAAAGGAGCGCTTTCAAATCTCATTACTGACACCTGAAGGCACTGCTTTTCGGAAGATTCCCTTTTTATCGTTTGCGAATTGGATCGCAGAAGAATCAATCCTCTTTGTTACCGGCGAACTCCATCAGATAAGCTTTGATGAAATTGTCGATATCTCCGTCCATCACCGCGTTCACGTTTGATGTCTGGAAGTTCGTACGATGGTCTTTCACGCGACGGTCATCGAAAACGTAACTGCGGATCTGCGATCCCCATTCGATCTTCTTCTTACCGGCTTCCACCTCTTTCTGAGCCGCACGACGTTTTTCCAACTCGATTTCGTACAACTGAGAACGAAGCAAACGCATCGCATTGTCTTTATTTCCGAACTGAGAACGGCTTTCGGTATTCTCAATCACGATACCTGACGGCGCGTGACGAAGACGAACCCCCGTTTCCACCTTATTTACGTTCTGACCACCGGCACCCGATGAACGGAACGTTTCCCAGGTAATATCAGCCGGATTGATCTCGATTTCGATCGAGTCGTCCACCAATGGAATAACGAAAACAGAAACGAATGAAGTCATACGTTTACCCTGCGCATTGTAAGGCGATACACGTACCAGACGATGCACACCGTTCTCGCTTTTCAGGTATCCGTAAGCGAAATCACCTTCCACCTGGATCGTAACGGTTTTAATCCCCGCTTCATCACCCTCCTGAAGGTTGGTAATCGTTACTTTATAGCCATGAGCTTCTGCATAACGCAGATACATACGCATCAACATCGAAGCCCAGTCGTTACTTTCCGTACCGCCGGCACCTGCATTGATTTTCAATACGCAGCCCATTTTATCCTCTTCCTGGCGAAGCATATTCTTCAGCTCAACATTCTCGATGATCTCAACAGCCTTTGCATAAGCCGCATCCACTTCCTCTTCCGTAACAAGATCCTCTTTCACGAAATCAAAAGCGATGGCTAGCTCCTCTACGGCACTTTTCACATCGTTGTAAGCTTCAACCCATTTTTTCAGGTCTTTAATTTTCTTCATCTGCGCTTCGGCAGCTTTGTTGTCGTCCCAAAAGCCGGGTACATGAGTACGTAGTTCTTCCTCTTCGATCTGAATTAATTTCGTATCGACGTCAAAGATACCTCCTCAACGCGTCCTCGCGTTCCTGAACACCCTTCAGTTGATCAGCTGTAATCATTTAAAAAATATTTATTTAGTTATGGAATCTATTGTTGCAGGATACATCGCATCGATGATTTCCTTGTAATGCTGCAAAATAATCGCACGACGCAATTTCAGCGTATTGGTCAATTCACCCGACTCTAAAGTGAACGGAGCCGGAAGAAGTGTAAATTTCTTGATTTGTTCGAAGCTGGCAAAGTTTTTTTGCATCTCTTTGATGCGTTCGGTAAACAAATCCTGTATTTTTTGATTTTTTACCAGATCCTGCAGGTCTTTATACGCGATATGTTTCTGCGCCGCATACTCCTTGATGGCATCGTAAGCCGGAATGATCAGTGCGGTAACATATTTACGCTGATCGCCGATTACGGCAATCTGCTCTACGAAACGGTCTTCGCCGATCTTCGTCTCCAGCGCCTGCGGAGCGATGTATTTTCCGTTGGCCGTTTTGAAAAGGTCCTTGATACGCTCGGTCATCACGATACTGCCGCCCGGCGTAATGAATCCGGCGTCACCGGTACGGAACCATCCATCTTCGGTAAATGCCTTCGCATTCTCTTCCGGTTTATTGTAATACCCCTTCATTACGGTTTTTCCTTTCACCAGAATCTCGTTATTCTCACCGATTTTCACCTCTACCTCAGGCATCGGCGTCCCCATCGTGTTGAAGTCCGGATTGACGTTTGGAAAACAACACACCGTAGCGGTAGTCTCCGTCAAGCCGTATCCGTAACAGATATTCACTCCGATCGAGTTCATGAACTCATTGATGTTCTGCGACAATGCCGCCCCCGCTACCGGAAACAATCGCGCATTGTTCAAGCCGGCTACCAAACGAATCTTGGATAACACCAATTTATCAAACAGCTTATATTGCGCTTCCAATAGAACCGGTGCTTTCTTCCCTTTCAAGCGATACTCCAGGTTGTATTTGCGACCGGTCTTGAGTGCCATGTCCATCATTAGCTTCAATACGGTACCCGAACGCTCACGTTTGTCAAGAACCGCAGTATAAACTTTTTCCCAGAAACGAGGCACCGCACACATAATGGATGGTGAAGTCTCACGCAACGATCGCTGCACATCCTGCGGACGAAGATTCACCTCGACACGGATATTCATAGAGAGACAGAAGTAAGTCCAAGCACGTTCAAAAATATGAGCCATCGGCAAGAAACACATCGAGGTATCAGCCTCCGTCAGAGGAAGTCTCTCGGCATGCGTACGGATCGTAGTCAAGAAGTTACTGTGATTCAGCATCACTCCTTTCGGTTCACCGGTGGTTCCGGAAGTATAAATAAGGTTTGCCAAGTCATCTTCCGATGCCCCCTCCATTCGCTCCTGCACCACAGGCAATTGCTCGTCACTCTCGCCAAGTTTCATAAAATCATCCAGATAGATTGATTTCGTATCCTCCGGCTTCAATTTTACAGAAGGGTCGAAAACCACGATCTTTTGTACGCTCGGAGTATTTCTTATCGCTTCAAAAGCGTTGTCATACTGGAACTGTTCGCCTACGAAGATGAGTTTTGACGCAGAGTCATTCAATATATATTCCACCTGCTCTACAGAAGATGTAGCATACAAAGGCACCACCACGCCGCGATTCCCATACATGGCAAAATCCACGATCAAACCTTCCGGCTTGTTCTGAGTATAAGTAGCGATACGGTCATGTTCTTTGATTCCGGAAGCAGCCAGGGCTTTGGCTACTTTCATTACTTTGGTAGAGAATTCTTTCCAGGTAGTTGGTATCCAGCTTTTCGTTGCATAGTCTTTGTGTCTGAATGCGATCTGGTCGCCAACTTTTGCAGCTTGTGCATGGATAAGTTTAGAGAAATGAGTAATAATCATACATTACATTCAAAGGGAACGGTCAAGTGTAATTCTTGCCGTCTCGGGTTATTTCTATTTAAGCTGTCTGAAAACCTGTTTAAAAACCCCAATAAAAGGGCTGATTCACAGAACAGGAAGATGATTGCCTCAAAAACACTACAAAGTTGGTCAAAAATCTGAAATTCAATGCAACTTTGCTCATTATTTATCAAAATGCGCAATAATTTTGGTGAGAATTAACAGCATTTGCTTACTTTTCAGAGTTGCCAATCTCTTGAACACAAGGTATATTTTAATTAATTGTAACGATTATTCCATGCGTAAACGCTAGAATCAGTATCTTCCTGTCCGATTTCTATTTGATCTAAAAAAATTACAAAACCGAACTTATGGATACCGATATCGCCCACTACGAAGCAATCGACCTACTCAAAAAAATGATCGAAACACCTTCGGTCAGCCGCAACGAAGAGCAGGTAGCCGATCTGATTGAGAAATACATACGCCAAAAGGGAATAGATACGCACCGAAAGGGAAACAACATCTGGACGGTCTCACCCGATTTTGATCCGGAAAAACCCACGATTCTCCTCAACTCGCACATCGATACGGTGAAGCCGGCCATTAGTTGGACGTTGAATCCGTTTGAACCCGTAGAAGAGGAGGGTGAAATCATTTACGGATTAGGCAGCAATGATGCGGGCGCATCCGTGGTTTCGCTGCTACATAGCTTTCTGATGCTGACGGAGAAGGAGCAGCCTTACAACCTCATTTTCTTGGCATCGGCTGAGGAGGAGGTTTCGGGAAAGAACGGCATTGAATGCATACTCCCCGAACTTCCTGAAATTTCGTTCGCCGTTGTAGGAGAGCCTACCGGAATGCACGCTGCGATTGCAGAGAAAGGATTAATGGTTATTGATGTAACTGTACATGGAAAATCGGGACATGCCGCTCGCAACGAAGGGGTTAATGCCATTTACGAAGCCCTTCCGGTAATGTGCGCTTTGCGGGATTTCCGCTTTCCGCTTGAATCGCAGTTGCTCGGAGCCGTCAAGGTGAGTCTGACGCAGGTGAACGCAGGTACGCAACACAACGTAGTACCGGATTGCTGCTCTTTTGTATTGGATGTACGTACCAATGAGCTTTATAGCAACGAAGAGGCATTCGAGCTGATCCGGAACGCCGCACTTTCGGCCTTTACAAACGCCAAGCTACCGGAGAACACAGAGGAAGGAAAGAATTCGGAGGAGGTTAAGAATTCGGAGGAGATTAAGAGTAAGGAGGAGATAAACAACCTTCTGGAGATAAAAGCGCGTTCTTTCCGACTCAACTCTTCCCGAATCGAACCGGAACACCCGTTCATACGAAGAGTTCGGATCATGGATCGAAACCTTTTTGGCTCCCCAACGCTCTCGGATCAGGCGCTCATGCCTTTTCCTTCTGTAAAAATGGGACCGGGCGATTCCGCCAGATCCCATACCGCGAATGAGTTTATCCGCCGAAGTGAGATACGCGAAGCAATCGCTATTTATGTAAAGCTGTTAGACGGAATAGATCTCGTAAAGGATAAGAAATACGGTATTTGATGAAAGAGGCGATGCAATCCGTAAATATATTTTTAAACAAAAGTTTGTTTTCGATTCCCCTTTTACGCAGATAGGCGATTCCGAGTAATTTTTTTTTGAATGGCTGCTTGTTTTTTCGATGAAAGAACATCGATAGTGCTATATGCATTCGGCATCTATAGGCCTTGAAGATCTGATCTTCAAATTCAGAGCTATAACTTCTTTTCAACAGCCTTTCACAAATCTGCTTCTCTCTATTTGCCTCTTGAATCACCATCCAGGGGTTTCGATAACAGTTAGAAAGACTACTACTGCTTCCCACGCGATAATTATACAACGTATCGGGCAGTAGGGTCATTTCTTGAATGTGTTCGGAATATTCGAATGAAAAAAGATGGTCTTCACAAAAAGAGATATTCGGATCCAACCGGAGGTTATGCTTCCGGATAATCTCTTTCTTAAAGATACGATTCCATAAAAATCCATGATACCCATGCTTCTCCAGAAGAAAAAGTCCCGATATTAAATCGCTCTTTAGAATTTGATTTGTAGAGATCGGGCGATATCGATCCCGTTTGCATTTCTTATACCCCATCACCACCATCTCGACACCATTTTCGGCCGATAGCTCCCGAACATACCTTTCCAGCAAATTCGGATCCATCCAATCATCGCTGTCACAAAAAAGAATCCACTCCCCTTTGGCTTGCTCGATACCAAGATTTCTGGCACTACTGACTCCTCCGTTTTCTTTATGAAACACCCGGACCCGCTCATCCTTTTGCTTATAAACATTACAGATAGATGTTGAACCGTCGGTACTCCCGTCGTTGACCAGGATCATCTCAAAATTGGAAAAAGTTTGATTTATAACACTGTCCAGACAAACGGAAAGATAGCGTTCTACATTAAATACAGGAATTATAATTGAAAATAAAGGGTTCATATCCGATAACTAACGCACAGCAAGCGCCTTTTATATTTTATGTTTATTTTATATAAAATGCAAATATAATAGCATGTGTTAAATGTTACTCCCTGTTCCGGATGTTATATAACGCAAAATGTCCGGATAACCCACTCCAAGTCGGTTATCCGGACAAATTTATTTCATACGTATTGCGATAAGCGGATAGAACGTATCAATACCCCGCTGCTTTTACAATTTTCTTAGGGATGTCTGTGTTTTCCTGAAGGCCGCCGAACATTTCCGCGCCGGCTCCGATAGCAAAAACCGGAACATAAGAAGAGGTGTGCGTATTCGAGGTCCATCCCGCTTTAGCGTTCTTATTCAATATTTTGATGGCCAAAGCAGCGATTTTTTCATCCTTCGAATATTCGCTTTCCGCTTTGCCACTGTCTTTCTGAACTGAATCCTCATACTCCTCTTTCAGCGATTCCGTTTGTTTGTCGCTCAACGCAACCGTATCCCAGAAGCCGAGATTCTTTTTCAGAAGGGCTTGGAGCTGCTCCCACGTCATCTTGTTCTTCGTTTCTTTCTTCAATGCAAGGATTGCATCTGAAAGTTGCGATTGAGACATCCGCTGCGATGAAAATGCATTGTAATTCAACACATAGCCACCTACACCCAGACCCAAACCACCAGTTTCATGGTCGGCAGTCACAACGATCAACGTTGAATCGGGATGAGCCAAATAGAAATCATATGCTTTCTTAATTGCATTATCCATGTCGATCACCTCTTCAAAAGTGGTACCCGCATCGTTGGCGTGACTAGACCAGTCGATCTGTCCCCCTTCAATCATCACGAAGAAGCCGCTGTTGTCTTTTGTCAAGAAGTCGATTGCTGATTCCGTGATCTCAGTCAACGAGAGGTCTCCCGCCTTACGGTCAATTGCATACGGCAGGTTGTAAACATTCTTACCCTCTTTCTGGAACAGGATGATCTTATCTGATTTGGGAGCCATCTTTTGATACTCGTCAACTCCGCGTGCCACTGTATAACCGGCATCTTTCACCAGTTTGAACAGGTTGGCGGCTTTTTTATCTCCCTCTTTTTCAGGCTCGACAAAACCGGAACCTGCGAAAAAGTCCATGTTTGATTTCGCCAGATCGGTACCGATCTCATACGCCATTTTACGCGACGGCTGATGTGCGTAGAACGATGCCGGCGTTGCGTGATCCACACTCACACTGGTTGCCACACCAACGCGACGACCCGCTTTCTTTGCCTTCTCGGCAATGCTTTCCAACGGCACCTTCTTTGTGTGATCCATTCCGATCACACCATTCGTTGTCTTCTCACCCACCGCCAGCGCAGTTCCTCCGGCAGCCGAATCGGTAATCGGGTTGGAATGCGAATAGGTTTTAGAGGCGCCCATATAAGGGAACTGCGTGAAAGTAAGAGGAGCCGGGCCGATTTTACCCTGTTTTTCTCCCAGATACATCTCCGTACCGTTTACTTGGTTCATTCCCATACCGTCGCCGATAAAGAAGAACACGTATTTGACTTTTCCCTCTTGAGCGAATGCCGCTACGGCCATCGTCAGGATCAAAGCACAGCTTAAAAATAACTTCTTCATATAAGTAATTATTTATGCATTTGTATATAACTTATTCTTAATACCCAGTTTTCTTGTCTGAATCTCTCCCCACAAATTTAATCGCTTCTTCCTTAAAACGAACTTCCGTAACATATGTTATGGAAAAGCTTCATAGAATTGTAATCAAATAACCCGCTTCAACGGAAAATAACGCGGATCGATACGCTTCAACAACAGGATTCGCCACGGAGCATTCACCACCCGGCAAAACAGGTTGTAACGCACTCCGTAGTTGTGCTCCGCAAGCGGATAAAGCTCGAGCGTGTGCATTCGGGAAAGGATTTCGCGAATAAAAACGGAGGAATGCTGTTCACGGATCAACAGGCGGATCACATCCACGCACAGGTAACTCAGTTTACGTTCCATCACCCGATGCGCCTCTTCGGAAGTGTCGCGAAGCGTTGTGAGCGACGCCACTGCTGTCATCGTATCCCGGATCAAACGCTCGCGATGCGCTCTTTCGGGACGATTCACCGTACTTGCGGTACGTTTGAAATAGTAGTAGAGCAACAAGTCAAGCAGAATCACCCGATTGGCAAAAAAGAAGGCACGTACCACGAATTCCTCATCCTGATGGAAAATTCCCGGAATCATCTTCAGCGCTTTATCGATCAGGAATTCGCGCCGGAACAGATATGCCCAAACCACTCCGATCACGTTGTGTTCCTGCAGGAAGTGAGAACCCGTAAAGTGTCTGCCGTACTGGAACTTCTGAGAATGATAGGGTGTCACATGCCCCGTCTCATCCACCTTCATGTAACGGAATCCCACGATATCTTCCGCCTCATCTCCCTGAAGGGTCAAATGATCGTACAACTTCTTCAGAGCACCCGGTGCGAGGTAATCGTCCGGATCCACAAAGAAAATATAACGTCCCGATGCGTATTGAAGTGCCGTATTTCGTGCCACACTGGGTCCGCTATTGAGCTGCCGGATCACATTGAGATTCGTCACCTCCTTCTGCAGTCGTTTCAGCACCGCCGCCGAATCGTCCGTGGAACCGTCGTCCACCGCAATAATCTCATACCCCTCCTCAGGAAGTTGCTGAGAATGGATACTTTCCAAACATCGCGGCAGGTAGTCCGCTACATTATAGACGGGAAGGATAATGCTAAGCTCCATGAACGATAATTTTACAGTATTAAACACAAAACTAACAAAAAGCGCAGGAGAATTTGTACTTTAGATGCGATAAGAGGTCCCTAAAGTGCTTATTTTCGCCTCTAAATCGGGGTTGCGAAGCGTAATGCCGGATTAAACTATGAAACCAATGAGAATATTGCTAATCGGAGAATACAGCAACCTGCATCACACGCTTTCGCAGGGACTCAAAAAGCTGGGTCACCAGGTCACACTGGTATCGGACGGAGACGGATGGAAAAATTATCCCCGCGACGTCGATCTCACCCGAAAAGGATATTCCGCCATCCACACCCTTGGCTATGTTTTCCGCATCCTTCGCCTGTTGCCCTCCTTCAGGGGATACGATATCGTACAAATCATCAATCCTTTATTCCTAAATCTCAAGGCGAAACAAAACCTTCGGATTTTCCGGTACCTGAAAAAACACAACAAACGGGTTTTTCTGGGTGCCTTCGGCGTGGACCATTATTGGGTGAAGGCGTGCCTCGATAAAAAGACATTCCGTTACTCCGATTTCTATTACGGTACGCAGGAGATCCCCAATCCCTCAAACCCCCAGATCATCCACAAATGGATGCACTCCAAGAGGCAAAATGTAAATGAGGAGATCGCGTCAAACTGCGACGGCATCATCGCCTGTCTGTATGAGTATTATGCGGCGTATCGTCCCCATTTCGAAAAAAAAGTGACCTACATCCCTTTGCCAATCGATACGGAAGCGATTCCGGCCCGGCCGTTGAGAGAAGTACCCGAAAAGGTGCGTATTTTTATCGGGATACAGAAGATCCGATCCGTTTCGAAAGGTACGGACGTAATTTTGGACGTACTTCAGAAACTACAAGCCGACCATCCCGAGACATGCGAAATCGTTAAAGCCGAATCGGTTCCTTATGCCGAATACGTCCGTTTGATGGCGGATTCGCACATTCTGATCGATCAGCTCTACTCCTACACCCCCGCAATGAATGCGTTACAGGCAATGGCGCAGGGATTGGTGGCCGGAAGCGGTGCCGAACCGGAGATGTACCGGCTGTACGACGAAGAGACGCTGCGTCCGATAATCAACCTTTGTCCCGACCGTCGGGTTCTTTACGACCAATTGAGAGAGACGCTCCTGAACAAGGAGAAACTGCCTGAACTTTCGGCACAAAGTATTACGTTTGTAAAGAAACACCACGACCATATAAAAGTGGCAGAAAAATATCTGGAAACTTGGCGTGTTGCGCTGTTGACCGGATCGAACGATAAAAATAAACCCGATTACTGATGAAACAATTACCGATGAAACAAAAACTGCTTCCCGCCTTGCTGTTCACCTTGCTGTTCACCTTTACACTTACACTGGTGGTTCCGGTTAAGGCGGCTACCCGTGATAAATATGTGGTGGTGTTGTCCATGGATGCCTTTCGCTGGGATTATCCACATAAATACAACACGCCTACGCTTGATTCCCTGGCAAATTCGGGGGTGACTTCTCGCTTCATTCCCTGTTTCCCCTCCCTCACCTTTCCAAACCATTACAGCATGGCTACGGGGTTGCATCCCGACCGTCACGGAATCGTACACAACGCATTTTACGATGCCGAGCTGAAGAAGGAGTACCGCATCGCCAACCGTGAGGCCGTAGCGGATCCCGATTTTTATGCAGGTGAACCGATCTGGGTGACAGCCGAACAACAGGGCGTACGCACCGCTTCTTTTTTCTGGGTGGGTTCTGAAACGAAGATCAAAGGAATCCAACCCACGGATTGGAAAAAATTCACGTCGAAAATCGATTTTCAGAGTCGCGCGGACTCCGTGATTTCTTGGTTGCAGCGTCCGGAAGAGTCGCGTCCCCATTTAATCATGTGGTATTTTGAAGAGCCGGATGCGATTTCACACGCCACCACCCCGGACAGTAAGGAAACACGTGCGATGATTGAAGGTCTCGATGCCTTGTTGGGTCGTTTCTTCGAATCGGCGCGCCAATTGGCGATTTTCCCGCAAATTGATTTTATTCTGGTGGGCGATCACGGCATGAGCACTTATTATCCCGAGCGATATGTCAACCTGGCGGACTACCTTCCGATTGATAAATTCGAACACATCGCTTCGGGACCCGTCATCAACCTTTATCCCAAACCGGAATACGTCGACTCGGCTTACCGGGTCTTAAAAGAGGTGCCGCATCTGAACGTGTGGAGAAAAGGGGAAATTCCCGCACGCTTTGATTACGGAAAAAACAAACGGGTGGGTGAATTGGTTGTATTAGCTGAACCGGGTACGATTATTCATTTCAGCGAAAAACGGAATCCGAAATTGGGAGCCGCCCACGGGTACGATCCGGCATTTCCGGAAATGCATGCTATTTTCTATGGTACAGGTCCCTCGTTTAAACAAGGCTTCCAACAACAGCCGATGCTGAATGTAAACCTTTATCCGCTTATCGCGGAGTTGCTTGGCCTTGATCCCGCACCCAACGACGGCGATCCTGAACTGATACGAAAAATGCTTCGGAAAGAGTAGTTGTTGTAAGCTGAGAGGAAGCTAAAAAAAACGGAGAAGAAACTCAGAAGAAAAAGGAATCATGAAGAGATTAAAGCTATTGAATCGATTTGTTTCGAGCCAATTTTACCCACTTTTCTATTACCTGATCCGGTGGTTCTGGTTTTGCACCGTCGTGGGAGTATTCGTGGGAGCGGCCTCCGCCCTCTTCCTTTATCTACTGAACCTATCAACCGCTTTTCGGGAGAATCACCTGTGGATCATCTCGCTCTTACCTCTTGGTGGATTTCTGATCGGTTGGTCCTATCAGCGGTGGGGAAACCGGGTGGTAAAAGGGAACAACCTGCTGATTGAAGAGTTCCATAAACCGCAAGACATCATTCCGTTCCGCATGGCTCCCCTGGTGCTTTTCGGAACCATAGTCACCCATTTCTTCGGAGGTTCGGCGGGACGGGAAGGTACCGCCGTACAAATCGGAGGAGCGATTGCGGATCAGCTCACGCGGGTCTTGAAACTCTCCGACCGCGAAAGGCGAATGGTGCTGGTGATGGGAATCAGTGCCGGTTTCGCTTCGGTATTCGGAACGCCACTCGCCGGAGCGATCTTCGCATTGGAAGTTTTTATCGTGGGAAGAATGCGGTATGAAGCGATTTATCCCTCCTTTCTAGTTGCCATCATCGCCAACGGGGTCGCCGTACTGCTCGGCGCCTCACACACGCATTACGCCATTTCCGCCGCTCCTCCCATCACCTTGATGAACCTTGTTTGGAGCATCCTGGCCGGCATCCTGTTCGGTCTTACCGCTCGTCTCTTCTCGCGACTGATCGACCTGATCGGGAAATTCTTCAAAAAACAGATCAGCTATGCCCCTTTACGTCCCGTGATCGGGGGCGCGATCATCGCCATTGCCGTCTTTGCCTTCGGAGCATACAAATACATCGGATTGGGACTCATCACGCTGCACGATGCGTTCGAATCGGAGATGGCACCGTACGACTTCCTCGCCAAACTTCTTTTCACCACGTTCACGTTGGGCGTGGGGTTCAAAGGCGGTGAGGTCACTCCGCTCTTCTTTATCGGCGCCACCTTGGGTAACGCCTTGAGCTCCATCATTCCGCTCCCCATGCCGCTGCTGGCGGGAATGGGATTCGTAGCCGTTTTTGCGGGTGCTACCAACACCCCCATCGCCTGCATCGTGATGGGCATCGAACTGTTCGGCCTCCAAAGCAGCCTCTACATCGCACTCGCCTGCATCGTATCCTACCTCTTCTCCGGACATACCGGCATCTACTCGGCGCAGATTATCGGAAGTCCCAAAAGCATCAAATTCGGGCAAGACAAAGGGAAACGGATCTCCGAGCTGGATGAGTAAGGTCACACACCGTATAACGCATCGTACGATTTCAGTACTGCGCGGGGACTAAATCCCGCTTCGATGTAGTGATGCAACCGTACCGGATCGTAAGCATCGTGGTGATCGAGAAGCCAATCCATTTGCTCCTCCAGTGCGGCGGAATCGCCCTGAGCAATCACGATTCCCCGGTGATCATCCAACATCTCCTCAATCGCCCCGACACGGGTAGCAAGTACCGGAATACCACAGGATAGTGCCTCCAGAATACATACCGGCTGATTTTCGTAATTGGAGAAAAGCACCATGAAATCAGAAATACGGATCTCCTCCGCCAAAGCCTCTCCCTGCTTGGCAGGCAGAAACGTAACCACCTCTTCCAGCCCCAATGTGCGGGCGAGTTCCATCAAGCGCTCTTTGTCGTTGCCTTCGCCGACCAGAACGAGCGTAAAATCGCTCCGTTTCTTTTTCAGTTCTGCCACAGCGTGCAACATCCCCGAAATATTCTTGGCCGCGTCACGCATCCACGACACATGTACCATCCGCTTCTTGCGGGGACCCTCCATCACCATCCAGTCACCCTCCTGCGAAGGGCGGGGCGTAAAGATTTCCGTATCCACCACATTGTTTATCGTCGTATAGCGATCACTGTTCAAACCTTTCCGTTCCATATCGCGCTGCAGGGTTTTGCTCACCGGCGCCACGAAACGCGCCTCGCCTACAATCTTACGGGTAAACCAATGCTGAATCCGCTGTTTGGGATATTCATCCCGCTGATACCGGGTCCAATGTTCCGTGATGATATAGGGAATGTCTCGTGTTTTCTTCAACAGATACGGCAGGAGTCCCGCACGCGTAAGCACATTGACGTGCGAGATGTCCGGTACTCCCCGTCGGACAACGATGCGACGGTATCCATAGAGCGATCCCGCCAAAAAGAGAAGGAAACGAAGGATGCCCGTAATCACCGGAACCTCGAAACGCACCTTGGGCACATACACCCGCACGGTCAGCAGGTTTCCATTCTCTTCGACAACCCGTTCCGCCCGCAAGCCGCGAACGGCATAATCCGCTTTCACCAACAGCACCGAAACACGGTGTTTGCGTGAGATGGCACGGGCGTGTTTCTCTACGAACACACCGTCGCCCGACTCGATCCGGTTCGGATACCAGGCCGTGGTATATAGAATATGTAATGTATCGTTCTTCATTTTAATAACGTATCAGGATCCTCGTTTTCGGAATTTATCTTTGATTTTGGCAAATACTCCACGCAGGTCGATCACCGAACGCAACCGGTGGAAGGTAAGCAGAAATGTGGCTGTCGTCAACGTGCAGTTCAGGAGCCAAGCCACACCTCCCGAACAGAAATAATTCAGTAAGAAGGCGAGGGAGATGAGTAGCGAGAAGGTAGCAGCCAACCGAAGGGTAGCCGATGAGATGATACAACCGATGCGTTTCATCGTGCCCCACAGCACCACGGTATACCCTCCGTAAGCTACGAACGAACCGATTCCGAATGCATCGATCCCGTAAGAATCGTAAAGCAGAAACGACACCCCGAAATAGAGTACATACCACAGCCCCTCGATGGTGATATAAGTTACCGACATCGCCTTTGAAAGCAAAACGTAACTCATCGTCCAACTGATGCTACGCAGAAAAAAGGCCAGCATGAACCACCGCAACAGCGATACGCCGGCGGTAAACTCACCCGAGTAGAGTAACGGGATGGCCACGGGAGCAAAAGCCATCAACAACATCAGCAGCGGTGTAACGATCAGGATGCCCAGCGTCAGCTGCGAATCCACCACGGCGGAGAGTTTCTCCGGGTCGCGGTTCACCTCCGAAAGACGCGGGTAGAGATCGGTTCCCATGGCATTGAGAATCATTCCCAGATAGAGGTTCGAAATTCCCCATGCCGCCTGAAAGACACCCACCGTAACCAAATCACTTTCGTGCGAGATGAACCCCTTCACGATGAAAACGGAACCCGTCGTGGCGATCCCCGTCAGAATGGTCAGAAATCCGAGCCGTACCATGGGGATCCCTTCTGTGAGCACCTCCCGAAGGGTGAAACGCACTTCGGAGGATTCCCGATAAGCCTGTCTGACGAAGTACCAGCCGGAGCAAAAAAGAAGTACCGAGAAAGAGAGCAGGATCGGTACGATCCCCTCCATCCCGAAATACCACGCCAAGGCAACCGAGATGCCGAAAGAAGCGAATGCGGCACAGAGGTTGGTCAGCGCCAGCGAAGTCACCTGACGCAAGGCCTGCAGAATAGCGGTTTGTCCCCCGCTCAAAGCGGTCAGAAAGAGGGCGATGCTCAACACCCGGATGCCCACGGCATGGGATTCGGAACCAAAGACATAGCGACTGAGCGGCAAGGCGCCGAAAAAGCAGATGAAAGCGCCCAGAAACGCAGAAAACCAGGTCCACCGCCGAAACACGCCGATCATTCGATCGCGTCCCTGTTCCTCCCCCTCTTTGTTTTTCTCTGCGATGTAACGCACCCCGCTGATGTGGATGCCGAGACTGGAAAAGCTGCGTACCAAATCGAGCAACGACGTGTAGAGGCCGATCAGACCGATTCCCTCCGCACCCAACAAGTAGGAGAAAATCTTGGTCTTCACCACATTCAGCGCCATGATCAACAACTGTGAACTGCCGATAATGCCGGTCGATTTCAATAATTCACGCTGTGCCGATTCGCAGGATGCCGATTCACGTATTTCCGATTTGCTATCCATCAATCCAATTTATTCAGTTCTTCGATAATTCGCGTCACCTCCTCCTCATCGAGGGCGGGGTGGAGCGGAAGGCTCAGTTCCTCTGCGGCGAGTTGTTCGGTAAGGGGATACGTGCGACTGTTCCACTCCGCATACGCCTTTTGGCGGTGGGGCGGAATCGGATAATGAATAAGCGTTTCAATACCCGCCGCGCTCAATTTCATTCGAGCTTCCTCCCGGGCGACGATCCGCACGGGATAGATGTGATAAACATGCTCCCCCTGTACGGCGGGAGCGGGCAACAGTACGCGGGGATTGCGGATCTCCGACGCATAACGCTCCGCGATGGCGATTCGTTTCCGATTATCGGCATCGAGGTACGCCAGCTTGCAATGAAGCAGCGCGGCCTGCATTTCGTCAAGCCGGGAGTTGCATCCTTTGTAAATGTTGTGGTATTTTTTTTGTGATCCGTAATTGCCCAGTTGGCGAACCGTTTCTGCCAGACGCGGATCGGAGGTGGTCACCGCCCCCGCATCACCCAAGGCACCCAGGTTCTTGCCGGGATAGAAGCTAAAGCCTGCCGCATCGCCCAAATTCCCGCAACGGATTCCCGCATGCGCGGCACCGTGCGACTGTGCACAATCTTCCACCACTTTCAAGCGATGTTTCCGCGCAATCTCACCGACGGCAGCCATATCGCACAATCGGCCGTACAAGTGTACAGCCAGAATCGCTTTGGTACGGGGCGTAATCAACGCTTCGATGCGTTTCGGATCGATGTTGTGGGTAGCGGGATCGGGTTCGCACAGCACCGGGACGAGATTGTTTTCAGATACCGCCAGAATCGACGCGATGTAGGTGTTGGCGGGTACGATCACCTCGTCTCCCGAACACAACGCTCCCATTTCCAACCAAGCGCGGAAAATGAGGGTGAGCGCTTCAAGACCGTTCCCCACGCCCACGCAATGCGCCGTACCGCAATAGGTGGCGAATGCGGACTCAAACCGGGCGAGTTCGCTTCCCTGCAAATACCACCCGGAACTTACTACCCGCAGGGCGGCTTGCGAGAGCGCAGGCTCATACCGCGCATTGATTTTCTGTAGATCGAGGTATTTTATCATGATTCAAATCCAATTCGTAAATATCATAAACCACCGCACGCGCACCGAAGCCCTCCTTCTGCACCATGAGTCCCTGATTCAGCACCCGCCCCCCGTTTTCATTCGAAGTACCCAGATCGAACCATTCGAATCCCTCGTATCGCTTCGTAATCAAATGGGTAAGCAGGTAATCGAGTGCGCCGCTCTTGCGTCCCGTCGGCGAAGAGCAAAGGTATTGCGTGTGAACGGTTCCCTTATAGGCATACACCACCACACCCGCTTCGGGTATCCCGTCACATTCAAGCGTAAAACTGCGAATGTACTCCGGAAAGCGTTCCTGAAGAAGCGAGATCTCCGCAAGGGAGTGCACCGGTTTGGCCTGATGCCGATCGCGGAGGGTCTCTTCGAGCAAACTCCACAATTGCGTAAGGTTATCGCCTTCAACCACCCGGCAAGCGCCGGAAACGGCTATTTTGCGTGCGCAACGCGTCCGGTTATAGCTGAAGGGGAGCATTCGCTCGCGGCGGATCGCAGCGGAGACGTTACGGGCATAAAACGTTGCGCCCAAAAGAAAAAGGGCGTAACTGTCTTCGTCCGAAGGGTATCGTTGGTATATAAGCGGTGTCTTCTTGTAGATGAGTTTTTCGAAACCGCGGGCGCGCAAGTACTCCGTGAGGTACTGCATCACGGCACACACTTCCGGGGTCGTACTCCGAACCGAGAGAATCAGCGAACCGTAGGTGAGTCCCTGGTGTGAATGGTAAGTGGCTCCCGACTCGTTTCCGGGAAGCAGCGCGATCAGTCGCCCCTTCTCATTGTAAATCAGCAACGAATGGTCTTTAAAGCGATCGGCATGATACTCCATGTAATCGCGCAAGTGGAGAAACGTGCCGTTCTTGGACTCCTCCACAAAGCGATCCCATGCTGATTTAAGCTCGTGCCGGTAACGTATTATTCGCATCCCCTCATTGTTTTGAATTCGTCGAAATCACGGATATAATCGGCTTCGTCATAACCGTGTGAAGTAAGCACCAGACAGATCGCACCGGAAGAGAATCCCTTCTCGGAGGCCCAGATGCCGGGCGGTATGTGCAGTCCGTAATAGGGTCGGTTGAGCATGACGGTACGTTTGTTCACCCCGTCATTGATCTCCACTTCGAAACTGCCCCCCGCTGCAACAATAAACTGATGGCACGCGCGATGGGCATGTCCCCCGCGGTCGGCTCCCCCCGGAATGTCGTAGATATAAAATACCCGCGCAATCTCGAAAGGGACGTTGATGTTGTTGTGCACCGGAGTCAGATTGCCCCGGCGGTCGCGGATACGGTTCAGTTCGATAACGGAACAATCGTAGATCAATGGATACTGCTTCATGGGTTTAATTCTTTTCGGAACACCTCGAAATCTTCTATGTATTCGGCGGCATCGTACGCACCGGAACTGAGTACGAGGCACAAGGAATTGGTAGAGAAGTTATCCAGTCGGCGCCACGTCATCGGGGGCACATACACCCCGCGATAGGAGCGGTTCAACGAGAATACATACTCCTGCGAGCCGTCGTTCAGGATCACGTCGAAGCTGCCGGACAACGCCACGATCAGTTCGTGTTGGGTCCGGAAAGCGTGACTGCCCCGGAACTGTCCGCCCGGCACATCGTAGATCCAATAGGTACGTTCGATGCGGAACGGCAGGTGTTTCTCCCCCTCTATGAAGGAGAGATTCCCGCGTTCATCTTCTATCTTCGGTAATTGAATGATTCTGGGTTTCTGTTGTTCCATGGCGTAATTATAAATAGAAGGAAGTTAGCGTCTTATCGCGCCAACCACGGCTCCGGATTCAGTTTCGTGGTTTCTTTCCAGAGCTGGAATTGCATCTTGGTCAGGTTGCCCGCTTCGGTATCGGTAAAGATCTTTCCGATCGTCTGTCTGGTCTTCACCTTGTCGCCCACCTTCACGTACACGTCGCTCAGGTTTGAATAAACGGTAAGGTAATTACCGTGTCGCACGATCACCGACACATTGTAGCCCGGGAGCACCAACACTTTGGTCACCACCCCGTCGAAGACCGATCTGGCCTCCACGCCCGGTTTACTCTGTATGTCTATCCCGTTGTTATTGATGGTAACGTGTTTCAGTTGAGGGTGCTGATGTTGTCCGAAGCGTCCCACGATCACATAACTGCCGTTCACGGGGAAAGGCAATTTCCCTTTGTTTTTCTCGAAACTTCCGGAGAGAGCGGTTTCGGTCTTATCCATCGCATATCCCCCTTTGACGGCTGCTTTCGAGCCGCTTTTTTGGGCGGCCTTCCGTGCTTCCTCTTCAATCATGCGCTGAATCTGCTGATCGAGGTTCCGCGATTCCTGCTGCTGTTTCTTCAATTCGGCCTGCAGGGATTTCTCCTTCTTACGAAGGTCGTTCACAATCTCCTGCTGGTGATTCTCTTTCTGTTTCAGGTTTTCCGTCTCTTCTCGGCGTTCCGCCAACAGGTTTTGCTTCTCATCCTTTTTAGCTTCGAGCGTCGCCTTTTTCTCATTCAGCAACGTCTGCTTCCGACCGATCTCACGCGCCTGATCCTTGCGCCACTGTGAATATTCGCGCAGGTAGCGCAAACGACGGTAAGATTGTTCGAGCGATTGTGCCGAGAGGATGAACATCATCTGTTCGGTACCACCGCGTTTTCGATAGATGCCCTGCATCGCCTTGGCGTATTTCTCTTTCTTTTGTTCAAGTTCTTCTTCGAGCTGATTCACTTCGCGGACAATGCGACGCTGCTCTTTGTCGATCTCCACGATCTCGTGGTTGAGCGTACCGATCAACTGACGGCGCGTCTTGATCTCCTGCGTGAGGACATTCAGTTTATTCAGCGAATTAAGCGCTGATTTTTTTGTATCGGAAAGCATCCGGTTCGTCTCCTCAATCATCTCTTGAGTAGCACGTTTGAGTCGCTCGAGTTCGCTCCTCTTTTTGGAGTTCTGAGCGATCGAGGTAAATAGTATTAAAAAGCAGCTTGCAATGAATAGCGATCTTAATTTCATCCGGACTTTTGCAATTATGAATAGTATTATTTCACAAGCGATTTCACCAAATCGCTCAATTCAATCTTACGATAGGAGGCCGGAATAGCGAATTGCATATTCATCGGTTTATTTACCTCCACTTTCGAATAGGTCAGCTCCGCCGTGATCTTTTTATCGCCCGATTTGTATTGCAGGTTCGATTTCATCGGAAAGAGCGCACCGTTGAGGTTTTCGAAAACAGTGTAGTTCCAATCCACCGCATGCGTGTTCTTTAGGTTAGAAACGCGGGTTTGTGACAAATTATTATTCCGGTTGAGGAAGAAATGCAGGTTAAAGAGATCCTGATCTTTCTGACGTCCCACCATCAGTCCGTCACTCTCGGTACGCCAACTGAAGCGATTGAAATCCTTCGCATTGAGATTTTCGTTACCGGGCACGAACATGTAGTTCATGAACAACGCCTGTACGGTTTCAAAACGCACATCCACGGGCAGTGATTTCAGATACACGCCGATCGCCTCCGCCACGTAACGTTTGTTGATACGGTCGAGCACTTTCACACTGTCGTTGGAGAATTCGGCGCGGAATACCTCGATACCCAGAAACGGCTGAAGTGAGATCTGCAGTTTCTTATTCTTCTCGATTTTAATAGTACCGTTGACGTTCAGCGATTTCTTACCGTCGTTGAAACCGACGTTTACCTTCGATTGGAACGTATTGAATTCCAATCGGTTGTTCAGCACGGCCGAGTAACGACTCTGTTCATCAACAGTGGATAACGCACCCGAAGAGAGTTCCGCTTTCTTTTTACACGATGTCAGGCTGAGGGCTCCCGCCACACACACCATGAAGGCGATGATCTGTTTTCTCATTTATTCCTTAATGTAATTCTTTGTTTCAATCTTTTTTTTCAGCACCTCGCTGTCGTTGCCCATCTCCTGCGCTTTCTTCCATTGCGCTACGGCGGCCTCTTTCTCGTCGTTCATAAACAGGATATCGCCGTAATGCTCCATCACTTCGGCGCTTTGGCTGCCGTCGGCTTTATTTACCGCGCTCTGGATGTAGAATTTAGCCAGCATGTAATTGCCCTGTTTGAAATAGATCCACGCATAGGTATCGAGGTAAGTGGCGTTGTTGGGTTCAAGTTCGACGGCTTTTCCGCTGAGACGTTCCGCTTTCGAAAGGTCTTTTCCCTCCAACGAAAGGAAGTAGCTGTAATTATTCAGAACGGCGGCATTCTTTTCGTTGTATTTCAGCGCCTCATCGTACGAATCATACGCTTTCTGAATCTGATCCAGTTTGTAGTACACGTCGCCGATCTGTCCCCACAAAGTAGAGATCATCTGCACGTTCTTCGGATCGATCTTCTCAAGTCCTTTCTGATACGCTTTGAGCGCCTGTTCCTGTTTGTCCATCATGGAGTAGCCCACCCCCTGATAGAGGTACAGTTCGGGCATTTCGGGCACATAATGCATCCCTTTCTCGGTAGATTCCACTACGCCGGCCCAATTCTCCTGACGCATGTCCACTCCGATGAGTTGCATCCACAGGTTTCGTTCATTGGGATTGAAATCAACCGCAAATCCGAGCTGTTCACGCGCCTCTTTCATGCGGTTGGTCGAAACCAACACTTCGGCATAGAGGGCGTGCACCTCGCTCACCTGCGGATGCTGATCGATGATGGTGGTAAAGAGCGAATCCGTTTCGTTCAGCGACTCTTTCTTCTGCAACAGCGTAGAGAGGTAGCCGGTAAGCATCTTCACTTTCGTATCGACATCGAGTTTCTCATTCACCAAGGCATCTTTCACCAACTTATTGGAAGCGGTAATGTCTCCGATGCTGTTGTAATAATTGGCCATTGCCAATAATAGGTAGACGTTATCGGGCTCCGTCAAGGCTGCTTGGTCGTATGCCGCTTTGGCTTCGGTAAGCATGCCGGCACCCAGATAAAGGTCGCCCAGCAAAATCTGATATTGAATCAGGGTAGGGTAAGCCGCGATCAGCTTGCGCACCTCTTGAAACGCCTCTTCCTTACGGTCAAGCGTCATGTAAAGACGGTGTTTCTCAAGCGATATCGGTTCCATGACTCCGGTATTCTCCTCCATCTTGTCGAGGGCGGCAATCGCCTTTTCGGTTTCTCCGCGCTGCGTATATACATCGGCAAGGGCGTAGTTGATCTCGGTATTATCGGGATTTTTCTCCGCCAAACGGGAATACACCGCCACAGCTTCATCGCTCATGTTGAGGTTCTGAAGCAGACGCGCCTCAAGCATACTGTACCAGTAGTTGTCCGGATCGCGACGGGTTGCGCCCTGTAGGTAATCGAGAGCCAGAAGCGGACGTCCCAGTTTCAGATAATAGTTCGCCAGTTCAAAGCCCGCGGCCGCACTGGTCGTATCGATAGCCACCGCCTTCTTCATCAAATCAAAGGCCGCATCCTGTTTTCCCTGATTTTTAAGACGCAAAGACTCCAGAAAGTAATAATCGAATTTCCGACGTTCACTTTCCGAAAGCAAATCATCCGCCTCACTCCCGCGCCCCAATTTAGAGGAGGAAGCGCAGGCCGAGAGCATTAATCCCGCACACACTATTTTAATCCACTTGAATCCCTTCATAATCTTTCGAATGAAATATGAGAGGCACGAGGAACTTCCCCGTGCCTTAAATTTTTATTTTCCGGTATGTCCGAATCCGCCCGCCCCGCGATCGGAGTGCTCCAGCGAATCGGTTTCAACCCATTTCACCTGCGAATGTGGCGCTACCACCATCTGGCAGATACGCTCTCCGTCATTGATCACAAAATCTTCCTGAGACAGATTGATCAGGATTACTCTGATCTCTCCGCGATAATCCGCATCGATCGTACCCGGCGAGTTCAAAACCGTCAATCCGTGTTTCAATGCCAAACCGCTTCTTGGACGGATCTGCGCTTCGAATCCTTCAGGCAGTTCAATAAACAGTCCCGTAGGAATCAATGCCCTTTGAAAAGGTTTTAGTACTACCGGTTCTGAAATGTTCGCACGGATGTCCATCCCCGCAGAGAGGCTCGTTGCGTAAGCCGGCAATTCATGTTTTGATTGGTTTACAATCTTTACGTCCATAATCTGAAATATCAAAAAGTTTGCAAGGGAGAATCCCCCATTCATATGCGAAAATAACGAAATCCGGGGAATGCCCCTTATCTTTTGACGATTAATCAGATATATCTCCCTTTTTTACTACTTTTGTTTATAGGTTAACCGATCCATTCAGTGGTAAAATGACACAAAACAGAACAGTTAAAACAGACGCAGAACTCCCCGCGATGAACTGGGATCAGCTTCTCTCCACCAAGCGATTCGGTCAGGAGAAGTACCACGATGCCCGCGAACACGCCCGTACGGATTTCCAGCGCGATTACGACCGCCTCATCTTCTCCTCCCCCTTTCGCAGATTACAGAACAAGACGCAGGTCTTTCCGCTTCCGGGAAGCATTTTCGTACACAACCGGCTGACGCACAGTCTCGAGGTGGCGTGCGTGGGACGATCACTTGCGAATAACGTAGCGGCGGGACTCTCCGAGAAATACCGTCACGAGCCGTGGTTCGGAAAACTTCAGGAGATCGGTTCGGTAGTGGCGGCAGCCTGTCTGGCGCACGACCTGGGCAATCCGCCCTTCGGTCATTCGGGCGAGAAAGCCATCGCAACTTATTTCTCCGAAGGAAAAGGACAACAACACAAAGAATACATGTCGCGCCAAGAGTGGGCGGACCTGACCCATTTCGAAGGAAATGCAAATGCCTTCAGACTGTTGACACATCAGTTCAACGGTCGCCGCGAAGGAGGTTTCGCACTCACTTACACCACATTGGCTTCAATCGTAAAATATCCGTTCAGCTCTTCGCTGGCGGGGAATAAACAGAAATTCGGTTTCTTCTCGGCCGAAGCGGACGCTTTCAAACTGGTGGCTCAGGAACTGGGACTCCTGAAGTTCGACGAAGCGGGAAACCGTTATTCGCGTCACCCGCTGGTTTACCTGGTGGAAGCGGCAGACGATATCTGTTACCAAGTGATGGACATCGAAGACGCGCACAAGCTGAAACTACTCACCACTGCCGAAACGAAAGAGTTGTTCCTAAGCTTCTTTCCGCCCGAGCGCATTGAACGGATCTTGAAAACTTTCGAGATCGTTTCGGACACGAACGAGCAGATCGCTTACCTGCGCTCCTGTGTGATCGGTACGCTGGTAGACGAGTGTTCGCGCGCCTTCATTAAATATGAAGAGGAGTTGCTGAAGGGTACGCTGAACAAACCGCTCATCTCCTTCATCGGAGAACTCCCTTGCCGCGCCTATGAAGCGTGTACCGAAATGGCATGGAAGCGACTTTACCGCTCTTCGGACGTTGTGGATATCGAATTGGCGGGACATCAGATCATCTCGATACTACTCGAAAAGCTGATCCATGCCGTGGAGAATCCCGAGAAGTCTTACTCGCGTCTCCTCTTGGATCGCGTTCCGATGCAGTATGAAACCGGATCGCCTACGAAATACGGACGCATCATGTCTGTGCTCGATTACATCTCGGGCATGACGGATGTGTATGCGCTTGATCTCTATCGCAAGATATTCGGCATGAGTCTCCCTTCGCTGTAAAGCCGGACGTTCCGACTTGCCGGGAAGGCTCCCCTACTATTAAAATTTATACAATATAGAAATGAAGATTATTAGAAACCTACTGCTGCTGCTCACGTTCCTGATCTCCGGAACGATTTCCGCTCAGGTTTATACGGTCGATAACGTACCGAACGTTCAGCTCAAAAACGCCCGTGCGTTCGTTTCCAATCCGGACGGTATTCTGGATGCCCGGACCGTGGCCCAACTGGACACGATGCTTTACAACCTGCGTGCCACCAACTCCTCCGAGTTCGTGGTGGTGTTGCTGAATTCGATCGGTTCGGACGATCCGAAAGAGTTCGCGGTGAAGCTTTTTGAGAAATGGGGTATCGGTCAACGGGAGAAAGACAACGGACTGCTGTTGTTGTTCGTGAAAGACCAGAGACGCGCCGTTACCGAGGTGGGATATGGTTTGGAAGGGTTGTTGCCCGACGGCATCAACAAACGCATCATGATGAAATACATGTATCCTTATTTCAAGGAGGGTAATTACGACCAAGGGATGCTCGACGGAGTGAAGGCGTTCATCGGGGTGATGACCACCGATGCGGCGAATCAGGAACTTTATGTGGCACCCAAGCCGCGCACCTCTCCGATTAAGCTTACAGACGTATTGCTTTGGTACCTGATCTTCTCATTCATCGTCGCTTCGTTTATGACGGGAGCTATTCTGATGAGCCAGAAGAATGCGCCCGATCAGGCGGATTACTCCAAATACAGGGCGATAGCGGGTTATAAGCAAACACTGATCCTGCTTTGCGTTTTCTTCCCGGTATTTATGATTCCGGTTTATCTGTGGCTGAAATCCCGATTGCACTCGTTGCGGGAGAAGAAACAATCGTGCGATTTTTGCGGTGGCAAGATGCACAAGCTCACAGAGCAGGAGGAAGATGCTTATTTGAGCGCATCGGAACAGACGGAAGAGAAAATCAATTCGGTGGATTATGACGTCTGGCTGTGTGATCATTGCAACAAGGTGAAGATTTTCCCGTTTGAAACGCAATATACCAAATACACGAAATGTCCGGTTTGTCACAGCAGGGCGTACGGATTGCAGAGTGACCGCATTCTGGTGGAACCCACTCCGTTCAGCAAGGGACAGGCTGAGAAGACTTATTACTGTCAACATTGCAAATACACCAAACGCATGCCTTATATCCTGCCGATGATCATCGTAGCGGGAGGCATCGGAGGACGCGGCGGCAGAGGCGGTGGCTTCGGCGGTGGCCAGAGTTTCGGGGGCGGCTTCGGCGGCGGTCGCAGCGGAGGCGGCGGCGCTTCGATCGGTTGGTAAAATTCAATTCGGGATTACTTGCCCCTATAGAGTTTTAGGTGTTGTGTCGTTTCGGGTTTTACCATTTTACACAAATTCCCTAGGTATTTATGTTGTCAATCACACAAATACCTAGGGAATTTTTGTGTCATGGTGCAATAATTGCCTAGGTATTTGTGTAAATTTGTATCGACATGAATTATTAAACAATTAATATTTTATTCGGATGGAAAGATTTGCAATGAATCGGCTGATTGCTTGGAAAGAGAAAGGTTCACGGAAACCACTGATTATTCATGGCGCCCGACAAGTTGGTAAAACCTGGCTGATGAAGGAGTTCGGCAAGAAATATTATGCACAAACAGCCTATGTAAACTTCGAAAGCTCTAAACTCTTACAATCGTTATTCGATGAAAATTATAATATAGCTCGTATCATTACGGCCATTGAGATTGAATCGGGTGTAAAAATCGACCCGACGAATACGCTGATTATCTTCGACGAAATACAGGCGGCTCCGGGAGCGATTACTTCATTAAAATATTTCTGTGAAGAGGCCCCACAATATCATATCATATCTGCCGGATCTTTATTAGGAGTAGCACTTCACGCTCACACTTCATTTCCGGTAGGAAAGGTGGAATTTCTGAATCTTTACCCATTAAGCTTTGGCGAATTTTTGTTAGCAATGAATCAACGCTCGTTGTTTGATTTGCTAAGATCGAAAGATTGGAGTTTGATAAAAAGCTTCAAGGAGAAATACATAGTCCTGCTTCGGGAATATTATTATGTGGGAGGTATGCCGGAAGCGGTATCAAGCTTTTCGCAGTATAAGGATTTCAAGGAGGTAAGAGTAATTCAAAAGCAGATTCTCACTTCTTATGAACAAGATTTTTCAAAGCATGCCCCTAATGAGGTGATTCCTCGTATTCGTATGCTGTGGCATTCAATTCCTGCTCAGTTGGCAAAAGAAAATAAAAAATTCATATACGGTGCCATCCGACAGGGAGCCCGGGCCAAGGAATATGAAGATGCTTTATCCTGGCTAATAGACTGCGGATTAGTATATAAGGTAAACCGCGTAACAAAGCCAGGCTTACCATTGATATCCTACGAAGAGCTTAATGCTTTCAAATTATTCATCTTGGATGTTGGACTATTGGGTGCGATGGGAGATTTGGATGTTAAAACCCTTTTGGAAGGAACCCGCATTTTTGAAGAGTTCAAAGGGGCGTTGACAGAGCAATATGTACTGGAACAATTCAAACTTCAAGATGATATAAAAGTGGCATATTGGAGTTCCGACACGACAAACAACGAAATCGATTTTCTAATTCAGTTGGCGAATGAAGTAATTCCGGTAGAAGTAAAAGCCGAAGAAAATCTGATGGCTAAAAGTCTAAGGGCATATTGTCAGAAATATAATCCGGCTATTGCGATTCGCACATCGATGTCGGATTATCGCAAAGAAGATTGGCTTGTGAATATTCCGCTTTATGCGATGGATGAACTTTCGGACATTGAGGAATAGGAGATGCCGCTGACTCAGTTTATTTTACACCACCATTGATTGTCCAACATTTCAGGTTCACTACGGAAACAAAAAGAGGATGTACCTTTTGAAGTGCACCCCAAAAGTTAGACAAAAAACTTTTGGGGTGCATTCTTTATG
>JAVVQG010000016.1:0-14115 GCA_036655355.1 Bacteroidales bacterium
GGTACAATACCGAACTCTTTCTATAACTGGATAATGTTTAACCAGTCTAACTTTTAGGGGTCACTTCATTTTGGCACACCCTCTTTTTTTATACGATATATCGTGCTGAAACGATTATTTCGCTCTTTCTACGTAAGAACCATCGCGTGTATCCACTTTGATTTTCTCACCTGTAACGATGAACAAAGGTACGCGAACTGTAGCTCCTGTTTCAACTGTAGCCGGTTTCAACGAGTTTGTTGAAGTATCGCCTTTGATACCCGGTTCAGTGTAAGTGATCTCAAGGATAACGTGAGTAGGAACGTCTGCATAAAGAACAGTTTCGTCGTCAGCTTTCACCATTACCTCGCAGATATCGCCTTCTTTAAGGAATTTAACCCCGTTGATAGCATCTTCTTCGATTGTGATCTGTTCGAAAGTCTCGTTGTGCATGAAGTTGTAACCCAACTCATCTTTGTATAGGAACTGGTAAGGACGACGTTCGATACGAACTTCGTCGATTTTTACACCGGCGTTAAACGTATTGTCGATCACACGACCTGTAGTGATGTTTCTTAGCTTGGTACGAACGAATGCAGCACCTTTTCCAGGTTTTACATGAAGGAATTCTACAATGGCATAAAGTTGTCCATTGTACTCGATGCACATACCGTTTCTGATATCAGCTGTAGTAGCCATAAATATTATAGTTTTATTGAGTTTGTATTACGGGTCTGAGTCAAAAAGAGTTGTAACCTCTTCTATTTGAACGGTTGCAAAGGTAATCGAAATTCGAGAAAAACGAAAAACTTTAATGCAAAAATGGACTAACTGTTTGTTTATTAAAAAAAAGTACCTATTTTTGCAGTCCGAATACAATAGGATAATTCCGGCGAAATTTAAACGAAAAAATAACATACGGCAATGAAACAAACATTTCAACCATCTAACAGAAAGAGAAGAAACAAACACGGTTTCCGTGAGAGAATGGCTACAGCTAATGGCCGCAGAGTACTTGCAGCACGTCGTGCAAAAGGTCGTAAATGCCTAACTGTATCTGACGAAATGTCTCGCTAATCGCTGAGATCGTATTCGAAAGAGTAGAATATACGCAAAAGAGAGTGTCCTTACGGATGCTCTCTTTTCGTATCCGGACGTTTTAGGGCTTTGTACTCTGTCTTAATTTCTTCTCCAGATACCATGCTACTATGCCGCAGTATGGTTTGTAGAGATCATTGGCATCTCTATGGTTCCAACTGCTCAATTCACTTTTCATTTGACCCATATCGAAGGGGGCGTGTGTGGTTCTCTTTTTTCGTTTATTGTATCCGGTTAGCTTTGTCCTTACAGCCGCTAATACCGCCTTGCGATTGTTCAACATCACTCCGCAGTTTAGGTTAAGTACCTTGCCCATCTCCGTATCCCACGGTTCAATATCAGTATATATACGTCCAGAATTATCGTATTTGATTTGATCAATAAAATCTTTTTGTAATGGCGATAAAGTCAGTTCGGAGTTCTGTCGTAAGGTGTCACAATGGATATGGATTTCATCTTTAAAATTGGTTTTCCCATTACAGCATAAAAGCATATTGTTGTAATCAAAATCATTATCAGGCTGATTCAAATGCTTACTCTCGCTTTGAGTTATAATGTGCTCTACTTTATTTTTTACGATCTCGTGTCCTCCCTTGGCAACTACCTTAATTTCTCGATCTTTAATTGGCGTAAGTTCATCCTCGAGTCTTTGCATGCAATAGGCACATATTCCTCCCTGCTCTTTGTATAAAGATTGTCTCAACTCCTGTATTGCCTCAAAACTACCTCTATCCGGTTTCTCTCTTTCGGCTTTCCAGTCGATAGGCTCATTCCCCTTCTCAATTAATCTCATCGGTTCTGATTTCAAAGTTTAACAACGCCTCCGCTTCGATTAACTCGGGTAGATTCTTTTCTGCACCGTTTCGCATATCCTTGAGAAGGTTCCAAGCTTCTTCTTTTTTATCATCATCAATTAAGTCGAAGAGGCGATTTAATTTATTTTCAGTTTCAATGTTTCTAGGTGCTTGCTCCAATATAATCTCTGAAATAGAGGATAAATCCATTCCATAGGTTACGATTTCATCCACTCTATAAGCTCCATTTGAGTAGTCTAGCTTATAAACAGCATTCTCTTCATTACTCTCAACCCCCGACATCACCATCGGCGCATGGGAACTGACAATAAATTGTAAATTGGGGAATGCCACCCTTAACCCTTTCAGAACCGTAGATTGCAATGTAGGATGCAAATGCAAATCTATCTCATCGATCAAAACAGTTCCTGTCGTTCGATCGCAACTTTCTTCACCATAGATACCCCGATTTAAAAGGGCGCACCTAAAGGCCAAGTCAATAACAATATTTACCAATCGGCGATAACCGTCTGATAAGAAATCAGCTTCCACCTCTCTACCGTCTACAAAGATGAAATAGACCTGCTTTTTTATTGGACGTATCTCTATATCTCGAATTATGTTGCATCCTTCTTCTCCCAAGGCACGTTGTAAGGCTCTGCGTACAATTGTAATTTCCGGATGATTTTCTCGGCCTTCTTGCAAGATAAGGAGTCTTTTGATCCAATATGTGAAAAATCCCTCTCCATCGAGGCACTCATAGTATCCAAAAGAGGGTTTGTGGGTATAGCTTTTAAACTTTCCGGCATTAATCTTGCGGGTCGAATGAATATCCTCTGTTGAAAAGCTAGCAAAAAGCGGTAATGACATTTGCTGACCTGCCTCAGTAAAGAAGTGTCCCTTTAAAAAAGAGCTATACTCCTTATATCCTTTTATGCCGGTAGTTAAAGAGCGGCTGCTCTTTTTGCTGTTTTTTACTAAAGTAAAGTCGTAATGCGTTTCGCTATCTGTTGAATTTTGCACTCTATGAAGGCGTTCCGGATACTCAATTACGTCGCCAATATTAAAATGCAGATTTATAGGCTGTTCCGGCATCACGATATCATCAACAATTACTTCTCTGAAGTCATCTACATCCGGATTGCTCCATTTGGTGTTTTCATCGCTATACCCGGCGAAAAATGCGCTTAGAACATATTTGCATGCTTTAAGTATAGAGGTCTTCCCACTGGCATTGTCTCCTACTAAAAGATTAATGCCGCTCCGAAAAGATATCTCCTGCTCAGAAAAACATCTGAAATTCTGCAATTTTAAATCCTTCATGTTTTAAGTAATTTATATCGTACTTGTTTATTCTCCTGTGTTAATTCAATGGAAGCGACTCTTTCTAAACCATAAGATTCATTCCACACGCGAAAGAAGCAAGGAAGCTCCTTCTCTTTTTGTCGGCATTAAATTTGACAGCTAAAGTTACATTTTTAATTTCATACTCACGCCCCCATTACTCCTTGGGAGAGATGTTTCCGAATGAATTCCCCCCTATCCCCCCGAAATTCCCCCTTCGATCGATATGTTCTTATTTTAACACGATCATTTTGCTATCTCGTGTTTGCAATTTTTGCGTTCAGTACACTTTATTTTCCTTAATATTATAAGCTTTTGATTTTCTATAAAAAATAATTACAGAAATTTTTCCGTAATTAGAAACTTGTACTATTTTTGTAACCGAATTAAGACGGAACGTTTCTCCAATACGGAGAGGAGAGGGGACGGCCCGATGGCATGGCAACTCTCTTTCAACTAGAAAAACGAACGTCTTCCGAAAGATACGTTTTATTATTAATCAATTATAAGTCAAAAAATTATGGCTAAAATTACCGTAGTAGGTGCTGGTAACGTAGGGGCTACTTGCGCTAATGTTCTTGCAATCAACGAAGTGGCAGAAGAGATTGTTCTTTTGGATATCAAAGAAGGATTCGCAGAAGGAAAAGCAATGGATATGATGCAGACTGCAAACCTTCTTGGTTTCGACAGCCGCGTTATCGGTGTTACGAATGACTATGCAGCAACAGCTGGTTCAGACGTAGTGGTTATCACTTCTGGTTTGGCTCGTAAACCGGGTATGACTCGTGAAGAGTTGATCGGAGTAAACGCAGGTATCGTTAAATCTGTAGTTGAGAACATTCTTGCTCACTCTCCTGAAACAGTTCTAGTAATCGTTTCTAACCCAATGGACCCAATGGCTTACCTGGCAAACAAAATCTCAGGAATCAGCCGTCACCGTATCATCGGTCTTGGTGGTGCTTTGGATAGCTCACGTTTCCGTTACTACTTGTCACAGGCATTGAACGTTAACCCGAACGATGTTGAAGCAATGGTAATCGGTGGTCACGGAGATACTACTATGGTTCCTTTGACAAGCCTTGCTTCTTGCAAAGGTATCCCTGCTTCTACTTTGCTTGACGCAGAGAAATTGGCTAAAGTTGCCGCTGATACAAAAGTTGGTGGTGCTACTCTAACAGGTCTTCTTGGTACATCTGCATGGTACGCTCCGGGTGCTGCAGCAGCTTACATGGCTGAAGCAGTGGTTCGTGACCAGAAGAAAATCGTTTCTTGCGGTGTATTCGTAGATGGCGAATATGGTCAGAAAGACCTAGTGATCGGTGTTCCTGTTGTTCTTGGTAAAGGCGGATGGGAAAAAATCGTTGAGCTTCCACTTAGCGAAGAAGAGAAAGAATTGTTCGTTAAGAGTGCAGACGCTACTCGTAAAGTAAACGACATTCTTAAAGATGCCGGTCTTGTAAAATAAGATAAGAATACAATCTTATAAATATCTGTTTGTTTGCCGTGGCAGGAAGTGATTTCCGCGCCACGGCTTTTTTTATACCCATCTCCTCATTTCAGATTCCTCTCCTCATTTATTTTTAGAATCCGCTGTTATTCAGATCCGTTTATCGGCTCCCCACATCAGTTTTTCGCGTAGCGTATCGTAGAACGTGTGTCCGAAACGCTTCACTACCTTGATCTTGTAGGGTGCTTTCTGAATGTGCAGTTTGTTGAAGGTATCAAGGGTGTAGGAATTGCCGTCTACCGCTACCTGAAAACCATCCGTGCGGCTCGATACGGAGATGTCGAGTGCACAGCAATCTGTCAACACCAACGGGCGCGTGGTAAGCGAGTGGGGGGCAACCGGCGATAAAACGATGTTGTTGGCATGCGGTTCCAGAATAGGGCCACCCACGCTCAGCGAGTAAGCCGTAGAGCCGGTTGGAGTGGCAATTACCAGCCCGTCAGCTTCGTATGAGTTCAAGTACGACTCCTGGTTATAAACGTCTATCGTAATCATAGAGGAGTTGTCGCGTTTCAGAATCGCAATCTCATTGAGGGCGAATTGTTGGTATTGCCTCTCGTAATCGGAGATGGTAAGCTGTAGCAGGCTGCGTTCCTCTACGCGGAAGTCGTTTTTATACACCTCCACCAAAGCTGAATCGATTTGGGTGGCGGATACGTCGGCCAAAAAACCAAGGCGACCGGTATTGATGCCTAGAATGGGAATTCCTTTGTCGCCCACCCGTTCGGCGGTACGTAAAAACGTGCCGTCTCCTCCGATGCTCAGGGCGATGTCTGCCTCAAAATCATTTTCATGAATCAGTCCGGCGAATTTCGGATCGAGTCCGACGTTTTCTTTTAAAAAATGGTGGAACTCGGCATCGATCAGAACTTTCGCACCCAATTTCTCAAGCATGTTGAATACATGCTTCATCTGGGAGCTTTTCTGTGTCTGGAAAGTGTTGCCGAATACAGCGATTTCAATCATATTATTGGATTACATTTCAATATAATACAACAGCTCATCGAGCCGTCTTTGCATCACTTCGTCCGTAATCAGATCCCGTTGGTAGTGTGCTACCACATTGTAACTGAATCGTTCGAGTGAACGCAGAAAATAGGTGGCGTCGTCCTGATCCACTTTCATAAATACCTGCAGGCGCCCCGATACGTAATCCGGATAGGTGAATACGTTGATGATACGGGTGTTGTTTTGTTCTGCCAGGCGCGCCAATTCGGAAAGCACGAAGTCGTGATGGTTCATTTCGAGGTGAATCACCGCTCCCGGCGTGGCGGTATCGAACAGCTGTGCCATCGACCGCAATACGTTCTTTCGGGTAATCGCTCCTTTGTACTCGTTGTCTTCCCCCACTACCGGCAGGATGTCAAAATCAGACTGCGTCATCCGGTCGAGTATGTCGAAGATGTGCGTCGTCAGTCTCACCGACAGGCTAAAGCCGATCGGGGTTCCCAGCGGTTCGTTTGCGTCGGGTACCAGCAGGAGCTCTTTTTCAGTCAGCAGGCAAATGAAGTGACCGTTTTCAATGAGTGGCAAAGCGTTCACTTTCAACTCATCCATGAGTGTTAGAGCCTCTGAGGTACGCATCGTCGGGAAGAGTGCGGGTATTTCGTTCGAGATTAAATCTTTTGCTGACATCTTAATCAAATATTAAGCAAATCCTGTTATTTTTGCAACAGACTCTCTACAAAAGTGAAAAAAATCTTTAGTTATATTGCACTTTCGCAGTGTTTTTTTGTTCCTGTAATAATATAAACTCTGAACGGGCTATTTAGTTCAGAAGCGTGCAATTTGATTATAACCTAAATAGAAGATGACAAAATTAAGCGTAAATATCAATAAGGTTGCGACCATTCGTAACGCTCGCGGTGCGAACACTCCGGATGTCGTTCAGTTTGCAAAAGATTGCGAAGATTTTGGGGCGGAAGGTATTACCGTTCATCCGCGTCCCGATGAGCGTCACATCCGTTATCAGGATGTGTATAACCTGCGTCCGTTTGTGAAAACCGAGTTTAATATCGAGGGAAACCCCGAGAACAAGTTCAACGACCTGGTGTTGAGAGTGAGACCCGAACAGGTGACGCTGGTGCCCGATGCGCCTGATGCCATCACCTCGAATGCCGGTTGGGATACGAAGACGCACCTTGCTTACCTGACAGACATCATTGAGAAGTTCCAGAGCGCGGGTATCCGCACCTCTATTTTTGTGGATCCGATTCCGGAGATGATCGAGTATGCGGCCAAGACCGGTACCGATCGCATCGAGTTGTATACCGAGCCGTATGCCGCGATGTATCCCTCTGATCCGGAAGCCGCCGTGGCACCGTTCCGCGAAGCAGCCAAGCTGGCCCATAAACTGGGGTTGGGAATTAATGCCGGGCACGACCTGAGTTTGCAGAACCTGAAGTTTTTTTATGAGAACGTGCCTCACCTCGAGGAGGTTTCCATCGGTCATGCATTGATATCGGATGCGTTGTATCTGGGTATCGCCGAAACGATTAAACGGTACAAAGAGTGTTTGAAATAATACGTTACGAATTAAATAGACTTACCACATTATGAATTTTTTAAATATCCAGAGTGTTACAGACACGGTTGCCTCTATGCCCGAATTCTCACAAGTTGCAGAAAACGAAGCCGGTCTTTCTTTCCTACAGTTGGCAATGAACGGCGGTTGGTTGATGATTCCGCTTTTGGCCTTGTCCGTATTGGCAATTTACATCTTCACGGAGCGTTTGATGGTGATTCGCGCAGCATCCAAAGAGGATACCCTGTTTATGAATAAGATCAAAGATTACATTCACGAAGGACAGATTGACGCAGCGCTTACGTTGTGCCGTCAGTCGAAAACACCTTATTCGAATATGATCGAAAAGGGAATTACCCGTTTGGGTCGTCCGATGAGCGATGTGCTTGTAGCGGTCGAGAACGTAGGTAACCTGGAGATTGCCAAGCTTGAAAAAGGATTTTCGATGTTGGCTACTACGGCTGCCGGAGCTCCGATGATCGGGTTCCTTGGTACGGTAACCGGAATGGTGCGTGCTTTTTATGACATGGCGAGTGCCGGAAACAATGCAGACATCACGTTGCTGTCATCGGGTATCTATCAGGCGCTGACCACCACCGTGGCCGGTCTGATCGTGGGTATCATCGCGATGTTCGCATACAACTACCTGGTGGCGAAAGTAGACGGCGTGGTAAATACCATGGAGTCCAAATCCATGGAGTTCATGGATATGTTGAACGAACCGATGAAATAACAAATCATGGCTTTAAAAAGAAGAAATAAAATAGAAACCTCATTCAGCATGTCGTCCATGACGGACATCATCTTCCTGTTGCTGATCTTTTTCATGGTCACTTCAACGGTGGTTTTCCCGAATGCGATCAAGGTATTGCTGCCTCAGAGCAAGAAGCAGACCTCCGCATCCCCGATGACGCGTGTTACGATTGATAAGGAGCTGAACTACTATGTGGCCTTTGGCAACCAACGTGAAAAAAAGGTGTCTTTTGAGGAGATCACCCCATTTCTGATTGCATCGCAGGAGAAAGAACCGGAGATGTATGTGGCGTTGTATGCCGATGAAAACGTGCCCTATCGCGAGGTGGTGAAGGTGTTGAATATCGCCAATGAGAATAAGTTCAGAATGGTGATTGCGACCCGTCCGGTAAAATAAGAATCTATGGAAGAGAAGAAAAATAAAAGTGCCGGCCTGATCGGAACCATTGCTTTTCACGCAATTCTGCTTTTTTTGCTGTTCTTTTTCGGCTTTTCGAAAATAGAGCCGCAGGAGGAAGAGGGGATTCTGGTGATGGTGGGAGAGGTAAGCTCCTCTTCCGGATCGCAATTGCCTCAGGATCCGCAGCCTCAACCGGCACAGCCGGAAACGGAGACTACAACGATCCCGCCCGTGGCAGCCAAGCCTACCGTAGCGCCCGAAGTGAAGGAGGAAGTGGTAACGCAGGATCTGGAGGAATCACTTGCTCTTGCCAAAGCCGAGAAGAAGGCGAAAGAGGAGAAGGAGCGCATCAAGCGGGAAGAGAATAAAAAGAAAGCCGCCGAAGAGGAGAAGATCCGTCGCGAGGAGGAGAAACGCAAGGCCGAAGAGGCGGAGCGACTGCGAATCGCCGAAGAGAAGCGACAGAAGGAGCAGGCGATCAAGAATAAAGTGGCGAATGCTTTTCAGGGGAATGCCCAAAAGGGACAGAGCGGTACCGCAACCTCCGGAACGGGAGCGCAGGGGAATCCGTTCGGGAATTCTGCTACCGGAGCCAATTCGGGAAATCCCGGTTACGGATCATACGATCTGGGAGGCCGTGGTATCCGAGGTGGTTTGCCCAAGCCATCATTCTCCGTGAACGAATCGGGTGTGGTGGTGGTGACGATCACCGTGAACGAAGAGGGAAAGGTGATCAATGCCATCGTAGGCAGAGGAACGACCACTTCATCCGCAGCGCTTCGTAACAGTGCCCTGACAGCCGCTAAGAAAGCGTTGTTCGAAGTGAAAGGCGATACGCCTACGCAGACCGGAACAATAACCTATCGTTTCGATAGTGATAACTAAGTATCGACCGCCCTTGGGCGATGCATCATAAAAAAAGCGAGAGCTTCCCGTAGAGGAGGCTCTCGCTTTTGATTTGTATACCCGAGGGTCATTGGGGGTTGCTTAGAATTCTGCGTTTTTCGGTGTACGAGGGAACGGAATCACATCGCGGATATTCGCCATACCGGTAACGAACAACAGAAGGCGTTCGAAACCAAGACCGAATCCGGAGTGAGGAGCCGTACCGAAACGACGTGTATCCAGGTACCACCAGATGTCTTTTTCCGGCACACCCATTTCGCCTGCGCGTGTCACCAATTTTTCCAGGTTTTCCTCACGCTGTGAACCACCGATGATCTCACCGATCTTAGGGAACAATACGTCCATCGCACGTACGGTCTTCCCATCTTCGTTCTGTTTCATGTAGAACGATTTGATCTCTTTCGGATAGTCTGTCAGGATTACCGGACATTTGAAATGCTCCTCTACCAGGAAGCGCTCGTGCTCGGAAGCAAGATCGGCACCCCAATAGATTGGGAATTCGAATTTCTTACCTTTGGCCACCGCTTCTTCAAGGATAGCGATACCCTCTGTGTAAGGAAGGCGAACGAAGTTATTGTTTGTAACGAATTTCAGACGTTCGATCAACTCTTTGTCATACATGTCGTTTAGGAACTGCAGGTCTTCCTGGCAGTTGTCCAAAGCCCACTGTACGCAATGTTTGATGAAATCTTCAGCCAGCGTCATGTTCTCTTCGATCTCGTTGAATGCCACTTCCGGTTCAACCATCCAGAATTCTGCAAGGTGACGCGGTGTGTTCGAGTTTTCGGCACGGAATGTCGGTCCGAAAGTGTAAACAGAGCCCAGAGACATTGCTGCAAGTTCCGCCTCAAGCTGTCCCGATACGGTCAACGAAGCCTGTTTTCCGAAGAAATCATTGTCGTAGTTGATGTTTCCCTGTTCGTCTTTTTTCAGATCATACAGGTTCATCGTGGTCACCTGGAACATCTGGCCCGCACCCTCACAGTCGGAAGCCGTGATGATCGGAGCGTGGAAGTAGAAGAACCCGCGTTTGTGGAAGAAATCGTGGATCGCCATCGCCATCTGGTGACGCATGCGGAACACTGCACCGAATGTGTTGGTACGTGGACGCAGGTGAGCGATTTCACGAAGGAATTCCAACGTGTGTCCTTTTTTCTGCAACGGATAAGTATTTGGATCAGCTTCACCAAGTACCTCGATCTCCTTCGCCTGGATTTCGCATTTCTGCTGTCCCTGCGATTCAACCAACGTACCGTTTACACTGATACATGCGCCGGTAGTGATTTTCTTAAGCATCTCCTCGTCAAATCCTGCTACGTCTACCACAACCTGGATGTTTCCAAGGCATGAGCCGTCATTCAATGCGATGAAGTTTACGTTTTTATTTCCTCTTTTGGTACGCACCCAGCCCTTCGCGTTCACGGTAGTCCCGAAAGAATCACTCTTCAGCAGGTCGGTAACTTTTGTTCTACTGATTTTTTCCATGTTGATATCGATTATTGAAATACCTCCTGTGATTCCCAAAAAGAATCGCAGGAGGTAAGTTCTTTAATTGTAATAATAAAAATTGTAATAATAAATTCTATTATTCGAAAGCTCCCATGCGAAGCATGTTCACCTCTTGCTGTGTCAGGTAACGCCAGCGACCGCGTGGAAGGTTCTTCTTCGTCAAGCCCGCGAAATAAACACGGTCAAGTTTTGTCACACGATAGCCAAGGTGTTCGAAAATACGACGTACGATACGGTTACGTCCCGAGTGGATCTCGATACCAACCTGGTTTCTGTCCTCTTCGTTCGCATAGCTGATTGCGTCTGCGTGGATCTCTCCGTCTTCCAATTCAACACCTTCGGCGATTTTTACCAAATCATCTTCAGTGATGTCTTTATCCAACCATACGTGGTAGATTTTCTTTTTGATGAACTTCGGATGCGTCAGCTTAGAAGCAAGATCACCGTCGTTCGTAAGTAGCAATACACCTGTTGTATTGCGGTCAAGGCGACCAACCGGATAGATACGTTCGGAAGCTGCGCTGCGAACGATGTCCATTACGGTAAGACGGCCCTGTGGGTCATCCGAAGTGGTAACGCAGTCTTTCGGTTTGTTCAAAAGCACGTACACTTTCTTTTCTAGGGATACGGTTTGTTCGTTGAACGCTACCGTGTCGTTGCGGTGGATTTTTGTTCCCAATTCCGTAACTACTTCGCCGTTTACCTTAACGGCTCCGTTTGCGATGAACTCATCCGCTTCACGACGCGAGCATACGCCTGCGTTCGCCAAGTATTTGTTCAAACGGATCGGTTCGTTCGGATCGGTAAGAATATCTTTATACTCCAGCTGTTTTTTCTGGCTGTATTTTGCGTTCGGGTTGTATCCGCTGTCACGACGTTGGAATCCACCTTCGCGCTGCTGATAGCCCCCTTCACGACGTTGGAATCCGCCCTGACGGTTGTTGTTGTATCCGCCTTCACGACGTTGGAATCCACCTTCGCGCTGTTGGAAACCGCCTTCACGACGCTGGAATCCACCCTCGCGCTGTTGGAAACCGCCTTCACGACGCTGGAATCCACCCTCGCGCTGCTGGTATCCGCCTTCGCGACGCTGGAATCCACCCTCGCGTTGTTGGTAACCACCTTCACGACGTTGGTATCCGCCTTCGCGTTGCTGGAAACCGCCTTCACGACGTTGGTATCCGCCTTCGCGTTGTTGGAAGCCGCCTTCGCGACGTTGGTATCCGCCTTCGCGCGGTTGGTATGGACGATCGCCTCCGCGGTCGTTAGAATATGAATTGCGATTGTATGTTCTTTCCTGATTGTCGAAACGTTTGTAAGGACGATCCCCTGAGTTCTCTTCAGAACGATTCAGACGGATCACTCTCGGGTTTCCTTCGCTTCTGTTATAATTGACTTTTTCAAAGTTTTCCGAACCGTCACGGCCGGTAACTTTACCCTCACTGATGCGCGGGCGTCTTTTTCCTTGTTCTCTTTCCATGGGGAATTGTTTGATATTTGTAATTTAATGATTTAGCCTCGCGGCTGAATTCAATTGACTTATTGATGAAACAAATATATGTAGATTCTTGTTCGTTTGCCAAAAAAAAAACCTTTTTTATCGGGATAACGATAAAAATTACAAACCGTTAGCTTGCAAAGGCAAGCTAACGGCTCTCTATTATTCATTTATCTGTGTAAATATGCTTTAAAGCCGAAGCTTCAGGCAGATACATCCGTAAGGCTCAACGGATCAGATTCCGGTATAAGAATCCGGTGTGATTTTCTTCAGTTCGCTTTTGATTTCGTCCGAAACGGCAAGCGTATCGATGAATTCGGCGATGGTTTCGGCATTGATTCCTTTGTTGGTACGGGTAAGCGCTTTGAGTGCCTCGTAAGGCTGCGGATATCCTTCGCGGCGAAGTACCGTCTGGATTCCTTCGGCTACCACGGCCCATGCTTTTTCAAGGTCGCCCGCAATGGCTCCTTCGTTCAGCAACAGCTTGTGAAGTCCTTTCAGAGTAGATGCGAAGGCGATCAGGATGTGTCCGAACGGAACCCCTACGTTGCGAAGAACGGTAGAGTCTGTCAAGTCGCGCTGCAAACGCGAGATCGGAAGTTTCATCGCCAGGTGGTCCAGAATCGCGTTGGCGATACCCAGGTTGCCTTCGGAGTTTTCGAAATCGATCGGGTTTACTTTGTGAGGCATAGCGGAAGAACCCACTTCACCCTCTTTGATTTTCTGTTTGAAATACTCCATGGAGATGTACTGCCAGAAGTCTTTGTCAAGATCAAGGATGATGGTGTTGATGCGGCGAAGTCCGTCGAAAAGAGCGGCCAGGTTATCGTAGTTGGAGATTTGGGTAGTCCACTCTTCGCGAACGATACCAAGGTGATTCTTCAGGAAGTCCGCACCGAATGATTTCCAGTCGAACTGAGGGTAGGCGATGTGGTGTGCGTTGAAGTTTCCGGTAGCACCACCGAATTTTCCGGAGATAGGAGTGGCTTTAAGAAGCTCGAGTTGTTTTTCGAGGCGATAAACGAATACCATTACCTCTTTTCCCAAACGGGTAGGAGAAGCGGGCTGTCCGTGTGTTTTGGCAAGCATCGGGATCGAAGTCCATTCGTTGGCGAATGTTTTCAAAGTGCCGATCACTTCTTCTAATGCCGGATAATAGGTTTTCTCAAGACATTCGCGGATAGACAATGGCACCGAAGTGTTGTTGATGTCCTGCGAAGTGAGTCCGAAGTGGATGAATTCTTTGTAATCCTGAAGACCCAATTTGTCGAACTCCTCTTTAATGAAGTATTCAACCGCTTTTACGTCGTGGTTGGTAGTTCGTTCGATTGTCTTGATCCGGGCTGCGTCCTCAACAGAGAACTGCTCGTAAATTTTGCGAAGGTCTGCAAACAGGTTGTGGTTTACATTTGCCAATTGCGGCAACGGAAGTTCACAAAGAGCGATGAAGTACTCGATTTCTACTTGAACGCGGTAACGGATCAACGCGTATTCAGAAAAATAACTCGATAAAACTTCGGTCTTGTCGTGGTAGCGACCATCGACCGGTGAAATAGCCGTAAGAGGTGTCAGTTCCATATCAAAAATTAATTGAGTTTCAAAATTAACACATCTCGCTAAAAATTAAAGCATAAAGTGGGGTTAAAATGGGGGGTGATGAATTTTTTTGAAAAAAAGTGGTAGAAATGTTTGGAGGTAATTAGAAAACCTATTACTTTTGCCAACGCTTTTGAGAAACAAAGTTACACGGGCTCATAGCTCAGCTGGTTCAGAGCACCTGCCTTACAAGCAGGGGGTCATAGG
>JAVVQG010000016.1:14215-100553 GCA_036655355.1 Bacteroidales bacterium
CAGAGCACCTGCCTTACAAGCAGGGGGTCATAGGTTCGAATCCTATTGGGCCCACCCTTAAAACAAAAGCCGTTCGGATTATCCGGACGGCTTTTTTCATTTTATGTGCTTTTGTGAGGACGCTTTCCCGGCAGCAAGCACAGTTTTTGAATTCTCATGGTCAATAATTGAATTCTGATCCATCATAGGGTTTGCGGCATCGCTTTGGTTCGACCGAAGCAAGGCCTTGCTTCGACCGAACCAAAGCCTTGCTTCGACCGAAGCACCGCCTTGCATTTTGCTGTATATAGGATCATAAATTCAATTCAAAGGATCCGTTGAAAAACCGGTAGTAACTCCTTTATAGTTCGTGAAACGATTGATCCTCTGATGCTCGATTGCGTGTTGTAATGTATTGAAAAATAGTTTATTGCGGAACGATTGTTTGCAGTTGTAAAGGTATCAAAGAATATCAAAACAGAGTAGCAGAGAGGAAAAACAATCGAAGCGAACCTCTTATTTAACAATTATTAAAAGGATTCGTTGTTTCTGAATCCGCGGTTTGCGTAACTTGCTGAAAGTTAAAGAAGTTAAACCGGTAACTCCTGCCGCGAAAGAATGGAATGGATTGAATAGAAGGGGTTTCTAAAAACGATAGAGAAATGAGAGATACGTTCGTTTTTTCAATCCTACTTTTCGCATTTGCGATATCAATGCCTGCAAAAGGGCAGCGTAATGAGTTGAAACCTTTGCTCGATAAATCAATCTTCGACATACGTCCGCTGGATGATCAGTTGTTGCATCAGCCGCTTCATGAAGCCGTTCATCCCTCTTTTTATCTTGAGAAAAGGTTTAAAGAGTATGAGGAGTATGTGAAGAATGGGGTGGAGTTGAAGCCGTTCATGAAAGTGCCGTTGAACCTTCCTTCCGACTCACGTCAGATCTACACCTTCAAGACCTCTTCGGGACAATTGGTGACGGTTGTCAACCGTTACGTGCCCGGTTTCGGCGAAGCGTTTCGCAGTGCGAATATGGGTGTGGGAACCTCGGTGTCGTTTGATTTCAATCTTTTGGTCTATTACATGACCCATCCCGGAGCAAGGGCGCAGCGGAAGCGCACTGCCCTGAAACGTGTGCAGATTACGCAATACGTCTATCCCGACTAATTTACTCCCCCTTATCCCGACGAATCCGGGAGTACAAGCCGTCTCCCTTCACTATAATTGAAAAAGAGGTTGTCCGAAACGTATCGTTTCAGACAACCTCTGTCGTTTTTGGGCCGTTCCGCTATGCGGAAAAACTATTTTATTATTCAATCACTTCCGGATCAACCTGAATGTTTTTGTCGTGCGGTTTACCAAGCATGCGCATGCTTTTGCGCAACTCCATTCGATAAACCACGCAGGCGGTAAAGAAATAGAGCAATACCAATCCCCATTCAAACAGGTAGTAGAACTTCACATCGTGCAGAGAGGCGCCGCAGGAATTCATCTGTACGAATCCCTGAATCGCATAGGTGGAAGGGATTAACGATCCGACCCATTTCCAAGCCGTCGGGATGGAAGCCCAAGGCCAGGAGATGCCCGACATGAAGAGTAGGGGGATGGACATGAAGACAAAGAACAGCATCGGCAACTCTCTGCCGCGAATCAGACACGAGAAAGTCATTCCCATGAAAATCGATGCCAGGATAAACGGCAACATGAACAGCTCGATCTCCATGATATTTCCCAAACGGGGATAGCTGAAGAGCTGCGGTACCACAGACATCGTCCAAAAGGAGGTGAGGATGGAGATCGCCAGGAAGCACATCGCTTTGCCCAATACGATTCGGAATGTTCCGAAATAGTGGAAGTTGAGCGGTACAAGTTCTCTGTTTCTGTTTCGTTCGCGCATGCTGCCCGCTAACATTCCGATGGCCAACAGAAGGGATTGCTGGATCACCAGCACCTCTACCGCCGGCATTACGAACGTAGCGAATCCGGATGCGGGATTAAAGAGTGAGATCGCGGTGTTCTTGATCGGATTCAGTGCCATCGACTGCTGTTTGACGGTCGCGCCAACCAATCCTTTCTCCTGGATCTGTGTATTGAACGCCGCCATTACGTCGGTATTCGCCGAAAGGAGACTCCGGTAATAGAGCAGCGAGTTCATGTTGCTGTAGAGCGTCACATGCGATTGTATGCCACGATAGATGTTCTTCTCGAAATTACGGTCGAAGTGTAAGATACCGAAAGCGCCCTGCTCCGCGGTAACCGCTTTGGCTTCGGTCATGTTGGCGGCATACCCCGCTACTTTGGTTTGCGAGGTGGCATCCAGCATCCGGCAATACTCGCGTGAGAGCGGGGTGCGCGCCTCGTCGACCACGATGATGGGAATGTCTCGCGGAACTTCCGGATTATAAATAAGCCCATAGATCACCGGATAGCCCAGCGGGAGAATGAACAGGAAAATCATCACACCTGCGTCCTTGAAGATCATCTTCATTTCCTGTTTCCAGACATAGGCCGCATCGAGGAATCCCTGGCGTATCGTTCCGATAAGGGAGTTTTTATTGATCATAATCAGGGTTTGTATTTTTGTTCATAAAACGCCTTTTTAAGGCGCATCAATATCAGTACCGGCAGGCATAGGAAGAGCACAAGCATCAGGTAATGCGGCAAACTATACCACAAAGGCCATCCGCTCAATGCCTGATCGGTGTAAATCAGGAAATAATGGCGGATCGGATAGAGGTAAGAGAGCCACTGGAACGGCTCGTACATCGCCACAACCGGAAGCGAGAAGCCTACGATAGAGAAGGCTACCACTCCGAACAGACTGGCAAAACTCAACCCTAAACGCAATGTAGGGAGGCATCCGATCATAAATACGCCGATCGCCTGACTCGCCACTACCAGTAGGAAGGTAGCCGCGAACATCGGTAGGATACCGTTCGCAAGCGGGAATTGCAGGTAGCCGAACAGATATACGTTCAACATCCATCCCATCAACGTAAAAAGGATGGTTTGGGGAGCGAGTTTTCCGAGAATCACCCGCAGGATAGAGCGGTTGGCCGAAACCAACAATCGCCGTGAGGTACCCTCTTTGATCTCCAGTCCCAATGCGAAAACAGTCATGATCAGAACCATCAGTTCCAACATGGCCGGCAATACGACGTTGTTGATGAATACCGAATAGTTGATCCAAGGGTTGCCGATGGGGTTCGTTTCAAGCACCACGGGCTGCAGGCGGGGAGCGATCTCCTGAGGAGAAAGTCCCTTGGCCGTCATGACCGATTTGGCCGCACTCCCCGAAGCGAGCGCCCCGGTCATTTTCAGCGCCTTGTAGGAGAAGAGTCCCGCCACGAAGTATGCATCGTTTGAGAAAAAGGCCAGTTCGGGTTGTTTCCCGCTCATCGTCTTGGCTTCATACCCTTCGGGAATCACCATAAAGGCATAGATCTCGTTCTGCTGCATCATTTGGCGCGCCTTCGTATAGCTTTCTGCTTCCGCCACCACTTCCACCGCACTCATCACATTGAGCGTGCGGATCGTGCTTCGCGAAGTCTTCGTATGGTCAAGGTCCACGACGGCAACGGGCAGTCGTTCCGGTACTCCGTTCCACATCAGCGTGGTGAAGAAGAAGTAGCAGAACAACGGAATGATGACGATCCCGATGATGTAGAGCGGGCGACTCACCAACCGTTTGCATTCGCGGACAAAAATGGCGCGGAATCCTTTTTGTAAATTACTCATGTTTAATCGTTCAGATGAAATTATCTTTTCCAGATTGCTGTCATTCCCGGACGGAATCCGTCAATCGGCTGTGCCGGGCGGCATCTTACCTCGAATGTTTTGGCATCGTACTGGCCCGTTGTTTTCGTAGCGCGCCAGATCGCATACGTACCCATGTCGCGGATCATATACACCTTCATCGGAACTTCTTTATTCTTTAAAGCGGGGATCATCACATTCAATTCGTCGCCCATCTGCATGTTGTTCAGCATGTCTTCGCGCACGTTGAATGTAACCCACATCTCGTTCAGACTCAGTAGGCTCATGATCGGAGCCCCTGCGCCCACCAACTCGCTGTAAAGCGGATAGATATCTGAAACCTGTGCGTCGATAGGTGCGATCAGGTGACTGTCTGCAAGGATCGCCTCCACTTGGTCCACCCCTGCCGTAGCTTGTTCAACTACCGCTGCAGCCATCGCTTTGTCTTCAGACTGTGCACCGGCCAAAGCCAGGTCGTATTGTGATTTTGCCGCTTTTTCGGTTGCGACCATCGCTTTGTAATTCGCTTCCGCCTCGTCTCTTTTCTGAGCCGAAGTCACCCCTTTTTCAAAAAGAGCCTGTACGCGGTCGTAGCTTTTTTTCGCGATTTCCACGCCGGCCTGTGATTTCATCCACATTTCGTAAGCGCCCTGGATGATTTGAGGGCGTGTACCTACGTCGGCTTTCTTGTTCTGAGCCATGGCAGCGGTACGTTGTGCTTCCACCTGAAGCAATTTAGCTTCGGCTTCAGCGGAGAAGATCGACACCAGGGTATCGCCTTTCTTTACATTCTGCCCTTCGGTTACGTAGAATTTGGCGATGCGACCGGTCAGTTTACCCGAGATACGGGTTTCATTCGCTTCAGCTTGGCCCTGGATGATTTCGGCGCGCGGTTTAAGCATGAACAGGCCGATGACGATTACGATAATCACGGCAGCGATAAGAACCAGAAACGCAAGCAAGAGGTTCTTATTGGATTTTTTTACGGAGTCTTTGGTATTTGTTGTCATTATAATATACGATTAAAAGTTTTTACCGATTGCTTTGGATAGATAGACGTCGCTGAGTTTCACGCCTATTTCGGCGTCGATTTTTTCAGATTGGGCCTTCAGCCACGCGGTCTGTGCTTCGAGCACGTTCTGAGTGGTAAGTACGCCTTCCTGATAGCCCACCTGGGCATTCTGAAGATTCTCTTCCGCCTTGTTCATATTGGTAATGCTCATCAGCAGGGTCTTATTGGCTTCTTTTACTTTGAAAAGGGCCTGACTCACCTGCAGTTCAATCATCTCTTTGGCATCTTCGAGTTTCAAAACGGCGCTGCGTGTCTCCGTTTGAGCGGCTTTCAGCTTGTAGTAATTCTTGCCCCAATGCCAGATCGGCACGCTAACACCCACGCCAACGGTAAACATACCGTTGAATTTCTTCTCGAATCCGTTGAACAGGTTCGGGTTGGAGATCATGTAATTGCCCATCAGCGCTACGCTCGGAAGCATTGCGGAACGTTCTACGATCTCTTTCTTTTTGTAGATGCGGGTTGCCAGTTCCAGGCTCTGTATTTCATAACGACGTTTGTACACATCGTCCATATCCACCTGTGCCGGAGCATCGGTCACCGTTACCGGAACGTTCACGTCCGATAGTGTGAATTGCTGGTGAACGGGTAGTCCGCACAACTGCGCGAGCATCATTTTTGAGAGAACCAGACCGTCATTCACCTTGGTTACGGCGATCTCCGCCTCATTGAGTTTCACGGCCACGGTAAGTTGGTCGGATTTGGTAGCCACGCCCACTTCATACATATCCTTCACATCCTGATCGAGTTTGCGAAGCAGGTTGGCATAGCTTTCGGCCATCTCTTTCTTATAAACGAGCGAAATCACTTGCCAGTAAGCCTGATCCACGTGCAGGATAAGGTCTTTGGCGGCGGTGTTCTTCATGCTCACGGCCAATTGTTCGGCATAATTGGTGATTTGGTTGTAGGCGATGATTTTTCCACCCATGAACAACGGCTGTTTCAACGAGACCATTCCCACCCACATGTTCTTAATGTCGAAGGTGGTGGCATCCTGTATTTTACCGGGCAGTTCGGTGAGTCCCCCCAACAAAGGAAGTAGCGAAGGATCGATTTGTTGGATCAAGCCTCCCAGCGCATTTCCGATCGTATTCAGGCTGTTCCCGATATTGGAAATCTGGTGGTCGCTGACCAGTCTGAGGTCTTTCGAATTGTATAAATAGGAACCACTCGCATCGATTCCCGGCAGGTAATTGGCAAATGCCGATTTGCGCTCATATCCGGCGGCTTTGATCTTTTCTTCGGCAATCCTCAACTCCTTGTTATTCTTTAAGGCCATGCTCCGGCAAGAGTCCAATGAGAATACGGACTCGGCGAATGCATTGGCTGTGAAAAGAAACAAGAGGCAAGAGACGATTGACTTTTTCATTTTGCACATCTTTTTGGTCATGAATAATACGGTTGTAATCATTCTCGGGGTATTGATTAAGGAAAACAACAGTTGCCTCTGCAACAATTGTGTCAAACAAAAAGCGAGTACCCCGAACAGCCTCACTTTTCGGGAACAAAGATATGGATTTTCTCTTTTTGTTAATTAACAAGCAGGAAGCAGAATTTGTTTTATTTGTCGTAAAGAGTCTTCTATACTTCTTAAAAATACGAAGTTTCGGTGCAAAAGGAGTAAAAAATGAATTGGCATAAAAAAAGCTGCCTCATCCGATGCGGGTGAAGCAGCTTTCTTACGATTGTCGTATTATTTTTCTAATGTCAGTGATTTCTGACCGATCAGATTTCCGTCGGCGAAGATGTCGATTCGGTAAGTTCCCGGATAAAGATACTCCTCGATGTTCCAGTAGGCACAGATCTGAGCCTCCTCTCCATCGTATTCGATGAGCTTGCGGATCGAGTAGTTGATCTCTTTGTTTTCATATGAGAACAAGTGGGTGCGGTCTTTCACCAACACGTCATCGTCCGGCTTCATGATTCGGATGAAGATCTCTTTTTCGCCGATCTGAGCGGTTACGTTTTTCGCGATCGAGAAACAGATCTTGATCTTATTCGCTTTGCTGATCTTATCGGTCTTCTTGTTTCGTTTGTTCTGAGCCTCCACGGAAATAGCCACGGCATCCAGTTTTGCGGCCAGGGTTACGCGATGCGTCAGCTCCTCTTTCTCTTTCTTCAGCTTGTTAGCCGATTGGGTGGCAGCCTGATACTTCTGAGTGACCTGTCTGTTCTCTTCGGTCAGCTGAGCGTTTACCCGATTCAGTGAATCCACTTGCGCCACATAAGAGCGAAGTACGGAACGCACGGTAGAGAGCTCCTTTTTCAGTTCATTGATACGGCGTGCATTGGTTGCCTTGGTTGTTTTCAGCTCCTCCACAAGGCGCTGTACTTTGAGTCGCTCGTTTTCCAGTTTGTCGATCAGGGAGTCGTTGTTGACATTCAGTTTGTAGCCTTCGTATTGGATGGCCAGCTGGGAATACTCTTCCTGAAGTTCCTCTTTCTCGATTTCATACTGTTCTGTAAGTTCCGCAAGCTTAGTGCGTGTAGAAAAGATGTAGTAGGAAACCGCGATAATCAGAATCACGGCTACTCCGCCTCCGATGGCGCCCCATAATTTTACGTTCTTATTCATCAGGAAAAATAGAATTATATCGTATGTTAAAAACTTAAGCTGTTTACTCAGAAGTGCAAAAGTAATTTTTTTTGAAATATAAGCAACCACCCGCTTTCATTCTGAAGAAAGTTTGTTAACTATTAATAAATATTTTAAGAACCTGTGATTCAAAGAAACCATAGAACCTATAACAGTATATAATTTAATAAGGAGCGCACGGGCTGCTGCTAATTTTGTCTATATTTGCAGGATTGAGAAATTCGTTCACAAACAAGGAGATCGTATGTCTTTAAAAGGTTTTTTTAAATTCTTATTTACCAACATCATAGTTCGTAACGTGCTGTTAGTGATCGCAGCTTCGGGATTGCTTATCCTGGGTGTGCTTTACTGGCTTGATTCCTATACGTTGCACAATCAGGCAATCGTGGTTCCCGACGTAACGGGAATGCAGGAGGAGGCAGCGGCTCCCGTGCTGAAAAGCAAGAAGCTTCGTTACCAGGTGATTGATTCGGTTTATTCGCGTAGCGCTCAGCCGGGTGCGATCGTGGATCAGATACCGGCAGCGGCATCGAAGGTAAAGGAGAATCGCATCGTATTCCTCACGGTCAATGCTAAAAATGCGCAGACCGTAGAACTACCCGATGTACAGGAGATTTCACAGAGACAGGCATTGGCCTCTCTGCGTGCGCTCGGCTTTAAGGTTGACAGCGTGCGTTATGTTACGTACGAGTACCGCGACCTGGTGGTTGGGGTGCAGTACAATGACAAGATCGTCACTTCAGGTCAACGTCTTCCTTTCGGAGCCAACCTGGTGCTGGAAGTTGGCGACGGAAATATCGAAGTGCCGGCGGATTCTTTGGATTCAGCGGGTGTGATTGAAGATTCAGAGAAAGATTGGTTTGAATGATTTGTTCCCCATATAGATGGCGCATTTGACCTTAGCGTTAAAATTGATTATTACAAATGAAAGAATGGAATGAAGATCTGATTCCGGAGCCGGAGGAGAATGAGGAACTCGATGAGTTTCTCGATGATGACTTTGATGCTTCCGAATCGGTCGAACAACAGATATCCGTACAACCGTCTGAAAACGGTTTATATGAACATTACCGGATTCCGGTCGATAAGGGTCAGAAAACCACCCGAATCGACAAGTATCTGGTGGATCGCATCGAGGGGACTTCCCGAAATCGCATCCAAAACGCGGCCGAAGCGGGATTCATCTTTGTCAATGACAAACCGGTGAAGTCCAACTACAAAGTGAAGCCGCTCGATCTGATCACCATCATGATGGATCGTCCCCGCAATGTGTTGGAGATCATTCCGCAGGATATTCCCATTCAGATCGTCTATGAAGATGACGACGTGCTGGTGGTGAATAAACCGCCCGGCTTGGTGGTGCATCCCGGACACGGCAACTATACCGGTACGCTGGTAAACGCCCTGGCATGGCATTTCAAGGATAAACCGGGGTACGAAGAGAAAGATCCGCGCATGGGGTTGGTTCACCGAATCGATAAAGATACATCGGGACTATTGGTGATCGCCAAGACGCCCGAAGCGGCCACCCATCTGGGACTGCAGTTCTTCAACAAAACCACCAAGAGACAGTATTGCGCCGTGGTATGGGGTAATATCGAAGAGGAGGGTGGACGCATCGAAGGCAATATCGGCCGATCGATCCGCGACCGTCTCCAAATGACGGTTTTCCCGGAAGGTGATCAGGGTAAACACGCCGTAACGCATTACCGGGTGAAAGAGCGCCTGGGTTACGTTTCCGTAGTGGAATGTGTGCTAGAAACGGGGCGTACCCACCAGATCCGCGTTCACATGAAGCACATCGGTCACACGTTGTTCAATGACTCCCGTTATGGAGGGCACGAGATTCTCAAAGGAACCACCTTTGCCAAATACAAACAGTTCGTTAAGAATTGCTTTGAGGTGTGTCCGCGTCAGGCGTTGCACGCCCAGACCCTGGGATTCGTTCACCCGCGTACCGGCGAAGAGATGTTCTTCGAAGCTCCTATTCCGGACGATATGCTGGAATTGATGGAGAAATGGCGGGGGTATATCGCCAACCGCGAAATATAAAATTAAGTTCAGAGTTATAATCAAGCGATCCGAATGAAAAGAAATATCGCAATTATTGCCGGAGGCGACTCTTCAGAGGTGGTCGTTTCCTTGAAAAGTGCTAAAGGGATTTACTCTTTCCTGGATAAGGAGAGATACAATGTATATGTGGTGACCATCGTTGACGGCGTTTGGCTGTATGAAGACGAAGCGGGTATCCAACGACCGATCGATAAGAATGATTTCAGCGTATCGACGGCACAGGGCAAGATCAAATTCGATTTCGCCTACATCACGATCCACGGAACTCCGGGCGAGGATGGAAAACTGCAGGGATATTTTGATCTGATCCGTTTGCCTTACTCCTGCTGCGGGGTATTGGCGGCGGCGGTAACTTTCAATAAGTTCACCTGCAACCGCCTGTTGAAAAGTTTCGGCTTTAAGATCGCCGATTCGATTTTATTACGTAAAGGAGCGTCGGTTACAGACGAACAGGTGATTGCGGAGCTGGGCTTGCCATGCTTTGTGAAACCCAACGTAGGAGGCTCGAGCTTCGGTACCACCAAGGTAAAAACAGCCGATGCGATTCAACCCGCTATCGCCGCCGCTTTTGCCGAAGGCGAAGAAGTTATCATAGAATCGTTCATGCAGGGAACAGAAGTGACTTGCGGATGTTATAAAGTAAAGGACAAGGAGGTGGTTTTTCCAATCACTGAGGTTGTCAGCAAAAATGAGTTCTTCGATTACGATGCAAAATACAATGCGGATCAGGTAGAGGAGATCACTCCGGCGCGCATTTCGGAAGAACTGACCGCACGGATCCAGCAATACACCTCGCGAATCTATGATTTGGTGGGATGTAAGGGGATTATCCGCGTTGATTTTATCATTATCGGCAATGAACCTTATCTGCTTGAGGTGAATACCACTCCGGGAATGACTCCTACCAGTTTTATTCCACAGCAGGTAAGAGCTGCCAATCTCGATATCAAAGAGGTATTGTCTGAGATCATCGAGAATGAATTCATTTAAAAATAGAAGATAAACAAATGAAACAACGATTTGATTTTGAGGAGATCCGTCCTCTATACGATGAGGAAGTTCCCGAGGTGATGCCGGCATTGCTGGAGGAGCCCGCGGTGAAACATTTTGTACAGTATGTTGTTCCAAATCTGAATTTTGAGGATTTCAAGGCACAGATGCTGCAGATGAAGAATAAGCGCGATTTTCAAACCAAGGTGATCGCACCGTTTCTTTTCAAGCTGGCTGAAAAGACAGCTACATCACTCGATCTTTCCGGTACGAACCTTCTTGCAAAAGACGATACATATACCTTCATTTCCAACCACCGCGATATCGTACTCGATGCCGCTTTCCTGAACATCCTGCTTCATCGCGACGGTTTTGATACGGTAGAAGTGGCGATCGGTGACAACCTGTTGGTTTACCCGTGGATTCGTACGTTGGTTCGTATGAATAAGAGTTTTATTGTGAAACGCGATGTTCCGGTGCGTCAGCTTCTGGAAGTTTCGCGTCGTTTGTCTTCTTACATCCGCTTTGCGCTTAACGTAAAACGTGAATCGGTATGGATTGCACAACGTGAAGGGCGGTCAAAAGATTCTACAGACCGTACTCAGGAGGGCTTGGTGAAGATGTTGTCTTTGGGTGGCGGTAAAGAGTTCTTGAAAAGCATCCGCGATATCCGCATCGCTCCGGTGGCCATCTCTTACGAGTACGATCCGTGCGATTACCTGAAAGCGCAGGAGTTTCAGTTGAAACGCGATAATCCGGAATTCAAGAAGCAGAAAAAAGACGATCTGATGAGTATGCAGACCGGTATGACCGGCTTTAAAGGGAATATTCATTTCCAGATCGCGGGTGAACTGAATGATCAGCTCGATACCATCTCTCTGGAATTGGACAAAGCTGCGCAGGTGGCTGCCGTAGCCGCGTTGATCGACCGGATGATTCATGCCAACCTGCGTATGTATGCGAACAATTACATCGCATACGACCTTCTGAATGAAACATCGCTTTACAGCGCGCACTATACCGCAGAAGAGGTGGAGTGCTTCAAGGGGTATATCGCCAAACAGTTGGCCAAGATTCAGGTTCCGAATAAAGATGAGGCGTTTCTGCAGCATAAATTGCTGGAGATGTATGCCAACCCGCTGATTAATTACCTGAAAGCGGTAGACGCTTAAACGCTTCGTTGCGAGATACGCTCCGTTTCAAGATACGCTCCGTTGCGAGATACGCTCCGGCGATTAGGTCCGGGGAAAAGAAAAGAGGAAATTAAGAGTTTGGAATGCTCTTAATTTCCTCTTTTTATTTTGAATAATAATTGGCTCAGATGCGGTAGAATCACATATCCCGTCAGTACGCCGAATAATGCTCCCGTGCAATTTGCGGCGAAATCCATCCAGTCGCCTGCCCGGCCCTCTACCAGAAAGAGTTGTACCAGTTCAAACGCACCGCCGATGAAGGTTGCGAACAGAAATGCCCGAAGCATGTATTTTCCATACAGCCGACGCGGCTTAGAAGGGGAGATTTCATCCTCCAGAAATATGAAACTCAGCCCGAAATACATTAGGAAATGAACGATCTTGTCCATGTATGGAAGGGTGGGCTGAATCGGCATATCGCTGAAATTTGCCGTGGAAAGAAATGCAATACAAGAGATCAAGAGTAAGGTCGGAAGGTACTTCTTTAGAAAATGAATCATGGTTTTTATTGTTTGATGCGAAGATACAAGTTTTCTAAAAGGAAAATGTTAAGGTTTGTACTTTAATATCATAAAGTTTCAAATTGTTATAATTTAAGCTATTGTACTGAACTAATGTTGCTTATTAGTTTAACTTTGTACAAAAGTAAAACAAGAACTGGGTTTATACTACGAAATTGAAAGTAAAACGCGCCGGATTCTTGATACGTTTCACTATTTAAAGAGCAATATTTAATGAGTAGCAACAGAACAACATTCGCAACTAAACTCGGAGTTATTGCCGCCGCTGTAGGTTCAGCAGTTGGCTTGGGTAACATCTGGAGATTCCCGTATGAAGCAGGGCAAAACGGAGGGGGTGCCTTCCTGATCGTATATTTGATATGTGTAGCCGTCTTGGGTATTCCGCTGATCGTGTCTGAGTTTATTTTGGGACGAAATTCCAAATCGAATGTAGGCGGTTGCTTTAAGAAGCTGGCTCCGAATACGAAATGGGGTGTGATCGGTTACCTGAGCGTTATTGCCTGTATGTTGATCCTTGGATTCTATACGGTGATTGCCGGCTGGACGATGGAGTATCTTTACCAGGCACTGAGTAACGGATTCGACGGACAGAGTGCCGCGCAGCTGAAAGAGTCGTTTACTCATTTTACAACAAATACGTATTCGCCGATACTTTGGTTGGCGATTTTCCTTGCAGCCAACTATTTTATCATCGTTGGGGGTGTGAAGAACGGAATTGAAAAAGCGTCTAACATCATGATGCCGCTTCTTTTTGTGATCCTGATCATCTTCTGTATCCGTTCGCTATTCCTTCCGGGAGCAGCGGAAGGTCTGAACTTCCTGTTCAACCCCGATTTTACGAAAATCAATTCATCGACCGTGCTGAGCGCGATGGGACAGGCGTTCTTCTCGTTAAGTCTCGGTATGGGATGTCTGATCACATACGGATCTTACTTCTCGGACGACACGAAGCTGGGTAAGACTGCCGTAACGGTAAGTATCCTGGATACGCTGGTGGCGATTTTGGCGGGGGTGATGATCTTCCCGGCTTGTTTCTCTTTCGGAATCAGTCCGACGGCAGGTCCGGACCTTGTATTTATCACCGTTCCGAACGTATTCCAGCAGATGACCGGCGGCTATATCTGGTCTATCCTGTTCTTCTTGTTGCTTACCGTAGCGGCATTGACGTCGACCGTTTCAATGTTCGAAGTGGTAACGGCGTTCATCCACGAAGAGTACAAGATGAGTCGTAAGAAAGCCACAGCCTGGGTAATCGCCGTTTGTTTTGTTTGTGCGGTTGTGTGCTCGCTTTCAATCGGACCGTGGAAAGAATATACGCTTTTCGGTATGACGGTATTTGATCTGTTCGATTACATGTCTGCCAACATCCTGTTGCCGATGGGAGCATTGCTGGTTTCCTTGTTTGTAGGCTACAGACTGGATCAGCGCGTTACGTACATGGAGATTACGAATAACGAAACCATCAAAGTTTGGTATTTCAAACCGTTGATGTTCGTATTGAAATACTTCGCTCCGGTTGCCATCATCCTGATTTTCCTTTCGGGATTGGGCGTATTCGGAAAATAAAAATATACTGTCAGATTTCAGATGAGCGGGAAGCAAAAGGGTTTTACTCTTTTGTTTCCCGCTTTTTTTTCATTTATATCCGTCGTTCGGCCGATTATTCGTAAATTTAATTGAAACCTTAAATCGCAGCGCTCATGTGGAAGGAGTTCTTTTATTACACCAGACGGGAACGTATTTCGCTCCTTGTATTGTTGGTTGCGATTGCATGCTCTTTTGCATACTCCGCTTTCTCTCCCTTTTTGAAACCGCCCTCTCGCGATTCAACGGCAATCGGGTGTGGTGCCGATTCAGCCTTTCGTGCGATGTGCGATTCGTTTTTCATCGCCCTTCGCGAGGAGAAAAATACACGAAAAGTTTTCAAGAAAGGGGAGGAACCGAAACGTGAACTCTTCTCTTTCGATCCCAATACGGCAGATTCGATCCAGTTCATCCGGTTGGGATTAAGGCCTTACGTCGCCTCCAACATCCTGCGTTACCGCCGCAAAGGGGGCGTGATTCGCAATGCCGCCAAATTCGCTTCCATCTACGGTATGGATTCCGTTTCTGTACGTTTGCTTACCCCATGTCTGGCGATCGATACCACCGCCCCGATCTTCGGAAAACCGCTACGGCGAGCCGATTCTCTGAGGGCGACCCCACCCCTTTCCAACAAATTCAAAGACACCGTTGTGATTGAACTGAATGCTGCCGATACCGCGCTTTTGCGAAGGGTGCCCGGAATCGGTGCCGGGTTTGCTGCGAAGATCGTGGGTTTCCGACAAGCATTGGGGGGCTTTGTTTCCGCCACACAACTCCGCGAGATTCCGGGTGTCGGCGATTCGTTGTTCACACAGTGGCAACCGTGGTTCATGGCAGACCGATCCTTGATCAACCGTATTCCGGTCAATTCGGCCGGCATCACCCGACTCCGAAACCACCCCTATCTCAATTTTTATCAGGCAAAGGTGATTTATGAACTGCGAAAAGAGCGGGGTAGTCTCCACAGTCTCCGTGAACTGGCCCTACTCGAGGAGTTCTGTGAGACTGATTTTATACGGCTCGAACCGTATCTTGACTTCGGCGAAATTGAAAAAGGGAAGCAAGAGGGGAGGTGACAGCGCTTAAAAATAAGCACGGCTCAAGGATGAAAAACAGGAGCTAAAAGAAGCGACGTGAGAATCATTTTTGTTTATTTGTATCTTAATTGAAAGAATAAAAACGAAACTGACCGAAAAGATATGAACGATAATAGAAAACCCTTGTACATCAATCTGAAAGGAGAGCTGACGGATGTGAATACGCCGCTTGTCATGGGGATTCTCAATGTGACGCCCGATTCCTTTTATGCGGGCAGTCGTTATCAGGGTGAGAAGGAGATTGCCGAGAGAGCGGTTCAGATCGTGGAACAGGGAGGCGGCATCATCGATATGGGCGCTTACTCTTCCCGTCCCGATTCGATAGACATCACGCCCGAAGAGGAGATGGCGCGACTCGAATTCGCACTTCGCATCGTCAACCGCGAATTGCCCGATGCCGTGATTTCGGTGGATACGTTCCGTGCCGAAATAGCCAAACGTTGCGTAAACGAATTTGGCGTGGCGATCATCAACGATATTTCCGGCGGCGAGATGGATCCCGACATGTTCGATACCGTGGCGCAACTACAAGTGCCCTATATCCTAATGCACATGGTGGGTACTCCGCAAAGCATGACGGCGCATACGCATTACGATCACCTTTTGGAGGAGCTTTTTCTATACTTCGCCAAGAAGGTGAACCGACTTCGTTTGGCCGGAGTAAACGACATAATTCTCGATCCGGGATTCGGTTTCAGCAAGACGCTTGCCGACAACTACCGTTTGATGAAACACCTGAGTGATTTTAAAACCTTTGAATTACCCATTCTTTCGGGTATCTCGAGAAAATCGATGATTTACAAACACCTCGGAATCACCCCGGCCGAAAGTCTCAACGGAACCACGGTGCTGAACACGCTTTCTCTTTGCGGAGGTGCGAACATCCTGCGGGTACACGACGTAAAAGAGGCGGTGGAAGCCGTTCAGCTATACACTATGACGCAACGTCAGCAATAACAGAACAACATTATGTGGCAATTCGGAATAAAAGACGTCATTGACATCGTACTCGTGGCGATCCTTCTATACAATGTATATAAGATGATGAAGGAGTCCGGTACGATCAATATCTTCGTGGGCGTCCTCACCTTTATAGCCGTTTGGATTCTTGTGACGCAGGTGCTGGACATGCGTCTGATGGGTGCGATTATGGATAAGGTGATCAGTGTGGGACTTGTTACGCTGGTGATTATCTTTCAGGATGAGATCCGGCGCTTTCTACTCGATCTGGGTTCGAAGAAACGGTGGCGCTTCCTGCTCGATTTCTTTTTCAGACGTCATCAGGACGAAGGGGGGGAGGCGGTCATTTCGGCCATCGTACGCGCCTGCCTGAACATGTCGACAGCAAAAACGGGCGCACTGATCGCCATCCAGCAGATTTCGGATCTGAAGATGTATGAACTGACGGGCGATAAGATCGATGCCGATGTTTCCACCCTGCTGATCGAAACGATATTTTTCAAGAACAGTCCCCTGCATGACGGGGCGATGATTATCGCCAACAACCGCATTACGGCGGCCTCCTGCATTCTGCCCGTATCCCACAGTCTCGACGTACCTAAGAAATATGGGTTAAGACACCGCTCGGCGTTGGGATTGGCGCAGGAAACGGATGCCAAAGTGGTGGTGGTCTCTGAAGAAACGGGACACATCACATTGGCCTGGAACGGCAAGTTCTACGGCAACCTCACTCCCAGTGCACTAGAGAAGTTGCTGGCACAGCGATAAAAGAGAAACGTAGATTCATCCTCCAAGAGGTCAACGCTCTACTTCGGAAAGATGCCAACACAGCGATAAAAGAAAAACGGCTTTTGCAACGAATGCAAAAGCCGTTTTTTTATTTCAGTGACTGAAGATTATAGCGGGTGATACTCCACGAACGCTTCGATCGCTTCGTAAGAAGCCAAACCAAGCTGATGGTAAAGTTCTGCCGTTGCACGGTTACGTTCTTCAGAACGCTGCCAGAACAAACGCTCGTCGTTACCAAGGAATGGTGCGCTCTCCATCTGCGACTGGTGTTTCAGGATAGAGTTACGTTTCGAACGAAGTTCTTCCGGGCTCAAAGGCACAGCCATTTCGATGTGGTCAACTTCCCACTCAGCCCATGCTCCGCGATACATCCAGATGCGGCAATCTTCCAACCATTTCTCATCTTTGCACTCGTCGATGGCAGCCAATACGGCGTCAAGACAAACTTTGTGCGTTCCGTGCGGATCGGCAAGGTCACCGGCAACGAAGATCTGGTGTGGTTCGATTTTCTGAATCAACGCTTTTACGATCGCTACGTCAGGTTCTCCAAGATCGCCTTTTTTAATCGTACCGGTTTCGTAGAACGGCAGGTTCAGGAAGTTTACATTTTCAGGTTTAACGCCCATGTAGTTACAAGCCGTGCGCGCTTCACCGCGACGGATCAAACCTTTGATTGCGCGAACATCCGGCGTATCGATCTCGTCATCGCCTTTCTTCGTAGCCAAAGCGGTACGGATTTCGTCCATTTTAGCAAGAAGAGCAGGATCTTTGATATCGTACATCTCAGCCATACCGTCCATGAACATAGAGAAGCGTTTTACCTCTTCGTCACCTACGGCGATGTTACCTGATGTTTCATATGCAACGTGTACATCGTGGTTCTGGTCAACCAAACGTTTCAGCGTACCACCCATCGAGATCACGTCGTCGTCCGGATGCGGACTGAATACGATTACGCGTTTAGGGAACGGATTCGCTCTTTCGGGACGATGCGTATCGTCTGCGTTCGGTTTACCACCCGGCCAGCCGGTGATGGTGTGCTGCAGTTCGTTGAATACTTTGATGTTCACGTTGTAAGCAGAGCCGTAAAGGGCTACCAATTCGCTTAGTCCGTTCTCATTGTAATCTTTGTTGGTTAGTTTCAAGATCGGTTTTCCGGTCATCAGGCACAACCAAACGATCGCGCGGCGGATTAGTTTGTCATTCCATTCGCAAGAAGTCACCAACCAAGGGTGGCTTAGGCGAGTCAGCTGTTCAGCTGCCGGAAGGTCAAGGATCATTTTCGCGTTCGGGTGGTTCTGAAGATAACTTGCCGGACGAGCATCCGATACTTCCCCTTCAACGATTTCCGTTACCAGGTTCGAGCGGTTTTCACCCCACGACATCAGGATTACGCGTTGCGCTTTCATCAGGGTGCTGATACCCATTGTGATGGCGCAAGCCGGAGCACCTTCGTTGGTGTTGTAAAGTTTGGATACGTTCTTTCTGGTTTCGCTGTCCAGAAGAATCAGGCGGGTAGCCGAGTTAGCCTGTGAGCCTGCTTCGTTGAACGCGATTGAGCCGGATTGGCCTAAAGAAAGAAGCGCAAGGTCAAGACCGCCGTGTTTTTCAATCTGTTTTTCATAATTCGCACAGAATTCAAGCACGGATTCTTTCTCGTCGTCGCTGTTCGGAGAGAACACGTTCGCCGGATTGATATCAACAAGATCCAAAAGATCTTCTTTCAGGGTGTGAAGCAGTGTTTTTGAGGCATCGGGGTTCGGATAGAAATCCGCTACGTTAAATACCACTACATTAGAGAAACTTAGTTTCTGTTCTTTGTGCATTTTCACGAGCTCCTCATACACTCCCTGTGCCTGATTACCCCCGGTAAGGGCAAGTACACATGAACGGTATTCTTTCTGGCGCTGACGAATGAGTTGCGCAATCTCTAATGCGATTTCGCTCGCAGCCTGCTGTGAGCTTTCATAAACATCTGTGAAGATCTTCTCGAAACGAGTCAACGCAGTATGTTCCAGTGCATTAGTCGGACGGTAGTACTTCTGAGGTATACGGTCCAGTTTAATCTGAGAACTTAGATTTGTTTTCATCTTAATAGATTCTTTTACTGACAAAACCCCCTCCTTTTATTCATAGAAGCAAATAATCGGAAGAAATTCCGTCGGTGAAGATTTTTAGTATCTTTATTTGAATTGGCAAAGGTATTTATTTCAAAGGGATAGTCAATAAATAAATCATCAAAACCTTTCGATAATTTTAAGTATTTATTATTAATACCTATCTTTGAAAGGTGAAATTATATTTAGACGTAAGCTCATTCCTTTCGTCTGACTATTAATTCATTAACTGAAAACTAATTAACCAATCATATCAATTTACAATTATGAGATTAATCATTCAACCGGATTACGCTGATCTTTCTCGCTGGAGCGCAAACTACGTAGCAGCGAAGATCAATAAATTCAACCCAAGTGAGAACCGACCATTCGTGTTGGGATTGCCTACAGGTTCATCTCCGCTTGGTATGTATAAAGAACTAATCAATCTACATAAAGCGGGTAAGGTTTCATTTCAGCACGTGATCACATTCAATATGGATGAATACGTTGGATTGCCGAAAGAACATCCTGAAAGCTACCACTCATTCATGTGGAATAACTTCTTCTCTCACGTTGACATCCGTCCGGAGAATGTGAACATCCTAAACGGAAACGCTGCGGATACGGAAGCAGAATGTCGTCGTTACGAACATAAAATCCAGTCTGTAGGCGGTATCCACCTATTCTTGGGCGGTATCGGACCGGACGGACACATCGCGTTCAACGAACCTTGCTCTTCGCTTGCATCAAGAACTCGTATGAAAACGTTGACAAAAGATACCATCATCGCGAACTCACGTTTCTTTGACAACGATGTAAACAAAGTGCCTAAAACGGCTCTTACTGTTGGTGTAGGTACTGTTTTGGATGCACAGGAAGTGTTGATCATGGTGAACGGACACAACAAAGCGCGTGCATTGGCAAGCGTAGTTGAAGGTGCGGTAAACCACAAATGGACCATCAGCGCACTTCAGTTGCACCCGAAAGGAATCATCGTTTGTGATGAAGCGGCTACAGAAGAGATCAAAGTTGGAACTTACAAATATTTCAAAGACATCGAATCTGATAACTTGAACCCGGATTCATTGTTGAAATAAGGAAGGTGTGCGAAAAGCACATCGGATGGAGGCGAACCCCGGAAGTTGAAGAAACTTTCGGGGTTCGCTGTTTTTATAGCATCCGAATTGATTCGTGATTTGGTTCCATTTTTCAATCTCTTATGCAGAATTCAAAATGCATATCGAGCGGTTGTGTATGCGAAATTAATGCATTCATTATGTGCTTATATGATAAAAACAGCCTTTAATAAAGAAAATAGATGCTTTTTGATGGATTATATGCAAATAGTATTACTTTTGCCCGAAAGTAAGGAATAAATATACGTATATATATGAAGAATAAGAAAGAAAGACTTGTCGCTATACGGGAGATTGTAATGAATTCAAAAATCGGAAGTCAGGATGAATTATTAGTCATCCTTACCGAGAAAGGTTTTGATCTGACTCAGGCCACATTATCGCGTGATTTGAAACAACTTCAGATCGCTAAGGTTGCCAACAATGACGGATCGTATGTTTACATTCTTCCTGAAATGGGCGGAATCGGCAAAATGGTACAGACAAAAAGTGTGGGTAGCATCGGTTTTGCAGCGTCAGGATTCATTTCAATCGAATTCTCTCACCACCTTGCGGTGATCCGTACGCGTCCCGGTTACGCCAGCAGCATCGCCTACGACATCGATGTAACGGCTCCGCACGAAATTCTGGGTACGATCGCCGGCGACGATACCATTCTGATCATACCGCGCGAAGAGTATACACGTGAACAGATTGTAGAAGCATTATCTGCTTTTATCCCGAACATACATTTATAATTAACGCTGAAACGCCTTAGTCGTTTTCAAGCAGGACGACTTAAGCCGTTAACCGCACTCCTGCTTGATCAAACGCTCCTAAAGACGATGACCAAATCAATCTTTATTCTATTCGAGAAATGGAAGAAACAATTAAGGTAATGGTTGCCGCAGAATCCCACCTCTCATACGTGGAAACGATTCTTGATACTATTGAAAAAGCCGCGAAGATCCGCGGTACGGGTATAGCGAAACGCTCGCCCGAATATGTGAAGCTGAAAATGCTTGAAGGAAAAGCGGTAATCGCACTGTGTGGCGATGAATTCGCCGGATTCTGTTACATCGAGAGCTGGAGCAATAAGAAATTCGTTGCGAACTCCGGACTCATCGTGGTGGATAAATTCAGAGGACACGGTTTGGCGAAACGCATCAAGAAGTTTGCCTTCGACCTCTCACGGGAACGATTCCCGGAAGCGAAATTATTCGGTCTGACTACCGGAGCCGCCGTTATGAAAATCAATAATGAACTGGGATACCGTCCCGTAACGTTCGCAGAGCTGACAGACGACGAGTCGTTCTGGAAAGGGTGCGAGAGTTGCATCAATTACGATGTTCTGAACCGTACGAATCGCAAAATGTGTCTATGTACGGGCATGCTGTTCGATCCGGCTGAACATCCGGAAAAATAATCCCAATAATAATCTTAAAGGAATAATCTTAAAGACATACTGAAATGAAGGAAAAAGTAGTTTTGGCATTTAGCGGGGGGTTGGATACATCCTTCTGTGTAAAATATCTATCTGAAGAACTGGGTTATGACGTTTATACGGCAGTAGCCAATACCGGCGGATTTAGCGAAGAGGAACTCGCTGCCATCGAAAAACGTGCCTATGACCTGGGTGCCGTGAAACACGCAACCTTAGACGTGACGCAGGAGTATTACGATAAGAGTATCCGTTACATGGTGTTCGGAAATGTATTGCGAAACGGTACTTACCCGATCTCGGTTAGCTCCGAACGCGTTTTCCAGGCCATGGCGATCATCAACTATGCCAAAGCGATCGGTGCCGATTGTGTAGCCCACGGTTCTACCGGTGCGGGTAACGATCAGGTACGCTTCGACTTAACGTTCGAGGTGCTTGCTCCCAATATCAAAATATTAACACCGACACGCGACCTTCTTCTTAGCCGCGAAGCAGAAATCGAATACCTACGCAAACACGGAGTGGAAGCCGACTACAAAAAGATGGAGTACTCAATCAACAAAGGATTATGGGGTACAAGTATCGGCGGTAAAGAAACATTGCATTCAGACCAGACGTTGCCCGAATCGGCATACCCGTCGCAGTTGGAAGCAACAGGCAGTGAAACCATGACCCTTGAATTTGAGAAAGGCGAGTTGACTGCCGTTAACGGCGTGCACTACGACAATAAGATCGATGCGATCCGCAAAGTGGAAGAGCTAGGCGGCAAATATGCCATCGGTCGCGACATGCATATCGGCGATACCATCATCGGAATCAAAGGACGTGTCGGTTTCGAAGCCGCTGCTCCCCTGTTGATCATCAACGCACACAAAATGTTAGAGAAGCACGTGCTTACCAAATGGCAGCAATACTGGAAAGACCAGATCGCCACAACCTACGGTATGTTCTTGCACGAAGCACAATATTTGGAGCCGGTAATGCGTGAAATGGAGGCGTACCTTGAAACTTCGCAGCGTAACGTTTCCGGAAAGGTGATCATCGAACTCAAACCGTACCACTATACGTTGGTAGGTATCGATTCATCTTACGACCTGATGAAGTCCGATTTCGGCGAATACGGCGAAATGAACAAAGCGTGGAGCGCGGACGACGTGAAAGGGTTTACAAAAATTCTGGGCAACCAGACCAAAATATACTATTCGGTTCAATCTAAAAACGAGGAAAAGAAGGCATGATCAATGTAGGTATTATCGGAGGAGCCGGCTATACGGCAGGAGAGCTGTTGAGACTACTGGTGAATCATCCCGACGTACGAATCGTTTTTGTAAACAGTACCAGCAATGCGGGCAATCGGGTGGACGCGGTTCATTCGGGACTGTTCGGCGAAACGGAGTTGCTCTTTACGGATCAGACTCCTTTCGATCAGATCGACCTGCTTTATTTCTGTACTGCGCACGGCGATACCAAGAAGTTCATGGACGCTCACGGCGCCGAACTTCCGGAATCGTTGAAAATCATCGACCTGTCGACAGATTACCGTATGGAATCGGACGAACACGATTTCGTGTACGGATTGCCTGAGATGAATCGGAAAAAGCTGGTTCGCGCCAACCGTGTGGCGAATCCGGGTTGTTTCGCTACCGCTATCCAGTTGGCTTTGCTGCCGCTGGCTAAAAACGGACTGTTGAAAGACGCGGTACACATCAACGGAATCACCGGATCGACCGGGGCGGGACAGCGACCAACCGAAACAACGCATTACAGCTGGCGAAACGACAATATCTCGGTTTACAAAGCCTTCAATCATCAGCATCTGAATGAAATCGGACAAACCATCCGCCAACTGCAGCCTGAATTTAAGGGCGAGGTAAATTTTATTCCCGTGCGCGGATGTTTTGCAAGAGGCATCTTTGTGACAGCGTATACCAAATGCGACCTGCCTTTGGAAGAGGTGAAGGAGCTTTACCGCGATGCGTATTCAGATCACTCGTTCACCTTCATTACCGATAAGAATCCCGACCTGAAACAGGTGGTGAATACCAACAAGGCACTCATCTATCTGGAGAAGTCGGGCGACAACCTGCTGATCATCTCCTGCATCGACAACTTGTTGAAGGGAGCTTCGGGTCAGGCGGTACACAATATGAACCTGCTTTTCGGACTTACCGAAACAACAGGTTTGAATCTGAAACCAATGGGATTTTAATACGATGAATCTATTTGACGTTTATCCGTTATTCGATATAGAGATAGAAAAAGGGAAGGGGTGTCACGTTTATGATGCCGCCGGAACCGAATACCTCGACCTTTACGGGGGGCATGCGGTGATTTCCGTAGGTCACGGTCACCCGCACTACCTGCAAGCGTTGGCTGATCAGGCACAGAAATTGGTGTTTTATTCGAACTCCATTCAGAATCCGCTTCAGCAGAAGCTGGCAGATAAATTAGGGAAAATCTCCGGTTACGACGATTATGCCCTGTTTCTGATCAACTCGGGAGCCGAAGCAAACGAGAATGCATTGAAATTGGCCTCTTTCCATACGGGCAAGAAGAAAGTGATCGCTTTTAACAAGGCGTTTCACGGACGCACGTCGGCAGCGGTGAACATTACGGATAATCCGAGCATCGTTTCGCCGATCAATGACACGTTTCCCGTTTCGTTCCTACCGATGAATGACATCGACGCAGTACGGGGAGAACTTGCAAAAGGTGATGTTTGTGCCGTAGTGATTGAAGGCATCACGGGTGTGGGCGGTATTCAGATACCACAGGAGCAGTTTCTTCGCGATTTGCGTGAGGAGACCACCAAACACGGAGTAGTGCTTATCCTGGATGAGATCCAGTCCGGATACGGACGCAGCGGAAAGTTTTTCGCCCATCAATATGCGGGGATCAAACCCGATCTGATCACTTGTGCAAAAGGGATCGCCAACGGTTTTCCGTTTGCAGCGGTGTTGATCAGTCCCCTGTTTACCCCGAAATACGGCCTTCTGGGAACTACGTTCGGCGGAAACCACCTGGGGTGTGCGGCTGCAATCGCCGTCTTGGATATTATCGAACAGGAGAATTTGGTTGAGAATGCCGCTAAAGTGGGCGGTTACCTCATCGAACAGCTGAAGGCGATGAATATTCCGGGCATCAAAGAGATTCGTGGCAAAGGTCTGATGATCGGTATTGAGTTTAAAGAATCGGCAAAGGAGATCCGTACGAAACTACTTTTCGAACAGAAAGTGTTTACCGGTGCGGCCGGTACGACGGTGATCCGTCTACTGCCTCCGCTTACCCTTACCATCGAGGAAGCGGATGAATTCCTGAACCGCTTTAAAAAGGTACTTGAATTGAACTAAGAAAAAATAACATGCTGCGGTAGCTCCGGGTCGTTTGATTTGGGAGAAGCCATAGATTAAAGAGAAAGAGGCTGTCTGAAAACACATTGTTTTTAGGCAGCCTTTTTGTTGTTTCATTCCGAGAAGCATTACATATGAATCTTCAGAGCACTATAAAGGTATAAAAAGAGAGGAGTATGTGATAACAAGGAACCCGTTTAATTGCTTATTTTTATACTTCCTTTTTGATTCCGGAGTCACTATCCACACATAGGGGCTTAAAAAACAATGCAATGAATCAGTTTACAGAAAATATACGTTCGGTTTATCCCGTTTCAGACGAAGCCATAAAATTACTTTTTGACTCATCCCGATTAATGACTTTTCCCAAAGGAGCTACCGTTATATCCGAGGGCGACGCCAATAATAAAATATATCTTCTGAAGGAGGGATTCAGCCGTGCATTCGTCAATCGGGAGGGGAAAGATGTTACCGTATGGTTTTCTTTTCCGGGAGAACCCCTGTTAATGATTTTGGGTACTATCTCACCTGCCGTTTCGCTTGTCAATGTAGAAACACTCGAAGAAAGCAGCGTGTTGGTGCTTGAGCGTACGGAAATGGAGCGACTATTCCGTCAAAATCTAGAACTGTGTAATTGGGGGCGTTTGCTCGCCGACAAATACCTGCTCATGCTTGAGGAGTTCGTGACCATTGATTTGTGTATACCCGCAAGTGAGCGTTACCTGCGTCTGATGAAAAACATTCCCGAACTGCTCCATAAAGCTTCCCTCAAGCACGTCGCATCGTATCTACTGATCACTCCGGAATCACTCAGTCGCATCCGAAGTCGCATCCGTAATAAGAAGAAATAACTATTTTTTCTTGTCGTATACGAAAATAGCCAAGAAAACCGCCAATCCCATTAAATCGGCGCAACCTACCGAAAGCCAGATGCCTGCCACTCCCCATAGAGTGGGTAGCAGCATGAATGTTGTAACCGGAAATATCACTCCGCGAAGGGTTGATACGGTGGTAGCCACCCGCGAGCGCTCCGTACTTTGATAATAGCTTATGGCTGCAATGTTGAGCAGGAAAAATAAAAATCCCAATGCAAACAGCGGCATCCCCTCTACGGCAATGGCAAATGCTTTCTCTCCGGGAGAGAGAAACAGTGAAATAATTTGCCGCCCAAAAATCATCATCACACCGGTGATAACGATTCCAAAAACGGTGGCTGTGAGAAATGTGAGCCGCACGGCCTTGCGAATCCTACTTTTGTCGCCTAATCCGTGATTATAGCTGATAATTGGCTGTGCCGACTGTCCGATTGCATTACTAATCATAAATACCAACGGATAGCAATAACAAGCCACACTAAATGCTGCCACCCCTTCTTCGCCTAGCATCCGCACAAATACATAATTGCCGACAAACATCATTACCGCCACGGCAAGCTCACCAAACAGTGCCGACGATCCCAACTCAATGTGCCATCCGATATTGCGCGCCATCTGTTTCAATAATCGCAAATCGGGACGCCAAACGAACCTTATTTTCAGTAATCGCGCTCCCAATAGCAGGTAGGCAATTACCATCACACCTCCCGAAGCAAACCCGATTGCCGTAGCGATAGCCGCTCCCTTCAGTCCCATCCCCAACGGAAAGATAAATACATAATCGAGCACGATGTTGATAAATGCGGGTATTACACTGCATAACATCGCATAGCGAGGCGATCCGTCGAGCCGGATAACGAACATCCCCACATTCATCAACAACAGAAACGGAAAGCCGCCGGCGATATAATATAGATAATTTACGGCCAAAGGGCGCAGCCGTTCGGTTGCTCCCAACAAATTGGCCACTTCTCCACTCACACTTACCATCAACAGTGACAACACGCCCATGAAAATGGTAAATACAATGATTGATTGGCTCATGTGCATCATCGCCCCAAACATCTTTCCTTTGGCCATCTGGAGCGAAACGGCAATCGAGCACCCAATGCCTGCCATCAGTGCCACTCCTGTGACAATCATAAAAAGCGGAGCGATAATATTGATCGCGGCCAGGGCATCACTCCCGACTCCTTGTCCCACAAAAATCCCATCGGCAATCGTTAACGATACGCCTGCTATCATCCCCAACAGGGTCGGGATGAAAATTTTCCTGAATAGTTTTGTTACTTCTGTCTTCCCGAAATCGAGTTCTTCCGATACTGGTTGTTGCATTTTTATATCTCTTTTTTTGAGTTGTCCCGACTCGATGTGAGTCACGACGATGATTCGGATGCAAAATTAACGGGAAGGTGTGGGCTGAAAATTGATGTAAGTTAAGAAATGGGGCGGTAGCATGGGAATAAGGTAAATGGCAGGGCGAATTTTTTATTTAAACAAAGGAAGGTCTGCCTCTTTGGAAGACAGACCTTTTAAGAAAATTGCTGCTAAGCGAGAGATTTTCCCTTAATCTATGTTTAATCAACTGTAATAAAGTTATAATATTTCCGGCTATTTTAAAAATAAATTGAAAGAAAAAACAGGGTAAAAGATATAAATATGTTCAAAAACTTTATTTCAAAGCGGAAGAATGCCTTTCTGTACTTTCGGGATTTCACTGTTTTCTTCCAAATCGACCAATTCGTTTAAAGATGAAGTTCTGTTTTGGAACTAACCGAATTTCACCTACCTTTATAACAAGGATAATCCATCTATGACAAGGATAATCCTTCTATAACAAGGATAATCCTTCCGTTGAAGTTCGCGATAACGGAATTGCGAATTTGCAGTTCGCGTAAACATTAAACCAAATAAAAATGAAGATAACCATTATCGGTGCCGGAAACATGGGCGGGGCAATAGCCCGAGGCTTGGCACAGGGAACTATTTTTAATGAGAAAGACATTACGGTGACGGCACGTTCCGGAAAAACGCTTCAGGCACTTCAGTCGGCTAATCCCGGATTTATCGTATCGATGGATAATGCCGAAGCGATTAAAGATGCCGATATCGTACTGCTTGCCGTAAAACCGTGGTTGTTGGAATCGGTGATCGATCAGATCCGACACACACTGAATCTCAAAAAACAAATTATTCTCTCCGTCGTGGCTGCGGTAAGTTTTGCGGATCTTCAGAAAATGCTCTGCGGTGATGAAACCTTTTCGCCTGTTCTATTCCGGATCATTCCCAATACGGCGGTTGCCGTTCGGCAGAGTATGACGATCATTTCTGCTAAAAATGCGACCATCGAACAAACCAACCTAATCAAATCTATTTTTGACGAGTTGGGCGAATCGGCCGTTGTGGAGGAAAACCTCATGGGGGCGGCGACAGCTCTTTGCTCTTGTGGAATCGCTTTTGCGTACAAATACATACAGGCAAATATCAATGGGGCCGTCGAACTGGGACTCTATCCCGATCAAGCACGAAAAATGATTACACAGACCCTGCGCGGGGCCGCTGATCTGATGGATGCCAACGATAGCATGCCCGAAGCGGAGATCTTTAAGGTTACCACTCCCGGCGGAATCACCATCAAAGGGCTCAATGAGATGGATGCCAACGGATTCTCAACGGCGGTGGTGAAAGCATTAAAGGTAAGTACGAAATGAAAGAATTTGAAGAATATATTCGTCAAGGCGAACCTCAGAAGTGTGAGAAAGTCAATGCGTGGCAGACTGCTATTGGCTTGCAGGCAGTCGACGGTCTGAATACTTCAGACTATTTGATTGAGACCGCCAAGCATCATATTGAAGGGGATATCACTATAGAGGAAGCCAAACAGTTGATAGATAGTTATTATCAGTCAAAAAGCATCGTTTCTCCAAATGATAGTAGAACCGAAGAGGCGGATAAAGTAGCAGCGCGTATAACCGAAATACTTTCTGAAAATTCATTCAATTTCTCTCCTATCGAGTATATCAGTATCCACAAGCGACTTTTTGAAGGTATCTATCCGTTTGCCGGTATTCTTAGAGATTATAACATCTCAAAGAAGGAGTGGGTATTGAGGGGTGAAACTGTAATTTACAGCAATGCAAGGAACCTAAAGGAGACGTTGGAGTATGATTTTGATCAAGAGAAGAAATTTAGTTATCGGGGGATCGGCTTACAAAAAACCATAGCGCATTTAGCGCGGTTTGTGGCAGATTTATGGCAAATACATCCATTTGGTGAGGGTAATACGCGCACAACTGCGCTTTTTACAATTAAATATCTCCGTACGCTCGGTTTTGATATCCATAATGATCAGTTTGCCGCCAATTCGTGGTATTTCCGGAATGCCCTAGTACGTGCTAATTATAACGATATCAAGGCGGGTGTGTATGCGACTTCGGAGTACTTGGAGCTCTTTTTTAGAAATCTATTGATGGATGAACACCATCTGCTCAGAAACCGTAATCTGCTTATTCCGAATCAAGACGAGAAACAGGTCGGTTTGACCTAATTCCTCTCCAATGTAGCGAGGGATGCTGTAAATGACATTGTAAAATCGATTTCGAATCATCCAACGATAACCCTAAACGAGGAGGTATATCATTGTCCAATATTTTGACGGTAAATGTCTAAATATTGGACAATTGTTGTTTTATGCTGTTTTTGTAAACTGCCTATTATCAATAATATAGTGGTTGTGGCACGCCTTTTGCAATCCGGAAGTAGAAACATACAGTAAAGAAGATACAAATGAGAACACTTTATCTTGCATTCAGGAATCTGTTCCGGAAAGGGCAAAACAATGTCATAAAAATCATCTCACTGGCAATCGGACTGACGTTGGGATTGGTCTTGATTGCCCGAATCTCCTTCGAGCGGTCGTACGACACGTTCTACCCCGAGCATGAGCAACTTTATATGGTTTATTCCCGCTACGTGCTCAACGGTGAGCCGGAGAAATTTTATCCGCAGGTGAGCGGGGGTGTCGTGCCGGCTCTGGCTCGTGAGATTCCGCAGATTGAAGCGGGTACGCGCCTCGACCGGATGGGGAATCAAGTGATATTCGACCGGGAGAAGAACCGGTACGTAGGGGAGGTGATCTTCGCCGACAGCGCTTTCTTCGACGTCTTACCGCGCCCCGTTCTCGCGGGCGATCCCAAGCAGATCCTTACGTCGCCGAAACTGGCGATGATCTCCGAATCGCTGGCTCAAAGCATCGGCGGTACGAATGCGGTGGGCGAGCAGTTTACGTTTAGCACTTTCCCCGGCGAGTGGATCACAATAGCGGGTATTTTTAAAGATGTTCCTGAGAATTCGCACCTTAAATACGATATCGTGCTCTCCTTTCAGAGCTTCAACGCCTTTTTTGGGTGGGATTGTACGGATGGTTGGATGGGTTGCGACCGCTTTCGGGGGTATGTAAAGCTCAAGCCGGGTACCGATACCGAATCGCTTGCACCGATGATCCGCGAGATTCAGCGTAAGAATCAAGATTTTGAGATGATGAGCAAGGCGGGAGTGGAGCTCAGTTACTTCCTTGAGCCGATGGCGATGGCGTACCGCAATACCGAAGAGGTGAAGAAATCTACGTTGATATTGGCGATCATCGCCTTCGCTCTGCTGTGTACGGCGGCGCTGAACTACATTCTGATTACCATCTCCTCGATGATCAGCCGCAGCAAAAGCATCGCCATTCAGAAATGCAACGGGGCGACCCGGCTGAACATCCTGACGGGTTTTCTGGCCGAAGCGTTCGTGCATGTTTTCATCGCCCTTGTGTTGTCTCTGTGTCTGATCTTCCTTTTCCGCGCAGCGGTGGAGGAGATGGCATCGGCCACCCTTCGCTCACTTTTCAGCGGGCAGACGCTTCTGATCTTTGCCGGTGTGCTGGTTGCCTTGTTTCTGGCCGCGGGACTCATTCCGGCTTACCTCTTCTCAAAGATTCCCGTATCGCACGCTTTCCGCAACATGAAGGTGTCGCGCCGCAAATGGAAACAGCCGCTTCTGCTGCTGCAGTTCGGAGCCACCGCTTTTATGTTCACCCTGCTTTTTGTGATTCGGGGACAATACGAGTTGGTGACGAACTACGATCTGGGATACAGTCACGATAAGCTGGTGTATTGCTCGCTGTGGGGAATGTCCGCCGATCAGCGGTTGTCCGCCATGGAGGAGTTGCGCAAGAATCCCGTGGTGAGTGACGTGTCGAGTTGCAATACGATGCCCATCTTGGGGGCGAGCGGCAACAACGTGTATCATCCCGAAACCGGAGAGGAGCTTTTCAACCTAGCCGATATGGAACAAGTGGACGCTCATTTTTTCGAGACGATGGAGATTCCGATATTCGAAGGACGAGCCTTCAGAAACTCGCTCAGCGATACGGCACAGGTGATGGTGAGTCGTCACTTGGCCGATAAATTATCCGAGATAATGGGCTGGGAAGAGGGTGTGGTGGGGAAACCGATCCGGGTAACGGGACAACGTTACAACACTCAGACCATCATCGGGGTGTTCGACGATATCAAACTGGGAAATTTCCAGTCGCCCGACCAGCGTCCCGTGATGATCTCCTTCACCCCCAAAGCGGGTAGTATCCTAATGGTTCGTCTTCAGGAGCTCACTCCGGAGAATATCCGAATCGTTTCCGACCAATTGAAGACGCAGTTTCCCGATCGGGATATCGTGGTGAATGCCTACGATAACGTGATTCTTGAAAACTATCACCAGTCGCGGATCTTTCGCGATGTGGTATTTATCGGCGCCATCGCCACGCTGTTGATCAGTCTGATCGGACTGATCGGATATGTGAACGATGAAACCAACCGTCGCCGCTCCGAAATTGCCGTGCGTCGCGTAACGGGAGCCTCTTTTTTGGAGATTCTGGTGCTTTTCTTGAGAGACATTCTCTTCTTCGCCGTTCCGGGCGTTTTGGTCGGAGTGGTATTTGCCTGGTGGACGGGTGAAAAATGGATGGAGATGTTCGTGGAGAAACTACCGTTCAACCTACTCCTTTTTATCGCCTGTGGCATTGCCGTACTCTCTGTTATTCTCTTTACCGTATTGAGTAACACTTGGAAAGCGGCGAATGAGAATCCTGTAAACTTTTTAAAAAGCGAATAATCTTAATCCGATATGAGTGAAATATTCAACTTCAAAAGCATGCTCCGCTCGCTGAGCCGCAACCCCCTCTTTGCCGTGATCAATGTGTTGGGTTTCTCTTTGTCGCTTACCCTCGTGATTTTACTGGGGGCGTATGCGCGGCACGAGTTGACCATAGATGATTTCCAGCAGCATAAAGAGCGCATTTACCTCTATACTACGATGGACGGAGCCTACTCGCCGCCCGCAATGGCTCCTTATATACAAGAAAACTATCCCGATGTGGAGGCTTTTACAAGGCTTTTTGCACAAGATATGATTCTTTCGCGACAAGATGCGAAGTTTAAAACCAAGGTGATGACCGTAGACTCCACCTTCTTTGACATTTTCAGTTTTCCGTTGTTGGAAGGCGATCGCGAGCGGGTGTTGAAAGGCGACCGTAACGAGGTGGTGATCAGTGAATCGTATGCCCGTAAAGTATTCGGAGAGGAGAATCCGATCGGCAAGCAACTCTCCTGCAAGTACCAGCGGTATGAATTTAACGCTGCTCCCCTCGAGTTGACGCATCTTCTTACGATCGGGGGAGTGATGAAGGATATGGAGAATACGTTGTTCAATTCGTATGAAGTGCTGATGAATATAAACGCGGCCGGGAATATCATGGGTTCCTGGATGAATCAAGGATGGGAGGCCGGAAATCACCTCTCCGTTTTTCTCATGAAGGGCGATAAAAACCCCAATGAGTACCACGATGATTTATTGCGTCGTTTCAAAGAGGTTTATTGGTTGTTTAGAGATAATAAGGAGACGGATTTAAAATTCACTCCTTTGCACAAGGCATATTTTGATACTACGGTCAATATGCATTTTACCACGCGGGGAGGGGGCTCGATGAAAGAGATTATCACCTTCTTCGGAGCCGGACTGGCGATTCTTATTTTTGCCGTCATCAACTACATCAACCTGACGTTGGCACGAAGTTCCGACCGGGCCCGCGAACTCGCCACCCGGCGGTTATTGGGTTCCCCGCGCAGTCATTTGCTTTGGAATCTGATTCTTGAGAGTGTGCTTCTTTGCGTTCTCTCTTTCGCAATCGCCATTTTTCTGGCGAAACTGCTCACGCCTTTCTTTATGAATCTGATGCAGGTGAGCGATCCGTTATTCTCAAATCTTTCACTCGCTCTTCTTGTGGGGGTTGTGCTTGCAATCCTGTTGATCGGGATCATAAGCGGCATCTTCCCCGCCATGGTGATTACCAACTTTACACCGCTTGATGTGGTGCGGGGGACTTTCGTACGGAAGACGAGACAGGTGTATAGCAAAATGCTTATCGGTTTTCAGTATGCCATCACCTTGATGCTGTTGATCTGCTCTTATGTGATTTTTGCTCAAACCGGTCACCTGCGGAATGAGGATAAAGGATTTGACAACCGAAACCTAATCTATTTTTACAATGAAATCGGCATTTCTGCCGCTAGACTGGGTGAGGAGGTGCGGAAAATACCGGGAGTAGAGAACTTTTCCGCAATGAACGGTAATGTAATTGAACGTGGTAATAACAATACGTTCAAGTACGATGATGGGGAGATGATCTCCATGCAAGTGTTCGTGGCCGATTCTTCTGTTTTCGATGTGGTCAACTACGAGGTGATCCGGAGATTCGATACCGATACGTTGAAACGCACCGGGATTTGGATCAATGAGGCATTATACAAACGGTTGAATCTTCCGGCAGACGAGAATGCTTTTTATACCCATAAGGGAACGGAATGGGAAAATAAAATAGAACTGGCGGGCGTTCTTCGTAATTTCCGGTTCGGACTTGCGAAGAATACTCCTGCAATGTTGACTGTTTACAACCGGTTGAACACTCCTTCCTCTTATATGCTTCGGTATGAGGGAGCGGATGGGGCCAGGGTGATGGATGAGGTGAAAGCTACGTTTACAAGGGTCAGCAAGGGTATTCCTTTTAACGGAGGCTTTGTCGATGCGGCGATGAATAGCTGGTACAATGCGCAGGAACGTACGGGTAAGATCGTGTCGCTCATGGCGCTGGTCGCCATTTTGATCGCCACATTGGGCATGTTGGCGATGGCTTCTTTCTTTATCCGGCAGCGCGAGAACGAGATCGCCATCCGCAAGGCGTATGGCTGCGGAAACGGCGAATTGATGATGCAGCTTCAGAAGCATTTCATTTTGTTGATCGGCATCGCCTTTGTGTTGGCCGCTCCCGCCGCCTATTATGTGATGAGAACGTGGCTTTCGGAGTTTGAAAACCAACTGCCTTTATCGCCCGTTTATTTTGTGCTTCCTCTTTTGGGCGTGCTGCTGATGGCAATCGATATCATTTTCCATTTGGGCAGAAAGGCGATCCATACCAACCCGGCGGAGACGTTGAGGCGGTGATTATCTGAAAACCAGGGTGAACCGGGTTTCCTTTTCCGTGGAATAGGAGAGTTTGAGCGAGCCGTTGTGCTGGCGCATGATCTGTTTGGAAACACTCAGACCGATACCGGAACCGGCTTCTTTGGTTGTAAAGAAAGGAACGAATATTTGTTTGGCAACGTCGGCGGGAATCATCTCGCCGTTGTTGTCGAAATGAATCAGGATCTGCTCTTTCGCATCGCTCGTGGCCGTGATGCGGATATAGGGCTCTTTTTGGTGGGAGAGCGACTGGATGGCGTTTCGCAACAGGTTGAGCACCACTTGCGAAAGTAGGTTTTTGTCGGCGTAGATCATCAGCTCTTCCGGTTCGGCCTTGAGTGTGAACCGAATCGGCAGCGACGTGGTGGCACGCATCCCCACGATCTCCATCTGGAGGAAGTCGCGCAGGTTGAAGATCTCCTTCGATGGTGTGGGAATCCGGGTGAATCGGCGATAGGAGTTGACGAAAGAGGAGAGTTGCGAGCCGGTGTGATGAATCACCTCGAGTCCCTCGCGCAGGTTTCGGCTCACCTCCTCCTTTTTCAGAAGGTGTGCGCTGAGGGACGTGATGGGCGAAATGCCGTTCATAATTTCGTGTGTAAGAACGCGGGTCAGTTTGATCCACGACTCGATTTCATTCTCATCCAACTCCGAATCAATGTCGTTCAGGGCAATGATGCGGAGTTTTTTATTGTTGCCGTACATCTCGGAGACGTCGAGGGTGAGGTGTCGCTCGCCCCGCTCGGTCGAGAAGGAGATCTGTCGGTTGCTTTCGGGCGAGAGGGTGTGGAAAAGGGTCGGAAAGCTCTCATCGAGTTGCTTGAGCTGTCGGGTGTGCGTTAGGATCGGCAAACCGAGCAGTTGTGCCGCCGCGTCGTTGGTCTGCCACACGAATCCCTCCTCGTCGATCACCACGATGCCGGTGGTAACGCGTCCCAGAATCAGCTCGTAGTATTTCTCTTTTTCGGCTGCTTCGGCTTTCGCTTTCGACAAAAGTTCGCGCATGCCGTTGAAGGTTTTGTTGAGTTGCCGGTCGTACCGATCGCCCCCTTTTTCCGGGAACCGGAACGCATAATCGTTGTTTTCCACCGCGTCGAAAAGGATCTTCATTTTTCGCAATTGGTTGCTGTAACTCATAAAGATCTGGCGCACGGCAAAAAAAGCGATTGTCAGCGAAATCCCAACTCCTACCCATTCGGAATAGAGGATGCAGACCGTTGCGGCACAGGTGGATAGAATTACCAGTAGCAGTGAGACGATTATTTTAGGGGGTATGCTCATTTGTTATAATAAATTGTATTTCTTGATCTTGTTATAGAGCGTCTGGCGCGTGATGCCGAGTTGCTGGGCTACCAGCGAGAGGTTGCCTTCGCAGTTGCGGATGGCATTGGCGATAGCCGTTTTTTCCATCTCTTCGAGCGTCATGTTCTGGTCGTCCTCCACCATTGCCGCATCTTGAAAGCAGAAGTCGCCCTCGGCGAGAACGTTATTGCCCATGATCACCGCCCTTTCGATGGTGTGTTGCAGTTCACGCACGTTGCCGGGCCAGGAGTAGGATTTGATCTTCTCGATGGCACTTCTGTCGAGCGTCATGTTTTCACGGTCGTACATTTTCGCATAGCGGGCCACGAACATCTCGGCCATCGGGATGAGGTCCTCTTTTCGGTTGCGCAGCGGCGGTATTTCGAGGGTGATGGTGTTGATGCGATAAAAGAGGTCCTCCCGGAATCGCCCTTGTCGCACCATATCGGGCAGGTTGCAGTTCGTGGCGCAGATCAGGCGGATGTCCACTTCGCGCGGCGAGTTGCTGCCCACGCGGGTAACTTTTCGTTGCTGCAATACGCTCAGCAGCTTTGCCTGGAGATGGAAAGGCAGGTTGCCGATCTCATCGAGAAAAAGGGAGCCTTGCGAGGCGGCTTCGAACTTGCCCGGACGATCGGCTTTGGCGTCGGTGAACGCTCCCTTTACATGGCCGAACAGTTCGCTCTCGAAGAGTGTTTCGGTGAGCGCACCCATATCCACAGTCACCAGTTCATTCTCTTTTCTGCGGGAAAGGGCGTGGATTTGACGCGCGAAAACCTCCTTGCCCGTGCCGTTCTCTCCTGTAATCAGTACGTTGGCATCGGTCGAGGCGATCTTTTCGATCTGTTCGTAGAGTCGCATCATCGCCGGCGACGAGCCTTTGAACACCCCTTGTTCGACCTTGCCACTCTCTTTTTTCTTCTCCTTTGCATCGCCTTGTCCGTTTTGCATCGCCTTTTGCAACGTTTCAATCAATTTCTCGTTTTCCCACGGTTTGGGGATGAAGTCGAAAGCGCCGTTCTTAATGCCGGACACGGCGAGGTCGATGTAGGCGTATGCGGTAAAAAGAACCACTTCCGTTTTGGGACTGGTTCTTTTTATTTGAGAGAGCCAATAGAGTCCCTCGTTTCCATTATTAATCCCGGTGGTATAATTCATATCCAGCAGGGCTACGTCGATGCGTTCGCTCCGAAAGAGCGTGGGTATCTGCTCCGGATTGCTTATCGTGATTACTTTTCGGAAGTAATCAGCCAATAGAATTTCTAATGTTTTTAGAATGCTGCGGTTGTCATCGACAATGCAAATCGTGCCGTTTAATTTGGACATACGTTTTTGTGTAAAAGTAATTATGCAAAATAAAACATATTTTCATAAATGTTGCGGGTATTGCCAAGAAATGGAAATCCAAGTACCAAATTAGCATCGCGAATATGTATATTCTTAGGAGCAAAAAAAGGATGATTGTATTCAACTGTTTAATAGTATGAGGATGTGAAAACATTCGACAAGTTGCTCTAATGTCTAAGCATTAGAGCAATGTGTCAAATTATTAGACTGAAGTGTCAAATTATTAGACATTAAGAATAATGGGAATTTGTTGTAATATCCAGATTATCAACTGTTTTTAGATTGTGGCACGCGGTTTGATTTAATTGTAGTGACAAAAAAACAATTTAATTATGAATTCGCTACGAAAGATCATTCTGCTGATTGTGGCCAGCCTCCTATCTCTGATAAATGGTTCAGCGCAGAACGCGTATACCTTACAGGAGTGTATGATTTATGCCCGCGAACATGCGCCGGCCAATCATCGTCAACAGGCGCAGTCTCGTATTTATAACCAGGACCGAGTGGAAGCGATCGGCGCATTTCTGCCTTCCGCGAATGCCTCCATCGGAGGAGAGTTCGATTTCGGACGCTCGCTCGACCCGGGCACCAATACCTATAAAGACAATAAATACTTCAGCAACAACTATTCCGGTACGTTGCAGTTGCCCCTTTTTCAAGGATTGGTTCGAATCAACAATTATAAGATGACAAAGGCGATGGATCGGATGGGGTTGCATCAAAAGCAATTGATCGAAGACCAAGTGTCGCTCCGAGTGTTGAACGCCTTTTATAATGTAGTGTACTACAAACAACTGGTGATGCAACTTACTGGACAGCTCGAAGAGAGTGAACGGAACCTGTATCAGTCACTGCGAATGGAGGAGTTGGGCCTGAAAGCGGGTGCGGATGTGGCGCAGATGGAGGCGAATGTGGCCTCCGACCGATTCGCTTTGATCCGGCAGGAGAATTTGTTGCGGGTGGCGAGACTGGAGTTAAAGGGAGCAATGAATTATCCGATGGAAGACTCCCTCGCGATTCGCGAATCGCTCGAGCCCGTGTTGCCGCAAGGAAGCGACATCGATCCCGATTCGCTGTTTGAGTCGGCTCGTAATTACTTGCCCGGATCTTTGGTTGCAAATTTTCAACTGAAAGGAATGAAAAGCGCCTATAAATCGAGTCTGGCCTCCTTTTTCCCCTCCTTCTCGCTTTTCGCAGGGTATAATACCCGCTATTTCGAAGTGCTGAAAAGCGAAGGTGCTACGGAGAGTTTTAAAAAACAATGGAAGAACAACGCGGGACAGTATGTGGGGATGCAGGTGTCGATTCCGATTTTCAATCGGTTGAGCAACCTCAGTAACCGGCGTCGGGCTAAATACCGGTTGGAGATGCAACAAGCCGATTATGAGGAGACGATGCTGAAACTCAATCAGGAGATCGCGCAGAGCATTTCGGACCTGAATGGGGCGGTGCAAGAGTATATTCAAGCGATGCGGAAAATGAACGCCGCCGATATCGCGCATACGGTGAACCGTCGCAAGTTCGAAGAAGGAATGATCAGCGCACTCGAACTGCAAAACAGTGCCAACCAACTGGCCCAAGCCAAGGCGGAGCAGGTGGGGATGCACGTTCAGTTTTTGATCCGCAAGAAACAAGTGGAGTACTATCAGGGAATTCCTTTTATTAAATAAATATCAAGACACTCCGGCACGAGTTACAAACTCGCGCCAATGAAAATCCGATTAATGAAACCCGGCACGAGTTACAAACTCGCGCCAATGAAAATCCGATTAATGAAACCCGGCACGAGTTTGTAACTCGTGCCGACCAATCATCGAAAATATCAAAACCATGGACCGAATAATAGAAAAGAAGAAAGGATTATCGAAAAAGCATCTACCCTATGTGATCGGGGGTGCCGTACTCTTACTGCTTATCGGCTGGATGGTGTTGGGCGACCACTCCTCGAAACTGAAAGTGGAGAAGAAAGGAATCACCATCGCTACCGTCGAGTCGAATCCGTTTAACGACTACATACGCCTGAACGGACAGGTTCAGCCCGGATCGCTCATTCAAATCAGTGCCGTAGAGAGCGGCATCATCGATGAGAAGTTGATCGAGGAGGGGGTTACGGTGAAAAAAGGGGATGTGATTCTGCGCATGAAAAACCCGAGTCTGAGCCTGGCGATTCTGGATAGCGAGGCGCAATTGGCCGAAAAGCAGAACTTCCTGCGCAATACGCAGGTGACGATGGAGCAGGAAAGGCTGAATCTGCGTCAAGAGTTGCTCTCGGTGCAGTTAGAGGCTGCTCGCAAGAAAAGAGCGTACCAACAGAACGAAGCACTCTATAAAGAGAAGCTGATCGCCCGCGAGGTGTATCTGCAGGCAAAAGAGGATTATGAATATGCGCGCGATAAGATGCAACTGATTGTGGATCGCCAGAAGCAGGATTCGATTTATCGCTCGGTGCAGGTGGATCAGATGCAAGAGAGTCTCGATAACATGCGCTTGAACCTGACGATGGTTCGGCAGCGGATCGAGAACCTAAACATCCGTGCGCCATACGACGGACAACTCGGGTTGCTGGAGGCTGAAATCGGACAATCGGTTGCCACGGGGCAGCGCATCGGACAGATCAATGTGCTTTCTGATTTTAAGATCGAGGCGATGATTGACGAGCATTACATTGACCGGGTAGTGAACGGCTTGGAGGGAACGTTTGAGCGGCAGAATACCCGTTTCGGCGTGAGGGTATCGAAGGTTTATCCCGAGGTGAGGAACGGCCAGTTCCGTACCGACATGCGTTTCGTGGGGGAACGCCCGGAGAATATCCGAACCGGACAAACCTATTACATCAATCTCCAGTTGGGGGAACCGAAGGATGGTATCCTGATCCCGCGCGGCTCGTTCTATCAGACCACGGGCGGAAAATGGATCTTCGTCGTGAGTGCGGACGGATCGCAGGCTACGCGTCGGAATATCCGCATCGGCCGACAGAATCCCCAATATTACGAGGTACTCGAAGGCCTTGAACCGGGTGAGAAGGTGATCGTGTCGGGCTATGAATCGTACGGGAAGAATGAGAAATTAATATTGAACTAAAAAACAATTCTACAAACCATAAATTAATATACGATGTTGAAGATTGAAAACCTTAGTAAAGTGTTTCGTACCGAAGAGATCGAAACCGTAGCATTAGATAATGTGTCGCTCGAAGTGAAAGAGGGGGAATTCGTGGCAATCATGGGACCGTCCGGTTGCGGAAAGTCCACCTTACTGAACATCCTGGGAATGTTGGATAACCCGACGCAGGGGAAATATTACCTTGACAATTATGAGGTGGGGGGACTCAAGGAGAAGCAACGTACCGAAGTGCGTAAGGGGAAGATCGGGTTTGTTTTTCAGAGTTTTAACCTCATCGAGGAGTTGAACGTATCAGAAAATGTGGAGTTGCCACTGACCTATTTGAAAATGAAAAGCTCCGACCGTAAAGAGCGTGTTTCGGAGGTGCTGAAACGGGTGGCGATCAGTCACCGTGCCACCCATTTCCCAAACCAGTTGTCCGGCGGTCAGCAGCAGCGCGTAGCGATTGCCCGTGCGGTAGTGGCGCATCCCAAGCTGATTTTGGCGGATGAGCCGACGGGAAATCTCGACTCGAAGAACGGGTTGGAGGTGATGAACCTCTTGACGGAATTGAATAAAGAGGGTGCTACCATCGTGATGGTGACTCACAGTCAGCGTGACGCCTCGTATGCGCATCGTGTGATTAACCTGTTTGACGGTCATGTGGTGACCGAAGTTCGCAATATGATGTAAAAACCCCACCATGAATCCATTCAATGATTTTTATCGCAATTTCATTCGTAATCGGCAGATCTATTTGCTGAATATGATGGGCCTTGTGCCCGGACTGGCGTGTTGTTTACTGATCTTGTTATGGATACGGTATGAATACAATATAGATCGCCAATATCCGGAAGCCACGAAGATCGTGACGGTAGCGGGATACCACGAAGGTAGCGAAGCCTTCGGAGGGGCACCTCCGATTGTGGGACCCACGCTGGCGGCGGAAAATCCCGAGGTACTCGACTTTACGCGTGTTGTTTGGGGAAGCCGGAGTTTGAGTTATGAAAGCGAAGCGTTTGATATCGTATCCTTCGATGTGGATCCGGGCTATTTCTCTATTTTCGGAGTGGAGATGCGGGATGGGAAACCGTTCGGTGCGGATGAGATGAATAAATGCGTGGTCTCCGAATCGGTGGCACGCGAGGTGTTCGGCGATAAGCCGGCCGTGGGACAAATGTTGACCTTCGATTCGGGTACCTTCGAGGTTGCCGGTGTGATGAAAGACCCGGATAAGAACAGCACCGTGTTGGGCGCTGCAGGCGAATTGAGTCGTCCGGGCGTATGCGTACTGTTGCCGATTCTCCGCAACAAGGAATCGCTGCAATATTGGTACAACAACAGTTACCGCACGTACCTGCGCATGAAAGATACGCCCGATATGGCGCTTTTCCGGGAGAAGATCAAAAACAGGGTGATGGAGGCGCAACCGGAATTCGCCCTTTATCTCACCTCCGATCTTTTGGTGAATCGCAATTTATATACCTATGGCAATATCCAACGGATGCGTCTGATGGGAATCATCGCCCTAGCGGTGTTGCTGATCGCCTGTATCAATTTCATCAACCTGGCTACGGCGGGATTTACGAAGAGTTCATTTCAAACGGGACTTCGCAAGATACTGGGCGCCTCGCGTGCCGGATTGATCGGCCATTATCTGTTCAATACGTTTCTGATCATCCTGATCTCCTTCATCCTGGCCATCGGATTGGCGTTGTTGGTGTTTCCGATTTTCAATTCGATGATGGGCAAATCGCTCGAGATGAGGGACCTTTTCTCGCCGGATCAGATTTGGCTGGGACTCGGAGTCGTGGTGTTCACGACGCTTTTGGCGGGAATCTATCCGGCCATTTACCTCTCCTCTTTCAAGCCTTTGAACATTTTGAAGGGAACCTATTCCAGAGGAAGCTGGAATGCCCGTTTCCGCGAGGTGCTGGTGGTGATTCAGTTCTGCGTATCGATCGTATTGATCATCTCCACGTTGGTTATCTCCAAACAGATCCGGATGTTTCAGACGATGGATCTGGGGTATGAGTGGCACGAGGTGATGTATGTTTCTTTGCGAAATGAGAACCAGCAACGCAAAGGGAAACTATTGAAATCGGAATTGCTCAAAGAACCTTCTGTGGAGCGGGTGAGCCTTTCGGTATCGCTCCCCTCCAATATCAATTGGAACGGCGTGGGCTTTCAATGGGGCGATGATGAGGAGAATGCCAAAAAGCTGATCACCTTTAATTTTGCCGATGAGGATTGGGCATCCGTTTACGACCTGAAATTCCGTGAGGGGACTTTCTACTCCGATTCAACCAGGGGTGTGGTGGTGAATGAGAAGATGCTTGAGATGATGGATACCGATACGGGTTTGGATAAGGAGATCCGACGGAACCAAGATGCGATGAAGATCGTAGGGGTATTGGATAAATTTATGTTCAATAACTTCAAGACTACGGCCGAACCTTGTCTGATTCTCCCTTTCCAGGAAGGGGTATCCCCAAATATTGTGAATATTCGGGTGAGCGGAAATAACCTGCAGCAGGTTTATGAAACGATTCAGAAACGAACCGAAGCGATTTTGGGTGAGAAACCCACGGTTCGCTTCCTCGATCACAACATCGAATTAAAGCTAACGGCAGAAAGGCAATCTTCGCAGATGGTAACCTATTTTTCGGTATTGGCGATTATCATTTCCTGTCTCGGTTTATTCGGACTTGCCGCTTTTATGATAGAGCAGAAACGCAAGGAGATCGGCATCCGTCGTGCAAACGGTGCACAGATTCGAGAAATCATCTGGTTGCTGAACATGAACTTTATCAAACCGGTATTGATCGGCTTTGTGATAGCGTGTCCGGTAGCGTGGTATCTCATGAACAAATGGCTCGAGAATTACATGGATAAAACCTCGCTTGATCTATGGATCTTCGTTGGTGCGGGGGTGATTACGATTGCCATCGCCATCCTTACCTTGGTGTGGCGTACGTGGAGCGCGGCAACCGAAAATCCGGTGAATTGCCTCAAAGAGGAGTAACTTAACGTGAATTGATATAAAGCAGACAGTATGTTTCGATTGGTTGAAACGTGCTGTCTGTTTTTGTTTTAAACGAATGCCGGTGATTTCTGAACAATCTGAAAATAAAATAGGTTATTAGTTAACGAAAGAGTGGTAATCGTTTTTCTTCCATATATTTGAAGGTATATAAACTTAATGAAAATAAAATGTTGATATTTATTAATTTAGCTATCTTTTTAATATTAATAGGCGTGCTGGTAGTACTCCAGAAGCGCTATGTAAAATTCTCCACCCGTGTATTTGTAGCTACGGGCATGGGGGTGCTTTTCGGAGTATTTCTTCAGCTCTTTTTCAAACCCGATGTGATTGCCCAGACCTTGCAGTGGACGGCGATTTTCGGCGAGGGGTATGTACGGTTGTTGCAGATGATTGTGATGCCGTTGATCTTCGTGTCGATTCTCTCGGCGATTATCAACCTCAAAAACGGAGGGGAAGGATTGGGGAAGATGGCGTTTCTGATTGTGGGAATATTGGTTGGAACGGCTATGATTGCCGCCCTTGTGGGTGTGGTGACGGCCAACGGTTTCGGTCTTTCGGTAGAGGGACTTCAAATGGGAGCTATGGAATCCGCGCGGGGAGCTGCATTGGAAAATAAACTTACCGATCTGGATGCGATGCCATTCTCTCAACGTTTGATCGAGTTAATTCCGACCAATGTGTTTCAAGATTTCTCCGGAAGTAGGGATTCCTCAACCATCGGCGTGGTGATTTTTACCTCGTTCCTGGGTATCGCCGCATTGGGGATCCGGAAGAAAAAACCGGTATCGTTCGAGTTCTTTAAAAACCTGGTCGTTTCATTGCACGATGTGATTATGCGTTTGGTGACGCTGATTCTTCGCCTTACTCCGTACGGTATCGTGGCCTTGATGGCAAAGGTGGTTGCTACCAGCAGTGTAGCAGATATACTGAATCTGGGGACCTTCATTGTAGCCTCTTATGTAGCGCTTATCTCGATGTTTGTGATCCATTTGCTGCTGATTTCCTTTGTAAAGGTGAATCCGGTGACGTATGTGAAAAAGGTGCTTCCGGTGTTGACATTCGCTTTCACTTCGAGAAGCAGTGCGGGTACGATTCCGTTGAATGTGGAAACGCAGACCGATAAGTTGGGCGTGGACGAAGGGGTTGCCAACCTTTCGGCTTCGTTGGGTGCGACGATCGGCCAGAATGGTTGTGCAGCAATTTATCCGGCGATGTTGGCCATCATGATTGCTCCGGTGGCAGGGGTGGATCCGATGAGTCTGGAGTTCATCATTAAGTTGATTGCGATCATCGCAATCAGTTCTTTCGGCGTTGCCGGAGTGGGTGGCGGTGCAACGTTTGCCGCTCTGATCGTACTTTCGTCGCTGAATTTCCCGGTAGCTCTGGTAGGCTTGCTGATTTCGGTAGAGCCGCTGATCGACATGGGCCGAACGGCGCTGAATGTGAACGGCGCGATGGTGACCGGTGTGATCTCGTCGCGTTTGCTTCGAACCTTTGACATGAAGGTGTTCCGAACCCCGAATGCGGTCGAAGAGAAAGAGATGAAGTTGTAAGGGGGAGTAAATAGGAGAGCCCGAAATAATATTGGATAGCCTGAATGATCAGACCCACACGGTCCGGATGATTCAGGCTTTTTTTTATTTGTATACTATCCGGAACCTTTAATAATGCCGGATTATGCACAAATTGCAGTCAATTATTCCGTTTCGTATCTTTTCCGGTACTTCCTATTTAAGCAACTCCTTATTTTGGATTGTATTTTTGTAGCACCTCCTCTGGGCGTGGTTGAGGCTACACAGAGAGCTTATGAAAAATGGAAATATACTAATGAAAATGTCAACGGACAACACTTCATTCAAAATAGATAGCAGAGATGAGTATTCTCTTTTTGAGAATCTAGAGCAAATTGTAAAATGTTTGGAGAAACAGCGATTGGCCGATGTGGGGCGGTTTATCTCTTTTCAACCCGGTGAACAATATAAAAAACATGCTCATGTAAGAATAGAGATCAATTACGTGAAGAAAGGAAGTTGTATCATTGAACTGCCCGAAGAAACCATCAGTTTTAAAGAGGGAGAGTTGATGATCATCTGCTCAAACGTGCTCCATTCTTTTCAGGCCGGTCCAAGCGGATGTACCTTAATGCAGTTGGAGTTTCTTCCGGAGATATTCAACCGGGTTCAGCACTCACTGGATTCGAAGGAGGATGAATTGTCTCCCTGCAATATTTTCAGTTCAAAGAACGACTTGATCAAGATTGTGAATAACATCTCCATTGTACGTGCCGTGGAACAGATTCTGAGTGAACTGAAGAGTAGGGGAAAATATTACCAACATCTGATCATCATGCATTATGCGGAACTTCTTATTCTTATTTACAGACATCTGACGGATAATTACATCCCCTTGTGTTCAAATCAGATGATGAAAGATGCAATCGGTTTTGTCAAGGAACATTATCAGGAGAATATCAGCTCGGGCGATATAGCCCAACATGCAGGCATTAGTGAACGGTATCTCCGAAAGATTTTTGCGCATCATCTGGATATTACCCCAATGGATTACTTGAATCAAATACGAATTAATAAATCAATCGAATTACTTCGACTCACCTCGTTATCAATCAAAGAGGTCAGTTTTTTGTGCGGATTCAATTCGCCTCAATATTTTTCACGCGTGTTCAAACAACAAACAGGAAGTACTCCGCGTGAGATCATCAAATAAAAAATCATTCCTTATTGATCTCTATGTTTATTTTAAAACCAGTTTCATGCAATCTAAACTATTAAAACGTATCGGTTTGAGTGTTTTGGTTTCTTTCGCTGCTCATTCCGGTAGTGCACAAGATATCACTCAATACGTAATGCCTGAAAAAGTTTCCGGTATATCCCAACATCGGATGTTATTAAGCGGAACATGGCAATTTCAATTTAATCCCACCCAAACCTGGAAACCGGTCGTGGTACCCGGCGAACTGGCGATGCAAGGGTTCGCCATCGAACATGACCGTCCGGTACTCTATAAGAAGGAGTTCGATGTGCCGACTGAATTCAAGGATAAAACCCTGATTTTGCGGTTTGACGGAGTGTATGCGTATGCCCGCTTGTGGGTAAACGGCAAATACGTACAGGATCATTTCGGTGGATTTACCCGTTGGGAAAGCGATGTGACCCACTTGTTGCGTCCGGGTGCGAAAAATGAGATTAAAATAGAAGTCACAGACTTGAAAGACGACATTTCATACGCTTCGGGGTATGCGCATCACCCGATTGCAGGGATTCTGAGGGATGTTGAATTATATGCTTTGCCGGCGTGTAATCTGAGTAATCTGAGTGTGGAGACACATCTGGATTCTTTGTATCAGGATGCAAACCTCTTCGTCAGTGTACATGCGAATGCATCCCCCGGAAGTACGATCCGTTTTGAATTGACCTCTCCGAAAGGGGATAAAATCGAATTGGATTCGCCGATACGCTCTTTGCAAGATGGAAAAAACGAATATCGCTTTCCGATAACCCGACCAACGAAATGGGATGCCGAACATCCTCACCTGTATCAACTCTCGATGACGGTTCTCCAAGAGGGACGCGAGCAGATGCGCTACAAACGGAAGGTGGGATTTCGCGATATCCAAATCCGCGGAAACAAGATGCTGGTAAACGGAAGTGCTGTGAAATTACGCGGTGCCTGTCGTCACGATATTCATCCGACGCTCGGGAGAACCACTACGCGTGAACTTGATAGTCTTGACGTCCAGTTGTTTCGAAGAAGCAATATGAACTTTGTAAGGACTTCTCACTACCCGCCGACTGAACGATTCTTGGAGTTTTGTGATGAAGCGGGATTATATGTGGAATGTGAAACGGCTCTGTGTTTTGTGGATACGCATCGTCAGAAGAATTATGGACCCGCAGCATCGCAGAACGATACACTCTTTACTGGCAGGTACCTGCAACAATTAAAAGAGATGGTTACCAGTTTCCGCTCTCACCCCTCCATTTTATTCTGGTCTGTTGGGAATGAGTGTAATTATGGAGGTAATTTTCAATATTCATATGATTGGGTGAAACAAAATGACCTTACTCGTCCAGCAATCTTCAGTTATCCGGGCTCTGTAGAAAAAGGAAAGAAAACGTTCGATATCCTGAGTATGCATTATCCCGGAGTGGACGGTACGATGAATCAATGGGGTGCCACTACGCAGGGATTCCAGACATCCTCCATGCCGAGTATTTTCGACGAATGGGCACATGTGCCATGTTATACCTACTCTACGTTGCAGGATGATCCGAATATTCGCGAATTCTGGGGGGAATCCCTTGACAAAATGTGGGGTAAGTTGTTTGATGCTCCCGGAGGATTGGGAGGGGCGATCTGGGGATACATCGATGAAACGTTTATGGTTCCCGCTCCCCATACCGGAAATTCTTATTGGATCGAATATGCACATACCGCCAAGCCGAAAGATTATCAAGGTGATTGTGTGGGATATGGCGAATGGGGTATCGTAGATGTGTGGAGGCGTGAGAAACCGGAATTCTGGGGAACAAAAAAAGCGTATTCTCCCATTAAACTACTTGCTACTCAAGTCCCTGAATTCACAAGTGGCACACCTCTTGTTTTGCCCGTATACAATCGTTTCGATCATACGAATCTGAAGGAGATTCAGGTGCGTTTCTCCTATAAGGATATTTCGGGTAGTTTCACGCCGGAATCTCTTCATCCGCATCGGAAAGGACGTATTGTGCTGCCTGCTCAGAAATGGGAGGGGGGTGAAGAAGTTAAGATTGACTTTCTAACCAACGAAAATGAATTGATCGATGCTTATGTCGTCACATTGGGGAGTCACTCGTCATTTGGTGCTGAAAAATCATCGGGTAAGTTGCACGTGCGGGAAACAGCGGACCAACTCGTTATCGAAGGAAAGGATTTCTGTATTCCATTTGATAAAAAAAGCGGATTGATCGTAGATGCGGTCTCGAAGGGGGAGGTTGTTATTGAAAAAGGACCTTTCCTGAATCTGGATTTGAATGTCAATCACCTTACGGGAGCGGAAGTTCGTGAAAAAGCCCGGAATTACATTGTGAATGATGAAGATTGGATGCCGGGTGAGTTTTCATGGAAGAAAGAGAAACATCAGGTGGATATTCTTTTAAGTGGAAAATACCGGGATATCGCCGTTGAAATGAATTTGCGAATTCATTCAAATGGAAAACTGGAGATTGATTATCGTACCACCGGTGAACCGAATGGCTGGTTGCGTGAATCGGGACTCAAATTCTATCTTCCGGAAAATATAGCACAGTTAAAATGGAAAAGAAAGGGTTACTGGAGTGCATATCCCGAAAATGCATTTGCCGGAAATAAAGGGGAAGCACCACTCTACAACTCACGAAAGGGGGGGTATGGAGAAGACCCCGGACAACCGTGGAATATGGATACACACAACTATTACTATTTTGCGAATCCCGGTGCGGATGTACAAAAGCCACTTACCAATATTGCAAAAGGTATGAAGGAACATATTTATTCCTATTCCCTGCAGGGAAATCAAAAAGGAGCCTTAGAGGTTTTGTCCGGTTCCGGGAAATTAGCGGCCCGTCTGAATAAACGAAAAGACGAACAGTTGATTCTATATGTAAATACCGAATGGGATTATCCTGAAATTGCATGGGGAAATTATTGCAAAGCACTTGACGTGGTGCCGTGTCACGGAAAAATAACGGTTCAATTATAAAACTACAAGAGGGTATGCTGCGGTATACCCTCTTTTCAAATATAATGGTTAATTTAGCGAGCGTCTTGAAATTCACAACTGCTTAAAAAATAGCCTCCTGCTTATAGGGGGAAACCTAACATTATGCTAAGAAAAATACTTATTCTCTCCCTTTGGGGGAGCTGCTGCTATCAAGCCATCGCTCAACACACCGGAATCGTATTTGAAGATAAAAATCTGAATGGTATTCAGGATCCTTCTGAAAAAGGATTGGAGGGAGTACCGGTTTCAGATGGTCTTCATGTTGTAAAAACGGATAGTCGGGGCTATTTTCAGCTTCCCGGACATCAGCGGGAACGATTTATCTTTGTGACTACACCGGATAACTACATGCCGGTTCAGAACCATTACCTCCCCATTGAAAAAGCGAAAGACTCCTATTCTTTCGGGTTAAAACGCTATCGTGCAACCGATAAAAGCGGTGCACACCGGTTCGTCCACATCTCCGATACGGAGATATTCAATACTCAAAATCACGAAGACTGGGTGAACGGTCTGAAGCAATATGCGAACAATGAGCAGATCGGTTTCATGATCTGTACCGGCGATATCTGTTATGAAAACGGATTGAAAAATCATATCAAATTGATGAACAGCGATAACATGCATACCCGTATGGTGTATACGATCGGGAATCATGACTTGGTAAAAGGAAAATATGGCGAAGCGTTGTTCGAAAGTATTTATGGTCCGGTTTATTACTCCTTTGATCTTGGAAACGTGCACTATGTGATTACCCCGATGTTGGGCGGAGATCATCGTCCGAATTATACCAAAGAGGATGTATATCGATGGTTGAAAAATGACTTGGCACAGGTGCCGGCAGAGAAAGCCGTTGTGTTTTTCAACCATGACCTGCTGACGAATTCCGATGCGTTCGTATATGGAATCAATGAAGAGGAAAAGATTGACCTGAACAGCCGGAATCTCAAGGCTTGGCTCTACGGACACTGGCATATACATTATATGAAGAAACAGGGGGAGGTGCTTGCCATATCCACTGCAGCTCCGGACAAGGGAGGGATTGACCATTCAACCAGCGCATTCCGCGTCATGCATGTGGATAAGAAGGGGGATTGTCGCTCGGAACTACGTTATTCTTATCTGAATAATCAGATTGAGGTTCCTTCCGTTTGCAATGGAAAGGTTCCGGTTTTGAAAGATGGTTCGGTGCCGCTTTCTGTAAATGTGTATCACTCCTCTTCGCCTGTCAAGCGGGTTTCTTACACCTATCGTATCGCCGGTTCCGATAAGAAATACCGCGGCACTTTGCAGCAGCATACCGACTGGAACTGGAGTGATAACGTGAAGATTCCGGCGGGAGCGAACGGAAAGCGTGTTGATGTAATCGTTTCAGCGCTTCTGGGTACGGGAGAAGAGATCATCACGGAAAAACAATTCGAATATCATGCTGCCGCAGTGTCGCAACCGCAACTTACCGAGAATTGGAATAATTTATTGGGGAATGCGGAACACATCGGCCTCGCAACGGCTTCCCTTGATTCGGTATTGCATCTTTCTTGGATTCGCAATGTCGGAGCGAACCTTTATATGAGTTCGCCATTGGTTGTTAACGGCAATGTGTTTGTAGCTTCTGTCGATGAAAATCTCGAAGGAAAAGGAGCCATCATATCCTTGGAGGGAACTACGGGTGCGATTCGTTGGAAATATCCGGTTCGCAATTCCATTAAAAACAGTATGACTGCCAATAACGGAACGATTTATGCTCAGGATGCGGAGGGATACCTTTATGCTGTGGATGCGGCTTCAGGTTCTTTGGTGTGGGAACGTAAACTCGATAACAATCCGCTACCGGCACTGATTGAAGGTATTGTTTCGGATCACGGCATCGTTTATGCCGGAACCGGAAAATCTTTGTGTGCCCTAGATGGTAAGAGCGGTGCGATCTTATGGCAAAATAAGGATTGGGGGCAACATGAGGGAAGTACGAATACGATCGCGGTTGGGAAAGATATCCTTGTAAACGGCACTCAATGGGGGGCGTTGTACGGGAATGATCCACAGAGCGGCAAAATGTTGTGGAAAAATTCTGCTCATGGCCTTAGTGATCGCGGAGCATCAGCAGCCATCCACGGAAACCAGATCTATATCGTTTCGAGAAAATCCTTCTTTATTCTGGATGCACAGAACGGTAGGATATTGATCCGGAAAGAACTTCCCGTTCAGGTGGATGGCACTTCAACCCCTCTTCTGACAGATCGTGAGATTATTTTCGGCACCAGTGAATCGGGTGTGATGGCGCTTGACAACGAGACGTTGGAAGAGAAGTGGCATCTCCGGACCGACCCCGCATTGGTGTTTACCGCCCCTTACACCCGAAAACCGAATGCGACTTTTGAAACAAGTGCCGTATTAAGCGGATCGACCGTGTTTATCGGTTCCTCAAACGGCATATTGTACGGAATAAATAAATCAACCGGACAAATTACTTGGCAACATGCCACCGGAGCACCGATCTTCAGTACGGTAGCGGTGTCTGGCAATGCGTTGATTGCTACCGATTTTGCCGGTAATGTGTATGCTTTTTCAAATAAAAATTAAATCATATACACATGAAAAGAACAATCTGCAGTTTTCTCCTTTGTTGGATTATTTCCTCTTGCATCGCCTCTTCTAAGGCCGACAATCCGGTCATCTTACCAGCTCCTACAAGTTTTAAGACAACGTCTGGAACATGCCATATCACAAAGTTGGATCGCATCCGGAGAGTGGAAGACAACTCGATACCGGAAGAGGGGTATGAATTGAAGGTGAACAAAAAAGGAGTTCAAATCACCTGTAGTGAAGATAAAGGGTATCGTTATGCCCTTCAGACACTCGGAATGGTAAAAGAGCAGTTTGAAGGAAAAAAGAGTTTGCCTTGCTTTGAAGTGAAAGATCAACCCCGGTTGAAATGGCGAAGCTTTTTACTTGATTCGGGGAGGCAATATCAACAACCTCAAACGATTAAAAAACTGCTTGACCTGCTCTTCCTTCTGAAAATAAATAAATTTCATTGGCATCTGACTGAGGGTTTGGGATGGCGGCTCGAAATAAAGAAATATCCCGCGCTTACTCAAAAAGGTGCATTTGTTGGGCGTCAGGCCGAACAGCAGGGCTTTTATACGCAGGAAGAGGTGAAGGATCTGATTCGTTATGCAGCGGAACGAAACATTGAGATCGTACCCGAAATTGATATGCCGGGACACTCGGAGGCAGCATTGGTGGCATATCCTCAACTCTCTTGTTTCGGCGATTCGGTGGTTGTACCGGAACAAGGTTTTACACAGCATATCTTTTGTGCCGGGAAAGATTCCGTACTCACCTTTCTGAAGGATGTGTTGGATGAAGTTTGTGAGCTTTTTCCCGCCGAATACATTCACCTAGGTGGTGATGAGGCTCCGAAAGGGAATTGGAATAAATGTTCCGATTGCCAACAACGTATTGCGGATCTAGGCTTAAAAGACAGTCATGATTTGCAACTCTGGTTTTCTGCGCAAATGGCGAGCTATTTAAAAGAGAAAGGAAAGAAAGTTATTTTCTGGGGAGATGTTCTGTATCGGGAGGGGACTACTTTACCCGATAATGTGACGATTCACTGGTGGAATTGGCGCGGTCATAAAGATTTGGCATTAAAGAGGGCAACGGAGCTAGGGCATCCTGTCATTGCCGGAACAAATTATTGTACTTACCTGAACTTTCCCATCACTCCCTGGCGTGGTTATAAACAAGGGCGCACGTTTGATATCAGTGATATTTATGGTGATAATCCCTCCAACATAAAAGATAATCCCGTGATTATGGGGATGAGTACAGCTTTGTGGACAGACGACGTTGTGAAAGAGTCAATGATCGATCAGCGCATATTACCCCGGATTTTCGCCCTTGCCCAACAGATGTGGAGTAAGGGGGAAGCGATATCTTTTGATGATTTTATGGATCAGATACGCATCCTACAGCCATTTTTCGAGTCGAAAGGGTATGAATTCGGACCGGCATTACGTTCTGAAGTTCCCGCCGATTATTCTTGGGAGAAGTAATCTTTGCGAGATTTAGTTTCTATTTCCAGAACAAGTATGCTGATCTTGTCGCGTTATCTGGGAAGTATTAATATGAAGATGTTCGAAATATTAAATTGGGCAGAGGAACCGGAAATGAATTTGTAAGGGGCGAATAGGATGCAACATTGAATAAGGATATATTTATTTAGTTTATATTTAATAATAAAATATAAATGATCATTTATATCTTTGTGCAAATGATTCATCTATGTGGATATATAGATGATTCGAATGTCTTGGCCAATTTTTTATGTAAAAATATTTGTAACGGAGGAAAAAGCGGGAGTGTCATAAAACTCAATATATAATCAAGGAAATGAAAGAATTTATAGCTCATATACGCCATATAGAGCAAGATTTTGAATTACAGACGATCTGTGAGCATAGTTTGGGGACTGCAAAAATAGCAAAGGAATTTGCACGCGGGTTTGGTTCTGCAGAATGGGGAGAGTGGCTGGGAAGAGCTCACGATATGGGTAAATTTTCATCCTATTTTCAGCAATATATTCGTGTGAATTCGGGAATGGTAGAGGCTGAAAAGATGATGAGTAAAGAAGACCACTCATCTGCGGGTGCTATTTATGCCCTGAAATCTTTTCCTCACATTTATCCTCCTTTGAGTTATTGCATTGCGGGGCATCACAGCGGACTTTTAGATTGGACTTCTTCCGGAGAAGCCAATATGGCTCACAGATTATCGAAACGGGATCTATTAGGAAAGATAGAGCAACAAAATATAGATACGCTTGGATTGATACAAGATGAATCTTTGTTTTCCGCACCGGCTCTCAAAAATCCCAAGAAAGAATTTCATCTATGGATACGAATGCTTTTTTCTTGTTTGGTAGATGCAGATTATCTAGATACGGAGAACTTTATGAATCCCACACTAAGTGAAGCACGTGGGAACTATGATACATTGGCTGATTTAAAACAACGTTTTGATCAATATATGTTTGATTTAGGGTCGAATGCTCCATTAACAACGATTAATCAGATACGTTCGGTTGTACTTCAACAATGCCTGTCAAATGGGACAAAGATCCCCGGATTTTATAATCTCTCATTACCCACAGGAGGAGGAAAAACACTTTCTTCGATGGCCTGGGCGTTGGTTCATGCTATAAAATATAAGAAAAGCAGGATTATAGTAGCTATTCCATATACGAGCATTATTGCACAAACGGCAGAGATATTTCGCAAGATATTTGGGAAAGACAATGTTGTTGAACATCATTCGAATATCCAGAATGAAGAACAACTTAACTATTCAAACAAATTGTCGACTGAGAATTGGGATGCTCCAATTGTGGTCACGACTAATGTACAGTTATTTGAATCTCTTTATGCTGCCAAACCTTCAAAATGTAGAAAGCTTCATAATCTGTGTAACTCGGTAGTAATATTAGATGAAGCTCAGATATTTCCTGTTGAATTTCTACAACCGGTATTGGATATATTACAAGGATTGAGATCAGACTTTAAAACAAGCATTTTATTTACAACGGCTACTCAACCAGTCTTTGATGTGAAAATAGGATCAGGAAAGGCTGAATTTCAAGGTCTTTCAGAACCAGTGCAGGAACTAATCTCAGAGGAAACCGATCTCTCTATTTTTCGTCGCGTTGAAATAGAATGGCCGAAAGGCAATGAGATTACAGAATATGAAGATTTGGTAACAAGTCTTATTGAGTTTGAACAGGTATTATGCATTGTCAATACGAGAAAAGAAGCGCAAGCCATCTTTAAAATAATGCCGGAGGGGACACTACACTTGTCGAGATTGATGTGTTCTGCTCATATTATGAAAACTATTACTGAAATAAAAAGACGATTAGCCGCAGGAGAGCCCGTCAGAGTGATTAGTACACAACTTATAGAAGCTGGAGTAGATATTGATTTTCCGGTAGTCTTTCGGGCATTTGCAGGCTTGGATTCAATAGTCCAAGCCGCTGGTCGATGTAATCGAGAAGGGAAATTAAATAAGATTGGCCAATTAGGAAAAGTCATTGTATTTAATACTCCCAATGGTGTACCGCAAGGATTGATGCGAAAAGGGGCGGACGCGTTGCGTGAAATGTTGGCAATTGATCCAAATGCCGATTTTTTATCCAAAGAAAAGATACAACAATATTTTAATCTATATTATTCAAAGGCCAATACTTTCGATAAACCTTCTGTAAAGGATTTCTTATATAAAGATGTGGGGCAGATGAAATTTATGTTTGCATCTGTGGCTGATCAATTTCAATTAATCGATGATAAAGACTCGGTTACGGTATTGATTGGTTATGACTCGGGAACCGATTTGATTAAAGAATTTAAACAGAAAGGTCCGGAGAAAGGATTGATGCGTAAGTTGCAACAATATAGTGTTTCTCTGCATAAATATGATTTTGAAAAACTAAAAGAAGCCGGACAAGTTGCCTCCTTTTTTGGCTCATATATTTTAGAAGATCCGTCTGCATATGATTTAACCGGAGGTCTGAGCTTGGATAATCACTGGCTGAATGAACTATTGTATATATAATTAACCACTGAAAATAAATATCTATGGAATATCACAACAAAGAGTTTTGTCTGGAAGTGTGGGGTGACTATGCTTGTTTTACCCGCCCGGAGATGAAGGTAGAGCGGGTAAGTTATGATGTGATGACGCCTTCGGCTGCTCGTTCTATTTTTGAAGCGATTTTCTGGAAACCTGCAATCAGATGGAAAGTCACTCGAATAGAAGTATTGAATCCGATTGAGTGGATCTCAATTCGGCGCAACGAAGTGGGTTCATTAATGAGCCCGCGGTCAGAACATCTTTTTATAGAAGATTTACGTCAGCAAAGAGCAGGATTGTTATTACGAGATGTACGCTATCGAATTTATGCCGAGCTTGAGTTTATTCCGTTCAGAGAGCGTAAAAGCTTAAAAAATAACAAGAGTAGTTGGGAAAATACAGAAGAGTCAGAACTTGAAAAGATGGATGAGAATCCTGGTAAATATAATGCGATGTTTGAACGCCGAGCCAAGAAAGGCCAATGTTTCAATCAGCCTTATTTGGGATGTCGCGAGTTTTCTGCAAATTTCAGTCTTATAGAGAATCCGATTAAGAGTAATGGTATTGCCGAAACCCGAGATTTAGGATTTATGCTTTATGATATGGATTTTTCAAATCCGGTAAATCCTCAAGCCATGTTTTTCAGAGCTAAATTGGAAAATGGTATAATTGAAGTGCCATCTAAAGAAAGTGAGGAGGTTCGGAAATGATACTACAAGCATTGTATGAATATTATCAGCGGAAGGCAACTGACCCGGATAGTCAGATTGCTCCTCAAGGATTGGAATGGAAAGAGATTCCTTATCTGATTGTAATTGATAAAGAGGGCCGATTTCAAGGTTTAGAAGATACATCCGAGGGAATTGGAAAGGAAAGACGGGCTAAACGTTTCTTGGTAACGAAAGGGAAAGGACGATCCGGAAGTGCAAGTTGGAAAACTGCAAATGTATTATGGGATCATTTTGGTTATGTTGCTGCGCAGCCAAAAATCAAAGATATTGATTTGAAAAAGGCAAAGGAGGATAGTGAAAAACAGAATAAAACATTTGTTGATCAATGTAAGGATATTTATAACAGATTTCCGACCAATAATCAGATTGGGGCAGTTTGTCGATTTTATATTAACCCCGATAATCTGGTTGCCTTAAAGAATGATCAGTTATGGAAAGAGTGTATTAAAAAAGATGGCGTAAATCTGTCGTTTCGCTTGTTGGGCAAGTCTGGGATTGTAGCTGCTCAATCTGATTTATATGCATTGGCTCAAAAAAGTAATGTCGAAGATATAAATACTCCTAGTCAACAAGGTATTTGTTTGATTACCGGCGAACGAAGCGATTTAGCAGTACTCACTACCGCTACGAATATTCCGGGAGGTAAGAGTGGTGCTAAATTAGTCGGATTTCAGCGAAATTCAGGATATGATTCTTATTATAAAGAACAAGGACTAAATGCACCTATATCTAAAATAGCGGAAGATGCCTATACGACCGCCTTAAATGAATTATTAGGGAAAGATTCATTAAATAAATATAGATTGAACGATACTTCGGTCGTGTTTTGGGCACAAAAAAATACCAATTTTGAAAATGATTTTTCTTTTTTCTTCTCTTCTCCCCCCAAGGATAATCCCGACAAAAATATTGAGGTGATTCGGAGTCTAATGAAAGGAGTCTATTCCGGGATTTTACAGGAAGAAGACAATACTCCTTTTTATATATTAGGGTTGGCTCCGAATGCGGCGCGTATTTCCGTACGATTTTGGAAAACAGGTACGGTAAAAGTATTTGCGGAGAATCTGAAACAGCATTTTATTGACTTAGCGATTATACATGATCTACATAATGAACGGGAGTATTTTTCTTTATTCAATTTATTGACACAGGTCGCTTTCCAATATAAGATGGATAATCTGCCTCCGAATTTGGTTGCAGATATGACACAAAGCATTTTGGATAATCGACCGTATCCCGCCACATTGCAAATACATTGTATCACTCGTATTCGCGCTGATAGATCGATTAGTTATATTCGGGCTGCGATACTGAAATCTTATCTTAATCGTAAATATCGAAACAATCAATTTTTTAACCATAAAGAAATTACCATGGCACTAGATTTAGAAAATAAAAATCAAGCTTATTTAAGTGGACGCCTTTTCGCGGTGCTCGAAAAGATTCAAGAATCAGCACTTCCTGGTATTAACGCCACAATCAAGGACCGATATTATGGGGCGGCTTCTACTACTCCTGTAACCGTTTTTAACCGCCTAATTAGTTTGAGTAATAATCATTTAAGTAAAATAGGAGGCGGCAAAGCTGTATATTTCGAAAAACTTATTCAGGAAATCATGCAGGGCATTGATTCGAATGGCTTTCCAAAACACTTGTCTTTGGATGATCAAAGCCGATTTGCGATAGGTTATTATCATCAACGACAAGATTTATTTACGAAAAAAAATAACGATACAGATTCTAACGAAACTAAATAAAAGAGATTATGGAAAACGCAGTAAAAAACAGATACGACTTTTTATTATTATTTGATGTCAAAGATGGAAATCCAAATGGTGATCCGGATGCCGGTAACCTACCGCGTGTGGATGCAGAAACAGGGCTGGGATTAGTAACGGATGTCTGTCTAAAAAGAAAAGTCAGAAATTATGTGCAATTGGTAAAGAATAACGAAAAACCGTTTGACATTTTTATCAAAGAAAAGGCAATCCTAAACCACCTTATTAATGAAGCTCATCTCGATGAGAATGTGAAATCAAAAGAAAAAGGAGCAAAGACCGAGGCTGCTCGTAACTGGATGTGTAAAAATTATTATGACATAAGAACATTTGGTGCTGTAATGTCTACCGGGGAAAATGCTGGTCAAGTCCGAGGACCAATTCAGATCACCTTCGCTCGTTCTATTGATCCGATTGTTGCATCCGAGCACAGTATTACTCGAATGGCGGTTGCTACCGAAGCAGAAGCGGAAAAACAGAAAGGAGATAACCGAACAATGGGACGGAAGTATACAGTCCCATACGGATTATATAAGGCGCATGGCTTTATTTCTGCTAATCTTGCCTTGCAAACCGGATTTACGGAAGAGGATTTACAATTATTTTGGGAAGCATTACAGAATATGTTTGAACATGATCGTTCGGCTGCTCGCGGGATGATGAGTACATGTAAACTTATTGTTTTCAAACATGATTCAGCATTGGGAAATGCCCATGCACAAAAATTGTTTGATTTAGTTAAGGTTGAAACTAAAGATAAATCTGTTCCCCCTCGCTCGTTTGAAGATTATAAGGTAACAATCAACAAAGATAATCTACCAACCGGCGTAGAGATTATTGAAATGGTATAATTAATATTTATTCTATGCCAGAATATAAAGAAGAAGATATGCTGATGCTTTCGGGCATTCAGCATATCGCTTTTTGTGAGAGACAATGGGCTTTGATTCATTTGGAGCAAGTATGGGCAGAAAATCATTTAACCGTAGAGGGCGATTGGTTACACCGGAATGTCGATGATTCTGACTTTATAGAATGTCGAAAAGAAACAATAAGTCTACATTCTGTTAATCTTGTATCTTGGCAATTGGGACTATATGGCATTTCAGATGTAATTGAATTAAAGCGAGCAAATACCCAAGAGAGTGCCGTAACCCATCCTTCTTATCCAGGTTATTGGCATTATATTCCCATAGAATATAAGAGAGGTAAACCTAAAGCAGACAATAGAGATGAAGTACAACTCTGTGCACAAGCCATTTGTTTGGAAGAAATGTATAATATAAATATCCCCTTGGGCTATTTGTATTATGGTGAAACCCGGCATAGAGTAGAGATTGACTTTAACGATGATTTAAGGAGTGCCGTAAAAGAATATGCATTAAAAATGCATGAATTGTATCAGAAAAGATTAATACCTACGGCAAACTATAAAGCCTCTTGTAAATCGTGTTCATTATTTGATATTTGTATGCCAAAAATATTTTCTAGAATTGAAAGTGCTAATTCTTATTTAACTCAACTAGATAATTGATTAGTTATGAGGAAACTATTGAATACATTGTATGTTACTACTCCGGAAGCTTATTTATCGAAAGATGGTGAGAACATAGTAATAAAGATAAAAGATGAGGAACGATTTAGAATACCTGCACTAAATATTGAAGGAATAGTCTCGTTTAGTTATATGGGAGCTTCTCCTCAATTAATAAAAATGTGTACAGAGTATAATATCGGTCTTTCTTTTCTTTCTCCAAGTGGAGACTTCTTAGGTCGTGTTTCCGGGAAGATAAGAGGAAATGTCTTATTAAGAAGAATACAATATAGAATTGCAGATGATAAAGAAAGAAGTTTGCAAATAAGCTCAATATTCATTTCCGGTAAAATAGCCAATATGCGTTCTATAATTGAGCGCTATAAGCGGGATTACTGTAAAGATGATGATTGCTTAGTTCAAATTTCACAACATCTGAAAACATGTAAACGGCATGCTTTTCATGCTTCTGACTCAGATTCGTTACGAGGGATAGAAGGAGATGCAGCCAATTGTTATTTTTCTGTTTTCAATAGAATGATCATACATCAGAAAAATATCTTCTCCTTTAACGGACGTAATCGCAGACCTCCTAAAGATAAGGTGAATGCATTGTTGTCTTTTTTATATACGCTTCTTGCTCATGATGTTCAGTCCGCATTAGAGACTGTAGGGTTAGATCCTTTTGTTGGTTTTATGCATACAGATCGCCCCGGTCGCCCTAGTCTGGCATTAGATATGATGGAAGAATTTCGATCTTATTTATGCGATCGTTTAGTTTTATCTTTGATTAATCGAAAACAAATAAATGAAAGAGATTTTATAGTACAAGGTAATGAAGGGGTTATAATGAGCGATAATGGCCGGAAGACTGTAATTCAGGCTTGGCAAAATAGAAAGCAAGAAGAAATTATTCATCCCTATTTAAAAGAAAAAGTAAAAATAGGACTTTTGCCTTATATTCAAGCTGTACTTCTAGCTCGTTATTTGCGAGGAGAACTTGATAATTATGCGGTGTTTTTAATCCAGTAGAGTTATGTTTGTATTGGTAACTTATGACGTAGAAACAACCTCTCTTGGAGGACAAAAGCGTTTGCGAAAAGTAGCAAAACTTTGTATGAATTATGGTCAGCGAGTCCAGAATTCAGTTTTTGAGTGTGTGATTGATCCTGCAAATTTTACTAAATTGCGCTATCAATTATTAGAAATAATAGATAAAGAAAAAGATAGTATAAGATTCTATTTATTGGGAAATAATTGGGATCGTAAAGTTGATTTTATTGGTAAGTTGACTTCTTATAATGTTAATGATAGTTTGATAATTTGAATTTGCGAACCTATTGTACCCATAAAAATTGGTGGTTATCGCGATCCTTGAATTTCAGTACTTTAGTGGGTTTTTTAAGAAGTTTTCACTTGATTAGATTCATGAAAAAGCAACTTTCGCAAAATGGAAGCTCTTTTGCATTAATTAATAGATAATTATATAATAGCAGTCGCACCCTGTGCGGGTGCGTGGATTGAAACCCTTTCTACTACACATTGTTATATATTCAGAAAAGCGTCGCACCCTGTGCGGGTGCGTGGATTGAAACTGAAGTCATATATACCCTAATACTGTGAGTTCCGTCGCACCCTGTGCGGGTGCGTGGATTGAAACTCAATGAATTAAGAAGAACTCCAATTGATTATTAGTCGCACCCTGTGCGGGTGCGTGGATTGAAACACAGGCGAAGTGTGCCAGGATAAGATGCAGGTAGGTCGCACCCTGTGCGGGTGCGTGGATTGAAACTAACGTAATCAGAACCAATTTTGTGAACGTACAACATGTCGCACCCTGTGCGGGTGCGTGGATTGAAACAGTTAGCGTACCGGTCTTGTAAGAATCCGATACGTCGCACCCTGTGCGGGTGCGTGGATTGAAACACTTCGAACCTTGTTAATATGATCTATCAGTTCCGTCGCACCCTGTGCGGGTGCGTGGATTGAAACACCAAGTACGATTCAGCTGTCAATAACGATATAAGTCGCACCCTGTGCGGGTGCGTGGATTGAAACCTTCTTAAAGATGAGATACCGTTAATGAAATATTGTCGCACCCTGTGCGGGTGCGTGGATTGAAACATTGGAATAACGTTGTATTCCCCAAGGTGAGAGTAGTCGCACCCTGTGCGGGTGCGTGGATTGAAACTCGGAATCTTGGCGCGGCACCTACGAATATCAAGTCGCACCCTGTGCGGGTGCGTGGATTGAAACAAATTATTGAATGAGTTTGTTGCTGATTACGAAAGTCGCACCCTGTGCGGGTGCGTGGATTGAAACGCTTTAACGGTTGTCTCCTTTCCCTCCGATTACTGTCGCACCCTGTGCGGGTGCGTGGATTGAAACAGTTTATTAGGCTGTGTTTCGTCATTAAGGATAGGTCGCACCCTGTGCGGGTGCGTGGATTGAAACTACAGTTATATAGCTGCTATTATGTAGATCAGGAGTCGCACCCTGTGCGGGTGCGTGGATTGAAACCTAGGTCACGAGAGCGGATTCAGCGTTACGCTAGTCGCACCCTGTGCGGGTGCGTGGATTGAAACCGCAAGGACCTGAATAACCCTCACTTCATTTGCCGTCGCACCCTGTGCGGGTGCGTGGATTGAAACTCACAAGGAACCCAATAAGATTTATCCTCATACGTGTCGCACCCTGTGCGGGTGCGTGGATTGAAACAGGGCACGGATAAAGCTGCTCGAGGAGGAGTTTAGTCGCACCCTGTGCGGGTGCGTGGATTGAAACCATATTTAATATTTACTTTTACTGAATAAGCTGTTTGTCGCACCCTGTGCGGGTGCGTGGATTGAAACCATATTTAATATTTACTTTTACTGAATAAGCTGTTTGTCGCACCCTGTGCGGGTGCGTGGATTGAAACATAATCTACACGTTTAAATAAATACATCTCGAATAGTCGCACCCTGTGCGGGTGCGTGGATTGAAACACCTGTAGATGTTACGGAGCCGTCAACTCTAGTTTGTCGCACCCTGTGCGGGTGCGTGGATTGAAACATGATATTGTAAAACCAACCTCCATTTGCTCTTGTCGCACCCTGTGCGGGTGCGTGGATTGAAACAAACGAAGTCTCTCTAAGTGGATATGGGATTGAAGTCGCACCCTGTGCGGGTGCGTGGATTGAAACAAGGGCTTCGTCTCTCCGAACACATTCAATCAACCCGTCGCACCCTGTGCGGGTGCGTGGATTGAAACAAACTCAAAAGCGGGTGGTGGTTTGTGTCTTATCAAGGTCGCACCCTGTGCGGGTGCGTGGATTGAAACACACTTGCGGCAGAAGCAACGGTTACGTTGCAATCGTCGCACCCTGTGCGGGTGCGACGATTGAAACTCTTATTAGATCCTCCTTCGTCTCGTATGTGCGTATCGTCGCACCCTGTGCGGGTGCGTGGATTGAAACTATCTGGAGCGTTGAAGTTATCGCCGCAAAATTGAGTCGCACCCTGTGCGGGTGCGTGGATTGAAACGCAAATTAACGGTTTATAGGTGTGTTGTGTACGAGTCGCACCCTGTGCGGGTGCGTGGATTGAAACACGTTGGTTCTGGATATCCAGACAACATAGCAGCGTCGCACCCTGTGCGGGTGCGTGGATTGAAACCTATCACCCCTCAGATGGCTTGCGATTCTAGGTAGTCGCACCCTGTGCGGGTGCGTGGATTGAAACCCCTTACTTCCATTATTCGTAATGATTTGGATATGTCGCACCCTGTGCGGGTGCGTGGATTGAAACAGTTATAAACTGAACCTAGTAAGAAACATTATTTGTCGCACCCTGTGCGGGTGCGTGGATTGAAACCGCTAGTTGAAGATGCAAGTGTTGTCTGAAAATAGTCGCACCCTGTGCGGGTGCGTGGATTGAAACAAATGAAACGTGTCAACGACTGCTCCCTTGACTAGTCGCACCCTGTGCGGGTGCGTGGATTGAAACATATAGCTTCCGCCATTCCTCGATGCGCTTAGGTCGCACCCTGTGCGGGTGCGTGGATTGAAACCATTAAAGGATTCATTTTTACCCCAAGTTTTATAGTCGCACCCTGTGCGGGTGCGTGGATTGAAACTTTTCGCGCCCTTATGCTCGTGATACCATTTCCCGTCGCACCCTGTGCGGGTGCGTGGATTGAAACACACCAACCCTCGCTTATTGCGTCAGAAATTTGTGTCGCACCCTGTGCGGGTGCGTGGATTGAAACGCCAAAAGTTTTATTATCCCGTTCCAGCCATGCGGTCGCACCCTGTGCGGGTGCGTGGATTGAAACTTACTTTCAGTGTAGCAGTTATAACACAAAAAACCGTCGCACCCTGTGCGGGTGCGTGGATTGAAACGCCTTAAAAGCCTAGAGCCTATATCAGATAAAGCGTCGCACCCTGTGCGGGTGCGTGGATTGAAACGAAGTAGCTAAATCTGATGCATGGTGGATAGCTGGTCGCACCCTGTGCGGGTGCGTGGATTGAAACAACTTGGTGTTTCATCGAAGATTCATTATATACTGGGTCGCACCCTGTGCGGGTGCGTGGATTGAAACATAATACGTTGTGTTTTTAAGATTTACCCCCGTATGTCGCACCCTGTGCGGGTGCGTGGATTGAAACCATTCCAACTCTTGCTTGCAATCGAGATATCCCCGTCGCACCCTGTGCGGGTGCGTGGATTGAAACATCTTTAAAGTAAACTTTGCGCTGAATGCAAATAGTCGCACCCTGTGCGGGTGCGTGGATTGAAACGACCATTGCGGCGGATATTGTTCGAAAGGTTTTTGTCGCACCCTGTGCGGGTGCGTGGATTGAAACTCCTAAAATATCGCTTAATGTTTGTGCGATTTTCGTCGCACCCTGTGCGGGTGCGTGGATTGAAACTAAGTGTTTAATAAACTTATTCAACTCATCCCGTGTCGCACCCTGTGCGGGTGCGTGGATTGAAACATGGTGTTTTATTTTACTCCTTGCAAATCCTTTGAAAGTCGCACCCTGTGCGGGTGCGTGGATTGAAACTTTATCGATTACAAGGTAGTAACCTACCCAAACGTCGCACCCTGTGCGGGTGCGTGGATTGAAACTTGTAAAATAATTACATGAATAATTTGGATATTAGTCGCACCCTGTGCGGGTGCGTGGATTGAAACAGAAACAAAATCCTCATTGATAACATTTTCAAATAGTCGCACCCTGTGCGGGTGCGTGGATTGAAACTACGAAAGTAACTGAAAAGGAAGCCTTGATTAAAAAGTCGCACCCTGTGCGGGTGCGTGGATTGAAACTACCTGTAGCGTAAATTTGTGGCGCATATAATCCGTCGCACCCTGTGCGGGTGCGTGGATTGAAACCAAAAACGCCAAAGTTTTACTCTAAATAGAAAAAGTCGCACCCTGTGCGGGTGCGTGGATTGAAACAAATGAACTAGCTAGATTATTAACAGAACTAGCCGTCGCACCCTGTGCGGGTGCGTGGATTGAAACCAGCCATTGTTTTTTGAAATCCTGTAGAAGCATTGTCGCACCCTGTGCGGGTGCGTGGATTGAAACTGGTTATACTGAGCAAAGTGCAGGAGATGGAGTTTGTCGCACCCTGTGCGGGTGCGTGGATTGAAACCGCATATAAAGAGTTAATGTAATTATCGCCTACCGTCGCACCCTGTGCGGGTGCGTGGATTGAAACTAGGGTGCTAAGTGCATCAACACATTCTACCTGTAGTCGCACCCTGTGCGGGTGCGTGGATTGAAACAAGTTATTAAAAGGTTATGTTGTTGTTCGCTCCAAGGTCGCACCCTGTGCGGGTGCGTGGATTGAAACAACAGAGGATGAAGTCATAGCTGCTGGAGATATTGTCGCACCCTGTGCGGGTGCGTGGATTGAAACAACAATGTCTCAATCTGACTATCTGCTATCCACTGTCGCACCCTGTGCGGGTGCGTGGATTGAAACTCAATACCATCGAATAGGATAACCTGATATTGGTGTCGCACCCTGTGCGGGTGCGTGGATTGAAACAAAATATACCATCTACGGGTTATCCCGGAGCAGCTGTCGCACCCTGTGCGGGTGCGTGGATTGAAACCTGTACCTGTGCCGGGACATTATTGCCGTTAACGGGTCGCACCCTGTGCGGGTGCGTGGATTGAAACACAGGTTGCAGAAGCATTTAAATTAATCGGATCAAGTCGCACCCTGTGCGGGTGCGTGGATTGAAACTCTATATTGCGCAATATAAATCGCTACTTCCTAAAGTCGCACCCTGTGCGGGTGCGTGGATTGAAACAGCGTAAGCGTTGTACCCGATACAGCATGGTTTGTCGCACCCTGTGCGGGTGCGTGGATTGAAACTCATTCGGTGGCGCCCATCGAGAGATTACCCCTCGTCGCACCCTGTGCGGGTGCGTGGATTGAAACAGTTTACACACCTCGTCATTTTCATTGTAAATAAGTCGCACCCTGTGCGGGTGCGTGGATTGAAACATATAAATCTTATCTCCGTTATTACCCATATATAGTCGCACCCTGTGCGGGTGCGTGGATTGAAACCTTTGTAAATCCTTTGTAAGAATCCTTTGCGTTAAGTCGCACCCTGTGCGGGTGCGTGGATTGAAACAAGGAGTTACATTGTAAACTCCGCTGAGATTGACGTCGCACCCTGTGCGGGTGCGTGGATTGAAACAAAGAATGATTGATTCTCCCATGGCATCAATGTGTCGCACCCTGTGCGGGTGCGTGGATTGAAACACCAACAAGTATTTCGAGCGGAGCGATTGCTTGAGTCGCACCCTGTGCGGGTGCGTGGATTGAAACTTACAGATCATCTTAATATAGCGGTTGAAATATTGTCGCACCCTGTGCGGGTGCGTGGATTGAAACACCGTCATAAGTCATTATTGAGGTTACGTCTATTAGTCGCACCCTGTGCGGGTGCGTGGATTGAAACCCATGTGCTACCGAATTTATAAACTAAAACCTCTGTCGCACCCTGTGCGGGTGCGTGGATTGAAACTCCGTTTTGGGTGGTAACAAATCCGAGAGATGGTGTCGCACCCTGTGCGGGTGCGTGGATTGAAACAAGAATAGCTTGTTGTTTCTTGATTGCTTCCGTGTCGCACCCTGTGCGGGTGCGTGGATTGAAACGAAACAAAATCCTCATTGATAACATTCTCAAATATAAGTCGCACCCTGTGCGGGTGCGTGGATTGAAACTTTTTGATAATGCAATCAAACCAACCAACAAAAGGGAGTCGCACCCTGTGCGGGTGCGTGGATTGAAACTTTTCTTTTTTGTGGACCCGATGTTTGGACAGCAGTCGCACCCTGTGCGGGTGCGTGGATTGAAACTGTTAGAGGGGTATATTGATAGCGTGTTGAAACAGTCGCACCCTGTGCGGGTGCGTGGATTGAAACTTTTTGATAATGCAACCAAACCAACTAACAAAAGGTCGCACCCTGTGCGGGTGCGTGGATTGAAACTCAACTGTAATAACGTAGGTATCTTCTTCTGTCGTCGCACCCTGTGCGGGTGCGTGGATTGAAACCAATCAACCAACTTGCTTTCATCAACCTCCTCAAGTCGCACCTTGTACGGGTGCGTGGATTGAAACAAGACAAGCTACGAGGCAACAGCCCGTTACATCAGGTCGCACCCTGTGCGGGTGCGTGGATTGAAACATACTCATCATTGGCTTTATCTAATGATTACACATGTCGCAACATTAGTGGGTAAGAGGATCGAAACTCTGCAGGACATAAAATTTACATAAATCCGATGTTAATTTAGACCTCAACTATTGGTTTTGGGTATTAATTTTTCGGTTTTGTTGGGTGTTTTAAATAGGATAGAATAGTATTCTATCCTTGCGTAACTTGCTATAAGTATTTCATATAAGGAATTAAAAATCTTAATTAGGGTGAATAGTAGGCGATGAAAAACACCCCATTGCAGTAGCAGGGAATTCTTTGCGATAACGAGCGGGCGACGTTTTTTTTATCTCCCTGAAGACCCGTGTGAAATGATATCGGTTTGAAAACCCACTGTTTTCAGCAATGGTATCGATGGTATCATGTGAATGGATCAATCGGACGCAAGCCTGGTTGATCCGTTTGTTTTTTATATAGCGTTGGAGGGGAATGCCGGTTTCCTCTTTAAACAGATGTGCAAACGCATTGGTAGACATGCAAGTGATTTTAGCCAGTTGCTCGTTCGAGAGCTCCTTGTCAATGTTGTTTTCGATGTACAACATCACTTTCCCAATCCGTTCATCTTGAAAGGAGAGTTCCCATTTCTCCGGATCAATGTGGCCAAATAGTTCGCAGATCAAAGATTGGGCGCACAAGAAGAAAGAGAAGTTGATTTTCGCCACCTCGTGTGAGAGGTACTGCTGCATTGCCGCGACCTTATTTTGCAGGTAAGGGGTAAGTTCAAATTCAAAGACCCCTTGTTTCACATTATCATAGGGGTATCCGGCCGTAAAATGGATAAACAGATGCTCAATGGCACCCTCTTCATGTAGCTTTCGTCGCTTTTCTTCCCCAAGATCGGCTATTCGCCCCCCTTTCAGCTGGTACGATCCGGCAACCACCGAATGATCGTAAAGCCACGATGAGTAACGGGTGTTTGGAGCGATCAGATAAAGCCTATCCGGTCTTAGCGGATAGATGTGGTTTTCGGCTCGGATGAATCCTCCGGGTTGTGTGTTGTAATAGATTCGCCAGTAGGGAAAGGCCAATTGCGGATACTCCCAGTTTAGAAGCCACCAAAAGCGACAACAGAGTAGCTGTAGGTTAAATTTCGGGAAATTTTGAACGATCTCCGAGGGATCTCCCGTATAGTTGTTTTTCTGGAACATGAATCGTGCTTTTTCTGGAACACCAGGTATTAGATAATTGATTTAGATACAAATGTAATTTTAGGAGATATTTTTCACGCTTTCGAACTCCTTATTTTTGCGTTTAAATATATTTATTTAATACCACATTATGAAAGACATCGCGATTGTATTTGATTGCGGGGCTACAAACGTCCGCGTAATAGCTATCGATACCGCGGGAAGTATCATTGCTTCTTGTGCGGAGGCAAATGAGACAGACGAGGATCCCTATCTGGAAGGGGGGAGAATCTGGGATTTAGATAAACTTTGGGATAAACTGTGTAACGCTTCACGCAATGTGATGGCATCGGTGGACGCAAGCCGGGTGGCAGGAGTTACGTTTACCACTTTTGGCGTAGACGGTTCTTTTGTCGATGAAGCGGGTAAACTCCTTTATCCGGTGATCTCCTGGCAATGCCCCCGCACCGCCCCACTCCTTGAATCGATAGTCGAATACATTCCAAACGAGCAATTGTCTGCGATAAGTGGAATCCACCCTTATGCCTATAATACCATCTATAAGATGTTGTGGTTTCGGAAAAATCGTCCGGATATTATAGCGAAAGCCCACCGTTTTTTATTCATTCCCTCTTTATTGATTCTGAAACTGACCGGTAGGATGGTGAATGACATGACGATGAGTGGCACCTCCATGATGACGGATTTGTTGCAACGAAACTTCTCCACTCCTATTTTAAAAGCGTTGGGGATTGACCGCGCACTCTTTGGGACGGTGGGAGAGCCGGGCGACCGGGTGGGTGAAGTATCGGCTGTGGGAAGTGCTGCAACCGGGATTCCCCAATCTACTCCGGTGTTTCTGGGAGGTCATGATACGCAGTTCGCTCTATTTGGTTCCGGAGCCGAATTGAATCAACCGGTGTTGAGTTCGGGTACATTTGAGATTCTGATGAGTCGGAGTGCCGTTGCTTCTCTCTCGGAAGAGGATCGGCTTCGGAAAGCGTTAACCATCGAATTGGATGTGAAGCCGGGCGTTTGTAACATGGGACAAAACTGGTTGGGATCAGGCGTTTTGGAGTGGTTTTTTCGAAATTTCTATCCCGATTTGCACGGAGATTTGTTGTACGAAACCTCTATTTCAGAGGCCGAGGCGGTCATGCCGGGAGAACACGGACTCATTATTAACCCCGATTTTTTCAACGACGGTCAACTTGGTCACGGAGGGAGCATTACCGGTTTGCATCTCCATACGAGTCGCGGAGCGATTTTCCGCGCGTTGTTGGAGAGTATGGCGTTTCGGTTACGGGAAGCGCTTGAAGCGTTACAGCGTGTGGGCGGATTTCGTGCGGATAAGATTATCTGTGTGGGAGGAGGATCAAAGAACCGTTTGTGGAATCAGTTGCGAGCCGATGTCTGCGGCCTTCCAATCCAAACCATCGCGCATAAAGAGACTACCGTACTGGGGGCATCGTTTTTTGTCTTTGCAGGGGCTGGAAATTGCGTGGATGCCACCGAAGCGCGCCAACGAATCGATTATAAAGCACACCTTACGCTGCCTTCAGCTAATTCGGGTACGATTTATGACCCCTTGTATGCTGCTTTTCTGAAAAACAAAGAAACACATTAACCTTCTTCTAAAATCAATTACCATGAAAGAGCAGCCAAAAGTTGTCGACAAAAAATACCTTCTCTCTTTTATTTTGATTACCTCTCTCTTTGCGTTGTGGGGATTCGCCAATGACATCACCAATCCGATGGTTGCGGCTTTCCAAACCGTAATGGAGATATCGGTAGCCAGAGCTTCATTGGTGCAATTCGCATTCTATGGAGGTTATGCTACGATGGCGATTCCCGCTGCGCTGTTTATCCAACGATACGGCTATAAAAGGGGACTGTTACTCGGCTTGGCACTCTATGCCATCGGAGCCTTTCTCTTTTGGCCGGCGGCATCCTATCAGCAATTTGAATTCTTTCTTATCTCGCTTTATGTACTCACATTCGGGCTGGCTTTTCTTGAAACGACAGCCAATCCGGCTATTCTTTATTTGGGAGATCCCCGTACGGCAACGCGCCGTTTGAACTTGGCACAAGCATTCAATCCGATGGGCTCCTTGTTTGGGATGTTTGTAGCATCGCAAGGGGTACTCACTTCTCTTGTTTCCGATAAGCAAAGAAACGAAGCGGGTGAGCTGATTTTTTCAACATTGCCCGAAGAGGCTCGATTGGCGATCCGCACACACGACCTCGAGGTGATTCGCACACCTTACATCGTATTGGGAATTGTGGTGGTGCTGATGTTCATCATCATCGCGTTCACGAAGATTCCCGCTACGGGAACTACCGGAAAGATAAAAACCAGAGATTCTTTTCTGCGTTTGGTTAAGAATAAGAAATATGTGTATGGTGTGATCGCCCAAGTATTTTATGTGGCGGCACAAATTATGTGTTGGACCTTTATCATTCAGTATGCCGATCGTTTGGGAATCCCCAAAGCAGAGGCTCAGTTGTACAACATCGCCGCCATGACCTTGTTTTTAAGTAGCCGTTTCATCAGTACCTATCTGATGAAGTTTATCAATCCGGGTAAGATGTTGGCCCTTTTTGGTTGTGGAGCACTGATTACCGTAACCGGAACGATTCTTTTTACAAACATCATAGGCTTGTATTGTTTGGTAGCCACCTCGGCATTCATGTCGCTGATGTTTCCAACCATCTACGGAATTGCGCTTAGTGATGTGGGTAAAGATGGGACGTTGGGAGCAGCCGGCTTGGTGATGGCTATCGTGGGGGGCGCATTGATGCCTCCTTTGCAAGGTGCCATTATCGACTTGGGCGTTGTGGGATCGTGGCCTGCCGTTAATTTCTCATTCATCCTTCCACTGATCTGTTTTATCGTTATCACTTCGTACGGATACGTAGCTTTTAATCGACTTTCTAGCAAAATTAAATTATATACAAATGAAGAAACATCCTAAAATTGGTATTCGCCCCACGATCGACGGGCGTCAAGGCGTACTCCAAGTACGTGAATCTTTAGAAGAACAAACCATGAACATGGCTCGGTCTGCAGCACGGCTGTTTACCGAACATTTGAGATATTCAGACGGGACACCGGTAGAGGTGGTGATTGCAGATACCACCATCGGACGTGTACCCGAAGCAGCTGCTTGTGCCGAAAAATTCAGGAAAGAGGGCGTTGACATTACGCTTACCGTTACCCCGTGTTGGTGTTACGGCTCTGAAACGATGGATATGGATAAAAATACCATCAAGGGGGTTTGGGGTTTTAATGGAACCGAACGTCCCGGTGCAGTGTATCTGGCAGCTGTATTGGCAGCTCATGCACAGAAAGGACTTCCGGCATTTGGTATTTACGGACACGATGTGCAGGATGCCGACGACACTTCTATTCCGGCCGACGTACAGGATAAATTGTTGCGATTCGGACGCTCGGCGTTGGGCGTGGCACAAATGCGCGGTCAATCATACCTGCAGATCGGTTCAATCTGTATGGGAATCGCCGGCTCAATCATTGATTGCGATTTTATCGAGGAGTATCTCGGTATGCGTGTAGAATCGGTAGATGAGGTGGAGATCATTCGTCGTATGACGGAGGGTATATTCGATCCGGCCGAATTTGAGCGCGCATTGGCGTGGACGAAGTGTAAGTGTAAACAGGGATTTGATAAGAATCCGGCGGAACTTCAAAAAAGTAACGAACAACTTGAGAAAGACTGGGAATTTGTGGTAAAGATGATGATCATCATCAAAGATTTGATGCAGGGAAATCCGAATCTGCCGGCTGGATGTGAAGAGGAGCGATTGGGGCACAATGCCATTGCGGCCGGGTTTCAGGGACAGCGACAGTGGACCGATTTCTACCCGAACGCCGATTATCCGGAAGCATTGCTGAATACCTCATTCGATTGGAACGGCGCGCGTGAACCTTTTATTCTCGCTACAGAAAACGATGTGCTCAACGGATTGGGGATGTTGTTTATGAAGCTCCTTACAAATCGCCCGCAGATGTTTGCCGATGTGCGCACTTATTGGAGTGGTGAAGCGGTAAGGAAGGCGACCGGTTATGAACTCGAAGGAAAAGCACGTGAGGCCGACGGTTTTATTCATCTCATCAATTCGGGTGCTTGTTGTTTGGATGCTTGTGGAGAAGCGCGCGACGAAGCAGGTGAAGGGGTGATCAAAGCGTGGTTTGACGTTTCGCCGGAAGATCAGGAACGTATTATGGAAGCGGTTGAATGGTGTGCTGCCGACAGCGGATATTTCCGTGGTGCAGGCTTCTCTTCCCGTTTTCTCACGCGTGCACAGATGCCGGTTACGATGATTCGTTTGAACCTGGTAAAAGGATTGGGACCTGTACTTCAGATTGCAGAGGGATGGACGCTCAACTTGCCGGAAGCTGTTTCGGATAAACTTTGGAAACGTACCGATTATACTTGGCCGTGTACTTGGTTTGCGCCTCGTATTACCGGAAAAGGGCCGTTCCGTAGCGCTTATGATGTGATGAATAATTGGGGCGCGAATCACGGAGCCATCAGTTATGGTCATATCGGAGCCGATTTGATTACCATGTGTTCCATATTACGCATCCCGGTTTGTATGCACAATGTGCCGGAAGAGAAAATATTCCGCCCTGCCGCATGGAATGCCTTTGGTATGGAGAAAGAGGGGCAGGATTATCGCGCTTGTAAGAATTATGGACCATTATATAAATAATTTAAATAGATAAAACGATGATTACGAATCAACAGATTGAAACGTTTGTACGTCAAGCACACCGAGTAGGAAATGCCCACATGACTCAATGCAGTAGTGGTAATATTTCATGGCGTATCGGCAATGAGGCGCTCGTAACGGGTACCGGCTCATGGGTTCCGGAACTGAAAGAGGAAAATGTGTCTATATGTGATATCGCCAGTGGGCAATCGGTGAACGGTGTAAAACCTTCAATGGAGAATATTTTCCATATGGGTATCCTTCGGAATAGACCGGAGGTGAATGTGGTGCTGCACTTTCAATCGGAATACGCAACGGCAGTCTCTTGTATGAAAAATAAACCTACTAATTACAATGTAACCGCTGAGGTGGTTTGCCATTTGGGCCCTGTGATTCCGGTAGTACCTTATTATCGTCCCGGTTCGATAGAACTAGCCAATGCCGTGATAGAGGCAATGATTGACCACGATGCTGTTTTGTTGACAAATCACGGTCAGGTAGTGTGTGGAAAAGATTTTAACGAAGCTTTTGAGCGGGCTACTTTCTTCGAAATGGCTTGTCGGATCATTATTCAAAGTGGAGGGAACTATTCTGTATTGACCGAAGAGGAGATTAACGACTTGGAGGTATATGTGCTTGGAAAGAAAATCTAAAGAGCTGTTTATTAAATGAGGAAGGTCTGTTTTCCTTTACCTGATTTTTTCGGTAAGGAGAACAGACCTTTCTTTTATTATACAGATCTTTCTTCTATTATACAGATCTTTCTTCTATAAGAATGTATAAGTAGCTATTTGCGTTGCTTTTAAGCTTTCAATCCTTCAAGGATTCTCTTTAAGACCGTCTGTGCGGAGATCTCGCGATTCGCCGCTTCCTGAATTACGATCGATTGAGGTGATTCGATCACATCGTCACTAACGATCATATTTCGGCGAACCGGAAGGCAATGCATAAAGAAGGCGTTGTTTGTGAGCGCCATCTTTTCACTGTCGACGGTCCAAGCGCGATCTGAACAGAGTATTTTTCCATAATTCGGATCCCGATAAGCGGCCCAGTTTTTGGCATAGATGAAATCCGCTCCTTCGAATGCCTTTTGTTGGTCGTATTCTATTGTGGCGCCGTCTGTGAATGCTTCGTCGAGTTCATATCCCTCGGGATGTGTGATCACCACTTCATATCCCGCTTCGATCGCCCATTGAGCAAACGAGTTCGGAACGGCCTGCGGCAATGCTTTGGGATGAGGAGCCCAGGTAAGTACCACCTTCGGACGCTCTGTTTTCTTATGTTCTTCGATGGTAATCATGTCGGCAAAGGCCTGTAATGGATGTCCCGTAGCAGCTTCCATGCTGAATACCGGTCGACCTGAATATTTGATGAACTGGTTGATGATCATCTCGCAGTAGTCCTCCTCCTTGTTCTCAAATCGGGCGAATGCTCTAACGCCGATCACATCGCAATAACATCCCATCACCGGAATTGCTTCCAGAAGATGTTCCGGTTTATCCCCGTCCATGATCACGCCCCGTTCCGTTTCAAGTTTCCAGGCACCCTGATTTACATCTAGAACCATGACGTTCATGCCCAGATTCATGGCCGCTTTCTGTGTGCTCAGTCGGGTACGAAGACTTGAATTGAAGAAAATCATCAAGAGGGTCTTGTTCTTTCCCAATTCCTGATAATCGAATTTGTTCGCTTTCACTTCTAACGCCTCTTTGATGGCGTCTTGCAAGTTCCCCAGGTCTTTTACGGTTGTAAAGTTTCTCATCTTAGTAAAGTTATTTTGTAATCCATTCAATTTGTTTCTCTATAGCTTGGATACAAACGGGACAGAATGTCTCCACGCCGCCGAATTCCCGCATCAGACATTTCTGTACCGGGCGGTAAATTCCTTTTGTCATGTATCCGGCACCCTCGAAAAGTCCCACCTTCTGACGGTATTTCTCCTCTACAGGAGTGGGAACGGGAGTTTTTGCATCAATCATGTTTTTCCATTTCCGGTCAAAATCGACCAATGTGGTGATATTGGCTTCCCACGGCTCCACATCCAGCGGGTAGAGGTCTTCGGTGCTTCCATTGTCGGCGTACTCATCGCCGAGTCCGGTAAAAAGATGACCGAATTCATGTACGTGTACCTTTGCGGCGAGTCCCGGATTTGCCGATGCGCCGATTCCATAGAAATTATAGATACCCCCGCCGCCGTATTTGGTGGTATTGGAAAGGATGTAAATATAATCATAGGGAACCGTGCCGGCCAGATCTTTTACCTTTTTATAATCGTATGTCATCTGATATCGTTCCGATCCGAAGGTGTAGAACCCGGCGTCCAGTACGGTATTGCTCCAGATACCTTCGCCCGGGATATCGGGTCCGCTATCTTTCGAGGGGGCCCAAACGCCGCGTACATTGAATTTCGTTCGATTGCTTTTATAAGGTTCAAAAGCGAAGATCGCTTCGGAGAATTCGCGACAATCTTTTTGGAATTGCTCGTACTGTCCCTCGGTATACCCTTCCGGTAAGATGACGATATCCACTTTTTTCGCGTAATGACCCGAATTGAATACCTCAAATGAAGTGTAGGGTTTTCGCTCTTTTCGGACGAATGGGGAGTTTACGGCGATATCGGTTTGAAAGACGGGTTGGTAAATACCTTTTCTGTTGCGGGAAAGGAACTCAATCCGGACATCCTCTTTGGGATAGGGCATTGTGAAAGATTCGGGAAAGGCCTTCGCGATCTGCGTAGCCTCGGGAATGGTACGCCACTCCTGGAAAAGTGAATTATGACCTTGCGAAAAGATCAACTCGCCGCTTTTCTTATCGTATACGTTTACGAAATGTTCTCCGCGAGCCGTGGTGTCGATTAAGTTTACACGCGAACCGCCCCAGAAGGGTTCTTCGGCGAAGCCTTCGATAAAGATTTGTTCGGTGTTGTTTGTGCCGCACCGGTAATAGTCAAAGCGTAATGTTTTTGAATTAAAGTGGTTTTCAAATCCCTTTTGGGAAAAAAGTGAGGCTGCCGATAAGCAGCCTACACATAGCAAGGTTAACTTGTTTCTCATTATTATAAGGCGTTATTAAGATTATCCGCGGGTTTGGCCATCTCCGTCGATCAGGTATTTGTACGAGGTGATCTCACGAAGCGCCATGGGTCCCCGGGCATGAAGTTTTTGTGTACTGATGCCGATTTCCGCACCGAATCCAAACTGGGCTCCGTCTGTAAAAGCCGTAGATACATTGCAGTAAACGCAAGCCGCATCCACCAGTTTACGGAACAGGGAAAGTGTTTGAGAATCTTCCGAAACGATCGCCTCGCTGTGTTTAGAGGAGTATCGTGCGATGTGTTTTAATGCATCCGTAACGGTTGGAACTGTTTTCACCGACATCTTGTAAGAGAGAAATTCAGTACCGAAACTGGCTGTATCTGCCGCTTTCAGCAATTCCGCGGGATAATGTCCCTGCAGAGCGTCATATGCTTGCGGGTCGGCAAAGATAATCACATTGCTCTCTTTCAGCTTCTCGGTGAGTGCCGGCAGGTCATTCAATCGCTCCTCATGGATGATCAGGCAATCGAGGGCATTGCAAACGCCTACGCGCCGGGTCTTCGCATTGTTAATGATTGCGGCTCCTTTCAGAACATCACCCGCTTTGTCAAAGTAGGTGTGACAGATACCGGCTCCGGTTTCAATCACCGGAATCGTGGCGTTTTCGCGTACGAAGTTTATCAGGGCACTGCTTCCGCGGGGAATCAGCAGGTCAACATATCCCGATGCTTTCAACAGTTGGGCGGTAGCTTCGCGGTCGGCAGGCAACAGGGTACATACCGCAGGATCTATCTCGAAACGTTTTAATACGACATGAATCACCCTGACGATGGCTTCATTGGAGAATTCAGCGTCGGATCCTCCTTTGAGGATACAGGCATTCGCCGTTTTGAAGCAAAGGGAGAATACATCGAAACTCACGTTGGGACGAGCCTCATAAATTACGCCGATCACACCGAACGGAACGCTCACTTTTCGGATCGTCATACCGTTGGGACGCACCGTCTCTTCAAGCACTTTGTTTAAAGGGGAGGGAAGAGAGGCTACGTTGCGGATATCATCGGCAATCGCTTTGATACGTTCGCCGTTCAGAAGCAGACGGTCGTACTTCGGATCGGACGGCTCCATCCGCTCCAGGTCTTTGGCATTGGCGGAAAGAATGTCGATCGTATGCGCTTCGGCCGCATCTGCCAGAGCGAGTAATATTTCGTTGATGCGTGTGTCATCGAGCAAAAGTAGCTCCGATGAAGCTTCACGCGCCCGTGTCAATTGTGGAATTATTGTTTTCATCTTTTAATCGAGATAGAGGTAATCGTAATGAACGAATGGTTTGGCACCTTTCGTTCCGGTCAAGGCGGCTGCTTTCAAGCTATCCACGGATATCTTGCCTACGCCGATCTGTTTTCCTCGGAAGTCGAAGATGCGTACGATATCATCGGTTTCGAAATCGCCTGCAATACGGGTAACGCCTACGGGCAGAATGCTGACTGCCTGTTCTCCCAAAACCGCTTCGGTTGCTCCTTCGTTCAGGTGAATCTCACCTTTGGCGAATCCTTCGGAGTGCGCGATCCATTTCTTCACGCTCGATACCGGCTTTTCGGAGGGAAGGAAACGGGTACAGATCTGTTTGCTTCCCTTCTTAAGCAAGAGCGGAAGTATGTTGTCTGTTTTTCCATTGGCGATGATCACTTCGATACCCTCTTCGGCCACTTTTCGGGCGATGTTGTATTTGGTGATCATGCCGCCTCGCCCGAACGAAGAGCGTGAGGTTTGGATGTATGAGGAGATGTCGGTACGTCCCGTTTGAATTTCCCGGATCACTTCGGAATCGGGATCTGATGGGTTTCCGGTATAAATACCGTCGATATTACTTAGAATGATCAACGCATCGGCTCCCATCATGGTCGCGATCAGCCCCGAGAGTTCATCGTTGTCTGTAAACATCAGTTCGGTTACCGAGATCGTGTCGTTTTCATTTACGATCGGAATTACTTTTTCATCGAGCATTACCTCCATGCAGTTTTTTTGGTTGAGGTAATGGCGGCGTGACCCGAAATTCTCTTTCGTGGTCAGTACCTGTCCGCAGGCAATACCGTGATCGCGGAACAGTTCATAATAGCGGTTGATGAGTTTGGCTTGTCCGACAGCCGAAAAAAGTTGTCGTGCGGAAACGGAGTCAAGTTTACGGTTTACCTTCACTTCGCTGCGACCAGAGGCTACGGCTCCCGATGAGATCAGGATCACCTCTACGCCGGCTTTGTGCAGTTCGGCAACCTGATCGCTCAGGGCGGACATTCGCGTGAAGTCTAACGTGCCGTCTTTTCGGGTCAGTACATTGCTTCCGATTTTAACCGCGATACGTTTGAATCGATAAGACATAAGAGAAATAATAAATAGTGGTTAATAGATTCCTGTGTTTACGAATCTGATCGGAGGGGAAATAATTCCGCTCTCAGAATACTCATTAAACAGGTGTTCATTAATTGGCCATCCTTAAAAGCTGCATTCCGCAAGATACCCTCTTGTTTGAATCCGGCTTTTTGAAGGACTTTGATTGATTGGAGATTCTCCTCGATGACCTGACAGTGAATACGTACCAGATCGAAATTCTCAAAGGCGAACCGGGTCATTTTCTGTATGGCACGATGCATGATACCTTTTCCCCAATGGTTTTTTCCGAGAAAGAAGCCCAATTCGGCATCCAATCGGAAAATATCATCCTTTGGGGTAAGCGAGATCGAACCTACGACTTCGTCATTTACCACGATTGCTTTGGCCAATTTGTTTTCACAACAATTCGTCATACCGATGAATACCCGGGCGTGTCTGATCGTGTATGGAAACGGAATGGTTTCACCTAAATAACGAACTACTTCCGGGTGGTTCAGATTGGTTGCAAGAGCGGCGGCATCCGAAGGCTTCCAGTCTCTGATAACGATATCGTCTGCTGATGTCATACCTAAAAATTTTATGTTAAAACGCCAAGGCATGGTCCCGTTTATAGAAACGAGTGATCCACGACTTGGCGTCAAACATAAATGTACTATTAATTATGGAAAATTACTCCACAATGCCATTATTTCTTAGCATTTCCTTGTATTCTACCCACTCAGGGTCTTCGATTCTACCAATTTGTAATGGTAACTGTTCGTATTCATCCAATACCTTGTGAAGAATCATGGCGAATTTTTCAATATCGCTTGTATAGAAAACCATGAAGAATCTTGAGCGTCCGGTATGGGTTGCGGTCATGTATCCGATACCCTCTTTCTCCTCCGCATCCGACAATTTAAATGCAATCTCGTTCATGAACTTGTCCTGCTCCTCAGTCGGCATGCCGGCATTCGAAATAGGTTTGTATTCCCACTCGATCTCAATACGTTCCGGATATTTTCCGCTTTCCTGAATCTCTTTCAGATCTCTGCGGCCACGTGTAATTATTTCCTGACCTTCCAGTTCAGAAGTACTTACGAACCAATTTTTTTCGACCTCTCTCATAACAGAATCAATTTATAAATATTTGTTTGTTTAGATATAGTATCCGATGCAAATATCGCTATAAATCTAACAACATAGGAGAAGATTGGTTCGCCGTTAACGTTTCTATTAATTTCATCGTTAACGTTACGATGCCTCTGAACGATGAGTGCTCATTCATTACTTCTTGTCGCGAATCTCCACGCGTCGGATTTTCCCGCTGATTGTTTTAGGCAGTTCCTCGACGAATTCGATGATGCGTGGATATTTGTAGGGAGCGGTCACGCGTTTCACATGATCCTGTATCTCTTTAATCAACGCATCGCTTATCTTATCTTTGTAAGGATTGGAAAGAACGATGGTTGCTTTTACCACCTGTCCGCGTACCTCATCGGGAACTCCGGTAATGGCACATTCAAGCACAGAAGGGTGGGTCATCAAGGCACTTTCCACTTCAAACGGACCGATTCGATAGCCTGAGCTTTTGATCACATCGTCTGCACGGCCGACGAACCAGAAGTAGCCGTCTTCATCGCGCCATGCCACATCGCCCGTATAATAGAGACCATCTGAACAAGCTTCCTTCGTTTTGGCTTCATCGCGGTAATACTCTTTGAAAAGTCCGAGAACCTTTTTGCCTCCGGTCCGGATTACGATTTGTCCCTGCTCGCCATCTTCCGCCCAACGTCCGTCCGGTGTAAGCAGATCGACATCGTATTGCGGGTTCTTTATTCCCATGGAACCGGGTTTCGGTTCCACCCAAGGGTAAGTGGCGATCGTAAGGGTTGTTTCGGTTTGTCCGAACCCTTCCATGAGTCGGATTCCTGTTAACCGCAACCACTCTTCATAAACCGCCGGGTTTAGTGCTTCTCCTGCGATGGTGCAATATTTCAAGGATGAGATATCAAACTTACTTAACTCCTCCTTAATCAGGAAACGAAATACGGTGGGAGGAGCGCAGAACGAAGTGATGCGATGGTTGTGGATCATATGCAATACATCGGCGGGTGTGAATTTGTCAAAGTCGTATACGAAGACGTTTGCCCCCGCGATCCATTGACCGTATAGTTTCCCCCATACCGCTTTCCCCCAGCCGGTATCAGCCAGTGTAAGATGCAACGATTCCTCATTCAAATTGTGCCAGTAAGAGGCGGTAATGATGTGAGCAAGGGGGTAGGTGAAGTCATGGGCCACCATTTTAGGCTCACCCGTAGTGCCGGAAGTGAAATACAATAACGAGATATCCTCATTTTGGTTTGTGTTTTCCGGACGGCTAAACGGAGCAGCATGTTCGATGCCGAAATGGAAATCATCCCATCCCTCCGGAATGTCGGGGCCGATCGAAACCAATCGCTCGAGGGAAGGTGATTTGCTTCTCGCCTTTTCGATATGGTTAAGGACGGTTTCTTCACCGACGGCCACGATCATTTTTATCGATGCGGCATTATTACGGTAAACGATGTCTTTTTCAGTAAGGAGGTGGGTAGCGGGAATCACCGTAGCGCCGAGTTTGTGAAGGGCGACGATTGCGAACCAAAACTCAAAGCGTCTTTTGAGAATCAGCATCACTTTATCGCCTTTGCCTATTCCGAGTGACTGGAAATAGGATGCCGTCTTATCACTTTGTTCTTTGATTTCGGCAAAGGTGAAATCATGTTTCGCACCTTTGTCATTGGTCCAGCTGAGTGCTTTTTTATGGGGCGCTATTTTAGCCCATTCGTCAACAATATCGTACCCGAAGTTGAAATCTAAAGGGATTTCTACCTTGAAATTATTCATGAAGTCCTCTTGAGAGGAGAACTCCGTTTGTTTTAAAAACCGTTCAATCATACTATGAAAATTGGGCTCGGATGTTGAAATACTGTACGAAGTATCTCTTCAAGGGAGTATAAAGTTAATTAAAGGATCATCGCAAGGAATTGCACTTTTTCATGATCCAGGGCTTTCATCCCGTGCGGGAAGGAGGAGTCGAAATAGATTGAATCCCCTTCGTTGAGAATAAGTTCTTTTCCGTGGATATGTAAAAGCATCTTTCCTTTGAGCACAAGGTTGAACTCTTGTCCCGGATGAGCATTCAAGGTGATTGCATCATCGTCATTGGGTTCTACGACAACCATGAAAGGTGTTGCTTTTCTATTCTTAAAACCGGTGGCCAACGCCTGGTATTTATATGCTTTCGTTCTTTCTACCGAGGGGCCTTTTCCTGCACGGGTGAGGTAATAGCAGTTCATATGAGCCTCGTCGCCGAACATCAGGGTAACGAGTTCGATGTTATAATGGCGACTAACCTGATGCAGGAGGCTAACCGGTATATCCGCTTCGCCCGACTCTATTTCGAGGTATTTCTGAGGAGAAATATCGCAAACCCGTGCAATTTCATCTATTTCAATCTCAAGAGATTCACGCAAACCTTTGAGGCGATCTGCAATTTGTCTGATTTGTTCGTTCATAGAGTAGCGTTTTTATTATTTGCGCAATATAGTCAAAAATGAATAAATTTAATTATTTAGGGTTATTTTCATTCGGATTTAACAGTATCAGGGCCGTTTTTTATTCATCTTATCGGGCTGTATGGTTGTGTACATCACCATTTTGAATTAATATTGTAAATTAAAAATAAGTATTTACGCCATCTTTGGGTATTGTAGGTGAGAAATATAAATTCACCCTCTTTTTTAGGGAAGTTATATAAATGGCGCGTTTGACGTGAGTGTCAAAAATAAACTGTATACAAATGAAATATCTATATGTTCTTTGTTTCTTGGGATTGTTATGTGCGGGGTGTGAGAAGAAGAATCATTCCATAACTTCTCCGGATAAAAATATTAATCTGACCTTTTCGATGGATGGTGAGGGCATTCCTTATTACACGGTTATTTATAAAAATGACACACTGATACAGCGTTCCAGACTTGGACTTCATTTGGACGGAAACCCGATGGATTCTGCGCTTCAGCTGAAAGATATCGCAATCGGAAAAAATAAGTATTCGGGAGCTTCTTTGGGAAAAGAGTATGAGCAGCCACAACATCAATATAACGAACTGATTGCAAAAGTGGAGAAGAACGATCGGGAGATGGATATCATTTTCAGGTTGTATAATGACGGCGTTGCATTTCGTTATTGGGTGAGAGGATATGAAAACGTAGTGATCTCGGGAAAGATGATGGATATCAACTTTGCGGATAAAGTAGATGCCTATTGGTCTTGTTTTGAATATATCGATACAAAAAATCAGTACCACGACGGAAATCTCGACGTGATGCGTAAGATGTTTGAAACGGCTCTTCCGGATGATGCCAAGCATGGAAAATATCCCGACAGTCTTTTTGTGAATCTTCCCTTCCTGGTTAAGAACGGTAGTAAATATATGAACTTCCAGATTGTGACTATCAATGAGCCTACAACCTTTAATATGAAGGTGGATGCCCACAAACCGTTGGTTTCAACTTATGTGACCAAAGACGATCATCACCAAATGGTGGTTCCTTTACCCTACTACTCGCAATGGCTTTCGATAGGTATTTCGAATAATTCGGCCGAGTTGTTGGAGTCGAAACTGGTATATAATCTGAGTCTGGAGGGCGACTTGCCGAAGGAGAAATACGAACATCCGATCGATTTCTATGAGAATAATTGTAAGAATAATGTGATTCTCCCCTTTTCAAGACATTATGAAGGGACGAAGGAGTATTCGATGATGAATATTCCGAAAGGAGGATATTCTACTTTTGTGCACCAATTGGCTTTGCATGTGGTTTTTAACCGTCCTCTAAGTGTATATTCCGATTATGAAGCGTATTATACAGACAAAGGTGCTACCGGTAAGTTCATTGGTAATCTACCTAAATCGTGGGATACGATGAAGGTTGTTGATGCGGAGTTAGGCCGTTACGTTATCGTGGCAAGAAAAGATTCTGATTCGGAGAATTGGTTTGTAGGAGGTATCACGAATGCTCAGGGAAGAGAGAGTGTGATTACGTTCGATTTCCTTTCACCCGATATTCTTTATAAAGCAACCATTTACGAAGATACGGAAAACAGCCACTGGCTTACGAATCCGTCTGATTTCAAGATCTCGGAGATGTATGTACGCAAGAACAATACCTTTACCTTTAAAATGGCTCCCGGAGGAGGCTATGGTGTTATTCTCAAAGAAGTGAAGAATCCCTAGTGAACAGTTCTCAACGGTGCTTGTTTCTATTGAAAGAAGCTCTAATTGAGAATAATATGGACAAGATTTTTTTAACCTTCGGAGAATGGAAAGAAACTGCAGAAACGCTTCGTTTGTATCTGCAGATGGCTGGAAAGGTGAAACTGGAACGATGTTATCCACGGCCGGAGTGGTCGCATATCCGCATGTATCTCACGATAGACGGTTTATCAACGGGTATTATTCCGGGTGATGCATCTCCTTTTTCCATTCATTATAATTTGAGAAGCCATCAAGTGGAGTTTGTCAGCGGTGGAGGATCGGAAGTGATTAAGCTGGTTGATGAACTGAGTGTTCAGGAGTTTTATCGCCTTTTTATGGATGCACTGAAGAAGATAGGTTCGCCTACTGCCATCGATACGATGCCTCAGGAGATAGCGGGAGCGATTGATTTCACAAAGGATGATGTTCATTATACCTATAATCCGAAGGCAGCTACCCAATGGCTTGAGAACATGCTTTTCGCATATCAGGGACTACTCCGGTTTCTGGCGCCATTTAGGGGAAAAGTGAATACACCGGCATATTACTTTGGGGCGATGGACCTGTCTTGTACTGTGTTTAGCGGAGAAAGTAGGCCTTATCCGAAAGAGAATGCGGTCATTTCAAAATACGCATTTGATGAAGCGCTGTTTGAGTGTGGTTTCTGGCCGGGAGATCCTCACGATCAGATTCCCTCATTCTTTGCCCTTCCTTATCCTTTTATCTCTTCGATTTCTCCTTACGAGACAGATATCTGGCCGAAGACAGCCGTGTTTGACAGTTCAAAGAATGAGTTCTTCTTGAATCTGAAAGATGTATTCAATTACCCTGATCCGTTTAATGCGGTCATGGAGTTTTGTAATTCCACATTCAAAATCTCACAGTTGATTCATCCTTGGGATAATATCGACTGGATTACACGTCCTTTAGGATATCCTCATTTATAGCTCCCGGATCACCGGTATTTATAAATGGGGTTATCCCCTAACTATTCCCAACATTTTATTACGGGCAAGCAGGCAGACACCTACTGCGGCTGCTCTTCCTCTTAATTTGGAAATTCGTATTTCGGTATCCTGATTTACGAAGTTGAGAGAGTGTTTCATAATCCCGGTTTCTATCGGGAGGGATATTTGTTTTCCCAAAGTACCTACTTCACCTCCTAAAATCAATACATCCGGGTTGAAAATATTTAGAAGTCCGGAAATATATTTACCCAATACACGTCCCGTGACATCAATGGTCTCCAAAGAAAGAAGATCTTCCTCTTTAGCTGCATGAAGAATCTCATTCATCAGATCAGGACCATCCAGATTCATTTTGTCTTTTAGAATGGTACTGCTTCCTTTGCTGTATTCCGATTTAAAACGGCGAACAATTGCCGACCCGGAAGCCTCTGTTTCCAAGCAGCCTTTTTTTCCGCAATGACATAATATCTCATTATCGAACATCGGGAGATGTCCGTATTCCCCTGCATATCCAGATTTGCCGTAGTAGATCTCTTTGTTGGCGATGATACCAACCCCCAGTCCCCACGAGATATTCACGTAGATGGCGTTTTCTGATGATTTTCCGGCTCCGCATATGAACTCACCATAAGCACCGGCGCGTGCGTCGTTTTCAATAAGTACTTTGACGTTGAATTTTTCTTCAAGTCTTTCCGTTAATGATTGTCGTGTACTAGCGAAATAACCATACGTGTTTCCGGTATGTACATTAACGATTCCTTTCATGCAAATACCCATGGTGATGATGTTTTCTCTTGAAACGGAGAGGTTGTCAAGAAAGGTATTGATCAGAGAAACCATTCTGCTGTATGCTTCTTCGGTATCTTCGAGGAAATAAGGATATTTCTCTTCCACAAGGAGATTGCCTGAAAAGTCAGTGAGAATAGCTAAAAGGGAATTTTTCTGGATATCGATACCGATAAAATAACCGGCATTCATATTGATATCGTAAAGGCTGGCTTTTCGGGAACCTTGGTTATCGGCTTTGCCGCATTCGTATAAGAGTCCGAATTCGACCATTTCGGCAACGATCTTAGATATCGTTGGAATACTTAGGGAAATTTGTTTTGAAATGTCAGAATGAGTGACGGCTCCTTTCTCGATAATTATTTTCAAAATTTCGAGACGAATCTGATTATTCTTAGGATGGATTGTATCGTTGAGTAAGGTTTGTATCTTCATGGAAATCGTTTTGAACAAAAATAGTAAATATTTTATAATAAATAACACCTTTGTTAATAGACAATTACTAAAAGATTGCAAATTGATAAAGATCTCAATTTGGAGGGTATAAAAAAGCGGTAGCCCAATTCACAGAACTGGACTACCGCTTTTTATTTGGATATAATCTTGTTATTTCTAATTTAGGTTTGCCCAATAGCATTTATCGCATTAATTTATACTTTTAAATTCGAATAGAATCCTGTATTATCTGTCGGTAAAAACACTGGTTGTTAAATGTTTAAAACAAGGATTGATTTATCAAGGCCTTGGTTCAGTCGCGCCACCGCCTTGCTTCGGTCGCGCCACGGCCTTGCTTCGACCGAACCACGGCCTTGCTTCGAGCTATAGAGTGCTTCTCCTGAAGAAAGTGTAGGAATCCTGTACGATTTTCTCGGCATCACGATCCGATTAACGTGCTTGGGGCCCTTGCCGCTAGGGCGCTCCCCGAGCGGAGAGTTGGGCGTGCCGTGAGCCTTATCTTGGCTCACCAGTAAAAGTTGGGGGGAGAGATTGGGAAAAATCACTCCTAACGTCTC
>JAVVQG010000017.1:0-85075 GCA_036655355.1 Bacteroidales bacterium
ATAAAGAATGCACCCCAAAAGTTTTTTGTCTAACTTTTGGGGTGCACTTCATTTTTAGACAGCCTCTTCTCTTTTAGGTGGGTTTTGATTCAGATTCGCCTAAAATCAAAAAGAGATACCGGTAATGTATACCCGAGAAGCCCTAAGTATTCTTATTCAAAGCATTGAATGGCGTGCTTCAGAGCTTTGGAGAGCACTCTTCAGAGTACTGAAGAGGTAATAATATAGGATTTGTTCGGGATTTTACAAGGATGAATTAAGCGTTCGAATGCTTTTCGTTCCCCTCGCAAACACCCCGCTAACATCACTTTTTGCCATGAATTGAAATAAATAAATCCAAATTCTTAAAAATGGAGGTTATATGTTTTGATTAATAAATATTTAGGGAGGTTCAACTTTTGTATTACAAAAAATACAAAGAGCTTTTCTTTCTTTTGCTTTTGATCTCTGCAATGCTTATATTTGAGTAAATAACTTAAAAACAATCAACAACAAAGCATGAAAAAGATCATCCTTTTATCCTTTTTCTTAATTGCAGGCCTCGTTCTCTCTCAGATTCTTCCGGTCGCATTGGAAAGGGAATTTTACGAACCTCTTAAACTTGGGTTGGATTCACTCATGTTTATATGTCTTTCGTTTATTATGATCAATGTGGGTCGTGAATTCGAGCTTGACAAACCAAAATGGAAATCCTACGTGGCTGATTACTTCATCGCGATGGCGACCGCGGCAGTGCCTTGGATTATGGTTTCAGTTTATTACATGTTTCTGCTTCCTCCAGAATATTTCGGAGTATGGGATGCTTGGAAAGAAAACCTGTTAATTGGTCGTTTTGCAGCTCCGACATCAGCCGGAATCTTATTTACAATGCTTGCAGCAGCTGGTTTGCGCCATGTTTGGATCTATAAGAAAACCCAGGTGTTGGCAATCTTCGACGACTTGGATACCATCCTGTTGATGATTCCGCTTCAGATCATGTTGATCGGGATGAAATGGCAATTATTTGTAATTGTCGGAATCATTACGTTCCTTCTTTGGTTCGGATGGAAAAAACTAAGTGCATACAACCCAAATCAGAGTTGGTGGGCGATTCTATTATGGGCAATCCTAATCGTGGGTGTTTCCAACGGAGTTTATCTGGTGACTAAAAAATTCTTTGGTGCCGAAGGCTCTATCCACATTGAAGTTTTACTTCCTGCCTTCGTATTGGGTATGGTGATGAATCATCATGCACACGTAAAACACACGAAGATGGAGTTGAAGATGACAGACATCATTTCCTATACATTTATGATGCTTGTTGGTTTAAGCACACCACTTTTCATCCAGGGAGATTTAAGCGGAGCACAGGGTGCGGGAAGCATCACTGCAGCTCAGCCAATGATGGGCTGGGGAGAAATCGCATGGAACGTATTCCTTGTAACTATCCTTTCGAATATCGGCAAATTGGTTCCGTTAGTTTGTTACCGGGATCGTGATATTCGAGAAAGACTGGCTTTATCCATCGGTATGTTTACACGTGGTGAGGTTGGGGCCGGAATCTTGATTATCGCGTTAGGCTACAGCCTGGGTGGTCCGATTCTGATCATTTCAATTCTTAGCTTGGTGTTAAACCTTATCCTAACGGGAGGTTTCGTTATCGTTGTAAAAAGACTGGCCATGTCAGTGTATGGCAAAGATGCGCTTCGAGAAGGTCCCCAAGAGGAACTATATTAATATCTGAATAGAAAAGGTCTTGAATAAAAAAGGAGGTTGTCCGAAAACAAAATGTTTTCAGACAACCTCCTTTGTATTTAGAGGGGTTATTTTTACGGCTTCACAAATTTAACCGCTACCCAACGGTTCTTCTCACGGTGATGTTCGAAAACCAATCCTTGTTTTTCCGCCTCTTCACGGATTGCAGGTATATCATCCACATAGAAGCCACTCATTAGGATTACAGATCCCGAATGCATGCATTTTGCGTAATGACACAGGTCATTCAAAAGAATGTTCCGATTAATATTGGCAAAAATCACATCGTAAGTACGTCCGTCCGCTAAAAGAGTTGCATCCCCGCATTGAACTTCAATATTTTCGGTACGATTCAATTTTACATTTTCATTGGCATTATCACAAACCCAATCGTCAATATCGATTGCACGAGCAGGATTAGCCCCTTTCATCACAGCTAGAATAGCTAGTACCGCCGTACCGCATCCCATATCCAGAACGCTTTTTCCTGTAAAATCGAAATCCAGGATCTCAGCAAGAATCTGACTGGTCGTTTCGTGGTGACCTGTTCCAAATGCCATTTTAGGATCGATCAGAATATCGTATTTTGCTTCAGGAACATCTGTATGAAAAGTGGAGTGAATCACACATTCATTGCCGATAACGATTGGTTGAAAATAGTTTTTCTCCCACTCTTCGTTCCAGTTCTTTTGTTCAATCTCAGCTACCTCATAAGAAATCTCGGCTTCCATCGGAAACTCTTCGATTGCGACATCCAACAGCGTCTGATCAAATAGATTTTCATTCACATACGCCTTAAGCGTTTCATCTTCCACAACAAAGCTCTCATAACCAGCTTCTCCAAGTGAAGCAGAGATCAAATCAGTTGCAATTTCCGAAAAAGGAATAATTCTTAAAGTTACCTCGTAATAATTCATTATATATGTGTTAATTTTTCGCAATACAAGTTGATTCAAAGAATACTATTCTTATATTTGTAATAAGCTGGCAAGTAGTATTATTTCGACTCACCGGCGTTTACTTAATTGCACAAAGATAATAATTAAAGTAAGAAGGAGGAACTACAATGAAAGCAAAAGTATTCGTAACATTGCTGACTGTTATTACCGGATCCGCCATCGGTTTTGCTCAGTCAAAGTATGTCCCTGAAGACGACATCTATTACCAGCCGAACAAAAGTAACGAAATTGTAGAAAAGAAAAAGGCCGAAGCTCAAAAGAAAGTACAGCCTCAAAATTCTGTTTCAACATATTCTAACCAAACTACTCCAAAAGAAAGAAATGCGTCCACTCCTTCCGAGCGAAGTGTGGATGAATACAATCGTCGCGGCTCTTCTGAGAACACAGAAACCCAATACGATTATGATCAGGAGGCAGTTTCTTATGACGCCGAACCGGTAGAAAGCGGATATTACCTTAACGGATTCAACGGGAACAGTTCTGACTTTGAATACGCTGAACGTATTCGCAAATTTCACAATCCCAAATTCACAATTCACATCAGCGATCCTGCTTACACAGATATCTACTTCCTAAATCAAACCGATTGGAATGTATATGTAGACGGGAATTACGCATGGATAACTCCTACCTGGACCAACCGTTGGTCTTGGGACTATAGGTGGAGTCCTTTTGCATACACTTCTCTTTCATGGAGATTTAACACATGGGGATGGAATAGCTGGCCTTGGAGCAGTTGGGCTTGGAACAATTGGATGTGGGGGGGATACCCTTCTTTCGGCTGCAACGATTGGTATTGGGGAAGTGCACACGGACCGTCATGGGGACATTACCCTAATTGGGGACATACTCCGGATTGGGGACACCGTCCGATTTACCCGGGAAGCAACAAACCGCACCGACCAAACTACGGACATAATTCAGGAAACTCAGGTAATTCGCGTCCACTAATTAATCCGAACAGAAATAATGACCGTAATTACGGTACTTCAGGCCGACCATCCAACGAAAGACCTTCCGGCATACAAACCAGACCAACGGGCAACACGTCTCGGCCGTCCGGTGAAAACGGAGCGGTCACCAGACCATCTGGAAGTGGACTGCGCCCATCCGGTAACGGAAGCCGCCCATCTGGCGTAGGAAACAGACCTGCCGGTGACTACACCCGACCTGCAGGAAATGTAAACCGTCCGTCGGGAAGCGATTCAAGACCTTCCGGAAATGTAAGCCGTCCTACAGGAAATGTGACTCGTCCGTCAGGAAATACAACCAGACCGAGCGGAAACACAAACAGCAGACCGGCAACGGATCGGACAACTCGTCCGGGCAGAGATTATAACGAGCAGAGATCCAACTCTACGGTTATCACTACAGACAGTTATAACAGTGGAAGAAACAACTCCGGCAACTCTTATAATTCTGGCTCATCGAGTTCCGGTTCAAGAAGCTCTTCGGGCAACAGAACTGGCGGCCGCAGATAATATTTTTCAAGAATCATCATACAGCCATCAGCATTACACTGTCTTTGCTCAGAAACAGAACTTTCTTTTCGCGGACAATGTTATACTGATGGCTTTTGTTTATTTTTCAGCTCTTGTATAACCGCTATTTAATTCATAAAAACGATATGAAGCGAAATTCAATCCTGGGCGTTGCACTCTTTGCAGCGTCGGTAGTATCGGCACAGGAAATGACCGATGCTTACAGATATACAAAAAAAGAAATTGTTGGAACGGCCCGATACATGGGAATGGCCGGAGCTTTCGGCGCATTAGGGGGCGACATCAGCACACTTTCTCAGAACCCTGCGGGTATCGGTGTATATAGAAGTTCCGAAGTTGTAGCAACCATGGCGTTGGGAGGAGTGGAAACCAACACCTCGATGCCTACTAACAGCCTTGATGTTACCGGTGAAAAATGGAAACAGGGTAAATTCAATATCAACTTCAACAACCTTGGGTATGTCGGAACATTCAAAACCGGCAAAAGAGAAGGATTGGTAAATTTCAATGTGGGTTTCGCATTCAACAGACAAGGTGGAGAGAAACGGAAGTATACTGTCACTCAAAATTACATGGCTAGCTCTCTTACCGACTACATAGCTGTAGGCGCAACAAACTGGGGCGGCGACCCGGGTAAATTACTTGACACCTCTAATCCAAAATACGACCCGTATTACGATTCGGGAGCTCCATGGCTAACTGTTCTTGCCTATAATACAGGTTTGTTACGTGCTCAAAACAACGGAAATTCTTACACCTACTCCTCACCTTCCGAATTAGCCGGTCTGGCGGTAGGAGGCGATTTACTGGTAGAAGAGAAAAGTCGCATCGATGAATACACTTTTAATGTTGGTGGCAACTTTTCCAACATCGTTTATTGGGGATTGGGACTCGGCGTATCTGACCTGAATTTCGAACAACGCATCTCGTACGACGAATTCTATTGGGATCCAAACAATGCTAATTCAAATCCGTTGGATAACACCAATTACCGTTTATCGAATTATCTAAAGACTACCGGAACAGGAATCAATGTGAAAGCCGGATTAATTATCCGTCCTACAAACATGCTCCGTCTGGGTGTTGCCGTTCATACGCCTACATGGTATCACATGACCGATAATTTCATCGGGAAAATTAATGTCTATGAAAAATTACCCGGAACACCTTGGGAAATCATGGACACACCTGAAGATTACATTGACTACAGAATGGACACGCCATGGAAGTATCAGTTCAGTACAGCTTTGATTTTGGGTAAAAACGGAATTTTAAGTTTTGAATATGATCTGGAAGATTATTCTCAGATACGTTTAGCGAACGATAATGGCGAAGAATATGCTTTTGCAGATCAGAATGCGGATATGAAGGCGCAACTGAAAATGATGAATACATTTAAAGTGGGTGCAGAATGGAGGTTGACTCCCCTCGTAAGTGTTCGTTTGGGATATGCCAACCAATCTACTGCTTATGACAAGCGTATTTTAAACAATCAGGCTCAGGTATTCGTAGCAGGAACCATTCCAAACTACGTAATCGACCGTGGTACACAATATTATACAGCCGGCTTGGGTTATCGCATGGGTAGTTTCTTTACAGACATGGCGTTTGTTTGGAAATCCAACCAACAAGATGCTTACCTCTTCCCGGAAGTTAGCAATGCGAACATCCTTTCGGAAAAATCGAAACTGACAACGGATTCATTCAAGTTCTTATTGACACTCGGATACAAATTCTAAGCTAGAATAGATACAACAAATGCCCCGAAGAGAATTCTCTTTCGGGGCATTTGTTGTATAATGACTAGATCTTTATTCCTTTACTCACGAATCAAATTCGGTAAAATCTTGAACCACATGATCTAAAAATTGATTAAAAGGATAAGCTACGGATAATATCCGGACAGATTTAGCTACCCATTCTTCATCAAAAAAATCATCATTTAAGGTTTTCTCTACAAAATAATCCTTTAACATCAAGAAATGACCATCCGAAAAATCTTTCGGAAAACCTTTTGGCATCGTTTTCAAGGAACTCCCCTGTACACCGTGGAATAAATCCTCAAACCGTCGCTCTTCAACAATCTCCTTGAATTCATCGATATTCTCGAAAATTTCCTTGCGAAACATCTTCAAAAGTTTAGGATCAGGATGCCAAACCCCAGCCGCTAAGACACAATTTCCAGGTTCTATATGAAGATAATACCCTGGATACTCACTCTTTTTTCCTCCTTTCGTAATCCAAGCTCCGAAATGTGTCTTGTAAGGAGTCTTGTCATTCGAAAATCGCGTATCCCGATAAATCCTGAATATACAATCTTTCGCCTGCAAACCTTTTACACGCTCATCGAAGGTAGCAATCCCTTCAATTAACTCTTGGGTCATAAACTCAAAGACCTTACGCAGGGTATCATACTCCTCCTTATGTTCTTGGAACCATTCGCGGTCATTATGACTAGCTAGACTCCTCAGAAATTTGAACATCTCCTTCATAATTCGGGGGGTATTTTGAATAATCTCTGTATTTTTCATATTTTTACTGTATTTATGTTTAATACAGCATAAATATATAACAATTGACAAAGTATTTAGTTTAAAAAATCGCATCACATCATTTTTAAAACATAATCACATGAAAGAAGAAAAATCAAGACCGGGAGGACTCCCGGAAAACGCCTTCCGACCGTTAAAACCGGGCGAAACGTATCATCCAATCCTACCGGCTGATCAAAAATTCCAAGGCGTAAACCTATGGTCCGTATCCTGGGGTATCATCATGGCAATCTTATTCTCTGCAGCTGCTGCTTACCTTGGATTAAAAGTGGGACAGGTATTTGAAGCTGCCATTCCAATTGCAATTATTGCTGTGGGACTTTCCAATGCCGGAAAACGGAAACATGCATTGGGCGAAAATGTGATGATTCAATCCATCGGGGCATGTTCAGGCGTGATCGTAGCAGGTGCGATCTTCACGTTGCCTGCGCTGTATATTCTTCAGGCAAAATATCCTGAATTGACGGTAAACTTCATGAATATCTTTTTGAGTTCACTTTTAGGAGGTATTTTGGGTATATTGTTTTTGATTCCGTTCCGTAAATATTTCGTATCCGAAATGCACGGGCAATACCCATTCCCGGAAGCTACGGCTACAACACAGGTTTTGGTAACGGGCGAAGAAGGCAGCAATCAGGCTAAACCGTTGATTTTAGCGGGTGTCATCGGCGGGGTATATGATTTCATCATCGCTACTTTCGGCTGGTGGAACGAAACGTTCTCTTCGCGTGCGATCGGATTCGGACAGATGATTGCAGAAAGAGGAAAAGCAATGTTCAAACTTAATGTCGGAGCTGCCGTGGTAGGTCTAGGATACATTGTAGGATTGAAATATTGTGCAATCATCACCTTCGGATCGCTTTTCATCTGGTGGGTAGTTGACCCGTTGATGAACCTTTTCTTTTACGATCGGATTTTAGCGTTTGAAAATCCGAATATCACAGAAACCGTAGGAAACATGAGTGCAGAAACCATTTTCCTTACCTATGGTCGCCAAATCGGTATCGGAGCCATTGCAATGGCCGGACTAATCGGCATATGGAACTCGCGCGGAGTGATCAAAAGCGCAGGGTCTCTGGCTGCTCGCGAATTTAAGGTGAAAGATACTTCTAAGATTGAAAACGTAAAAAGAACGGAGAAAGATCTTTCGATGAAATTTATCGCTATCGCCGCTGTGGTGGCATTAACGGTTATTCTCCTATTCTTCTGGTTGGGAGTTATCGGAAATTTAGGACAGGCATTGATTGCATGGGTCGTAGTTACAGCTATTGCATTTTTGTTTACTACGGTTGCGGCAACTGCGATTGCAATTGTGGGATCAAACCCGGTATCCGGAATGACGCTAATGACTCTTATCCTAGCCTCTGTGATTTTGGTTGCAATCGGACTAAAAGGCACTTCCGGAATGATCGCATCGTTGGTGATCGGAGGAGTTGTGTGTACAGCCCTATCAATGGCAGGTGGATTCATCACCGACCTTAAGATCGGATATTGGACGGGAGTTACACCGAAAGCACAGGAAACATGGAAATTCCTTGGAACATTGGTATCCGCTGCTACGGTGGGAGGAGTTATCCTTATTCTGAACAAAACATATGGATTTACATCTGGCGCTTTAGCAGCGCCACAGGCGAATGCGATGGCGGCAGTTATCGAACCGCTGATGACCGGTGCAGGCGCTCCTTGGGCACTCTATGGAATCGGGGCATTAATTGCATTGATTCTGTTCTTCATTAAAATTCCACCATTGGCATTTGCATTGGGGATGTTTATTCCGATCGATCTCAACTTGCCTCTTTTGATTGGTGGTGCAATCAATTGGTATGTTGGTTCTCGTTCAAAAGATCAAGCTCTAAATACGGCTCGTGTAGAGAAAGGTAATCTACTTGCATCCGGATTCATCGCCGGTGGGGCATTGATGGGAGTGGTTAGTGCTTTGTTACGATTCGGAGGATTGAACTTCGTTAACGAAGAGTGGTTGGCTACTTCGGCTTCTCAATGGACCGGTTTAGGCATGTATGCATTGTTGCTGATCTATTTCACAATCAGCGCCATGAAAGTAAAGAAATAAAGATATTACCCCTTTCGGGAATACAACCAAGGGCGATTCGGATTAATTTCCGGATCGCCCTTTTTCTTTCTATTCTGGTTAGAATTGATATCCTTTTATTATTTATCGCATTTCCGTTATTTCGCAGACGCTCTCCCGGCATCCAATGCTTTCAGATTCATCTGAATCATCTCCTCCCCTTTCCTTGCAAAAATTCGCTTCACGGCCTCCCGGATTTTCGGATAATCGATTTCAATATAAGAGGACGCTGCTCCGAGCATTACCATATTCGCTGTTCGAGCGGTCCCGGTAACTTCTTTTGCTATTTTTTCAGCATCTATTACCACCTTCGATGGAATTGCGCCATATTGATCCTGAAGCACTTCTTGTGAAGGATAAGGCTCAATATTAATAAATGGTACTGAATTTGTCACAATGGTTCCTTCGGGTGACAGCCAAGGGAGGTAACGCAACGCTTCCATCGGCTCCAATGAAATAATAAGATCTGCTTTTCCCAAGGGAATCAAATCCGATGCGATAGGCTTCGAAGACAATCGCAGGTTTGATTGCACATCGCCTCCCCGTTGACTCATTCCATGTACTTCAGCTTGCTTGAGATAGAGCGAATCTTCCAATGCGGCTTGACCGAGTACTGCGGCAATCGAAAGAATCCCTTGCCCCCCAACACCGGCTAATATTATATCTGTTTTCATTTGTATCTAATCTATTTTTTACAATAATGTCAAATGCGCCATCAATATACCTTTAGTTGCGTATCTCAACCTTAGATGAGCTATGGCGATTTCATTTGTATATAATCTATTATTTTACATTAAGGTCAATTACGTTTTCGTTTGAGCGTCTGAATACATTCTCTTCGTGGTATGAGAACAGACACGCCTCGATAATTCACCTCTTCTTCAATAATCTGTTTCATCTCCTCCATATTTTTCTTCAGCGGCTCAAACACGCGGATGTGATCGGGGGCAACACCCAGTCCGGCCACGATGGCCTCTATTTTTCCCGTTCCTGCAGAATCTTGACCACCTGTCATTCCGGTCGTTTCATTATCTGAAATGACAATTGTTACATTTGCTTTCGAATTAACACAATCCAGAAGACCGGTCATCCCCGAATGTGTAAAAGTAGAATCACCGATTACGGCAACTGCAGGCCACAATCCCCCTTCGGAGGCTCCTTTTGCCATGGTTATCGACGCGCCCATGTCCACACAGGCATGAATGGCTCGAAACGGCGGAAGCGCTCCCAGCGTATAACATCCGATATCTCCAAACACGCGATGATCCGGATAACGATTGACCACATCATTCAATGCGGCATACATATCGCGGTGACCACATCCCTGACATAGTGCCGGCGGTCTGTTCATTACAATAGCGGGGACTTCCTCTCCTTTCTTCACCTCGAATCCGAGGGCTTCCGCTACCGTATCCGGCGTCAATTCACCATCTCGGGGCAAGATACCGTCCATTCGCCCGCTCACAAGCAGCGTATCATCGAGCAACCCCCTCAATTTTTGTTCAATGAACGGAAATCCCTCTTCAATCACCAAAATCCGGTCACATGAATCTGCCAATCTTACGAATAACTCCTTAGGGAGTGGGTATTGAGCTATTTTCACAACCGAATAGGGACAACCATTCGGATAATTTTCCATTAAATAATTATACCCGATACCTGCAGCCACGATACCCAATGATTTATCATTTCCTTCCACATATCGATTGAACGAAGAGGTGAGCGACTCCCATTCCAATTCAGGTTGTAAAGAAAGTAGTTTTTTGTAGCGTTTGCGCGCCAAAGCAGGTAGGAGAATAAATTGAGAGGAATCGACCGGTAAGGAAATTTGTTTCTGGGGAAGCGAAGAGGCAGAGGTTACACCCGAGCGGGAGTGAGCCAAACGTGTCGTTATACGGAGTAAAACCGGTGTTTTATGTTTTTCTGAAAGTTCAAAGGCTTTACGTGTCATGTCATACGCCTCCTGCTGATTGGAGGGCTCCATGATTGGAATAAACGAGAAATCGCCGTAAAAGCGGGAGTCCTGCTCATTTTGAGAAGAATGCATTGATGGATCATCTGCCGCTACGATAACGAGACCGCCATTGACACCCGTAATCCCGGAATTAACAAATGCATCTGCTGCAACATTGAGTCCCACATGCTTCATACAGCACAAGGCCCGCTTACCAATGTAAGACATTCCGAGTGCCGATTCCATGGCTGTTTTTTCGTTTGATGACCACCTGTTCGCAATCTGAAGGTTTTTTAATTTCGAATGGTGCTGAATGTATTCTGTGATTTCCGTAGAGGGGGTACCGGGATAGGCGTATACGCCCGATATACCGGCATCAATGGCAGCTTGAGCTATTGCCTCATCCCCGAGTAATAGTTGTTTTTCCATGTAGACTATATTAGCCAGGTTAATGTAATAATAGCAAATTTATACAAATAAGCGAATAATCAAAGGAAAATATAAAAAAAAGCACCTGAGTAAGCTGTAAACTCAAGTGCTTTTCTGTCATTATTTTATTCCGCGCTGATTAAGTGCATTTCGATATCGAGCGGCATTTTTCTGATGCTCGGCATAGGAGACCGCAAAATTGTGCCTTCCCGAAAAATCTTCCTTCGCGCACATATAGATATAGGAATGCGGTTCGCTTTCCAAAATAGCCACAATGGTCTGCTTGGTCGGTATCCGGATCGGCCCAGGGGGCAAACCGGCATATTTATAGGTATTATAGGGTGAATCGACCTCCAGGTGTTTATTCATTATCCTTCGAATTGAAAAATCCCTCAATGCGAATTTCACCGTTGGATCGGCTTGTAGCGGCATATTTATCTGGACACGATTCATATAAAGACGTCCCACTTCCCCACGTTCTCCTTTATCATTCGTTTCCTCTTCTGCGATAGAAGCGATAATTGAGATCTCCATTGGCGTAAACCCGATGGCCGAGGCCTTCTCCTTTCGTGAATCGGACCAGAAGCGATCATATTCTTTCTTCATCCGTTTAAAAAACTCTTCAGGAGTAATGGTCCAATAAAGTTCATAGCTATCAGGGAAAAACATCGCCGGAATCGTTTCGCGATTAAATCCTAATTCATGAATGAATGTCGTATCCCGGAGCACATTCATGATTTGGACAGAATCCATCATCAATTGAGATGAGGTTTTTTGAGCGAATTGCTCAATGGTCCGAATATTATTAAATGTATACCGAACAGGCGTCTGAAGCCCTCGTGATAAAATCCTATAGACATCCACAGAACTCATGGAGGGGTCTAACTTATATGCCCCCGGAATCATTTTACGTTCATAATCGTCGAGACGGGACATCCTGCGAAATCGAAGCCAGGTTTTCTTATCAACTTTCTGCTTTAAGGTATCCAAGAGTTGCTCATATGTGGTTTCGGGACGAATATAGATTGTGAAGGCATTCTCGGTAAATGATTCCACTGCATATTTACGGATCAATAATACCGCACCAATAGCAATAATCAGCACAATCACCCCCGAAATCCACCAACCTTTCTTCTTAAGCTGATTTTTTTTTGTTTTTTGTTTCATCCCTAACTGTTTCATTCTTAATCGTGCACAAATTTACTCAATATTTCTTCATTAAAAAAGGGCCGTGAGGGGTTGCACAATAAATAAATCCGTCTTATATTTGCATCGCAATCGGGAATAAAGCCCGGCTGCAAAAACAGTCAGGAAGGTTGGGTGAGTGGCTGAAACCACCAGTTTGCTAAACTGACGTACTCGTAAGGGTACCAGGAGTTCGAATCTCCTACCTTCCGCGCTTCTATAAAGCCCTCGGGACTTCGGTTTCGGGGGCTTTATTACTTTCAGCAGTCGCATGTTCTTCTATTCAAGAAGTGCATACGCGCTGTAATGCGTCATCCCGTTAACGGGAGTAAGGGAGATATAACCCGATTTTATCCTCTTTCCTATTTCTTTGATCGGCCATTTGCACAAATACTCCTCATGCAGATACAACAAAGCATTCGGCTTTATGTTGTGATCAATCCGAAAAATACCCTTTGCACCTTCATCTAAATGATTATCAAAAAACAAACGTGCAACCATTCCCATCGTCATTCGCAAATTCATTTCAACACACGGATGAATCGCATATCCGTTTTCCGTCTTGTAAATCATCATGTCCACACCAAGGTAACCGACATAGGCTGAGCTAATGAGCCGTTCCAGAATATGGGACAATTCATTCTCCAGAATCTCCAACTGCTCTTCTGCCACATAAGAGGCCAAGTATTCACGTATTCGTGCGTTACTGAGAAGTACATTCCCGCGATAAGCACCTCTTTCATCCGTTTCAAACAACGAATAACCGGCAAAACGCACCCTTCCGTCTTCCGCAACCTCAAATCCCATCGCGAAATCAACTGCTTTCGCATAAATTGTTTCAGCCATCACACTACCCATCTTTCTCAAAGGAGCTTTCAACCATCGCATAATATCCCCATCCGAAAAGAGATTACACCAACACAGTCCCTTACCGCTACTACTCCAAGGCATCTTCAACAACTGATCTCTCGAGATCTCCAATAGGGAGAAAACCTCTTGCTGTGTATAAAGTTCCTCCGGAAGATCAGGAATCGTAAAGTCATACCGTTCAGACAAGGCAAGAGAGCTTAGAATTTTCGTAGCAGTACGCCGATGACTCAGGCTACGGATCCGTTCCAAACAATGCAAAGAGGGTAGAAATTTTTCGGGCACTCCTTTTTTTCGAAGCTTAACCGCCTCCTGTAGGCTCCAACCCCAAGGAATGATGCGATCCAAATCATCACATACAATCGTAGCATCAGAATCCGCAATAATAAAATCCTCTTTCGCTGCATACCATTTTGGCAGCAGCGAGAGATCTTCTGCCAGTTTGCGTGCCGAAGCGGGTGCCACGAAGTTTGCATCGCCATTGGCAAGACTCAAATCATTTTCGGGATTAAAATGCCATATCTTCATCTGATCGTAATTCAATTAAAATGTAAAAAAAACGCCATGGAGTAATCCCGACAATTCTTAGGATTATTCCATAGCGTTATACACGGCGTTGTATTTCTCTTAGAAAACCAATTCCGCAGCCAACTCTTTCTCTAACGATTTACGGACCGAACGTAAACGGTACAAAAAATTCTTTTTATACACACGCATACCTTTATAACTACCCGAAGCATAGATTCTGGCTATATAATTCGTGTCTATTTCAAAAATATCCACATCATGCCCATTAATTTTCCATTCTGCCGTTTTCTCTACAGTACTCATAATATCGTCCAATTAAAAGTTACGTACAAAAGAACAACTAATCTCCTTTCTTTGTTCCTATTTTTAAACTATTTAAGTCTTAATAGATTGTATTAGGTTTAATATGTTAAGTTATGTAACACAATAAAACGAATCCAGATCACCCCTTGTGGATGTATATTTTTTTTGAATTTTTCTTTTTATCTCCACTTCTTAGAATCCAGGCAGTTAGTGAAACCGAAGCGAGAAATCTAAATATTTTTTACAATCCGGTATTGCACAGTTAAAAAATCCGCTTTATATTTGCATCGCAATCGGGAACAAAGCCCGGCTGCGGAAACAGTCAGGAAGGTTGGGTGAGTGGCTGAAACCACCAGTTTGCTAAACTGACGTACTCGTAAGGGTACCAGGAGTTCGAATCTCCTACCTTCCGCGCTTCTATAAAGCCCTCGGGACTTCGGTTTCGGGGGCTTTATTATTTTGAAGAATAAATTCTACTTCATTTATATAAAATTTATTTTAAAGAGTCATCGGAATTATTCGTGTGAGTAAAACCCGATTCTTTATCTATATTTTGTTTTTTATCAATCGCTATTTACTAAACCTGTTAAATTAATTTTCGCATTATGTTGATGTTCGTTCAACTTCTAGTTGTTATTATGGCATTGTATGTGGGATCGCGTTACGGGAGTATTGCTCTTGGACTTATCTCGGGTATTGCCTTAGCTATCCTGGTATTTGCATTTGGTTTGCAACCGGGAACACCTCCAACACAAGTTATTTACATTATTCTTGCAGCAGTAACCTGTGCCGGAGTTCTTCAAGCTTCAGGCGGTATTGATTTTCTGATTCAGAAAGCGGAGAAATTCTTACGTAAACATCCGGAGAGAATCACTTTTTATGCTCCATTCAGCACATTCTTTCTTACTGTATTAGTAGGAACAGGACACGTGATGTATACGTTAATGCCGATTATCTGTGACATTTCCCTAAAGAAAGGGATTCGTCCGGAAAGACCCTGCGGTGTATCTTCTATTGCTTCTCAGCTGGGTATTACCTGTTCGCCGATTGCGGCGGCAGTAGTAGCTTTTGTTACAATCACAAATGAAAAGACGGGGTTAGGCGTTACCATTCCACAGGTATTGATGGTTTCTCTTCCGGCCTCAATGTTGGGATTGTTAGCAGCCTCAATCTATTCATACCGAAGAGGGAAAGACCTTGACAAAGACCCTGTTTTCCAGGAGCGTCTTGCTAATCCGGAGATGAAAGATTATATGTATGGCTCAAGCGCTACAACTCTTGATAAAGAGCTACCGAAAAGTGCTAAGAATTCAGTAATGATTTTCCTTTCGGCAATTGTTGTCATTGCGGTATTCGCCGTATGCCCGGGATTGCTTCCTGCATGGGGTGAACCGGCTAAACCATTGTCTATGGCAACGTTGATTCAGATCGTCATGATCTCCGCAGCCGGGTTCATGATCATCTTCTGTAAAGCTGAACCGAAAAAAGTTACTTCAGGATCTGTATGGCAGGCCGGAATGGTAGCGGTTATCGCAATCTACGGTATTGCATGGCTTTCGGATACATTCTTCCTTAACTACAAAGAAGAGATGATGAATGCAATGAGAGGCATCGTTGAGGTTTATCCTTGGACAATCGCCTTCGTACTTTTCCTTGTTTCAATGTTGACCAACACCCAAGGCGGAGTCGTATTGGCATTGATGCCGTTGGCTTATGATCTGGGTATTCCGTTTGTAGTACTTTTGGGTGTATTCCCATGTGTATATGGCTACTTCTTCATCCCTACTTATCCATCGGACATCGCAACGGTAAACTTTGACCGATCGGGAACGACTAAAATCGGTAAGTATCTGTTAAATCACAGCTTCATGCTTCCGGGTTTGATCTGTGTTACAGTTTCAACATTCGTAGCATATGCTTTGGCTCACATGGTTTATTGATATTGTTTATTGATAAAGCTTTCAATATAAAAAATGAGGAATTCCCCCTTGGAGGGAATTCCTCATTTTTTTATCCCTTCAAGAACCATTTCATATTGTTAATTGTTTCTATCGTATCTTTTCACATTAACAATATGAAGCGAATTCTATCAGCAACTCTCCTCCTACTCTTCCTGGTTCTTCCACTCTATGCACAGATTTCAAATCTGAAAGAGGGTAATTTGCAGGGAAAAGTTAAATCAGTAAAGTTAAACCACCGTAAAGTAATGGTTCTGGGTGATTCAATCTGGAGTGAATCGGCCGCAGACAATGATCCGTTCTGGTTTAACGGCTATATTGATACCTACTTCGTTTTCGACAGAGAAGGTCGCACCTCTGAGTACCACACTTATTTCGATGCAGATGCCGACGACAACAAAACCCTTAACATCTATAATGAAGAGGGATTATTGAAAGAACAGCGATTTTCTGCCGACGGAAGAAAGAATGGCTCCATGAAATATAAATACGATGGAAAGGGAAGAATCACAGAAGTAGTGCGATACGATGCTAAAGGTGAAGAAACCGATCGCATCTCGCATATACGCGAACCACATCGACGTATCCCGAAAGGACGAGGTCACAATAACATCTGGGTATATAATTACGATGAAAACGATCGCTGCATCGAGGAGAAGTGCCTCTTACCCAACGGGCGTATCAGTTTTAGAAATATTTTCTTCTACGATGAGGAAGGAAGACAAACCACAAGTGTATTCTTCGATAAAGATAACATTCAGAATGTAACGACAAGCTTCGACTACGATCCGCAGGGACGTATAAAGAGTATCATAAAGATCAGTCCAACAAAAAAATTAGTTACACGCTATAAATACGATGAATTCAACAACATCATTTATACCCGCACCCGCGAAGTAGATGTACCTTCAGAAAGAGGTAAAGATGAGAAGGAGGACCGCAGTTCAGAATCCTCCTTTGTATATCAATACGACGAAACCGGAAATTGGATACAAAAGATCGTTTACAACAATGGAGTGCCGGAATATATTCAAGAAAGAGAAATCACCTACTATTGAATAAACGGTCGTTTTATAAATAGAAAAAAGTCAGATCGGTCAGATGAAAAGCATGACGGCATATTTTATTCCGCATAAAACAACATCGACACATAATCCACCACCTCTTTCATCTGATGCACCTCTCCCGAGTGTCCCCGTTTGAGAACCTTGATTTTAAATGCACCATACTCTTCCTGTGCGAAATAGAAAAGCGACATAATCGCTCCGAATCCGCATATCGAGATCTCCTTCTCGTGAATAACGGATTCAAATTTCTTACAATCCTTTGCCAATAACGGTTCCAACGCTAAATCATCCAAAGTCGCGCCCTCTTCGGGAATAGCAAAATGATTAAAATCGGAAGAAGCGATAAATAACGGTTTACGGTTTAATTCCTTGCAGGCATCCCATAAGCGCTGCGCTACCACTTTGGCATTGTCACTACTCTGCGCACCGAAGCTAACAGGCAGAAACTTAATCTTATTTCCAAGAAAATATTGAACATACGGCACAATCACCTCCCCGGAATGTTCATATTGTTGGGATAGCCGATCCACAGGCAAACGAGATCTGTCTGCAAGTTGCCGATCTATCTCGATCTTACCGAGAGAAGAACTCCAATAATCATGTTCGTCAATGGATACAGGAAGCCCCTTTCCTGTGTGATTCGGGTTGACGATGATCACCACATCAAACTGCTGTCCGCTTTTACGGACGATTTCAAAAAAATGAACAGCTTCCGAAGCACTGTAAATATGACCGGCATGAGGTACTACTCCGCCTATGATTTTTTTTTGAGCCAACGAAAGGTCGATTTTTCCCTTTTCCTTCTTCAGATTCTCTTCAAGCAGATGAATCAAATCGTGTTGATCGGCGGAGTAAAACTGACCTTCGGCATAATTTGGACGCACCGACATATGATTTAAATTTATGTTAGTAAAAAATCAAACGTTTCCTTTATACACACGCGGAAGAATCTCTTTGGCAATCTGATACAACTCCTCAATCTTCTCTAATGAAGTGGGCGGTGTTTTCAGTTTATAACAAGGGAAATAACGATTTACATGTAACGAGATATTATCTCCTAGATTCTCCTTAATCCAAAGCATTGTTTTTCGAAACTCTTCCGGATCATCATTTTCCTGTGGTATAACGAGATAAGCTATCTCCAAGTGATTTCCATGTTTGGCGATGGTTTTTAACGTATGCAACACGGAATCAAGCTCCGATTTCGTCAATCGACGATAGAAGTCATTGCTATATCCCTTGAGATCGATATTAAAGGCATCTATAAGATCCAATAGAATTTCAAGCGGTTTCCGTTCAATAAAACCGTTTGAAACCATCACATTTTTCAAACCGTTTTCTTTGGCTAAAGCAGCGATATCACGCATAAATTCAAACCAAACCGTAGGTTCATTGTAAGTATAAGCGATCCCGATATTCCCTTTAGGCACCATTGCCAAAGCCGCCTCAACCACTGCAGCAGGCGTTACCTCTTTCTCTGAAAATTTCACAGCCTCTACACTTGCCGTAGCAATCTGCCAATTTTGGCAAAAAACACATTGAAGATTACATCCCACACTACCAATTGAAAAAATCTTACTCCCGGGCATAAAGTCATACAACGGCTTTTTCTCAACCGGATCAAGTGAAGCCGAAGAAACAACCCCGTAATTCAGTGAATACAACTTACCCCCTTCATTCTTCCGGACTCTACATATCCCGATTTTATCGGGTCTTATCCGGCAGTGATGGGGACATAATTCACAGATAACTTCTTCGTTTTCCTGCTCTATGTAAAAAGATGCTTCTATCATAATTCAGGTCGATTCAAATAGATTTCTTTTCGTATAATTATCAATGATATCGCTTCACCTTGAATCTCTCTACAGAGATTGGTGTACCGGGTTCAATACCGGCCTTTTGCATCGCGATATGAATTTGATCTTCCACTTTATCCACTCCCGGCAAATCGGGGAGCAAAACACCCCTACGACTTCCGGCCGAAACAATTACTCCGTAAACCTTGGGATCAAGTTGTGTAATCGCCTGTACCGGTTCGGGATCCCCTAAAACATCGACAGAGATCTCAAGGTCTTCCAACTCCTCTTTTGAGAGTGGTAAAAAACGAGGATCATGCAAAGCAGCAGAAACCGCATTTGCCTTTATCTCCTCCAATAAGCTACTCTTTGTGGGCATGATCGTACCGATACATCCACGTAGCGATCCGTCCGGATTATGCAATGAAACAAAACACCCTGCCTTATTATTCAACGCTTCACTCTCCGGAACAAGGGGCGATTTCCCCTCGAAATGAGATTTCAACACCTCTCTGACCCAATTCGTATAGGGTGATTTAGATTTTGACATAACTGACTTTAATTTAATTGAATAACTTCATTTTTCAGATGAGGTACCTTCGTCTCCTGAACGATCTGTTCTACGATCTCTTTAACCGATTTAATGGCTATCGGAATAGCTTCACTTACCTGTTCACTCATTTCCAAGCCGATCTCTTGATAATCCTCAACCGAGATCACCACAAGGTGAATTTCCGGAATTGTTTCCAAAAAGATCAACGCATCAATCATGTGTTTCAAACCGAATTCGTGAGCGCTTAGCATCGGAGGATAATCACTGGCGAATTTGGGGTGGATCACGCGGACTGTTCCGGTTGGAAAATCATCCAATGACGCATCCACCAAAACAATGTGTTTGTACTTAGCCACTTCGTGTACCAAAAAATAGCCGCCCGTTCCTCCGTCCAGCAAATCCACTTTCTGCGCGAATGCATCATCTTTTTCCAATTCCTGGATCACGTGAATTCCGATTCCTTCGTCTCGGAGAATCAGGTTTCCTATTCCTAAAACCAATATTTCATGCATAGTATTTAAATTAATTTGTGATTAAGGAATCCTTATATCCTCTTTTAAACGACATGACACTATTCATGAATCATCTCCCAGACTTCTTCTTTATCATAAAAAAGGTGTAATTATCACTTCAGTACGAATAAATAGCCTCATAGATTAAAACAGAAAAACTGCCCCGGTGTTCACAGACCGGGGCAATCAGAAGTATTCCCTTATTAAACTTTATTTATCAGCCTTCTTTTTCTCTTCCTTATATTGTTTCTTTAAGATTTTAATATCCTTCTCCATTGCCTGTTCCGCCTCATAATCGTTAACGATCGGCTCGGCAATGAATTTCCATCCTCCGATAATGGAGGAGGCGATACCGTTCTTCTCAATATAATCATGATAAAAAACAAGATAGATGTGAACGATGGCGAAAAGTATGAATGCCCACATCAACCAATGGTGAAGGGTCCGAATCACAAAGAAACCATTGAAATAAATCAACATATCCTGAAAAAAAGGAGCCCAGATGGCATTCGACTGAGGAGCAAACAACATCATCCCCGTGAGGATCTGTAAGATCATAATCACAAACAATCCACCGTATGTGGTAGCTGCAAGCGCATTATGACCGATATCGTAAATGGGCTTCTTCGTAATTAAAAGAACATCCACTTTCAATGTATCACGGATTCCGCGCCACTGTTTTTTAGTCAGTGGTATGTAATTGAACCATCTGCAGAATTTGTTTCCTGCAAACATCCAGTAAATCCGAACAATGAAATTCAGGATAAAGATCATCGCACATACAAAGTGTACAAACCGCACAATGCCAAACCAATAATTATCCGTGGGTGGCAAAGAACTTTGTATTGCGGGTGGATTGCCTATGATATACCCTGTAATGCACAGGGCTACAATCACAACCGCATTCGCCCAGTGGAAGATACGTACCGGCAACTGCCACACGTACACTTCCCTTAGATTTTGTCTATTCTGGATCATCTGCTTCTACGGTTTTATTATTTAGTTTGAATCTGATGTATATACTCTCCCTTCTCATTATGCAGATGCACGGCACAAGCCAGGCATGGGTCAAATGAATGAACAGTACGCATAATCTCCAGTGGAATATCCGGATCGTGAACCGGAGTGCCGATCAAAGAGGATTCATATGCTGAAAGTTGACCTTTCTCATCGCGCGGAGAACCGTTCCAGGTAGTAGGCATCACCATTTGGTAATTACTGATTTTCTGATCCTTGATCTCGGCATAATGAGCCAGCGCGCCCCGTGGAGCTTCTGTCAGCGTATATCCGGATGCGGTTGCAGGCCATGTATCAGGCTCCCATTTCTCTCCGTTAAACATGCGGTAATCCCCTTTTTTGATATTACCCAACAATGCTAAATAGAAATCAGACATCCACTGAGAAACCAACGTACATTCGATCGCTCTTGCCAAGATACGACCTGCGGTAGAATACATCGCTTCGAAAGGAAGGTTCATCTTTGCCAAACATTCATCCACCAACTCTACGATTTCTTTTTGTCCCGCCGCATACCCTACGATCATTCGTGCCAACGGACCGGTTTCCAACGGCATCCCTTTATAACGCGGAGTTTTAATCCAGCTGTAGGATTTATCCACATCCAAATAGTCGTATGGCGGAGTCGGTCCGGTATAGTCCAGATTCGTTTCACCCACAGAGGGATGCAAACCTACATTTTTCCCTTCGGTGTATTTATACCAAGAATGGGTGATGAACTCCTGCAAACCATCCTGTGCAGTTGGATCAAATTCATGCACCTTGGAGATATCCCGATCCAATACGACGCCTCTTACTTGTTTATAACTCGACAAATCGCCATAATTCGTCATTGGGAAATCCCCATAAGCAAGGTAATTACGTAAACCGCCTCCCACCTTCGTCCATTCAGGATATTGAGACAGGATCGCCATCACATCGGGTAAATAAACCTGTTTGACAAACAATTGTGCTCTTTGGATGATATTCGCCACCCAACTCAACCGTTCCAGATTGATGGCAGAGGGGTCATTGATATTTACCGCACACGCCATTCCTCCAACCAAGAAATTCGGGTGAGGGTTTTTTCCGCCGAAAAGCGTTTGAATTCTGACCACATCCTTCATCTCATCAAAACACTGGAAATAATGTGTAACCGCCAGAAGATTCATCGAAGGAGAAAGTTTATAAGCGGGATGGCCCCAATAAGCATTTGCCAAGAAACCCAATTGACCGCTGTCTGCAAACTTTTTCAGTTTCTCCAACATGATGGAAAAATCTCCTTCTGAGTTTTTCGGCCATGCCGAGATATTGGCTGCCAATTGAGCACACTCTTTCGGATCACCTTTCAATGCAGAAATCACATCCACCCAGTCGAAAGCTGATAAGGTATAGAAATGAAACAAGTGGTCTTGAATAAACAAAGCACCCTGCATCAGATTTCGAACCTGCTCTGCATTTGGAGGAATGGTTATATCCAATGCATTTTCAATGACACGCACCCCGGCCAGACCGTGAATGGAAGTACAAACTCCGCAAACGCGAGCGACAAACGCCCATGCATCGCGCGGATCTCTATCTTTTACGATGATTTCAATACCGCGAATCATTGTTCCCGAACTGAAAGCATCGGTTATCTTTCCGTTCTCTACATCTGCTTCAATTCGCAGATGTCCTTCAATACGGGTAACGGGATCTACAACAACTCTTTTTGCCATAATATTTTTAATCTTTTATATTCGTCTATTTTTGATTTGTCCACCCGTAGGTTATTTGTCCGTTTTATCCTGATCCGTTTTCCCCTTATCCTGATCCAATTTGTCTTTGTTCTCCTGAATCTCGGATTGCAACTCTTGTGTCTTGTTGATCAGTTCATCACGCTCCTTCTCCAATTGCGAAAGTGTAATTTCCGTATCCTCACGATTAATAGAGTAATCTTCCCCCAGATCTCCCTTGATCAGTTTCCGTTTGCGGATGTTTGTCACAATGGCATGTGCAGCAACCCCTCCAAGTGCGATTCCGGCCAATCCCGCTCCAATCTTATCGGCATTGGACTCAACTCCGAATCCTTTTGTGTCCGGAATGTGCTTATAGAAAGGTTCATAATCCCAGAAGTTCGGTTCCGCACAGCCGATGCAACCGTGCCCGGACTGAATCGGATAGCTCACGCTCAAATTCCATTTGATAACGGCACACGAATTGAATGTATTCGGTCCTTTACATCCCATATAATAGAGACAATACCCTTTCTTGGCATTTTCATCATCGAAAGACTGAACGAACAAACCCGCGTCATAGCATGGGCGACGGTAACAGGTATCGTGAATACGGCGTCCGTAAAACACCTTAGGTCTTAGTTGCTGATCCAAGTCCGGGATTTTGTCGAAGGTAAGATAGTAGGTTATCACGCCGGCCATCACATCCGCAATCGGAGGACAACCCTGAACATTGATAATCGGCTTATCGTCAATCAATTTATAAACAGGCTTGGCTGTGGTAGGATTCGGACGAGCGGCTTGGATACAACCAGATGAGGCACAGTTACCCCATGCGATAATCGCAGCACAATCTTTTGAATACTCTTTGAGAATCTGAAGAGCCGACTTGCCTCCTATGGTACAATATCCTTCGTTTCCAACCGGAATGGCTCCTTCTACCAATAGAAGGTATTTACCGGCATATTTCTTCCGTGTTTCCTCACCCAATGCCTCTGCCTGAAATCCTGCTGCGGCCATAATGGTGTCGTCATAATCCAGAGAGATCATATTCATCAGAATCTCATCAATCACAGGATGAGAAGCCCGCACAAATGATTCACTACAGCAGGTACACTCTTGAAAGTGTTGCCAGATTACAGGAATTCGAGGTTTGGTCATAAAAGCATCCACAACCTGTTCAACGCCGGATGCTTTTAATCCGAGCATCGAACCCATAAGGCCGCAGAACTTTAAAAAGTCCCTGCGAGAAATACCATTTTTGCGCAGGTGCTGATAAGCGGTCAATTCTTTATCTTTCATTTTGTCCTCTCGTTAGGACACTTCTTTAAATGATCCCCCGCAAAGCCATATGAACCGGACCTGTTTATCCGAAGCGGGTTTTCATAGAGGAAGGTCAGGTTAATATATTTAGGTTAACATACTTCTGTAACTCAACAAATCCGGGGAAGTTGTTCCCCCGAGAGCATATCGATCACTCTTTTGCCGCCGAAAGAGGTATCCATCACCACCCGCGGCTCTACAGAGAGGCGAGTCACTTTTCCGATCCGGCAAGCATTTTTACCCTCCGGAAAATGATGTAGGATTTCCAACGCGGCCTCAACTTCCTCTTCCGGGATAAACAGCAACATCACGCCTTCGTTGGCCACATACAACGGATCCAGGCCCAACATCTCACAAGCCGACCGTACACCGGATGAGATGGGAATCAATTCCTCCTCCAGCACGATCTCGGCTGCAGCTGTGTCCGCTATCTCATTCAATGTAGAAGAGAGACCACCACGGGTAGGGTCTCGCATCAAATGAACCTCGACGTTTTCCATCAAGGCAGCGATCATATGATTCAGTGAAGCGGTATCACTTTTCACCTCTGTTTCAAACCCCAGCGACTCCCGTGTAGAGAGAATACAGACTCCGTGTTCCCCTATATTTCCGGTAAGCAATACGGCATCGCCCGCTTTTATCTGATCGGGATGGATACGTACACCCTCCGGTACGACTCCTATTCCGCTTGTATTAATGAATATCTTATCGCATTTGCCTCTATCCACCACTTTGGTATCCCCTGTCACGATAGACACTCCCGCTTTTGCAGCAGCTGAATGCATCGAATCAACCACCCTTTGGAGCGCTTCCATCGGAAACCCCTCCTCGATGATGAATGCAGCCGTTAGAAACAACGGCTTGGCACCACAGCAGGTCAAATCATTCACCGTTCCGTTAATAGCCAAATCGCCGATATCCCCGCCATTGAAAAAGAGAGGGTCTACCACGAACGAGTCGGTTGTATACGCCATTTTCGTCCCCTCGCAACTGAACACCGCTCCATCGTGCTGCTCATTCAACAACGGGTTTGAAAAAGCGGGATAAAACATATTGGCAATCAGCTCGTGCGTTAAACGCCCCCCTCCTCCGTGGGCAAGCTGAATGGTTTCTGAATCGGTATAAGGAATCGGACATTGTGTTGTTTTCATAGTTTATCTGCATATTTATAGAATGCCGAGCACATCCCTTCTGCTGAGACCATCGCTGCTCCGAGCGGATGATCGGGAGTACAACGTTTTGAAAATTCGGGACAATCGCGAGGTTGGATCTTGCCTCTCATGATATCGCCTGCACGACAAACCGAACATTCCGATCTTACCGGTTCTTCAAAACTAAAACGTAGCGTGGCATTATATGGTTCATAATCTTTACGTAATCTTAACCCGCTTTGAGAAATCACACCCAATCCCCTCCACTCTTGGTCTACCGGTTCAAAAAACTGCTCCATTAATTGCAATGCCCCCCGGTTACCGTTTTCCGAAACAATTCTGGGATAGGCATTCCGAACGGAATAATCTTTGTTCTCAAGCTGGTCCACACAATTGTATATTCCCCACAATAGATCAGCCGGCTCAAATCCGGTAATGGAAACGGGTAGTTTAAATTGGCGAGCTAAGTCGTGATAAGCGGTGTATCCCGTTATAGCACATACATGACCGGCTCCCAAAACTCCCTGCACGGTGTTTTCGGGGTCTGACATCAATTCCCGTATGGCGGGTGGGACGGTAACGAGTGAAGTGAGAAGGGAGAAATTTGTCAATCCTCGCCGGATGCACTCTTTTAAAGCCAATGCATGCAACGGCGCGGTTGTTTCAAAACCGATACCGAAAAATACCACTTCCCGATCGGGATTGGCAGTGGCTATCTCTACGGCATCCAAAGGGGAGTAAACGATTCGGACATCCGCTCCGCGCGATTTTGCGGTGAGCAAGGAGCCTTTACTCCCGGGAACACGGAGCATGTCGCCGAAAGATGTAAAAATGACACCCGGAACAGAGGCTATGGCGATTGCACGGTTCAAGATCGTTTCGGGTGTAACACAAACCGGACATCCAGGCCCATGAACAAGCCGGATATTCGGGGGTAACAACTCCTCCAGACGGTATTGAGCGATTGAATGAGTCTGGCCGCCACACATCTCCATAATGATCCATTCCCGTTTTGAACGGGTACGAATCGCTTTGAGCAGCCCTTTTACATGCTCTTTACTCCGGAACTCTTCCATATACTTCATAACACCCTGCTTTTTTCAGGCACGGGAAGTGCATCCAAACGATTAATAATCTGTTCGAAATTTCGAATAGAGCGTTCGGCTTCCTCCGTATCGATACGGCAAAGCGCCACTCCGGCATGAGCTAGGATATAATCGTTTAGTTCGACCTCTACCCATTCCACACAAATGTTACGGATCACACCTCCGAAATCCACCCGGGCCATGCGCAGATCCGGAACCGATTCGTCTATAAATAAAATCTTACCTGGTATTGCTAAACACATAGTTGTATTTATTTTGATAATTAAACAAATGATTGCTCCTATTTGTTTATCCATACAGTTAAGAAATAAAATCAGATGCATACTTATCACATACATATCAAAGGACTGGTGCAGGGTGTGGGTTTCCGCCCCTTTATCTACCGACTGGCCAATGAGATCGGCCTGAGCGGGGAAGTGCGTAACAACAACAATGGAGTATGCATTGAGATAAATAGTACGAATGCCCAGAAAGAGATGCTTTTACAACGTGTTCAGAAAGAGAAGCCGGCCGCTTCATTGATATCGCGCATTGACGTGAAGGAGTATCCGCTCACGAAAAGCTTCTCCGGGTTTTCAATCGCCTCCAGCCAGAACCTCTCGGAAGAGATTACACACATCAGCCCCGATATCGCTGTTTGCGATGATTGCCTGCGGGATATGAAAATGCAGTCGCATCGTAAGAACTACCCTTTCATCAACTGTACGAACTGCGGTCCCCGTTTTTCAATCATTTCCGATTTACCTTATGACCGCGAAAGCACCTCGATGAAACCTTTTAAAATGTGTTCTACTTGCTCGAGCGAATACAGCTTGATTACCGACCGGCGATTCCATGCTCAGCCCGTTGCATGCAATAGTTGCGGACCCTATTATTACCTTCATTACCAAAAGGAGGAGAAGGCGCATACTTTTTATTGCACCCCGGAAAGATTCGTCAAAACAATGTGTGATCAGATTCGAAAAGGTGAGGTGGTTTCATTAAAGGGACTGGGGGGCTACAATCTAATCTGCGACGCATTTTGCGAAAAGGCGCTCGAGCGTTTGAGGAAAATCAAACAAAGGGATCAAAAACCGTTTGCAATGCTTTTTCCGAACCTCAATAAGATCAAAGCGTATGCTTTCGTTTCCAAAGAGGAGGAAGAGATGCTCCTCTCCTGGCGACGACCAATCGTTATATTGAAACTCCGCAACCCCATATCCAAACTGGCAAACGGGGGACTGAACAGTGTGGGCGTGATGCTCCCCTATCTTCCGGTTCATTATCTTTTTTTTGAGAAACTGAGCACGGACGCACTGATTCTGACCAGCGGAAACCTAAGTGACGAACCGATAATCATCAGTAACGAAACCGCTTCCAAAAAGCTTCTTCCCCTCACAAACCTGCAGGGGGAACACAATCGTGTCATTGTAAACCGAATGGACGATTCAATCGTCCAATTCATCAACCACAAACCGATGCTGATCCGAAGATCCCGCGGCTTTGTTCCCGATCCCCATTCATCCACTCTTTTTACGGAAGGTATTCTCGCCTTCGGTGCTGAAAAAGTGAATACGTTCGCATTGGGAAAAAACAATGAAATGATCGTGAGCCAATACATCGGCGATTTGAAAAATCCGGAAACGCTCGATTTTTACAAAGAAGCGATGAGCCGGTTCCAAAAACTCTTCAAGTTTATCCCCAAATCGTTGGTGTGCGACCTGCATCCGGATTATTTCTCCACACGCAGGGCTGAAGAGATTGCTGAAAATCTGCAGCTTCCATTATATAAGGTACAACACCATCATGCGCATGCCGTCGCTGCGATGGAGGAATTCGGATTAACGGACGATTGTCTGGCCATTGTCATGGACGGAACGGGATACGGCACGGATCGCAAAATCTGGGGAAGTGAATTTCTGATTTGCAACCACAAAGAGTTTGTACGGGAAGCTCATTTCCCGTATGTTGCGCTTCCGGGAGGAGACATGGCGGTCAAACAACCCTGGCGAAGCGCTATCGCTTACCTCGATCATTACGGGCATTCGGTGCCGGAAAAACTACTCGCCCGTTACGGAGAACAGAAACAGGAAATGATTCTTAAAATGGTACATCAGGATATCAATGCTCCGCTGAGTTGTGGAGCAGGTCGCCTGTTTGATGCCGTTTCCTCTATTCTGGGACTCTGTGACACCGCTCATTTTCAAGCTGAAGCCCCCATGAGACTCGAACACGCGGCTACAGACAATTACGCAGATCGTTATGAAACCGACATGTTGAATCCGCTGAATTTCAGTTACCTTTTCAATGGCATACTCGAAGATCTGGAGGGATCGGTGTCAACGTCACTCATCGCCGCAAAATTCCACAATACACTTTCGGTAATGATCGGACGAGAAGCGGAACTTATCCTTGAAAATTATCATATACCACGCAAAGTGGTGCTTTCGGGAGGATGTTTCCAAAATAAAAGAATTGCCGAACAGGTATCCGATTACTTGAACAAGAAAAAAATACAATGTTATCTACCAGAGAAGTTCCCTGTTAATGACGGGGGAATTTCTTTAGGTCAACTTGCCATTGCGGCAACGAAAAGAGTTGGAAAATATGCATGAACTATCCATTGCGATGAGCATTCTTCAAATCGCCCGGGAAGAGGCCGATAAGATCGCAGCAGAAAAAGTGAGCGAAATAGAGGTAGACATCGGTCAGTTAGCCGGAATAGAGATCGAATCACTTCAGTTCGTCTTCACTTCCGCATGCCAATCGGCGATGTTTAACAAGTGTCAACTGAAATTGAACGTAATCCCTCCGAGTGCAAAATGCAACGATTGCGGAAGTTCTTTTATTCCGGGAGCGCTTTACGGAGAATGCCCCCGATGCAAATCATGGAACTTCACGCTGCTGAGCGGAAATGAATTAAAAGTAAAGTCTCTACTTATCGATTAACCATTAAAAATTAAAATTATGTGCGGAACTTGCGGATGTCAGACCTCGAATCACGATCATCACGATCACGATCATCACCACGATCATCACCACGACCATCACGATCACGATCATAATCACGATCATGACCATACTCACAATTCCATTCACAATTCCATTCACGATGAAGAGCGAATCGAACGGAATATTGCGGTTGAACGCGATATTTTGGAACGAAACAACAACATCGCCGAACGCGTCAGAGGATATCTGGATGCCAAAGAGATAATCGCTCTTAATCTGATGAGCTCCCCCGGTTCCGGGAAAACAGCGTTGTTAGAGAAAACCCTTTCCATGCTAAAAGAGCGCGTGCACGCTTACGTGATCGAAGGGGATCAGTTCTCCAACAACGATGCCGATCGCATTGCCGTTGGCGGAACTCCGGTCATACAAATCAATACGGGTAACGGCTGCCACCTGGAATCAGAAATGGTTTACAAAGCATTGCGTGAGCTAAATCCGGTAGATCACTCCTTACTTTTCATCGAAAATGTAGGAAACCTGGTATGTCCCGCTATGTTCGACCTGGGAGAGAATCTGAGAGTGGTTCTGATCAGTACGACCGAAGGAGAAGACAAACCAATCAAATACCCGAACATGTTTCACGACGCGTCGGTATGTATTATTAATAAAACAGATTTGACTCCTTATCTGGATATATCGCTTGATAAGTTACGCGACAACATCCTGAAAATCAATCCCCGCATCCGGATTTTCGAAACATCGGCTACAAAAGGCAACGGTATGGAGGATTGGATCGAATTCTTAATGGGTATGATTGAACAAACTAATTCTAAATAACTCCCTGAAAGAAACAGTTTTAAAGGATTAGGGTGCGCTTTGTTGTGATTTATTTGCTTTTTATGTAATTTTTCTTATTTTTGTACACATATAAAAGTGAAACACTCTTTCAGAAAACACAAGCGATCTTTACATTCTAATCACATTTTAAAGCTTATCATCATGGAAATAACAGAAGTATTTGAAATCCATTTTCAAAACTACGGGGAGATTGAACTTGCTGAGGAATCTTTCCGTGAAAGTATGAAGGACAATGCACCTTTAAAATCCCAATACCGCGATTGGTGTGACGATATGGGTTATACAGACCGAAAAGGGTTCCGTTCATACTTCATAAATAAAAACGACTCTGAATCTATATGGGATTCCATATTCCCCAATAAAGAGGAGTATGAAGAGTATGAGTTCGACACAATGTAATATTAATTCTTATGATACAGGAACTTGCAGCCGGAATTTTTTATACCGGAGTCAACGAGCGAAAAAGCAAACTTTTTGAATCTCTTTGGCCCCTTCCTTACGGTGTTTCATACAATTCTTACCTCATTGTTGATGAGAAAGTAGTACTTGTCGACATGGCAGAAGAGAGTATGAGCGATCTACACTTCCTTAAATTAAAAGCAATATTGGGTGATCGTCCGATTGACTATGTAGTGATCAATCACATGGAACCCGATCACACCGGCTCCCTTCGTGCGCTTTATTCCGCTTATCCCGAGATTACGGTGATTGGCAATAACAAAACCCTCGCCATGGTGGAGGGATTCTATGACATTCATCCTAAAACCCTGAAAGTAATCGACGGTGATGAAATAAACATCGGCACACACACACTGCGCTTTCACCTCACCCCCATGCTCCATTGGCCAGAAACGATGATGACTTACGAGGTCACCACCCAAACTCTATTTTCGGGTGATGCTTTCGGATGCTTCGGTGCATTGAACGGAGCAATTATGGATTATGAAATCGATTTGTCTTTGTATTGGGATGAGATGCGGCGTTATTATGCAACAATCGTTGGCAAATATGGTTCTCCGGTACAAATGGCTTTGAAAAAACTTCAACATGTTCCCATCTCGATGATCTGCAGTACGCACGGTCCGGTTTGGAAAGAAAACGTAGCAAAAGTGATCGGTTTGTATGACCGTTATAGCCGTTATGAAGCAGAACAAGGAGTGGTTGTAGCGTATGGAAGCATGTACGGTCATACGGCAATCATGGCGGAACAGGTTGCCGAGAGCATAGCTGCGGGTGGCATTCGTAACATTCAGGTTTTTGATGTCAGCAGTACGGATTCCTCCTTCATTCTTTCTGCGATCTTTGCCTGGAAAGGGTTAGTTTTGGCCGGTCCGGTCTATAACAGCGCATTATTCCCTCCGCTACAATACCTCATGGATGAAATAAAAGCACGCGACATCAAGGACCGCATTTTCGGTTCTCTGGGAACCTATGCGTGGGGAGCGCAACCGCTCCGTTTGTTTGAAGAATTCGGAAACCAAATGAAATGGCAATCGGTACACCCTACGATTGAACAGAAATATGCGATGCACGCCTACCGGGATACGCCTTGCGATGCTTTAGGTAAAGCGATGGCAGAGGCGTTGCTAAAGCGGTAAAATTCCCCCTGATCGGAAAGAATGTCGTCGTGATGCCTAGAAAAAGATGTCGAAACCGTGGTTACACGAAAGTTTAAGCGCGGTTACACGATAGTTCAAGCCCGGTTACACGCAAGTATAACCCCGGGTTCACACGTTTTTCATAGGGGCAAAATGACTTTTGATAGGAATGGGAAGGCTTTTGATAGGAATGGGATGGTTATTAATGGGAAGAAATTAAGAAAGGGGATACCGGAACTAAATCCGATAACCCCTTTCTTTTTCCGTAGAATAGGTATTCTGCCCCGATTACCAAACGTAATTAAAGCCGAAGCTCAACAACTCTTTGAATTGGAACATGTCTTCACTATCCGTATCGTCGTCATATCTCAAATGCAATGAGATACGTGTTGAGAAATAGCGATTGATGGTAAAATTGAAAACATTCTCGAAATCGCCTTGTACGTGCTCATAGTTAGAGAAGACATAGACTCTGGAGAACCAATGAACATTTTGTGATATCTTCCAGTCAATTTGGTTCGCAAAAGAGGAACCGACTTGATTCAGGGTATGCTTACCCTCCTTGATACCAAAACGGGTTTCATCGATCTTTTTGATGTTGGCTACATACTTCAGGTTATAAGAAAGCGGCGCGATCAACATGGACCACTTGAAATTACCTTTCTTATTGTTGTATTTGTAGTCCATACCGAGACTGAGATTGACCTCTGCAGGAGACAAAATCTGAGACATCAACTCGTTCGTGTTGGCTTTGTAATTATTAAAAACCTGCGTTTTAAATAACAATGCCGTCGTATAATACCAATGAGAATACGCTTTTAGTCCAAACTTCGAGTTCACTTGGAACAAGTTGTCATTCACTCGGAACGTACGCATCGTATCACTCGGAGTCGTATAGAACCCTGTTTTCAGAATCATATTCAACTCAAACTCTTTCTTCTTCGTTTCATCGAAACGCTTCAGATTGAATTCCTGTAAACTAAGGATATTCAGATTACTCTCACCTCCCTGATACCAGTTATCCGACACATAGTTCTGACTGAACTGGATGGCACTCGCCATACGCTTCACCCATTTGTCTGCCTTGGGCACCCCCATATGCAAGCCACCTGCGGAAATCACCGGACCGTCAACATGAAATAGCTTTTTTACGTTCACATCCGCCACCTTCTCTTTCTTCGGAGCATCCGGCAGATTTAACCCATCGTATTTGATCAAATAGGGATTATGAACCATGGTGTAGATCAATGCCGACTCCCGGATAGAGTCCAGACGAATCTCTTCCAACAACCACTCATTGCCCGCACCGGGTTTAATGTTGAACGGTAATTTTACAGGATCCTTCTTTTTCACCTTGAAATCTGAAGGACTGATTTTTCCATTATAGGTCAACGGAAGCATATACGTACTCGGGTAATACCCTTCGGGATCCCCCCAATAATACTTCTCATCGAATTGAGGATGGAATCTTAATGTATCTGCTAAAATCAGCAGGGCTTCATCGCACATGTTTATGCTGTCGAAAGCGAAAGATTCACTCTCATCCACAAGTATTAATCTTTCCGAAGCTTTCGAGGCTTCCGTATAAAAGGAAAGAAAAAAACTTACTATTACACACTTAAATAACAAACTCTTTTTACACATAAAAACATATATTCTGAATTCCTCGCAAAAATACAGAATAATACATTAACACTTCCTTACTTTATAAAAAAAATATAGCCTTCATGCGCATTCTTTCTCTTATTGTTAGCCGCGGGAGCTTCTTTCATCCCTACAAGAAAACAAGGCAGGTGCAAGGCATATGAGTTTTTTTTTGTACTTTTGTCTTCCAGTTCAATGTGTTTGTTCATAATAGCTTAAAAATTATCATATTAGTGGAAACCAAGTACATTTTCGTTACTGGAGGCGTTACCTCATCGTTAGGTAAAGGAATTATTTCAGCTTCATTGGCCAAACTTCTTCAGGCCAGAGGATATAGTGTGACTATCCAAAAATTCGACCCGTATATCAATATCGATCCGGGTACACTGAACCCTTACGAACATGGTGAATGTTACGTGACCGTGGATGGCCACGAGGCCGACCTCGACCTTGGTCATTACGAGCGTTTCACAAATGTTGAAACAACTCGTGCCAACAACATCACTACAGGACGTATCTACCAGAATGTCATCGAGAAAGAACGTCGTGGCGACTATCTCGGAAAGACCGTTCAGATCATTCCTCATATCACGGATGAAATCAAGAGAAACGTAAAACTATTGGGTACCAAGAACCAGTATGACTTTGTCATCACTGAAATCGGTGGTACGGTAGGCGATATCGAATCTCTTCCGTTTTTGGAAAGCGTTCGTCAGTTGAAATGGGAATTGGGCAGAAACTGTCTGGTTGTACATTTGACTTACGTACCGTACATTGCGGCTGCAAAAGAGTTGAAGACAAAACCGACTCAGCACTCAGTAAAACACCTGCAGGAAGTAGGTATCCAACCGGATATCCTTGTACTTCGTACAGAACACGAACTTACGGCGGATGTTCGTCGCAAAGTGGCTTTGTTCTGTAATGTTGAACCGGCTGCCGTACTTCAATCCATCGACGTACCTTCAGTTTTCGAAGTACCTTTGAAAATGCAGGAGCAGGGATTAGACGAAGTGGTGCTTCAGAAAGTTGGAATGCCGGTGGAAGGACCTCGTCCGGATATGGCTCCATGGAAAGCATTCCTAAATCGCATTTACAATGCAACTGAGAAAGTACGCATCGGTATCGTAGGGAAATATGTAGAACTACCCGACGCATACAAATCTATCAACGAGGCATTGTTCCAGGCGGCAACTTACAACGACCGCAAACTTGAACTTGTATTCATCCATTCGGAAAAACTGACAGATGCCAACGCACAGGAAATGCTTGGCGAGCTTGATGGAATCGTAGTTGCTCCGGGATTCGGAAACCGCGGTATCGAAGGGAAATTCGTTGCTTTGAAATACGCGCGTGAAAATGATGTGCCTACATTCGGTATCTGTTTGGGTATGCAGTGTATGGTGATTGAATTCGCTCGCAACGTATTGGGTTACGAAGATGCCAACTCTACGGAGATGGATACAAAAACGAAACATAACGTTATTGACTTGATGGAAGAGCAGAAAAGCGTTTCAAACTATGGTGGAACCATGCGTTTGGGTGCTTATGAATGTGATTTGCTTCCTGATTCGAAAGCGGCTCACGCTTACGGGGCGACACATATCAAAGAGCGTCACCGTCACCGTTTCGAGTTCAATAGCGACTTCAGAACTGAATTTGAAAACGCAGGGATGAAATGTGTGGGTGAAAATCCGGAAACTCATCTTGTTGAAGTTGTTGAGATCCCTGAACTAAAATGGTTTATCGGAACACAGTACCATCCGGAATACACCAGCACGGTATTGAAACCAAATCCATTGTTCGTCGATTTCATTAAAGCAGCGATCAATAAGTAAATAATCAACTATCTCTTATGGATAAGAATACCATCACAGGGTTCGTTTTAATCGGACTACTAATATTTGGCTTCAGCTGGTTCAATCAGCCGACTCCGGAGCAGCAAGAAGCGCAGAATCGTATGCGCGATTCGATCGCTCAGGTGCAGGCTGCTCAGCAGGAAGCTACACAAAGTGCTCTTTCGGCCGAGTTAAAGGCAGAAGAAAACACTTCGTTAACAGATTCTGCCCGTCAATCCGCTCTGGCAAATCGTTTTGGAGTTTTCGCTTCTGCAGTTGAAGGCGAAAACAAAACCGTTAAACTTGAAAATGATGTTTTGGCACTCCAGTTCTCCTCTAAAGGAGGTATGCTGCAAGAGGCCCGTCTGAAAGAGTATCAGACGTATGACTCATTACCATTGATTCTGTTCAACGCAGAAGATGACAAATACGGATTTTCGTTGATTACAGCTTCTCAGCGCGTAGTAAATACAGCAGATCTGTATTTTACGCCTGTTGTGACGAACGACAGTTCTGTTGTAATGCGCCTTGCGGCGGGTGACGACAGCTACTTGGACTTTGTCTACACCATCCAGCCGGGAAGTTATTTGGTGAAATTCGATATTCGCCAACACAAAATGAATCAGGTACTTTCTCCTTCTGCAAACTACATCAGCATGTTCTGGGAACAGAAACTGCGTAGCCAGGAAAAAGGACGTATGTTTGAAGAACGTTACAGCAACCTATACTATAAATTCGTTGCAGATGACGTTGAATACCTCGATGCGGCGAAAGATAAAAAAGAAGCGGTTACGAACCGACTTAAATGGGTAGGTTACAAAAACCAGTTCTTCACTTCAGCTCTAATCTCCCGCGACGGTTTCAACGGAGGTACGCTTGATTCACGCGTATTGAAGGATGACCCAAAATATCTGAAGGCATTCCGCACGGATACAGACATCGATTTCAACTTGTCTCAGGCAACTCCGGCAAGCTTCGATTTCTTCCTAGGACCAAACTCCTACCCTCTTTTGAGAAAAGTAGACAGCCAGTTCGAAGAGGATCTTCAGTTAGACAAATTGGTTCCGCTTGGTGCCAGCGTCTTCCGTTGGGTGAATGTATACCTTGTTATTCCGGTATTCTCATTCCTTGGTAAATTCATCAGCAACTACGGTATCATCATCCTCTTGTTGACGATCTTTATCAAAATCATCTTGATGCCTTTCACATACAAATCGTACCTATCTCAGGCTAAGATGCGTGTATTGCGTCCGGAAATTCAAGAGTTGAATGACAAATATCCGGGTAAAGAGAAAGCGATGGAGCGCCAACAGGCTACGATGAAGTTGTACAACCAGGCCGGCATCAATCCAATGGGTGGATGTTTACCGATGTTGCTTCAGATGCCGATCTTGTTTGCGATGTTCCAGTTCTTCCCATCATCGATCGAGTTGAGAGGAGAATCGTTCCTTTGGGCGAAAGACCTTTCTACCTACGATTCGATTTATAGCTGGAGTACATACATTCCGTTGATCACTCCTTACTTCGGTAATCACATCAGTTTGTTCTGTCTTTTGATGACAGCTACGAATATCATCTATACGAAACTGAACATGTCTTCTAACCCAGGAGGTCAGGAACAGATGCCTGGAATGAAAATGATGATGTACATGATGCCGTTGATGTTCTTGGTGTTCTTCAACAACTATGCTTCAGGTTTGAGCTACTACTATTTCATCTCTACATTGATTACGATCGGACAGACTTATGCGTTCCGTATGTTTATCAACGAAGATAAATTGTTAGCTGAAATGAAAAGCAATGCGAAGAAACCGAAAAAGAAATCGGGATTCATGGCTCGCCTTGAAGAAGCGCAACGCATGCAACAAGAAGCGATGAAAAAACAAAACAAGAAATAAGAGAGCTCTTTTAGAAATCTCCAATAAGAAAAGAGGCAGTCCGAAAACTCAACGTTTTTAGACTGCCTCTTCTCTTATTATAAAGTTCACGCCGCACGGAAACCCATAGAAGTAAATCGGTACGATTGTGCGGTATTAAAAAAGGTCGTCCCGGCTAATCCGGAACGACCTTTTGCACTTTTATTGCGATAATGATTAGTTATACATTTTCTCACGAAGAGCCGCTACGCGCTCATCTGTGATATAATCATCATAATCCATACGTTTATCAATGATTCCGCTCGGAGTCAACTCGATAACACGATTACATACCGTCTGGATGAATTCGTGGTCATGAGAAGACATCAGGATATTCCCTTTGAATGTTTTCAAGTTGTTATTGAAGGCCTGAATAGACTCCAAGTCAAGGTGGTTGGTTGGTGAATCAAGAATCAACGTATTGGCATCTTTCATCATCATGCGTGAAATCATACAACGCATTTTCTCACCTCCCGACAAAACGCTCGCTTTCTTCAACAACTCCTCGCCATTGAACAACATACGGCCCAAGAATCCTTTGATATAGATATCGGATGTATCGTCTGAATATTGGCTCAACCAATCGATCAAGTTAAAATCGGTAGCAAAAAACTCCGAGTTATCCAACGGTAGGTAAGCAGTTGTAATTGTCTGCCCCCAGTCAAATGTTCCTTTGTGATCCGCATCATGTCCGTTGATGATTTCAAACAAAGCGGTCATCGCACGAGGATCTTTTGAAAGGAAAATTACTTTATCGTCTTTCTCGATCTGGAAGTTCACATCGTTGAACAACACCGTACCGTCTTCTGTTGATTTGCTCAATCCGTGTACTTCAAGGATCTTATTTCCAGTTTCACGAGCAGGTGTGAAAATAATTCCCGGATAACGGCGAGATGAAGGTTTGATCTCTTCGATATTAAGTTTCTCCAACATCTTCTTACGAGATGTCGTTTGTTTTGACTTGGCAACGTTGGCAGAGAAACGAGCGATGAATTCCTGCAACTCTTTCTTCTTCTCTTCAGCTTTCTTGTTCTGAGTCTGCTGCTGACGAAGAGCCAACTGCGAAGATTCATACCAGAAGCTGTAGTTTCCTGAGAACAATTGAACTTTATTGAAGTCGATATCTACCGTATGGGTACAAACCGAGTCAAGGAAGTGACGGTCGTGGGATACCACCAATACTGTATTTTCATAGTTAGCAAGGTAGTTTTCCAACCAAGTTACAGTTTCGATATCCAAGTCATTGGTAGGCTCATCGAGCAACAGGTTGTCCGGATTACCAAAAAGAGCTTTCGCCAAAAGGACACGCACTTTCTCTTTACCGGAGATATCTTTCATCAATGTATAATGAAGATCTTCTTTAATACCCAATCCGCTCAAAAGCATGGCAGCATCACTTTCAGCATTCCACCCTTCAAGTTCAGCGAATTTCTCTTCCAGTTCGGAAGCACGTATACCGTCGGCGTCCGTAAAATCAGCTTTCTCGTAAAGCGCATTCTTTTCGGTCATGATATCATACAACACGGTATGACCGCGAAGTACCGTATCAAGTACTGTATATTCATCGTAGGCAAAGTGGTCCTGATCAAGAACTGACAGACGCTCACCCGGAGCCATTGACATCGTACCCGTTGTTGCGTCCAAACGACCGCTCAAAACGCGAAGTAATGTAGATTTACCGGCACCGTTAGCACCAATGATTCCGTAGCAGTTTCCTGGCGTGAATTTCAGGTTCACATCCTGGAAAAGTACTCTTTTCCCGAACTGAACGCTAAGATTGTTAACTGTAATCATGCTTTATAATTATGTTTTTTGATTTTTATAGTAATATAGAGGGAAGAACAATTCCCGGAGTTAAAAGTGTAGTATAGACGGGATTGACTTAACGGGCGCAAAGGTAGTGCTTTTTAGCGTATAAGAAAAATAAAATCCCTCTCGGTAAGGTTAATATTATATGAAAACACCACCACTAAGGTTAAATCCAGGGTAAGAGTGGCGTAAACGGTTGATCTTGTGAATCTTTAAAATTATTCACCCCGAAACAATACAATAAACCGCTCGATGTTCCGTTTAAAATAAAGGATACCCAAAGAATTTTTCAATATTAAATCATTAACTTTGATTGTTCTTTTAAACAAGAAAAAACGATGATTGAAGATATCAAAAAAGCCTGCGAAGTGATGCAGAAAGGGGGAGTTATCCTCTATCCTACCGATACGGTATGGGGAATCGGATGTGATGCGACCAACGAAGAAGCGGTCAAACGTGTCTATGAGATAAAAAAACGCGTCGATAACAAAGCGATGTTGGTATTGGTGGATAACCCGGTGAAGATTGATTTCTATGTGGATCAGGCGCCTGAGATTTCATGGGATCTGATCGAAGTAGCCGTAAAACCGCTGACGATTATCTATCCGCACGCTAAAAACCTGGCCCCCAACTTGATCGGAGCAGACGGTTCCGTCGGGATCCGGATTACGCATGAGGATTTTTCAAAACGATTGTGTGAGCGCTTCCGCAAAGCGGTGGTTTCTACCTCGGCGAATGTAAGCGGAGAAAAAACGCCTCTCAATTTTGCAGAGATTAGCGATGAAATCAAAGATTCGGTTGACTACATCGTTGAATACAGACAAAATGACATGAGCAAACCGCAGCCTTCGGGCATCATCAAACTGGGTGACGGCGGCCTTATCGAAGTGATCAGAGAATAATGCCATAAATCAGGAATTTGAATACCAGAAAACAAGTCGCGAAATATATAACAGCCGACCTGATTGCATCAGCTGTCGGCTGGTTTATTTTCAACATCTTACGTTATAAGGTGTTAGCCTTTGCTACGCACGCTTCTACGGTAATATTCCTGACTTCTACTCCCGTGATCATGGGCCAGTTGATCGTACCGTTCCTTTGGCTGATGGTATTTTTCTTATCGGGATATTACAACGAACCGTTTCGGAAGTCACGTCTGGAGGAACTGAAAACAACCTTTCTGTCGGTAGCAAGCGGCACGTTGTTGATTTTTTTCCTGATTATTATTGACGATTTCTCAATCCGCCGATCGGATTATATGGAATTGATTGCGGGACTTTTCTCAATTGAATTTATACTGGTTTACTTTTTACGCTACCCGATAACCAGAAAGGCCACAAAGCGAATTCACTCCGGCGAATGGGGCTTCAATACACTGATTGTAGGGTGTGGACGTAACTCCGTTAAATTGGCCGAGGAGATCATTTCCGGGAAACAAAAAACGGGATACCGCCTCGTCGGTCATCTTGAAACGGGTACGGACAAGAAAAAAAGCGGACACCTTCATATCCTCGGATCATTGGAAGACTTGGAAGAGGTGGTTCAGAGATACCGGATTGAAAAGTTCATCGTGGCCACGGATGTACATAATTCCAAAGCCTTATTTATGATTATCAACCGACTTCTTCAGTTCGGTTTACCGGTAAAAGTGAAAGCAAACACCGAAGATATCCTGCAAGGAAAAGTTCGCACGGCTTCCATTTATGAAACTCCGCTGATCGATATGAGTGAAGGAAGACTTACTCACAGCCAGCGTAATTTCAAAAGAACGGGTGATATTTTGTTTTCTATGCTCGCTCTTTTGTTACTTTCTCCACTATATCTTATCTTAGCGCTTTATGTGAAAATTGATTCCAAAGGACCTGTACTTTATAAACAGGAGCGAATCGGCAAACACGGACATCCTTTCTATATTTATAAGTTCCGAACCATGTATGCCGATGCAGAGAAGGGTGGACCGACCCTATCGGTTGAAAACGATCCCCGTATCACTCCGATGGGTATCTTTTTACGCAGATATCGTTTAGATGAACTTCCACAATTCTGGAACGTCCTCAAAGGGGAAATGTCACTGGTCGGACCTCGACCCGAACGATTGTATTATATCCGGCAAATTGTGGACAAAGCGCCTTATTACTCATTGCTTCAACAAGTACAACCTGGAATCACTTCCTGGGGTATGGTTAAATATGGATACGCTTCCAATGTCGGAGAAATGATAGAACGCCTTAAATACGATATTCTTTACCTTGAAAACATGTCCCTGGCGGTTGATTGTAAGATCCTTATCTATACGATCCGCACCGTACTGACCGGAAAAGGAATATAGTAATATGAATAAAATATGCGATTAAACAAAGATTGGTATCTAAAAATGATTCTCTGGAGAGAGAATCACATTCCTGAGAAAAACTTCATTCTGCTTTTAAGCTTCGTTACAGGCTTATTGGGAGCAGGTGCTGCTCTTCTACTCAAATTCATCATCCACGGTATTCAAGGGTTATTGACAAATCACTTTAATGCTGCAGAGGCCAACTACCTTTACCTTTTGTATCCTGTTATCGGGATCCTGCTGGCCGGCATCTATGTGCGTTATATTGTAAAAGACGATATCAGTCACGGTGTTACGCGCATTCTCTATGCCATCTCTTCCAGAAAGAGCCGTTTGAAACCTCACAACATGTACACCTCGATCGTAGCCAGTTCGGTAACGATCGGTTTCGGAGGTTCCGTAGGAGCGGAAGCGCCTATCGTGTATACGGGTGCGGCTATCGGTTCGAATGTAGGGCGTTTCTTCAAGATGGATGAACGTACCCTGATGCTTCTGTTGGGTTGTGGCGCGACAGCGGGTATCGCAGGAATCTTTAAGGCTCCGATTGCGGGACTTCTGTTTACCATTGAAGTCCTAATGCTTGACCTTACGGCTTTTTCCATCATGCCCCTGCTTATTTCGGCAGTAACCGCAGCATCGATCGCGTATGTATTTTCCGGTCCGATGGCGCAGTTCAGCTTTCATCAGACAGACCCTTTCCTAGCGGAACGTATCCCGTATGTGATCCTGTTGGGTATCTTATGCGGTTTCGTATCGCTCTATTTTACCCGATGCATGTTCTGGGCGGAAGACATCCTTCGCAAACTAAGCAACCCTTGGAAAAAATTCATTCTCGGTTCAATCGTTCTGAGCGTTCTGATTTTCGTTCTTCCTCCATTATATGGCGAAGGATATTCGGCAATTCTGGATATCTATAACGGCTCATACGAACAGATGACGGTCAACAGTTTGTTCTATGAAGGACGTGACAACTTCTGGATTTTCTCATCATTCATCCTGCTCATTATTCTGAGTAAAGTATTCGCCACTTCCGCAACGAACGGCGGCGGCGGCGTGGGGGGTACCTTCGCTCCCAGCCTGTTCCTCGGAAACTTGGTTGGATTTCTTTTCGCATATGCACTGAATCATTTCGGATACGCTCCTTACATGCCTGAAAAAAACTTTGCGGTAATCGGTATGGCGGGACTGATGTCCGGTGTGATGCACGCCCCGCTGATGGGTATCTTCCTTAGCGCGGAATTGACCGGAGGATTCGACCTCTTCCTCCCGCTGATGATTGTTTCAACGCTTTCATACGGAACCATCCGCGTATTTGAGCCTTACAGCATTTACACACGTCGTTTGGCTATTAAGGGGGAATTGATCACGCATCACAAAGACAAAGCGGTATTGACGCTATTGAAGATGGACAGTGTGATCGAGAAAGATTTCCACGTTGTTCACCCCGATATGACTTTAGGGGATATCGTGAAAGCCATCTCCACTTCCGAACGAAATTTGTTCCCCGTGACAGATGAAGACAACCGCTTCTTGGGAATCGTGTTGTTGAATGACATTCGTAACATCATGTTCCAACCTCGTTTGTATGATCGGATGAAAGTACAACAGTTCATGATCTCCCCTCCGGGTAAACTTGAAGTGGGGATGCCCATGGAGAAAGTGATGGACCTGTTTGATGACACGAATGCATGGAACCTTCCGGTAGTGGAAAAAGGACAATACATCGGGTTCGTATCCAAAGCAAAGATTTTCAATACGTACCGTACTATTTTGAAAAATTTCTCACAAGACTAACAGTTATTTAATTAATGGATAAGAAAGATCTTCGAATCGTTTATATGGGTACTCCCGACTTCGCAGTGGAGAGCCTAAAAGCCTTGGTAGAAGGCGGCTATAATGTGGTTGGTGTAATCACTATGCCAGACAAACCTGCCGGACGCGGGCACAAACTGCAATATTCAGCCGTAAAAGAGTATGCGCTTTCACAAAACCTACCTCTTTTACAACCGGAAAAGCTGAAAGATCCTGAATTTATCGAAGCATTGCGTGCTTGGAATGCCGATTTACAAATCGTGGTTGCATTCCGAATGCTTCCTGAAGTGGTATGGGACATGCCTCGTTTCGGCACATTCAATCTCCACGCCTCTTTATTGCCGCAATATCGCGGAGCAGCCCCTATTAACTGGGCGGTTATCAATGGCGATAAAGAAACGGGAGCAACAACATTCTTCCTAACGCATGAGATCGACACTGGTAAAATCATCCAACAAGAGAAAATTGCGATTGGAGCGGATGAAAATGTCGGTTCGGTACACGACCGTCTGATGGAAATGGGTGGTAAACTGGTAACCAAAACGGTAGATGCCATTTTAGAGGGTAAAGTGGACGCAATAGATCAAAGTGCTTTCTTTAAGGATGAATCGGAATTAAAGGCAGCTCCAAAAATCTTTAAAGACACTTGCCACATCGACTGGAATAAAGATGTAGACTCGGTGTACAACCTGATTCGCGGAATGTCACCCTATCCGGCGGCATGGAGCGAATTGATCGCACCGGATGGACAGGCTACGGGTGTGAAGATATTCGAATCGGAAAAGATCAATGAGGGTCATACACTGACTCCGGGTAGTATCCGAACAGATGGTAAATCGAATCTCGATGTAGCCGTTATAGACGGATTCATCCGGATCAAATCGATTCAACTCGCCGGTAAGAAACGGATGGATGCACAAAGTCTGTTGAACGGATATAAGATTACAGAAGCGTATAAATTCTAAATATTCATGAACTCATTTTCACGCTCATTGTTTTAAAATTAGTGTGAAATGTAATAATGGATATCGAAATGAAGATATACAATACCCGGTTATTTACGTTAAGCCTTCTGGTAGGCCTCTTTGCAGGGGTATTCGGAAGTGCTTTCAGATGGTTATTGGGAAAAACTGCGGTCGTGCGGGAACTTATATTCTTGCACGACCGTTCTTTTTTATTCCACCTGCTGATCATCCTTGGGATGTGGGGGCTGGCTTTAGCTATTAAAGCGATGGAGAATAAGATTCCGCTCATCTCCGGAAGCGGTATCCCTCAGTCGAAAGGGGTGATCTTCGGCCGTTATAACTTTAAAAAACCTTGGTTACAGTTTGTAAGTAAATTCACGGGGAGTTTAGGTGCGATCGGAATGGGGTTGTCATTGGGACGCGAGGGTCCTTCTGTTCAGATAGGCACCTTGGGAGCAACCATCATAAGTAAATATTTCAAAACCACTCCTACCGAGAAACGTTATCTGGAAGCGGCCGGAGCAGGAGCGGGATTGTCTGCGGCTTTCACCGCCCCCATCGCCTCAACGATATTCCTGATCGAAGATACGTTGGGATGGGTTTCCTTGCGCGTGAGTCTGCCGGCTCTGATTGCATGTATCTGTGCCGGATATTGTGCACAGATCATCATTCCGGAAAATATATACCAATCCGTACCTACTATCTTTCCGGAAATGGACATCGGAGGGTTATTCCTCCTACTCGTCGGTTTCGCCATATTGGGAACTTTAGGGGGTAAGCTCTTCAACTTATCTCTTTTCCATTGCAAGAAATGGTATAAGGATATCCGGATTCCAACTGCATTTAAATTGTTGGTAGTGGTCCTTATCACCTACATAGCCGGCATGCTGATTCTAGACCTGACATCCGGAGGTGAAACGGAGTTGATCAAGCAGGCGATTACAAACGATGGAAACGTGTGGTGGCTTTTCGCAATGATACTCATCAAAATTGCATTCACTGCTATCAGCTACTCCACCGGATTATGCGGTAGTTTGTTGCTTCCGCTGATTGTGATGGGTGGATTGTTGGGAAAAGGATATGCTCTGTTGCTGATACAAATGGGACTTGTGGCACCCGAAACAACGGGATTTTTTACCATTATCGGAATGTCGATTTTCTTCATCTCCGTAGTTCGGGCTCCCATCAGCGGACTGATGCTTGTTCTTGAAATGACAAATCAGTTCCATGTTTTCTACCCGATGATCATTACCGGAACTCTCACATTTCTTTTCGGGCAATATCTGAACATTACTCCGGTTTATCACAAACTATACAATTTAATGGTAAACGAAGATCAAAAAATGTTCGGCGAGTACATCTGTTCTGATTTTAAAGTCAGCAATGATTCAGTGATGATCGGTAAACGCATTGGAGAAATCAAATTACCTGACAACAGCAGAATCGAAAAGATTACCCGTGGCGATTTCGTTATCGCCCCCCTTCCGGACGACGAAGTGATCCACAAAGGCGACCTCGCTACCGTAAGGCTAAAATCTGAGGATTATGAACGGTTGTTCAAGGTGTTCCGGACATTAAGCGATGAATGATTTCTTAAATAAAAACCGAACGGCGCATTAAGTTTTGAACTCAATGCGCCGTTTATCTATTTTTTCAGGACTGCTAATGCAAGTCTGATTTTACCATATTCTATTGCTCCGTTCAGATTCTCAAAAAGAGGCTTGAGTTCTTCTGTTCCACCCAATTTGGCTTTAGCGGTTTGAACGCTACGCAATTCATAATCCTGAATCAGATCACTCCAATTAGTTATCTTATCCTCCGTAATCAACTGGGCCAAATGCGAATACACGGTAGGACGTTGCATGGAACGAGCTGCAACGATTTCCTCCACACTCATTCCGCTTTGATGCATGATAAGGGTTTGTTGCATCGAATCGCCTTTTTGTCTTTTTACTTTCAGCTCTTTTCGGATCAGTTCCACGAAATCTTTTCCGTATTTTTTCGCTTTATGCTCACCTACACCACTAACAGAAGAGAAGGCATGAACGGAAGTTGGTTTTTGAGCCACCAATTCCGAAAGCACTTTATCTGTGAAAATGATATAAGCAGGAACATCTTCCTCCACGGAAATCTTCTTACGCAACATGCGCAACGATTCGAACAAACGATCTTCCTCTGTAAGAAGCGTCTCTTCCGGCATCGCATAACTGACTCTTTTACGACTACCTTTCGGCTGAGCGGCTTCTTCGCGAACTTCATGTAGATCGATCTGACATTCTCCTTTGAGCACCTTCCATCCGAGTTCGGTCACTTTGAGTACGTTCCCCTGATTATAAGCCATATCAAAACAGCCCAATTGGAGTAATTGCAACAAATAGCCATTCCAAGCACCATGTGACAAATCAGCTCCTGCCCCGAAGGTTTTTATCTTATCGAACCCTTTTTCGGTAATCTCGAAACGCTTCGAACCGCGCAGGATATCAATCAACAGGTTTATACCGGCTTTCTCTTCCGTACGAACAATGGCACTCAGTGCCTTTTGGGCAATCACTGTACCGTCAAAACGAACCGGTGGATTTTTACAGACATCGCAGTTTCCGCAATCGGCTTCCGTCGTCTCACCGAAATAACTCAGCAAAATACGACGACGACAGATATCTGCCTCAGCGTATTGCTGCATCCGGTTGAGTTTTTCAAGGTTGATATCGCTTTGTCCACTCTCTGACGCAAACTTAGAAAGCATCACCAGATCTCCCAATGAATAGAAAAGCAATGTATCGCCTGGCATTCCGTCTCTCCCGGCCCTACCGATCTCCTGATAATAACATTCGATACTTTTGGGCATATTATAATGGATTACCCAGCGCACATTTGATTTATCAATCCCCATTCCAAATGCAATAGTGGCACAAATCACCTCTACTCGGTCATTCAGAAAATCAGACTGGGCCTCTTCGCGTTGCTGGGGAGTAAGTCCCGCATGGTATACCGCACTATTAATGCCGTATTCACGCAATTCTTTAGCCACCATTTCAGCATTATTGCGACTGAGACAATAAACGATACCGCTCTGTCTGGGATGTCGGTCTATAAAATCCACGATTGCGAAAAGCTTCTGTTTCTTGTTAAGGCCCTTACTCACTTTAAGACTTAGGTTGGGGCGATCGAAAGAGGATACAAAAACGCGTGGTGAATGCAGGTTGAGCTGTTTCAGGATATCCTCACGCGTAATCTTATCGGCCGTGGCTGTAAGTGCCATGATCGGGATGTGGGGAAAGAACGTTTTGATTTTCGAAAGCTCGGTGTACATCGGGCGAAAATCATGTCCCCATTGTGAGATACAATGGGCCTCGTCAATCGCAAACATGGAGATATCCATACGTTTGAGTAAGTAATCGATCTCTCCCAACATCCGTTCCGGAGAGATGTAGAGAAGTTTCAACTTCCCATAGATGCATTGGTTCTTGATGATCTCGATTTCCGCCTCACTCTGCATACTTGACAGTGCGGCAGCCGGGATCCCGTTCGCCCGCAACGCATCTACCTGATCCTTCATCAGAGCCAGAAGGGGAGAAACCACAACGACGGTTCCTTTCTTTGCCAGGGCCGGTATCTGGTAACAGACCGATTTACCTCCCCCCGTAGGCATCAGCACCAAGGAGTCGTTGCCGTTTAATGCATGATTTACAATCTCTTCCTGTTGGGAACGGAACGAGTCATATCCATAATATTTTTTTAATAATTCGCCGGGGCTCAGGTTATGTTCTGTCATCTGAATTTAGTCATCTCCCTTTGCCACCATTGAGCGGCATCAAGCAGTTATCGTCCTATTGAGTAATATTTAAATCCTTGCTCTTGCATATCATGCGGATCGTAAATATTACGTCCGTCAATTACAAGTAGTTCTTTCATTAGTTTTTTCACGACGCTCCAAGAGGGCAGTCGGAACTCTTTCCACTCCGTCACGAGCAGCAATGCATCGGCATTAAGCACCGCATCATAAGGTTCTGCAACCAATTCGATGCGATCCGTTCCGATTCGTATCTTCACCTCTTCCATCGCAACGGGATCATACGCTTTTACATTCGCACCTGCTTCCAATAATTTTTCGATGAGAACCAACGAGGTTGCTTCACGTATATCGTCTGTTTCAGGTTTAAAAGATAATCCCCACAACGCAATGGTACGTCCGTTGATATCACCGTTATAATGATCCATCAGTTTATTGAAAAGCACTTCTTTCTGCAAAGAGTTTACCTCTTCTACTGCTTCAAGTACTCGCATTTGATATCCTTTTTCATGCGCGGTACTGATCAGCGCTTTTACATCTTTCGGGAAACAAGAACCGCCATATCCGCATCCGGGATAAAGAAATTTATTACCGATACGGGTGTCTGAACCGATCCCTGCTCTTACCTGATTTACATCTGCGCCTACAAGTTCACACAGATTAGCGATATCATTCATAAAGCTGATACGGGTTGCCAACATTGCATTGGCCGCATATTTCGTCATCTCTGCCGAGGGAATATCCATGAATATCACACGGAAATTATTCATCATAAAAGGCTTATACAATCTTGTTAGCAAAGATTTCGCCTTTTCTGATTCCACCCCCACTACAACACGGTCCGGACTCATAAAATCTTTGATAGCCGCCCCTTCTTTTAGAAATTCCGGATTTGAGGCCACATCGAATTCAATGGAAACTCCTCTTTGAGCCTGTTCCTCAAGAATAGCCTCTTTCACTAAGCGCGCAGTTCCTACCGGAACGGTACTTTTGGTAACCAAAAGAATATATCGATTCATGTTGCGCCCAATGCTACGTGCCACCTCTAACACATACTGAAGATCAGCACTCCCATCTTTGTCGGGAGGAGTTCCTACAGCACTGAAAACGATATCCACTTCATCAAGAATAGAAACAAGATCTGTCGTGAAGCTCAATCGTCCGGCATTCACATTACGAAGAACCATATCTTCAAGTCCCGGTTCATAAATAGGGATAACCCCTTTCTGAAGTTTGGTTATCTTTTCTTTGTTCGTGTCTACGCAAATCACGTTCATGCCCATTTCGGCAAAACAGGTACCACTGACCAAACCTACATAACCGGTTCCAACTATCGCTGTTTTCATACGAAAAATCATTTTATGATTAAGATGGCGGAGAATTTACATCGGGCGTTCATCGCAACGTAAATAAAAGGCTCCATATCTATTTTAAGTCTTATGCTAAAGAAAAACAGGGAAGGAATGTCTGACAGACACTCCTTCCCTGCAAATATAGCAAATCATCTGAATATTATTTCTGAAAAGAAAACTCATCCGGAAGTTATCTTTTAAAATGCATGATCATCCGGCTTAAACACCTGAACGCTTGTCTGGGCGATTATTTTCATATCCAACCAGAAGCTCCAGTTCTCAAGATACCATAAATCATATTCAACGCGTTTCTCCATCTGCCATTCTTCGCGGGTTTCTCCACGATAACCGTTTACCTGCGCCCAGCCCGTTAGGCCCGGTTTTACGTAATGTCGAACCATGTATTTGTCGATCAATCGGGAGTAGTCGTGTGTATGTTTCAACATATGTGGCCGAGGACCCACTACAGACATCTCGCCTTTTAATATATTAATGAATTGAGGAAGCTCGTCGAGGTTGGTTCGACGAAGAAAATCACCAATCACAGTTTTTCGCGGATCATCTTTCGTTGCCTGAAGGGTATCGGCAGCATCATTTACATGCATGCTTCGGAATTTATAGCACCAGAAATCTTTGCCCCCCCTTCCGGTTCTGAGTTGTTTAAAAAGAACCGGTCCGGGGGATGATAATTTTACAGCAACAGCAATCGGTAGATACCAAAGCGGCGCAATGAGCAACACCATTAATGCGAATAGAATATCGAAACTCCGCTTTATGAATCGGGCTAATAAATCATTTAACGGTTCTTTCCGGGGTATCATGACTGGAACGGTCCCCAACAATTCGAGTTTCATCGTCCTCGATATTTCGGTATCGAAACAGGGTACGATATAAAAACGAATCATATTATTCTCACAGTAATTCATTAATTGAGCGATGCGGGGATTCTCATTTGCCATCAAGCCACAATAAAGCTCATCAACCTGATTGACATGCATATAGGATAACATCGAGTCTAGATCTCCTAGATAAGGTTTAAGGCGAGTGCCTCTCTTCCAACTTTTATCAAAATACCCTAAAACACGATAACCGTATGCATCCTGTGCCGTCAGTTCCGTATAAAGATCTTCGATATTCTTACCGCTTCCCACCAGAGCCACATTCTTGAAATTGTATCCAGATTTCCGATACCTCTTTAACATGAACCAAACGAAGAACCACCAACAGAAAAGTGTGCAAAAGAATACCAAATAGAAAATTGCCACGAACGTTCGAGACAGGTCAACGAACTTCATCAGCAACATCAGTGAAAGAAAAACAAAGAAATGAGAAAGGGTGATCCTTGCAGCATTCGCGAGGAGACGATGTGAGAAAAGTATACGTTGTTCATGGAACTTCTGGTAATAAAAAAATATCGTGGGAATATAGGCTACGTTTACCCAAAGAATAAGAGCGGGTTTGTTACTCCACACCTCCTCGTTCAGCATATCTCGAAAAAGATAAAGAGCTGTGATAAAAAGTGAGTTCAGCAAAACAAACTCACCTCCTACCGTGATAAAATTTATAAGATAGCCATACCCTTTTCTCTGTTCCATGTTCACCTTGATTAAACAGCTGTAGGAAACCAATCGGATTGGTTCCTGATAGTAAAACGAAAAACTAGATCGCTTATTATTCTATCGCACAAAAATATAATTAATTAAAAGAAAAAATAGATAGTTTTGTGAGTGCTTACGCCCCGAGGAGATATATAAACGCGCATTTATGAATAATTTACAATGGATCCTCGGAAAGATCAACTTTTTATCAGGCATTATAATAAACACGGATGAAATCACATTTTAAATCGCTCCTCTTTATTCTTTTCATATTTACTGTATCTGAACAGAGTGTCGGACAAATTCCGCTGGTTCTGCGTAGTTCTTCTGAAGTAATTTTTGGAACGGGGGAATTCGCACCTTATTATTTGGTAAGTAATCGCCATGGCGTTCCTTCTTTAAATCCAAACAACGGCTATTTACGGGCTGAATTACAGAAACCGGTTCGTTATGACCGTAAATTCGATTATGGATTCGGTGTTGACGCGCTTGCATCTTACAATAACACTTCTGTATTCAGGTTACAGCAATTGTATGGGGAGGTTAGATACAGGGGAATTAATCTTATGTTTGGTAGTAAAGAATATGGAGGGGTATTTAAAAATGAACAGCTGAGTTCGGGAGGAATGGTATGGTCCGGTAATGCGCGGCCTATTCCGCAAATTCGGCTGAGTATACCGAACTTTATAACCGTACCTTTCACCAGCGGATGGGTACAGATAAAAGGAGACGTTGCTTACGGGAAATTTTTAGGGGACGATTGGTTACGGGAACAGTATGATTACCAGAGCTGGTTCATTACTACGGATGTGTGGTATCATACAAAATCACTCTTCTTCAGAAGCAAGGAGGAGAAGAGATTTATCTTAACATTAGGTCTGGAAGCGAGCGCGCAGTTCGGAGGTAATCACAGATCATGGAGCAATCAGTCACTGACAAACGAGATAATTCAACGGGTTCGTTTCAAAGATTTTCTAAACATCCTGATTCCGGGTAAAGGGGATGAGACAAGTGCAGCTGGCGATCAGGCCTATATGTACGGAAATCACCTGGGGGCATGGCATGGCGTGGGAGAGTATAAATTCAGAAATGAGTCGGTATTGAAAGGATATTTTGAATGGTTCTTTGAGATGGGTTCCGGCATTGGTAAATTAAATGGCTGGGACGGTTTGTGGGGATTAGAATACAATACGAATCGAAAGAGCATCTGCTCTTCCGTCGTATTGGAATATCTCCAGACAACGAATCAAAGCGGTCCGATTCACTGGGCACCGGGAGACTTTCCCGGAACCTCACTCACACCGGAAGCTACGGGAAGTGACAATTATTACAACAATTATTTCTATAACGGTTGGGCTCATTATGGGCAAGGCAACGGAAATCCACTTCTAAAATCGCCCATATACAATAAAGATGGTTACCTTAGTTTTACAGATAATCGTATAAAGGCTGTACATCTGGGAGGAAAAGGATATTTGAGTCACTGCCTTGAATACAAACTTTTGGTTTCTTATCGCAAGAGTTGGGGGACGCCGTTGATACCTTCAATCCCAATAACTTATGACATATCCGGATTAATCCATTTGAGCTACACGTCGGAATATATTAAAAATTGGACTATTACGACTCAACTTGGCATTGATAAAGGAAATCTATTTGGAAACAACATAGGAGGAGCACTTTTATTAAAAAAGGAATTCTTCATTAAACAATAATTCAAAATAATCGTCCTAGCTCATCTAAAGTTGAGTTACCCAACTGAAGGTATATTAATGGCGCATTTGACCTTGATGTAAAAATAGAAAATATACAAATGAAATCGCCCTAGCTCCCCTAAAGCTAAATTACCCAACAGAAGGTATAGTAATGGCGCATTTGACCTTAATGTAAAAATAGAAAATATACAAATGAAATATCTAATAGTTCTAAGTTTGAGCCTCCTAATCTCAGGTTGTACCCAGAACAATGGTCAGATCGGAGACCTTTTTGGTTTGTGGATATTAGCGGAAAAATATCCAACCAACCATACGGAAATAAACAACCAGGATTCCCGACTATTTATCGCCTTCCAAGGAGAAATAGTCTGTTTAAAGAACATTGTCGCACCTCATAGTTACAAGGAGTGCTTTGGCAAATATAAATTAAGTTGCGATTCTATAACCTTTGAATTTTTAGAGGGTGATCTTTCAATTATCAACGATTTTAATTTCAACAAAAAAGAGACATTTGGGATCAACACCTCTAAGAAGAAACTGACTCTTTCTAAAGAACAGTGTTATTGGAATTTTTCAAAGTATTAATACCCATTCTTTGGTGTTTTTAAAACCGATGAAAAAAGAGTTTCATATTTTGTTATTATATTTTCCCAACTATAATTTTCGGTAATAAGTTTTCTATTTCTTGAAATTCGACATTCCTCCCCCTCTAAATAGCTTTGTTTAGTAATAATATCTCGTATCTCCTCTTTATTTTTAAAATAGAGTGCATTCTCAGCCAATACACTCCTATTGAACTTATTATCATGAGCAATAATATTTGAATCTGACCCCATCGCTTCCAATAAAGATGGGTTAGTTCCTCCTACAGAATGGCCATGAAAATAAGCACGGGCAAATTTTCTAATATTATTCAGATCATGAAGTTTATATATACCACCTAGGAATACAATATTTTGGCCTTTATACTTATCAATCAAAAACTTACCGTAATTTGAATTCACTCCTCCAACTACAATAAATGGAATTTCACATTTTGACAAACAAAATCCATCCAATATGGTTTCGATATTATTCTCTGGTTCTAATCTTGCTATCAATAAAAAATAGTTCTTTTTGAATAATTGATAGTTCTCTAGAATTTTCTCATCAAAACTACCTGCACAGATTGCACCATAAGGAATAAAGTACGACTCCTTATTATACTCTTGGAGGTAATATTCTTGAATCCCTAAATTATCAGAAACTAAAACATGCGATTTACTCACTGCAAGTTTTTCCAATGACTTAATAAGTTTTCTCGTTAGATTATTCCATTTGCTTCTTTTCCATTCAAGGCCGTCCATATTCGTTACTACGACAGAGGAAGAATCCTTTCCGATTAGGTAATAGGAAGGTGCGTTACTATGATAGCCACATTCTAAAATAATATCACATTGCATATCCAATGCATCTTTAAGACATAGATAATCGTAAATAAAATTAGCTGCAGCTCCCAAATAATTTTCGGGACTATATTTTTGCACAATCCGAACCCCTTTATATTCAGATAAACGATATGGATGAAAATGGGGATTATATACGATCACCTCATGTCCCCGTTCCACGAGACCACAAGAAAGATATTCTGCAAATTGTTCAAATCCCCCATAATTATTGGGGATACCGCGGGTTCCTAATATTGCTATTTTCATTGTTTTCAAACTTAACTTAAAATGAAATCGTCCTAGCTCTCCAAAAGTTGAAATACTCAACAAAGGGTATCGACGGGGTGCATGTGATGTTGAATAAACATCATTTAGTCTGATAATTTTTCATTCATAAAACAGGTATACCTATTTATAAAGCAAGCTTCACTATAATTATCCATGAAATATTGGTGACCTCTTTCACCCATTACATTAATCAGATCTGGGTTTTGAATAAAAAAGTCAATTTTTTCTGCAAGTTCATGTGGATCACATTTGTTCACAATAAAACCACTTACATTATTAAGAATCATTTCAGGAATTCCTCCAACCTTGGTGCCGATTACTGGTTTTTTCCAATACATCCCCTCTAGCACAGTTGTAGGAAAAGGGTCTTCAAACATTGATGGCACGATAATTACATCTACATTGTGATAAATGTGTTCGATATCACTAATAAAAGGAAGAATCTTTATTTCTGAATCTAACTGAGAATTAGATATTTCTGTTTTTAAAGCATCCAGCATATATTCTTGTCCCGGAACCGTTCCTCCCACTAAATAAAAATTACTGCGACTTCGCACTTCAGGAGATAACTTTTTTATCGCATCCAATAAAAACAATTGTCCTTTATGTGACGGTTTTATTCTACCGATTAATGCAAAGTTCACTTTACTCCGATCAATAGAAAATGACAATTCCCTACTTTGTGAAGGTTTAAAATCGATTCCATTATGGATCAATAGCAATTTCTTTTGTGATTCAACTGTTAGATCTTCTAAATTTCTTTTTACAGCATTTGAAACGCATATAACAAAATCAGATAAATTAATCGCTAACTTATTTATGATTCGATGTATTATACTACCATTATCCAATATCTCATGAACATGTAATATTTTCCTTATCCTCTTTTTCCTAAAATAGAAGAAAACCGGAAACACGGCCAATGTATTACAATAAACGATATCCGGGTTATTTGCAAGAACCTGTTTGCTTACTCCGAAAAACAGGAGCAAGTTTCTTATAAATTGCAACATCCCTTTTACATGAAAATTCTTTTTAGCAATTACAGGAATCGTGGACTCTATCCGAATAGCTACATCTTCAAAATTTGTCTGAACATAATTAAATAATTCACCCTGCGAAGGCAAAACTAATATTCTATTCCATCCTTCATATCTTTTCATAATATAAAGAAGAATCTTATCAGATCCATACATTTCGGAAGATGGATGAAAAAATACGATTGTTTTCATAAATACCGGGTCTTTAAGTAAAATGAATATAATCCCAGAAAAAGCACTTACATAAAAGCATCTTAATTGCTCGTTGTGAAGCTGGATCGGATAGAATTATATTTAAAATTTCGCAAATAGTAGGTTTTGAAAAGCAATAACCGATAGAGATAATAGAGAAATACTTTAATTGGATTGTTTCCTGCTGTCTTTCTTTGAGCGATTGAAGACTCTTTCAATGCCTTTATTGAAAAACTTATACCACCTAACTCCATATTAGCCAAAACTTCAGGAATGAAAAACGTTTTCAATTCGCCTCTTTTACGCAATAACAATTCATAATCACCTGCAATCAGATAATCGGTATCGAATAAACCTACATCCTCAAATAATTTTCGATTATGCAACGCTCCAACATGCGCTAACGTCATGATATTTCTAAATTCTCTCCATTTCCATTTTTGCCCAAAAACAGTTGCTTCTATACCATCGATTGTAACATTTTGCACCTTCCCAGATATAAAATCAAGGTGAGAAGATGAAGTATTTATCACATTCGTATATTTCAAAAGCGTATCTGGATAAAGCGTATCGCCAGCACCTAGAAAACATATCCATTTCCCGGTTGCAACATTTATCCCTTTATTCCACGCATCATAGACGCCATTATCTTGCTCTGAGACCCAGTAAGAAATAAAATCTTCGTTTTCACGAATTACATCAACTGTCAAATCGTCTGAACCTCCATCAATTATTATTAGCTCAAAATTCTTATAATGTTGTTTTCTCAGACTCTTTAACGTGGTATTTAATTTATACCCTGGATTATAAGTGGCAATAATTATGGAAATAAGAACATCCTCCATTATACTTAATTTATAGCTTTAAAAACAATCTATTGAATTTTCAAATTTTCCGATATGACGCTAACGTTGTTCTAGCCGTTTTCTCCCATGAGAAATTACGCATTCTTTGATTCCCTTTACTCCGAAGATTTTCTCTCAATTGTTTATTGTCAAGAATAGATCGCACCTGTTCTTGAATTGAGTCTTGATCGTTGGGATCAAAATACAAAGCTGCATCACCTGCAATTTCAGGAAAACAGCTTGTGTTACTTATGCAAATAGGACAATCGTTTCTGAAAGCTTCTAATATCGGCAATCCAAATCCCTCATACAAAGAAGGGTAAATAAACAATATCGCATTCTGGTATAGATATTGGAGGTAATCTTCGGAAACGTATTGGGAATAAACGCAAGATTCCAGATTTAATTGATGAATTAAATGCTTTTCCGCTGCATTAAACTCGCCTCCTACACATATGAGATCAATTGAATATCCCTTTAGTAATGATGCTAGAGCACGAATCGTAATTTCGAAATTCTTATAACCTTGCCTCTCCCCAACGAAAAGAATATATTCATGGCGTTTTGAGTATGAATTTTTAAGATCTATCCGATTATTCACTCCATGATAGACTACATCAATTTTATCTTCCGGAAGATGATAATACGCCATTAAGTCTTTTTTCGTGTGATTACTTATTGCAATTATCCTATCAGCAGTCATAATTGTTTGCTTCTTCTTTTTCAGGAATCGCCGTACTTGATCTGTTTTTGGGAAGAACAGTTCATGAGTTAAATCATGAACTGTTATCACCATCGGATTTTTTGTAAACCTTTTCAGCAAAGTTGTATTATAATAAGTTGGATGAATAATACAATCTCTATTTTTATTCAGTTTTGCATAAAGTTCTAACGAATTATAGAATTTCATGCTTCTCTTGATCCAAATTGAGTTCTTTTCAATAAATAATTTATGATTATTGAATTCCTCTTTCACAAAAAGATTTTGGTGTAATCTACATATTAAGTCAGCATCACACCCAATTTCCAATAGATTTTTATATAACTCAGTATGATATTTTGAAATTCCTCCCACCCTTTGATCTACAAAGATCTGGTGATCAAATATTATTTTCATTCAGACATTGTTTAAGTTGTTCGTCATCCATTTGACAGATTTCTTCATTAAAACAAAAACTTATTGCAATAAACACCAGTGCGAATCTTAATGAAAATAATGGATTACCGGCAGGATAGAGTTCCAACAAGTAGATAAACAAATAAGCAGCAAATCCTTTGGCAAGCATATTATTACTATTGAAGGTCCCTCTATAGACAGCCAACAATAGCATTGCCAGGAATATAAATAAACCGATATAACCTATGTCTAATATGATATCAAGAAATCCGGTTTCAATTCCTCCTCGCATGTCATTTATATCAGTATCTACATCGGATAAAGTGGGGCAATAATAGGTCCCTGATATTCCTCTTCCAAGAATAAGATCAATTGGTGTCATATCATCCCAGAAATTTTCAACCACCCCCGATCTTGTATCTTCGTACAGTCGTTGCGTGATCTTTTTTACAAAGAGGTCGTTATAGGTATATTGAAATAGAACGGCAACACATCCGATTATCGTGAAGAAAATAGCCATCATTATGGTTCGAACACTAAACTTTGAATTCTTATGATATAAATAAAAGGCTGCAATACCGGAAAGAGACAATGTAAATATCTGATTTCTTCGAGCATGATACAATGCGAACAAAAAACTGATTAGATAAATGGCTACGATTACTAGTTTCTTTTTATTATTGAATAATGGTAACAAGAATAATAATAGAGTTACCGAGTATGATAAAAATTTATTATGTAGCTCAAGCATATCGAAACTGGTTCCCGTAAGATTACTCCAATTGAGTACAATCATTATCAGATAAAGAATGCCTGAAATATAAATACCATTAAGAATAAGAGGAATATCTTTTTGGCTTATTAAGATCAACAAAATAAAGGGTACCAAATAGGGCATAAAAAACGAAGGGGTGGAGATAACTCTACGAAGAGAGTCGATATTAAATTCATCCCCTCTGATGAGATTGACCGAAACAATTAAAAGAAAAATCAAAATAATATAGGACGTATACTTTTTAAAAATTCCTTTATCTGATAAGACAAGAGCAATTACAAAAAATAGAACTCCGAAAAGTTTTACCCATGGGAAGAACTCATTATCCAGTATCTCATTCATGATTAAACCCACACTATAGATTAACAGTGAATATAATAAGATTGACCAGGTTAATTTTCTTTTTTCTATTAGCATATTATTTCTTCATTTTTCAATAATGAATGGAATATTGAATACATCTGCTTGTAATAATTTTCAAGGCTAAATCGCGATTTAATTGTATCTGCTGTTTTATATGATCTACATGAAATTTCCTCCATGGTAAACAACTCTGATTTTCGAATAACTTCATTTACCCCTGCGATACTCACTTCTGACATGATTAGACCACACGATTCGATACCTTCAAAAGAAGCATAAGAAGAAACCAATGGAATAACACCATGATACATAGCTGTAAGTACTGATCCCGGAGTACCACCTTCACTCACAGATGGATAAATAATAAATGCTGTTTTAAGAAATATTTCGCGGAGTTGAGGACCATTTGCATCGAGAAAACCATAAATATGAATATTCTCAAATTCATTGAATCGACACATAAGTTGATCCTTAAAGTCAGCATCAATCGGTCCAACTACATGCAATGTTAAATCTGTTCTTTTTGAAAAATAATCAAGGACCAAATCAAGTCCTTTTAGAACAGAGCCGTATCCCCCAAACCATAAATAATGACTCTTTATCGTATTTGCCACCTTGCTCTCTATATCAAAAAGTTGTGGAGAAATGATTGATTGGTCAATCGTCACAATTTTCTTTTGAAGATTTTCGGGGTATGTATCTTTGGTATAAGCACTTCCTATCTGAATAATCAAATCCGCCAATTCTGCACTCTCATGCTTTTCCACAAGTCTTGAGTAAGACAGTTTTATATCATATTTGTTATTTACAAAATTCGTTCTACTTATAATCTGTGAATTCTGATGTTTATAATAAGCTCCGGTTGCATAATAAATCTTATATGCCCGAGGATGTCGCTTAATCATTCTCTCGAAATTCGGTTCAATTCCGAAGATAATATCAAAAGAGTTGTCAATGGTCTGTTGAGATGAATAATCACAAAAACACCCCCCTTTCCCTAACTCCTCAAACACCTGTTTAAGAGCTAATGTTTCTCTCCTGTTTTGATGCGTATTCATGTAAAACGGGTCAAAAGAACGGTAAAAAGGTTCAATTAAATAAGAAATATAAATTGATGGATTCTTTCTTGTCTTGTAATGTTTTTTTGAGAACAAATGGAAATTCACATAACTCAAAACATGCAATATAAAGTTCAACATTTTATCCATATACCCTTTTTATTATTCATAATCTGATAAAATTGTATCGGAGCGATTATGAAACCTGAAATGTTTGATATGATTCCAGCAATTATTACACTTATTAATCCAATTTCAAAAAATGAATTCATTATATATACCAAACCAATAAACAACAATGGAGTGACAAAGCACATCATATATTGAATTTTCAATGCTCCTATCCCATTGATAGCAGATACATATAATGCTGTTATCATAGATGTTACACTAAATACAAAACTCCAGAAAGAAACATTTAACGGAATAAGTATTTCTCCTTCTCCAAGCCAAAAGCGGTATGCGAAAGATGAACAGAAGAACATTAGTAATGCTAAAACGAAAAGGAAACTATACATTTTCAGATAAACGTTAACCTCGGATTTAATCCATCTAAAATCCTTCTTTATATAAGCATCTGTTACAGCCGACCAAAAAGGCGTTAATATGATCGTAAATAAAATGTTAGGTATGGAAAAATATTTATATGATAAATTATAGACTACAACATCATCGGAAGAGAAATAATGACTAATCAGAATACTCGAACTCTGATATTGTATTAAGCCGGCAATCTGAATCACAAAAAAGCGTAGGCTCACCGCAAAAAGATTCTTGCATAATTTTATATCAACAGCATTAAATTGTGGAGTATACTTCCTAAACTTCACTCTGAACAATATAACATTGAATAATAATAAAACGATCAAAGGGATTCCGCACAATACAAAACTCAACTTTATCAATCCCCCCTCATGCACATTGATAAGAAAATAAACTCCTATTAATGAGAACAATTGAATAAAAAATTCAATCATCCCGATATAATACGGCTTCTGGAAAGAATTACATAATGTGTAAACCACTTTCAGTATAAACTGAAAACAGAAAAACAAAAGAATTAAGATAACCAATGTGGGCAAGTCTTCAGTTTCAGTAGAAATATGAAATAATTTATACCAATTTATATATCCATATACAAACGTAAATAGTAGACTAAGGGTCCCGAAAATAATTATCATCAAGGCATACATCGTACTAATATACCGTCGAGATGCCTCAATATCATTTAATGCCAATGATTCTGTGAGTTTATTCCGCAACCCATTGCTTAATCCGAAATCAAAAAAAGAACTCCATGCAATCAGCGAACTGACTGTAAGCCATACGCCATATTGAGTAGCATCTATTAACGTTAAAATTAAAGGTACCAGCATGAAATTAATCAATAGACTTCCACCTTTGAAAATCAACGAGAATAAAGAATTTACTCTGGAACGATTGGATCGGTCAATATTCTTTGAAAAAACTCCACTTAAAATTCTCATCTAGAAACCACATTTCTAATTTTTCCCGTAACCATATCCATACCCCTGTTTTCCGTCAGTTCCATTTATAACAAAAGAAACTTTTTTCAACTTACCTTCTTCGGCTATTTTGTGGGCAAATGCGATATTATCCTTTTTCGAATACTTCGCTCTGCAAACGTACAAAGTAGCATCACTAATACGGTTTAAGGCAAAAGTGTCCGCAATAATCCCTACCGGAGCCGTATCGACAATTATATAGTCGTATTTCGTTCTGAGATAGTTGAACATATCATCTAAACGTTCCGACAATAATAATTCAGATGGATTAGGAGGAATCGGACCAGCTGTAATAATATCTAATTTCCCACATAAACTAGAATGAATCGTTATCTGATCGGGAGACAAATCTGTGGATGCTAAATAATTTGTGATTCCTTTTTGTGAATCCTCCATATCCAAGTAATCCACCAGTTTCGGGTTCCTAATATCCAAGCCAACCAATACGACTTTTTTCTTCAACAAAGAGAGTGAAAGAGCAAAATTTATTGAAAAGAAAGATTTTCCTTCTCCACTTACCGTTGATGTAATTAAGATCACTTTTTCTTCTTTCTTATTAAGAATAAAATGGATATTTGTTCTTATCAGTTTGAATAATTCTACTATTGAAGATGTATCCCCTTCTTTTACAACGATATGTTCCTTTGACTTATTCTGACAGATTTCACCTAATACGGGTAAGTTAGTAAGTCTCTCTAAATCTTGTTTCGATTGTAATTCAACATTGACACTATCTAATATATAAATCACACATACAGGCAAGAATACACCTAATAAAAGGGCAAGCCCGATAATCATCTTTTTGTTGGGCGAGATGGGTTTATTATTCCTATAGGCAGCATCAATAATTTTTGCTTTCGGAGCCGTTACTGCAAGCGTTAATGAATTCTCCTCTCTCTTTTCCATTAAAAAAATCACGAGTTGTTCCTTGATCGCTTGATTCCTTTTTATATCAAGAAACTCTTTCTCTATGGTCGGTGCATCGTTAAAACGACTTAGAAATTTTTCATTTTCATGATTTAATTCTTTTTGCTGTATTTGAAGGGCATTTTTTACATTCCCAAGACTTAATACAACATTCGACCGCAATGCATTCAATTGATCATTTAACATCAATACCGATGGATTGTGCTCACTCGTTGTACGAAGTAATTTAATCCTCTCTAAAATTGCCTTATTATATTCTTGGATCAATACTAACGAAGATTCATCGCTAACACCCAGTGAAATAGGCAACAATTGGTATTTATTCTTATTGTCGAATAAATAAGATTCAATATCGCTTAGAATTGCTATTTGAGCGCTTATCTCAACCAACTTGGTCTGAATCTCCTTGTTCTGTTCTAAAAGAGCTTTCGATTCAATTTCTAAATTAAAAATGTTATTGTTCTTTTTATATTTCTCAATCTCATTTTCGGCAGCAGCTAATTCTGCCCCCATTAAATCCAAGCGATTCTTAATAAAAACAGCGGTATTCTGTGAAACAAGATTTTTCTCAATGAGCGCATCCTCATTATAGAGTTGTATGATTCTATCAAGAATAGCACGACCTTTCTCGAAGTTCCCCTCTCCTACAGAAAGAGATATTACGTTGGCTTTTTTACTTGCAAGTCCAAAATTCACTTTTCTCAAATAATTTTCCGTAGCAACATCAATTGGCGAAACAATTATTTCATATGATGAAACTACTTTCTTAAAGTGATCGGTCGTTGACAATTTAAAATGGCCATAGTCTGTATCCATTTCTAATGGCAACTGCACTTTTCTATACTTTCCCAGAGTCTCACCATCGGAATCCTCGATCTTAACATCGAACGTTTCGTCTGAATTCTTATCTAATTTGAATGACAACTCCGTTTGAAGTGTATCAGCTATTTGGGAAGCAAAATCCAAGAGAAAGGCTTTATCTTCATATTTATCTGTCCGTTTTACCAAATATTTCACTTCAGTATAATCGGTGTATAACTTAAGATCTTTGACTGCCTGCCGCATGATCGTATAAGAAGAGATAACATGAAGTTCGTCTTGAACATCCAAAGCACCTCCCATTCCAAAACTAAAGTTTTTCAAAGCAGAAATACCCTTGTTCGATTTAGCATCGTCGTCTTTTATTAAGACATTCGCATTTATCTGATAAATAGGTTCTGTTGTTTTCAGATAAACCAGAGCAAACCCAACACAACACACGATTGATAGAATAAACCATTTCCATTCTTTCAGGTATCTCAAGGCAATCTCTTTTATATCAATCATTTCATCTTTATTCTTTGGCATAGCTCTTATTTTACAAGTAAAGCAATTAGTAATGAAGCAATCACAGAAACCGTACTTACGATCGCAGAAAACAGCGATACGTTAAACTGATCGGTCTGACTATAGCGGGAGTTCTTCTTCTTCGGATCATTCGGTTCCACATAAACCACGTCGTTTTGTTGAAGATAATAGTAAGGAGATGTAAACAAGTCACTCCGTGTGAGATCATACCGATGAAACTCTTTTCGTCCATTATTATCTCGAATCAACAGCACATTCCTTCTTTCTCCTTGAATCGTTAAATCACCGGCATGACTTAATGCGTCCAGAATCGATATCCGATCGTTTGGCATGGTAAAGCTTCCGGGCTTATTAACCTCACCTAGTACGGAAATACGATAATTCAGAATCTGAATATTTACGATCGGGTCATTCACGTACGCTGAGATCAATCCTTCCAAATATTTTATACACTCTTGTTTTGTAAGACCACCCACTTTCAGTTCACCCAGAACAGGAAACTGAATCGTACCGTTCGCACCCACCAAATAGGTCTGAAGACTCTGCGTAAAGGAAAGTTGTTTTTCACCCGGTGTAAGGAAAGAAAGCGCCGGAAGGTTGAAAGCAGCCACCGAATTTGGATCGACAGCCGTAACAGTAATGCCAAGCATATCATCGGGAACAATCCGGGGAGAATAGTTGGATACATTTTCACCGATTAACTGTTGCACATTCGGCTGATCTAGGTTATTGAAATATCCTACGTCTTTTGTACTTCTGCAAGAACTGATAAGCAATGAAGAGGTAAGCAATAATGCAAAGGTTAAGGATCTGGATTTTATAGCACTCATGTTAATATTTATTTTCTACTTCTATTATAACTCACACATGGAATAATTATTGTGTGGTCGTCAAACAATTTGGAGATTCTCTATTTCAAATTACAACGAGGAACAAATATAAACCAAATATTAATTTTAACACATATTACAAAGTCAATATCACAGAACGATTCAGATAAGTCCCACATAATTCGATGGTAAGATTTCCGGTTCTCCTACCGAGCGGATGTTTTTCCGGAGTGTAATAGGTACGCGTAGGAGACGCAATGCGCACTTTTCCCCTGTAAACCCCGAATTTTTTAAAAAAAATCACCACATTTGCAGATTGAAATTCATCTTAAATACATTAATTATCCAAAAGCGAGAATTATAAATGGAATTTACTGCACAGCAAATCGCTGATTTCCTGAATGGCGAAATCATTGGCGATCCCACCGTCAAGGTGAATAACGTATCAAAAATCGAAGAAGGACAACCTTCTACTCTTTCGTTCCTCGCTAATCCAAAATATACTCATTATATCTACTCCACTAATGCTAGTATTGTATTGGTGAATCGCGATTTCATTCCCGAATCTGAAATCCGGGCAACTCTGATCAAGGTAGACAATGCCTATTCTTGCATTGCCATGCTTCTTAATATGGTTGATCAGGCCCGTCCAAAACGTTCGGGAGTGGAGGAAAACGTACATCTCGATAAATCCGTTACACTTCCAGAGCAGCATTATATAGGAGCCTTCGCATATATCAGCGCCGGGGTTACGCTTGGCAATAATGTCAAGATATACCCGCAGGTTTATATTGGAGACAATGTGAAGATCGGGGATAATGTAACATTGCATCCGGGAGTAAAAATCTATCATGATTGCATCATCGGTAATAACTGCACCATCCATGCAGGTTCTGTTTTGGGTGCGGATGGATTCGGATTTGCTCCTACGGAGAGTGGATATCAGAAAATTTCGCAGATCGGGAACGTAGTACTTGAAGATTACGTAGAGATTGGTGCGAATGCTACGATAGACCGTGCAACAATGGGCTCAACGATTATCCGCCAGGGTGTAAAACTAGACAACCTGGTACAGATTGCACACAACGTTGAAATCGGCAAAAACACAGTAATGGCTGCTCAAGTAGGTATTGCAGGCTCTACAAAAGTGGGCGAACAGTGTATGTTCGGCGGACAAGTTGGCGTAGCAGGCCACATCTCTATCGGCGACAATGTAAATATCGGTGCCCAATCAGGCATTCCGAATAATGTTGTCGGAAACCAAAGCATCATGGGATATCCCGCTCAGCCGGCACGTGATTTTGCCCGTCAGACTGTGATGATAAAAAAATTGCCTGAATTAAATCAGACGATTGCTAAGCTGACAAAAGAACTTGAATCATTGAAGAAAAAAATAAACGAGTAATCTAATGACACACCAAAAAACTCTTAAGAACGGTTTTTCTCTTTCCGGAAAGGGGCTACATACAGGACTTGATATTACTGTAACTTTTAAACCGGCTCCGGAAAATCACGGCTATAAAATTAAACGTGTAGATTTGGAGGGTGAACCCGTTATTGATGCTGTAGCAGACAACGTTACTGAAACTCAGCGCGGTACTGTGGTTGGTAAAAAAGATGTTTTCGTAAGTACGATCGAACATGCGATGGCGGCGCTTTATGCTGCTGATATTGACAACTGTTTAATTGAAGTGAATGCTCCTGAGTTCCCAATCCTTGACGGAAGTTCAATCTTCTATGTTGAAGAGATTGAAAAAGCAGGTATTGAAGAACAGCATGCCGAACGCGAATATTTCATTATCAAGAATAAGATAGAAGTTAAAGACGAAGAAACCGGTGCTTCTTTACTGATCCTTCCGGATGAGTGTTTCAGCATCAACACGTTAATCTCCTTTAATTCACCGGTTTTATCAAATCAGTTTGCTACCTTAGATTGTCTTTCTAATTTTAAAGACGAAGTGGCAGCTGCTCGTACATTCGTTTTTGTACGTGAAATCGAACCTCTTCTTACTCACAATCTTATTAAAGGGGGCGACCTTGACAATGCCATTGTGATATATGATAAAGAAATGCCTCAGGCAGAACTAGACCGTTTGGCCGATTTAATGAATGTTTCGCGTAAGACAGCGGATCATTTGGGTTATCTCAATAACAAACCTTTGGTTTTTGATAATGAGCCTGCTCGTCATAAACTATTGGATATTATTGGAGATTTAGCCTTGATCGGTAAATTCATCAAAGGACGTGTTATCGCTACTCGTCCGGGACATAAGATCAACAACCAGTTGGCTCGTATGATTCGCAAAGAGATGAAACGAACAGAAGTTCAGTCGCCGGTATATGATCCTACGAAGGCTCCCGTGATGGATATTAACCGCATCAAGGAACTTCTTCCTCACCGTTATCCGTTCCAAATGATCGATAAAGTAATCGACATGGAACTAAACAACTACATCGTTGGTGTAAAAAATGTAACAAACAACGAACCGTTCTTCCAGGGACATTTCCCTCAGGAACCGGTTATGCCTGGTGTTCTTCAGATCGAAGCGATGGCACAATGCGGAGGTTTGCTTGTTTTGAACGCTGTTGATGAGCCTTCGAGCTACTCAACTTACTTTATGAAGATTGACAATGTTAAATTCCGCCAGAAAGTGGTTCCGGGTGATACGATCATTTTCCGTATCGCCTTTATGACCGAACTTCGCCGTGGTTGCGCACTAATGAAAGGTTACGCTTTCGTTGGAGATAAAATCGTGACCGAAGCTGAGTTTATGGCGCAGATTATCAAAAACAAATAATAACTTAATATGAAACAACCTTTAGCTTACGTACATCCGGACGCGAAAATCGCTAATAACGTAGTGATCGAGCCGTTTGTAACAATTGACAAAAATGTTATCATCGGCGAAGGCACTATTATCGGTTCGAATGTTACTATCCTTGAAGGAACCCGCATCGGCAAAAACTGTCGTATTTTCCCAGGAGCCGTGATCGGAGCCATTCCACAGGACCTGAAATTCCGTGGTGAAGAGACGACTGTAGAGATTGGCGACAATACTACTATCCGCGAATGTGTTACTATCAATCGCGGTACAGCAGCAAAAGGAAAAACCGTTGTTGGGAACAACTGTTTGATCATGGCTTATTGCCATGTTGCTCATGATACTTTCGTTGGTAATAACGTAATCATGTCTAACGCCGTTCAGTTGGCCGGCGAGGTAGTGATTGACGATTTTGCGATTGTGGGCGGTGGAGCATTGGTACACCAATTCTGCCACATCGGTTCGCACGTTATGATTCAGGGAGGTGCCCTAATCAATAAAGATATCCCTCCATATGTAAAAGCGGGCAGAATGCCTATCTCATATGCGGGTATCAATTCGATCGGCCTTCGCAGACGCAACTTCTCGAATGAGTCTATTCGCGATATCCAGGAAATCTATCGTTACCTGTATCTTTCGGGCTTGAACAATTCGGATGCGATTGAACGCATCGAAGCTGAACTTCCGGCAACGAAAGAGCGCGATGAGATTATTCTTTTCGTACGTAACTCGCAAAAAGGAATCATTAAGGGTTATATCTAATCATAATCCTTCACTCATAATTAACGACTGGCCTGATAAACAAGCCAGTCGTTTTTTATTCAAAAAAAGTTGCTTTTGATCTAAACCGTATGGTGTTGAAGGTTGTTTAAAATGCAATATTTCTGAATGATTATTTCATTATCCAACAAGAGGGAAATAATCATTTTTCGTATATTTACATCGCTAAACCTAATCACACAACACGATCTGTGTGGCATTCCGGTTCAATCAAAAATAATATTAGTCACAAAATATGGTATACAAATTCTTAATCCTTTCTGACGAAGTTGACAACTTCGGGAGAGAAATCAGCATTGATTCTGATGCAACATTCCTAGACCTTCAGAATGCTATTCTTGATTCTGTAAATTACTCAAAAGATCAGATCACCTCTTTTTTCATTTGCGATGATGATTGGGAAAAGAAAACAGAAATCACATTGATTGAGATGGATACTACTACAGAATACGATAATTGGGTGATGGAAGACACTCGTCTGAGCGAATTGCTTGAAGATGAAAAGCAGAAATTACTTTTTGTATTTGATAATGTTGCCGACCGTTGCTTCTTTATGGAACTTCGTTCAATCGAACCGGGAAAAAGCCTGGATAAAGCCATCTGCACAAAATCAGTAGGTGATGCTCCTGTTCAGATTCAGTCTTTCGAAGATTTCAATACCAATGTTGCCGCAGCAGATTTTACAGCAGATCTTTATGGCGACGAGGAGTTTGACCCTTCAGAAATCGATGAAGAAGGTTTTCAAAATTACTCTGAAGCAGAAGATCCGTTTGCTGAACATTATTAATTTGGACTTCAAACCTGAAACAGATTTCAGATACTTTAAAAAGAAATATCCCGATAGAAATCACATCTATCGGGATATTTCTTTTTAAATGAATCATGGAAAAACCACTTTCTTTACCAAATTACCCATTTTGACCATGTAAATTCCGTTTACAGGGAGTGCTATTTCTGTATTTCCTGAATCTACCCACTCTTGAATCACAAGTTGACCTAACGCTGTATACACCCGTATCTGTTGCCTTACCAGAGAGCGGACGTGGAGGTACCCATCAGCCACAAACAGATCTTCACTTCTCCAATTTCCTACTTTAGTATTCCCATAGTCATAGCTGATATCAGAAAGTGAACGCGGCGTGATGGTCACTTCACCCGTAAACCGATTGTAAGTAACTAAACCGGTTAAGTTGAATGGAGCGGTAGGAACGGGAGTATTCAGGTAGTCTGCATTCGCAAATAAGGTAGCGATGGCCGTTGTTGCTTTTTGTTGATACACAATGTAGTTCTGACCTAATTGAAACGTAGTTCCTCCTCCGTTGACCACTACATTTTGCAAACTGACCAAAGACGATTCATAAATCACCGGATTCAACATCAGTATACTGACATCAATCGATTGAGGATCCGCCGGCAGACCGGTTTGATTTACCGTTGGAACAATCTGAGGAATCATCGCCAACGAACCGTTAATGAGCGTAAGTCTCCCCGTTAAACCTTCCAAACAATCACCTGCGGCAACGAAAGGAGAAACAGGGCCATAAGGTCCACTCAAGATAATCAGACCGCCGGAAATATCTTGCACATAGATAGCCAACCCTTCAGACGTTTCGTAAACGAAACTTACCACAGGCGCATTTTCGAGAGTGTAAACCGTATTGGGATCTAAACTTCCCCAATATTGTTTCAAATTAAAGATATCAACGCAAGATTGCTTTTCAGGAGGAGGGGAAGGAACAATGCGAATCTGCTGCGCTGTAATTCCGGATACAGAAAACAACAAAAAGATTACAAAAAGGAGTAATTGTTTTTTCATCGCTCAAAATTTCATCTGTCCAACTCATTCTTAACTCCAGCAACAGAGCAAACTGTTGCGCATCATTAGAATTGAAACGCAACGGTTTTTATCTGATCTGTTTGTTGTTAGAACAAGATATTCTGTTATTATGTTCAGATTGAGACAGACAACTCTTCTCGCGCTAAACAGGTTTCCGGGAAGATTATCTTCGCTTCTTGAAGCAAAATTTTATCATCGTTATATCGTGCTGAGAAATGCCCCAGCATGAGCTTCTTAACGTTCGCCTTCAATGCGATCGTAGCTGCTTGACGGGCAGTAGAATGCTGTGTTTCGCGAGCCCGGGGCAAAGCGTCTTCTGCAAATGTAGCCTCATGATATAAAAGATCCGCACCTTCTATCCAAGGAATGATTTTCTCCGTATAGGCTGTATCGGAACAATAAGCATATTTTCGTGACGGTGATGCCGGATTGGTCAATACATGGTTTTTTACTACGTCTCCCTCAGGAGTTACCCAATCAGCACCCTCTTTAATCGCTTGCAACGACTTTAGCGGAATCTGCCAGAATTTAATCATATCCGGTTTTAGGTGACGCTCTTTCTGTTTCTCCTCAAAAAGAAACCCGGTAGAAGGGACGCGGTGTTTGAGAGGCAAAGTATACACTTTCAAACCGCGGTCTTCGTAAATCACTTCATGTTTATTGGGACTGATTGCTTCGAACTTCACCTCGAAAGGCAACTCTTTGCAGAAATAATCCAACATCGGACGAAAAACTTTCTCTGCATCCGGGTGAGCATGCACATAGAAATCACCCGTACGACCTAATAACCCCAAGGTTGAAAGCATCCCGACCATGCCAAAACAATGATCGCCATGAAGATGAGATATAAAGAGGTGGTTGAGACGTGTAAATTTCAGTTTCATGCGACGAAGTTGAAGTTGTGCCCCTTCACCGCAATCGATCATAAAAAGTTTATCACGGAAATTTACAACCTGAGAGGTGGGTAAATGACGTGTGGTTGGCAAAGCGGAACCACATCCTAATATATTAACATCGAACTTTTCCATACAAACAAAAAAATAGGGAACCCCGAATGGGATTCCCTATCAAATATAGTCAATTTCGGTCAGAAATTATTTCTTTTCTGCGTCCATTTTTTCTTTCAAAGCAGCAAGAGCATCTAGGTCACCTAGAGTTGCTTTGTTTTCTGCCTGTGGAAGAGCTACAGTTTCGTCTTTCTTAGATGATTTTTTTGCAGCTTTTTTAGCAGCATTTTCTTTGCGTGCTTCTGCTTTCTGCTCATCTTCGTGGATACGGCTGTGAGAAAGGATGATACGTTTAGCTTCTTTGTTGAACTCGATAACTTTGAATTCTAGTTTCTCGTCAACCTGAGCCTGTGTTCCGTCTTCTTTTACAAGGTGTTTTGGAGTTGCAAAACCTTCTACACCGTAAGGAAGAGCGATTACAGCACCTTTGTCAAGAAGTTCTACGATAGTACCTTCGTGAACTGAATCAACTGTGAATACTGTTTCGAAAACATCCCATGGGTTCTCTTCTAGCTGTTTGTGGCCTAGAGACAAACGACGGTTTTCTTTGTCAATTTCGATAACCTGAACTTCGATTTCAGCACCGATCTGAGTGAATTCTGATGGGTGTTTGATTTTTTTAGTCCAAGAAAGATCAGAGATGTGGATCAAACCATCAACGCCGTCTTCGATTTCAACGAATACACCGAAGTTAGTGAAGTTGCGAACTTTAGCTGTGTGCTTAGAACCAACTGCATATTTAGTTTCGATGTTTTCCCATGGATCCTGTTTCAACTGTTTGATACCAAGAGACATTTTACGCTCTTCGCGATCAAGAGTCAAGATAACAGCTTCAACTTCTTCACCAACTTTCATCAAGTCCTGTGCAGAACGTAGGTGCTGTGACCAAGACATTTCTGAAACGTGGATAAGACCTTCTACACCTGGAGCGATTTCGATGAATGCACCGTAGTCAGCCATAACAACTACTTTACCTTTAACTTTGTCACCAACTTTAAGTTCAGTTGACAATGCATCCCATGGATGAGGAGTAAGCTGTTTCAAACCAAGAGCGATACGTTTTTTCTCGTCATCGAAGTCTAGGATTACAACGTTCAATTTCTGATCCAATGCAACAACTTCTTCTGGGTGAGAAACACGTCCCCATGATAGGTCAGTGATGTGGATAAGACCGTCTACGCCACCAAGGTCGATGAATACACCGTAAGAAGTGATGTTCTTAACAGTTCCTTCAAGAACTTGTCCTTTTTCAAGTTTAGCGATGATGTCTTTTTTCTGCTGTTCAAGTTCAGCTTCGATAAGAGCTTTGTGTGATACAACAACGTTTTTGAATTCCTGGTTGATTTTAACAACTTTGAATTCCATTGTTTTGTTAACAAATACGTCATAGTCACGGATAGGTTTAACATCGATCTGAGAACCTGGCAAGAATGCTTCGATGCCAAATACGTCAACGATCATACCGCCTTTAGTACGACATTTGATGAAACCTTTGATAATTTCGTCATTTTCAAGAGCGCTGTTAACACGATCCCATGAGCGAGTCGCGCGAGCTTTCTTGTGAGAAAGAACAAGCTGTCCTTTTTTGTCCTCCTGAGACTCGATGTACACTTCAACCATGTCACCTAGAGTCAATTCAGGATTGTAACGGAATTCATTCAAAGAAATGATACCGTCTGATTTGTAACCGATGTTAACCACAACTTCACGTTTGTTCATTGCGATAACTTTACCTTCGATTACTTCACTTGCGTTTACTGTGTTAAGAGTCTGGTCGTAAGTGTTTACCAATTCGTCGTGGCTTTTGTCACCAAAAGTCACGCCATTTTCATACGCTTCCCAGTTGAAATCTTCTACTGGAGAAAAGTTTTTTTCGTTAGACATAAATAATTATTTGTTTTTTAATTAGTAAGTTAGACATTATATCACTTAAAAATCGCCGCAAAGATAGGGAAAAACTTCGAAACAGAAAACTTTATATATGAAATATACACTAATCCGTATCTTTCGATCCTCTTATCCCTCCTGCCAATCACTGCTATTTACTTCAATAAATAATCAAGAATCTTGAAACAGGCATCTTTTAATTTATCTGCTGCCATGTGAAGATTCTCGCGGAATTCCTCTTCTGTAACACGACCGCCATCACACAGATCGGTTACGGATTTCACGCAAAGAAGTGGTGTTTTATACAAATCCGCCACCCATGCGATCGCTGCAGCTTCCATATCCTTTAATTCGCCACGATTCTTCTGAATCATCGCCAAATCTTCGGGAGCCATATCCAAAGAACTTCCCGTAGTACAACGACCCAGCTTAAAGCCTAGATCCGCAGCCATCCCAGAGGCATCCATACATGGATAGAAACCAACTCCCATTTCGTACCAACCACCGGAATCACCCACACGACGGTCGTGGAACATGATCTGCTCGTGACTCAGGTAAACATCTCCGATGTGTGAGTCATTTGACAAAAATGCACCGCAAGTACCCGCATTGATCAATAAATCCGGAGAAAGCTTACTGATAAGCAACTGCGTAGAAAGTGTAGCAGGTTCACAACCAACCAAGTCAAGACCATTTTGCTGTCCGTTCAAAACCACAAAGATCTCTTTTCCTTCATGCTCACCTTTGTATAATACCGGGGGAAGCGGTGCGAAGAAATCCTTCACCTCTTCCAACCTGAATTTTTCGATTAACGGAGCTGCCTCGGCATGCATCGCGAAAAGGAAACAAATACGCTTCATCTGTATATATTTTAATGTAGAAGAAAGGCACGAGTGAATACCCGCGCCTTTATGATATTATTTTAGAATTCAGATTTAAAATGGAACTTGATTTTCGGGAAATCCTGTTGAGCCATCATCAGTACATAACCTGAATCGGCAAGGAACACGTCGCGTCCATCTTTATCTTTCGCCATAAACTGACTCTTTCTGCGTTTGAAATTATCCAATTCCGTAGCGTCATCACATTCAATCCAACAAGCCTTGTATAGGTTGATCGGCTCCCAGCGACACTGTGCTCCGTACTCATGAAGCAAGCGATACTGAATAACTTCGAACTGAAGCTGACCCACGGTTCCGATAATCTTTCTACCGTTAAACTGGTTGGTGAACACCTGAGCGACACCTTCATCCATCAACTGATCGATACCTTTGTTTAACTGTTTCGTTTTCATCGGATCTGCATTCTCAATGTATTTGAACATCTCCGGAGAGAAACTCGGAATACCTTTGAAATGCAACATCTCGCCGGATGTCAGTGTATCGCCGATCTTGAAGTTTCCGGTATCCGGCAAACCGATGATATCACCAGGGAATGCTTCATCTACCGTTTCTTTCTTCTGCGCCATGAAGGCGGTCGGACTTGAGAATCGCATCAGTTTATTGTGACGAACGTGTTTGTAGTTCACGTTACGCTCAAATTTACCCGAACAGATTTTCACGAAAGCGATACAAGAGCGGTGGTTCGGATCCATATTCGCATGGATTTTGAACACGAAACCTGTAAATCCCTCCTCTTCCGGTATCACCTGTCGCTCTACCGCTTGAATCGGACGAGGGGTCGGTGCAATCTGACAGAAACAATCCAACAACTCTTTCACACCAAAGTTATTCAGTGCCGAGCCGAAGAAAACAGGTGCTATATCACCTCGCAGGTAAGTATCCACGTCAAATTCAGGATACACCCCTTCAATAAGCTCAAGATCCATACGCAACTTATCGGCGTCATCCTGACCTACGTGAGCATCAAGTGTTGGATCATTCACATCCGCAATCTGAACAGATTCCGTTACCATCTGTTTGTGCGGTGTATAAAGATCCAATTTCTCCTCATATATATTGTAAACACCTTTAAAGCGTTGTCCGATGTTGATCGGCCAGCTCAAAGGACGTACATTAATTTTCAGTTCCGACTCAATTTCGTCTAGCAAATCAAAAGGATCCTTACCTTCACGGTCCATTTTATTGACAAATACGATCACGGGAGTCTTTCGCATTCTACAAACCTCCATTAGTTTGCGTGTCTGCATCTCCACCCCTTTTGCCGTATCTACCACGATAATTACGCTATCTACAGCTGTAAGGGTACGGTATGTATCCTCCGCGAAGTCCTGGTGACCGGGAGTATCGAGGATGTTGATCTTATATCCGTTATAATCGAATGCCATCACAGAGGTAGCAACTGAGATACCACGTTGTTTCTCAATCTCCATCCAGTCTGAGGTAGCTGTCTTCTTGATTTTATTAGATTTAACTGCTCCTGCTACGTGGATTGCACCCCCGAACAAAAGCAATTTTTCCGTCAATGTCGTTTTACCGGCATCAGGGTGACTGATAATGGCAAAAGTTCTTCTTTTCTTAATTTCGTCTAATAATTCGCTCATTACTATATTCTTTTCAGGCTGCAAAAGTAATCCAAAAAGAAGAGATTTACATTAGACAAAACTGAAAAATTGGTCTAAATGAAGAACTTTAGGAATAAATAATGTTAGTTTTAGCCTAAATTCACTTATTTGTCAACAGATTGGCGATACAAAGCCGAAGACTTGCCTCCCAATGCGGAATATCAAAACCATAAACCGAACGTATCTTTTTCTTATTCATCACACTATAATGCGGACGGGTGGCAGGTGTAGGGTAATCAGCTGTTTCAATAGGTTTTACATAACAGTTCGCAACTCCTGCCAATTCATGAATCTTTACTGCAAAATCATACCAACTACACACCCCTTCGTTAGAGAAATTATAGACTCCCGGTTGAAAATCTTCATTCGCTGATACGATCGTAAGAATCGCCCGTGCTAAGTCGGCTGCATAGGTAGGCGTTCCAACCTGATCAAAAATCACACCCAGTGAATCCCGCTCTTTCCCCAAACGGATCATTGTTTTCACAAAATTATTCCCGTATTCCGAATACAACCACGAAGTACGCAACACGACGGCATCTTTACAGTGGTTGAAGAGCGACTCCTCTCCCGCTAATTTGGTAATGCCGTATGCCGAAACCGGAGCCGTGTCATCCTCCTCTGTGTAGGGTTTGCAGGCAGAGCCGCTGTACACGTAATCGGTAGAGACATGAATCATGCGAGCTCGCTTTTCTACCGCTGCTTTTGCCAGATAACCTACGGCTGTATTGTTGAGTTTATCGCATAGCGACAAATCTGTTTCCGCTTTATCCACAGCCGTATAAGCTGCGCAGTTTACCACATAATCCAACTGCTTATCCGCTAAAAAATCGGATATCGCATTCGGATCACAAATATCAAGTTCCGCAACATCCGTAAAATAGAAATTCAGTTCAGGATATTGTGTTGCAAGCTCACGAATTGCATTTCCCAACTGACCGTTCGAGCCGGTTACTAGTATGTTTTTCATTTGTATATCGTTTATTTTTAACATCAAGGCATAAATCGAAAAGAGGAAGTCACAGCAATGCCCTAACCTCCTCTTTTCAGCTTTAACCTATACGATACGGAAGATATTAATCTTCCAGTTGTAATTCTCCATTTTTCACCTGACGGTACTTCTCGGCCAAGATTGCCAGAAAAGTACTGATCTCTTTCACGGCACTCATTGTTTCCGCAGAGACCTCTTTTCCCTGCAAACGCAGCATCAAAACACCATACAATGCAAGAAAACATGTTTCAAGCTCACCCACTTTATCTTCTCCCGCTTTGCTGCGTAGCTCAACGATATAAGGAAGTGTTTTGTAAAATGCCGCCGTATAAAAAGGCTCTTTGCTGGATTTGAGCAATTGTTGATGCAAATCCGAAAGCTCGATAATCACATTTTTATTAATCTGCAGATGACCGCCGGCTATTTTATTTTCAATACGCATCATCTCGATCAGATTCTCATACCAATCGCGAATCTCTTTTTTCACCTCTTCGGGTTGATCAAAACGATCGATGATATTTCTCTGAATCAAGTCAATATCCAACTGATTCGCGCGGATAGTATCCTCTACCTGCCACATATACAGCAGATATTCTGCGATATTCTCTTTTCTTTTTTGATTTGCAATCAGCATACGCGTTTATTTTAAAAAGCTATATTCGGAAATCGCTTCATAGAAAGCCTGATCTTTCAGACCCATTTGCCGACAAGCGATGCGGGCACCGTTCAAGGCTTCCAGAAATTCCGAATCCTTACGGTTTACCTTATATTCTCCGAAACGGGAAACCAAAAATATCCCCTCTTCATCCTCCCGAATCGTATGTTCCTTGTAAGGCATCCCCGTAAGATCTTCACGGATAATACCGGCGAGAGAAACCAACTCCGGATCTTTTTCGCAATAAATCAGTTTACCGTCTCTTTCGATAGAGCCAATCAGTCTTTTTAGAGAATTGATGTATTCCTCTTTGTCAGGAAAAGCATCAGAAGGCTCCCAACGAACATCCTGCATCACCAGAATATGAGGTCGGTAATATTCATTGATCTGTTTCTTTAGGAAAGGGGAAAATGTGGAATCATCATCCTCTAGAATCGCCATTCGGGCATCATAACTCCAGCTCATCGAACGTATGTCATCGTCTTCAGCATCAGTTACAACATAATCGAAAAGCAGATTGTTCTTTCTCAGCGCATAAATCATCATTTCTACGATAGTACGCTTTCCCTTTTTACCGCTCACCATGATGCGGGTCTTATTCTTTATTCTGGAAAAGATGTATTCGGGAAAAGATAAAACCAAAAGGTTCAACTCTCTAGCACGCACCAACTCTGGATTATTCGAAGGAACATCATTAGCAGGTACTACAAAATCATACTCTTTATCCAATTTTTCAGGAAACCATCCCTCTTGCTCCGGCAAAATATCGAATTTCTCTAGCTTACCTCTTACGGGTTCCATTATATCCATTGCGGAGGTGGTCACCTCGTGTCCTTTTGATTTAAGGACGATGGCCAACTCGCACAAGCGAGGGTCTCCGACAGAAATAACATGAACTCTTTTCATATGTGAATTTTTTATTTTTTTTGGGAGAGATTGCATACCTTTAGGCTTGACGCCACAGGTAATGAGTTTTCTTTAACCTCATGTCAATTAGCATAGGTGATTCGTATTGAAATCTCAAACTATCCTTAGATTCGTTGCAAATTTAATACTAAAAGATGAAGTTAAGCACATTAGAAACGGGATTTTTTCTCAGCGACGGAGGAGCCATGTTCGGACTTCTCCCAAAAATGAATTGGCAGAGGCAGTACCCCGCTGACAATAAGAATCTTTGTAAAATGGCCATGAGGTGCCTATTGGTCGAAACAAAAAACAAAATAATTTTGCTCGATACCGGAATCGGTACGAAAAATGATCCCGGAATTGCCGGATACGGCTTCTTCGACATCGTTGATCCCACTTTGTCTATGCAGCTCTTGGGAATCCGTCCGGAAGAGGTTACAGACGTTATTCTGTCACATCTTCATTTTGACCATTGCGGAGGGATAAGCTACCTTAACGAGAAAAACGAGCTTTGCGAAAGCTATCCGAATGCCACCTATCACATAGCAGAATCTCAATGGAAGCACAGCCTTAACCCGGCCCCGTTCGATGCCGATTCCTATTTTCCGCAGAATACGGCCCTGCTTATCGGAAATCCCCGGTTACACCTGATAAGGGATACCTATGAGTTAACACCGGATATCACACTGAAAATATACAACGGACATACGCCGGGACAAATCGTCACTTTTATTGAAAAACAACATGAAACACACCTCTTCGCAGGGGACGTCATACCTACACTACCCAATTTGCGGATAGATTCCATTTCGGCTTTCGATTTGCACGCTGAGACCTCTTTCTCCGAAAAAAACCGACTCTTACACGAAGCGATGGAGAAAAATGCCACGCTCTTTTTTTACCACGACGCATGGCATAAAAGTAGTAGGATCTGTACGACACCTTTAAAAAAAATGAGATTGTATTGAATCCTTTTTCACAAATCGAGACTTTCGCAAATCGAGACTTTCGCAAATTGAATGATCCGTATATTGACCCACAGAAAACCACTCGGGATTCCTATACTTTCTTCTCGGGAAACACCTTATCGCTAATGCCAAGGCGGTGGCGCGGTCGAAGCAAGGCCGTGGCGCGGTCGAAGCAAGGCGGTGGCGCGGTCGAACCAAAGCGGTGGCGCGCCAAACGACCCCTATGCCTATTGATAAACAGTGGATTAGAAACAATAAACACAGGATTGAATTTGAATTTGAACGGATGCAAAAAGAAAATATCCGTAATCAGACAGAAACAACTTCGGAATAAGCGGATCATAACCCATAAAAAAAGGTTGTCTAAATTCGCAGGAATGAATTTAGACAACCTCTCTACTGTAATCCAGAGGGATCTCTTCTATGCAATGTTATATTTCAATACACATTATTATATAAAAGAAAAATTACACAAATAGAACAAACTACTTTCAGCCAATTCTAGAAGATGGCTACTTTAAACAAGTAGTGAAGTGATTCTTTTAATCAAATTTGATTTTCCCAAAGTATTCAGGAATAAGAAACTCGGGCTGAGAACTTACAATCGGGTTCCAACTCAGGAAGTGAGGATGTGCGGTCGCATCCGCTCGCTTGCAGAAGTTACCGCTTAAGACTGAATTTAATTCTTCATCTTGAAGTCCAAGTAGCTGAAAAGGAATCGCTACCGTTAACTGCCATGTAAAAAGACCTTCCATTTCAAAAAAAGGACGTTTCCCCAAATCGGCATAGCGCCGTATCTTGGCAAGCTGATTCAGATCGAAATTTTCCATCTCACCCGGAGTAGAGCCATACGTAGCGGCACACGTACCGATACAATTAAAGGAAAAATCATATAACAATCCGGTATTTTCATTTCTAAACAGTGCGGAAACACAACTGTCATCCTGAACGGGTTGCTGATCACGGGAATTCACGGCTCTCAGGTAATTACCGCTCACCAGATAACTGATGTAAAGCTCCTGAGACCCTCTTGCAACATAAAATGAAGTAAGAGGCTTATAGCTATACGGCTTAGACCAATTCACAGAATCAATACTGTGTGATTTCACCTTCTCAAAAAGATACTCGGCGCTTTTATCCAGTGTCATCTGGTCTAATTCGGGCACATACGCAATGTGCAATATTTTGTTTTTCGGGCTCATAGATCAATAGGGTAAGGTTTCAATATGTCAGGAAGCGGGAGATACAGGAAGAACCCGCACATTCTCAATCTTCGCCGACTCTTGCGTTTTCTCTTTATTTTTAAATTTGTCTATCTCAGCGATAATTCCTAAAACAAAGCCTACGATGGAAATCACAACCATTACCATCGCGATAATCTTATTCACTAAGAAAAGGCTTCGTATCTTAAAATGATTTCTCGCCTTATTCATAATCCACGTGATAAAAAACCACCAGATCAAAGCTCCTGTCATAACAGACGCATATCCCACCATATAATGGGTCCACGTCGTTGCTTCGAGCATAAAGTTAGTTCGCGCAAAAAGTGCGAGGTAGAAAAATATGATCAAAGGATTAGACAAAGTCAACAAAAATCCGGTAGCGAAGTAAGTGGCATGAGAGGTATTTGAAACGGCTGAAGTATTCAGGTCTTTCAACGGATTCTTTTTCCAAAGGTATAAACCCAGAACAAAGATAACGATGCTACCTACAATCTGTAAGGTCGCTTCATTAGATGTAACAAAGTCCATGATAAAGGAGAGTCCCAATCCGGATACCAATGCATAAAGAAGGTCAGACACAGCTGCACCCATCCCTGTCATCAAACCGGCATGACGACCTTTATTTAATGTTCTCTGTATTACTAATACGCCTATCGGCCCTAATGGCGCGGAAACCAAAATACCTATTAAGACCCCCCAAAGGATTGTATAAATCATCAAGCTCACGTTTCTATCCTTTTCTCTTTATTTAAAATTATGTTTTATTCTCTTATTTGCAAAGATAAACCGAATATCTTTTATTTCATAGAAATTGTTTTACCATATTCTTTCGTAACAAATCCCTTTTGATTAATTTTGCGACTTCTTAATGAAGATGGATTAAAATTTATTCATCCTATTTCAGGAAACTTTGAGTCAGTCTTTACTAACAAGTAACAAAATAAAAATGATTCTTTTCTTTAAAACTCCCGCACAGACGGTGATCGCTGTTAATGCCGATCATTCGTTGTCTTCCGAAGAGATTAAAAAACTCAGCTGGTTGTTTAGCGATGCTGAAGCTCTCAGCGACGAACAACTTAGTGGTTGGTTTGTAGGACCACGCAAAGAGATGATTACTCCATGGAGCACCAATGCCGTTGAAATCACTCAAAACATGGGTCTTTCCGGAATCCTGCGTATTGAGGAATATTTCCCGGTGAGCAGTAAAGAAGCCGATCATGATCCAATGCTACAGCGCCTTTACGACGGTTTATCTCAAGCGATTTTCCAAATCAACAAAAAACCAGAACCGATCATTCACATCGATGACATCGCAGCCTACAACAAACAAGAAGGTTTGGCGCTTAGCGACGATGAAATCGAGTATTTGAATGACGTGAGCAAACGTATCGGACGCAAACTTACCGACAGTGAAGTATTTGGCTTCTCTCAGGTAAACTCAGAACACTGCCGTCACAAAATCTTCAACGGTATCTTCGTTATTGATGGCGAAGAGAAAGAATCTTCCCTATTTAAGCTTATCAAGAAAACATCAGAAACCAATCCTAACTTCCTGGTTTCCGCTTACAAAGACAACGTTGCGTTTAACGCAGGCCCTGTTGTCGAACAATTCGCGCCCGCGAATCAAGACCATCCCGATTATTTCGAAATCAAAGATATTAAAACTGTTATCTCGCTAAAAGCGGAAACGCATAACTTCCCAACTACGGTTGAACCTTTCAATGGTGCGGCTACCGGTACAGGAGGGGAAATCCGCGACCGTTTGGGCGGAGGTAAAGCATCTCTTCCTATCGCAGGTACTGCAGTGTACATGACATCTTATCCGCGTACGAAAGAAGACCGCAAATGGGAACTTTCGATGAAAGAGCGCGCTTGGTTGTACCAAACACCGGAACAAATCCTAATCAAAGCATCGAACGGTGCTTCAGATTTTGGTAATAAATTCGGCCAACCTCTTATCTGTGGTTCCCTACTTACTTTCGAACACCAGGAAAACCTGAAAAAGTTCGCTTTCGACAAAGTAATCATGCTTGCCGGTGGTGTAGGTTATGGTACAATGCGCGATGCGCTTAAAGGTGAACCGGTTCCGGGAGACAAAGTAGTAGTGATGGGTGGTGACAACTACCGCATCGGTATGGGTGGTGGCGCCGTTTCTTCCGTAGAAACAGGTGTATACGACAATGCAATTGAATTGAATGCTGTACAGCGTGCTAATCCGGAGATGCAGAAACGTGCCGCGAACGTTGTTCGTGCACTTGCTGAATCGGATATCAACCCGATTGTTTCAATCCATGACCACGGCGCAGGGGGGCACCTAAACGCCCTTTCTGAATTGATCGAAGCTACAGGCGGTATCATCCATATGGACAAACTTCCTGTTGGCGACCCTACTCTATCTGCTAAGGAGATTGCCGGAAACGAATCTCAAGAGCGTATGGGTATGTTGATCAAAGAGCAGGATATCGAACGTGTTCAGCGCATCGCCGAACGTGAACGTGCTCCTTTCTATGTTGTAGGAGAAACGACAGACGACATGAAGTTTGTTTTCGAACAAGCAGACGGCGAGCGTCCGATCGACCTTAAACTGGAAGACATGTTTGGAAAAGCACCTCGTACGGTGATGACAGACAACACAATCGAAGAAAAATTCGAAGAGATCACATATACACAGTCTCAATTGGATGAATACCTGAAAGATGTTCTTCAGATTGAAGCCGTAGCGTGTAAAGACTGGTTAACAAACAAAGTTGACCGTTCGGTTACAGGTAAAGTAGCACGTCAGCAGTGTCAGGGTGAAATCCAGTTGCCATTGAGCGACTGTGGTGTAGTAGCTCTTGATTACCGCGGAAATGCAGGTATCGCAACCTCTATCGGTCACGCTCCTCAGGTTGCTTTGATCGATCCGGCTGCCGGATCTGTAATGGCAATGGCTGAAGCATTGACAAACATCATCTTCGCTCCTCTTACCGAAGGTCTTTCAAGCATCTCATTGAGTGCGAACTGGATGTGGCCTTGTAAAAACGAAGGGGAAGACGCTCGTTTGTACAAAGCGGTTGAGGCTTGTTCGGAATTCGCTTGCGACTTGGGCATCAACATCCCTACAGGTAAGGACTCTTTGTCAATGACTCAGAAATACGGCGATGAGAAAGTTTATTCTCCGGGCTGTGTGATTATCTCGGCAGGTGCGGAAGTTTCCGATATCAAAAAGGTAGTTTCTCCGGTGATTGTGAACGATGATAAATCAGCTCTATATTATATCGACTTCTCTTTCGACTCTTATAAATTAGGTGGATCCGCATTTGCTCAGACTTTGAATAAACTGGGTAATGAGACTCCTACGGTTAAGAATTTCGAATATTTTGCCGATGCATTTGAAACGGTTCAAGAAATGATCAACAAGAATCTGATTCTTGCAGGTCACGATATCTCTGCAGGAGGTATGATCACGGCATTGCTTGAAATGACTTTTGCAAATACGAAAGGTGGTTTGAATATTGACCTAAGCGGTATCGCAGAGGAAGATATCGTGAAAGTTCTTTTCAGCGAGAATCCGGGTATCCTAATCCAGGTGAAAGATGAAAAAGCTGTTGAGAAAATGCTCGATGCAGAAGGAATCGGCTTCTTGAAAATCGGTCAACCTAGCGCAAACCGCACGGTAGAGATTAAAAAAGGAGATGCAAATTACGCATTCGACATCGATGCGCTTCGTGACGTTTGGTATGAATCTTCTTACCTACTTGACCGTAAACAAAGCGGCGAGGAATTAGCGAAAGCTCGTTTTGAAAACTATAAGAAACAACCGCTTCAATACGCATTCAACAACGATTTCAACGGTAAATTATCGAAATACGGTATCTCTCCGGATCGTCGTGAGAAAAGCGGCTTGAAAGCAGCGATCATCCGCGAGAAAGGTGTGAACGGCGATCGTGAGATGGCTTACTCATTGTATCTTGCAGGTTTCGACGTGAAAGACGTTCACATGACCGACTTGATCAGCGGACGTGAAACACTCGAAGATGTAAACATGATCGTATTCTGTGGCGGATTCTCTAACTCTGACGTTTGCGGATCTGCAAAAGGATGGGCCGGCGGTTTCTTATGGAACGAAAAAGCGAAGAAAGCACTTGATAACTTCTATGCACGTCCCGACACCCTGTCATTGGGTATCTGTAACGGTTGCCAGTTGATGGTTGAACTTGGCTTGTTGACTCCAAACGATGATGTGAAACCGAAAATGCTTCACAACGAATCACACAAATTCGAATCAAACTTCGTTGGATTGAATATCCCTCAGAATAATTCGGTTATGTTCGGTTCGCTTTCAAACGCGAAGTTAGGAGTTTGGGTTGCGCACGGTGAAGGAAAATTCTCTTTACCAAAAACGATCAGTGAATACAATGTGATTGCGAATTATGCTTATGACGCATACCCGGCCAACCCGAACGGTTCTCCGGCGGCAGTAGCCGGTATCGCATCTGCAGATGGCCGTCACCTGGCGATGATGCCTCACTTGGAAAGAGCGATCTTCCCTTGGCAATGGGCATACTATCCGCAAGATAGAAAAAACAACGACCAGGTTACACCTTGGATCGAAGCATTTGTCAATGCCCGCAAATGGGTTGAAGCAAACGCTAAATAATTAGGATATATACGCAAATCCATAACATAAGAAAGGCAGTCTCATTCATTTGAGACTGCCTTCTTTTGTTTATACCGTTACGGATGCATCTGCATCCCGATGTACATTCCAATAAAATAGGGAATCAGCCAGATCGCCCACACAAGCACGCTAAACCGACTGAAATGCCGTTTTGCTGCTTGAGAGCCTTTGAAGTAGGTCCAATATGCCCAAAAAGCATGAATCAACATCAGTGAGATTGCAATAAATCCCGTCACGGTATGAATCTCATTGTGCCGGTGTGTAAGTACTGCAATATGCTCCATCAAGGTCGTACCTACCGTGTCACACAGAAGTCCAAGGGTAAAAAACACGAGATGCCAAGGACGCAATCCTCTCTGAATTCGCTCTCCCCACACTCCTATGGTGTAAAAAATCAGCGCGGATGAAATCACCACTATCGCGGCTATGAGAAAATGAATATCAATGTTCTCCATCTTATTTTACATTTTACGATTAGAATATATTCATTATAACATCTAAGCAGGGGTTCTGTTTAACTTCGTCAGCTGTAGTTAGCCGATAAAGGAGTCAGGTTAGAGGTAAAAAAAGAAGAGGTTGCTTAAATACTAATTGAAGTGCACCCCAAAAGTTAGACAAAAAACTTTTGGGGTGCATTCTTTATGAA
>JAVVQG010000018.1:0-45918 GCA_036655355.1 Bacteroidales bacterium
ACCCCTCTTGCGAGCGGCGCTCCCGTTGTTTCTTGATTGCGGATGCAAAGGTAAGACTTTATTTTAAACCTCCAAACTTTTCGAGAAAAGTTTTTCTTTTTATTTTAAACCGCCTTACAAATAAAGACAAAAAAAAGAAGCCAGCTTTTTTTTTGTATCGCGGCTTCATCTTTACATGAGTCTCATTCTTTTTGCATCGCATTCTCTCTCGATTGCGATGCAAAAGTAGAAGCTTTTTCTGACTCATGCAAACTAATCACGATCTATTTTTCAATAAATATCCATTTATACAACTAGCCGCTTATAAGCGAGACCATTACTATCCCTCTCTTTTAAGATTACCGGAGTACATCGGACCTCATTAAAACAAAGCAACCCTATAATTTGTTTACTTACTATCCGCATTTTTTCTAAAATTCAGTTCACTTTACATTAAATACCCCATGTATGCACCCCCATCTCAAAGCAATTCTCCTGCTATTTCTTCTTCTACATCCCTATTCGCAGGCATTTTCAATCGTTTCAGAAAGAAACCGATCACTTCTGGAAACAGACGGTTTTTCGGTATCAATCGACAATAATCCCTTTCGCATTGAAGCCAACCAATACAATTACACCTATCTATTCCCCGAATACTTTGGCGAGAGACCCACCGTCTCTTTCAATATTGCCGACCCCAATATCTTCATTTCACCCCTCACCTACTCTTCCGAATGGCCGGGATCGGCACATTTCTCAGTCAGAAAAGAGGATACTACACACTCCTACACCATCAAATTCGAAGCTATCCCCTATCTTCCACACCTTTTCTTAGAAGATTTCAGTGCTGACACATCGCCGCTTGAATTTACCTCCTCTCGGATTTATCTTCCCGAATCACACATCAAGAAGAGCGGCACCATCTTTACCACCGGAGGGAAAATCTTGATGGGCACCATCATTTCCGAAAGCGCCATCACCCTCACCTGCACTAAGAATTTTATATTAAAGGAACCTTTTCAAATTAGCTTGGACGCCCTTTCGCTCTCCCCCAACTCCGTTCTAAGTGTAAAAGTCAACAATTCCGAACAAATCCTCTCCGACTCCGGGAACAGAAACGACACCACTTTCCAAACCCATCGTCTCACTTTCTCCACCTCCACACTAAACCCGGTCATTAAAATCTCAACCATCGGAAAGAATCCGCACCTGATCGACAACATCCGGATTACTCAAAACAATATCCCCATCGACACGCTGTTAAAAACAAACAATACATTTTACAACGACGAAATAATCAACATCGGCAAACACGGCACTTTTTACCCATTCGACAAGATAACACAACTCAAAGCGATTAATTTCTTTGCCGATGAGATGCATACCGCATCGCTCTTTTTCAACAACAAAATAACAACCGAAGGTGCTGCAATCGTTCACTTCACCCTAAAGCCTCTTCAATGGTATTTCATCGGTTTCCCGTTCGACATCGACCGCATCACAATCAACAACACGATAGCTCGCAGCGAAGAGGACCTTCGCATCTTGAGCTACGACAGCGATTCAAGAGCCTTCAATCCCGAAACGGATCATTTCATCCCGATCCCCGAATCTACATCCGGCTCCCCCTTCCCCCTGCTGAACCGATACAAAGGATACATCGTAGCAATCCATTCTAAAAAATACCCCGACGGAGCTACCGTCTCTTTCAAAATGTCGGAAGACAACAAAAGTCGCCTGGGATTGATGCAAGACCTCTCCGTAACCACTCCCTACCAGGATTCACCGGAAGTAGCCGATGAAAACCGAGGGATCCACCTCATGACGCACCCCTACAGCAGCCGATACCTGCCTGCCCCGAAAGAGATCCTCCTTACTTTCAACGGCATTAATTACGAATACGACCATCCTTTCGGAATAAAACCGTTTGAATCATTCTTCATTCAATCCACACCCGATAAAAAGAAATTCTTTAATTCGCAGCGCCACGCGACCTACCTCGCACCGGTTTCGGAAATCAGCCTCGACGACACGAAAGGAATGAACTCCTTCCCCTCGCGACTACAATTCAAACTTACCGAAAGCAACCTCACGGATAAAACCGACATTCGTTTCGACGAACTTGCCACAAACGATTTCGACCCCGGTTTAGACTTGGCAAAAATCGAGAGTCCCCATCCCAATGCCCCGCACCTGTATTCTTTCAGCGATTCCATCTCCTATGCGATACAGACACTTCCTCCAGCTCGTTCCCTTCGAACAGTACGACTTCATATCAAAGCAAAAAGAAGCGGAATACACTCCCTTGAACTCGCCGCCGGAGACGAGGAATCATCATTCGCCGCAATCCTTCTTAAAGACAAACACACGAATGACCCCACCTCAGTAAATTTAAAAGAGGACACCTACTCCTTCTTATTATATAAAGGAGAAGAGAGGGAAGTGGAAATACAACTCCACCCCCTTTCGCCGGATTACAAAAACAACAAAGGGGAATACACCCTCAAAAGAATTGGTAGTGTCACGTTCCTATCCCCGAAAAACAGATCGGACATCCGGTTATTCAACTCGAGCGGACAATTGGTATCCCAAAGAACCACTCCTGCCGAATCAACGGAGCAAATCCTATTAAAAGAGAAAGGTATTTACATCCTACACATTCGCGATAAGAACGGCACTTATCGCGAGAAACTATATAATTAAGTCGCAATAGGCGAAAATACCGCAACAATCCTTTAAAAAGATGTCGAGACCCCGGTTACACGAAGGTTTAAGCACGGTTACACGAAATTTTGAGCGTGGTTACACGAAAGTTCAACCACGGGTTCACACATTTTACATAGGCATCAGATCACCTTTTTATAGGATCCCGTTCACTTTTAGCAGGAAGCATCAAAGCCAAAGTAAAGAATATCGCCACCGCTCCCATTTTCCGGAAACAAAAAAAGCCATTCCGATTCGAAAATCGGAATGGCTTTTTAAATATCTTGAGAGCTAAAAATTATTCAGCGTTCAAAGAAACACGTTTGAAAGCAACAACAGTCAAACCTTTATCAGCAGCCTGTAGGTACTGTTTGATAGACTGTTTAGGATCTTTCACGAATTCCTGTTCCAAAAGAACTGATTCTTTGTAGAATTTGTTGATACGACCTTCAGCGATCTTATCCAACATGTTTTCAGGTTTACCTTCTTCGCGAGCTTTTTCTTTCGCTACAGTAAATTCTTTTTCTACAAGTTCAGCAGGAACTTCGTCACGGCTAACAGAAACCGGAGCCATAGCAGCTACCTGCATAGCAACGTCTCTACCTACCTGAGTAGGAACTTCAGCGTTGAAAGCAACGATAGTACCCAATTTGTTTCCTGGGTGAATGTAAGCTACAGTTGCAGCACCGTTAACGAATTCATAGAAACCGATCTCCATTTTCTCACCTGTAACACCACTTCTTTCAACGATAAGATCTTTGATAGTTCTTCCGTCCAAAACGATAGCGTTAAGTTCGTCGATAGTTGCCGGTTTGTTTTCCATTGCAGCGTTAAGGATAGACTGAGTCAAAGCTACGAAATCTGCATTCTGAGCAACGAAGTCAGTTTCACATTTCAAAGCAACAACTGCAGCGTGCTCACCGTTAGAAGCTGCCAAAACACAACCTTCAGCTGCGTCACGGTCTTCACGTTTAGCTGCGATAGCCTGACCTTTTTTGCGGATGATTTCCATCGCTTTGTCATAATCGCCATTAGCTTCTTCCAAAGCTTTTTTACAATCCATCATACCTGCACCACTCATTTTACGTAGGTGCTGGATATCTGCCATTGATACTGCCATAATATCTTTTATTTTAAATGAATTAAATGATCGGTTTTAAAAAAAGAAAGTGAAAAGTGAAATTCATCACCTTTCACTTTTTTATATTGTAAAGATTACGCTTCAGCTGAAGTCTCCTCTGCAGGAGCAGCTTCTTCTGCTTTCTTAGCAGGACGCGCTTTCTTATCTTTTTTTGAAGCTTCAGCAGCATCAGAATCAGCTTTCTCTACTTTTCTTTCTTCAAGACCTTCAGAGATTGCGTCACAAACTGCACCCATGATCACTTCGATTGATTTTGTAGCGTCATCATTTGATGGAATTACGAAATCGATGTTCAATGGGTTTGAGTTAGTATCCACCATTGCGAATACAGGAATACCCAAACGGTTTGCTTCACGAACTGCGATGTGTTCTTTCATAACGTCGATGATGAACAATGCAGATGGAAGGCGAGTCAAGTCAGCGATAGAACCTAGAGTTTTCTCTAGTTTAGCACGCTGACGGCTGATCTGAAGACGCTCACGTTTTGAAAGGTTTTCAAATGTACCGTCTTTAGCCATTTTGTCGATAGTAGTCATTTTCTTAACTGCCTTACGGATTGTAGGGAAGTTAGTCAACATACCACCTGGCCAGCGCTCGATAACGTAAGGCATGTTTACAGAAGCAGCTTTCTCAGCTACAACTTCTTTAGCCTGTTTTTTTGTTGCTACGAAAAGAATCTTTTTACCAGATTTCGCAATCTTTTTAAGTTCTTCAGCAGCTTCATCTACTTTAGCAACTGTTTTATAAAGGTCGATGATATGGATACCGTTACGTTCCATGAAGATGTATGGAGCCATCTGTGGATTCCACTTTCTTTTCAAGTGTCCGAAGTGTACTCCGGCTTCCAATAGTTGGTCAAAATTAGTTCTTGACATTTTTTTCTTTTTTAATTCGTTTACTTTCTACTAATTCAACTGCCGGGTAGTCTTATCCTATATAATAAGGTGAGAATCCCAACAATTTGGATACTAAACGCTCTATATATTGTATAGCAGCTATACCAATAATATTAACGTTTGCTGAACTGGAATCTCTTACGAGCTTTCGGCTGACCTGGTTTCTTACGTTCTACCGCACGAGGGTCACGAGTCATGAAGCCTTCAGCGCGAAGTGCAGCTTTGTCTTCAGCATTCATTTTTACAAGAGCACGAGAGATCGCTAGACGAAGAGCTTCAGCCTGTCCTTTGAAACCACCACCATTCAAGTTTACCTTGATGTCATAGTTTTCAGCAACTCCTAATTTAACAAGAGGCTGTTTAACTACGAACTGTAGGATGCTTGATGGGAAGTAAGTTCCTAGATCGCGTTTGTTGATAGTGATTTTTCCTGTTCCTGCGCTTACAAAAACACGAGCAACAGCAGCTTTTCTTCTACCTAATGCATTAATTACTTCCATGTTTCTTATTTAAGAGAGTTAATATCAATTGACTTTGGCTGTTGTGCTTCATGAGGATGCTCAGCTCCTTCATAAACGTGTAGGTTTGTCAACAAGTGATCACCTAGACGGTTTTTAGGCAACATACCTTTAATTACTTTGTGGAACAAACGAGATGAACCGTTCTTTTTTACTACAGAAGCTGCAGTATGCTGGCGCTGTCCACCTGGGTAACCTGTGTAAGATAGGAATACACGGTCGTTCCATTTGTTACCTGTCAATTTTACTTTGTCTGCGTTAATGATAATAACGTTATCACCACAATCAACGTGAGGAGTGAAGTTAGGTTTGTACTTGCCGCGCAATAGTTTCGCAACTTTAGCACCCAAACGTCCCAACACCTGATCAGTTGCATCAACTACAACCCATTCTTTTTGTACAGTTGCTTTGTTTGCAGAAATGGTCTTATAACTTAAAGTATCCACTGCTAAAAAATTTAAATAGTTATTACTTAAAATATTACCCCCAATCCACCGGACACTGGTGTCATGTGGGATTTGACTTATCTTTCTCAGATAATAATCGGCTCGCAAAGTTACTGCTTTTCTTTGAAATACAAAACATTCCTATAAAAAACAGGGCATTTTAACAACCCATTTACATTCGATTCAACACCCTGACACCGCTCTCGGGCACTTTTTCCTCGGAGCGGCCGTTCATACGCTTCGCCGAAAGCGCGCTCAGCATGCGGTGTCTCCTCTATCGCGATCCCGCGACTTTCGCAACCGACACAATCCTGCACCCTACGCGACATTTAAAATACAAAAAAAATCCCGGGGCAGTTCATTCCCGGGATTTAAATTTATTTTTGAAATGCCTTTAAACAGACATCTTATTCAACAGTCATCTTATTTAACAGATGTCTTATTCAACAGACGTTTTATTCAACAGACATCCTATTCAAGTTGCAGCATGGAAGGCTCGATTGTTCCGTCTTTCATGAAATCGCCGGCAAACGTAGAGGTGTTGCCTACTGTAATGGTATAAACACCAGGGTTGAAGTTCAAGCCTTTGAAATTGATCTTGATGGTATTGATACCTGCCAGATCGGTTGTCGGCAACATGTAACTGATGATGTACCGTTTCACTTGAGGAGGAAGCAACTGACCACCGTTGTAATCTACAATCAGTGTATAATTCAATACGCCGCTAACCTGTGCTGCGGTTGTATCCTGTACCAATTCGGCTACCGGAGGCAATGAGAACCAGTTTGAACGGAATACCATGTTGATGTATCCATTTGTTGCTCCTTTTACCACCCATGCTTCATATACACTTGCCGGATCAGCGTTGGTATATAATGAATTGAGTGAATCCTGATCAACCTTCACAATAGATTTCGTAGTCACTTCCTGCAAAGCAAGCAGGTAAATGTTGTATTTGGTTGAAGAGGGCTGGCTATTGATGGTAAATGTAGCCAAAACCCATTGTCCGTTAGACAAATTCTTAACCCAACCGCCCGGATTCTCGGGAACCAACGTATTTCCTTTCTCTGTAATCAGGTTGAACGTATTGGCAGTTTCATCCAGATCACTCACATATGCGAAAGACTGATACACAATGTTACGATCATCATCGTCATTATCATCACAGGCCCAGAAGGCCACACCGCCAAACAAGGCGACCAACAACCACAAAATAGCTTTTTGTTTCATAACAATCTTCATTTTTAGTTTTACATGCTATTTTTATCAACTCACTGTTTATTTAAAGCTTACGCTACCCTCAGCTTCAGACACCCGAAGCTTGGCTCCTTTAAAGCTAACCTCTAAATTCAAATCAACACCCACGTAGCCTGAGTTCGATCTTGCAGAACGACCCGTTCCGAAAACCGCGCCTCATCATAAAACCGATAAAGAAGACCTTCTGAAACAAAACCCGTTTCAAGACAAACTTCTCACGATTATTTTTGCGGCCTTTACAGGAGCACCCGGCGCTCCGAGTGCATCAGACATCTGGCGATATCCCTCCAACATCTGCGCCCGCTTTTCTCCATCGGGCAAAATATCGGATAATTCACGAACAATGTTCTCAACCGTCAGCTTATGAGCCAGAAGCTCTTTCACCACCTCTTTGTCCGCAATCAGATTAACCAACGATACGTAACGCACCTTTAGAATCCGACTCATCACGGCAAACGTCAGTTTACCTCCTCCCACCTTGTAACAAACCACCTGCGGTACACCCAGCAATGCGGTTTCCAAAGTCGCCGTCCCCGACGTCACCAAGGCGGCTCTCGAATGATGCAGCAACTCAAAGGTCTTCCCAAACACGATCCGCACAGGAGCGTCACCCAGCACCTCCTTGTAAAAAGAGAGATCCAAACCCGGTGCCCCGGCGATAACCCCCTGATAATCGGGAAAAGACTTCAAAGCCTCCAGCATCAGCGGAAGATTCGCTTTCACTTCCTGCTTTCGACTACCGGCTAATATTCCAACAATCGGTTTTTCCGAAAGTTCATTTTCTACCAGAAACTCCGGTCCCGATTCATATTTTTTGGGATTTCCAACAAGTTCATCCAGCGTAGGATTACCCACATAATCCACCGGATAGTTGTGTTTCTTATAGAAATCCACTTCAAAAGGGAGGATACAGAACATCTTGTCGATGTATTTTTTAATCTGCTTGATACGGTACTCTTTCCACGCCCAGATTTTAGGGGAGATGTAGTAATACACCGGAATCCCCAATTTCTCTTTTACGAAACGGGCGATCTTAAGATTGAAACTGGGATAATCCACCAATACGACCACGTCGGGACGAAAAGCTTCAATGTCTCGTTTACACAACTCCATATTGCCCAGAATGGTTTTCAGGTTGCGAATCACCGCCACGAATCCCATAAACGCCATATCCCGGTAATGCTTCACCACCACTGCTCCCTGCTCCTGCATCAAATCGCCTCCGAAGCAACGAAACTCAGCCTGCGGATCTTCTTTTTTCAAAGCATGCATCAAATGAGAGGCATGCAGGTCTCCGGACGCTTCTCCGGCAATCAGATAGTACTTCATTTATATATTCTATTTTCTTACACAAAAAGATCAGAGACGCTCCAGATGCGAAAACTCGTGAAGCAACTGATGCGCCGTCATATCGATCTTGCACGGCACCACCGACACAAACCCGCGGTCAAGCGCCCATTCGTCCGTATCACTCGCTTCGGGTTCGAGGTTGTGAAAATACCCCGTAAGCCAATACGCCTCTTCACCTTCGGCATTTACCCGGCGCTCATACTCTTTGGTCCAGTACCCCGAAGCCTGGCGACACACCCGGATCCCTTTCAACGATTCGGCCTGCAACGCCGGAATGTTCACATTCAGACACACCCCTGCGGCCAATCCCCGCTCCAATACATCCGTAGCGATGTGACGCACATAATGATCACAAGCGGAAAAATCGGCATCGGCCTGAAAATCACACAACGAGAACCCCACCGAAGGAATCCCCCGTACGCACCCCTCCAACACGGCACCCATCGTACCGGAATAAAGGATGCTTACCGCCGCATTCGAACCGTGGTTAATCCCCGAAACGATCAAAGCCGGCATACGGTCCAAGAGCTGACTCATCGCCAATTTGACACAATCCACCGGCGTGCCGTTGGTTTTGTAAACCGACACATCCGATTCGCGCGAGACAGATTCGATCCGCAACGGCACATTGGGCGATATCGCACCCGATTGTCCCGAACGAGCGCCATCCGGTGCCACTACCACAATTTCACCCAGCCCTTTGAGAGCCCCTACCAGCGATGCGATTCCTTTTGCATTCACACCGTCGTCATTCGTTACCAGAATAAGCGGTTTACGATCCATCTCCTTCATTTGTATATCGTTTATTTTTAACATCAAGTTCAAATGTACCCTTTAGATACCTTTAGCGGAGCCGCTCCTCTTTCGGTGAGGGGCGACGATTTACACATCATTCTCGCTAAAACGCTCAAAAATAGTAAAAACTACGCTCTCAAAACATTACAAGCTGTTTGTGTTTACATACATTATAGTTACTTCATAGTTACTTCATAGTTACTTCATAGTTACTTGATACTTGCTCCACCTCCCCTACGCCGTTCATACCCCTCCTATATCGATCTGCAACTGAAGCAATTGCAAAAACATTACGGATTATGTTTTCAACAAAACAGACGATTTATCAACAATATAATAAAATAAGAAGCGTACGGAGGAACCTTTTTTCTTTTTTATTGTTTCCTTTGCTTTGTAAAATCGAAATAAAAATGGGAAAAGTAATCGCTATCGCCAATCAAAAAGGGGGAGTCGGCAAGACGACCACCTCTATCAATCTGGCTGCCTCTTTGGCCGCTCTCGATAAAAAGGTGCTGGTAATCGATGCCGATCCTCAGGCGAATGCCTCATCCGGACTGGGTATCGACATCCGTTCCGTAGAAACCTCTATCTACGAATGTCTGATCGACCGGGTGAACGCAAAAGAGGCCATTTTACCCACTTGCGTGGAAGGGCTTGACATCATCCCCTCCCGAATCGACCTGGTGGGCGCCGAGCTTGAGCTTCTCAACATCAAAGACCGCGAGAAGGTTATGGTGGAACTTTTCAGCGACGTTAAATCTGACTATGACTACATTCTAATCGACTGTTCGCCCTCGCTGGGACTGATTACGGTGAATTCACTCACCGCAGCCGATTCCGTTATCATCCCGGTACAGGCGGAATATTTCGCACTCGAAGGGATCAGCAAATTGCTGAACACGGTTAAAATCATCAAATCAAAACTAAACCCCGCACTTGAAATAGAAGGTTTCCTTCTTACCATGTACGATTCGCGCTTAAGACTGGCCAACCAAATCTACGAGGAACTGAAAAAACATTTCCGCGAGATGGTGTTCACCACCGTCATTCAGCGTAACATACGCCTCAGCGAAGCGCCCAGCCATGGTATTCCGGCTCTTTTATACGATCCGGACTCGCGCGGAAGCATCAACCACATGCAATTGGCCAAGGAACTTTTGGATCGCAATTAAACCAAAAGCACTCGGACACATCTAACAACTTAACTTGCTAATTTTGAAGTCACATACGATTCAATTATGAACAACGCAAAAAAGAACGTTTTGGGCAGGGGTCTCGACGCCCTCATCATGATGGACGAAATCAAAGCCGGCGGCTCCTCCTCCATCAATGAGATCGAGATTTCTAAAATCACACCCAACCCGGATCAGCCCCGTCGCGAATTTGACGAAACAGCGCTCGACGAACTGGCGGCTTCCATCAAAGCTTTAGGCATCATACAGCCTATCACCCTGAGAGAAACGAAGAAAGGACATTATCAGATTATCGCAGGCGAAAGACGCTACCGCGCATCCCTTCGTGCCGGAAAAGAAACCATCCCGGCCTACATCCGTACCGCCGAAGATGATGCGGTGATGGAGATGGCGCTGATTGAAAACATCCAGCGCGAAGACCTCAACACCATCGAGATTGCCCTTACTTATCAGAAACTGATCGAGCAATACGGTCTCACACAAGAGAAACTGAGTGAGCGGGTAGGCAAAAGCCGAACCACCATCACCAACTTCCTGCGACTCTTGAAACTCCCTGCGGAGATTCAGCTGGGACTCAAAAACAAGCAGATCGACAACGGCCATGCCCGTGCGCTTCTCACCCTGGGCGAGCCGGAAGCACAGCTTGCCATTTATGAAGAGACCTTAAAAGAGGGCTATTCCGTTCGAAAGGTGGAAGAGATCGTACGCAACTACAATCAGGGAATCACAGCGCGTCCGCACGCCGCACAAAACGGTGCAACAGCCAAATTACCTGAAGAGTACGGCATCTTGAAAAGCCACCTCTCAAAATTCTTTAACACGAAAGTACAGTTCAGCTGCAACGAGAAAGGGAAAGGGAAAATCAGCATTCCATTCACATCCGAAGAGGAACTTGAACGAATTATTGGTATCTTTGATAAGCTTCAGAAGTAAGCTTATCAAAGATTCTTGTTTTTATTTATATTCAATTCGACCAAAAGTGAAGCGACACCTACTTTTTTCAATCTGCCTTTTCAGCTTTTTCCTGTGCGTCACCTTCCCGGCAACCGCACAAATCAAGGAGGGCACGGACGAATACTTTGTCAATGACAGCGTGCCGCTCGTTGTAAAGGAATACGACAAAGCCTCCGAGCAGATTACGTTAGATAATCCCGTTTTCCAGCCCGACCCGATGAAGGCGGTCTGGTATGCCGCTCTCTTTCCGGGAGGAGGTCAGATCTACAACCGCAAATATTGGAAACTTCCTATTATTTACGGAGGATACCTCGGGCTTACCTACGCCGTAACCTGGAATCAGCGTCACTACAAAGGATACGCTACGGCTTACCGGGATCTGGTGGAGGACAATCCCAACCAGAGTTACCTCGACTATGTCCGTCCGGGATTCGATATATCGATCGATCAAAACAGAAAATGGCTTGAGAGTGCCCTCAAGAGAAGAAAAGACACGTTCAGACGAAACCGCGACCTCAGCATTATTTCAATGGTAGGTCTTTATTTATTGGCTATGGTAGATTCTTACGTAGATGCTTCGTTGTATCATTTTGACATAACGCCGGACATCGGTATGCGAATCGAACCCGCCATCATTCAGCCGAACAGTTTCCAATCCTCCTCTTTGGGACTCCAATGCTCCATCAAATTTTAAACTAACTTATGCGCATTTTATCCGTTATTTCCGGTCTCCTGTTTTCCATTTGCTTATTTGCCCGTCCAGAGGTGATTCAACCAGAGAAACAGCTTTCTCTCAAAGACACCATCCGCGACTCAACCATTATCATACCGGAAGGACTAAATACAGAAATGGATTCCATCCTGGGCGATTGGTTTCTTCGTAACCACACCTATCTGGACTCCACCTGCGTCAGCGGACCCGACAACATCATCTACTCCGACTCCGTATTCATCGAACGTTTGGGCGCTCTGCCTACCGTTATCGAGATGCCCTACAACCAGATCATCCGCTCCTACATAAACATGTACACCCAGAAAAGAAGAAACCTGGTGGAATACATGCTGGGACTGGGCAATTTCTATTTCCCCATCTTCGAGGAGATTCTCGACCGCGAGGGCGCACCGATGGAACTCAAATACCTACCGATCATCGAATCGGCACTTAAACCAACCGTTCGCTCCCGAATGGGTGCAACGGGACTTTGGCAATTCATGCTCCCTACGGGAAAAGCACTCGGATTGGAGATCAACTCACTGACCGACGAGCGTTGCGACCCGATCAAATCAACCGAGGCGGCCGTGCGCTACCTCAAACAGCTACACCGGATCTACAACGACTGGAACCTTGCCATCGCCGCTTACAACTGCGGTCCGGGCAACGTAAACAAAGCGATAAAAAGAGCCGGCGGCAAAACCGACTTCTGGGAGATCTACTTCTTCCTTCCGCGCGAAACCCGCGGTTACGTACCCGCTTTCATTGCTGCCAACTACGTGATGAACTACTATTGCGAACACAATCTGTGTCCCGTAAAAACAGAAATCCCGCTCCACAGTGACACCGTAAAAGTGAACGAGATGCTTCACTTGGAGCAGATCGCCGACAAACTCAACCTGCCCATCGAGCAACTGCGCACACTCAACCCGCAATTCCGCCGCGACATCGTTCCGGGAAATGTAAAACCACAGGTACTTCGCCTGCCGGTACCGGAATTATACACGTTCATCGAACACAAAGACACCATCGCCGCTTATCGTTCTGACGAATTGCTGGTGAATAACAGACGCGAAATCAATCCGGGTGGCATCAGAAGCAGCCAGGGAACCACCATCCACAAAGTACGTTCGGGCGAGACGCTTTCAACCATCGCATCCAAATACCGCACGTCGGTGACTTCGATCAAACGGATGAATCAACTTTCGTCAGACAAGTTGCGCATCGGGCAGCAACTCGTAGTGAGCGGAAAAGCGCCCAATACGGCCGCGGCTACCCTAAAAACAACTAAATCTGAGGGTGCCACCGAACAATCGAAAGCTACATTTGGTTTACATACCGTAAAGCGGGGCGAAAACCTGTGGGGTATCGCCAAAATCTATCCCGGAATCACGGCTGAGATGATTAAGAAACACAACAATCTTTCATCGAATGCCCTTCAGGTGGGTCAAAAGCTCCGTATACCCAATCAGTAACCAAAACAAATTGTGATTATGGACCGCTCTGAAATTATCTACAAATTACTACAGAAAGCCACTGAACCTATGGAGATCAGCAAACTTGCCGAAGCATCCGGATTAGACGCTCATGAAGTGGATAAAGCAATAAAGAAACTTAAAGAAGAAGGCAAAGTGGTTTCTACCCGAACCAGCTACTGGACAATAACGAAATAGTCAGTTTTTTTTTTTAAGTTTGTCCTTCACAAGAAGGATTAATTATGAGTGAAGCAATTGAGTCTGTACTTACCGATGAACAACTGATAGAGCAGGAATTTAGGGCTTTATTGAACGATTATCTCAACTCGAACCATAGAAAGAAAGTTGAGATAATCGAACGTGCTTTTAATTTTGCCAACGAGGCACACAAAGGAATCAAACGCCGCTCGGGCGAACCCTATATCTTACACCCCCTTGCCGTGGCACGAATCGTATGCCGCGATATCGGACTGGGGTCTACCTCCATTTGTGCGGCCCTGCTTCATGATGTGGTGGAAGACACGGACTACACCGAAGAGGATATCGAAAATCTCTTCGGTCCCAAAATCGCGCAGATCGTGGGGGGACTTACCAAAATCTCCGGAGGTATTTTCGGCGATAAGGCCTCTGCCCAGGCTGAAAACTTCCGCAAGCTCCTGCTGACGATGCCCGAAGACATCCGCGTTATCCTGATTAAGATCGCAGACCGTCTTCACAACATGCGCACCTTGGGTTCGATGCTTCCGAGCAAACAATATAAGATCGCCGGAGAAACCCTTTACATCTATGCGCCGCTGGCTCACAGACTGGGACTCTTTGCGATAAAAACCGAACTTGAAGACCTCAGCTTCAAATACGAACACCCCGATTCTTACGCTGAAATCGCTCAGAAAATCCAACAGACGGAGGATGAGCGCCAAATGCTCTTCCGCAAATTCGCCACCCCGATCGCTGAACGACTGAAATCGATGGGGATCGATTTCGAGATGAAAGCCCGGGTGAAATCCGTTTACTCCATCTGGAATAAGATGCAGGCCAAAAACATCCCTTTCGAGGAGGTGTACGACCTGTTCGCGGTGCGTATCATCTATCGCCCGCACGATTACAAAGAGGAAAAAACAGAATGTTGGAAGATCTATTCCATCATTACCGAAATCTATAAACTGCATCCCGAAAGAATCCGCGACTGGGTGAGCCGCCCCAAAGCCAACGGTTACCAGGCACTTCACGTTACCGTGATGGGTCCGGATGGAAATTGGATCGAAGTGCAGATCAGAAGTGAGAAGATGGACGATATCGCCGAACGAGGCTTTGCCGCCCATTGGAAATACAAAGTGGGGGAAACGGATGAGGAATCGGAACTCGACAAATGGTTGAAGACCATCAAAGAGATTTTGGAGAATCCCGAGCCCAACGCACTCGATTTTCTGGATACGATCAAACTGAACCTGTTTGCTTCGGAGATCTTCGTTTTCACCCCGAAAGGCGATCTGAAAACCCTTCCGAAAGATTCCACGGCGCTCGATTTCGCATTCTCGCTCCATACCAACATCGGCTTCCAGGCCATCGCGGCCAAAGTGAACCACAAACTCGTACCGCTTAGTCAGCCGCTGCAAAGCGGAGACCAGGTTGAGATTCTTACTTCAAAAAGTCAGACTCCGAGTCAAGACTGGCTGGCATATGTCAACACGGCGAAAGCGAAAACCAAACTGATCGCCTACCTGCGTAAGGAGCGGCGCTCAAAGACACACAAAGGCGAGAAGATGCTCCATGAGTTCTTCCAGCAGGTGGGTATTGAGATGAATCAGGCGAACCTCGACAAACTGCTCACGCATTTCTGCCTCCGCAGAAAGGAAGACCTTTTCCTGAAAATCGGTGTGGGAGAGATCGAGCCGGACGATAATGTAAAAAAACTACTGAAGGAGAAAAGCGAAAACAAACTGCTCCGTTACTGGAAAATGTCTTTCGGAAAGAAAAACGAGACACATCCCACCGTTGAGCACATCGCTCCTGAAAAAATCAACCGCAAGGAAACCTACATCCTGCGCGATAACAAAGGGCAGAAAAACTACACGTTGGCCGCGTGTTGCAAACCGATTCCGGGCGACGACGTATTGGGATACATCAACGACAACGAAACGGTGGTGGTACACAAACGCTCCTGTCCGCTGGCAACGAAATTGAAAAGCAGTTTCGGACCCCGCATCATCTCCGCCCAATGGGCCGACCACAATGAGAAATCATTCGCCGCTACGATCGAGATCAAAGGAATCGATGCCGTGGGTGTACTCAACCACATTACCCGTGTCATCTCGGAAAACCTTTCGGTCAATATCCGCAGCATGAACATCGAAACGCACGGAGGCATCTTCCACGGTAAGGTGAGCGTATTCGTACACGACGTATCGGAAGTGGAAGCGATGTGCGCCTCCTTGAAACAGATCAAAGAGATCAAAAGCGCCAACCGCATCAACGAATAAGAGATTCTTATTATATAAGTATAACAAAGAGCCCTGTAACGGAAATCCGTACAGGGCTCTTTGTTGTTTCTTTCAATGATAACGGGTACCGGTTACGGCAACTCATCCCGGATAGCCAGCAATTCGGCACGAATATCCTGAAGTCGCTGCACCACCTCATGGGTACGCACCGTACCGTCTTTGTTCTCCTTCAACTTCTTCTTGGCGCCGGCCAGCGTCATCCCCTTCTCTTTCAACAGGCGATAGATCAGAGCGATATTCTTGATATCCTCCTTTGTATAAAAACGCACGCCGTTGCCGGTTTTTCGGGGAGCGATGATATCAAACTCCTTCTCCCAAAAACGCAACGTAGATTCGTTTAATTTAAACTTCTCCGCTACTTCGCTAATTGAATAATAGAGCTTTTCGCTTTCGTTTTGACTTTCCATATCTTATTTGTTTAATCCATCACCTGCCCCTGATTCGAAGCGATCTGCGTCATCGCATCGTACTCCTCGGGGGTAAGATCCATGAAATAATAGTTCATCGGATTCATTGGTTTCCCTTTCAGGCGAACCTCATAATGCAGATGGGGGCCGGTAGATTTCCCGGTGTTTCCCACCTCCCCGATCAAATCGCCGCGGGATACCTTGGCTCCTTGACGGCTCTTTATCTTATTGAGATGCGCATACACGGTCTTATAACCAAAACCGTGGTCGATCTCTACGGTATAACCATATCCTTGCTGCCATCCTGATTTCAGCACCACGCCATCGCCGGTAGCAAAAACCGAAGTTCCGATCGGCGCACTAAAATCCATCCCTTCGTGCAGCTTGCGGGTCTTGTAGATCGGGTCGATACGCCAACCGTACCCCGAAGCGGTGCGACGCAGGTCTTTATTAGACACAGGCTGTATGGCGGGAATACGCCGAAGCTTCTCTTCGTGCGTTTTCCCCAGTGTCAGAATCTCGTCAAACGAGTTCGACTGGATGTATAATTGTCTTGCCAGCAAATCCATTTTCCGAGTTGTCGATACCACCAGTTCGGCATCGGGCAGCGAAAACAGCTCCTCGTAACGTTTGATGTTCTCAAAAGAGGCCTGCCGGGTGTGTGAAGAGATCGGTTCGCTCTGCAACATCACGCGATAAAGATGATCGTCGCGCTCACGGATATCGTCCAACACCGCCAACGCCTCATCCATTCTTTTCTCCAAGAGTTCGTATTGCTGCAACAAAAGTTTCTGCTGTTCGATGACACGACGCTCCTGTGGTGAACCGAAAAAATAGAAGATCAACCCGAAGCAGCTTCCTCCCGCAATTAAGCCGATCAGTAAAATTCGTAAGGCCTGATGAATTCGTCCCTCTTTATAAAAAACCTTATTACTCATTGGTTGGATATTATCCGGCACGGAGTCTTCCCCTGGAGGATAAAATTCAGTAATGAAGTCATTGTATAAAAGGTTAATAATTGCGTTAATTATTCCTTATAGCTCTACTCTAATTCAATATTTTGTGCCGGCAGTTACGACAAAAATAATATTTTGAGTTATTTTTGCAAACTGTTTTTCAGTTTATTAATAGAGACATACATAACATGAACAATATGCTAACCGCAAAAGAGATTAGAGAATCTTTCAAAGAATTTTTTGCGTCGAAAGGACACCAGATCGTGCCTTCAGCACCGATGGTGATCAAAGACGACCCAACGCTGATGTTCACCAACGCAGGGATGAACCAGTTCAAGGATATTATCCTTGGTAATGCTCCTATCAAATACCCTCGTGTGGCCGACTCACAGAAATGTCTCCGCGTAAGTGGTAAACACAACGACCTTGAAGAGGTTGGTTTGGATACTTACCACCACACCATGTTCGAGATGTTGGGGAACTGGTCATTTGGTGACTACTTCAAAAAAGAGGCTATCGATTGGGCTTGGGAATACCTTGTAGCCGTTTTGAAACTAAACCCGGATCGTTTGTACGCAACTGTTTTCGAGGGATACGCTCCCGAGGGACTTGAACGCGACAATGAAGCGGCCGGCTATTGGGAAAAATACTTACCGGCTGACCACATCATCAACGGTAACCGCAAAGACAACTTCTGGGAGATGGGCGATACGGGGCCGTGCGGTCCGTGTTCGGAAGTACACATCGACCTTCGTTCCGAAGAGGAGCGTGCGCAGATCAGCGGTCGTTCTCTTGTAAACGAAAGCCACCCGCAGGTGATTGAGATCTGGAACCTTGTATTCATGCAGTACAATCGCAAAGCGGACAGCTCACTTGAGCCGCTTCCTGCGAAAGTAATCGATACGGGTATGGGATTCGAGCGTCTGGCAATGGCGATTCAGGGAAAAACATCAAACTACGATACAGACGTTTTCCAGCCGATCATCCAGGTGATCGCTCAGTTGGGCAACAAAAAATACGGCGAAAACGAGCAGGCTGACATCGCGATGCGTGTGATTGCGGACCACATCCGTACGATCGCATTCTCGATTACCGACGGACAGCTTCCTTCAAATGCGAAGGCAGGTTACGTAATCCGCCGAATCCTTCGCCGCGCCGTTCGTTACGGATACACCTACCTGGGACAACAGAAGGCATTCATGTACAAACTGATCCCGGTACTGATCGAAACGATGGGTTCTGCTTATCCTGAACTGGAATCGCAGAAAGAGTTGATCGTGAAAGTGATCAAAGAGGAGGAGGAATCATTCCTTCGCACCCTTGAAACAGGTATCAAGATGTTGGATAAGGTGATGACAGATACCAAAGCGGAAGGCAAAACAATGGTGGACGGAAAAGTGGCGTTCGTACTTTACGATACCTACGGATTCCCGCTTGACCTTACCGAACTGATCCTTCGTGAAAACGGCTTGACCGTTGACATCGAAGCGTTCAACAAAAACATGCAGGAGCAGAAAGAGCGCGCTCGTAACGCGGCTGCTATCGAAACGGGCGACTGGGTAACCGTAAAAGAGGGCAACCCTGAATTCGTGGGTTACGACCTAACCGCTTGCGATGCGGAGATCCTTCGTTACCGTCAGATCAAACAGAAAAATCAGACGTTGTACCAGATCGTTCTTGACAAAACGCCTTTCTATGCGGAAAGCGGCGGTCAGGTAGGCGATACCGGCGTTCTGAAAAACGACAACGAGACGATCAAGATCATCAATACGAAGAAAGAGAACAACCTGGCTGTTCACATCGCGGCAAACCTGCCTGCAGACGTAACGGCTTCTTTCACGGCTGCCATCAACACGGCGGATCGTCAGGCTACGGCTTGCAACCACTCGGCAACGCACTTGCTGCACGCCGCACTTCGCGAAGTGCTTGGCTCGCACGTTGAGCAGAAAGGTTCCCTGGTAACTCCGGAATCATTGCGTTTCGACTTCTCGCACTTCCAGAAAGTGACGGAAGAGGAACTTCGTCAGGTGGAAAAAATCGCTAACCGCAAGGTGCGTGAAAACGCTGCTCTTGAAGAGCACCGCGCCATGCCGATCGATGACGCGCGCAATTTGGGAGCGATGGCTTTGTTCGGCGAGAAGTACGGCGATGAGGTACGCGTAATCAAATTCGGCGAATCGGTGGAACTTTGCGGCGGTACGCACGTAAACGCAACCGGAAACATCGGATCGATCCGCATCGTTTCTGAAAGCTCGGTAGCTGCGGGTGTTCGTCGTATCGAAGCGGTAACGGCTGAGAAAGCGGAAGAGCTGGCAGACCTTCAGCAGGATCTGTTGAAAGAGATCAAAGGATTGTTCAACAACGTTCCGAATCTTTCTGCGGCGATCCGCAAAATGATTGAAGAGGATGCCGATCTGAAAAAGCAGTTGGAAGAGTTCGCGAAAGAGAAACAGGGTGCCATAAAGGATACTTTGTTGAAAAATGCCGAAATCATCAACGGTGTGACGGTAATCCGCCTGTTGGCTGAGATCCCTGCGGACGCGGTGAAAAACATCGCCTTCCAGCTTCGCGGCCAGGTTACGGAGAACTTGTTCTTCTACGCTGCAACGCAGGAAAACGGCAAACCGCTTTTGACTGTCATGATGAGTGACGACCTTGTAGCTCGTGGCATGAACGCATCTCAGATCGTTCGCGAATCTGCGAAGTTGATTCAGGGCGGCGGCGGCGGCCAGGCACACTTCGCTCAGGCGGGTGGTAAAAATGCAGACGGCCTGACTGCGGCTTCTGACAAAATCATGGAATTGGCAGCACTGTAAGACAACCTTACTATGATATAGATTCCCCGAGAGGGTATTTCGCTTAATCGCGGAATACCCTCTCTTTTTTTATTCCTACCGACCGATTTTATTTGAATATTTTCGAGTGTACTCGAAAAAAGCACCCAAAGTGATGAAATTTTCGAGTGTACTCGAAAAAAGTAGTTTAACTTGTAATATTTTCGAGTGTACTCGAAAATAATTACCTTTATAAAAAACATTCGAGCATGGACGAAAAATTTAAAGCACTCAGTAATTATAACTTCTGGAACGGCAATATGCCCGACTTGGGAATACCAAGAAAGAGTTATACCGAAAAGATTTTTGATTTTGTGGGAAACAAACTTGTAAAGGTTTTAGTGGGGCAACGCCGTGCAGGAAAAAGTTATATCCTTCGTCAAATCGCATTCAAACTGATTGAAAGTGGAATTCATGCGCAAAACATCCTCTACATAAACAAAGAGTTTATTGAATTTGACTTTATTTCCGATTATAAAATATTGCACGAATTGGTAAAACTTTATGAAGATACGGTAAAGCCGCAAGGAAAAGTGTATCTGTTTATCGATGAAGTGCAGGGAATCGAAGGGTGGGAACATTTTGTCAACTCTTATTCGCAGGACTTTACGAAAAACTATGAGATATTTATTACCGGATCTAACTCAAAATTACTCTCGGGAGAGATGGCGACTCTTCTGTCCGGAAGATATGTAAGATTCGAGATTTTCCCTTTCAGTTACCAAGAATACCTCCAAACGAAAAAAGTCGAAAACTCAAAAGCGGAATATATGGAATATCTGCAGACCGGAGGACTTCCCGAATTATTTATTTTGCCAAACAATGATGCAAAGCGCAATTACGTTTCCTCTATTAAAGATTCGGTATTACTTCGCGATATTATCCAACGCCATAATATAAAGGATACGAAATTATTGGAGGACATATTCGTTTACCTGGTTAACAATGCATCCAATCTGCTCTCGATTACGAATATTTTGAACTTCTTTTCGTCGAGAAAAAGAAAAACAACGTACGACACGATTGCCAACTACATTGGATTTATCGAGGAAGCTTTCTTAATCCATAAAGCGGAACGTTACAATATCCGTGGCAAGGAAACCGTTTCCGGCACAGCAAAATACTACATTAATGACCTCTCTTTTAAAAACTACCTCTATCCGGGATTTGCCTATGGAATTGGATACGAGCTCGAAAATCTGGTCTATTTGGAACTGAAACGGAAGGGATATACCGTATATGTGGGGAACGATAAGGGTAAAGAGGTTGATTTTGTAGCCATCAAAGAAGATCGTATCATTTATATCCAAAGCACCTATCTTTTACTTGAACCGCAAACCATCGAAAGAGAGTACGCTTCTTTATTGGCTATAAATGACAATTATGAAAAATACGTGGTATCACTAGATGATATATCCCTGCCATCAAAAAATGGTGTGAAGCATATACAAGCTTGGTTATTGGATGAGATCCTATAATTAAAAATGGAAAGAGAATTAGTTAAACACTCTTGTAGAATTTTATTTACATTTGTAAGAGTGGCATTTCAAATCAATGTAATGGAACGATATCAGTTTTAATACGTTATTTCTGAAATTAAAAATTAAACAATATACAAATGAAATCGCCATAGCTCATCTAAAGCTGAGTTACCCAACAGAAGGTATTTAGATGGCGCATTTGACCTTGATGTTAAATAATAAACAATATACAAATGAAAAGGATTCTATCTTTATCAACACTCCTATTGATAGCGATTGTGTCAGTGATGGCCCAGAACAACAAACCGGCAATTACATTCGACACAACGAGTCATGACTTCGGAAACTTCGATGAAAGTATCGGGAAGGTAACCACCGAATTCAAGTTCACCAACTCCGGAAAAGCACCCTTGCTGATCACCCGAACAGCGGCTTCGTGCGGATGTACAACGCCCGAATATCCCAAAGAACCGATCGCTCCGGGAAAAAGCGGCACGATCAAAGTAACTTATAATGCGAAAGGACGTCCCGGCGTTTTCCAGAAAACCATTTATGTGATGTCTAATGCGGAGCCTGAAAAAAGTACGCTCATCATCAAAGGAAAAGTGATTCCGACTCCTCCGAAAAAAGAAGATGCATACGCAAAAACCATCGGCGATGTGCGTCTGAAAAGAACACATGTGCCTTTCTTCGATGTTTATCCCGACTCTCCTAAAACCGAGGTGATCGACATCATCAATCCGACGGATGAAACGGTTACATTGGTTTTCACGGAAGTACCGAAACACCTCCGTGTGGTGGCGAAACCGCTTAAGCTCGCTCCCAAAGCGGAAGGGGTGATCGAAATCACCTACTATCCCGAAAAGGCGAAAGACTGGGGACTTCGGAAGGATCTGTTCCGCGTAGGTATGGCTGGCAAGAAACTGAATCCGGAAGAGAGTAAAATCACACTTTCGGCGGATATCCGCGAAGACTTCGGCAAGCTTTCGAAAAAACAACTGGAGAACGCTCCCGTACAGGTACTCTCCACTAAGATGCTCGACTTTGGAAAGATCTCTGAAAAAACGACCCACGAGATCACCATTCGCAATACCGGTAAATCAGACCTGATCATTCGTAAAATCAAGAATGAAAATGAAGCCATCGATGTGGATGTGAACCGTAAAACGATCCAACCCGGAAAAACCGGCACCATCAAAGTGACCGTGCTTACGAATAAGGTGCGCAACCGCAACTTGAGCCAAAACATCATGTTGATTACCAATGCGCCCGAATCACCAACCACACTTCTGAAAATCAAGGCTACAGTTAACTAAACCGTAATTTCGAATTCAACCATGATGCACATAGAAAATGATCCGCAATTCCAGGGATTGACCGTAAACAAAGGGGTGGCAGCACCCCCCACGGTGAATCCGTATCGAAATAGAATCCGTAAAAACAGAAAACCGGTTTATACGGCAGACGAGTATGTAAAAGGAATCCTGGCCGGCGACATCACCATTTTAAGTCAGGCCGTAACGCTGGTGGAAAGTACGCTTCCCGAACATTATGCCCTGGCACAGGAGGTGATTGAAAAATGCCTTCCCCATGCCGGAAAATCGTTCCGCATCGGCATCACAGGCGTACCCGGAGCCGGGAAAAGCACCTCGATAGATAGCTTCGGAATGCATCTGACCGCAGGAGGGAAAAAATTGGCCGTATTGGCCATCGACCCGAGCAGCGAGCGTTCAAAGGGGAGTATTCTGGGTGACAAAACCCGCATGGAAAGGCTGGCGGTTCAAAAAGATGTATTTGTTCGTCCCTCTCCTTCGGCAGGTTCACTGGGAGGAGTAGCAAGGAAAACACGTGAGACGATCGTGCTTTGCGAAGCGGCTGGTTTCGATACGATTTTTGTGGAAACGGTGGGCGTGGGACAGTCCGAAACCGCCGTTCATTCGATGGTGGATTTCTTCCTGCTGATTCAGCTGGCCGGCACGGGCGATGAATTGCAAGGTATAAAAAGAGGGATTATGGAGATGGCCGATGGCATTATCATCAACAAAGCAGATGGAAATAACATCGAGAAAGCGCAACTCGCCGCCGCTCAATTCCGCAATGCGTTGCATCTTTTCCCGCCTGCGGAATCGGGTTGGATACCGAAGGTTCAAACCTATTCGGGCTATTTCGATCTCAGCATCAAAGAGATCTTCGACATGATCGCCGAATACGAAGAGTTTGTGAAAGGCAACGGTTATTTCGATTACAAAAGACAACAACAGTCTAAATACTGGATGTACCAAAGTATCGACGAACAACTACGGGAGCATTTCTACGGCAATCCGCACATCCGCGAGTTGCTGCATCAGAAAGAGCGTGCCGTACTCGATTCACAAATCAGCTCATTTACTGCGGCACGGGAGGTCCTAACGGATTATTTCGAACGCTTGAACGATTAAACGATTAAAAAACGACGAGATTAAACGATAAAACAATGCCGAGATTGAGCTTTTTCGTTTTTTATTCCTATAAAACGCCTTCGGGAAAGGAAAAAAGTTTCATTTCCCGACCGGGAAATAAGCTTTCGTCCGCCGCGGAATAAGCCTTCGTCGCCCGAGAAATAAGCTTTCGTCCGCCGGGAAATACACATCGGAATGGTTCCGGATAAATTTTCAGTGCATTCCGATAAGCTTTTCCGGTGATAAAACATAAAAAAAGAGCCTCTGAGAAACAAATCTCAGAGGCTCTGTGTACATATACGAACCGGAATCGGGAGATTAGATTGAGAGGATTCTCAATGTATTCAACAATTCACGATTGATCGGTTTGTCGTTCTTAATTGCTTTGTTGAAAGGCACATAAACGATTTCATCGTTCTGAATACCGATCATCACGTTACGCTGATCTTCCAGAAGCGCATCTACTGAGGCAGCTCCCATACGGCTTGCCAAGATACGGTCTGAAGCGGTAGGCGAACCACCGCGTTGGATATGGCCCAAGATCGTTACGCGAACGTCGTATTGCGGGTATTCCGTTTTCACACGCTCTGCCATGGCCATGGCGCCTCCTGTAAGGGGACTTTCCGCAACCAATACGATACTTGAGTTTTTCGATTTACGGAAACCGTTTTTGATCAATTCACCCAACTGGTCGTACTCCGTAGCGATTTCCGGAATGATGGCAGCTTCCGCTCCGGTAGCGATCGCTCCGTTCAACGCTAGGAAACCGGCATCGCGCCCCATCACCTCGATAAAGAACAATCGTTCATGCGAAGTAGCCGTGTCGCGGATCTTATCGACCGCTTCCATAATGGTGTTAAGTGCAGTATCGTAACCGATCGTGCGGTCTGTACCGAACAGGTCGTTATCGATCGTACCCGGTAACCCCACGATTGGGAAATTAAATTCACTGGCAAAAATACGTGCTCCGGTGAGTGTACCGTCGCCACCGATACAAACCAATGCATCAATTCCTTCTTTTTGAAGCGTCTCATAGGCAAGTTGACGACCTTCGGGTGTCATGAATTCCTGACAACGTGCCGTTTTCAGGATCGTACCACCCAATTGGATGATATTACTCACGTTTTGGGTTTTGAAAGTCTCAATCTCATCGGTAATCAGACCCTTATAACCCCGGTAGATTGCTTTTACCTCCAGACCATTGTAAATGGCTGAACGGGTTACTGCTCTGACTGCGGCATTCATCCCCGGAGCATCTCCTCCTGAGGTAAGGATACCTATACATTTAATAGCGCTCATCTCTTCTGTTTCTTAATTATAAGACAAATAATCAAAAATTAATGCTGTCAAATGTACGAATTTATCTAATACAATAATATTAAATTATTGTTTTGACGTATTCGGCCACCTTTTCCATGAGCCATTTCGGGGTGGAAGTAGCTCCGCATATCCCGATGCTCACCGCATTTTCAAGGGTTGTCGGATCGATTTCCGTTTCATCCGATACGAGATAGGATTTCGGATTAATCTTCAGACACTCTTCGAAAAGGACACGCCCGTTAGAACTTTTTTTGCCGCTTACGAATAGAATCACATCGTGATTTTTGGCGAATTCACGGATATTGGGCATGCGATTCGATACCTGCCGACAGATTGTATCGAAATATTTAAAATCGGCACTTTCCGTTTTACGTTTTTCAATCTCGGCGATCACTTCCTGGAAATGATCAATGGATTTGGTGGTTTGTGAAAACAGGCGGATATCTTTCGAAAAGTCCACCCGATCCAAATCTTCCGGCTTCTCAATGACGAGGGCTTTCCCGTCTGTTTGTCCCACGAGTCCGTTCACCTCGGCATGTCCGTTTTTACCGAAGATCAGAATCTGTCCTTTTGCGGGAGCCGATTCGGCATTCATTTTTTTAATCTTCCGCTGAAGTTGAAGCACCACGGGACAAGTGGCGTCAATAATCTGAATGTTGTTGCGTTTGGCAATTTCGTAAGTTTCGGGTGGTTCACCGTGAGCACGAAGCAACACTTTTGCATTCTTCAGTTCGGCGAACTGTGCATGATCGATAATCACCAGACCTTTGGCGTTGAGCCGTTCCACTTCGTTGCTGTTATGAACGATGTCGCCCAAGCAATAAAGCACCTCTCCTTTTTCAAGTTCCTCTTCCGCTTTGTTGATGGCATTGACCACGCCGAAGCAGAAACCGGAACCTTTATCCAATTCAATTAGTTTCATCCGGGTTGATCAGTGTTGATTGGCAACTACTTCTTGAAATTTCTCCATCAGCCAGGCGTCCTGCTGCGGAATCGTTAGGTGAGAATTATCGAGCAGCAATGCATCGTCGGCTTTCCGAAGGGGACTCTCCGCACGGTTCTGGTCGATGTAATCGCGTGATTTCACATTCTCCAGTACGGCTTCGAAAGAGGTAGCTTCCCCTTTTGCCGTCAGTTCGTCAACGCGACGTTGTGCACGCACTTCGGGAGAAGCGGTCACGAATATTTTCAGTTCGGCATTCGGAAAGACGGTAGTTCCGATATCGCGGCCGTCCATCACGATTCCTTTTTTCTCCCCCATGGCCTGTTGCTGTGCCACCATCGCGTGACGAACAAAAGCGAGGGCACTCACGGGACTTACGAAACCGGATACCTCCATCGTACGGATTTTCTGCTCTACGTTGTGGCCGTTAAGCCATGTTTCGGGCAATCCTGTTTCGGGATTCAATCTGAATTCAATGTGAATATCGCCAATGCGGTTGCGCAATTCCGCTTCGTCGATCACGCCGTTTGAAATCACTCCGTTCTCAAGGCAGAACAGGGTTACGGCGCGATACATGGCACCGCTGTCAATATAAACATACCCGATTTTCCGGGCCAGGTCTTTGGCCATCGTACTCTTGCCACACGATGAGAAACCATCTATGGCGATTACTATCTTCTTCATGTAAATTAATTTATAACATCAAATTAACGCCCACCATGAGTGAGGTTCCCGCTTTGTGATATCGGGCCACGGAGGCATTGATATCGAACTTGCGTATTTTTATGCCGGCTCCTCCCGAAAATCCGGTTAGGAAACCGCCTCCTCCCCCGTCGAACTCACTTCGGCGTTTGTAATTGTAACCGAGCGCTACATAAAAGTTATCGTTCGGCAAATAATCCACTCCTATTATAATGTGTCGGAACAGATCTTTGGCAAAGTTACTTTTTTTCTCAGTATCCGCCGATTCGGAATTGGAGTTATCCACCGATTCGTCACTCCATTTGGTAAGATTAACGGCTGTTAAGGAAAAGCGAAACGGGGCATGCGCCAGGCTCTGCGAGTATCCGATCTGCAGATCGAACGGCAGTGATTCACGCTGTTCGTCGAACGCCTTGAGCTGTCCCCCGAGATTCTTCGCCACGAGCGAAAAAGAGAGATCGCGCTCCTCATTGTAATAATTCAGCCCGAGATCCACCGCCAGGGCGACGGCCGAATAAGACTCATAAGCGGAGTAGAGAAACTTGGCATTCACCCCGCCGCGAATCCGCGAAACGATGTCATACCCCACGCGTGCATTCACGGCAATATCCTTGGCGCCGAAAGTGCCGAGCAGTTGGTTATCGGCACTGGTTTCGGTAAATTTCCCGTAATCGGTATATTGAACGCCGGCCGACCAAGCGCCGCGCTGCGAGATGCCACGGGCATACTGCACCCCACCCATGTTGATTCCGGATAGGTAGTGCATGTAATTGAGCGCCACCTGACCGGACATTTCCGCTCCCAACAGCGCGGGATTCTGCGAAGTCACAGACAGGTCCCGTTCCACAATCGAGATGTTCGTTCCCCCCAGCGCATTGGCATGTGATGAAGCGGGAAAGTTTAAAAACCCATACACGGAGTTGCCGTTTTGAGCACACAAAAGCGACAGATTACAAACTGTTCCCAGAAATATGATTGAAGTTTTCCTCATGCTACGGAAATTGAATAAACGTTAAGAGTAATCTTTGTTTTCACAAAAGTAAGCTTAATTTGTTTCAAAAAAATCGCCTTTACTTCCTATTAAACGGAATAAATCAACGCTTGGTATAAGAGTTTTAGAGTAGGATGCTTTAAAAAACAATAAAAACCTTCCAAAACGTAAAAAAATGGGGATGGGAGAAAACACAAATCAAAAATTATACTACTTTTGCCCATATTGAGAAACACATATATAAAAGATTCACAATATGGAAATAAAAAAGAACCCTAAAGCCGATCTGGAAAACAGAAAGCTGACGTTCATCCTAATCGGTCTAACAACGATCCTTGCAGCTCTATTCGTGGCTTTCGAATGGACCACTACTGATGTTGTCAAACATGACAACACGGGTGTTAGTGAGGGATTGTTTGAGGAAGAAATCATTCCTCCTACAGTTCAGGAAGCTACACCTCCGCCTCCACCGCCGCCTGCACCGGCAGTAGAGGAAATCATCAACATTGTAGAAGATGATAAAGAAATTGAACAGGTTGAAATCCAATCATCCGAAGACGATCAGTCAAAGGCTCAGGAAATTATTTCCATGCCTGCTCCGGTTGAAGAGGAGGAAGTGACAAATGAAATCTTCACGGTAGTAGAAGATATGCCTAAGTTCCCAGGTGGTGACGCGGCGCTTTTGTCATACATCGGTAAATCTGTTAAGTACCCTGTAATTGCGCAGGAAAACGGTATCCAGGGACGTGTAATCGTTTCTTTCGTGATCGAGAGAGATGGTAGCGTAGCTGATGCGCAGGTAGTTCGTGGAGTTGACCCTTCATTGGACAAAGAAGCCCTTCGCGTGGTAAACTCGATGCCAAAATGGACTCCAGGTAAACAGCGCGGTAAACCGGTACGTGTGAAATACACATTGCCAGTAACTTTCCGTCTGCAATAAAAAGGTATATGAGTTCTCTCAATATAAAAAGGCTGTGATGAATCATCACGGCCTTTTTTGTTTTTCAGCGTTCCGACAACCGCGTGGGTGCATTTGCACCAATAATTAAAAGATGTCAGCCCAAACTAAGTCGTATATATGTAAAAAAATGTACTTTTGGGATTAGATTAGATTTCTAAATAGATTAAAATGAAAACTCAAGCACAACTTCTGACGTTAATCAACGAGACTATTTCCGCACTTCCTTATCCTGCGGTTGCACCCGAATTATTCGAACCGATCAGATATGTGCTCTCACTGGGAGGCAAAAGAATCCGTCCGGTACTCGCCCTGATGGGAGCCTCTCTTTTCAACGACGAAGTTCTTCCGGCATTGAAACCGGCATTGGGCATTGAGGTGTTTCATAACTTCACGCTGCTCCATGACGACTTGATGGACAAAGCGGTAGTACGACGCAACAAACCGACCGTGCACATCAAATGGGATGACAACACGGCGATTTTGTCGGGCGATGCCATGCAGATCATGGCTTATCAACTCATCACGGAGACTCCTGCGGCTCATTTGGCAGAAGTGTTGACCCTATTTTCGCAAACCGCCTTGGAGATCTGCGAAGGACAGCAGTTCGACATGGAGTTTGAAAAAAGAGAAGATGTAAAAGAGGAGGAATACCTGGAGATGATCCGCCTCAAAACGGCCGTTCTTCTGGGATGCGCCCTGAAAACAGGAGCGATCATTGCGGGAGCTTCCGAAAAAGACGCCTCCCTACTTTACGAATTCGGTGAAAACATCGGATTGGCCTTTCAATTAAAAGACGACCTTCTGGATGTTTACGGCGATCCGAAACTTTTCGGGAAAAATATCGGCGGAGACATCTGTAACAATAAAAAGACATTCCTTCTGATCAATGCCCTTAACCTGGCTTCGGAGGAAGAGAAAGAGATTATGAACGGGCAAATGAACCTTCCGGAATTCAACCGCGAAGCGAAAATCGCCTTGTTTACGGATATTTTCACCCGCACGGGAGCGAAGAACCTATGCGAAGCGAAAATGGCCGATTATTTCAACCGGGGAATGCAGGCACTCGAAAAAGTAAGCGTGAGCGTCGAAAGAAAATCGCAACTGAAATCACTTGCCGAGGATCTGATGCATCGCGAATCCTGATTCCGCAGTTCTGTTTTCCCGATCTAATACCACACGTCTTATGCCATACCGCAGATTACCCAATACAGACCAGGCGCGGATAAAAGCACTGGAGATCGCTGTCGAAAAAGACGGACAGCATGAACAAGGTAAACTTGTTATGAGTTACAATTCGGTTCGGATCGCTGCCAATTACCTGGCGAACTTCAAACGGGCACACGAGATGTACCTGCAAAGCTTCGAGGTCCAGGTGAAAGCCAGCAAGAAATACCAGTTCCAGGTGAGAACCGCTCGACTTTACATCTCACATTTCATCCAGGTATTAAACATGTCTGTGATGCGAAACGAGATGCGGAAAGAGGTCAAGCGGCTGTATGACTTGGAAACAGGAGACTTTGCGGTACCCGATCTGTCAACCGAAACGGCGATTTTGAAATGGGGTGAAAACATCATACGGGGCGAGAACGAACGGTTGCGGAGTGGCGGTACGCCGATTTACAACCCGACGATCGCAAAGGTTAACGTACATTATAACATCTTTCGAGATGCATATTATAATCAGAAGACGCTGCAACAAAACACGACCCGCAATCTGGAAAAGGTAGCGCTGATGCGGGAGAAATGCGACGAACTCATCCTCGATCTTTGGAATCAGATCGAAGAGGTTTTCAAAGACTACCCAACAACGATCAGGTTGCAGAAATGCCAAGAGTACGGTGTGGTGTATTATTACCGCACTTCGGAAAAAAAGGCGATGGAAGCAGCCAAATTACAGAAAAAACTAACATTCAATGATTGATACGCACGCTCATATTTATTCGGAGGAGTTTGATTCGGATCGCGAGGAAGTAATAAAAAGAGCACGTGAGGCCGGATTGAGTCATGTAGTACTGGCGAACGTCGACATGGAATCTTTCCCTCAAATGATGGCGGTCTGGAAGAGAGACCCCGAATTTTTCGTTCCGACGATCGGACTGCATCCCACCAGCGTAAAAGAGAATTATGCCGAAGAGTTGGATCAGATGGAAGCGTTATTAAAGGAACACGACTTCAAGGCGATCGGCGAGATCGGTCTTGATCTTTACTGGGACGGCACCTATCTAAAGGAGCAGCTGATCGCTTTCGAGCGCCAGGTACGCTGGGCGGCGGAACGGAATCTGCCGGTCATTATCCATGTACGAAACGCCTTCACGGAGTTGCACGACGCACTTGATAAATTAAAAGGATTACACCTTCGAGGCATCATCCACAGCTTTTCGGGAGATGTTGAAGATGTCCGAAAAATCAAACAGGCGGGCGATTTCCTTTTCGGCATCAACGGAATCGTGACTTTCAAGAAAAGTACGCTACCCGAAGTGGTGCGCGAAATCGGGCTGGAACACCTCGTCGTGGAAACAGACGCACCCTATCTGGCTCCGGTTCCCTTCAGAGGAAAAAGAAATGAACCGGCTTATGTTGTTAAAACTGCTGAAAAGATTTCCGACATTTTTGAGACTTCAATCGAAAATGTGGACCAAATCACCACATCTAACGCAGAACGAGTATTTAATCTCACAAAAAGTAACAGTATTTAGTATTAAAAAACACTAATAGGCGTGTTTCTTGGCACAAACTTGGAGTGAAATAGATACAAGAGAAAGATTTTTAATTACATTTGCGTCCGAAGAGGTATTTTAAGTTGATAAAATACAACTCACCTATGGAGAGGTGCTCGAGTGGCTGAAGAGGCACGCCTGGAAAGCGTGTATACGCCAAAAGCGTATCGCGGGTTCGAATCCCGCTCCCTCCGCAATTAAACTTAATTAATTCAACAACATTTAATCTTAAAATTACATTCAGAATGAAAAAGTTATTCGCAATTTTCGCATTCCTTGGATTCCTTACACTTGGAATGACTCCTGTTGTTAACGCTCAGGAAGCTGCTACAACTGAAACATCTGCACCTGCTTCTATGGAAGAAGAAGTTGGTTTGCACAAAGAATTGAAAGTGAAATTCATCGAAGGTAACGCATTCTTCATGTCTTTCGTAGTTTTGGCTTTGATCTTGGGTATGGCGTTCATCATCGAGCGTATCATTTACCTTAACCTTGCTGAAATCAACCCTAAAAAACTTTTGGCTTCAGTTGAAGGTGCTCTTGAAAAAGGTAACATCGAAGAAGCAAAAGAGATTTGCCGTAACACACGCGGTCCGATCGCTTCTATCTTCTACCAGGGTCTAATCCGTATGGATCAGGGCGTTGACGTAGTAGAACGTTCAATCGTTTCTTACGGTGGTGTTCAGGCTGGTCTTTTGGAAAAAGGTCTTTCTTGGATCACTTTGTTTATCGCTATGGCTCCATCTCTAGGTTTCATGGGTACTGTAATCGGTATGATCCAGGCGTTCGATAAAATCCAGCAGGTAGGTGATATCTCTCCAACAGTTGTTGCAGGTGGTATGAAAGTTGCCTTGATCACAACTGTAGGTGGTCTTATCGTTGCTTTGATTCTTCAGTTGTTCTACAACTACCTTCTTGCAAAAGTTGAGTCTATCCTTAACGAAATGGAAGATTCTTCAATCTCTTTGCTTGACGCGGTTATCAAATACAACCTTAAATTCAAAAAATAATAAGAATCACGATGCAGAATATTAATAAATATAGTTCGTGGATTCTATACGGTTTGATGTTGATCACTGTGATTTGCTTCGGCATGTTCTACTTCGGTGGCAACGTTGAGACTGCGGATCCAGAATTTCCGGAACCGATCTTCACTGGTCTGGTTCTAAACTTCGCCTACATCACAATGGCTATCGGCTTTGTGTTGACTGTAGTTTTCGCTCTTTATCAGTTTGCGATGCAGCTTAAGGATCATCCGAAAGAAGCAATCAGCACATTGATCACGCTGGGTGCTTTTGTTCTTCTTCTGTTCATCTCATGGACATTGGGTAGCGGTGAACCATTGAACTTGCCGGCTTACGACGGTTCTGACAACGTTTACTTCTGGTTGAAACTAACAGACATGTGGTTGTACTCTGCAGCATTCCTTTTGGGTGCTTCAATCGTATCGATCATTGTTTTCAGCCTTATCAAAGTAGTAAGAAAATAATTATCCGGGGCGATTGAAACAGATCGCCCTGATAAAAATACTAAAGCATTATGGCAAGAAAGAAAAGAAAAGTACCACAAGTGAACTCGAGTTCGAGTGCGGATATCGCATTCTTGTTGCTTATCTTCTTCTTGATCACAACTTCAATGGATACGGACAAGGGTCTCTTGAGACGTCTTCCGCCTCCAATTCCACCGGATCAGCAACAGGATCAAGAGATGGACGTTAAACAACGTAACGTTCTGACTGTTTTGATCAACAGTAACAATCAGTTGTTGGTTGGTGGTGAACAGATGAATGTGAGCGAGCTAAGAGAAAAAGCAAAAGAGTTCATCGCAAACAAAGAGGATCTACCGAACCTTCCTGAAAAGGTTGCAACTGAAGTTGAATTCTTCGGAAGCTATCCTGTAACAAAATATCACGTAATCTCATTGCAGAACGACCGTAATACTGAATACCAGTCTTACATCGAGGTTCAGAACGAACTGGTTGCCGCTTACAATGAGTTGCGTAATGAACTTGCAAAAGCGAAATTCAATAAGACTTTCGAGGAATTGGGCGAGGGTAGCCCAGAACAAAAAGCTATCCAGTCAATCTATCCTCAGAAAATCTCAGAAGCTGAACCTAAGACATACGGAGGAAAGAAATAATGGGAAAATTTAATAAAAGTGGCGGCAGAGAGATGCCGGAACTAAATACATCATCTCTTCCTGACTTGATCTTTACGCTTCTGTTCTTCTTCATGATCACAACAACAATGCGTGAAACCGAACTGAAAGTGAAAGTGACCGTTCCGCAGGCTACAGAGCTTACCAAATTGGAGAAAAAGTCACTTGTGACTTACATCTACATCGGTAAACCTCAGCAGCAGTATCAGAAGAAAATGGGTACAGAAAGCCGTATTCAGATGAATGATAAGTTCATCGAGGTTTCAGAAGTTCGCGACTTCGTTTCTCAGGAGAGATCGAATATGAAAGAAGAAGACCAGGCCTTCATGCAGGTGTCTCTTAAAGTTGACCGCGAAACTCAGATGGGTATCGTATCAGACGTTAAACAGGCGCTTCGTGACGCTCAGGCTTTGAAGATCAACTACTCTGCTACAGAGAAGAACTAAGCATCTTCAAGACAACAATATTAAAAAGGGAATCGCATAGCGCGGTTCCCTTTTTTTATGCCTTTGCAACGGGTTTGTTATACACATTGGGGCTCGTTTAAATAGACGAGTCGCCAGATTATTCAACAGCGGAAGAGTTACCGTCTGTATGCAAGAAGGGCGTCTCAAAATGAATTGAGACGCCCTTCTCTATTTTGTATTCTAAAAGTAGAATTAAGCTTTACCTGCGCTACCCAAAACCGCTTCGATTTTGTGTTTGTAAAGTTTCTTCATGCTTTCACGAGCTGGACCTAGGTATTTACGTGGGTCGAATTCAGCTGGTTTAGTTGCAAATACTTCGCGGATAGCAGCTGTCATTGCAAGACGGCTATCTGAGTCGATGTTGATTTTGCAAACAGCAGAAGCAGCAGCTTGACGAAGCTGTTCTTCAGGAATACCGATTGCGTCAACCAAAGCACCACCGTATTTGTTGATGATTGCAACTTCTTCCTGTGGAACTGAAGAAGCACCGTGAAGAACGATAGGGAATCCAGGAAGTTCTTTTTCGATTTCAGCAAGGATTTCGAATGCCAATGGCGGTGGAACTAGGATACCTTCAGCGTTACGAGTACACTGTTCAGGTTTGAATTTGTTAGCACCGTGAGAAGTACCGATAGAGATCGCCAAAGAATCAACACCTGTACGAGATGTGAAATCTACAACCTCTTCTGGCTGAGTATATGTGTGGTGTTCTGCAACAACCTCATCTTCAACACCAGCAAGAATACCAAGTTCACCTTCTACAGTTACACCGTACTGGTGAGCGTAGTCTACTACTTTCTTAGTAAGAGCGATGTTTTCTTCATATGGAAGGTGAGAACCGTCGATCATTACTGAAGAGAAACCTGAATCGATACAAGATTTACAAGTTTCGAAAGAGTCACCGTGGTCTAGGTGAAGAACGATCTGAGGATTTTCCCAACCAAGTTCTTTTGCGTAAGCAACAGCACCTTCAGCCATGAAACGAAGCAATGTTGCGTTTGCATACTGACGAGCACCTTTAGAAACCTGTAGGATAACCGGAGATTTAGTTTCAGCAGCTGCCATTACGATAGCCTGAAGCTGTTCCATGTTATTGAAGTTGAATGCAGGAATAGCATAACCACCTTCGATTGCCTTAGCAAACATTTCTTTTGTGTTTACCAAGCCAAGATCTTTGTAATTAATCATTGGATAGAAATTTTATATGAATAATAAAACTTTCGCAAAGATAATCAATTGCTAAGAATCACATAACTTATTTATTTCCAAATTTCGATATTTGTCATTTTGCCTGTTTCACCAAATAGATAAGTGTCGGGAAGTGATCGCTATAGCCGTTTAGGAATACGCCGCCCGCATAAGTTCGTTTCGGATATCCTTTGTATTGCCCCTCCTCATTCATTAGGAACGGCTTGTTAAACACCTCTTCTTTCCAGTATTTCAGGCTGTTACGCTCATCACCCAACAGATTTCCGGATACCATGATCTGGTCGAAAAGGTTCCATTGTCCGCGATATGCCAACGTACCTACCCCTTTGTCAAGGATGCTCCAGAACGGATTATAGAAGCCGTCTTTCTCAACTCCAGCCATTTCTCGCTTCGCCCCTATAACATCTTTTACGCTTTTGTTCTGAGGGTCGTCGTTGAGGTCGCCCATGATTACGACACCCGCATTTGGATCTTCACGCAACAACGAATCGGCGATGTGCTTCGTTAAAGCGGCCGCCGCCTCGCGCAAGGGACTCGATTTTTCTTCGCCTCCCAATCTTGACGGCCAGTGATTCACGATAAAGCTGATCTTATCGCCGGCAAGCAGACCGGTAACCACCAATTGGTCGCGGGTTAGGAAATTGGGATTCTCCGGCACTACCAAACGATGAGAGGCCGTACTCAGCACCCGAAAGAACTGGGGATTGTAAAGCAACCCTACGTCCACTCCACGTTTGTCGGGCGAATCGTAATGAACCACCTGATAGTTCTGAGCAGCGATTGATTTCCGCTTCACAAGATCTTCCAGCACCGAGCGGTTTTCAATTTCGGAAACACCGATTACGGAAGGTCCGGCAGGAAGGTATTTACTTTTCATCTGGCTGATGGTATAGGCCATATTATCCAACTTGCTTCGATATTTTTCACCATTCCACTGTCTGGCTCCCTTGGGAGAGAATTCCAAATCGTATTTGCCGTTGTTGTTGATCGTATCGAACAAGTTTTCGAGGTTGTAGAACGCCACACCGTATACGGAAAGTTTCTTGTTCTGTGCCTGTGCAAGGAAACCCACACATATACATGAAATGAGGATTAAAATTGATCGTTTCATATGCTGTTTATTAATTTTGATTTTACTCGATTCGATAGACAATAGGAGCTACATTATCTGCAAGATCTTCCGCATTATCTTGTGCATTATTATCTGCAATAATATTTGCAATAATATTTGCAATGTAGTGACATTTGAGATTGCTCTTACAAAAATGAATAAAAAAACCGAATTAAGATCTTTGAAAATCACCTATTCTTAATAATTAAGTCATCTCTTCTTAATAATTAAATGATCTCTTCTTACTGATTAAAACATCCCCGTCTAAATCAAAGTTTAATTGAATCACCTTTAATAAGTTAATTCTTATCCCCGAATAAATAAAATGTGGACCAACCTTCTTTCTTGTGTTTATTTTATTTTAATTTTGGTTATATTATATACTAAATCACTCGTTGCGGATACATCCGAACCTTGAATTGAGAAACACAACCTGTGCAAAAAAGCGATTATTAGAATACCGATTAAACGAATACCTATAAACGAATACACTTAGATAACAACTATTCTATGGACAGAAAACTATGCACTTTGCTCCTTCTTTTGCTTTGCTTTTCAGGGATGGCCCAGCAAGCGGTCATTACAGGAAAGGTGATAGACAGCAAAGCGGGAAATCCGCTCTCCGGAGTCGCGATTGTTTTAAGGGATCAGAACCAATATACGGAGACCAATCCCGAAGGAACCTTCAAACTGTCGACGAACGCGGTCGGCAATCAAGTAATTTCAGTTTTTCTTTACGGCTACAAAGAGGAGTTCGTCTCAGTCGATCTGACGGGGGTGAAGACACTCTACATCGGAACCGTACGCCTGACGAGTGAGGGGAGCGAACCCGTGGCTTTTTTTGTGGACGAATCTCAGATCAACGATGAAGACGGTTCGAATCAGACCATCGGAAATCTGAGCGGCGGTTCGGATGATATATTCCTCAATGCGGCGAGTTATAACTTCTCGCCGATGCGCTTCAATCTGCGCGGCTACAGTCAGGAATTCTCCTCCACATACATCAACGGCGTGTCGTTTAATGACAGTGAACGGGGCCGATTCAACTATTCAATGCTCGGAGGGATGAATCCTTTGTTCAAGAATAAAGAGATCGTTAAATATACGGGGGCTTCAAATTTCTCCTTCGGCGATTTGGGAGGAAGCACCAACATCCTAACCCGGGCGGCCGGAATGGCTCAAGGCACCTCCGTAAGTTTGGGCGCGACCAACCGCTCTTACGTTTTGAGGGGATTGGTGACCTATGCCACGGGACTGATGGATAACGGCTGGGCCTTTAACGGGGGATTAATCTACCGCTGGTCTAAGGAGGGTGCATGGGACGGTACGTTCTACAACTCTTTCGGCTATTACCTGGGTGCGGAAAAGGTGTTTACTCCGAACCACCGTCTTTCGCTCGTCACCTTCGGTGCCCCAACCCAACGCGGCCAACAAGGTGCCGTAACACAAGAGGTGTATGATTTGGCGGAGAGCATCTATTACAATCCTTACTGGGGATACCAAAACGGAAAGAAACGCAATTCGCGGGTTGTAGACAGCTACGACCCAACGGTGGTGTTGTCTTACGAATGGAAGATCGATAACAAACAACGGGTAAACCTAGGGCTCGGCTCACATTATAACAACTACAGCTCTACCGCTCTTGCTTTCTACAACGCACCGGATCCTCGTCCCGATTATTACCGCTACCTGCCCTCCTTCTACAGACGCAGTTTCAAAGACGACAATGCAGACGGTGCGGATGACGAGATGTGGGACGATGAGATTGCGGATCGGCTGACCCGTTTATGGAAAACAGACACATCGGTCAGTCAGGTCAACTGGGATGCGATGTACAATGCGAATGCTGCCAACAATGTGGTGAACCCGAACGGTATCGCTAAATATGCGGTGGAGAAACGCCACAACGACCTGTTCGAAACCACCTTCAACGGCGTCTATAACGGCAACTTGACCGACAACCTCAAACTGACAGCCGGACTGGAAGCCAAATATGCAGTGGGTAAACACTACAAAACCATGAACGACCTGTTGGGTGGACGGCAATGGATCGACATCGACCAATTCGCGGAACGTGATTTCGGTACGGGCGATATCATTCAGAATGATTTGAATCACCCCAACCAGATCATTCAGGAGGGGGATAAGTTCGGCTACAACTACAACATCAATCTGTTCAAAACATCGGCTTTTGCCCAGAATGACTGGAACTATACCCACTTCGATTTCTATTATGCCGTACAGGGCACCTATACCACTTTCCAACGTGAAGGTTTCATGAGAAACGGACGAGCGGAAGTAGCCAAAGTTCAATCTTACGGAAGAGGAAAGGCATACTGGTTCCTAGACCCGTCCGTCAAAGGTGGTGCTTCCTACAAACCGGACGGCCGAAACCGCATCTCTGCCAACATTCTTGCAGAATACCGCGCTCCGCTGGCCAACACAGCGTACCTCTCCCCTCGTATCAAAGACACGCGTATCCCGAATCTAAAGGCGGAGAGAGTTCTATCGTACGACCTGAATTATGATTTTATGTATCGTCGTTTACGCGGACGCATCAGTGCGTTCCAAACCTTCATCGAAGGATCGGCTGAGATCAACGGCTACTACGACGATAGCTACCGAACCTTCATCAACCATGTGATGACCGACATCAACAAACGGTTCATGGGTGTAGAAGCGGCCGCCACCTTTAAAATCAACGGAAGCTTCGCACTCACCGGAGCCGGAACGTGGGGCGATTATCGCTATATGAACAACGCCATCGGAGTGATGAGTCCCGAAAACGGCTCCTTCACCGACCTGGCAGACCGGGTGATGACCAAAGACCTCCATGTAAGTACGGGTCCCCAGGTTGCCGCCAGTTTCGCCGTGGATTACACCGGCCCGGATATGTGGTTTGCCGATATCACGCTTTCTTATTTCGATAAGAACTACCTCGACTTCGCTCCGATCCGATTTACGGAATCAAGTATGAACGACTACACGCCGGAGCAGAAGGTGGCGTTGGGTACGCAGGAAAAATTGCCGAACGGCTTTATGCTGGATGCGTCTGTGGGAAAAGTGATCTACCTGAACAACCGCGCACAGTCTCTGAACTTCAATTTAAGCCTCAACAATATTCTGAACAACCGAAAAATGATTACGGGAGGATACCAACAAGGACGACTTCCGCTCTCAGACGGAGTGATCGATATGAACAGCCTCAACAAGTTTCCGAACCGATATTACTATGCCCAGGGATTCAACCTGTTCCTGAACATCGGTTATAAGTTCTGATTTTATTAATGACTTAAATGAATGCAATCTTATGACACATTATAAAAACATATTCTACACCCTTTTGGCTTCCATTGCCGCCTTTACAGGGTGCGCGGAGAAAGATTTCGATCTTCCGAAAGGAAATCCGGATGAGTTACCGAAAGCCACTTACACCATCTCTCAGCTGAAGAACGACTTCCTGTTCAATGCATCGCCCGCAAATCTCATCAGCGATAACAGCGGCAATAGCGACTGGAACAACGGAAAAGGCGTTGTTTCTTACAACGTCTACAACATCGCTTCTGCCGAGGATGTCATCATTAATGCGGTTGTCGTATCCACCGATGCGGGTGGGAACATCTATAAAAAATTAGTGTTACGCGACCTGACAGACGGCTCCTCTATCGATGTTTCGGTAGATGCGGGAAGTATTTCGGGCGTTTACCCCGAAGGACAACGAATCTCCATCCGATGCAACGACCTGCAAATCGGCTTGTATGCCGAGATGCCTACGATCGGGATGACCTACCACAACATCGACAACAAAGACCGTTGGGAACCGGGACGCATGCCTTATCCTATTTTCGGCAAACAGGCTACCAATATCGGTTTGCCCGATACGTTGCTTGCCCAACCGGTGGAGATGACCATTCCGCATATCATCGCGGGCGGTCAAGAATCCTATAGCAAACTGGTGATCTTACGCAACGTGGAGTTCGGAAATGCCAAAGAGGTAAACTACACCACGGTATTCGAACCGGTGGCAGACAGTACGGTGATCTTCGCAGACAAAGACGTTACCTATCCCACCACGCGAATGCTCCGTGACGAGAATGGCAATACCATCAATATCTCCACCTCCCCTTATGCCAAATTCCAAGGCGACTACATCCCGGGATCCGGCACCTATTACGATGTGATCGCGATTGTTGGATGGTACCGCAATAAAGTGAGGTATGCCGGAGAGTGGCAATTGGTGATCCAGACACTAGGCGATATCCGCAAAGCGGCCAATCCGCCGGCTGTTGCCAAAACAATTCTGAACGCTCCTTTCGGTAGCGACGAAGGGGGATTCTCTACCGTGAGCGTAAACGGTGCTCAGGAATGGGGACTCACCGAAAAATACGGCATGGTGGTATCCGGTTTCGCAAACGGCAAGAGCAACGCGAATGAAGACTGGCTGATTTCGCCGGCGATGAACCTCAAAACGGTTTCTTCTGCCAACCTGACCTTTAGCCACGCCATTAACAAAGGCGATCTGAACAAAGTGAAAAGCAACCATACCTTATGGATTACCGACAAATACACCGGGGGGACAATCAATCCGGCGGAGTGGGAAGAGGTGAAAATCACCAACTATCCGAGCGGTGATAACTGGGATTTCGTTTCCTCGGGGGATATCGCCCTGCCTGCAGAATATATCGGTAAGGAGAATGTGCGCATTGCCTTTAAATACCTCTGCTCGGATACGGAATCAGCTTCTTGGGAGATCAAAAGCGTACTAGTGAAAGGATATTGATTGAATGATCATCGCGATAAATAAAAAACATCATCTATGAATAAGCTAATAAATTACCTCAGCATATTATTGATTGCCGTTTCCGCCGCTTTATTTTCCTGCGATAATGTCGGCGACGATGTAATCAATCTCCCGGTCTATCCGGAAAACCCTGATGATCCGGATGTTTTGGGAAGCGGTACCGAAGAGGATCCCTATACCATCGCCTGGGTTCTCAAACAAACGGTGAGTGCCACGGATACCATCAAGAACGTATGGGTAAAGGGATACATCGTTGGTGCCGTTAACGGTATGGCGATCGCGGAGGCCACGTTTGATGTAACGGCTGTCACCACGCAGTCGAACTTCATCCTAGCCGCCTCTAAAGAGGAAACGGATTACACCAAGACCACTCCGGTAGCACTTTCGGTGGGTACCGTGAGAGATAAACTCAACCTGGTTTCCAATCCGGGTAATTTCGGAGCGCTGGTAACGATGCAATGCAGTATCGTTCGCTACTTCGGCGTGACGGGAATCAAAGAGGTGGTAGCCACAACCATTTCATTAGAGGGGGCGACCGAAAATCCGGATGTACCTGAGGCCTCGGGCGACGGATCCGAAAGCAAACCGTATAACGTAGCGGCTGTGAAAGCGCTTAACCCGGGTGCCGAAGCGGTAGCCACGGGCGTGTGGGCCGAAGGATATATCGTAGGGTATCGCGACGGTAATTTCGTAGATTTCTTCGGAACCCAAAGTAGCTACACATCCGATTACAACCTCTTCCTGGCTGACTCCAAAGATGCCAAAGTGATCGACAAATGCATCAGCATCCAGATTACCGCCAGCTATCGTGCCGCATTGGGTCTGATGAGCAATCCGTCGAACATGGGCAAAAAGGTAGCGATAAAAGGGGATGTCATGAAATACAACGGCATCGCAGGAGTGAAAAATATGTCTGCCTACAAACTCGAAGGGGCTTCGGTCGATCCTGAAACACCGGATGAAACAACCGTTGTCTTATCCTATGGCGTCACATCGGTAAATATAAACGAGGCGTTGAACTGTGTTGTCACCACAGCGGTGACGAATGGCAAGGGAAATACCGTTATCACCGCTTCCGGCATGCCGGCATGGGTTACGTTCAAGGATAACGGAGACGGCACGGCGAGCCTTTCGGGCACGGCACCGGCTACTGAAGAGCGTTCGGAAATTACCCTTTCGGCTACCAACAACAATGTAACGGCGACAAAAACATTCACGCTTCGCGTAGTAGCGCCTGGCGCAGGCTTAATCGCCAACGGCGGGTTTGAAAATTGGAGCACGGAGATGCCGGCGGGATGGAGTTTTAAAAGTGTCGACGGTGTAACGTATGCAAAAGAGAACGGCATCCGGCAGGCAGGTGCGTACTCCGTAAAAGTGAATTCCGGTGAGAAAGCCGGTACGGCCAATATCACGGCCGACCGTATTCAGCTCGAACCGGGCGACTATACCTATTCATTCTATTATTACCTGGATGCATCCACTGCGGTAAGCAACACGTTCCGGGCATGGGGTATGATTTACGACGACATGACCGCTACTTCACAAAGCAAGGACACTGATTTCGATGCAATGAAAAAATTAATCCAGCCATCGTCTTACGTACCGACCGATAAAAAAGGGGAATGGGTGAAATATGAGATTAATTTCAGCGTACCGAAAACAGCCTTTGTGGTTTTCGAAGTACGTTTTTATAAAGGCACCGCCGGTTATGTGGATTCTGTGGAACTTTTGAAAAAATAAAACCGATGAGAATACCCGATACGATGAGACCGATTGATGTAAAAAGATTATTTCTGTTCGCATCACTCTTCCTGGTTCTTTTTTCCTCCTGTTTCAAGGAGGATTCGCCGGAAGATCCGAACGGAGGAGATATTGAAATCCCCGAAGGTGATTACATCCAGGGGAAGAAAGAACGCAACCTGAAATCAGCGTGGAATCAAAAGCTCACCGCCGTTCACATCCATCAGTCGTACGCTGAGGTCTGGCGTGCATTCTATACTACGGACGTGCGCGCCGACGGGTATGTGGCGGATCTATACGGAGGGCCCACTACCAACTACAAACTGGGAAGCGACCAACAGGGCACTTCATTGGATCCGGACAGCTATAACCGGGAACACTCTTTTCCGAAAAGCTGGTTCGGTACGAAAGATCAAGATTATGATCTATACACGGATCTGTTCAACCTCTACCCTTCGGATGCCACGGCAAATTCGAGAAGAAGCAACTTCCCGTTTGGCGAAATACAGGGGACGGCCCTCTGGACGAATACCTATTGCAAGTTGGGTAATATGACCGCCGTGGGTTTCAGCGGCAAAGTTTTTGAACCAAACGATGAGATAAAGGGCGATCTGGCACGAACCTATTTTTACATAGCTACCCGTTATGAAAAGGAAAATTTCTCGAGTTGGGGCTCCTCCGGGGCCCAGCTCCTTACCTATTCGGCTTATCCTTTTTTCAAGAGCTGGCAATTGAATCTGCTGCTCAAATGGCATCGTGCGGATCCCGTGAGCGAGAAGGAGCGAAAAAGAAATGAAGCGGTAAAAGCGATTCAGGGAAACAGAAACCCGTATATCGATTATCCGGAACTGGTGGAGTACATTTGGGGAACCCTAAAAGAGAAACCCTTTTACTACATACATACGGCTCAGGGAAAAGAAATCTTCAATTAATTTCAATTCGGTTGTTTCATAATTGAAAAATAATCAATACATTTGCAAGCCAAAAGGATCACACTACCAATTCAAACGATAATTATAATTATAAAGACTATATAGCAATGAAACAAGGACTTCATCCTGAAAACTACCGTCCAGTAGTATTCAAAGACATGTCAAATGATGACACTTTCATTTCACGTTCTACTATCAACACAAGAGAAACTATCGAAATTGATGGTGTAACTTATCCATTGGTTAAACTTGAGATCACAAGCTCATCTCACCCATTCTTCACTGGTAAAGCGAAATTGGTGGATACAGCTGGTCGCGTAGACAAGTTCATGAGCCGTTACGCAAACAGAAAAAAATAATTTCTGTTTCGCAAAAACATATAAAGGAAGCTTCGATCGAAAGGTCGGAGCTTTTTTTATATCCGGTAATCGCATCCTTTTTTTTTATAACTTTATTGAACGTAAGAACTGAACCTTGATCCGCTTGAAGAAGTTAATATAGAAGAGGTTATTTTCTACAGTCTCAAATACGTTAAGATATCTCATATACTATGAACATCATTCTATTCGACGGAGAGATTCGGGCGAATCTGCTTCCCCTCTCCTTTACCCGCCCCATCGCAGATTTCCGTTTCGGAATACTAACGATTCGCGAAAAATGGGAACGTATGCTTCCCGGCACCTATTCTTACCTCACCGAAGAATACCTATCCGGGAAATACCCCGTACAAATCACCGACGATAATCTTTTCATCAGCGGAAACAGTTGTCCTTCACTGATGCTCAGTGCGGAGGTAGCCGCACTTGAACCGGGCGAAGCGTTACGCGACAAAGGTCGTTTGATTGCTTTTCGGGGTACGATGGAGCAATTCTCAACGGAAACCTTCCTAAAGATGAAAGAAACGGAAAGCACTTACCTTACTTTCAACTACATCTACGATCTGTTTCTACGGAACGAACAGGCGATTGAAGAGGATTTCCGACTGATCGCTGACGGACGTCAATCGCAGGAACTTAGCAAAAGCGTACAGGTGATCGGAGATCCTTACTTCTCAGACGGCTTCCCGAAGATATTCATCGAAGAGGGGGCTACGGTGGAATGTGTGATTCTGAATGTCACCAAAGGTCCCGTGTATATCGGATCCGAAGCGGATATACAGGAAGGGTCGGCCATTCGCGCTCCATTCGCGGCATGCGAACATGCGGTGGTGAATATGAATACGAAAATATACGGCGCAACCACCCTCGGTCCTTATTGCAAGGTGGGTGGCGAACTGAATAATGTGATCCTCTTCGGATATTCCAACAAAGCGCACGAAGGATTTCTAGGGAATGCTGTGATTGGAGAATGGTGCAACATCGGTGCCGGAACAAATGCTTCTAATCTGAAAAACGATTATACGGAGATCAAACTGTGGAATTATCCACTGGGACGGTTCCTGAAAACGGGACTTCAGTTCTGCGGCCTTATCATGGGAGACCACTCGAAAGCGGGAATCAACTGCATGTTCAACACCGCCACCGTACTGGGTGTGGGGGTAAACATTTACGGTTCGGGCTTCCCCCGCAATTTTGTCCCCTCTTTCAGCGAAGGGGGTACGGCCGGGTTCTCCGACGTTTCATTGGTGAAATTCTTCCAAACAGCCTCTAAGATGATGGGGCGTCGTGAAGTGGAACTAACCGAAACCGATAAAGCGATTTTCGAGTACATCGCTTCCGAAGCGGAGAATTACAAGTAAGCTGAAGCAAAAATTACAAAAAAGAGGCTATCCGATTCTGAAGTGCACCCCAAAAGTTAGACAAAAAACTTTTGGGGTGCATTCTTTATGAAA
>JAVVQG010000019.1:0-40896 GCA_036655355.1 Bacteroidales bacterium
AGACGTTAGGAGTGATTTTTCCCAATCTCTCCCCCCAACTTTTACTGGTGAGCCCTATTTCGGCTCACCTGTAAGTCGGCTCACCCGTAAAAGGTGGCGATCGTTCCAAATTAGTTAAATTTGCATCCATACTAATTCAACTCCCTTATCTTAGGTTTTTGGAACTTCTTGCCAGCATTCTTCCCGAAGGAATCCTTGATAATTTTAAAAATTCACTGAAATGAGACGCTTCTAATTCAAATAAAGGCAAAACGTGACAGTCACGCACCTTTTATTCTCTTTCTATTTCACCCCATAATTATTTCCAATGGAAATTTGTTTAGTTCATTTCTTTATTCTTTCTTTGCAGTATACTTTCCAAAGGAATATTTTTCTAAAAACAAATACATGGATAATATGATAAAAGATAAATTCAAAAAATTCATTCGCACCAATTACCTTAGTCTGATTGGTGCTGCAACAGGAGCAATAGGCGGTTATCTGTATTTTTATTTTATCGGATGTGAATCTGGAAGTTGTGCAATCACTTCTAGTGCGAACATGAGCATTATTTGGGGAGCCCTCATTGGTTATTCTTTCTTAGGATTATTCGAAAAAAAATGAGGCGTTAAATACATTCATTAAAGAATCGGAGACAAAATCTGTTTGTAAAACGCAGAAGAACTCAGAAACAGACACTATAAAGTATAAGAAACAAAAATTGAATTATGAAAACAATTAATCTTACTAAAGAAGATTTTTTATCTAAAGTAGCTAATTACGAAGCAAATGCGGAAGAATGGAAATACCTAGGAAATAAACCGGCTCTCATTGATTTCTATGCATCTTGGTGCGGACCTTGCAAAAGTATTGCTCCAATACTAGATGAGTTAGCATTTGAATATGGTGATGAAATTTGTATTTACAAAATCGATACAGAGAAAGAGGAAGAACTGGCTGCAACTTTCGGAATTCGTTCTATCCCCACATTACTTTTTGTCCCGTTAGAAGGAACTCCACAAATGGCTCAAGGTGCAATGTCAAAATCATCCCTGAAAGAAGTCATAGACTCTGTACTTCTTAAAAAGTAATTCATTTACATGCAATTAGAAACACATTGTGGCGAATAATTATTCAATCACACAATCTGATTTCCATATCTTACAGGATATCAAGTAGTAAAAGAGAAGATAAGTACTCTTTATAATAAAAAAGAAAGGATCGAAAAGCAAAATTTATAGTTTTTCGATCCTTCCTTTTTTATTTTGTTTTAGCAACTACAATGGCTTGTACATCAAAATTATCGGCTATAATATTTTCCTGTAATTTCTTGAATATATTCTTCGAGCCATGATTTATTCCCCATTTAGTTCGATCGACGATAATCTTATTCGATTCTACTCTGATTGAGTCTGCTGCCTCTGTATATTTTGCCTTAAAACTAATTTCATTGCGAACTCCCTTCATTGTAAGATAACCTGAGACGCCATAATACCCTGAGGTATCCGGAGTATGATCCACTTTTTCTATTTCGAATTTGGCATCTGGGTATTTTACAACGTCAAAAAATTCTGTTCCCTTCAGATCCGTTTCTAATTTCTGTTTTAGAAATCCACTTAGATCATTATCTGTGATCGTATCCATATCGAATTCAAACGATCCGCCTATGGGGATATTTTGATCATCAACTTCTATCGTTCCATTTTTAAAATGAAGGGTTCCGTCATGCTCTCCGCCGGGTTTAAAGGCATTCCATTTAATTATGGATTGAGAAACATCAATTATTAAAGTTACCATACGTTTAATATCCGATTAAATTTGAAAAATCTGATTACAAACTCATCCAATAATTATAAAACGTCCGGCTCTGTTATAAGGTTCATATTTGAGTAATAGTACTTGAAACAAAAGAAACAAAATTAGATATAAGAAATTCAAACACTAACTCTGTTTAAATTGTTGTAAATAGAAAACTAATACAAACAATTATGACTTTCTCAGATTCAATCACAACAATTTTGCATCCCATTACGGTCCATTTTCCAGTAGCACTCATTATTGTATCTGCTGCGTTGGCTATAATTTATGCATTTCGGAAACACGATCCACTATTAAACGGCACCTTGCGACTTCTGGTTATTCTTGCTGCCATCAGTGCCTGGGTTGCGATCTTTACCGGATCTTTCACCAGTCAACTATCCGGCGAAGCCCATACCATCCGCGAAGTGCATCATACATTTGCAGGATGGACATCTTACATGATAAGCATTGCCGGAGCAGGATATTTGTTCTTTTCATTCTACAAAAAACACAATCTCCCGAAATGGCTTCAATGGACACCGTTCGTTTTTCTTCTTATTGCTGCCATCATGGTAAGTATAACCGGATATTATGGCGGTTACATCGTCTACAACATTCTTCTATAAACTGGTGTGAGTGAGAAAACAGGGTAAGAAAACAGGAAATGATTTGTGCGTATGAAAGAAGAAAGCATCAAGTTTAAGGTACAGCAAAGTATCGTTATTGGCTCTGTTTTGTTAATGGCCGGCAAATTTATTGCTTTTTTCATTACAAACTCTGTTGGTATCCTTACGGACGCCACGGAGAGTATAGTGAATGTAACAGCGGGGTTCATTTCGCTGTACAGTATCTATGTTTCCAATAAGCCCCGAGATTACACACATCCTTTCGGACACGGTAAAATAGAACTTATCTCTGCCTCTATAGAAGCTTTGATGATTCTTGCAGCAGGAGGAATTATTATTTATGAAGGAATTCGTCGTTTATTCGAACCACAACTCATCGACAAACTTGACGTAGGTATCCTTATTATTGCCGCAGCTGGCATTATTAACTGGATTATGGGATCCTATTGCATCAAGGTGGGTAAAAAATATGATTCTATTGCATTAATTGCAAGCGGACGACATCTTCATTCGGACGTTTATTCAACCATCGGACTCGTAGTAGGGTTGATCATCCTTTATATAACAAAGATTCCATGGATTGATAGTGCTCTCGCTATACTTTTTGGTGCGATCATCATGTACACGGGAATAGATATCCTTCGAAATACGACTGCCAATCTGATGGACAAAGTTGATGAAGATGTCTTGAGTACTATTTATAAATGCATCGTGTCTAATCGTGCGGAGGATTGGATTGATATTCACAACATGAAGGTGTTGAAATATGGGAGCTATTACTCTTTAGAATGCGACCTAACGCTACCCTGGTATTATACCATCCGCGAAGGCCATGAAGCATCAGTCAGATTAGCCCGGATCATAAAATCAGAATATCCGGATAAAATCCGAGTCAGTATCCACAACGACTCCTGTTTTCCTAAAAAAGATTGCAAGGGCTGTCTTTTGAGTTTTTGCCCAAAAAGAGAATTTCCTTTTGAGAAATCCACCCCACTAACATTCGAAAACATGGTAGAAAATGCTGATTCGCTTTGTTAATACAGCTGTTGAGTAATAATCACATTGTTATTTGGACATAAGTTACAGAAAGTTCCTTTTTATCCCATACCTTTAGCTGCTTAAAGAATTGATTTATGACAGACAAGATAGAAAGAGCTTCAGAGGCAGAAATATTTGAACAAAACAATTTCGCTAGGCATGATTTTGGAGGATATTCACCTGCTGAAATGTGTGCTATCGTTTATGAACCGTTTCAAGAAAAATCTCCGATACAGCTAAAATCGCTACATGCGGACGATTATACAGCCATCCCGATTTTTAATATTGCTAAATATATTATCGAGTACATACATACCAATAAATATGTCTTATTAACCGAAAACGGAGAGTTTGAACCAGCTTTCGAAAAACAGATTCTTGAGCAGCGATTTTACCCTTTTTGTTTATTAGAAGATGCAGAAAACACAGAAGATGAGTTTCACGAGTATCAAATCATTACAATTGCACGTATTTTGTTGATTCTTGCCAAGATTACAAAGAAAAGAGGAGGAAAGCTAACTTTGACACCTCAAGGAGAGTTGCTCATGAATGATAATGAACGACTTCTAAGATCATTGCTCTATAAATTCGGTTACGATTACAACTGGGGCTATACCGATGATTTTCCAAACGGGGAAATCGGCAAATTCGGATATGGGTTCAGCATTTATATGCTTCATAGATACGGTGATACAAAAAGAGACGATTCTTTTTACATGACCAAATATTTCAATGCTTTTCCGGATTTATTGAGTGGTGCCCATACAAAAATGCCTTACCCGAGGACTGATGAGATAGAATCTTGCTATAGCAAACGTACTTTTAATCGTTTCATGAGCTTATTCGGATTGATCGAGATGGAGCCCGACACAGGTTTTGACATCAATAATATTGAAAAGAGTGAGTTGCTGGATAAGATGTTTTACTTCATTCCCCATACAATTTTCCGCGATTGAGATTTATTGCAAACAACTTTCCCATTCAGTGTGTTTAAAGGATACAAGCAATTAAATTACACATCAAAATTATGAATGCGAAACTAACGTATCTGTTTTTGGGCGCTGCTATGCTCGCCTCTTGTAGTGGTAATAGTAAAAAAGAGGAAAGTCCCGCTACCGCTCCCACTCCTACTCAGTCAACAGTTCCCAATCCATCGGATAACAAAGCGGCTAATGTAGAAATCCTATCAATGAACAATATTGTTTTTGAGATATCAACCAATGGCGACATCCTCACGATTCAACCACAAGGATTAAGTGTCGACAACCAAAAAGTAACGAAAGATATTAAAGGGTATTCAGTTGAAGGTGCAGAAATAGGCGACCTAAATGGCGATAACTACCCCGATTTGTTCGTTTATCTTGAATCTGACACAGATGAAGATTATGGTAAGGTGATTGGCTATTCGGTAAACAACGGAAAATCGATGAGCGAAATATACATGCCGGAATTATCCGATAACCAGGAAGCCAGCAAAGGATATATGGGACATGACCGATTTGCCATTGTTGACTCCTCGTTGGTTCGGACATTCCCCATCTGCGAAGGCATTGAAAAGAAAGATTCGGGTAAAAACAGAAAAATCATCTATCGTTTAGAAGAGGGCGAAGCAAGTCGTCAACTAGCCATCCGTGCCATCGAAGAAGATTGAAAAAGTTCATAGCTAAAAAGAAACGAGGCTCTGCAAATGATTTGCAAAGCCTCGTTTCTTTTGTCTTTAGCACTTATCATCGATCTACCCAACAATCTTATGGATTTGTAAATCCGTAAACATCAGATCTACTTCGCAATAACAACTGATAGGAGTTGAAATAAGATAGTATACCTATTACATTTCCTTTTCCAGCAGGAAGCGTATCAGTAGCAAAATCACTAAAATTACTATTACGAACCGCTAATTTATTTCCATCAGCATCGACGATATAACGTGTAGCGGAAGATGAAGCATTCGCAAAAGTAAGCGTTCCTCCCCCTTCAAATGTCACGTCCTTGAATTCCACCAGTTGACTCTGATATTGCATCAGCCCGGCGTTTGTTGTAGGAAGAGAAGCTATCGTTACTTGCAGGGTATCGAAATTATTCCCGGGCAGACCATTCAATTGTGTAGCTTTTTCAAATGCAGCTAAAGGCATGAATGTTGTTTCTTGTTTTCCGCCCGAAGCCGGATAACCCATTTGCTGAAGTTTAGCATATTTTCCAATGTATAAACCGGTACAATTAATTACCAATTCTTGACCGACCCTATAATTGGTATATAGTCCAGAAGAATTGATGGCAATCGTCAATGCCGCCGTCGCATCCTGAATGATTAGGTTCTTATAAATATTACCACTTACATCATTTCCGATTACAGTTCCTTTAATAATGTAGTCTTCACCATCAGGTCTTAACGTAATCGTATCCAGGTTCGCCTGAAAAGCGGTTTTTAGGTCTAAAATTGTGGTGTTGGCATCTATTGAAGACTCCGGAATATCCAATGGAGGAACATCGTAGTCATCGTTACAACCTCCCATTATCAGGGTTGAGGCAGTGAAAAGCGTTGCTAAATATTTTATTGCTTTCATTTGTATATCGTTTAATTTTTAACATTAAGGTCAAATGCGCCATCAATATACCTTTAATCAGGTTTCTCGATTTTGGGTGAGTTATGGCGATTTCATTTGTATATCGTTTAATTTTTAACATTAAGGTCAAATGCGCCATCAATATACCTTTAATCAGGTTTCTCGATTTTGGGTGGGTTATGGCGATCTCATTTGTATATAAATCTTATCTTAGAATTTAAAGCCTACATTCACGAAAACATTGATTCCCTGAGCATAATAATATTTATTCGGATAACGATTCACATCAAATGTAGAGTAGTCGAATCGACCTTGCTCATAACCTCCTGTCTGTATATCCCTCTTATTCAAAATATTACTTACACTCACATTTAAATTAAGCGCATATTTTCGTTGTATATAGATTAACTTACCTATCGACGCATTCAACATAAAGCCGCCTTTAAGTTCCTGCTGATGAGTGATCTCTTCGGCTTTAGTTTTATAGTTAGACTCTATCTCTTCGGCGGTGCTCCCCTCCCATGGAAATGAGAGAGCTGCTCTTGTTCTGCGTACTGGTGATATATCCACATAAGCCCTATCGAAGTAGCACAGATTAACATCAAAGAACCATTGATTCGGTGCGGCCCAGTTTATACCAACATTGAATGCCTCCTGAGGAGTTCCTCCCACATTGTAATTTTTCAGATAGACTACTTGAGCCGTATCTGGGAGACTTCCGTTTTCATAGTTCGTGATTCCGGTCGGACGGTTTTTATATTGATATCGGGCAACCGTTCCGACAAATGTCAATGTTACATCCGGATACACTTTATACGCAACACCCAGTTCTATTCCTTTATATGTCTTATGAACTCCGGTCAAAATATAATTAACGAATGTCTGATACTGATCATGGAAGAAGGAGCTTGTTTCAGTCTGATCATAGAAGTCAGAATAAAAACCTGTCAATCTTCCTTGGAATTTACGATATTGGAAACGATAGGTCAAATCCATACCCACTACACGTTCGCTTTTTAAATCGGGAATTATATTATCTTTCACCTTTGGAGAAAGGTAAGCCTGTCCGAAGTGAGGAGCACGCGTTTCGTACATGGCGTTTACCATAAAATAGTTTCTACCGTCGAGTTTATAGGTGACACCTGCTTTAACACCATAGTTCACATAACGGTGGGTTGAACCGTTTCCATAAGAATTTTCGGGAGCCCTTCCGTTTCGCATGTTTCCATGTCGCATAAATTGCGAATAAGAGAGTAATACAGCATAATCAATGTCCCAATGCGGAAGATTCAAGGTGTTTTGTGCCCAGATATTTGCTTTCAGGTTGCGTATATTGTAATCATAACCGAAAACATCACCCGCTTTAGCCTTGTGGTTCGGGTTATTCAGGTTATTCTGCAATACATCCGGATTATTCGGAAAATCTCGCTCTGCATATTGATCCACGTCCAACCAGAACTGGCCACCTAACAAATCGTCGATCGTTTTATAATAGCTTGCATCGGTATATTTCAAACCCATCCCTCCTTGCAGCGTCAGAAAATCACTCAAACGCGTATTTAGAGATGCATTAAGCATGTAATTGGCCTGATTACTATGTCGGTTTTCCACAATATAGGTAGATCCCAAATCACTGCCTGTTTTCTCATTCTCCCAGTTATTGAGACGATTGACTGCATACATGTTATCCCAGTTCACTTGTCTGAAGTTAACATCGTTTTCCCAGAGATCGGTATACAGATCGATTGCAGACTGATCCGTAAAGAAACTTGGAAGTCGCCGATAATAATCCGGACGCGGATCGGGTGCATTATACCAATTCAGTGCAGAAGATGCATAATTGCTATAGCGGAATCCAGCTCCTGCATTAAACGTAGTTCCACGTTTGGGTTTCCATTCATAAGAGAGTACGATAGCGGGATCAAAAGCTTCTACTACGCGAGAATTTCGCTTCTTTCCGTTCTGATATCCCCAGTTCGGGTTATAAAGATTATTTCCGGTGAGGCTGTAACACTCTTCATAGGTAGCGGAAGCTTGTCCTCTACGTGTAGGCGCCCCGAATGTAGAGATGGTAAAACTACTCCTTTCATTCAGAAACTTCTCTGCACTTAGGAAATATCCGTAAGACTCATAGAAAGTTCCCGGCACGATTCCTTCATCTGCATAGCGCGTGATGGCAGAAGCTACAAAGGCCCAACCGTTCGGTCTTAATCCGGTAGCATAGGTCACCATGCCTCGCCAATGATAGTTCCTATTGGTATAAGCGCCACTGAAGCGTACTCCTGGAGCATATTCGGAAGCGCGGGTAGAGATATTCGTTACTCCACCAAGGTCGCCAAATGAAAAAGAGGCTGCTTCCAACCCGTTTGTTATCACTTTGTTTCTGAACGCATAGTTCATTCCTCCCAGCATCGAATAATTGAAACTACCCCGTGCGGGATCGTTGAAATCAATACCGTTGATGTAGGTCTTATAATACTCCGAATCGTAACCTCGGATTCGAAAACGGGTTGCACCGAAAGCGTAACTGGCCGTACGAAGGTAAACATCGTCGGATGCACCCGATAGGTTGCCGATGGATTGACTGTTCCCGGCCTCATCATCTAACTGTGACTCATCAAACGTGATCAACGCCTCTTCGTCGTTGTCGTAGGGATTTTCCGTAGGAGCGATTTTTATTACTCCTAAGTCGGTTACTTTATCAGACGCCACCTTCACTTCTGACTCTATGGTTGCATATCCTCTCGAGGTGATTGAAAGCAGATCTGTTCCCACTGTCACATTTGATAACCTGAAATCGCCCAAAGGACCCGATACCACAAATCGGTTCTGATCTCTTAGCATCACATTCGCTCCCGGTACCGGCTTGCCTGTTTGAGCATCTACCAGAACCCCCGTAATTCCTCCTGTCTGTGCATAAAGCATAGCATTTAAGAGTAAAGTCAAGAATAGTATGATCTTTTTCTTCATAAACGCAATCATATTTATTTAATATTCAACTCACTTTCTTAAAAAATCACTTACAACCCGAATAAATTTTATAATCGGATGTGTTCTTTATCACTCTCTATGAATTGAAACAATAAATCATGAGAATCGTTTTGTATTTTAAACTCTTTTATTGATATGATATACTATAATCGGAGCAAAAATCAATAACTATCAATATAATCTACTCAATTCTTTATTATATTTATAAATCAAACCTCAAAGTCAACATCTTAATTTACAACTATGAAAGTCAGACTTATTGCTATCTGTACCCTCATCATTCTGGCTGTTACTCCAATTTACGCAGACAAAAAGGTGAAAAAGGTAAAAACACTAATCCAAACAACGGGAGATGAAAACATCCCGGACAAAAGAGTGGAAGTATATGAAATCAAAGCCGAGAAGGAGCGAAATAAGATCATTCTTACAGGATCCACTACCAATCCCGATGTAAAAGAGAAGCTCCTAAAGGGATTGAACGAGCGGAAGATTCGTTTTACAGATCAGATCATTTTATTGCCCGATACGACAGAAGACAAAGCCTGTTACGGTGTTGTTAATCTCTCTGCAATGAATATGCGCAACAGGCCTTCTTATAGCGCAGAGATGGTGTCGCAGGGCATTCTGGGGATGCCTGTTCGGATCTTGGAAAAGAAAAACTGGCGAAGGGTACAGACTCCAGATAATTATATCGGCTGGGTTACTTCCGGGAGTGTGCAGGCCATGACGAAAGCGGAGTATAATGCCTGGGTGGATGCTCCGAAAGTGGTTTTTATCCGCCCATACGGTTTCTGTTATAGCAAACCGGACAAAAATGCTCAAACTGTTTCTGATTTGGTAAGCGGCGCGATGCTCCAATGGGAAGGCGAATACCAAGGATTTCACATGGTGGTTTATCCGGACGGCAGAAAAGGATTCGTCAGTAAAGCAGAAGCCATACCCTTTGAAAATTGGATAAAAAGCAGACAACAAAACCCCTCATTTTTCATCACAACGGCCTGGAAATACCTGGGCATCCCCTATCTGTGGGGAGGAACTTCTCCCAAAGGAATGGATTGCAGTGGATTCATAAAGACTATCGCTTTCCAAAATGGTTTGATTCTCTCGCGCGATGCATCTCAACAAGCATATGAAGGGGAAAGAATAGAAACAAATGGAAATTTCGACTTACTTTTGCCGGGCGATTTTCTTTTCTTTGGTAAAAAAGAGGAAAATAAAGAACGGGTTGTTCATGTAGGTCTTTACCTCGGAAACAAAAGATTCATTCATGCGGCAACCTGCATCAAAGTGGGTAGCTTTGACCCCTCTAGTGATGAATATGATGAATATAATACAAATCGTTTCCTTTGGGCGACACGGATTTATAATTCCATCGCATCCCCGGGTATTGTTCCCGTTAAAGATAACTCTTATTACCAAAATCAATAAAACACAATAAACAGATGAATCAAACACGAAGAAACTTTCTGCGGAATTCAGCATTTGCCCTAGCCGGGGCAACGATGCCTTTTTCACCGGCTCTCGCTTCCATGTTGGGATCTTCCTCCATACGACCTTCTGTTTCAGGAAATAAAAAAATGAAACTTACATTCAAACCTTACGACTTGCAACTAAAACATGTATTCACGGTAGCTTCTTATTCAAGAAAGACGACACCCGATGTACAAGTGGAAATAGAATACGAAGGTTTCACCGGATACGGAGAAGCCTCCATGCCTCCTTATTTGGGCGAAACGCAACAATCGGTCTGCGATTTTCTGAAAAAAGTGAATCTGGAACAATTCTCCGATCCATTTAATTTAGAAGAGATTCTGATCTATGTTGACCAACTCGCGCCTGGGAATACGGCAGCTAAAGCTTCTGTTGACATCGCATTACACGACCTTATCGGTAAATTACTCGGTGCTCCCTGGCACCGCATCTGGGGTTTGAATCCTCAAAATACCATCTCCACTACGTATACGATTGGAATAGACACGCCGGAAGTGGTAAAAGAAAAAACAATGGAAGTTGCCGGTCAGTTTAATATACTGAAAGTAAAAGTGGGCCTCGACGGCGACAAAGAGATGATCAAAGCCATCCGCGAAGTATGCGATCTTCCCATCGCCGTTGATGCAAATCAAGGATGGAAAGACAAATACCATGCCCTCGACATGATTCATTGGCTAAAAGAACAGGGAATCGTGATGGTGGAACAACCCATGTCAAAAACCCAGTTAGACGATATTGCATGGGTTACGCAACAAAGTCCCCTTCCAATATTTGCGGATGAGTCTCTGCAGCGATTATCTGATGTTACCCGTTTACAGGGAGCTTTTTCAGGCATCAATATCAAATTGATGAAATGTACCGGAATGAGAGAAGCTTGGAAAATGGCTAACCTTGCTAAAGCTCTCGATATGAAAGTTATGATCGGATGCATGACTGAGACTTCCTGTGCTATTTCGGCTGCGGCTCAACTCTCCCCCATCGCAGATTTTGCAGACCTCGACGGAAATCTATTGATTTCTAATGACATCTTTGAAGGGGTAAAGGTTGAAAAGGGTAAAATCGTTTTGAATGACCTGCCGGGTATCGGTATTATAAAAAAAGGAAGCAATGAAGTCTAAGAGTATTCCGGGATTGATACTGACCTCCGGAATCATGGTATCTGTATTTACCGGATGTACCCTAAGAGCTCAAGAATGTGACTCGCTCTCCGGAATTGAAAAAGAACGATTACACCGAATCCGATTAGATTTCAATAAAAAGAAAGAAGATATTCTTCCGTTCATCTCCCGATATTACCCCGAAGTAAACGATTCCATGCTAATCAACTGGGAGAAAGACCATTCGTTAGAGATGATGGAGATTGATGGTGAGAAATGGTATTTTCGAAATGCTGCCAGGAACTTGTTTCGAATAAACCCAGAAGCTAAGAGGAGAATGATAGAGAAAGATGGAGAAACTCCTTTGTCGGGTTATGAAGCGGTGAATGCCCTCCATGTACCCGATGTAATCGCATCCCTTGAAGGAAGCGCGGCCACACAAACAAAACCGCTTAATATAAAAGTAAAGTATACCCTCACGGTAGATGCAGGTGCAGTAAAGGAGGGTGAATTGGTGCGGTGTTGGCTGCCTTATCCGCGTGAGGACAATCCCCGACAGAAAGAAGTTCGTCTTCTTTCGGCGAATCCCTCAAATTACCTACTCTCACCAAATGAATACAAACACCGCTCCATCTATCTGGAAAAGATCAAAGTTGATGATGAACCAGTGGTATTTGAAGTGGAATATAGTTACACCTCTGCTGCAGAATGGTTCAATCTGACTCCGGATTCAATTCGGCCCTACAATATCGCTTCCCCTATTTATAAGGAATACACGCAGGAAAGAGATTCACACGTGCGATTTTCGAAGCGATTAAGACAATTGGCAGATTCAATAAGAGGAGAAGAAACGAATCCGTATCGGATTGTTCGAAAAACATTCAACTATATAAACGATAATTACCCTTGGGCAAGTGCCAGAGAATACTCTACGATTCCCAATATACCGGAATATGTAGTGGAAAACGGTCACGGTGATTGCGGGCAGGTTTCTCTGTTGTTTATTACCCTATGCCGAATAAATGGTATTCCTGCAAAATGGCAAAGTGGGTTTATGATGCATCCCCAAGGAGTTAATCTCCACGATTGGGCGGAAGTGTGGTATGAAGGAATCGGCTGGGTGCCGGTTGATCAGTCTTTCGGAATTCCGGAATTTGCGACTGATGAAAAGAGTCGTTATTTCTTTGCAAACGGCATAGATGCTTACCGAATGGTTGTAAACGATGACTATTCTGTGCCCCTCTTCCCGGAGAAAAAACACATTCGAAGCGAAACTGTTGATTTTCAACGGGGAGAGGTGGAAACAGAAAAAGAAAATCTATATTTTAATCAATGGGATTGGCATCTTGATGTCTCTTACGAGCCCATTCCATAACATTGGCTGGCGGACGCTGATTTTTAAGTTCGTTCGCCATAAAGTCCATATACGGAGCAACGTGTTTGAAGAACTGATAAAAACCTTGACATAAGTAGTTCAGTCCCGGTTCACCATCTTTCGTAAATGCGAATCGGTTCTTCGGACACTCCCCATTACATGCGAAAAGATATTCGCAATTCTTACATTGTCCCGGCAGAGAAGTTTGTTTCATCGCTCCAAATTCCTGCTGACGTTCGCTGTACATCATATTCACCAACGTATCGGTATAAATATTCCCAAGTTTGTATTCCGGAAAAACATAATGGTCGCAACTGTATACGTCCCCATTGAATTCCATCACTCCCGCATGACCGCATTTTTTAGCGAGTGTACAAACTCCAGGTTGAGCACCTACCCAGTTTGCAAGCGTAGAATCGAAAATTTGGATGTAGTATTCACCAACATCCTCTTTAATCCACTCATCAAAAATCGCACAGAGAAAATCACCCCATTGTTGAGGCGAAATTGAGAAATCCGCCAAGCCGGTTTCTCCCATTTGTGACGGAGAAGAAAGGTGTCTACCATCCTGATGTTCAGTAATACGTTCCACAATTGGTGCGAATTGAATGTATTTACAACCTATCTCTTTAAAAAAGTGATAGAAATCCAATGGATATTCGGCATTGAAATCATTGATAACAGCCATTGCGTTCCATTCCACCCCATATTTATTCAACAGGTTGATTCCTTTCATCACTTTTACAAAAGAGGGTTGTCCCATCTTATTCTTTCTGTATTCGTCGTGAAACTCCTGTGGTCCATCAATAGAGACTCCTACCAACCAGTTATTCTCTTTAAAGAATTTACACCAGTCATCGGTAAGCAACGTACCGTTTGTCTGAATGCAATTATCAATCTGACGACCGTTAGCATATCTTCTTTGAAGTTCAACAACCTTTTTATAGAATGAAAGAGGACGCATAAGCGTTTCCCCTCCATGCCAGGTAAAAAGCACCTCATGCATCGTTTGCGAATTGATATAAGATTCAATGAACTTTTCAAGTAGTTCATCACTCATCACATGCTTGGGGTTATCTTTATAAAGTTTATTTTTCTCAAGATAATAACAGTAATCACACGCCAGGTTACATACGGCACCTACCGGTTTAGCCATAATATATAGAGGAGACGCAAAAGGAGCAAATGTTGAAGCCATCGATAATAGGTTTAATAAAAAATCCGCGATTGAAGAAGAATTGATTCAACTCAAGAGCGGATGCCAAAAATAATAAAAGGAGAAGAAGATACAATCCCCTTCTCCTTTATAATTGCCTTAAAAGATTATTTCACAGCGATAGCTTCAATTTCCACCAATGCATTTTTAGGCAAAGTGCGAACTGCAAAAGCAGATCTCGCAGGGAAAGTTTCACCGAACTGCTGTGCATATACTGCGTTCATCTCTGCAAATAGAGACATATCGGCAAGGAATACGGTTGTTTTCACAATGTGATCCGTAGTCAAACCCGCTTCTGCCAAGATTGCTTTGAGATTTTTGAAAGACTGAGTAGTCTGTTCAGTGATTCCACCTTCTGCAAATTCACCTGTTGCAGGATCTACAGGTAGCTGTCCTGAAATAAACACCATTCCGTTTGCTTCAATTGCCTGGCTGTAAGGACCGATAGCTGCGGGAGCATTCGATGTGTTGATTACTTTTTTCATACGATTTTAATTTAAAAGGTTAAATCGGATTACGGTATCAATTAACAATGTCTATTAATAATGTCTATTAATAGTATTTATTTAAACACCCTATCCGATTATTATAATGTGACGATATTACGCTTCCTGCTCATTCATTCGCTGACGTACAGCCTCATACAATAGAACCCCCGCAGCCACAGACACATTCAACGATCCTATTTCCCCGAACTGAGGAATAGAAACCAGAACGTCACAGATACGCAAGTTCTCATTACTGATACCGGTATCCTCCGAACCCATGACAATTGCAACAGGATCTACATAATCGGTTGTTTTCGTATAATTCATAGAAGATTTCTCTGTGGCAGCTACCAATTTGAAGCCTGATTGCTGAAGAAAACGAAGTGCTTCGTTTATGCTTCTCTCACGACAAACAGGAATATGGTGCAATGCCCCTGCCGATGTTTTAACAGCATCTGCATTTACAGACACGCTTCCTCTTTCAGGGATTACAATCGCATCCACACCGGCACATTCGCACGTACGTGCAATCGCGCCGAAATTACGAACGTCTGTAATACCATCTAATACCATAATCAAAGGGACACGGCCCTCTTCATAAATCATCGGAACAATCTGCTCTAGCTTTTGGTAAGTAACAGCAGAAACAAAAGCCACCACTCCCTGGTGATTTTTGCGTGTAATACGGTTTAGGCGTTCTACCGGTACTCGCTGCACCGGAATATCGGTTTCGCGTAGTGCAGCAAAGAGTTCTTTCGCAAGATCCCCTTCCAAACCGATTTTCACCATTACCTTGTCAATATCTTTTCCGGCCTGAATCGCTTCAATAAGGGCGCGGATTCCAAAGATCATTTCGTTTTTTTCCATACTTTATTGTTTAGGCCTCCTCCTTCCGGGCATCGTTGAACCACTCTGTAATACAAACAAATCTAATAAACTGCGGTTCAGAACACTCCGGGGAATGATCCTTTTTATTTAATTTTTAATAGCACTTTGGCATTATCTATCGCCTGTGCGGTAAGTTCGGTTCCGCTTAACATGCGGGCGATCTCCTCTATTCTTTCCTGTTCATCCAGACGGATGATGTGAGACGTCGTAGCCTGCTCCGTATCTTTCTTATATACCTTAAAGTGCGTATCTCCTTTTCCGGCAACTTGCGGTAGGTGAGAGATCGTCAATACCTGCATATAATCCGACATCTCTTTCATGATATCTCCCATCTTATCAGCAATCTCTCCTGAAACCCCCGTATCGATTTCATCAAAGATAATCGTCGGCAATGCGGTAGCACTTGCAATCAGCGATTTGATGACAAGCATCAGACGGGAAATCTCCCCTCCGGAAGCAATTTCCGCAACGGGCATCGGTGTTTGATTTTTATTTGCTGAAAACATGAACTGGATCGCATCTCCTCCGGTTTCGTCAAATACCGTTTTCGGTTTGATTGAAACTTCAAAACGAATATTTGGCATCCCTAGAGGCTTCACCTTTTCAACCAATTTAAGAGCAAATTCATCGGCCGCTTTTCTGCGTTTACCGGTCAGAAGATGAGCGATTTCTTCCAGTCGTTTACGTTGCTGCTCTATCTGCATACGGAGATTTTCAATCCTTTCATCCGAATTGTCTATTCCCTCCAGCCTTAACGCGATCTCCTCCCGAAAGGCAATAAGTTCCGCCTCGGTCTGCACATGGTGTTTCTGCTGTAACCGATAAATCACATCCAAACGTTCCTGTATCCAGGCCATACGGACCGGATCGAATGAAATAGAATCCTGCAAATAATCTGCATCTTTGGCCAAATCTTTCAAATCAATGTAATCCGATTGCAATCGCTCTGCTATATCTTGCACTTTCGGATATACAGACAATAAAGAATTAGCACGGTTTGAGGCATCTTTCAGAGAACTTAATAAGCCTCCCTCCGCACCATCGAGCAATTGGTTGATGGCAAAAAGCGTCGATTTGATATCTTCCGCGTGAGAAAGTGTTTCAGCTTCCTGTTCTAGTTCAGCTTGCTCGCCGCTCTTTAGGTTTGCTTCAGCCAGTTGGTCAAGTTGGAAACGAAGGTAATCAGCTTCCTCCTTGTTGCGTGACGCTTTCTCTGTCATTACCCGTAACTCGGTATTCAATTGCTTGTATACGCTGAATTCATGTCGGTACGCAACTAATATTTCCTCATTCCCCGCTAATGTATCAATCACCCTCAATTGGAAAAGATCTTCGCCCAAAAGCAAGTTCTGGTGCTGAGAATGAATGTCGATCAACGACGTTCCCAGTTGTTTCAACTGAGAAAGAGATACCGGCGAATCGTTGATGAAAGCTCTGGATTTACCCGTTGCATATAATTCGCGACGGATGATACAATGTGACGCATCAAATTCCAGATCGTTCTCTTGAAAAAAGGATTCAAGCTGATAATTCGATATATCGAACGTACCCTCAATCACACATTTGTTTTCTCCCTCCTTTACGGAACGAGCATCTGCCCTTTGTCCGAGAATAAGAGATAATGCACCCAGAATAATCGATTTACCGGCACCTGTTTCTCCGGTAAGAACCGAGAATCCCTTTCCCATATCGATATTCAAAGAATCGATCAGTGCAAAATTCTGGATATTTAAAGTTATAATCATGATTTATTTGCTCTCCTTCTTTATTTCTGCCAAACGGCTGCTGTAAGAGGGATATAGATCCATCAGTAGTTTATATATGTTTTCCTTCTCCGAAGAGCTTGCTTTCGAGTAGATATTAATCAACTCATCTATTTTCGTATCAATAAAGAGCGATAACAGCACGCTGCGCGGATTCACCTCATGAACTTTGTTTAATGCATCCAATGACTGGGTGATGCGGCTTCTTCCTTTCTCCGGGTTCTGAGCCATATCGTCCAGCCCTTTTCGATGATATTCATACCATAGCTCCCGAAAGGGCGTTTGCGATTCCTGTAAAAATGAACTGACCAACGCATGGCGGTTTCGATCGCCGTCAAAAGCTTTCCATCCTTTCTCATTAGAGGTTTGTGACAGGGTAACTATATTTTCAGCCATCCGGTAAAAAGACAACCCTCCGTTCGGTGAAAAGCTATCAAAATCAACGCCCAGTATCATGTAAACATAATAAGATACGATCCCCACAAGATTACTCTCAATGGACTGCTCATTGTATTCGATCGGTTGATTTTCAACATAATTGAATTCAACCTCATCATCTTTAAAATTAAAAACAGAGGTGGTATAAGCCGCATTAAAAACCGGACGTCTAGACTGAACAACCAATTCCGCAGAATATCGATCTTGCATCGGGATACTCTTAATGGTGAATTGTAAAGAACAATCAATTTTTTCCACCGTTGAGAACTGAGTTTCCGACCATTTCCTTGTATTCACAAATTCTGAAAGAGCCCCTTCCAGCGATGCAAACACCTGCTTATTGGTCCCCTCGATCTGCTCGGTATTGATTTTCACTTTGCAATTCAGTTCCTGAGCCGAAAGCCCGGAAACAAAGAGTAGAAATGCGCCCAGCGACAACAGTTTTTTATGCATTTGAAATGGAATTTTCAATTATTACTTCCCCATCTTCCGTTCCATCACCTGAACTAGCTTACTCACAATATCTTCTGCTACAGCATGTTTTGATTTCAACGGATAGTCAACCTTCACTCCGTTTTTTTCAAGTATGGAAATCTTATTGGTATCTACCCGGAATCCTGCGCCGGCATCCTGCAACGAATTCAACACAATAAAATCCAGGTTCTTTCGCACCATCTTTCCTTGTGCGTTCTTCTCTTCATCATTCGTCTCTAATGCAAATCCCACTAAAGTCTGCTTTTCAGTAGCAACGGCTCCGAGAGATGCCGCAATATCGGGATTTGGTACCAGACGGATCAGCATATCCTCTCCGTTACGTTTGATTTTCCGGTCGGCCTGACGTTCCGGTCTGTAATCGGCCACCGCGGCGCAAAGAATGGCCGCATCCTGCTCTTTGAAACACGTCATTGCCGCATCATACATCTCCAATGCAGATTCCACATCAATGCGCTTGATATTGGGATGAACACTCTTCATTGAAACCGGTCCTGCGATAAGTGTCACTTCCGCTCCTTGCGATGCACAAACCTCGGCAAGGGCAAATCCCATCTTACCTGAAGAATAATTTCCGATAAAACGAACCGGATCTATCTTCTCATAAGTTGGTCCGGCTGTAATCAGAATTTTTTTTTTTGAAGATCTCCTTGTTTCGAAAAGAAATCTTCCAAGTAACGGATAATCTCATCAGGTTCCTCCATACGGCCTTTCCCTATCAGATGAGAAGCTAATTCTCCCGATGCAGGCTCAATAATATGGTTACCATAAGAACGAAGAATATCGAGATTTCTCTGCGTTGCGGGATGAGCAAACATATCCAAGTCCATCGCCGGAGCGATAAAGACAGGAGCCTTTGCAGACATATAAGTGGTGATCAGCATATTATCCGCAATACCATTTGCCATTTTCCCTAGCGTACTAGACGTTGCAGGCGCAATCACCATCGCATCCGCCCATAACCCCAGATCCACATGACTGTTCCAAGAACCGGTATTCGCTGTAAAGAATTCACTGACAACTGGCTTTCCAGTTAAGGCTGAAAGTGTGACCGGCGTAATAAATTCCTTACCGGAAGGTGTCATCACCACCTGTACATCACAACCTTTCTTAATTAGTCCACGTACCAGATAGGCTGCCTTATAAGCGGCGATACTACCTGTGATTCCTACGATTATATTCTTACCCTTCAACATAAAATCTTATTTATTGAATCCGCGCAATTTGATTTCGGTCAAAACTTTCTTCGTGCTCAACGCAAAATCACCTTGCATCATCCAGTTATAATAACCAAAGTCTTTCTGAAGAACTTCAGCAACCGGAACTCCTTTGTATTTACCGAAATTAAACACCTCAACATCTTGATCATTCAATATGATACGTCCTGCAAAGTCCACATTTCTGTTCTGTATGGAGAAATCAGCAAGAAAGTTCACATCATTTTCCAGATCTTCATATTTATCCAACTGTCCCATCAAAACCTCATAAGTTGCACGGGTATCGGCTTCCGCACCATGTGCTCCTACAAGCTCTTTGTCACAATAGAATTTATATGCGGCCGTAAGGGTACGCTGTTCTTTCTTGTGGAAAATAGTTTGAACGTCAATAAATTTACGGTGACTCAAATCAATATCGATGCCTGCACGCAGAATCTCTTCCATCAGCAAAGGCACATCAAAACGATTTGAGTTATATCCGGCAATATCACACCCTTCCAAATCTTTGGCAATAATCTTAGCCAACTCCTTAAATGTGGGTTTATCCGCCACCATCTCATCCGTAATCTTATGTACGGCTGTCGATTCTGCCGGGATAGGTCTTTCCGGATTTACCAGATAAGTAGTGGATACCTCTTTCCCATTGGGATAAATTTTCAAGTATGAGATCTCAACGATACGATCGTTGGTAATATTAATTCCGGTGGTCTCCAAATCAAAGAAGACCAACGGATTTTTTAGATTCAATTGCATATTAATATTTCAAATTAGAAATCGGTCAGCATCATCGGCATCAGGAGCATCAAAAGATCTTCGTTTTCTGCATTTTCAACAGGAAGAATCAGTCCGGCACGCGATGGATCCGCCAATTCAAGAATAACTTCCTGCGAAGAGATTGAATTCAGAATCTCAATCAGGAAAGTCGATTTAAAACCGATACTCATCGCATCGCCATTGTAATTACATGCGATATTTTCAACGGCAGAGGTAGAGAAATCAATGTTCTGTGCGGATACGATCATCTGATCATGACCCAACTGCAATTTCACCAACGAACTCGCAGGATTAGAGAATACAGAGATTCGACGCAATACATTCATAAATAATACGCGATCAACAATCAGCTTGTTCGGATGATTGGTCGGAATTACAGATGCATAATTCGGGAAACGACCTTCAATCAGACGACAAGTTATCTCAAATGTAGCCAATTTGAACATGGCATTCTTCTCATCGAAAAGGACAGTCACATCCCCCATCTCTTTCGGAAGGATATTTTTCAAAAGATTGGCCGGCTTTTTAGGCAAAATGAAAGAGGCTTTCATTCCAGACTGCACCGACATATTCTTTGCACGAACCAATTTGTGAGAATCGGATGCAACGAATACAATCTCTTCCGGGAAAATATCCAGGTAGATACCGTTCATCACCGGACGAAGTTCATCATCTGCAGTAGCGAAAATGGTTCTGGAAATCCCGTTTAATAGCGCCTGTGAGTTGATCACAAAGCGATCAGAGCTTTCACTCATCGGCGTTTTCTGAGGATACTCATCCCCGTTTACACCAACAAAGTTGTATTTACCATTCTGAAAATAGATGTTGATCTCGAAATTATCTTCACTGATCTGAATATCCAAAGGCTGATCGGGAAGTTCTTTCAAAGGATCAAGCAAAGTCTTTGCAGGTACGGCAAATAAACCTTCCCCTTCAGCTTCGATCAATTCCAGCTTGGTAACCATCGTAGTATCCCCGTCTGAAGCTGTTAAAGTCAGCATATTCCCCTGTAAGTTAAACAGGAAGTTATCCAGAATAGGCATTGTGTTTTTTGAATTGATTACACGATTGATAGCCTGAAGATGGCTCAGGAATACACTGCTTGAGACTCTAAATTTCATAGGGCTGAATATTTTTAATTGAAAAATCTGTTATATTGAGGAAGGAAGGATTAATTGCAACCCTTCCCATTATCGAGCAAATTTAATAAAATAAACTGAACAGAAATCGCAATTCAGAAAATACGGCGTATCTTTCCGGTAGGAGTTTGTAAAAATTCAGATAGATAAATAATTCTTTTGGGTTTTTCGTACCTCTGAACAGTTTCACTGATCTGCTCCATCAATTGCGACTCCTCATCGGCACCCAGCTTTTCCCCCTCAATTACCATCACCAACCGCTCTCCCAAGACATCATCATTTTCCTTTCCCAGAAAGAAGCGACGATTCGTAAACGGGGCAATCTTCTTTTCAATCATTTCGGGGAATAATTTTACTCCTCCTGAATTAATGACGTTATCAAAGCGACCTCTCCATACGAAATGGGTATCATCGGGCAACTCAGCCACATCGTTCGTTACGAATGACTCTTTAGAGAGTTCGGGTGCATGAATAACGAGACAACCCCTGTCGTCTTGTGAAAAAGTAATTCCGGGCAACGCCTTATAAACATCCACTACACCAAAACCATTGAGATTGAACAACGCCACGTGCGAAGCGGTTTCGGTCATACCATAGGTGGCATAACAACGTGTTCGCAGCAATTGCAACTCCTCTTTTAGCGAAGGAGAGACTTCGCTCCCTCCGATAATCAAATGTTCAATCCGTTCCAACTCTTCGAAGCGACCGTTCTCCAATGAAGTCTGCACCTGCATCGGAACCATCGCACAAAACCGGAAATGTTTTTCCATTCCGGCCAACGGATCAGCACACGGTGCTACGGCAGTAAGATTCAAACAACCTTCTATCGCGCGCACCAACATCATTTTTCCTGCAATATAATCTGCGGATAGAGGTAAAAGCACCTCATCTCCTTTCTGCAAATGAAAGAATCGGTTTGTTGCACGGGCGGAATTACGCATCGTATCTTTCCGGAGTCTGATCAACTGCGGCACGCCGGTCGAACCGGACGTTTTCATCTCCACCTCTTCCGAATCAGAGAACCACTCTGTCAGAAATGAATGGATTGCCCTTTCCCAATCGGAGAGGTTCTTCCAGGCAGCGGAATTGGGTTTGGTCAGTGAATCGCTATCGTATCTATTGCCGTTCAGCCAAATCTCATTGTTATGCATAAGCTTATTCATAAATAATCGAATTTCATTCCACTTTAAAAGTCACCGAGGGCTTATTTTCGGATGATAAACTCAAAAATTCTCCTTTTAAATGAAGCGAAGAGGGTAGGTTGTTGGTAAAGAGCTGTCCCGTCCCCAACCCTTGGGGTAACGAACTGTGTTTGGTATAACACCATTGCGCAATTGCGTTCAATCCAAGATTGGACTCCAAAGCAGAGGTAATCCACCACCCCGTATTTCGTGCTTCAGCAAGTGTTATCCATTCGTCCGAAGCTCGAAAGCCACCTACCAAAGAAGGTTTTAAAATTATATATTGAGGATGTATTACATCCAGAAGTCGCTCTTTCTCCTTCCGGTCATTCACACCTATTAACTCCTCATCCAAAGCAATCGGAACAGGTGTCTTGAGACAAAGTTCCGCCATCTGCTCCCAATGCCCGGCTCGAATAGGCTGTTCAATGGAATGCAAACCGAATACTGCGAGACGCTCTAGCTTCCCGAATGCATCTTCATAAGTAAATGCACCGTTCGCATCAACCCGCAATTCAAGTTCCCGTTCCGAAAAATGCGCCCTCAAATTTTTAAGCAACTGCAGTTCAGAATCAAAATCAATCGCACCGATCTTGAGTTTCAGACAGGAAAATCCAGAATCCAACTTCTCCCCGATTCGTCTCAACATCTCTTCTTCAGAACCCATCCAGATCAAACCGTTGATACGGATCGAGTCCTCACCTTGGGTAAATTGTGAAGGGAACCAGATTTCCCTACCGCCCTGGGTTAAATCAAGGATTGCCATTTCCAGAGCGAAAACAACGGAAGGGTATGCCTTTAACAGATCCTGATTTTCCAAGAACGGAAGAAGATCTTCCTCCATCGAACGAAACAAATCCGGAAAATCGGAAAGCGGATCACAACTCAAACCCGGAAGGGGCGCGCACTCTCCCATTCCGAAAAGAGTGGGGTTTTTCGGATCATAAACTTTAAAATACCAAACCTGACGGTCATACATCACTCCACGCGAAGTACCACCGGGTTCTTTAAAATGGAGTTGATACGGAATAATCTCTACCTTAAGCATCGTAACATCTGATCTTATTACACAAAAATCCCATCATTCCGGTGAAGACCGGAAGATGGGACTCAATATCTTTATTAACCCGGAAATTTGGGGAATTGCTGAAAATCAGGATCGCGTTTCTCCAAGAATGCATTTTTACCCTCTTGAGCCTCTTCCATCAGATAATACATCAACGTAGCATCGCCGGCAAACTCCATCAAACCGCGTTGGCCGTCTAACTCCGCATTCAATCCACGTTTGATCATTCGCAAAGCCATCGGACTACGCTGAAGCATGATCTTGCACCATTCAACCGTAGTATCCTCCAACTCCTCCAACGGCACCACTTTGTTCACCATGCCCATTTCTTCCGCCTCGTGAGCGGTATATTGCTTGCAAAGGAACCATATTTCACGTGCTTTTTTCTGTCCTACGCAACGAGCAAGGTAAGAAGAACCGAAACCGGCATCGAAGCTACCAACTTTTGGTCCGGTCTGACCGAACATCGCATTTTCCGATGCAATTGTCAAATCGCAAACCACATGCAACACGTGACCACCTCCGATCGCGTAACCGTTAACCATCGCAACAACAGGCTTTGGCATCGAACGTATCGCTTTATGAAGGTCTAATACATTCAAACGAGGCACACCGTGCTCATCGATATATCCCCCTACACCTTTCACTTTCTGATCTCCACCGGCACAAAATGCTTTTGTGCCCACGCCGGTCAATACAATTACGCCGATATCGTTACGCTCACGGCAAATAGCCATCGCGTCCAACATCTCCACATTGGTTTCAGGGCGAAAAGCATTGTACACCTCGGGGCGATTGATCGTAATCTTCGCTATTCCTTCAAAAAACTCGAATTTAATATCCGTATACTCCTTGATCGGAGTCCAAACTCTTTTATTTTCCATTGTGTAAACTATCTTTATAATTAATTGCTTTGTTGTTATTTAAAATACTTACGTAGAATCGTATCATTTTCAAAACGTGGAGTAACCACTTCCAATATAGCGGTATTGGTCGTTTCATAGAAACTGCCAAGCGACTTTTCGAGGGTAAGTTCATCTTCTGCCCGGAAATAATCCAAACGATACAACGATGCTAACTTAGAAATGTCCAATCCATGAGGAGTCTCGAAATAAGATTCCAACTCCTCCAGTTCAGACGGTCCTTTTATAAACCTAAAAATACCACCACCTCCATTATTGATCACAATGATTTTAAGATTTGGTGACAACCTGTTATTCCATAACGCATTACTATCATACAAGAAACTCATATCTCCTGTAATCAACGTTGTAATGCCGGAGAAGACAGAGGCAGCTCCCGCAGCTGTCGATGTTGAACCGTCAATGCCGCTCGTCCCACGATTACAATTCACACGCGATGCCTTACACCCTTTAAAAAGCTGATGATAACGGATCGTCGTCCCATTCGAAAGTTGAAGCCTGCTCTTTTCCGGAATTGCAGGAATGATCAGACTAAATGCTTTCAAATCACTCCAAACCGTATTATTCAGATACTCCTCGTGCCGGATATCCGCCACTTTATTAAGCACCAGCCATTTTGCCGCATAATCAGATTGAATGGATAGCCCTTTCACGGAAGCGGCCAATTGCTCGGCAAATAGCGCGGGGTTACAATCCACCTGAAGCGTAAGTGAGGTAAAGGTATCGATAGCGAATTCCTCCTTCCCAACATACCAATGTTCGAGAGGGGGAAACTCCTTGAGTCGCGTTTTAATAAACTTCGATATCACGGCTCCTCCAAAACTAATTAATAATTCGGGATTAAAATCTTCTTTACTCTCTTTTGGGATCCTGCAAATTGTTCTGTCGATGCAAGAGATGAAAGCCGGATCATTGAGATTGGAAACCGTCTCCGTCAGAATAATTACATTCGGCAACTTTGATATTTTCCTCAAGGCCTGTTCCAGTTGAGTGGATGGATTCAAAAGAGAAGCCAACACCATCACCTTTTTGCAAGAGGCGATTCGGGACGTAAGCGCCAGCATCTCCTGCTTGCTTATTCCCCGATGGTCACTGATTTTATTGAATATCCGTGGATTTTCGGCAATCTGTTCTCCTTGATTAAAAAGCGGTTCATCCAGCGGTATATTCAGATGAACCGGTCCCTTCCGATCACACATCATCAGATTAAAAGCCTCATTTACTGAACGGTTGATATACCACTCATCCGCTTGCCGCGAACTTTCAACAGGCAATTGATACGATGCTTTCACATAAGGAGCAAACACCTTGAACTGGCGAATCGTTTGACTATCATCTTGATCAATCCACTCTTGCGGACGATCTGCTGAGAGAATCATCAAAGGGATTCGCTGATAAAATGCCTCTGCCACGGCTGGAGCATAATTAAGCAATGCCGTACCCGAGGTACAAATCAAAGCCACAGCTTCTCCGGTCTGCTGAGCGATTCCCAATGCATAAAAAGCAGCACTTCTCTCATCCACAACCACATGACAGCGAATCTCCTCTTCTCGGTTGAAAGCCACCATCAAAGGCGCATTTCTAGAACCGGGAGAAATGACCGCGTGTCTCATCCCTTTCTGTACACATATTCTGGCAATAAGCTGTACGTTGAGCTTATCCGTGCTTAACTTCAGTTCCTTCATTGAATATATCTTTAAGATATTCTTTCATTTATATATAATCTATTTTTTACATCAAGGTCAAATGCGTCCTCTATATACCATCTTTGGGGTATCTCATTCTTAGGTGAACTAGGACGATTTCTTATTTATGACATTTAAAATCGTTTCCGCTTTCAGGCACGTCTCCTCCCACTCTTTCTCAGGTTCGGAATCCGCTGTAATTCCACCTCCTACAAAGATAGAAAGATGATCCTCACACAACCGTGCACACCTTAGATTTACAAACAGATCACAACGCCCCTCTTTAGAGACAGGGCCAAGATAGCCGGCATAATACGCTCGTTGATGTTTTTCCTTCTCTAATATCAACGCCAAAGCCTCCTCTTTCGGTGTACCGCAAACGGCAGGTGTGGGATGAAGCATATTTACCAACCGCTGCAATTGCTGCGATGAGAGTGGTAACCTGCAACTGAATTCGGTAAGGAGATGGCCCACATTTCCGGCCCTTTTTACCTTCAGTTCGCTTTTATGCAATTCAATTTCGGGATGAAACGCTTTCTCCTCTTGAATGAATTTCTGCAGAAGCGATTCAATGTATCGTGTCACAAACGCCTGTTCTTCCTTATCTTTCTTCGTCCAGTTGGCTGGATCGTCGCTCTTCCGCTCTTCCCATCGCTGTGTTCCGGCGAGGGACATGGTCCGAAATCCGTTTTCATCCACATGCAACAAGGTTTCAGGAGAAGCCCCGGCCCAACACGTAACGCCAGGCAAGTTGACCAAAAAAACAAATGCGGAGGGGTAACTCGAAGCTAGAGAGAGAAACAGCTCTCCGGCATCTTTTCTGCTACTTTTATCAGAAACTACGATCCGAGAGAGAATCGCCTTCTCGGGTTTTCCATTTCTAATATTTGCAATGTATTGATTGCAAACCTCAATATAATCCGATTTGGTTGCCACATAATCATCCGAAACAGCAGGGAGCGCGTCAAAAATTATACCGCATGCTATCTCAAGCAACTTTTCTGGAAGAAGTGCCGTATCGTGTTTGTTTTTTTTCAGCCGAAAAGAGGAATCGGCACAAATAAAATACGCAGCATTCCGATCTATACTGAAAGGTGCAAACAGAAAACCATCCCGGTTTGAAAAAGAATCCGCATGCCACTCTTGTAACTGCTTCTCTTTCTGGATACCCAAAACAAAGGTATCCTCCTGCGGCAACTGATAAATGAAGAAAGGTATATTGTGAGAGACCAGCAAGGTCAGCACCTCTGACAGTTTATGCATATAAAAATTCTCTTTAAAATGCAAAGATAAGCGAATTCCGGGCTGTCGGAAAGGTTTGGACTAAATATCCTGCACCTCTTGCCCGGTTGGCTCATTGCTTTTGGAAGATACGATTTTTCCTCCAATTGCCATGATCAGCGTGGAGAGAATCACCACCTGAATCACCACCGAAATACCCAATTGTGGCAATCGTTCTCCAAGAGGGATATATAAGAATAATAGAATCGTCACAAGACCTCTTGGTGAATAAAACAAATTCGGGAAAATCGTCACACGCAGGAGTCGAAGGTAACAATAACGGATGAGGTATGAGAGTGCCAATATACCACAACTCCAGAGCAAAGCCTTGAGATTAAGCAGTTCGGAAGGAAGAATAAAAAAACCCAACATCAGAAAAAAGACGGAGCGCACCAAAAAACCAACTTCCGAAACGATATTATAGAACTCATCGAAATGCAATTTAATCCGTTCGGGATGGATGTATTTAAGAAAATGGTATTTTGAAAATTTAGAAAGGTTACCTAGAAAAACACCGAAAACGAATATGAAGATCAATGCAGGCAACTCAAAGTATTCAGCTATTTCGAAGACGAATACCAAAGCGGCAAGAATGGGAATCAAGCGTACCCCGTCAGGCAGAAAACCGAGCAGCCAGGCAATCAAAAGAGTTCCCAATAGAGTCAACACGATGGTTCCCAATAATTCAAGTGAGAAAACACCCACCTGATGAAGCAGCCCACCGCTATTTGTGAAAATGAAATTAAAAAACAGCAGCCCGAGAATATCCGAGAAACTACTCTCATATACGATCTGTTCCCTCGGCTTCTCTGCAAGCATTCCCGTAGCGGGAATAGCTATTGCGCTGCTAATTATGGCAAAAGGAATGACATTTACCAATATGCGGTGAAAAGAATGCGGGATATAAAACGAAAGGCAGTAAGAAGCAACGTAAGCCAAAGTAAGCATGGGAAAGACACACAATAACAACATCTTAAAAATCAACCGATTCTTCTCCGGACTCCATTGAAGCTCCATCGCTCCTTGAAGTACTACCAGAATCAGACTAATGCCGCCCAATGTCATTAATACCGGCGTGATAACGGGTAGCTTAATATGAAAATTATCAACTACGATACGACCGACGATCCCTAATGCGATTAGAAAAATCACACTCGGCACTTTGATTTTCTTGCAGATTACATCCAATACATAACTGAAGATCACAAGAAAAGAAAACAGGATAATGAGTTTTTGAACCATACCTTCACAACATAAAAGATTACACGGCTCTCATTTACGGTATCCTCCCTCACCTGCAATTCATCCACACATGAAACCCGCTCACCTATCATAACAATTCTGAACAGGAATGTTGACACAAAACAGACCAATTTAATGATAAAAACAAAGAAAGGCACGGATCAAAAGATCCGCACCTTACCTTATTATCAAAACTTGGCTTTTTAAATAGAGTTATTTGCTCTTAGGGATTCTCTGAGGACGAACCATATTTTCTGGTTTCAGGATTTCCTCAAGTTCATCCTTAGGCATTAGTTTTTCTTCAAGAATCAGATCATAAACACCTTTACCTGTTTCCATCGCTTTACGCGCCAATCTTGAACATGTTTCATATCCAAGGTATGGAAGCAAAGAAGTTACGATACCGATACTTCCGTAAACCAATTCTTTACAATGTTTTTCATTTGCAGTGATGCCGATGATACATTTATCACGCAATGTATTCATTGCTTTCACCATCATTTCAAGAGATTCGAACATTGAGAACACGATGATCGGTTCCATTACGTTCAACTCTAGCTGTCCGGCTTCTGCTGCGAATGTTACGGTAAGGTCGTTACCGATTACTTTGAACGCAACCTGATTAACCACTTCCGGAATTACAGGGTTTACTTTACCAGGCATGATGGAAGAACCCGGCTGCATTGGAGGCAGGTTGATTTCATTCAAACCTGTACGCGGTCCGCTAGAAAGCAAACGCAAGTCATTACAGATCTTAGAAAGCTTGATAGCCAAACGTTTTACTGCAGATGAATACATCACGAATGCACCTGTATCGTTTGTTGCTTCGATAAAGTCCGGAGCTGCCACAACCGGCATCTGAGAAACTTCTCCAAGATATTTGATACACAATGCAGAATAATCAGGATCAGCTGCGATACCCGTACCGATTGCAGTTGCGCCCATGTTCACTTCAAGGAACAGGTTCACGTTCTGCTCCAAACGAGCGATCTCTTCAGCTAGGTTATTAGCATAGGCATTGAATTCCTGACCCAAAGTCATCGGAACCGCATCCTGAAGCTGTGTACGACCCATCTTAATTACGTTCTGGAACTGAACAGCTTTAGCGCGGAACGCCTCAATCAGATAGTTCAGAGCGCTGATCAATTTACGGTTGCTCAACAACAAAGCCAATTTAACGGCAGTTGGATAAGCATCGTTTGTTGATTGTGATTTATTTACGTCGTCATTCGGGTGAAGGAATTGGTATTCACCTTTCTGGTGACCAAGAATTTCAAGGGCGCGGTTTGAGATCACCTCATTGGCATTCATATTCGTTGAAGTACCGGCACCACCCTGAACCATATCCACTACGAACTGATCGTTGAATTTTCCAGCGCGAACCTCTTTACAAGCTTCGATGATCGCTGCAGCTTTTTTCTCATCGATTTCACCAAGATCACGGTTAGCCATTGCTGCCGCTTCCTTAACCATCGCAAATCCTTGGATCAACTCCGTAAAGAAGCTCAAAGGAATGTTGCTGATATTGAAGTTTTCAAGAGCTCTTAATGTTTGAACTCCATAATACAAATGGTCCGGAATTTCTCTTTCACCCAAAAAGTCATGCTCTTTACGAGTTTTTACCTGGGAATTGTTCATGTTCATATCCATATTTCAAAGCTTTAAAATATCTGATTTTTTATTTTGAAAAGCATTCTTTTTCTAAAGTATAAAACAATGTTTCGAAACGATAGGTTCAACGATTGAACCGGCAAATCGACACAAAGAATATTAAAACGAATCTTCAATAAGAGAGAAATGGATAACTTTTGTAAAAATAGAAATTTATTACTTAGTCACCTTTAAAATTAACCGTTTTTTGATTCGCTTTCTAATTTTGAGCAAATATAAATGGTTTTATATAGCAATTTGTCAGAAAAATAAAAAAAGCTCTTATGTTTAAGATTAATAAACATAAGAGCTCTTGAAATAGGGCTCACACTCTAAAAATAGGTTGTGATTATTGAATTGTTACAAACAATAACAGTAAAAATACTACTCAACATACAACACCAAACCTTTCAGGTACTCCCCTTCCGGATGGTAGATATTGATCGGGTGATCGGCAGGCTGTGTCATTTGATGAATGATGCGTACGCGACGGCCCGACTGAGCGGCTGCACTGAAAACGGCCAAACGGAAATTCTCCTTCGAAACCACCTGAGAACATGAGAAGGTAAATAAAATACCGCCCGGTTTGATTTTCTCAAAAGCTTTCGCATTCAATTTACGGTATCCCTGAAGTGCATTTCGCAACACATTTTTATGTTTTGCGAACGCAGGAGGGTCGAGAATAATCAAATCGTACTGATCTCCCATACGGTCCAGGTATTTGAATGCATCCTCGGCAAACGCCTCGTGACGAGGATCTTCCGGAAAGTTCAACTGTACGTTTTTATTCGTCAAATCGATCGCTTTGGCAGAACTGTCAACCGAATGAACCAGTTTCGCATCGCCGCGCATCGCATAGAATGAGAATCCTCCGGTATAGCAAAACATATTCAAAACAGATCTTCCTTTTGAATAACGCTCCAACAACGAGCGGTTTTCACGCTGATCCACAAAGAATCCGGTCTTCTGCCCTTTCAGCCAGTCAACATGGAATTTCAATCCGTTCTCAATCGCCACGTCTTGATGGTTCTCTCCACCGATCAGGTAGCCGTTTTCAGCACCCAGATCCGCTTTGTAAGGAAGCGTGGTTTCCGATTTATAATAAACGTTCTGGATGTCGGCACCCGCCACTTCCACCAACGCCTTCGCCAACTCGTCGCGTACGAAGTGCATGCCCGGAGCATGCGCCTGCATCACGGCAGTATGCGCGTACACGTCGATAATCAATCCCGGAAGGTAATCTCCCTCTCCGTGAACCAATCGATACGTATTGTTTTGATCGCCGTTTACCAGACCCAAGCTCTTTCTCATTTCAAAAGCCACCTGAAGGCGTTTTTTCCAAAACTCGGCATCAATGGCCTCCTGTTCGAAGGTAAGTACGCGAACAGCGATACTTCCGATCTGATAATGTCCAAGGGCGATAAAATTCCCCTTGCTGTCAATCACCTCTACGATATCCCCCTCTTCGGGTTGCGACTCAAAACGGGCGATTGCTCCCGAAAACACCCATGGATGGAATCTCTTCAGAGACTCCTCCTTACCGGGTTTCAATTGTATTTTAGTATAACTCATAATCACTTAAAGAATAATTTGAACAGGTCGTTTCCATTCGCGAAAATCAACAATCCGAAAAGAATCATCATGCCCATCACCTGAGCATATTCCATGAATTTCTCACTCGGCTTGCGGCGTGTTACCACCTCATAAAGCAAGAACATCACATGTCCCCCGTCTAACGCGGGAATCGGAAGGATATTCATTACGCCCAGAATAATCGACAAAAAGGCGGTCAACGACCAGAATGCCTGCCAGTTCCAAACCGATGGGAAAATATTCCCGATCGAAACGAAACCGCCCACACTCTGCGCGCCCTCTTTTGTAAATATATATTTCATTGAGCTTACGTAACCGGTAAGGCGATCCATCCCCTTTTGAATTCCTACGGGAACAGACTCCAGCAAAGTATATTTCTTCTGGACCAGTTCATACATTTCGCTCACCGGCTTGTTCACCACTCCGATAAATCCTTCCGGATTCACCGTTACGGGCAATGACGAAAGAACTCCGTTTCTATAAAATTCAATCGCAATGGTTTCCCCTTTGTGTTTTTTGAGCTCGTTGCTTACATTTCCCATAGAGGGAGTTGCAACACCGTTAATCGCTACCAGGCTATCGCCTACCGCCAACCCTGCGTCGGAAGCATTCGATATCTGGGCGAGATCTCCGATCACAAACGGAATACGCTCACGTGAGAACCATGTATTCGCAGCAATGATCTGTTGCATCAGATCTTCTGGAATCGCCACTTCCACTTCTGAACCGCCTCGAAGCACCGTTACGTTTTTTGCTTCGCCGATTTTCTGAATATCCATTGTTTCCATCGGTGTGCCGTCTACCGCAAGGATAATGTCGCCATCTTTGAATCCCGCGTTTTTACCCACTTCGGAAAACTCCATTCCGGCTTTCACATTTTTAAGCGGCAGATACACGTCTCCCCAATGAAATGCGATTCCTGCATAAATCACAATGGCAAGAATGAAATTGAAAAGAACGCCTCCGATCATAATCATCAAACGCTGAAAAGCCGGTTTTGAACGGAATTCCCATTCCTGAGCCGGTTTTGCCATTTGCTCTTTGTCCATCGACTCGTCAATCATCCCGGCGATCTTCACATAACCACCTAAAGGCACCCAACCCACACCGTATTCGGTATCGCTATTTTTCGGTTTAAACTTAAAGAGCGAAAACCACGGATTAAAAAACAGATAGAATTTCTCCACACGCACTTTAAAAAGGCGCGCAAATATGAAGTGTCCGAATTCGTGTACGACGACAAGAATAGAAAGTGCCATTACCAACTGTAAGGCCTTGATTAAAATTACCTCCATTCAAATAGAATTAAATAGTATTGATTTACTCAGAATTCCCAGGATGCGAAATTACGCACTTTTTGAATTCCCACATTTTAAAAATATAAAGCAAAAGCGAATTTTATAGAAGTTGCGATTTAGCAAATTCACGCGCCATCCGGTCCGTTTCCACATAATCCTCGTAGCTGGGAGTTGCAATAAAAGGAAGTTGTTCCAGACTCTTCTCGATAATCCGTGACATTTGGGTAAAACCGCATTTTTCATGTAAAAACGCATCTACGACGATTTCGTTCGCTGCATTCAGAATACAAGGAAGATTTCCCCCTCCGTGCATCGAATCAAAAGCAAGCTGAAGATTCGGAAAACGTTTCAAGTCGGGTTCTTCGAACGTAAGGTTCGCGTAATCCTTCAAGCTCATCCGCGGATTGATCGCACTGGGTAATCTCTTGGGATAGGAAAGCGCATAGGCGATCGGCACCTTCATATCCGGCATTCCCAACTGGGCTTTAACAGCCCCGTCTTCAAACTGCACCATGGAGTGAATGATCGACTGCGGATGCACCACCACCTCGATCTGCGAAGGCGTTACGTCAAAAAGCCATTTCGCTTCAATCACCTCAAACCCTTTGTTCATCAAAGATGCCGAATCAATGGTTATTTTAGCTCCCATGTCCCAGTTCGGATGTTTGAGCGCCTGCCGGGCGGTAACATACTTCAGCTCCTCCTGCATGAAAGTACGGAAAGGACCACCGGATGCCGTCAGGATCAGTTTCTCTATCGGATTGTTCATTTCTCCCGCCAAACACTGAAATATGGCAGAATGTTCTGAGTCGACAGGCAAAAGAGGCACGTTGTGCTTCATTGCAAGAGCGGTGACTAGTTCTCCGGCCACCACCAACGTCTCCTTATTGGCAAGTGCGATGGGTTTACCTGCTTTGATGGCATGTATCGTGGGTTTTAAACCCGAATAGCCCACCATCGCAGTCACCACCATATCTACGGGTTCGGCTTCCACTACCTGACAGATCGCTTCGGTTCCTGCGTACACCTTTATGGGCAGATCCGAAAGCGCATCACGAACGGCAGTATAATGAGCGTCATTGGCTATCACTACGGTGTCGGGCAAAAACTGACGTGCCTGACGAATCAACAAATCAACGCTGTTGTTAGCTGTTAAAGCATAAATCTCGAAAAGATCCGGATGCTCGGCTACCACTTCAAGCGTTTGACGCCCGATAGAGCCGGTTGAACCCAAAATTGCAAGTTGTCTTTTCATTAATGATCAGAAATTAATATATTCTTCGGGATTAAGGGGAGTTCCCTTATACCATAATTCATAATAGATGTGAGGTTGCTCTTTCGTGGCAACACTCCGGGACTGTGTTCCGATCACCGCACCTCCGGGAATCGAACGGGAAATCTCCCGCGTAGGAGTTCCTATATTCCTGAAAACGGAGATGAAATCGTTGGGATGTTGGATGTGCATCACATAACCCGATTCGATCGTTTGGGATACGAAGATCACCGTTCCTTCGAGCGGGGTCGATACCGAGGAGTTACGGGCACATTTCACCTCCACCCCGAATCGTCCGTTCTGCGGATCAAATGTCTCCGTAACCACTCCGCGTACGGGCGCATAAAAAAGCGTTCCTTTCGCCGGCACGGGATCCTTCAAAATCGTCAGACTGTATTTCTCCTCCTGTTCAAAACGGGCTACGAATTGACGCTCTCTTTCACTCTTACCGGGAACTGAATCGGCAAATGCGATCATCGCAGATGCTTCCGGTAAAGTGGAGATGGAATCGAGCGGAGGAATCGAATCTTCAGAGAAATCCCCTCTCAACACGCCTAAAACATTCTCCAGGTAACGTTCCCTACGGAGATTGTCTTGTGCGATCGAATCCACACGCAAGGCATGGCGCACCATTTCACTCCGCAGTTCCCGATCCATATACCCCGGTAAATATTCCCCAAGAGGAGTAGTCAACAGAATAAATAAGATCAGCACAATGAACAGGATTGCCCCCGACAACGTTAGCAATAAAGCATTCAGTCGGGTGAAACAGGCTGAAGTCGTTTTCTCCGGTTCGTTCTCCTTATATAAGGTAAGACGATATTTTTCGAAAAGGCGTCCTGAAAGATTGTTTTTTTTCTTATTTCTTGAATTCATTGAGCATTTTGATGAGAGAGAATGCAAAACTAATAAAATAAGATTAAAGAAACACGGTATTATCCCCCAATCTAACGGAGACCACAACTGAAAAGCATCGGGAGTAATTGATAAAAAAACAGTCCTCTTTCGAACATTATAGAAACGTTTATTGTTGTAAAAGTAAATTATAAAACAGCATGTAGCTTTAGTGTATTTAAAAACAAAAGGATCTAATCTAAAATCGATGTCAAACTAAACTATTAATTAAAATGAAAAAGAAAAAACTGTTTCTGTCTCTTGGATTGGCGATGCTCACTATGACGCTCTCTATTCCAAAACTTACTGCCCAGACAATGGACACAAGTAGTAAAAACCACTACTATGAATTAAAATTCGGAGATAACATGTTTATCTCTCTTGGTGCCGGTGTTAACCTTTTCATGATCCAAGATATTCCTGGTGTCAGCGATGATCGTCCTCTTGTTCCGGTTGGTCAGTTTGCTATCGGTAAATGGCTTACTCCATACACCGGTCTTCGCCTGGAGTTTGACGCAGGTCCTTTGAAAACATGGGGTTATGTAAATCAGCAATGGGAAAAGAAATCCATCAACTACCTTGGTATTTACGGTGATTTCATGTGGAACATGAGCAATACGTTCGGTGGCTACAATGAAAACCGCGTATTCAGTATCATTCCTTTCGCAGGTATCTCTTACATGGCTACTTTGAAAGACAATGCTTACGGTGAAAAACCTTTCCAGTTCCCGATTTCCGCCGGTATCAAATTGAACTTCCGCCTATCTCATTATGTAGATTTCTACATCCAGGATCGTTTCACTTTGACAACTGACGAATTCGACGGTCTTGACGGAGGTAACACGATTGAACCTATCATGACGCTAACCGGTGGTTTCTCTGTTAAATTCGGACAGAACCGTTTCGTCTCTTACAATCCTTACGAAGAACAGATGTTGATCAACAGCCTGAATGACAAGGTAAATCAGTTGCGCAACGAATTGGATGCTTGTAATGCTAAGAAATGTCCGGAACCTGCTCCATGTCCTGAATGCCCAGCATGTCAGTTGACTACAGTTGTAAGATTCCGTATCAACAGTGCTGTAATCTCAAGAGAACAACAGGTGAATGTATTCAACGTTTCAGATTGGATGAAAAATCATGACAAAGCTGTCGTTGAAGTTATTGGTTACGCCGATAAAGATACCGGTACTCCTGAATACAACCTTGACCTTAGCCAAAGACGTGCACAAGCTGTTGCTGACGAATTGGTTAACACATACGGAGTAGATGCTAACCGCATTAAGATCGTAGCGAAAGGCTCTGCTGAACAGCCTTATCCTGATCACAATGACTGGAACCGCGTCGTTATCTTCGTAAACGAAGAATAAAACATCGATTGCATAATTTGTTATTATTGAAGAGGGCGTCTGTGAAGTTTTTCACAAACGCCCTCTTCTCTTTCATATAAAATTGATAATTTTGGAATCCTAAAAGCACTATGTAATGAAATTCATCCCACAAACACTAAAAGATGTCTTTGTAATCGAACCTGCAATTTACGGAGATCACAGAGGATATTTTATGGAAACCTACAAAAAAGAGTTATTCAATCACCATATCGGACCTGTAGAGTTTATCCAGGATAACGAATCAAAGTCCACTTATGGGGTGTTCCGCGGACTTCATTATCAGAAGGGAGAATATGCCCAGGCTAAACTGGTACGTGTGCTCCAAGGCAAAGTATTGGACGTCATCGTTGATCTTCGAATTGCGTCTCCTACCTTCGGACAATCGATCGCCGTGGAGTTATCAGACGAGAACCATCGCCAATTGTTCGTACCGCGGGGCTTCGCTCATGGGTTTATCGTTCTCAGTGAGCAGGCTGTATTTAGTTACAAAGTAGACAACATCTACCAACCTTCGGCTGAATGCTGTATCCGTTTTGATGATCCTTTCCTGAACCTGGACCTACAGGTTGCCAATACCGACCTGAAACTCTCTGAGAAAGACCGTGCCGGACTATTTTTCAAGGATGCTCCGAAGTTCTGATACGACAACATACCAAGAGGGCCTCTCCATATTAAAAACGGAGAGGCCCTCTTGGTATGTTTGATTTATCCTAACTCACAATCGTGCTGCAGAACGCTCCAACTCAGCATTTCCCCTTTTTTGACATCCGAACACAGATACTTCCCAACAATATCGTAATAACGTGAAACATCGATTCCGTTTCCATTGTTCGTAATCTCAATATCATCAAGAGAAATCCGCGCACCTTTACGTTTGTCTTTATTGAAAACCAACGAACGCTCAAACATCTCCTTGTAAGCAACTTTCAATGAATATTCCTCCTGCTGGGGATGAATCTGCAAAGATGATTCCACCTTCCGAATCCCATCTACCAACTTCTTTCTCATTTCAGCCGTGTAATCCTTCACTTTGAACTCTATGAATTCGGCCCCGAGGGCTACTGCGGCTACCCCCGCATAAAGGTCGCCGGAACGGTCACACAATCCCACCCGATAACCAAAATGATCTTTCAGCCACTCCAAGCGAGTCAATCCCCAATCCCAGGGTTGACAAGGGTAAAATGGCATCCACTGCATCATCACCAAGTTATTTTCATAGGGTTGAATAAAATCAACCATCCGCTCCACCTGCCAGTCCATTCCCGGAGGAGCAGAAAGAATCAGGTCTTTTCCCGTTCTGGCTGCCATCTCCAGCAGCGGAAAATTCCCAACCTCCTCGGCAGCGATCCGATAACGGTTCACCCCAAGTTCTTCGAGACACTCCACAGCACCCAAAGCACGGGGACGACCGATAAATTCCATATTCAAAGCATCACAATAATGCTTGATCGCTCCCCATTGTTTTATATCGAAAGGGGCCAGATTCGTATCCTCGTCCGTATGCACACTGAAACAAATCCCATTAACGCCAGTTACGGTAAGTTCCTCTATAATCGAATAAACCGACTCCATACTTGAATAGGAATCTGATTCCACTACTCCCAAAATATAAACGTTACGCATCATATCACTTTTAATTTTGAAGTTAAATCCAAGCTCCTCGTTGAATTATAAACATTCTTTAAATTCTATTTGTTCAACAACAAGGGCTTGTCCTTATTCAGACGACAAGCCCTTTTCTCCCTCACCTATTTCCTGTTTATACAACGATTATCAACTCCAAACATTTACAAGTATCTATAAAACAACATTTTCCTCAAATTGTTCATTGTAATTCCCACTTACAAACACCGACCATTCCGCGCTTCATTTGCGATGAAAGAATCACTCAGAAACAGCCTTATGTTAAATATTGTTATTACACTCTTTTTTTACCTCATTCCGCTTGACGGACAGAAGTAAGTATTCTATATTTGTACTGTGTTTTTCATGGTATTAGATTTAAGGTTAATGAAGATTGGTTGTCGTGAGACAACCATTTCTTTTTTGTAGCCACTCCTACTAGTATACCACACAAAAACAAATCTCAAGCTATCCCGGCTTGCGCCAAAACAACCCATTTATTTTTATTACCGATACATTTCAACGAACTAAGCGATGTGACTGAGTGCCTTGATCGCCTCATCTATGTAATGTTTTAGCTTCTCCATATGGAAATGATCGAAAGCAGCCTTATCCTTTAGTTCGTGCAAAAGGTCTTTCTCTTTCTGCAAGTTCGCAACTGCATCTCCTATCTGCTGATTCAATCTCTGATTATCCAAACCAAAAGGAACTTCCTTCGCTTTATCTGCCGGCGCCTCTGCCCCTCCCTGCATGTTCTGTTTTAACGCATTGATCACGGCATCCAAACGAGTTTCCAAATAAGAAACTCCGGTTTTACCGAGTGCTTCCGGCGATTGAACCAACTCCACCATACTCATCAACTCTTCTCTTTGCTCATTCAAAACTTTAATGCTGTCAGCTTTCATAATATAACTTTTAAATATTACTTGAATCGAAATTCGCTCAATTTTAGCACGATGCCTCCCTAATGCTTCATCTGTTAGCCTTCGCAAAAAAGAGTAATCTCAATCTTTCTATATATATTACAACGAGCAACGACTTTTGTTCAATTCGATATTCCTCTCTCTTTTTACGTTTCGCAGCTCCTGAAACATGCTCACTTGTTTAATTTATGTGCACATTTATGCACACTTTCTAATTTTATGTGTTATTTTCGCACCCGATTAACAAAAGCTTATTAAAAAAATTTATACACAAATGAAGAAGATTGCTTTTTTTGCACTTTTCCTAAGCTGTCAGCTCTTAAACGCACAAAGTGTAATTGGAAAATGGGTGACTTACGATGATGAAACAAAAAAACCGAAATCAGAAGTTCAGATATTCGAGCAGAATGGTTTGTATTTTGGAAAAGTAACCGCTTTATTAAATCGACCGTCCGGTGAAAAGGAGGTGATTTGCGAAAAATGCACCGGCAGCAAGAAAAACAAACCGGTAGTGGGATTGCACATCATTGAGAATATGAAAAAATCGGAATCGAATTACGAAGGGGGTACAATTACAGACCCGCAAAACGGAAAATCCTATAAATGCACGTTCAGCCTGGACCCGAAAGATCCGGAAACATTGGTAGTGAAAGGCTACGTGGGACCTTTCCACCGTTCGCAATACTGGAAACGCGCAAAATAAATAGTTGATCGGTTCCGGTTAATTGACGCAAAATAGAATGCCCGAAGCACCTCTCTTTAAGAGAGAAGATGCTTCGGGCATTTCTAATTTATACCTTGCTATAAAGTGATCCTCCTCCGAATACCCTCTTACGAAGATGTCCCTCTTTTAGAAGTAAGTTCAGATCACGCAATGCCGTACTTCTACTGCATCTATTTAAACCGGAAATCTCTAGCAATTCCGCCTCAGAGTGAATGGTTAGGTACTGCATGATATTCCGTTTCCGCTCATCTATAGTACTTATTTTCTCATCCTCTTTCAACCGCACAAATTTGGCACTGATCATGGCTTTATAAAATTCCTTCCCGGGATGTACATGGATGCCATTGATCCGGAAATGATGCTGAGGTAGTTTCTTCTTGTCGGTTATTGCCTTTCCTTGTAAACTGGGTAGAAAAGTTCCCAATTGACCAAGCTGAACCCCATCGCCGTCTAGAAACGCCATGTTCAGAATATAAGCCAGCGAATCGATCGTTCCCTTTATATCCGCTGTGGATAATGTACTGCGCTGCGAAATAACTTCGCAGACCGTTTCGAATGATATGATATCCTTCTCTACAATGCGCGCATAATAACTCTTCTGATCCGTTTCCGACTGAAGTTCACTCTCATACAACTTAATCTTAATACTCATACGATATAAATTTAAAATGATAAATCAAAAGTGATTCTTCAGAGTACTGAAGAAGACGCTTCAGTACTCTGAAGAAGACGCTTCAGTACTCTGAAGAAGGCGCTTCAGTGCTCTGAAGAAG
>JAVVQG010000020.1:0-33829 GCA_036655355.1 Bacteroidales bacterium
GACGTTAGGAGTGATTTTTCCCAATCTCTCCCCCCAACTTTTACTGGTGAGCCGTTTTAATTGCATACATAAATACGTATGCGATATGAAAGAGGAAAATAGATTACCGGGATCCGGCGTCAATGAGGAATTTCTGTTTGCCTATGAGAGTGCATTCTCCGTCGCCGAAACGATGAATCGTATCGAGCACCTTCTGAAAGCTGCCGGAACGCCAATATTTGCAAAGTTCGATCACGGGTTAAACGCAAAAGAGGTGTCGTTGGAACTCAGACCGACACAGGTGATTGTATTCGGTTCGCCTCAGGTGGGAACGTTTCTGATGCAGCAGGAGCAAAGTTTTTCGATTGAATTGCCGTTGAAGATTGCCGTTTGGGAGGATAAATCGGGAAGTGTATGGATTGCTTTTCCTCGAATGAACATACGGGCTGAAGCTTATGGCCGACTGACGGAGAATCCCATCATTGCCAAGATGGATTCGTTGTTGCAGAATCTGGCACGGAAGGCGGGAGATGTGTATTCATAGGCATAAAAAAATGTCTCGGAACGATATCGCTCCGAGACATTTTTTATAATAGAGTCTATTCTTACTCCTCTAGAATAGCTTCAGGTTCCTCAACTTTTGTTCCGCAATGGTAGAATGCCAGTTGGTCAGGGTTGATGCTGCGAATCATCTTCATGTTCTTCGCTACCTCCCCTTGTGTATAATTCACATACACTTCCAACGAGTTCCGGAACGACGACTCTTCATTGGCCGCTTCAAGCAAAAGGTAAGACATGATCAGATATCCTGCCATCTCTACCATTCTGCGTGCATGGAAGTCAATAAACTCATTGTTTTTAGTATCTGTTACTTCAGTAACCGCTTTTTCGTAAAGATCGGTAAGGCCGATCAGTTTCTGACGTATCGCTGCAAGTTCCGGTTTAACCTCCTGCTCCTGATAAGTACGAAGCTGAGTCAAGTAGGTTCCCGTTGTGACGTGACGTATCGCCGCAACCACCTGCAACTGGGTCGTACCTTCATAAATAGAGGTGATACGTGCATCGCGATAGATGCGTTCGCATGCATAATCTTTCATGAATCCCGATCCACCGTGGATTTGGATTGCATCGTACGCATTCTGGTTGGCGTATTCACTTGACAAACCTTTAGCAAGCGGCGTGAAGGCATCCGCCAGTTTGGAATACTTCTTCATCTCCGTACGTTCTTCGGGAGTGAGTTTGCGTTCGCGTTGTATGTCTTCCAACACTTTGTACATGTCTACATAACGGGCCGTTTCGTAAAGAAGACAGCGAGAAGCATCCAGTTTTCCTTTCATTACCGACAGGATTTCCTGTACTGCCGGAAAATGAATGATGGCTTTTCCGAACTGAATACGATCTTTCGCATAGGCAAGCGCTTCGTTGAAAGCTGCCTGAGAAAGGCCGACCGATTGAGCGGCGATGCCTAGACGGGCACCATTCATCAGTGCCATAACGTATTTGATCAGTCCTAATTTGCGATCGCCGCATAACTCAGCTTTTGCATTCTTGTAAACCAGTTCGCAGGTCGGAGAACCTTTGATCCCCATCTTATTTTCGATACGGCGAACATTAACCCCTCCGTTTTTCTTGTCATAGATAAACATTGAAAGTCCGCGTCCGTCTTTCGTCCCCTCTTCCGAGCGGGCGAGTACCAGGTGGATATCGGCATCGCCGTTGGTAATGAAGCGTTTTACGCCATTCAGGTACCAACATTGATCCGCTTCACTGTATGTTGCTTTCAGCATCACCGACTGTAGGTCGGAGCCGGCATCCGGTTCAGTAAGGTCCATTGACATTGTTTCCCCTTCGCATACGCGTGGAATGAATTTCAGACGTTGTTCTTCCGATCCGAATTCATATAATGTTTCGGCACAATCCTGTAAACCCCAAAGGTTTTCAAATCCGGCATCGGCCCGGGAAACCATATCGGCTGCCATGATATAGGGAACGATCGGGAAGTTAAGACCGTTATAGCGGCGTGGCATCGCCATACCCATCAATCCCGCCTTACGGGCCGCGTCCAGGTTGGCGGCCGTACCTTCGGCATATTTTACGCGGTTATTGATTACCTGGGGACCTTCATGATCTACATGCTCCGCATTCGGAGCTACGATATCGCCACAAATCTCACCTACGATCTCAAGTACTTTGTCATAACTGTCCATTGCATCCTCGAAATCGAGAGGTGCATAATCGTATGTCTCTTTTTCTGTATAGTTTCGCTCTTTCAGTTCAACGATCCGTTTCATGAGCGGATGGTTGAGGTGGAACTTCAGTTCCGGTGTATCGGTATAAAAATTAGCCATGATTTACTTCGAGTTCTTTTTGTAATACTTGATAAGTTTAGGAACCACTTCTTCAACGGTACCGGTAATCACCACATCCGCAATCTTATTGATCGGTGCCTGCGGGTCGTTGTTGATCGCGATGATCATGGCGCTTTCCTGCATACCGGCGATGTGCTGGATTTGTCCCGAGATACCACAGGCGATGTACAATTTCGGACGTACTGTGATTCCCGTTTGTCCGATCTGTCGTTCGTGTTCGCAGAATCCCGCATCTACAGCGGCACGTGAAGCACCCACTTCGGCATTCAGTGTACCGGCAAGTTTGTACAACAGGTCGAATCCCTCTTTGGATCCAACACCGTAGCCCCCCGCTATGATGATAGGAGCACCTTTGATGTTCACCTTTGATTTTTCCATGTGGCGTTCTAGCACCTCGATGGCAAAATCTTCATCGTTCACATACTTGTGTGCGTCCAAACGAACTACTTCGCCTTTGTGAGCGGGATTAAAGATCTCTTTCTTCATCACCCCTTCGCGAACGGTAGCCATTTGCGGACGGCATTCCGGATTAACGATCGTTGCAACGATGTTGCCTCCGAAAGCCGGACGGATCTGATAAAGCAGATCCTGGTACTTTTTATTCTCTTTTTTCTCTTCGTGATCTCCGATTTCAAGCGATGTGCAATCGGCTGTCAGACCGCTGTGCAATGCAGAGGAAACACGTGGTCCGAGGTCGCGACCGATAGAAGTAGCTCCCATCAGGCAGATCTGAGGCTTCAGTTCTTTGAAAAGATTGATTAACACGGAGGAGTGAGGGAGGGAGGTGTAAGGGGTAAGACGCGGGTCTTCCACCAAATATACCGTATCCGCTCCGTATGGGAATATTTGTACCGGCACATCTTCCAGACCGTCACCCACGACAAGGGCTTCAAGTTTACAGTTGAGTTGATTGGCGAGAGAGCGGCCTTTGGTGAGAAGTTCAAGACTGACGTCACTGATGATGCCATCTTCGATCTCGCAATATACGAATAGATTATTCATGGTTATCCGATGGTATGATTGGTAATTAATTCAATAACGAGTTCTTCGATCTCCTGATCTGAAGCACTCAATTTCTTGCTTTCTTTTGCTTGGAACACAACGTTCTCGATCTTTTTTACTTTGGTCGGAGAACCGGAAAGGCCGCAGTCTGTGAGGTTGGCGTCCACATCTTTCGTGTTCCATTCATTGAGGTTCAGATCTGCGCGATCTTTAAAGATATTGATATAGTCGTCGCCGATATTCACTTGTTCGCTTACCGTGCGGGCGTGTTTGTATTTCTGAAGCAGTTTCGCGTTACGCGGTCTGCAGTCGTCCGCACTTCCGTTTACGGTGATTAAGACAGGGAATTTCGCTTTTACGATTTCAACTCCTCTTTCGAGTCTCCGTTTGATTGTGATATCGTGATCCGTAACCTCTAGGATTTCTTCGGCATAAGTGACTTGTGGGATTCCCAATTTTTCAGCCACCTGCGGTCCCACCTGAGCGGTATCGCCGTCGATAGCCTGTCGGCCGCCAAGGATAATATCGAAATCGCCCATTTTCCGGATGGCACACGCCAAGGCATAGGATGTCGCCAATGTGTCGGCACCGGCAAAAGCCCGGTCTGTTAATAAGACGCCACCGTCTGCGCCGCGGAATAAACCTTCACGAATGATATCTGCTGCACGGGGAGGTCCCATGGTCAACAATTGTATGGTAGAGCCCGGATTATTTTCTTTTAGCTGCAGCGCCTGTTCAAGGGCATTCAGGTCTTCAGGATTGAAGATTGCCGGCAGTGCGGCGCGGTTTACAGTACCGTCGGCTTTCATTGCATCTTTTCCGACGTTACGTGTATCGGGTACTTGTTTGGCAAGTACGATCATTTTTAAACTCATGGTAAAAGGATTATAATAAATTGATTAAAATTCGTTTATCAGATAACGTGATTGATATTAGAAGCGCCCAAATTAGTTTTTTGAAATTAATTATCCAACAATTAAGAAAAGAAAAACAACACGAATTATCAAAAAATGTGCAATAACATTATTCTATAAACATTACAAAGTGCGCAACTGTTATATTCTAAACCTTACCAATTAAAATATTCGAGTATGAAATTGTATGCTGTTTCTTTTGTTTCAAAAGATGGAAAAGACTCCTATACTCCCAAACATACCTACGTGGGAGCGGATAAAGAGAAAGCAATAGAAGAAGCGGATAAACTTCGCCATCAGGCTAGCTTATACCCTCAATATGCGCATGATTATAATGTGACGATTCTGGATCCGACGGGTACCATGATCTATTCGCATCCTTTCATTTTAACTCCGGAGGAGAATAAACACGATTTGGAAAGACAGGCCAAATGGGATAAGGAGCAAAAGCGCGATGCGGAATTAAAGAATGAGAAAGCGCACTTGAAAGAGGAGTCTATGAAAGATCATAAAGCGGAAGCCGATAAAAAATCCGCTGAGGAAAAATGGAGTGAAAAATAAACTTATCGTGTAAACGGTTATAAAATAGAATCATTATGAAATTATACACAGTTTCTTTTATTTCAAAGAAAAATCCGGACGAAATATTTACTCCCGAAGATTCATATGTTGGGGACAATAAGGATCGCGCACACGAAGTAGCGGAGGAGTTTCGTCACAATGTGAAGCGTTTTGCAGCCTATGCGGCAGATTATGATGTCTGTGTGGTGGATAAAACCGGAGCGGTATTGTACAGTCAGCCATTCGTGAAAGTTCAGGAACCTGAAAAACAGGTTGGAGAACGGCGCGAAGCGTGGGATAAGGAGAAAAAGAGTGAGTAAAAAGGAGAAATAAAAAAGAGGTCGGGATGATATTCCCGACCTCTTTGTCTTAGAAGATATAAGCAAATCCTATATTCGCATAGATAGGATACATGTTAAACGTAATTGTTTCGAAACTCGATTTAAAGACCGGTACAAATCCCCATGTCAAATCGGTATAGAAGCTAAGGTGTTTATAGGCCTGCCATTGTGCACCGATCTGTGCACCCACCTGAATGTTTCTCAAATCTTTAGAGAAATCGTAGGTAGCGGTTGTTTCTCCCTCAAAAATCACTTTGTTTCCTGTGGGATCTCCTTCGCGTAAATATCCGTTGTAAACGGATCCGCTAAATTGACCTTTCATCAGATAGGAGAAAAATCCCCCCGCCTGAATTTCCCATCTCGGAGAGAGTTTCATAATCCCCATTACCGGAATGGAAAGGTAGGAATTCTGAACATCGGTTGTTACGTTTCCTGTCCAGTAACCCTCCATCATACCCCCATCTTCAGCAATCATTTTCATGCCGTAGTTTTTTACGCGGGCGTCCGTTTTCATTCCTTTGCTTTCAAAACGCAATCCAAGCAAAATCCCGTAGCGTTTATCAATCCATTTTACGATATCGCCTTCTACGGCAATCTGCAAGGTGGGGTCGTAGCTATTGATCTCTCTGATTTCAGCAGGGAGTGGTACCGGAGCGATTCCTCCGATATTGAATCCTGCTTTCAAACGGTATTCTAACCCTCGTAGGTAGGACCAACGTAAGCCTTCAGTTTCTGCATCCACAGAGGCTGTTTTGTCGCGAAAAGGATTGAAAGAGATGTTCTTGAAGAATCCACTTTTCTCTGCCGCAACGGATGTGTTCGTTGAAAACGTTACAAAAGAGAGCGTAAGCAGTCCCGAATATAGTAGCTTTTTTAGTTGCATAGCATTTCTTAATTAGCATTCGTTCAGTCAAATAAATTATGATCTGAGATGAACGAATCGATGTGATTTAAAGAAGTAATTAATTTTCGCAAATCAGTTCAACCTCATCTACGATCAGCGTACTGCCTACGGCACCTTCAAAATAGGCACCATCCAGACTTGATGAAAATACAATCGCCATGTTGTATTTGAAGTCTTTCAATTTTATTTCGTCAATCACTTTTCCCTCTTTATAAACGAAAGGAATGTTGAATGGCGTATATCTTGTTTTGGGTGTGTGGTCTTCCAGACGAGCAATCGCAATGATATTCTCCGCGGTGAGCGAATTGGCACCGTTTAACATCGGGATTTCAGGGGTCGGTTCATAGAACACGGCGTAAATATCCGGTTTGTCGATTCTGTCGGGATCCACTTTGTTGCTTTTATTTGTGAACACTTCGCCCGGAGTGTATTTATACCACCCTTTCAATCGGGTTGGTTTTTGTGCAAACGGTGTTCCGAACAGGGTTGCCGTCAAAGCATCACCCATTGCGCTACTCATATTGAATTTGCCGATGAACAGGTTTCCGGCCGCAATCGGTTTACCCGCAAGCGCACCTACTTTGCCCGTACTTCTTGTAATCAGGCACGCCGCATTCCCGGCTACCCCATTCGGCTCAACCAATGTCGGGTAATCCTCCCATGATGCATTGAAGTTCGTTAGTTTAAATCCGGGGTTTCCGGTCGCCCAAATAAACATGGTATCCGTGGCTCCGATTTCGTAGAATTCGTAATATTTATTCTTGATTGAATCTTTGATGCGGAAGTGTTCAAAACTGTATCTGTTTTTGGCTTCATCCAAGCTGAAACGTACGTCATAGGTTTTACTCCAATTTCCGTCCTGTGATTTTACAGTATATTTTTGAGCTGAAGTAAAATCGCGTACGGTTCCGCTAGCAGGCGTAATCGTTGCTCCTTCTGTCAACTCAAACTCCGGTGCCAAGGCGGTAAGATCAATAAACGGTTTCGCTAGAAAAGTGATTCTGTCGTTTTCAATGATCGGGTCGCCTTTTAAATTCTCATTGTCTAAGAAGACACTAATGATATCACATTCGGCATTCAGAGGCTCTTCCTGGATACAGGAAATGCTTAGGAAAATGAGGGAGAGACAACAAATCGCTTTGTTAAATTTCATATATATTATACTTAGTTATTTAAATACGATTGAATTTCAGGTGTTTAATGGGGGCGAAGTTAATCAAATTAATGATAAAACCCATAATTCGGTTTTCCGGAGGGGCACGATGCGTTTCAACATTCACTCAAAACCTGCAATTGTTCAATGAAATTGCTCTAATCATCTATCTTTTACTGCACAACGAAGCAGTAATAGCGGGTGTGTTTCTTAGCTCTTTTTTAGAGCTATTTTCTGCTTCGGAGGATCGGATATTAGATAGAATCCACACTAAAAATAAGTTAAAAAATACAGAATTGAATTATTGTAAGATACGAGTTGTCGGATGTTTTTATTCCTTTGTGTGAAATTATGGAAAAATAGGTGTATTTTATTTGAATTTCAATTATCTGAAAATATGCCTGTTGAGGTGCTTGTTGTTTGGTTCGGGGATGTTTTAAGAACAGACTCAGATCGCCCTTTGTTACACGGTTATTGTGGATTTGTTCTAAGTTGCGTTGTGTGTTAAAGAAAGATAGTGTCCCGCAGGTGCTAGTTATTAAAATCTAATTGTTAATTTAATGAAAACAAGGTCTTTACTGTTGTTGTTATGCTGTATTTTAATTACGGCATCGTGTCAGAAAGAGGAAGACGGAGGGAAAAATGGGTCGATGAATTTACGACTCGAAACGAATTCTGAAGTTATAGAAACCAGAGCCGCCCGGCTCGTTGAAGAAAGTGTACCGGATGTTTCCGAATTTGCCCTTGAACTTTATAAAGGTGAGCATCTGATCAATTCGTGGAAAAACCTAAAGGATTTTCCTGCCGATCAGTTTTATCCGATAGGGAATTATTCGATAAAAGCATTCCATGGTTCCAATGTGGAGGAGGGATTTGACAAACCCGCATTTGAGGGATCGCAGAATTTTATTATCGAAGACGGGAAAGTAACGGATGTACAGGTGATTTGCTACCTGGCCAATGTGAAAATTTCAACTGAGTATAGTGAATCCTTTAAAAGCTATTTTAGAGATTATACCACTTCTGTCGTATCGGGGGTAGGAACGCCGGTTATTTTTAAAAAAGATGAAACCCGTACAGCTTATATGAAACCGGGAGCATTGAAAATAACGATGGCTTTAGAAACTTCTACAGGCATAACCTCTACGTTAAATGTATTGGATTTGTCAAAAACAATGCCAAGAACACATTATAAACTTCGTTTTGATGTGGAAGCCGGAAGTTCTACCTTGCTGGTCTCTTTCGATTCAGCTACAGAAGAGGAGCCGATCCAGGTGGATATCTCTGATGAGACACTTACGGCTACCCCGCCTGTGTTCAAAACTACGGGATTTGAAAGCGGACAAATCGTTGAGCAAGTGGAAGGGATGGCTCCCGAAACGGATGCCTTGTCTGCCATTCTTTATGCTCCGGCTCGGATTGCATCGCTACTCTTAACTACTCAATCAGAATGTTTATCGGCGAAGAACTGGCCGGCTTCGGTAGATCTTGCGAAAGCGGACGTAGCTACGCTTTCTGCTCTTGAGGCGGAGGGCTTGCTTGTTAAAGGGGTGGGAGCTTCGGTAAACATGGAGCATTTCGCAATGATTGATTTCAAAAATCTAATTGAGAATCTCTATGCTCTTAACGGTTCATCGTCACATCGATTTGCATTGGTGGCAACAGATAAAAATGGAAACAGATCCGAGGAGTTGGTTTTAAATGTTAACAGTTTAGATAATCGATTTGATCTCTTGTCTGTTGATTCGGTAGAACTGGGGAACAGTGAAGTGATGGTTTCCTTGCAATTGAAAGGATATCCTGAAAATGTGACCTTCTCCTATGTCGGCGATTTCGGGACTTGGCAGGAGGTGTCCGAAACAGAAGTGATTTCGTCTGAAGGGGACCTTCACAGGATTAAGATCAGTGACATCCCGATGAAAAACTTCAACCGGGAGATGATCGCACGCTATGGAGGTAAACAGTCGGAGAAGAAAGAGATCAAGGTTCTCCAGCCGGCTGTGTCAATGCAGGTGAACGAGGGTGATGTGTGGGGTGCAAAAGCACAACTGAAATTGCTATGTGAAAATCCATCCAATCTTGAAGCCGTACAGAAATATTCGAAAGTTTATTTGAAAAAGGAGGGGGAATCAACGTGGAATGCGCATCGTCAGTTTACGATCGCGGACGGCGTAATCACCCTAACCGCGCTGGAAGGAAATACACCTTATCAGGTGCGCATCTCTTGCTTGGAGAAGCCACAAGAAAGCGAGTACAGTGAACTTGTTTCATTCCGTACAGAGGCACAAACGCAACTTCCGAATGCAGGTATGGAAAACTGGTTTTCCAATAAGACCGATGTGAACGATAAACCGATTACCAGCAATCTGAATTTGGTTTATTGGAATAAGTTCTTTCCTTGGAGTGATTCGGATGAGTCTACGCAAGGATGGAACACCATGAATCAGAAAACGACAAGCGATGGGAAAGCTCCTTCTAAATTTTTAGGTTTGCCAACTGCTCCCTATGTCGGTTGCTGTTATGTAGCCAATTCGGGAACCATTCCAACCGAGGATTCCCAATTCGGAAGAGCGGCATTGATCCGAAGCGTGGGCTGGGGTAGCGGTAGTACCGCTACAGGAGATAATTCCACTGTGAAAAAAACAGATGCCGGTCAGTTGTATCTGGGTTCTTACGATAAGGAAAATCAAGCGCCGATCTACGGGATTCCGTTCCAATCGCGTCCCTCAGGCGTTTCTTTTTATTACAAATACATACCGAAAAATCCGGACGATCGTTTTATCGCAGAGATGGTTGTGTTAGACGAGGATGATCATGTGCTTGCGCAATATCAGATTCCGGCAGCCGAGTGTGGCGCCGTTTCTGCTTATACAGAGAAACGGATTGAACTTGATTACAACGGCGAGTTTGCTCAGCATAAAGCTGCTAAAATGTATATCCGTTTTGTCTCAGGTACCCAACTGGATGTGAATACCACAAACTTCGACCTTCCGGCTTTCGGAAATCTGAGTGATGCGGAAACTGTGGGAAGTAAATTGTTTATTGATGAAATAACGCTTCTTTATTGATTCGCGATTGCCATAACTCATCAATAGTTGAGATACCCGAAGGGAAGGTATGTTGAGTTACCCAACGAAGGGTATATAGATGGCGCATTTGACTTTAGCGTTAAATAATAAAAGATATACAAATGAAATTTAAAATAATAAATTTAGTAACACTCCTTTGTACCGCGCTGCTGATTACGGCTTGTGGTCGTGAAGCTTTTGACGACGGACGTGATGAATCACAGGGCCAGATCAAGCTCAGGGGATTGATGGTGTATGTAGACGATGCGTCTCTCACGAAAGCCGCAACAAACACGTCCGATTTTATTGTTCGTATCCGTGAAGAAAAATCCGGAACGATTCAAAAAGAGTGGGTTTATTCGGAGATGCCGGAGATTGCTACGTTGAAAGTGGGGTCTTATACCGTAGAAGCACTTTCGCATGATGTAAAACCTGCTGAGTTCGAGAAACCCTATTATTACGACCGTAATTCCTTTACGATCGAAGAGAATAAGTTGACGCAGGTGGAGTCTTTGTTGTGCAAACTCTCAAATATTAAAGTCACCATAGAATACGATATGGATTTGGCTTTGTTGTTAGGAAACGACGTAGCGGTAAACGTAACGGTAGGTGAAGGAACGCTGGTGTTTAAGAAAGGGGAATACAGAGCAGGTTATTTTGCCGCTTCCCCATCTTCGGATATTCTTACGGCTGAACTTACCGGTACCTTTGATTCCGAACCGATTTCCATAACAAAAGTCTTCACAGATGTAAAAGCAGGTCAACACCGACTGATAAGATACGCTTTGCAGAATACAGATCAGGGAGGAAATAAAGAGGAGGGCGAAGCGAACCTCACCGTAGGAATAGATGCCAGTTGCACCATTATAGAAAAAGATGTGGTCGTGGATGTAGACGAAGGCGTAATCGAAGAGGAGAAACCGACAGATCCTTCAGAACCGACCGACCCCGAAAAACCGACCGACCCGGAAACCCCGGACGATGCAAAAGCGCCAAAGATCACCGGAGAGGGATTTGATATCAAACAGCAGATCACAGTGCCGGCTGACGGAATGGAAATCGTGGTAAATATCAATTCGGAGATCGGATTTAAAAACCTTTTTGTGAAGATTGATTCGGAAACATTGACGTCAGACATCTTAAATGACGTGGGACTGGCTTCGGAGTTTGATCTTGCATACCCGGGTAATTTGAAAGAGGGACTTTCGGGACTTGGTTTCCCGGTAGAGGATGCCGTGATCGGTGAAAAATACATCCGTTTTGATATTACTCAGTTTACTTCACTGTTGGGTATTTACGGCGCGGCCACACACCGTTTCATTATTACCGTTGTGGATCAGGAAGATAATAAAGCGACAGAAACATTAACTCTAATTACTGAATGACAATGAGAACAACCCAATTATATGCGGCATGCTTTGTGTTTCTATCTTTGTTTTCATTCTCCTCATGTATGGAAAATGATTTGACCGAAGAGGGAGAAGGGGCATTGAAGTTGAATGTAAATATGAAAAATGAAGTGGTTACCGTAACAAGAGCCACTTCCGATGATCAAAACCTCAAAGAGAAAGCGGTTGTAAAAATCTATAGTGAAAAGGGCCTTATCCGTAAATACGAAGGAGTAGGTTCAATTCCGGAAGTAATGCAGCTGAAGACAGGGACTTACCGGATGACCCTTGTTTCCGGTGATTCGGTTCCGGCATCTTTTGACAAGGTGTTTTACAAAGGAGATGCTTTGTGTGATGTGGAAACCGGTAAAACAACTCCGGTTGAATTGATCGGGAAAATAGCCAATACACTGGCTACTGTGAATTTCGGTAATCTGGAGTCTGTTTTCTCAGCATACAGTGTCAAGGTTTTTCTCCCGACGGATACGTTGACTTTCACAAAAGAGAATGTAGATCAGACCGGCTATTTTATGATGCCGGAAACGGAAACTTCATTGGGCTGGCTCTTTGAAGGTGTTCAGAACAATGGGAAAGGATATCAACAATCCGGAATCATCGCAGCGGTAAAACCAACAACACGTTATGCTTTGAATTTTAATTTCAAAGAGTTGGATGCCGTTCAAGGTGGTGCTTTGATCGATATCAAGGTGGATGAAACGGAGATCCTTTTCGAAGAGGAGGTGGTCATCTACAAACGTCCGGATATCTCGGGTGAGGAGTTTAACCTGGATCAACCGTTGTTTTTTGAGCTCTCCAAAGGAGCTGAGGTAGGCGTGTGGATTGCCGCTTCTTCGGAACTTAAAAGTGTAGTGCTTTCGTCTGATCATTTCTCAAAAGTGGGCATCGTGGAGTCATCTGTTGATTTTCTGAATATTTCAGAATCCGCTTGGCCTGATCTTGAAGCAAAAGGTTTGTCGATCAATTATAAATTGAATCCGGAAACCGGAAACTCCAATCTCAAGATTCGTTTTTCAGAATCATTTATTACGAAGTTAACCGGCGAAGAGGGCGATTACGATTTTGTAATCGCCGCACAAGATCGAAACGGGAAGAGTCGTACGGCTACTTTGACGATTTCAGCTTCGGATGCCGTACTGAAAACATTGGGCGTGATTGAATCCGATGTGTGGAGTTCGAAAGCTGTTTTGAGAGGAACACTCTTGAAAGAGACAACAGAGGAGTTGTTTTTTCAGTATCGCAAAGCGGGACAATCCGATTGGATGCAGGTAAACGCAGTGCGTGATAATCAGTCTATTTCGGCAGCCGTATCATCGCTCGAGCCAAATACGATGTATGAATACCGAGCGGTAGCCGGCGAAAAGGCATCTTCGGTAATCGGCAAGTTTACGACGGATAATACCACTCAGTTGCCAAACAACGGATTTGAATACTGGAGCAAACCCGGAAAAGCTTGGTTGATCTATGGTGATGGCCAGGAGATGTTCTGGGATAGCGGTAATCATGGTTCCGCAACGATGAACAAGAACGTAACGAATTACGATGCTTCCATCAAGCAATCGGGAGCTTATTCAATCAAATTGCAGTCGCAATTTGTTGGTGTCGGAACTATCGGTAAATTTGCGGCCGGTAATGTTTTTGCCGGCAAATACCTCGGAACGGATGGAACAGACGGTATTTTAGGTTTTGGTCGACGTTTTACATCCCGCCCCAAGAAATTACGCGGTTATTATAAATACAACTCGGGACAGATTGACTACAGTTCCCTTACAAACAGCAATTCATCGCCTTATGCTCCGAAAGGAGTGCCCGATACGGCGCATGTCTATGTTGCTTTAGGAGATTGGGTACCTGAGAATTATAACAATGAAGAGGTTGCCGTTCTGATTAAAACAAAGAGCTCGGAACGAAAACTGTTTGATCCGCAGGATCCGGCGATTATAGCATTCGGTCAGATGCAGAGCGGCGTATCTACCGAAGGCGATAACCTGCATCCTTTTGAGATTGATCTGGATTACCGCTCATTACAACGTATCCCTAAATTTATAGTGGTTGTTGCTTCTGCAAGTAAGTACGGAGACTATTTCACCGGAAGTAGCTCAAGCGTATTGTGGTTGGATGACCTGGAACTTATTTATGAATAATAATATTAAGGTTTTTATTTTATTATTACTCCTGTGGCCTGTAAGTGTAAGCTTACAGGCTCAGGCGTTTAAAAGAGATATCGAACAGGGAATGTTTGTTCCAAAGGGACAATGGATTCTGGGTAGCTCTGTTTCTTATTCTGAATTTACAGGTGATAATTATCGCTTTCTAGTGGTGGAAGGTATAAATACCAACGGTTATTCGGTAAAAGTGAGTCCCGTTTTATGTTATGCCTTTATGGAGAATGTAGCTGCGGGGGGGCGATTTTCGTACAACCGTAGTTTGTTGAAGCTGGATAATCTGGATTTGAATATCAATGAGGATATGAATCTCAATGTGAAGGATCTATATCAGCTGAAACACGCCTATTCGGGAATGGCGATTTTAAGAAACTACATCAGTCTGGGTGCGAATACGCGATTTGCTATCTTCAATGAGACCCAGTTGGAGATCGGAGGCAGTCAGTCTAAAGTTTTAAGCGGGAAAGGCGTGGCCTTGACGGGCACTTATCAAACTTCGCGCGATTTCAACCTAGCGGTTTCGCCCGGTTTGGTTGCATTCATCAATAATTTCATGGCCGTAGAGGTGAATGTGGGTGTACTTGGTTTTTCTTTCAGTAAACTCAGACAAATTACAGATCAGGTACAGGTTGGAGAGAGGTCTTCCAATCGAGGTAGTTTTAAGATCAACCTCTTCTCAATCGGTATGGGAATCGCCTTCTATTTATAAATCGCATTATGTATCATTTGCTTCTCGGCACACATGTATATGAAAAAATATTATCTTCTTTTCTTTACGTTCTTCCTATTTTTTTCGGGATACGCCGCTGATTCGCTTTACACGGAAAAGAAAGCTGATCCGGATATTCTGAAGATGAAAGCGATCGGTCGATATGACCGAGGCATCATCAACTACCGTTTTATTCCCAAGGGACAGAAGATGTTCGGAGTGACCGCTTCTTATGCCGGATATGACAGTAATGATAGTCAGCTGCTCTCTATTTTGGAGGAACTTAATTATTATGCAAAGACATTACGTGTAAATCCCTTTATCGGATATTTCTATAAAGACAATCAGGTTGTAGGCGTGAAGCTGGGTTATGCAAATACGTTCGCCCGATTGGATAACGTAAGTCTGGCCATGGATGATTTGGATTTTACACTCTCCGATATCCAATTGTCTGAGACGTTATTCAATACCGTGATTTATCATCGCTCTTATGTGGGATTGGATTCCGGTAGAAGATTCGGTTTGTTTAACGAAACCTATCTCTCTTATAACTCCGGAAACTCTTCCTTTTCGCGTTTGGCCGATGAGAAGCCTGTATTGACCGAAACCCGAATCAATCAGATTCAATTGGGTATTAATCCGGGGATTTCTGTCTTTATGATGCAAAACGTTTGTGCTGAATTCTCTTTCGGTGTAGCCGGAATAACCTATAGAAGCGAGAAGCAGAAAATCGATCAGGTGGAATCGGGCTCCTTTAAACGGAGTGGTGCAAATTTTAAAATCAATCTTTTAAACATCAACATCGGGGTAACTGTATGTCTATAAACAATTTCAATAAAATGAAGAAGAAAGCATCACCGTTTTTTGTGTTTAAATCACCGTTTTTTCTGTTTATAGTTTGTGCCGGCTTTCTTCTCACCTCCTGCATTCGGAATGATATTCCTTATCCCACCATTAAGTTGCAGATTACCAATCTTCAGTTCGAAGGTCAGACGGGTAATACCTATATTAATAATGAAGAGCAGCGTGTAGAAGTGGTCTTATCGGAAACGGCAAATCCTGAAAATGTAAGGATAACTACCTTCTCTTGTACCGAGGGTGCCAAAACGACCCTTGCCGAGGGTGAGGTGTTGGATCTTTCGAAGCCTCATGAAACGACACTCTCTCTTTATCAAGACTATCTTTGGACAATTTACGCCAATCAACCGGTTGAACGGAGTTTTGTGGTGGAGGGGCAAATTGGCGAGAGTCTCATAGAGCCGCTATCCAAGCGTGCAATCGCCTATGTCTCAATCCATACGAGTTTGCGAAGAATTCGCATTTCAAAATTAAAATTAGGTCTGGAGGGAGCGCAATACGTTCCGGCCGATCATCTTAATACACCTCTTGATTTTACATCTGCACGTCAGATTACCGTACTCCATCGAGGCAAAGAGGAGGTTTGGCGTCTTTTTGTCATACAGAAAGAAACGTTGGTGACAACCAAAGAGGTTAATCCTTGGGCCAATGTGGCATGGCTTACAGGAGAGGGTCCGGCAGATGGAAAATGCGGTTTGCAGTACAAGGAGGCGGATGCAAACGATTGGGAAGAGGTGTCGCCTGAAAAGATCAATTACACCGGCTCTACTTTTACAGCGTGTGTGAATCACCTTAAACCCTCATCTCGCTATGTTTTCAGGGCGACTTACGGAGATGAAAACGGGGAGGAGATCACTTTCGTTACGACTGAAGCGTTGTCATTGCCCAACGGATCTTTCGATGAATGGCATAAATTGAAGAAAGTGTGGAATCCATGGTTGGAAGAGGGAACTCCTTTCTGGGATACCGGTAATATGGGTTCTTCTACCTTAGGGGAGAGTAATTCCCAACCGACAGACGATATCTGGAGCGGTAGAACGGAAGGAATGGCGGCATCTCTTGAATCGAAATTCGTAGGTATAGGCTCAATCGGCAAATTTGCTGCGGGGAACCTGTTTGTGGGTGAGTTTGTTGCGGTAGATGGTACAAACGGCATTCTGAATTTCGGACAACCCTTTCGATCTTATCCTACCCGCCTGAAGGGATATTATAAATACATGCCGGCACCCATAAATTATGTATCGTCTGAATTGGCGCATCTGAAAGGAGCACCCGATACCTGTTCGATTTACATCGCGATAGGAGATTGGAAAGAGCCGGTGGAGATCCGTACCAAGCCCTCCAACCGAAAGCTTTTCGATAAGAATGATCCCAATATCATCGCTTTTGCCGAGATGAATAGCGGCGAAGCGGTAGCCGATTACAGGGAATTCTCTTTGGAACTCGACTATAGGTCAAGAAACCGGATTCCTACTTATATCATTATCGTTGCCTCTGCAAGTAAATACGGCGATTTCTTTACCGGAGGAGCCGGCAGCGTATTGACGGTAGATGAATTCTCGCTCGAATACGACTATCCGTAAAAAAAAGCGAAACACTCCATTTTAAGAGAGTGTTTCGCTTTTTTTTATGCTTCGGTATCGTCAAATCCGAACTCAAAGTCGAAATCATCCATAAATTCCGGTTGGGTGAATTCATCCATGCTTCTGCGATCTTTCTTCGTGGGTCTTCCGGTTCCCTTTGCCCGGTCAATGAAACCATGGATTTTGCTCAACTCCAGAATCTCGTATTGATCCGGAGTGGTTACGTTTTCCATGTATTCCGGTACCAATTTGGCTCCCATTCGTTTTTCAGAGAGTTGCAATACCTTGAAAGAGTAAGTTACCGGAGGTTTGCGTACCTGAATTACATCGCCTACCTTGATCATCCGTGAAGGTTTTACATTCACATTATTGATCATGACACGGTTCTTCTTACAAGCCTCCACTGCGATGGTGCGACTTTTAAAGATGCGTACCGCCCACATCCACTTATCGATTCTTACTTCATTTGCCATACGTTTTCAGAACTAACGGTGAGTAGTAACAACAAAAGGTTAAAGGACGGGAAGCGTGCGAATTACTCGCGCTGAGTCCGGTCTTTAACCTTTTGTTTATTTATTATTGAATTGGTTCATTGTATTCTGAACGCCGGCCAGACAAAAACTACGAATGATTTCGTCGGCACGTTCCAACTTCTCGGGAAGCTCTTTCTCCTGCTCCGGAGTGAACTTACCAAGCACATAATCTACCTGTGCGCCTTTCGGGTAATCGTTTCCGATACCGAATTTCAACCGGGCATACTTGTCATTACCCAAAACGCGGGCGATGTCTTTCAGGCCGTTGTGTCCCGCATCGCTCCCTTTCGGTTTCAGTCGAAGCGTTCCAAAAGGAAGAGCAAGGTCGTCAACAATAATCAGAACATTTTCTACGGGGATATTCTCCTTCTGCATCCAATAACGGAGCGCATTTCCGCTCAGGTTCATATAAGTAGAAGGTTTTAGCAGTACAAGCTGGCGGTTTTTGATCTTCATCTCCGCAATCGCACCGTAACGGCTATCCGTAAAAACAATATTGGACGCCTTAGCTAAGGCGTCCAATACTCTAAATCCGATATTGTGACGGGTATATTCGTACTCAGCACCAATATTCCCTAATCCACAAATCAAATATTTCATTTAATATCGTCAGTTATCGGATATTATTTTTTACCTGCTGCTGCAGCTGCCTTAGCACCACGAGCCGCACGAGTCAATTTAACTGCACATACTACAGCGTTCTTAGCGTTAAGAAGCTCTAGGTTTTCGAATGACAACTGTCCAACCTGTACTGTTTTACCAAGACCAAGATCAGATACGTTGATAGTCAAACGCTCAGGTACGTTAGCGAATAGCGCTTTAACACGTAGTTTACGCATTTCCAAAGAAAGTTTACCCCCTTGTTTAACACCTTCAGCAAGACCTTCAAGTTTAACAGGAACTTCGATTGTGATTGCTTTGTCAGGGAAGATCTGAAGGAAGTCCATGTGAAGAACTTCGTCAGTTACCGGGTGGAACTGTAGGTCCTGGATGATAGCCTGGCAAGCCTGACCGTCGATTGTAAGGTCTACGATGAAGATATCCGGAGTGTAAATCAAGTTACGAACGTCTGCTTTGTTTACTGTGAAAGCGATTTCTTTCTCACCACCGTAAAGGATTGCAGGGATGTTACCTTCAGCGCGAACTGCTTTAGTCGCTTTTTTACCGATGTCAGTTCTTGACTGACCAGCTAATGCAAAATTTTTCATTTTTAATTTGTTTTGTGTTACTCAAAATTGAGGATTCTGCTCCTTAATTCCCCATCACACGAGATGTACTTAAAAAGCGGTGCAAATATAGAAAAATATCCCCGGATTTCCAACCGATTTATTTTAATAAACACAATTTGTCACCACTCCGTACGCGGGTACAAGTTCCTGATTATAACATTTTATTCGTGGTGAATACATCCTGCACCGTTACCCTTTTCCATATTTCCGGAATCCATTGTTCTCTCGTGACTCCGTTTATCTCTACATACATCTTGAATTTCAGAAGCAATGTATTATCATCCACAAGCTTATATAATAAGGTGTTTGATTTGCCAATCAAACTTTCGTTTGTCGCATGGATGATTTCTTCCGTATAAGAGGAGTCTGTTGGGTTGGAGATGGTTCCGTAAACCCAGATTTTGGTTGGGTAACGTCCGGATACCACGAAATTATAAAAGGTTGAATCGGGTGCAATCACTTTGTAATTTCCCGTTGTGGGTCTTTCAAAGGTTGCTAAATCGGCAGAAACATGTTGATTCCACATCCCCACGATTGATTTCGATTCGGGAAGTAGTTGTTTCTTCTGTGTTTGCTGGGCGTTGGTTATTCCCGAAGCTGCGAAAATTAGGAGAAAAGGAAGGATGAATTTGTGTGTCATGGTTTTGTATTTGATTTGTGTTTGTTTACGAATGTAAAAATAAATTATCATTTAATAATAATGAATGAGGGTGTTTTCGAACGAGTCTCATGGGTGAAATCTGGAAACTGATAATAATCGTTAGATTCCGTTGGTGCTTAAAATGGCTTTGGTTGACGTTCAGGGTATTAAGCGCTTTTTGGAAATCATATTTACCAATGATGGTGAGGCCTGCTTTTTAAAAACAATCAGATGAGTGAAAATTTTTGGAAGGATAATTTTCATAATATATATATATGTGTTTTTTATTTTTTAACCATTGTTTATTTATTAAGACTAAAGGATGGTTATTTGTTTGATAGTAAAGGAAGTGCGTTTTTATCGGGGGTTTTTGATGCTTTGTTAAAATTCGTGGCTCTACAAAGGGTGGTTAATAAGAATTTTTAATTACAAATGGTTTTAGATGTAATATTTAAGGTTCATGTGTCGGGTTGTTCTACAATTAAGTTAAATTCTTTGTGATGAGTTAGAAGGATTGTGATGTGTTACTTGTGAATTGCGGTTCTATTAAAATTTATAATATCAGAAGGGTAGATTAAATAAATTAATTAATTATTACATTTTGGAATAAAAATTATACTCAAGTGTTAGTGAATATAAAAAACTATTTATATTTGCTGTCGCTATGAGTTGCATATTTCAATACAATAAGTGCTTATTGTTAAAAAATAAATCTTCTCAACAGTCGTGAGAAAGCATCCCAGATTGCTTATTATTAATTTATTATGTCTAATACAAAATTTTTTGCTTAGGTATGAAAACACGCAACTTATGTATGAAAAAGGTATGCTTATTGCCTTTAGCTTGTTGCTTTCAGCAAGGTTTTGCCAATACTGAGTTCCTTCCGGCTTATCATCAGCCGAATGAACAGACGGTAGCACAGCAAACGAAAGAAATTACCGGTATCGTAACGGATGCTGCTACGGGTGAGCCGATCATCGGCGCCTCGGTAGTGGTAAAAGGAACCACAACCGGTGTTCCGACAGATTTTGATGGTAAATTTTCCATTAAATGTGCACCAAACAGCTTATTGGTTATATCCTATATCGGATACGAACCAAAAGAGGTAAAAGTTGGCAAGCAGCCGCTGATACATGTAGAGTTGACTGAAGACTCGAAAAGTCTTCAGGAGGTCGTGGTAACTGCGTTTGGATCGGGTCAGAAGAAAGAGAGTATCGTAGGCTCCATCCAGACCGTTAAACCGGGAGAACTAAAAGTTCCGTCTGCCAACCTTTCAAACTCCTTTGCCGGTCGTCTTGCCGGTGTGATCGCTTTTCAAAGATCCGGTCAACCCGGAGCTGACGGATCCAATTTTTACATTCGCGGTGTATCCACGATGAGTGGCGTAACTAACCCATTGATTATCCTGGACGGGGTAGAGGTGAGTTCAGGTGACTTGAATGCACTCGACCCAGAAGTGATTGAGGGCTTTTCTATCTTGAAAGATGCTACGGCTACGGCGATGTACGGTACTCGTGGTGCAAACGGTGTAATGATTGTAACAACAAAATCAGGAGGTGATTTTGAGAGACCAATCATTAATTTAAGAGTAGAAGGATCCATCTCTTCTCCTACTACCAAAACTTCATTCGTAGATGGTCCTACTTACATGCGGATGTATAATGAGGCAGCTACCAATCAATCACAAGGTTCAAAACTGTATACACAAGATCAGATTTTAGGTACGCAAAACGGATTAAATCAGTACATCTATCCGAATGTAGACTGGTATGATGAATTGTTTAAAAGCAATGCCTTTAACCAGAATGTGAATTTCAATATCCGCGGTGGGGGTAAACGTATTACCTACTTTATGAACGTAGGGGTGAACCACCAGGAGGGTATGTTGCGTGATCGTGCATCGGAGTTCTTCTCGTACAATAACAATATCAACGTAATGCGATATGCGTTCCAGAACAACCTGGATTTCAATTTGAGTAAAACATCGCGTTTGTCGTTGCATATGAACACCCAATTGAAGGATACCCGTTCACCTAAAAATGATGTTTCAGCAATTTACGGTTCGGTAATGAATACGAATCCGGTCAACTTTCCGGTGATGTTTCCGGCTCCGGGAATTGAAGCGGGAGGAAACAACTGGATTTACTGGGGGGCTTATGCCGGAGGTAACGACCAGGGAGCAACCAATCCGTTGGCGGAGATGGTAGCGGGGTACAAAGACTCGTTTGAAAGTACCGTGATCGCCAACCTTGATTTCGAACAGAAGTTGGATATCATTACCGAAGGGTTGAAATTCAAAGCGTTGGCTTCATTTAAAAACTGGTCAGCATCCTATACAACCCGTAGTCAGGGTTACAACAGATATACCGTTGATAATTATACCCAGAACGAAGACGGTTCTTTTGATTATGTATTACGTAATCTTTCGGCAGAAAATGCTCCGGTATTGAGTACGGAAGGATCCACAGCCGGCGACAGACGCATCTATTTGCAGGCTTATTTCGATTATACCCGTAATTTCGGAGATCATTATGTAAATGCGATGGCGTTGTATAATCAAGACCAATACAACAATAACGTTGTAAGTGGTGATAATTCGAATGAAAAATTGATGAAATCCCTGCCAAAAAGAAGACAGGGTTTTGCAGGGCGTCTCTCTTACGATTATGATCACCGTTATATGTTAGAGGTGAATGTGGGTTACAATGGTTCTGAAAACTTTGCCAAAGGGCATCGTTGGGGCTTGTTCCCTTCTGTAGCGGTTGGTTATAATATCAGTGAGGAGGATTTCTTCGCACCGTTGACGGAGGTTGTTTCAAGTTTGAAAATCCGTGGATCTTATGGTAAGGTGGGTAATGACCAGATTGGTGATGACCGATTCATCTACATGTCAATTGTCGATTTGCAGAGCAAAGGTTTCACTACCGGATATGGCAACAACACGACAGACAAGTCAGGTCCTGCTTATACCCGTTACCAAAATAACAACATCACTTGGGAGATCGGGAAGAAGCTGAATGTCGGTATTGATATGATGTTGTTTAGATCGTTGTCTATCAATATTGATGGATTCCAAGAAATCCGAAGCAACATCTTCCAGCAGAAACAAACCATTCCGAACTATTTGGGAACAGCTGAATCGAAGGTGTATGGTAACTACGCAAAAGTGAAAAACTGGGGATTCGACGGATCTGTGGATTATGCAAAACAGATTGGACGCGATTGGACGGTTCAGATGAAAGGAACCTTTACATTCGCCCGCAATAAAGTGTTGGAGTACGATGAAGCGGTGAATCTGTATCCGAATCTGCAAATGGTTGGAAACCGTTTGAATGTAAACTACGGATACATTGCAAACAATCTGTTTATTGACTGGGCCGATGTTTATAACAATCCGAAACAGACTTTGTCTAATAATGTATCACCGGGCGATATCAAATATAAGGATGTTCCTAACCGTTACGGAGAATATGACGGACAGATTGATGCCAATGACCGCGTGGCCATGGGTCATCCTACCATTCCGGAGATTGTTTATGGATTCGGGCCGTCAATTCGTTGGAAAAATCTAGATTTCTCATGTTTCTTCCAGGGTGTAGGTAACAGCTCGTTGATGATGAGCGGTTTCCATCCTTTCGGAACACAGTATAACCGAAATGTGCTTTCATTCATCGGTGACAGTTACTGGAGTCCTACAAACCAGGATATCTATGCAAGCTACCCACGTTTAACTCAGATCGACCATGCAAACAACACGAGTGCTTCTTCATACTGGTTGCGTGACGCTTCTTTCTTGAAACTTAAAAACGCGGAGATCGGTTATACTTATAGAAACATGCGTATCTATGCAAGTGGTGCGAACTTACTGACCTTCTCTAAATTCAAACATTGGGACCCTGAGCAGGGGGGTGGTAGCGGATTGTCTTATCCTACCCAGCGTGTTTTCAATGTTGGTTTCCAAATGACAATTAAATAAGGAGATATACAAATGAAATCGCCAATGCTCAATTCATGATGAGCTACCGAACTGAAGGTATATGAATGGCGCATTTGACCTTAGTGTTAAAAATTTAATTATATACAAATGAAATCAATCTATAAATTACTAGTCCTGGGTTCCATCCTGTGTGGTCAGGTATCTTGCGACTATCTGGATATCGTGCCCGATGAAAGACCTACTGAGGAAGATGCATTCAGAGACGTTTTGGCCGCAGACCGTTATATGTATTCATGTTATTCATTCATGCCTGCACCCAACTATGCGCAAGGTGCACTTGACTTTATGACGGGAGATGAAGTGGTGACTGCTTTTGAGCATGAAACATTCGCCAACTTTCCAAAAGGAAACTATACGGCGAGTAACCCGATTATCTCTTATTGGAATACATTGTTCAGCGGATTGCGTCAATGTTATATCATGAAAAATAATGTGGCCTCCGTACCGGGATTGACCCAAGCAAAAATTGCGGATTATAATGCTCAGGCCGATTTCCTTATCGCTTATTATCATTTCCTTCTGTTGAGATCTTACGGTCCGATTATCCTGATTAAGGAAGAGCCGAAATTCGATACCAAACCGGAAGACTTCTTGGGAAGAACCAATTTCGATGAATGTGTAGCATTTATCTCTGAGAAATTTGAGGAAGCTGCAGCGGGACTACCTGCAAAACGTACCGGAGCAGAATATGGTCTGGCTACCAGCTTGGCTGCAAAAAGCATCAAAGCCCGTATGTTGATGTATGCGGCATCTCCTTTGTTTAATGGAAACAAAGAGTATTATACGAATCTGGTAGGTAAAGATGGTTCGTCATTGATGAATACGGTGTATGACCCGAATAAATGGGTGAAAGCGAAAGAAGCTTACAAAGAGGCGATCACACAGGCCGAAGGTGCTGGTTTTAAATTGTATACGAATGTGGCGTTCGGTGAGAACTTGGAACCGAGAGATCCGGTACAGCGTACGCTTCGTTTCAATATCATTGAGCCGGGTAACGATGAAATTATTTGGGCGGATTGTAGAAGTGAAGGAACATATGGATTGCAGAACAAATCAATTCCTTTCTCTTCCAGTTCAGCATGGAACGGTGTGGCTCCTACGTTGACGATGCTGGAGCGTTTTTATACGAAAAACGGTCTGCCGATCGCTGAAGACCCTGAATTTGTTGGGAAAGGTGATTGGTTCAATGTTGTAACTGTAAGTGACGAAAATGCCAATATCGCGGATAAAGGCTCGAAAACAATGGAGTTTAACTTGAACCGTGAACCCCGTTATTATGCTTGGGTAGCCTTCCAAAATGGTTTTTATGAAATTTTGAGTGCCAGCTCAAACGGCGCATATGATGCCGATGCAAGTTATCAGAAATATTTGGCGGATGACGGTGGTGCGAAACTGGTTACCAATTTCACGAAAAACGGAAACTGTGGACGTCAGGGACGTAATAACAACTATGCGCCTACAGGGTTCCTGAATAAAAAAGGAGTTGACCCAGGTTATCAGGTGCAGAAAGCGTTGCAAGGACCACGTAAATATCCTTGGCCGGTAGCACGTTTGGCAGAGTTGTATTTGGGATATGCAGAATGTTGTGTGGAGACAGGTGATCTTGAGCAAGCGAAAGAGTATCTGAACCGTGTAAGAACGCGTGCCGGAATTCCAACGGTTGAAGCAGCCTGGTCGGGTGTGGCAGCGTTGGATCAGACGAAAATGCGCCAAGTGGTGCGTCAGGAACGTCAGATCGAACTTTATCTTGAGAATCACAATTTCTGGGATATGCGACGTTGGTTGTTAGCCGAAAAATATTTTAATGTAAAGGCGAGAGGAATGAATATCGAAGCTACGGATTTACTTCAGTTCGCGCAGGAAAAAGAGGTGGTCTTCGTACGTGAATTTACCGCACCTACGCAGTATCTGATGCCAATTCCGATCGGCGACATCAATCGAAATGAAAACCTGGTTCAGAACCCGGGATATTAATACGATTTAATGAGTGTGAATTACCCTGCGGGAGTTTTTCCTTAAAAGGGTAATTACACGATTACAATGATTAAATAGTCAGAATCCATGAAAAAAAGATTTTTATATATTATAGGGTTATTCTCATTTGCGGCTGTGTTGACAAGTTGCAATGAAGAGGAACAACTCCTTCCATCGCCAATTAGCAACTTGAGTTCAGAGGCGCGTCCCGGAAATATTTTTCTGTCATGGGACATGCCGAGCGACAGTTCTGTTCAGTACGTTAAGGTGAGTTATTTAGATCACCGTACAAAAGAACAAGTTGTATTGCTTTCGAGCGTCGATACTATTCTTGTTCCCAGAACACGTCAGAAATACGGTGAATACAGTTTTCAAGTACAACCTTATAGCTTCACCAATTCAGGGGGGGATATCCTTTCGATTAAGGAAACATCCGGAATAGCACCTCTCGAGACAACAGAAACCATTGTTGGAATTGATTTGGTTGCGGCCGACCTAAGTACAAATGCGCAGGAAGCTACCGAAGGTCCGATTGCGAACCTGTTGGATGGAGATAAGTCTACTTTCTTCCATACTTCGTGGAGTGCTTCCGTAGCAGCTCCACATTGGATGCAGGTAAATCTGCCTCGTGAGATTAATGCCTTTAAATTTACCTACTCAAGACGTAACGGAAACAACCGACCTACAGACTTCGATATGTTGGGTAGTACGGACGGAACGAATTGGGAGTTGATAAAAAACTTCACGGTTTCAACCGAAGAGTTAGCGTCTGAAGATTATGTTTCCAATATTGTTAATTCAGAGAAGCCTTTCTCTAAATTAAAGATGTCGGTAAATAAGACAAATACGAATTCCGTATTCTGGACCATGTCTGAATTTGGAATATCAGAGGTGATTGTCTATGAAGTGGATCCGGAAGATCCCGATTCAGATTATTGATTCAGAGAAAGCTAATCTTTAAATAAAGTCCAAAAAGTAAGTAATTGTTTTTATTTGGTGAATTGTCCCGTTTTAGGATATAGCTTGAATAAAACTCTTATTTGCTTTTTGGATTTTTTTGTTTGAAAAATAAATAATGTATTACCATGAAAATGACAACTCACTATCTATTAACGTTCATTCTAGCTTTAGCTAGTTTTTCCTGTTCTCCGGATAAGTCTCAGAACCTGGTCCCCGACTTCATCGAATTGAATGTTAGTTCTGTTGATTTTAAATCGCCGGAGGCAAATCGGGATATTAAGCTAGAAACAAACAATTCGAACATAGAGATTTCAATTCCGGCACAAGGAGCAGTATGGTGTTCTGCAAAAGTGATAAAAGATACCAAAAGCTTGCTTCGGATCTCTGTTGGTAAGAACGGTGACCGTGAAATACGCGAAACGACAATAACGCTGAAAGCAGGAACTGCAAAAGCAGAGGTGGTCGTAAAACAATTGGGGCAGGAGGCTGCGATTCTTATCTCGCCCGATATTTTCTCTGTCAATTCAGAAGGAGGTGCGATCGATTTTGAAATTACCACCAATGTGGAAGTTGAGGTACAATTGCCCGAATGGGTTCAAATCTTACCTAAAACCTATTCGGATGAGATGGTTTCCACTCCTTACGCTTGCAAAGTGAGTCGAAATATCGAAGAACAGGACAGAAACGGCGAGATTCTTGTAAAAGAGAAAAACGGAACCACCCAGGCAAAAGCGGTAATTACTCAAAAAGGATTTGGTGAATATGCCGGTGCTGATCTGAGCGGGTTAAAAGATGATGTGAAATTGAAGGTGAGTACGGCAACCGCGTCCTCTTTCCAAAGCGGTAGCGGAATAGAAAAATCATTCGACGGTGATAAAAACTCATTGTATCACTCGAATTGGAGTAATTCCGGGGCCGATTATTTCCCGATCGAACTGACCTATAATTTCCAGGATGAAGAGAGTCTCGATTATTTGGTTTACTACCCTCGAGCTTCCGGTTCAAACGGAAACTTCAAAGAGATCGAAGTCTGGATCTCCACAGAAGAGGAGCCTACTTTTACGAAAATGATTGAAAAAGACTGCAAAGGATCCGGAAGTGCAACGAGAATCGCATTCGATAAACGAATCGAAAAACCGAAAGCCGTGCGCTTCATTGTGAAGTCCGGTTCCGGTGACGGACAGGGATTTGCTGCCTGTGCCGAGATGGAGTTCTACCGTGCGAATCCGGATAATTACGATGCGTCGCAGTTGTTTTCGGATAAATGTTGCAGTGTGCTTAAACCGGGTATAACAGCTGAAATGATCGAAGCGTGTCCAAATGCTTTTTATCGCAATATCGCTTATTATCTCTTTGCCGATAAATACCCCAAAGAGTTTAGAATAGCGGAATTTAAAGCGTATGAACATCCCGACAAAATGGCTGCGGTGAATAAAACGTCGCCATACAGTTTGTTGGATAATGCTACCGGTATCTCTGTTCGTGCAGGAGAAGAACTCGTTGTATTTGCAGAAAATCTGTACGGTCGCACCGTAAGTCTGAAAGTACAGAATCTGGATGCACCGGGAGCCGACGGTTATGGGGGTGCTTCTTATCCGTTGGCAGAAGGGATGAATAAGCTGAAGATGAGTGCCAAAGGATTGGTGTATGTGATGTACCATTGCGATGATTATGAAACGGCGGCTCCGGTAAAGTTGCATTTTGCTACGGGAGTGGTGAACGGGTATTATGATTCTCAAAAGCACACGCCGGAGAAAGGAGCGGAATTGTTAATGAATGCAAAAGATCAATACTTCGATGTTTTGGGGAAATATGCGCATCTGACCTTTCCAACTGCACGTTTCCGTAATCACACCACGAGTCTGAAAAACCTGATTGATCTGTATGATGACCTGGTGTTTATGGAGATGGATTTCATGGGATTGCGTAAATACGGCAAAGTGTTTAAAAACCGCAGTTATTTTCATGTGATCTACACCTCTTATATGTATGCGACTTCCTATCGCACGGCATATAATGACAATACCTTAGGCGATTTATGTAATGAAGAAAGACTTCGTACATCACCGTGGGGACCGGCACATGAAGTGGGGCATTGTAACCAAACAAGACCGCAGCTAAAATGGGTCGGCACGACAGAGTGCACTAACAACATTCATTCGATGTATGTTCAGACACAATGGGGGAATGTATCCCGTCTTCAGGGAGAAGATATGTCATCCGATGGCTTTACGAACCGATATGAAAAAGCGATGACAGCTACCTTCACAACCAATGGGGCGCATGGAGCCGAGGGCGATGTTTTTTGTAAACTGGTTCCTTTCTGGCAATTGCAGTTGTATGTAGGAGAGGTGCTTGGCAAAGCGGATTTCTATAAAGATGTGTACGAGATGGCCCGTGTCAATCCGAACCCGGCAACGAACGGAGCGTGTCAACTTGAATTTACCGTTTTGTGTTCGGATGCGGCGAAGTTGGATCTGACAGACTTCTTTGAACGTTGGGGCTTTTATGCGGAGATAAATGAGATGATCGACGATTATGGCGTATCCAATCTTACCGTGACGCAAGAAGCTGCACAACAGGTGATCGCTCGTATCAAAGCAAAAGGATATTCTAAGCCGTCTGCCGATTTCGAATACATTACAGACCGAACCGTCGATGTATACCGGGCAAACGCAGCGGTACAGAAGGGAAGCGCTGTTCGCGAGGGTCGTACATTGACCATGAGTGGTTGGAAGAATGTAGCAGCTTATGAGGTATACAAAGCCGGAAAATTGATTTTCGTTTCCGCAGAAAGTTCCTTTAAGATAAAAGAAGAGCCTGATAACACATTCCAGGTATATGCGATTGCCGCAAATGGTGAAAAAACATTGGTTACTTTTTAAATAAAGAAATATGAATAAATTAAATTTCATCTTACATTTGTGGCTTATTGAAAAACATATGTTTATATGAAAGGGAAAATTTTAGTAACCGGAGGTACCGGTTTTATCGGTTCTCACACTGTGGTTGAACTACAGAATGCCGGCTATGAAGTGGTTATTGTTGATAATCTGTCTAATTCAAGTGCAGACGTAGTTGACGGTATCGAGCGTATTACAGGTATTCGTCCTACTTTCGCTCAGCTAGACTGTAATGATATGGAAGGTATGCGTGCTCTTTTCGCAAAAGAGGGTAACATTGCCGGTATCATTCATTTTGCAGCAAGCAAAGCGGTGGGAGAATCTGTTGAAAAACCAATGCTTTATTACAGAAATAATCTGGTTTCGCTTCTTAACATCATGGATTTGATGGCAGAGTTCAATGTGAAAGGTTTCGTTTTCTCATCTTCTTGTACGGTGTATGGTGAACCGGATGTTAATCCTGTTACTGAATCGGCTCCGGTAAAACCGGCTCTTTGCCCTTACGGAAACACCAAACAGATCGCAGAAGAGATTATTACGGACGCAAGCCTGACAGATATTCCTTACCACAGCATTATTCTTCGCTATTTCAACCCGATCGGTGCGCATCCGTCTGCTGAGATCGGCGAACTTCCGAATGGCGTACCTCAGAATCTGCTTCCTTATGTAACGCAGACCGCTATGGGAATTCGCAAGGAGCTTAGCGTATATGGCGATGATTACAATACGCCTGACGGTTCTTGCATTCGCGATTATATCAATGTAGTGGACCTTGCGAAAGCACATGTGAAAGCATTGGACCGTATGTTGGAAGGTAAATCGGAAGCGAAGGTGGAAACCTTTAACCTGGGTACGGGTCGCGGAGTTTCCGTTCTGGAGTTGATTACGACTTTTGAAAAAGTAAACGGTGTGAAAGTTCCATATAAAATCGTTGGCCGTCGTGACGGTGATATCGAAAAAGTATGGGGTGCCGTAGAAAAAGCAAATAACGTATTGGGCTGGAAAGCTCAGGAAACGCTTGAAGATACCTTGGCAACTACATGGAAATGGCAGTTGAAATTAAGAGAAAGAGGTTTGATGTAATCAAACCCTCCCGAAGCGGACTCACTCTTAATTATCCTCTAGATTACCCACAAGGAGAAAAATAACTCCTTTGCGTACAATTATAGAAAGCGCGATCATGATTCCATGGTCGCGCTTTTGTGTTAAATACCGAATAATAACGGTTTTTACTTTAAAAGGTGTATTACGTACTTTTTTATTTCCTTTGTTTTTCTATTTTTGCATCACTATTATTAAATTTCATTTATATTTAATTTTTCTCCATGAAGAAAACCACCTTAACATTGGCCTTGTTTGCGGCCGCAATCTCTTCCGCTTTTGCGAAGAAACTACCTACGTATGGTGACCGTACAGAGCATGTTTTCTCTGCTACTCGCATTCACTTTGCGCCGGGTGCGTATAATAAAGAGGGAATTCAGCCGGATGAAAATGGCGTGATTCACTTGGTGGACGGTCGTATCATCCTGAAGAAATTGTCTATTCCGGAGTATAAAAAAGACATGAATATCAATCTGTATGTTCGTGTTCAATCGAATGGTGACAGATGGGATAAATCGGGTTCACTGTTTGTTATTCCGAATGAGTCAGCTATAAACTTATTGAACATTGCAGCAGGCGAAACCAAATTCCCAACCTCAGATCCTGCGAAATATGAAAAACTTGTCGGTATCGTACAGGAGGAAGGTTATAAACCAAACCTGGAGGTGTTGCGTTTTATGACTCCTTTCGGTGTGGGGTATTACAGCAATGATACGTTGAAAAGAAAACCTTTGTTTGTTGACGGATGGGCTGAGGATGTAAAATGGCACCAGAACATCACCGAACTTCGTCCCCGTCTACAGGGCGATATCTGGGTAGGAGCGTGGATCGATTCTTGGACAAATGAAGGATACAAGATTGATGTGACGATCGATTACGATGAGTTGGATTACAAACAGGCATTGCAGCCAAAAACACATGTTGAGCCTGTATTGAACTCGGTTTATTATATGGGACCTCAGAGTCATCCGGATATTTTCGCGCGAAAAGATCTTGAATTCGATGTGGAGATCCCTCAGAATGCAAAAAACGTACGTTTGAAATACACCGTAACAGGACACGGAGGTCATTCCGGCGGCGATGAGTTCCGTCCGAAAGAGAATATCATTCGTGTAGACGGAGAAGAGGTGTTCCGTTTCACTCCTTGGAGAACAGATTGTGCAACATTCCGCCGTTACAACCCGTCAACTGCGGTTTGGAGAATCGATCGCGATGAAGAGTACCGTGATCGTGAAACCAATGAGATGAAAACGCGTAAGGTGAACGAACCGTTGGCTTCGTCGGACCTTTCTCGTTCAAACTGGTGTCCGGGATCTGATGTGGTTCCCGAAACCATTGCCTTGAAAGAGATTAAACCCGGAAAACATACCGTTTCGATCAGCATCCCTACGGCAGCACCTGCGGAAGGAGAAAAACTAAACCACTGGCTGATGTCTGCTTATCTGGTTTGGGAAGAATAATAGGCTCTGTGGAGTCAATTGATTAAATAGAAAACGCCTTTCGAATGGTTTTTGATAAAACATTCCGAAAGGCGTTTTTATTTTATTTGAAATTTGAAACAACCATCCGAATGAAGTTGATATTAGAATCGATATGTAAAATATATCCCATGAATGACGAGATACTTCAAATTTTTGCAAGCCGTCTAAGACCACTGAAACTATCCAAACGCACCATACTAATAAGTGATCAGAAGAAAGATAGGAATATTTATTTCATAGAAAAGGGAATTACCCGTTCTTATAATGTACTTAATGGGAAAGAAGTCACCTCCTGGTTCAGCAAAGAGGGGGATCTGACTTACTCTACCAATAGCTTTTACGGGAAGACCACCGGTTATGAGACCGAAACGGTACAGCTACTCGAAGACTCTCTTTTATACTTCATGCCCATCAGTGAGCTTGAGGAGTTATGTAGTCGTTACATAGAGATTGCGAATTGGATGCGAATATTGCATCAGAGGGCATTTGTCGAGATTGAAAGACGTTTGATCTTTAGGCTGTATCTCTCTGCCGAGGAGCGTTATCGAGATTTCTATGCGATGAATGCCGATCTGTTTCAGCGTGTCAACTTGGGTCATATCGCCTCCTATCTGGGGATTTCGCATGTAACGTTGTGTGCTTTACGGAAACAGGAACATCTTTCTTTAAGTAGTTAAAAGATTTCATGGCAGCCTTCTTTGTATTTTCGCAATCACGTAAAAATCACAGAGTATGCTACAAAAAACTACTACTATTCATCAACCCCGAATCGTTTGGGTTGATGTGCTTCGTTTTATCGCCATCTTTATGGTGATCTGTATTCATTGTTCCGATCCTTTTAATGTTTCACCGGAAGCGCGTTCAAATCCCGAATATAACTTCTGGGGAGCGTTATACGGATCGTTTCTTCGCCCGTGTGTGCCGTTGTTTGTTATGATTACGGGATTATTGCTTTTGCCAGTCAATCTCACTATCGGCAGTTTTTATAAGAAACGAATGATGAGGATCGCGGTGCCCTTTCTGATATGGTCGGTTCTTTATAACCTTTTCCCGTGGGTAACCGGACTTTTGGGATTGAGGCCGGAAATCATCGCCGACGTATTTGCATACGCTTCTCCCGATGCATCCCAATCTTTCAGAGATGCCTTAAGTAATATCTTTTTGATTCCGTTTAAATTTAACGTCTATACGGTTCCGATGTGGTATATCTACATGCTGATCGGTTTGTATCTGTATATGCCGTTTTTTACGGCATGGGTGGAAAAAGCCACCTTGCATCAAAAGAAAATATTTCTCGGGTTTTGGATGCTAACACTCTTTCTGCCCTACGCCTATCAGTTTTTTTCGCCCGAATTGTTCGGCATCAGTCCTTGGAATACGTTTGGTACCTTTTATTATTTTGCAGGATTCAACGGCTACCTGCTTTTAGGGTATTTTCTGGCGAAGGATGTCCCGGAGTGGAGCTTTGTTAAAACAGGAGTTGTATCCGTTCCGATGTTTATAGCCGGCTATATCGCCACCTATGTCGGGTTTAAATCCATGACGGCGATTCCCACCTGTACGGAGCATGAGATGGAATTATTTTTTCTCTATTGCTCTCCCAATGTGGCTCTGATGACGATCGCGCTATTCCTGATGGTTCGAAGGGTCAAGCTGAACTCTCCTTTATTATTGAGTGCATTCGGGAACATTGCGAAATGCGGATTGGGAATCTATCTGATTCATTATTTTGTAGTGGGATTGGGGTATTCGATCGCGAATATTTTGGCGATACCGATTGCGATACGCATCCCCGTTACAGCGATAATCGTATTCGCGCTCTCCTGGGGCTTTGTGGCATTGTTTTTCCGTATGTGGCCGAAGGCATCGCGCTGGATCTTCGGATAAAGAGAGCGTCCGCAATAAATGGATCGGGAAGGTGTAAAAAAGAAAAGAGGATATATCAAAATGAAGTGCACCCCAAAAGTTAGACAAAAAACTTTTGGGGTGCATTCTTTAT
>JAVVQG010000021.1:0-28722 GCA_036655355.1 Bacteroidales bacterium
CCAACGACCCCGAGATTACAAATCACGTGCTCTGGCCAACTGAGCTAAAGAGGCATAAGACCTAATAAAGAAAGATCAATAAAAAACCATCCAGTAGTATTTCGTGCTGAATGGTATTCCCATAAAAAACTTTTGAGCCTCTTGTCGGATTCGAACCAACGACCCCGAGATTACAAATCACGTGCTCTGGCCAACTGAGCTAAAGAGGCAGGTGGGTAAGCTAACCACATCGCGCCGCTACAACCTTCTACCCTTGCTGCGGTCAGGCCCTGGGGGATTTGAAAGGAGCATGCCGTGTAGCACTTACCCGATGCAAAAGTAGATATAATTTCTAAACCTGCAATAGCTGCATTTCAAAAAAAATCTTTCATTTTCGCCACAAGATTGAGAACAAACAACTTACGATCGAAACTTTTTTCAAAAAAAATTCATCAAAACGTATTTTATTTTTGCCGACCTCCGAAATTGGGAGAAAACTGCGCAAAATTTGTGGATTTATCCATTGTAAAAAATCATCAAATGGACATTTCAAAAAACAAAAACGAACCGCTTCTCCCTTTTTTCCGCTTCTTTCGAGAGCGGATTTCGCATCGCGCGTTTCTTTTTGGAGGTGATGAAAGTTTATTATCGTTTAAAAATTGATACTTTTGTATTTATTAGGAGCGATATGACCGCTTCACAAATATGTTTATTTTTCATGATGACAAACGACAAGAATAAAACCATTCGTTTCGCGATGCAGTTCGGCCTTTATCTAGGCCTTTACATGATCCTGAAATTTGCCACTTTCGTATTATCGGCAAATTCCCCGTTCTTTTCCTATATATCTCTGGCATTATTAACGGGGGCGCCCTTTCTGCTATTCTGGATGCTTCGAACATTCCGCGATCAGCAGAACGAAGGGGTTCTTTCATTCGCCAATGCATGGAATCTGAGCATTCTGTTAATCTTCTTTGCTTCTTTAATCGAAGCGATCACCCAGTATGTCTATTTCCAGTTCATCAACCCCGAGTTTATCTCAACGCAAATCGCTCAAGCCACCCAGGTACTGGAAACGCTAAACGAAACGCAGCAATCGGGACAGGTTCACGAATTGGTGGAAAGTTTTAAAAAAGCGGATATCCCCTCTCCCATCCAGATGGCCGTGCAGGGAATCTTCAATAATATCTTCGTCGGCAGCATCGCGGCTCTGATTGTAGCAGCGGCTGTTAAACGGAATCCGAATCATTGAATCGAAAAACACACCCAGTAGAATTATGAATATTTCTGTAATTGTTCCTTTATATAATGAAGAGGAATCACTTCCCGAGTTGACCTCTTGGATAGACCGCGTCATGCACGCCAACGGTTTTACCTATGAGGTAATCTTTGTAAATGACGGAAGCACCGACCGCTCGTGGGAGGTGATCGCAACGTTGAAAGAGAACTATCCTACCGTGAAGGGCATCAAGTTTCGCCGTAACTACGGCAAATCGCCCGCTTTGCACGTGGGGTTCGAAGAAGCCTGCGGAGAGGTGGTGATCACGATGGATGCGGATTTGCAAGATAGTCCCGATGAAATACCCGAACTCTACCGGATGATCACCGAAGAGGGATACGACCTGGTTTCGGGATGGAAAAGAAAGCGTTATGATCCGCTCTCAAAAACACTTCCCACGAAGCTGTTTAACGCAACGGCCAGAAAAGTATCCGGCATAAAGTTGCACGATTTCAACTGTGGATTAAAAGCGTATCGGAAAGATGTGATCAAAAACATCGAATTGTATGGCGACATGCATCGTTACATCCCTTATCTGGCGAAAAATGCCGGATTCAAAAAGATCGGCGAAAAAGTGGTTCAACACCAGGCTCGCAAATACGGCGTGACAAAATTCGGACTCGATCGCTTCGTGAACGGTTATTTAGACCTGATGACCCTTTGGTTCCTTTCTAAGTTCGGCGTGAAACCGATGCATTTTTTCGGATTACTGGGAACCGTGATGTTTATACTCGGTTTCTTATCGGTAATTGCCGTGGGGTCTTACAAACTATACGCCATGGCCAACAGCCTGCACTACCGCTTGGTGACCGATTCGCCCTATTTTTACATCTCTTTGACGGCAATGGTGCTCGGCACACAGCTTTTCCTAACCGGATTTCTGGGTGAACTGATCTCCCGCAATGCTCCGGAAAGAAACAATTATAAGATCGAAGAAAAAATCTGAGTCATGCGTATTCCCTTTTGTGGATGCAAAATAGACTCTTTAAATATAGATTCATTATGGATTTCCTTGAACTCTCTAAACAACGCTACTCCGTAAGAGACTACGCCGAACAGCCGGTAGAGCGAGAAAAAATCGAACAAATCATCGAGGCTGCTCGCTTCGCACCCTCTGCTGTAAATTTCCAACCGTGGGTATTTTTAGTAGTCCGCGAAAAAGAAAATCGCGAAAAGATGCAGGAGTGTTATCATCGCGAATGGTTCAAAACCGCTCCGTGCTACATCTTATTATGTGCAGATAAATCCCAGTCATGGAAAAGAAAGGTAGATGGGAAAGATTTTGGCGATGTTGACGTGGCTATCGCAACCGAACACATGTGCCTGGAAGCAGTTGATTTAGGGTTGGGCACTTGTTGGGTGTGTAACTTTGACCCAAAGAAGGTACGCGAGAACTTCCAACTTCCCGAAAATCTCGAACCGATTGTAATTCTGCCGTTGGGCTACCCGAACAAGGCGAACTGCAATGAGATTCCGAAAGTAAGAAAACCTATGACAGAGATCGTACGATGGGAAAAACTTTGATCAAACGGGGAGCACTGCTGCTGATGACTCCGCTTTTCTTGTTGTTGAGCAGTTGCGGCGATGAGGGTTGCACCGAACAGGTAACGGCGTATGCCGTAGGTACGTTTGAGAAAGAGAAAACTACTGAAACGGTCATCTCTAAATTGCTGGTCTATGGAATCGGTCAGGAGAAAGACTCCCTAATGGCTGCGCAAACCACGTTGAAGGTAGTCGACTTAATCTTCAATTCGTCCGATACGATCACCAAAACGGATTTCCGCTTTGTGGTGGATAATGACACGATTAGCGATACGCTTACCTTTTATTATACCAACAGAGATTTTTTCCTGAATATCGACTGTGGCTGTTCCGTTTTTCATACGATTGACTCAATTGAACACACAAGCAATCTGATCAAGGAGATTGAAATCATTAATTCTGATATTACGAATGAGAAGACTCCTAATTTTACGATACGCTATTAGTGCGTTGATGATCGCTTTCTGCTCGGTTTCGTTTGCACAGAGTCTTAACAACACTCCGCAAAGAAGCGTATCCGCGCCTTCGAAAGACACGGTCCGCACGATGGAACCCCGTCATAAATATCCGCTTTACAATGGGATTATGATCGGTGTGAACATCGCCGATCCCGCTCTTCGCCTATTCGGACAGGATTATGGCGGCTACGAGGGATTGGTAGAGGTGAATCTGCACAACCGCTTCTTCCCGGAATGGAGTTTCGGAGTGGGAAATGCAGAAACGACTACGGAAGAGGGCATCTATTACAAAACAAAATCGACGTTCTACAACCGAATCGGGATGAATTACAATTTCCGGTTTAACAGCTCCTCGCCCAATTATTTCGTGGTGGGCATGCGTTACGGTTACTCCTCTTATTCGGCAGAGATCCGGAATATGTCTTTCAATGACGGCTACTGGAAACCGATTGAAGGGATTTCATTGCCCGAGCAGCAATTCTCATCGCATTGGCTGGAGATTAGTTTGGGAATCCGCGTACAGGTTTGGAAAAACTTCTACATGGGATGGGCACTTCAATTCAAACCGTTGCTTAAAGAAGGGAGTACGGAAAATGCCAATCCTTGGTATATACCCGGCTACGGTGCCAACGGCAAAGGTTTCGGTTTCTCCTACAACCTGTACTACCGATTGCCAATCGGGGTGAAGAAACCTGCGAAAAGCTTATTGGACGTTGTAAAAAAATAGCACTACCTTTGCAACTCATTTAAACAGTATAGAAAGATGAACAAAAAAGGATACATTGCCAGTATCATCTTCGTGGTGATATTTATCGTGGCTTACCTGCTTCGCACGGGGTCAGGCTCAGTGCTTCCGGCCGTTTATCAGCATAACGAGGGTACCATTTTCGGTACCCTTTACCACATCTCCTATCAGTCTTCTGAGGATTTGCATGCCGATATCAAAGGGGAACTTCAGCGTTTCGACAACTCCATGTCGACATTCAACAAGAACTCGATTATTTCAAGAATCAACCGCAACGACTCTACGGTGGTTCCGGACGAATGGTTCCTGCGCGTTTATAATAAAGGAGAAGAAATTTCTGAAATCACCAACGGTGCGTTCGACATGACCGTAGCTCCCCTGGTGAATGCGTGGGGGTTCGGATTTAAGAAAAGCGAATCGGTAACGCCCGAATTGATAGACTCGCTCCGTCAATTCGTCGGTTCCGACAAGGTTAGTCTGATCAACGGCAAGATTGTAAAAACAGATCAGCGACTGATGTTGGATGCCTCAGCAATTGCCAAAGGATATGCCTGCGATGTGATCGGCGATTTGCTTCGGTCGAAGAAAGTAACCAATTTCATGGTAGAAATCGGCGGAGAAGTGACCGTAGCGGGCAAAAGTCAAAAAGGGAAATGCTGGCGAATCGGGATCAATAAACCGGTCGAAGACAACAGTGCATCCCAAGGTGAACTTCAGGACATCATCTCGCTTTGCGACGGCGGAATGGCGACTTCAGGCAATTATCGCAATTTCTATTACAAAGATGGAAAACGTTTTGCGCATACCATCGACCCAAGAACGGGATATCCGATCGAACACTCGTTATTGAGTGCTACGGTGATCGGTCCGGACTGCATGACTGCAGATGCTTTTGCTACCGCATTTATGGTATTGGGATTAGACAAAAGCATGGAGATAGCCGAATCGAATCCTGAAATCGAAGCCTATTTCATTTACTCGACAGACGAACAGAAAAATGCCGTACGAATGACTACCGGCTTTGAAAAATACATGAGTGCCAAAAACTAAATGGCGACGATCACATGACAAACGCTACACCAAAGAAATTCACGACCGGTAGATTTATCAAATATGCCGGTCTTTCTATTTTATCGATAATCGTATTGGTTGCTCTTGCAGCCGCTACCCTCCTTCACACGCTCTTATCGCCCGAAAAAGTTAAACAAATCGCCTTAGAACAATCGCAGCTATACCTGAACGGAGAAATCTCCTGCGAAAAGATGGAGCTTTCACTCTTCAGCACCTTCCCTCAGGTGGGCCTCACCCTGTTACACGGGGATGTGGTTTCCGGAATGCGAAACGCAACGGAGCGAGCAGAAAATCCGCTTCCTTCAGATACCCTTCTGTGCTTTCAAAAGTGCATCATCACGATGAACCCCCTCAGCTACCTCATCACCAACACCGTAAACATCGGCAAGTTACAGATTGAAGATGCTTCCATCTATGCGTTTGTCGATAAAAACGGCAAAGCGAATTGGGATCTGGTGAAACCGGAAATGGTAGTTTCTGATTCTATTGCCTCGGAAGACGCTGCTACGTTCAACTCCAACCTACATTTACAACGCATTGAAATACGGAATTCCAATATCACTTTCGATGACAGGTACTTGAAATTATATACCCGGCTTGAAGGGGTGAATACCGTTTTGAAAGGATACATGAGCGACAGTCGCAACGACTTGGACCTCTGGCTCGCAACTCAGAACATTCTTTATTGGCAGAAAGGGGAACTGCTGGCCCGCAAAACGGCGGTGGAAATCGATACACGCATCTCCTCGAACCGGAAAACAGGTCATTCGCGACTTGAAGATACCCGACTGACCGTAAATGGGATTACCATCAACGGATCGGGCGAGTTGCAACGTTATCCCGCAACTACCGCGATACCGGGTTCTGAACACAATTCCTCCGATTCGATTTCGGGAGAAGCGTTGGTAATGGACCTGCGCTTCGGACTGGACATCCCCTCGCTCGATACGGCTTTTAAGCTGATTCCCAAATCCATTGTTCGAGAAGCGGCCAATGTTACGGCAGAAGGAAAAATCAACGTTTCCGGTACCCTGCAAGGTCAGTACGGTCGCGGGAAAATGCCCGTTCTGACGGCACAGGCGGCCATCGAGAACGGAAAAGCTTCTTACAGGGGAATGTCTCAGAAAATCGACACACTGAATCTGGAGATGATTACCCGTCTTGACTTCGGATCGAAAGAGAACTCTTTCGTTGAGTTGAAAGAGTTTTGCTTTGTGGGCGCCTCTTCGCACCTCGACTTCAAAGGTGTCATCACCGATCCGTTGGAGAATCCACAGGTATCGGCCGAACTTCACGCCGACATTGATTTCGGTGAATTGGCCCGGATCTTCCCGGTACAGGATAGCCTTACACTGGGCGGAAAAGCAAAAAGTAACATCCACGGAGATTTCGCCTTGTCTGACATCCGGAATCGGAACTGGGGAAAACTGGATATTCGCGGAGAGGCGCTCCTCAGCAAGGTTAACATCGTCAGTACGGCTGACTCGTTTGAATTCATCACTCCGCAGGCAAAACTGATTTTCGGTTCAGTTCGAAGCGAACAGGCAAACCGCAAAAGGAATCTGCTTTCCGCCGATATCGCCATGGAGCGTTTCCGCTTCCTTTACAAAAATGACCTGCTTACGCTTCGTGATCTGAAATGGGACGTGCGTACGATGCCGGCCAAAGATACGCTTGAAATCATTCCGCTCATCTCCTCGCTGAAATTTGCCTCATTGTGGGGGCGCTACGAGGATTCAATCCGCATCCGTACGGCCGATGCCAACATCTCGATAAGGATGATGCCGCAAAGAGAAAACAAACACCTGCCGCGGATGAGTGCAAAATTGCAGTTCGACTCCTTGTTCGTTCGTTCGGGTGGCAACATGCTCTCGATGGCGCATTCTGATTTTAATGTAAAGGGAAGCAAACGTGACACCGTCTCCGATTATTGGAATTCAGACGGATCGGTTGATTTCGTGAATTTGAAACTGTTCTCTCCCTCCTTCCCGCTGGTGATTGCAATGCCTTCTTCTAAAGTGATCGTGGGAGACGACAAGCTGACACTCGATCATGCCCGGCTAAAAGCAGGCAGTTCGGAGATGACGCTTACCGGATCTTTTCGGAACTTAACCGCTGCCCTGTTGCATAACGGCGTGCTGCAAGGGGAGCTGCACCTGACGTCTGACAACATCGACTGCAATGAGTTGATGAAAGCTTTTGAACAGGGATCCCGCCATGCGGAGCAGGGCGACAGCACACTGACAGCGAACGCAGCCGATGAATCGGTGTTCGACGAGATACCTCAACCCCGCAGAATGAGTCGCGGAATTGAAGAAGAGGAGAGCTCTTCGGGTGTATTCGTGGTACCGCCCTACCTGGATCTGGTATTGGATACCGATATCCGAAATGCCTATTTCGCGAAACTTTACATCGAGCGAATCAAGGGAAAAATGGCGATTACACAACAACGCATCGAGCTCTCTAATCTGGAGATGCATACCATGGCTGCCGATATGAGTACCTCGATACTGTATCATGCCCCCGATTCGACGGGTGCATATACGGGCATGGAGATTGACATGAAAGATATTCTGGTAGGAAGATTGGTGGAGTTTATTCCGGCATTGGATACCTTGATGCCGATGCTGGGATCACTAGACGGAAAGGTGAATTTCACAATGGCTGCTGAGATGCGTCTCGATTCAACCATGAGTGTAATCATCCCTTCGATTCATGCGGCCAGCAAAATCAAAGGAGACAGTCTCGTTCTGCTCGACGGGGAAACATTTGCTGAGATTTCTAAAATGCTGCGGTTTAAAAACAAACAACGGAACCTGATAGACAGTATGTCGGTAGACCTTACCATCGATCAGGGACAGATTGAAATCTATCCGTTCGTGGTGAACTTTGACCGTTATCAGGCAGCCGTAGGGGGGAAACATAACCTCGATATGAGTTTCAATTATCACATCTCGGTATTAAAATCGCCCGTACCGTTTACATTGGGACTGAATGTTACCGGCAATCCGGATGACTTCAAATATAAACTGGTAAGACCGAAATACAAGAATCTGAAGAAATCGGCGTATAAAAGTCCCGTAGACAGTACGGCCTTCGAACTAAAAAGAAAGCTCCGTGAAGCATTGCATCAAGGAGCTTTGGGGCTGGATTCTCTTACCGTGCCTGCGGTGCTGATTTCGGAGCTACCCGAAGAGTAGCCTATTCGTGATGATACGGTTCACCGTTCATAATGGTGAAGGCGCGATAAATCTGTTCGATGAAGAACAGGCGAACCATCTGGTGCGAGAAGGTCATCTTGGAAAGAGCGATCTTCTCGGCAGCTGTGGCGTAAACCCGCTCGGAGAAGCCATACGGGCCTCCTACGATAAACACCAACCGCTTGTTTACGGTATGCATCTTTTTTTCGAGATAGAGAGAGAACTGCGAAGAGGTGAATTCTTTCCCTTTCTCATCGAGCAAAACCACATGATCACCCCCTTGGAGTGATTTTAGAATCAGATCGGCCTCCTTCTCTTTCTGCTGTTCGAAACTCAGATTCTTTGCATTCTTCAGTTCGGGAATCACCTCCATTTCGAAGGGAATATAGAACTTGAGACGGTTTCGGTAATCATCGATCGCCTCATTGAAATATTTCCCGTTGGTTTTGCCTACCACTAAAAAAAGAATCTTCATATACTGCTACATTTATTAATACATCCTCACTCTTTTGCAGGGTAAGGGCTTTTTTATACTTTTGCAAAGATACGAAAAAGCTAAAGACTAATATTATGAAACGACTCTTGCAGAGCCTGCTTCTGACGATTCTATCGATAGGATCGGTTTGGGCGCAGGTGATACCACAGAATATCACTGAAGGATTTCGTGATGGAAATGCCTCTAAGCTCGCACCGAATCTGGCAGACCGGGTGAATCTGATTCTTCCGCAGGGCGCGTCGGAAACGGACAAAGCGAAGGCTCAGAAAGACCTTTCGGTTTTTTTCTCGAACACCCGTCCATCGGATTTTCAGTTCATGCACAAGAGCGAAAAAGGAGATTCCGGATTTTCAATCGGAAAACTCGCCACGTCAAAGGGGGATTATCGCGTACACCTTCTTTTTCGCACTCAGAACAACAAAATTTTAATTCATCAAATAAGAATAGACAAATTCAATGAATAACCTAATTGACGACTTGATCAAATTAGCCTTTTCCGAAGACATCGGCGACGGCGACCACACGACCCTTTCTTGTATTCCTGCGGATGCGATGGGTAAATCAAAACTTCTGATTAAAGAAGAAGGTATCCTTGCCGGAGTTGAGATGGCGAAAAAAGTGTTTGCCGCTTTCGACCCGACTCTTGAAATGGAGATCTTCATGGAAGACGGCACGGCTGTTAAACCGGGTGACGTGGCATTTATCGTATCCGGTAAAATTCAGTCGCTCCTTCAAACAGAACGTCTGATGCTGAACATCATGCAGCGCATGAGCGGTATCGCTACCGTAACCAACAAATATGTAAAGGCGCTAGAAGGAACCAACACACGCGTGCTCGATACCCGTAAAACCACTCCGGGATTGCGTATGATTGAGAAAGCGGCTGTGAAGATCGGCGGGGGAGTGAATCACCGTATCGGTTTGTTCGACATGATTTTGCTTAAAGACAACCACGTGGATTTCGCAGGTGGCATCGACAAAGCGGTTTCACGCGCGAAAGCATATTGCAAAGAGAAAGGTAAAGATCTGAAAATTGAATTGGAGGTTCGTAACTTCGACGAATTGAATCAGGCATTGGAAGCGGGCGTTGACCGTGTGATGCTTGACAACTTCACTCCGGAGAATACACGCAAAGCGGTTGAATTGATCAACGGCCGTGTAGAAACGGAATCTTCAGGCGGAATCACATTCGATACCCTTCGCCAGTATGCCGAATGCGGCGTAGACTTTATTTCCGTAGGTGCATTGACGCACTCGGTAAAAGGTCTTGACATGAGCTTCAAAGCTTGCTAAACCAAACAGAGATAAAAAAGCAGGTACCCGTTTCTACAGGTACCTGCTTTTTGTTTTATCGCATCATCCCTCCTTTTGGGATTCCTCATCCAAGAATTCATCGGCGATATTCACCAACCAGAGTTTTTGGGTGGCACGCGTGAAAGCGGTGTAGAGCCAACGATAGAAATCGAGTCCCAGATGCTCTTTATTGATATAGCCCATATCCAGAAACACATTCTCCCACTGTCCACCCTGTGCCTTGTGACAAGTGATGGCGTACGCATATTTTACCTGAAGGGCATTGAAGTAGGGATCGGCTTTCACCTTGCGAATCCGGTCGCGTTGATTCGGAATATGCGCATAATCGGCATACACCTCCTGAAACAGACGGTTATTCATCTCATAGGGAAGAGCCGGAGCTTCGGAATGCAGGGTATCGAGAATGATTTTCACTTCCGTTTCAAATTCATAATCGGGAAAATGTATCTCTACATCCGCAAAGCGAAAGCCATACATCTCTTGAGTCCCCCTCACTCTTTTCACCTGCACGATATCGCCGTTGGCAATGAAGTCGATCTCCTTAATCTCTTTGCACCAATGGTAATTGTTTTTCGCCACCAGCAACAGATCCCCCCCGCTGATCTCCTCTTCGCGAAACAGAATCTGATTGCGTATACCCTGATTGAACTGATTGGCACGTTTGTTGGATCGGGTGATGATAATCGTTTCCTCCATGCCGTTTCGGCTGTAAGCGTTTGAAATCTCATCGATCAACTCGGTACCTGTTACCTTACGTACATCACTGAATCCGACGGTGCGCATGGCAGGTAAACCGTAAGGTTCCCCTGCGGCCATCACCTCACGTAAGGCGGTTGCATTATGCAGTATGCCCGAATCGTGCGCCTGTCTGGCAACTTCGGTCAAACAGAAATAGGTCACGTCCAGTCCGTAGCCTTTGTAGAACTCCGGATTAAGGGCCGGACTCGAAAGTTGCCCCACGGGAGGCAACTGCGCCACATCCCCCAGAACGAGCAGTTTACACCCCTCTCCGGCATAGACGTATTCGATCAGGTCGTCCAATAAACGTCCGGTTCCGAATTGCGCCCCGTCTGAGGAGTTCGCAATCATGGAAGCCTCATCAACAATAAAGAGGGTGTGTTTATGAAGGTTGTCTGAAATCTGGAAATTATCCATATCACCCGAAAAGCTCTTCTGACGATAGATTTTCTTGTGTATCGTAAAAGCGGGATGACCTGAATATGAAGAAAATACCTTGGCCGCCCTACCGGTAGGTGCCATCAAGACGGTTTTGCGACCTAACTCACTCATAGTCTTAACCAAAGCCCCGACCAAAGAGGTTTTACCCGTACCCGCATAACCTTGCATTAAAAACAGTGAATCCGCCTTCGTATCAAGCAGAAAAGAGGTCAGTTGATCCAGCAGTTCAGATTGTTGAAAATTAGGGCTAAAGGGTAGATTATCTATCACTCTTGCTTTCAGTAGCTGATTTATCATAAAAAATATCAATAAAAATCCAGATAAATATAGTGTTTACAATTTTTCTTTTTTAAATTTGCCCGAAGAAATCATTAAAAAAACAACAATACTTAGCCATGAACGGTTTATTCAGAATTTTATTAGTAGCAGCAATCTGCGTTATGGGATACCTGTGCGTAGAAAGTATTATGGGTCCTATCCGATTTGAAAACGAAAAAAAAATCAGAGACAAAGCAACAATCGCTCGTCTTATCGATATCAGAAAAGCTCAGATCGAGTATCGTAACACAAACGGTTCTTACACCGCTAGCTTCGATACACTTGTTGACTTCATTAAAAATGGAAAGATTCCTTTCGTTGTAAAAATCGGTTCTTTGACAGACCAGCAGCTTGAAGCGGGATTGACTGAGAAAAAAGCGATGGAGATCATCAAAAAAGGAAACCAGACTGAAATCGAAAAGAACGGTCTTGAAAACTTTAGCCGTGATACCACTTTCGTAATCGTACAGGATACATTGTTCGGAAAATCATTCCAGGCGGACTCTATCCGTTTCATTCCTTTCTCTAACGGTAAAGCTCAGTTCGAAATGGCTACAGGTGAAATCCTGAATGCTTCGGGTTATGTAATGAGACTTTTCGAAGCGAAGACTCCTTACTCAGTTTACCTAAGCGGTCTTGACAAACAGGAGATCATCAACATCACTGACAAAGCGAAGAAAACAGACAAATATCCAGGCCTACAGGTTGGTTCTATTCAGGAGCCTAACAACAACGCAGGTAACTGGGAATAATTGAACAATTATGGAAAAACTTTCTTTGAAAGAGAAGATCGATTCCGGAATTGCAAAAGAATATACATTATCCATCCGGCTGATGCCGGATGGATTTTCTTTTTCTATACATAACTTCTTGTTGGAAAATTCCTTTTGCTATGAGAGTCATATCTTCCCGGCAGGCAAATGCTTTCTGTCGGCCTTAGAAGAGTCCATTCTCAGGAATGAACAACTGCTACTTCCGTTCGGCAAAATAAACGTACTTGTGGCTTCCAATCGCTTCACATTGGTACCGGAACCGTTCTATGCGGATTCAGAGAAAGAAAAACTGTTCGATTTCAATTTAAATAGGGCCCATGAAGTGATCCTGACCAACCGGATGAAACAAACCGGAGCCGTCAACATCTACGGAATAGAGAAAGACGTGTACGCCTTCTTATTGCGCACGTTTCACAACCCGAACTTCTTTCATCACATAAGTGTTTTAACTGAATACTTCGCAGGAAGGAGTAAATTGGGAAACAGTGCAAAGATGATCTGTCAATACAGACCCGGCATGATCGATATCATCTGTTTCCGGAAAGGGAAGCTTCTTTTAGCCAACTCATTCAAAGCGCTTCATCCGAACGATGCCACTTACTTTATACTGAATTGCTGGAAAAACAGCGGACTGGATGCTGAAGGTGACACGTTGCAGATTACAGGCGACCAGAAACTATGCCAGGAAGTTTCTTCCTTATTAACACCCTATCTGGCACACATTGAGCCGATAGTGTTCCCCACTCAGATATTCACGATGGGGAAAGAAAGTATTAAATCACCTTTTGACTTAATTGCATTAGATATATGCGGATTATAAGCGGTAAATACAGACGTCGCCGGTTTGATGTTCCGAAGAACATCAAAGCCAGACCGACCACAGACTTTGCAAAAGAGAACCTTTTCAATGTTCTCAACAACATGATTGATTTCGAAGATATGAAGGCGCTTGACCTCTTTGCGGGAACAGGGGCGATCAGCTTTGAACTGCTTTCACGAGGAGCCGGAATGGTGGTGAGTGTGGAAAAACACTCCACTCAATTCGATTTTATCCGTAAGGTAGCACAGGAATTGAAAGATGATAACATCGTACCGATCAAGGGAGACGTATTCAAATACATCGCATCCTCACGTGAGAAGTTCGATTTCATCTTTGTAGACCCGCCCTACGACCTTCCGAATCTGGAGGAGATTCCCGAACTGATTCTGAAATCGGGCATTCTGAAAGAAGACGGTTTGTTTATTCTGGAGCATTCCAAAAAGAACGACTTCTCCGACATGCCGGAATTTGATGAATTACGCACTTACGGCAGCGTAAATTTCAGTTTCTTTACTCCGAAACCTACAACATCGGACTAAATAATCGGATTACCGATTCATAAGCTTTTTGGCGAAACGGTCTGTTTCGCCATTCTCTTAACCCGATGCGCGTACAACTCTGCAAATCATTCAGGAATATGTTACGCATCTTACGCGTAGTGCCTTGATCGTACAGGAATACATTCGCCTCGAAGTTGTGTTCGAAGCTTCGAAAATCCATATTCGCCGAGCCTACTGTACAAAATTCATCATCTACCGCAACCATTTTGGCATGTAGAAAACCGGGAACATAAAAATACACCTTCACCCCGGCATGAAGCATCGCCGTTACAAAAGAATAACTCCCCAACTGAACCAGTTTCGAATCGGAACGCGACGGTAGCATCAGACGAACGTCCACCTTCGCCAACGCAGCACTCTGCAAGGCGACCAACAATCCCTCCGTTGGCAGAAAATAAGGAGTTTGGATATACACATAGCGTTTCGCATTGGAGATGGCTTTAAAAATACCGAGCATAATCTCTTTCCACTCCCCGATCGGTCCGCTGGTAGCGATCTGCAAATTGATGCTGCCACAGAATGGCGACTGTGGGAAATATTTCGGTTCGGAAAGAAGCTTTCGGTCGGTGAAATACCAATCCACGGAGAAGGCCGATTGCAGCCCTTGCACACCGGGACCTTCGATAAGGATATGCGTATCGCGCCAAATTCCCCACTCCAATCCATCTACGTACCGGTTGGCGACGTTCATTCCGCCGATATACCCCACCTTACCGTCTATAATCACGATTTTACGGTGATTGCGATAGTTTATCTTATTGGCAAAAGCCGGAAAACGCACTTTTAGGAAAGCACGCACCTCGACCCCATTGGCCTGCATCTCTTCATAAAAAGCATTCTTCACACTCCACGAGCCAACATCGTCATAAATCAGCCGCACTTCCACCCCTTCTTTCACTTTGCGAATCAATAGATCGCGCATACATTTTCCCAATTCATCGTCCGAGAAGATATAAAACTCCAGATGAACGAACTTCTGCGCTTTCTCAATCTCTTCGAATAATGAATTAAACATATCCCTACCTGCCGTAAAGATGCGGATACGGTTTCCCGAATAAAGTTTGGCTTGGTTGATGTTGTAAAGTAACTTGATCTCTTGCTCCACTGAGAGTGGGAAGTTGAAATGATCCAGATTCGCCGGGTTATTGAGGGAGTGACTATTGATCTTCTTCAAACTCTTGCGCGATATCATGCGCTGTTTTCGAAAATCGCGACCCAGGAATATATAAAAAAGTAAACCTCCGACCGGGAAGAATAAGAGCACCACGATCCAGGCGATAGACTTCAGGGGATTTCTATTCTCAGAAATAACAATGATTACCGTTCCTAAGATGGTAATCATATACACAATCATGATGATATAATAGAGCCAGTCTTCTATTGTAAAGTTTTCCATTTTCCGGTAAGACAGTATTGCTTATATATATAAAGAAAACAAAAAATATTCACGTTTCCAAATTTACCATATTACTGCCTAACAATATTAGCCAAAAAAAATGAGGCTACCTAAGAATCCATTGATTTAGGTAGCCTTTTGATTTAGCACGGATGCCTATATGTTTTTCCGGAGAAACACGGAGTTACATTGGGTGTTATCAGAAACGTTCTCCGCGAGAGTGTCCGGGAGGGGGACCTGAGGGACGGCGACCGTCGCGCGGACCGGATCCACGGATTTCTTCACGCCCTTTGCTACCGCCCTTACCCATGGTATTGAAGCGATAGGTAAATCCGACCAGAAAATAGTTGGTTAGGATATTGGTCTGCACATCTTCGATGTAGTTACCCGTAACCTGTCTCGAAATGCTTGACTTCTGCTGCAGGATATCATACATACGGGCAAAGACCATCGCTTGTTTGTTTTTCAAGAAAGTCATGCTCGTCTGTGCATTCCAGATCAGTTCGCGACGTGCGAAAGCGGCCGCATAGCCCGATTTACCATTGTAAGTAAAATCCGAACCGATGGTAATGTCCATTGGGAGGAAGATGGAGAAGTTCCCCGTTCCCCCATAATTCATCACGGTTTGGTCTGAACGCTGAGCGATCGTATTGTTGGTTCTGGATAGCGAATAGTTTCCGCGAAGTCCAATGTCGAACATATCGTTACGGAAAGAGATTCCGGCATTCTCTCGTACGGAATAGTTTCTCGAGCGGTTCTTTTCGCCATCGGAGAACCCGATCTGCTGATTCAGTCCCAAGTTCGTATTGGAATTGATCTGGAAATTCTTATTTCGCAACGGAGCATTATACATAAACATCCCCGATACGCTCCAGACTCCGTTTACATTGACCGGTTTGGTGGTCTGCACACCGGTTTCTTTGTTGTATGTAACCTGATTCACAATGCTGTTAAGCGTCATGTTTCCATAAACCATCGCCTGAAGAGAGCGCTGTGTTTCGGGAACATACTTGTTATATCGGGCGGAGAAACTATTCACATAACTCGGGTTCAAGTCCAGATTCCCCTCGCGAACGATCAGCGGATTGGTGATGTTTTTGGAGGGTTGCAACTGATTGATACTGGGCTGCTGCGTACGTCCTCGGTATTGAAGGCGCAGGCTGGTACGTTTATCCCAGATGTACGCCATATCGATTTGAGGACCGAAATTCACCACGCTTCGCTTGTACGACCGATCCTCATCGAGGTAATTGGTGGATTTGGAGGTAGAGGGATCGACGTTTAGTCCCACGGTATAGTTGTATTTATCGCGAACCGTACGCACACTCACGCCGATGCGCTGTGAAAGGTTGACGTTGCGGAACTTATCGCTGTAGAGCGAGTCATAATCGGCACTAAAATCTTGCGCGTTCTCCAGCCAGTTATAGGAATAACGGCGCGATTCGTTCGCATTGTTCGTCAGATTATAGGAAAATTGCAAGAAACGCTTGTTTCCGAAAGGCTCGATATAGGTAAGACGGACACGATACGAATCGCGGGTGGTGTTTTCAGTCTGCTTCTGATGAATCGATGTATCGCGTACAGCTGCGATATCCGCTAAAGAATCGCCGTAAATGGTGTTGGAACGGATGAACGAACTTCCTTCGTTACTGTTTCCGGTATACGAGAAGGTGGCACTCACCTTTCGTCCTGCCTTACGGGCGGATTCTCGTGTAAGGGTGGCTCGGGCTCCGTAAGAGAATCCGTCCATATCCATCGTATTGTTATTCGTACCGCGGTTGATGAAGAAATCATTCTGATCGGTCGTCGTAAAGTCAGAAACCTCTGCCGTGGTTGTTTTATTATAGCTCAGATTGGGTTGAACCTCCAGACGCGTCAGGGAATCGATCTGCCATTCCATCTTCAGGTCCAGGTTGAAATTGCGACTTTTATTGAGTGCGTCGTAGTTTTGGTTGTAATAAGTAGAACTGTCTTGCAGGTAGTTTTCGCGGATTGTTTTCTTTTGCTCATTCTGATCGGAACCGGCGAACATCACATTACCACCCACGCGGAAATCCTCCCCTTTACCGACATTGAAGTTTCCACCCAAATATCCCGAGGTGGATATGCCGTTTCCGTAACCTCCGCTACCTCTTGAGCCGCGCATACCCGACCCCGAAAACATACTGCTTCCTAAATCGGTAAATCCGGCATTATTGGTGTTATTGATTCCTCCCAACAACGAAAACTGATTATCTCCCACGAAACGATTGGCCATTCCATTCACTTCATAGCGGTCTTTGTTGCCATATGCGCCCGATAAATTACCGAACCATCCCTTCTTCATCCCTTTCTTCACGGTCAGGTTGATCACTTTCTCCTCCTCTCCGTCATCTACACCGGTCAGGCGTGATTCATCGGACTTTCGGTCAATCACCTGCAACTTTTCGATGATATCTACATTAATATTTTTCGTAGCTACTTTGGTATCTGAGCCGAAGAACTCTTTGCCGTCCACCAACACCTTTGTGATGGTTTTACCGCCCGATGTGATCTTCCCTTCGGAATCCACCTCTACTCCCGGTAGCTTTTTAAGAAGATCTTCCACCATGGAGTTGGCCTGCAGTTTATAGGAGTCGGCATTGTATTCCACCGTATCCTCTTTGAGGACTACCTCGGGGGCTTTCCCCTGCACAACGGCTTCTTTCAACAACTGAGAACTCTCGTTAAGCACGATTTTCCCGGCATCAACTGGTGAATGCGAGGCAGGAAGACGGTATTTCTTGTAGTAGGGTTCATATCCAATGAAAGAAACAGAAAGCAAAACCTCCCCTTTCTTTTTGGTTTGAATGGTAAATTTCCCTTTTGCCACCGATACTGTTCCTGTAATCAACGAACTATCAGGAAGGGCCAGCAAACGAACCGTTGCCTGCTCCATCGGCTGATTGGTAACGCCGTCTATCACAGTACCGTTAAAAGTGGAGTTTCCACTTTGTTGAGCACTTAAAGAAACCGCACTCATTACGAATAAAAACAGATAATAATACTTCCTCATCCTAAGCATAATTTCATTTATATATAGTTTATTTTTAACATCAAGGTCAAATGCGCCATCGATTTACCTTCTATTGGGTTCCTCATCTTTTGGTGAGCTATGGCGATTTCATTTGTATATAATTTAATTTTTAACATCAAGGTCAAATGCGCCATCGATTTACCTTCTATTGGGTTCCTCAGCTTTTGGTGAGCTATGGCGATTTCATCTAACAAAATAACTCTATTATAAGACTCCTAAAATCTAAAAAGTTTAATTTATAAGTATTAATTTATAAATAGAGAAGGGTCTCTTCAAAGAGATACTTCTTTGCAATAGCGATAATGTTGCACAGTTTACCTTATATTTGCAACGAAAATCGATCCGATTTGAATAAACTCACATAATTATATTCTGATGAAGGAATTTATCCAGGTACTCCGAAGATTCGTACCTCCGTACAAGCATTTGCTGATATTGAATATTTTCTTCAATATACTCTCAACCGTATTAAGCCTTTTCTCTTTCGCCATAATCATCCCTATTCTACAGATCCTCTTCGGAATAGACCGCAAAGTGTATGAATTCATTCCTTGGCACGAAGCGGCTGTATCTATAAAGGACAAGTTCATCAACAACTTTTACTGGTTCATCACAGACATCATCAATGTAAAAGGAGCTCCCTTCGCCCTGATGCTGCTTGGGATTTTTCTGATTGTGATGACAATGTTGAAAACGGGCACGAGCTACCTGAGCTCTTACTTCATGATACCGATCCGCACGGGTGTGGTTCGCGATATCCGTACGTTCATCTATCGCAAAATCGTGAGTCTGCCAATCGGTTTTTTCAGCAGCGAGAAGAAAGGCGACGTGATGGCTCGAATGAGTGGCGATGTGGCCGAAGTGGAGAACTCGATCATGGCATCGTTGGATATGATGTTTAAGAATCCGATCATGATTGTGGTATATCTTGTCAGCATGTTCGTAATCAGCTGGCAACTCACCATTTTCGTGTTGGTGCTGCTCCCGTTCAGCGGCTACGTGATGGGATCCATCGGAAAGAAATTGAAACGCAGTTCGATGGAGGCGCAGACACAATGGGGCGGACTGATGTCTGAGATTGAAGAAACGTTGGGAGGCCTGCGCATTATCAAGGCCTTCAATGCAGAAAATAAAGTGGTGTCTCGTTTTGAGCGAGGCAACGATGTATTTCGCCGTACAACCAACCGAATTGCCCGCAGACAGGCTTTGGCTCATCCGATGAGTGAGTTCCTGGGTACCGTGACCATCGCGATTGTTCTTTGGTACGGAGGTTCTTTGATCCTTTCCGGCTCAACAACAATCGATGCGGCGGCTTTCATTTACTATCTGGTAATCTTCTACAGCATCATCAACCCGGCTAAAGAATTCTCAAAAGCGTCCTATTCCGTTCAACGCGGTTTGGCTGCGATGGTGCGTGTGGATAAAATCCTATCGGCGAAGAATGAGATCGAAAATCCAAATTCCCCGGTAACGATCAAAGGACTGAACAAGAATATCGAATTTCGGAATACCTGGTTTAAATACGATCAGCAATGGGTTTTGAAAAATATCAATCTTGAAATCAAAAAAGGACAAACGATTGCCCTTGTGGGACAATCCGGCTCCGGAAAGTCCACCCTGGCTGACCTGTTGCCCCGTTTCTACGATATCCAAAAAGGCGAGATTCTGATCGACGGTATCAATATCAAAGACAGCACCTTGATGGACCTGCGTGGACTGATGGGAAATGTGAACCAGGAGGCGATTCTGTTTAACGATACGTTCTTCAACAATATCGCATTCGGGGTTGAGAACGCCACACTTGAACAAGTACGCGAAGCCGCCAGAATCGCAAATGCGGATGAGTTCATCATGCAGACCGAGAATCAGTATGACGCCAATGTGGGTGACCGTGGCGGAAAACTATCGGGGGGACAGCGTCAACGCGTGAGCATCGCCCGGGCAATTCTGAAAAATCCGGCCGTGCTTATCCTTGATGAGGCAACATCGGCATTAGATACCGAATCGGAACGATTAGTTCAGGATGCTTTGGAGAAACTGATGAAAAACCGTACGACACTGGTGATCGCCCATCGCCTTTCTACCATCAAGAATGCAGATATGATCTGCGTGATGCATGAAGGGGAGATCGTGGAACGAGGATGCCACGAAGAACTGATCGCATTGGACGGTTATTACAAGAAACTGGTAGATATGCAATCATTCTGATGCTACTATTCTTTCTTTATATATAGGAAGCCACTTCGGAAACGGAGTGGCTTTTTTTTTGTTCCTTCCCTTCCCTTTAACTGGTTATTAATCCATTTTTTACGATGTCAAACGCTACCATTCTCCATTGCGTATATTTTATTAAATAATTTTATACAGTTAATTTATTATAATGTATAGTATATTTAATACATTGTATTGTAATTCTTCCTACTTTTATCGATAAGCAATAATTTTTTATTATTTATCAAGTATAAACTATTAACATTATCCTCACAAGGCAATACGAATACACATGATAAGACTTGAAAACATTAACAAAACCTATTATAACGGTAGTCCGCTGCATGTTCTAAAAGGTATCGATTTAAACATCGGAAAAGGAGAGCTGGTTTCCATCATGGGAGCATCCGGTTCAGGGAAATCAACCTTATTGAATATATTGGGAATCCTGGATAATTACGATACGGGAGAGTATTACCTGAACGACGTATTGATCAAAGACCTGAGTGAAACAAAAGCGGCGGAGTACCGTAATCACATGATCGGATTCATTTTTCAGTCATTTAACCTGATCAATTTTAAAAATGCGATGGAGAACGTAGCTCTTCCGCTTTACTATCAAGGCATCCCCCGTAAAAAAAGAAACGCTATCGCTCTCGAATACCTGGATAGACTCGGATTGAAAGAGTGGGCATACCATATGCCATCCGAGATGTCGGGTGGTCAGAAACAACGTGTGGCCATTGCGCGTGCTTTGATCAGTAAACCTCAGATTATCCTTGCCGATGAACCCACAGGTGCACTCGATAGTAAAACCACACAAGAGGTGATGAACATTATTAAAGAAGTGAATCAGGAGGGAATGACGATGGTGATTGTAACCCATGAAAAGGATATCGCAGATCAAACCCAGAAGGTGATTCATATCAAAGATGGAGTGATTGGCTCTATCAGCGTTAATTATTAAACCGAGAGCCGTTTTATACAATTTGTATAATCAGAAAATTATACTCAAAAAGAACCATCATGAGGGATTTATTTGAAGAAATATTCACTTCTATCCGCAAGAATAAGCTGCGTACTTTCCTGACGGGATTCTCTATTGCCTGGGGAATCTTTATGCTGATCGTACTGCTTGCTTCAGGAAACGGTCTGAAAAACGGGATGATGTCAAACTTCAACTTCATGTCGACGAATAGTCTCAGCATCTATCCGGGCCGCACAACGATGCCTTATAAAGGATTACAGAAAGGGCGCAACGTGAAGTTTGAGATGAATGATGTTGAATACCTGCAGAACACATTTCCAACTACCGTGGGGGAAATATCCCCTCTGATCAGTCGTTGGGGTTATACCATCTCGTACGGAGCCGAATACACGAATACCGGTATCCAAGGGGTCTATCCCGATTACAAGACTCTCGGTAATATCGAGGTGAAAGAGGGACAGGGACGATTCATTAATCTGAGCGATCTGAAGGAGGAGCGTAAAATTGCCATCATCAGTGAAAAGACGGTACCGATCCTTTTCCGAAATGGAAAACAACCGATCGGCCAATACATTAAGATCAATAAGGTGCCTTTTCTTATCGCCGGTGTCTATACCACGAAAAGCGGAAGTCAGAATCCTCCCGTTTACATACCCTTCACCACCGCCAAAGCAATCTTTAACCCATCGGGACGCATCAATAATGTCACCTTCGTCATGAAGGACTTGAAGACATCGGAAGAAACAAAAGCGTTCGAAGAAAAACTCAGAGAGCGCATGGGTGCCAAACATCAGTTCAACCCGCAAGATCAAAATGCAGTGTGGATCTGGGACCGATTGAGTGATTTTCTTCAATCACAGGGTATCTTCAACGGAATCACACTTTTTGTCTGGATCATCGGAATCGGGACTTTGATCGCAGGTGTCGTGGGAATCAGTAACATCATGTTGATTACGGTAAAAGAGCGTACGCACGAATTCGGAATCCGAAAAGCCTTGGGTGCTACTCCACTTTCTATATTGAGTCTGGTGTTGATCGAATCGGTTTTCATTACTACGATATTCGGGTACATGGGTATGATTGTGGGTGTGGGACTCACCGAACTGATCAATTACGGAATGGTGAAAGCCGCTTCTCAGGCAGTTGCCAATGAGCAAACTCCCACCATATTTCTGAATCCCACGGTGGATCTGAACGTGGTGTTTGCCGCAACGGGCGTACTAATCATCGCAGGTCTTATAGCAGGATACGTTCCCGCTAAAAGAGCTGTCAGTATCAAACCAATCGATGCTTTACGCGGAGAATAATTCAAGACACATATGTTTGACTTAGATTCATGGCAGGAGATATGGCATACCATTACCCGCAATAAAGTACGGAGTTTCATGACTGCGTTCGGGGTATTCTGGGGGATCTTCATGCTCGTGGTGATGACCGGAGCGGGAAACGGTCTCGGAAACGGCACCTCTAAAAATGTAAAGGACTTTGCAGCCAATTCTTTATTCATATTCTCCAATCGCACTTCCATGCCTTATAAGGGATTTAAAAAAGGTAGGTATTGGAATATGCAGGATGACGATATAGCCGCTATCAAGAGTACTTTTCCTGAAGTAAGGTATATTTCAGGTATCCTCTTTGGAGGTTCAAGTGACAACAATGTGGTACGTGGTACTAAATACGGAACCTTCAATACCATGGGTTATCATCCCGATTATGCGAAGATCGATCCGCAGATCTTAATTTACGGACGATTTATCAATGATATCGATATTCGTGAAAAAAGAAAGGTTTGCGTAATCGGAGAAAAACCACTTAATGACCTTTATAAGCCGGGGGAAGATCCCACGGGAAGTCTCATAAAAATCAACGGCTTGTATTATACGGTTATCGGAGCATCTAAATCTGCCGCTCAAGGTATTAATATGGGGGGATCGGCTGACGAGCGTATTTCCATCCCTTTCTCTACGCTACAACAGGCCCTCCATCAAGGAAACAGAACGCACTCTATCGCAGTTACGGCGTATGATAACGTACCGATTACGGATATTGAAAAAGAGATCTATGGCTTGGTTAAATCGCGTCATCAGATTGCACCCGACGATCCACAGGCGGTAGACGGGTTCAATATCTCGGAGATATTCAAAACCTTTCAGGGATTATATACCGGAATCGCCATCCTGATTTGGATCGTGGGAATGGGTACTTTGCTCGCTGGTGTGGTGGGTGTGAGTAACATCATGTTGGTTACGATTAAAGAGCGAACCCAAGAGATCGGAATCCGAAGGGCACTGGGAGCTAAACCATGGCAGATCATTACTCAGATCATGTGTGAGAGTCTTGTGATTACAAGCATCGCGGGAGTTGCAGGGATTTGTCTGGGGGTGGGATTGCTTGGAGCTGTCGATTCCGTTCTTTCGGCTAATCCGAGTGACGATATGTACTTCGAGAATCCACAAATATCATTTAACGTAGCCCTTTTATCGCTGGCAATTCTGATTATCTGCGGTATGATTGCCGGTTTGCTACCGTCCTATCGCGCGATGCAGATCAAACCGATCGATGCGTTACGAGACGAATAATTAATATAAGAATCCACTGATGCCATCGCCAAAATGCTCTTAAATGTTGAGATACCCAACAAAAGGTATAGAGATGGCGCATTTGAACTTAATGTCATAAATTAAATAATATACAAATGAAAAAGATCTTCAAATTTGTTCTACTCGGCTTACTGGCGGTGCTGGTATTGGGAACTTTTGTTTTCTTATGGAAGAAATCGCAACCAGAGAAAACTACGTACGAATTGGTTTCTCCATCTATTCAGAACATACAAAAGAAAACGGTAGCGACCGGTAAGGTGGAACCGCGTGATGAGGTATTGATTAAACCCCAAATCTCGGGTATTATCACGGAATTGTATAAGGAGGCAGGACAACGTATCCAAAAAGGTGACGTTATCGCAAAGGTGAAGGTAATTCCGGAGATGAGTCAGCTAAACAATGCGCAGACTAGTGTGCGTACAGCTAAGATCAGTCTCGATCTTACAAAAAAAGAATACGAACGCGTAGAAGAGCTTTACAGGAATAATGTGGTTTCGAAAGAGGAGTATGAGAAGAGTCTCGCCGATTTCGAAAAAGCGAAAGAGAATGCTCAGGCTGCTCAGGACCAACTGGAGATTGTTACGGAAGGGATCTCTAAAAGATCGGGGGAATTTAATAATACGATGATTCGGTCAACCATTTCAGGTATGATTCTGGATGTTCCTGTTAAAGTGGGTAACTCGGTTATTCTTTCAAATACATTTAATGATGGTACCACCATTGCATCAGTTGCCGATATGGGTGATATGATTTTCCGCGGGAACATTGATGAAACAGAGGTGGGACGTGTCGTTGAGGGAATGCCTATCACATTGACTGTCGGAGCTTTGCAAGATCATCAGTTTAATGCGATGCTAGAGTATATTTCGCCTAAAGGAACGGAAGAGAATGGTGCGATTCTTTTTGAGATTAAAGCGGCCGCCCAAATTCCGGATTCTGTATTCGTTAGAGCCGGCTACAGTGCCAATGCCGAGATTATCCTTGCTAAACGCGATTCAGTGATCTCTGTTCCGGAAAGTACCATTGAGTTCTCCGGAGACAGTGCATTCGTATATATGGTAACAGCGGAGGCTCCCGAACAGCTTTTCGATCGCAAGTTGGTGAAGACAGGCTTGTCTGACGGTTTGAATATCGAAGTGCTAGAGGGGCTAACGACGGATGTTAAGATCCGCGGAAATAAAATCATTAAAAAATAAGAGTCGATGAGAAAAAGATATCTGATCCCACTCTTGCTTCTTAGTGCGATGAGCGCTTTGGGACAAGAGAAATGGACGCTTAGACAATGTATCGAATATGCGATTGAAAACAACATCGATATTCGAAGCAGAATGATTGAAAAGGAAAATCAGGAAATTCAACTCAATACGGCTAAGATGAGTCGTCTTCCGAATCTGAATGCAGGGGCAAGCGAGCATTTCGGTTTCGGACGAAGCACTACGCGCGAAGGTACGACAGAGGATAATACCTCTTCAAGTACTTCATTCAACTTACAAACCTCTTTACCCGTTTTTACAGGATTCCGAATCCCGAATGAGATTAAAGCGAAGAAATTCGATCTTGCTGCTGCAATCGAGGACTTGAACAAAGCAAAGGAGGATTTATCGCTAAACATTACCGGTTTTTACCTGCAATCGCTATTCGCTAAAGAATTGCTAACTATCTCGATCGAACAGGTCCGATTGAGTAAAGAACAATTAGTGCAAACGGAACAATTGGTAAAAAACGGAAAGAGTCCGATTTCTCAATTGTATGAAACGCAAGCCCAACTGGCCAAAGATGAATTGACACTTACTGAAAGTGAAAATAATGTGATGCTTGCTCTTCTCGATTTGAGTCAAGTCCTGAATCTACCCAATGAGAAGGATTTTGATATTGAGACTCCGGATATTGCCGCGATTCTTGTTCAGGATATGAAGGAACTTCTTAACCCGATGGAAGTGTACGATTATTCGGTGAGTAACCGGCCGGGAATTAAAGCCGCACAATATCGTCTGGAAAGCAGTTTGAAAAATCTGAATATCGCGAAGTCTAATTATTATCCATCTCTTAGTCTAAGTGCCGGATATAGTAATAGTTATTATTATAGCTACAATTTACCCGAAGGTATGAAAAACCTTTCGTTTAGAGACCAATTGAAGAATAATGGCAGTGAGTCGCTGGGGTTGTCTCTCTCTATTCCGATTTTCAACCGCTTTGCAACGCGAAATCAAGTAAAACAGGCACGTCTGAGCATCGATGCACAGAAGCTGCAACTATTGAATGCTAAACAGAACCTTTTCAAAGAGATACAGCAGGCATATTTCAATGCATCCGCTTCTGAGAGCAAATTCAAATCCGCCGCCAAAGCAGTTGAGGCCTCTCGTATCGCCTATGAACATGAGGAGTTGAAATACAGGAACGGACGATCTACAACTTTAGAGTTAAACAATGCGCAGGTTCGTCTTGAAAGATCGCTTGCAGAAGAAGCTCAAGCAAAATATGACTATGTCTTCCGTTCGAAGATTCTCGATTTCTATAACGGCAAACCGCTTTATTTTGAATAATCAAAAGAGAGTTCTAGAATGGTTTTTGGGCTTGGACAGTAGAATCCCCAATTATCTTTAGGAGACTTGTAATCAAAGTATCGGTATTTGGTATGTGGGGCTTTGGTAATAGAATTAAAAATTACCTGTTATTAAATTATGCCCAATAAAGGTATATAACAATACTTGGCACTTTGAAAAAAGAATACCCCTTGTTTTCTTCCGTTCCGATTTCAGGAACATAGAAAACAAGGGGTATTTAATTTAATATTATTGGCTTCTTTCTATTTCACTTAAGCTATACTGTGGGGAAATGTTTAGGAAACCGGTATTTGTTTAGCGATGAAAACTGGCTTCTGACGCTGTACGCCTCTGTCGAATCCGAATACATATTCATCTAAATAATAATATCGCATTTCATTTGTCTGTATTCCCTCAAGCACCTCCAGTTGATCGGGCAACTCCAGAAGCGCTTTCATGCGCTGTGCCGGCTCTTTGCCCAAAGGCATTCCGATTTTGATCCACGCCAGCGAAACCTCTTTCAAGTGCGATGGGTAGTACTCCTTCACAAACTCATATAAAAGCATTCCACGGCGCTCAAGGCTCAGAGGTTGCTCCAACACCTCCTTGGCTGCCAAATAATCGAGAAACGCCTCCAAAAAGCTGTTTTCCGACATCATCAATGCACGGAATACCTCTTGCCAGCCGCCGGTATTGTAGTACATATCCAACAGACGCGACAACAATCGAGAGCGAAGCAGGTCTGCGGCACTCATCCCGTCGGATTGCAATACCTCGTAAGGGGGATAGGGAGCATAGAGGATTCCCAATTGAGACGCCTCTCTACGCATACGTGTTCCCGGAAGCAATTTCAGCAATTCCATCTGAATCTCACCCGCATCAAAAGCGGCAAGAGTATGAATATCTTCCACCATCATCGGATAGGTGTAACGCGGCAGTCCGGCGATCAAATCTGCATGCGTCTCCATATTGTCGAGCGAGCAAAGAAAACGGAGACCCTCGAGCGACGCCTCGAGCGATCCCAATCGACGACTCTCGGTCAGTACTTCTTGTCGGAGACTCTGAATTCCCGCTTCTAGATGGAGTAGGCCGTGCGGCATGGTGCGTAGCTTTGCCTTCACCTCGTCACCCAACATGGCCGGATGCACCTCCAGATGGAAATTGAGCTTTCCGTTGAACTCCTCAAAAAGTTCCAACATCTGAATGGCACGTTTGCTCTGTCCGTTAAAGGTGCGGTCCAAAAGGCGAATGCTGGTGATTCCCATCTCATAGTAACCGTACAAACGTTCTCTAACTTCCTCTAGCGAGATGAAACGAACCGGTTTATCGGCTCCGCTCACACAGAAAGCGCAGGTATTAAAACAACCGCGGGCCGTTTCAAATTGAACGAACGCACGGTCTCTGCAGAAGAAGGGACTCGTTTCGGGGGCTTTGAGGGATGCGAAATCCATCACGCGAGCCAATCCTCCATCGTGATACAAATCCTCTTCGTCAATATAACAAACACCTTCTATCGCATTCCATTCAGTAGTAGAATCAAGTACATCGAGCCATTTAGGTAGATTCTCTTCCCCCTCTCCTCGGAAAACCATATCGACAAAAGGATGCTGTCGAAGGTAAGACTCATTCTCGCCTAAAAACTCCGGTCCTCCCAACGCTATCTTACATCCGGGCAGCAATACGCTGACACGAGACAAGACGGCCAACAAGTGTTCGTGGGTAAACAGCCACGCCGTGGCGCAAATCAGGTCCGGACGCTCCGCCACTACTTGGTGCACGATCGTTGCCACCGAGATATTGATATTGGTGCGAATCACCCTCCACTCGTGCTGCTCGTCACATTGAGCGTGAATAGCGGGCAATGCCAGAGAGGAGTGAGAATAAGAAGAGTTTAGGTCGAGCCAGAGAATTTTCATTTTATATTATCTATTTTTTAACGCTATGGTCAAATGCACCATCTATATACCTCCAGTTGGGCATCTCAGCTTTCGATGAGCTATGGCGATTTCATTTTCAATTAATAATTGAATTTACCACAAAGGTAACTGTTTATACCGAAGCTGAATAAAGAGGAATGCTATCAAAACAAAAAAAGCGAGACCCCGCCACATCGCTGTAACGGAGTCTCGCTTTCAAAACTGTCTTAAAACAAGAAAAGCTCGTCGATTACTCGACAAGCTTTCTTTAAAAACGGC
>JAVVQG010000022.1:0-18782 GCA_036655355.1 Bacteroidales bacterium
CGAAAGACAGCAGATTTACAGTCTGCCCCATTTGGCCACTCTGGTATTCGCCCGACACGTTGTGTTTCAAACGTGATGCAAAAGTAATGCAATTATTTTAATTTGCAAATCATTTCGTGCATTTTTATTGCAGTAATTGCACATTCGTCACCTTTATTTCCGTGGATACCCCCTGCGCGGTCCAGTGACTGTTGCATGGTGTCGGTAGTTAAAACACCGAAGATGAAAGGGATATCGAACTCTACGTTCAACAAAGTCATGCCTTGAGTCACACCTTGACAAACGTAATCAAAATGTGGAGTATCTCCTCTTACAACACATCCAAGTGTGATTACTGCATCCGGTTTTTTCATCAAAGCCATTTGGCGTGCGCCAAAAGTGAGTTCAAAAGTTCCCGGTACGCGGCTCACTAAAATGTTTTCTTCTTTCACACCGTGCTTCTCTAAGGTGTCTATCGCACCTTTCAGAAGTGCTTCGGTGATATTGCTGTTCCACTCTGCCACTACGATTCCTACGCTCATCGCGGAAGCGTCAGGTACTGTTGTCGGGTCATAAGCCGACAGGTTCTGATAAGCTGTAGCCATATATTAATAAGGTCGGAATAGGTTTGGCCTTCCGAGAAGCCTTCCGGAGAAACGGGCCTCCGGATAGCCCGATATACTAAAAAAGAAACCACGAATGGCAATAACGTGTGTTATTTGCTATTCGTGGTTCAAAGATACGAAATCGATGCTTAAATCAACGATTCAGATCTTATTTTGAAAGATTTGCTCTTTCGATATATTTTTCGATATCCGCTCCTTCCATTGAAGTTGAGTAGTTATCCTTGATTGTCTGGTAAGCTTTAAGCGCAGATTTCTTATCGCCAAGACTTTCGTATGCGATTCCTGCTTTTTTAAGATAAAGAGGAGATAGCAATTCGTTCTGAGCGCGAGAAGCCGCTTTTTCAAAGAAGTTGATACCCTCTTTTACATTTCCCAATTCAACATAGCAATCGCCTACCGCACCGATCACTGCCGGAGAAATCAGCAGGTCTTCAGCAGAGAAAGATTTCAAGTGTTTGATCGCTTTTTCATATTCACCCAGTCTCATGTAAGAGATACCGGCATATGCTTTTGCCAGATTTCCTGCTTTGGTAGAACCATTTTCATCGATAATCGCTTCGAATCCCATGTAATCGCCACCGTTACCGTCCAAGGCTACGCGGAAAGAGTCTGCCTGAAAATAGAACTCGCCTCTAAATAGTTCTGCTTGAGCTTTCGCTTCTTTCGGAACGAAATAGAAATGACGCAAGCTGAGGATACCTGAAACCGCAATAATTGCAATTAATACTGTAATAAGGATAGGTTTCTGATATTTTTCAATCACCTGTTCTGTTCTAGACAATGCTTCATTTACTTCGTCTAAGCCGTCGTGTTTTTTGTGCTGATCTGACATATTATTGTTCGTTTAAACTTTTTACTGATTTTAACTTCGTGGTTTGCACCTGTTTTACACCCGAACCGCTTTGTATTGAGCGCTTCATCTGTATGTGTAGGAGGTGATTCCTTCGACAGGCAAAAGTAATTTATTTATATTTATAAACGAAATTTCGCAGCAATTTTTTTTTAACATCTCGGGGCGAACCAAACGCCTCTTTTTTTTGTGTAAATTTGTGGTGTAAACTAATCAATAGCAATGGTACTTGAACATCTATCTATCGTAAATTACAAGAATATTCCGCAGGCGGATCTCTCATTTTCCCCCAATATTAACTGCCTGTTAGGAAATAACGGGATGGGGAAGACCAACCTGTTGGATGCGGTATATTATCTTTCTTTTTGCAAAAGTTTTACGAACGTAATCGATTCGCAGAACATCAAGCATGAGGAGGATTTTTTTATGCTGCAGGGAAGATACGAAGATGTAGATAAGAGAGAGGAGATTTATTGCGGAATGAAAAGACGTTCCAAGAAACAGTTTAAACGCAATAAGAAGGAATACGAACGTTTGTCGGATCACATCGGATTCATTCCCTTGGTAATGGTATCACCGGCCGACGCCGAATTGATTTCCGGGGGAAGCGAAGAACGCAGAAAGTTTATGGACTTGGTGATCTCGCAGTTTGATAAACAATACCTCGATGCGTTGATCCGGTACAACACGGCCCTCCAACAACGTAATGCGTTGCTTAAACAGGAGCCGCCGGTGACGGATCACTCGCTTTTCGAGATCTGGGAAGAGCAGATGGCCCGGTACGGACGTTTGGTATATGAAAGCCGACGACGTTTTATCGACGGCTTTCTGCCGGTGTTCCAGGAATTCTATACCTTTATATCGCAAGGAAAAGAGCAAGTGAGTCTGAATTATACGTCGCACTGTCAGAAAGGCGATTTAGCCCCGATGCTGGCTGAAGTGCGGCAGCGCGACCAAGTTTTGGGCTACACCACGCGTGGAATTCATAAAGACGATCTGGAGATGAATCTCGGCGAACACCCCATCAAACGAATCGGATCGCAAGGTCAGAATAAAACATACCTGATTACGCTGAAGCTTGCTCAATTCGATTTTCTCAAGAAAATGGGACCCACAACCCCTATCCTTTTATTGGATGATATTTTCGATAAGTTGGATGCCGGTAGGGTGAAGCAAATCATCACGCTGGTTTCGGGTGAGCGCTTCGGACAGATTTTTATTACCGATACGAACCGGGAATACCTGGATGAAATTATCAGACAGCTTCATCACGGTTTTAATCTGTATGGCGTTGAAAATGGTGAGTTCACTTTAATTGAAAGCAATCAAAAGGTATGATCAAGAGAAATGCACAGTCGGTAGGTGAGGTTATCCAGGAGTTTCTGAAAGGAGCCAATCTGGAAGCGAAGATATTTGAACAGAAATTATTACGGGCATGGCCTGAGGTGTTGGGGCATGAAATGGCTTCCTATACCGCCAACCTGTATGTGAAGAATAAAACGTTGTATGTACAGCTTACTTCCGCAGTACTACGCAACGAGTTGATGATGTGTCGCGAACGTTTGATTAAGAGTTTGAACGAACGCGTCGGAGCGGAGGTGATTACAAATATTATATTCAGATAATTTTATGGAAACGATTTTCAGAAACCGTCTGCCGATCCAGTTGAGATTTAACGATATCGACGTGGTAGGTCATGTGAACAATGCCGTTTATTTAAATTTTTTCGATTTGGGTAAGACGGCATATTTTGAAGCAGTAAAAGGGGGGCATATTGATTGGTCGGAAACGGATTTCGTGATTCGTCATATCGAAGCCGATTATCAAGTGCCTACATTCTATCGTGATCAGATAGAGGTGGATACGGCTGTTGTTAAGATCGGAACAAAAAGTATTCAATTGGAGCAACGCATTATCGATACCAAAAACAATGTGGTAAAGTGCGTTTGTAAAACGGTAATGGTTGGTTTTGACAAAGACACGAATACCGCAAAACCGATCTGCGATTATTGGAAAGATGCCATTCGTGCCTATGAGCAGAATCCGGAGTTGTGAACCATCCGATTGCAGTAATGTTATAAAGTAACATATTATAAGGTTTATTCTTACTCTGCAATCAATGATATTGAAAAACACTTTACGACTGTTTATTCTTGTTTCGGCAATTCTTTCCCTCTGTTGTCCGGTTACGCTTCTTGCTCAGCAAGAGCAGCGGGAAGTTGTACCGGGAACCCGGATCACGACGTTGATTACGGGAAATAAGATGCTTGATTCAACTATTATCAGCGTATTTAAGCGGAATGCGCCTGTTTTATTCAACACGCCCGGATTACCCCGTTTTGCGATAGTGGGAAATGATAATAAATTTTATTTCGGGGTGGGTGGTACGATTCGCACCACTTTGTCTTATGATTTTAAGAATCCTATTGACAATGCGATGTATTTTAAGACGAGCGAGATTCCGATGGATAATCCGCGGGCAAATAATGGGGCGACCCAGTTGGGAGTAGGCGGAAGCAGTTTGTTTTTCAATTTTGTGGCATTGCCCGGTTCACGGCATCAAGTGGGAGCTTATGTGAATTTTAATTTTGAGAATCCGGACCATGGGTTCTGCCTTCAATATGCATATGTTACCTATGAAGGTTTTCTGGGTGGATATACATATACTGCTTTTTGCGATGAGGCTGCCGTTCCTCCCACCATTGATATGGAGGGACCTCCGACATTGCCCTTGATTCAAAATGTAGCTTTACGTTATACGTTTAACCTAAATAATTGGAGTCTAGGGGCTGCCGTGGAGGCACCCACCATTGATGCTACTTTTGACGATCATACAGCTTCTTTATCACAGAAATACCCGATTGTTCCCGCTTTTGTTCAGTACTCTTGGCGGGGAGGAGAGAGTTCCGTTCGGGCTTCGGCGGTATTCAGAAATCTGAATTACCTGAACCGTATAAACGGCGCTTCTGAAGTGTCTACGGGTTGGGGCGCTCAATTGTCGGGGAAAATAACCTCCTCTTTTAATCTGACTACTTATTATCAGGGCGTATATGGAAAGGGAATTTCCTGTATGATTCAGGATCTTTGTGGGGGCGGACTTGATTTCGTACCCGATTCGGGGAAAGAGGGTGCGATCAAACCGGTGAAATTAGCCGGAGGGATGTTGGGTTTGCAATATGATTTTAGTGAAAAGGTTTTCTGCTCGGCTACCTATAGCCACGTACGTTGCTATTTTTCAGATTATGAGGAGGCGCATGTGCCTTGGCGCGAACAGATTCGTTATCTACAATACTTTAATACGAACTTGTTTTGGCGTCTGTCAAAAAACACTCAGTTAGGAGCCGAATACATTCACGGACGTAAAGTGATTATGGATAATCAACGAAAAAGCAATAATCGCATTCAGGTGTTGGTACAGTTTGACTTCTAACAATACGTCTTTATTAAAAACGAAACCGCCGGAAATATACGGGAGATGATCCCGATAATTCCGGCGGTTTGCACATTATTAATTAACTAAAAACAAACACCCAGTGGTGCTTAAATAAAATCCGTCAGGTTAGAATTTTACTGAGAACTCAGCCCCGAATGTGATTGGATTGCCCATCTGTACCAGGTTTTTTCCCAATGACTTGAAATAGAAAGCCTGATAATCGGTATCAGTTAGATTCTTACCCCATAAAGCCAACTCGCAGATTCCTTTGCGAGCGCTGATTTTCGCGCTTAATGTTCCATAGAAATTCTGATATTGCGAATTATCTTCTGTCCAGTAGATACGACCCGCTCCGGCATATTGAACATTGAAGTTCATATTGTCTAACCACTTATTTTTAAAGTTAAGCAAGTAGTTTCCGGCTACGGATACGGTGTGTTTTGGAGCAAAAGGCACATAATTGCCTTTGTAATCGTACGTAACCAATTCAGGTTTGCCGTTTACCGTTTCTTTTTTCTGTTCTGAATTCTCAAGGAAAGTGGCATGTGTCCATCCGTAATTAGCTGTAAAGGCCAATTCCGGCAGCGGGAAGTATTTAATACCTGCTTCAGCACCATAGCTTCTTGATTTACCCGAGTTTTTTGTGATTCGACCTAATCCTTGTTCAGAGAATGTTGAGATCTGTTGGTCGTGAACATCGATGTAAAAAGCGGAAAGGTCTACATAAAGTGATTTGTCGAAAACTTCCGCTCTGGTTCCGATTTCATAGTTCCAACTATACTCCGGTTTGTATGTTACCAGTTCTCGTTCATTCAATTCGGGCGTTTTAGCCATGTCGCGAACACTTTCGGGAATACGGTTTCCCATACCTGCTTTATCGGCCTGATCAACAAATGCACCGATCATGCGACTCTGGAGTTGGTCTCTGATGGCATCGGAGAACATCTGGAAGTTAAAACCTCCCGCACGATATCCTTTTGAAACGGTAGCATAGGCCATGCATCGGTTATTGGGCGAATATCGGAGGTCGAATCGCGGCAAAACTTCAAGGTTATCCATACTTTGTTTTCCTTTGATTTGGATATCGATCGTATCCCGGAAGGAGATAATAGGGCGTGTTCCAGCCGCTGTTTTCATATTCACACCCCCTTTTGCATAGGCTGTAGCATATGAGTTGTAATCGAGCTTGCTTTTCTCATAATCCAGACGAACTCCGGCCGAAAGGCTCAATCCTTCAACAAAAAGATTGTCATAAGTAAGTTGCGTGAAACCGGCAGCTCCCCAAGTCGGTGTTTTAAAGTCGCCCGCAATCACCATGTTCTCATTCACCAAAGAATCATACATGACGATTGAACCTGCAGGGCCCATTGAAACCTCAGGAATGCGGATGTTGCTGTTGATCATCTCGTCGATACCCTGCTTCTTGAAGGTTACGGGTGCATCGGTTTTTAAAGACTGATAGAAGCCGAAAGCCCCCGCCAACCATTTCAGGTTATTGTCTGAAGTGGATTTGAATACGATTTCATTCGAAGCGGAATGTTGTTTCTGTTTTTGATTTAATGTAAAGATCGACTTTTCTGTAAAGTCCTGATCTAATTTCATGTTGTCGTCAAAATACTGATATCCTGTTGTGTTGGTTAATGAGAAATTATCAAATCGTTTCTCAACAAAAAGGCTGCTAGAGGACATCAGGCGATCATATGCTCCGGGATCATTGTAGTTGACACGTCCGATATTACCATTTTCATCAACTATACGGTACGGATATCCGGCCTGCCAGCTGTATTCAAGATTCGTAGCAAGGTTGATCTTCGTAGTTGTATTTGGGCGCCAATAGAGTTGGAAACGGCCGTTGGCTGATTTAGTGGAGTCGGCTGCTTCTTGATTTCTTCCATAGTTTTTGAAATAACCATCCGAACTCTGGTATTGAGCACTCAAAGAGTAAGCCAGTTTTTCGTTGATTTTACCGTAACGCGATAAATTGGCACGGAAAGAGTTGTAGTTGCCATAGGATAACAACACTTTCGTTCCTTCATGGTCAAAAGGTGATTTGGTGTAGATGTTGATTAATCCCGCCATCGTGTTTCTACCATAAAGTGTGCTTTGAGGTCCGCGCAATACCTCCATACGTTCGATATCAAGAAAATCGAAGTCAAAAATACTTTTATCCAGGTAAGGTATGTTATCCACATACATACCAACCACCGAATTGTTGGTTCGGGTACCGATTCCGCGAATGTAAATGGCTGTCGTTAGCTTTGAACCGTAATCAGGAATGAAGAAATTGGGAGCTACTGCAGAGAGGTCCTTAATGGAGAGTACATTCTGGCGTTCCAATCGCTCTGCATTAAAAACTGAAATGGATGCGGGTGTCTCGAAAATTCGAGCCGCGGCTTTAGGATTCGAAATCACTACTACTTCATCCAGTAGCATGTTCTTATAAACGGAAGAGTCTGCCGGAGCGCTTTCATTAGAAGAAAGGACGGTTGAAACTGCTGTTTGCGATAATACCAATAAGGCGACTAATCTCTTCATAAATTATTGATTGAAAACTAATTAAATTCTTGTGTTTAAACGGTAACGTACCTGTCTGATAAATATATTCATTTTGATGTTGCAAAATTCGGAAAATAAGATCCGTTAAACAATCACTACTAATAGTGATTTTAGCGTTTATTTCATTTGTATAGATTCTATTTACTACATTAAGGTCAAATGCGCCATCTATATACCTTTAGTAGGGTATCTCAACTTTAGATGAGCTATGGCGATTTCATTTGTATAGATTCTATTTACTACATTAAGGTCAAATGCGTCGTTTAAGTACTAATATACCTATATCTCTTTAGTTAGGCAATTAATCTTTGGAGAGCAAGGGGTTTTCATTAAACCATTCATTATTTTGGAAGTCAAATAGTTTATCTCTTATTTAAGTTTTAATTTTAGGGACGAATAGAAAACTAATTTAAATATATGGCTATCATCAAGGAAGAAGAACTTATAGTTCAGTTGCAAGATCCCAATACCAGGCGGAAAGCCTTTTCGGAGGTGATTCATGCCTATCAGGAGCGACTCTATTGGCAGATCCGAAAGATGGTAATGGTGCATGAGGATGCTGATGACGTGCTTCAGAATACATTTCTTAAAGCTTGGAAAAGTCTGGATTCATTCCGAGGAGAATCGAAACTATCGACATGGCTTTTTCGGATCGCCATTAATGAAAGTATTACTTTTTTGAATAAACAGAAGCAGGAGCGCGAAATAACCGTAGAGGATGGCGATTCCTATTTGGTGGATAATTTGGAGGCGGATGCCTATTTTGACGGTGATGAGTTGCAGCTTTTGTTGCAAAAGGCGATACTTACTCTTCCCGAAAAACAGCGCATGGTTTTTAATATGAGGTATTTTGATGAGATGAAATATGAAAAGATCTCCGATATACTGGGTACTTCGGTAGGAGCGTTAAAAGCATCCTATCACATTGCGGCGAAAAAAATAGAGGAGTATTTTACACTTCGGGAATAAAATGAATTTTAAAATTAAACTTTTGACTTTGAATAGAGTCTTAACTATAGATTGCACAGAAAAAAGGAACAGATGGACAAGAATAATGAAATAAAAGATTTTGGAACCCGCGAAACCGGTTTTAAAGTTCCTCAGGGATATTTTGAGGAGTTTGAAAAGCGCATGGATTCTTTGATCGATGAGGCGCAAAAAGAGGATCGGACGCAGGAGCATCTGGCTCCGGTTGTTTCTTTCTCTGCCCGTGTAAAACCATGGATGTACATGGCTGCCATGATGATTTCTTTCGTGGTATTGTTCCGTATTTTTATAGCACCGGAAGCCCGAGATGAACGTGCCGTTTTGCAGGCAAGAAGCGAAGAGCAGATTGTGTTAGAGGATGCTTTGTATGCCTCAGTGAGTGATTACGATTTATATGAATATCTGTATCCCGAGGGGGAATAAGATAATCGAATTAATAAAACAATGATTATGAAACTATATGTAAATAAATTAGCTCGTGTTTTGGTGCTTATTCTTTTTGTCGGCATTGCGGTAAACGGCTACGCCCAACCTCCGAAAGAGGGGAAAGGACGTGGTCACGTCAAAGAGTTTATGGAGAAGAAAAAGAATTTTCTGATCAAGGAAACCGGTATGACGCAGCAGGAAATAACGGCATTTTTTCCTTTGTATGAAGAACTTCAGACCAAGAAATTCGAGTCTCAACGAGCTGTAAGACAAAAAATGAAGAAAATTGATCAGTCGAAAGAGCCCGTTTCTTCCCAAACTTATGTTGAGGCGTTGGAGATGATGAATAATCGCCAGTTAAAGGATGCACAGTTAGACAATGAGTATTTTAAGAAGTTCAGTAAAATCCTTTCTCCCGAGAAGTTGTACCGATTGCATCGTGCGGAAATGAATTTCAACCGTGAGATGTTACGTGGAGTGGGAGGACCTGGTGCACCGGAACATCGTAAAAAATAATAGAATTATATAAGATATAGATTTAGATATTAATTAGAGAATAGAATCAATCAAAAGGAGGGGGTCGTGAGATTCTCTCCTTTTACTTTTAAATCACATTCTAATGGAGCAAATCTTAATTCTGATAAATTATATGCCTCGAAGCACCGCCTTGGTTCGGTCGAAGCAAGGCAGTGCTTCGACCGAACCAAAGCGGTGGTTTTTTCATTATCCCGCTTCACAAAATGAATTTAAAGGATCTGTACGGAATTTTGTGGGGAGGGACCGAAATGTTCCGGATAAGGGGCTTTGTTCCGATAAGGGGCTTTCCTGAATTCCCAGTTGTAAATATAAGTAAAATAAATAATAAAAATAAATATTCTTTTCGCGAGCGGTAAGGTTATTTTTTACAAATAAAATCGACTCTTGTTTTTATTTATTCCAAAAGAGAAAAGGAGTTTGTTAACTCTAATGCGTTTATAAACAATTTTCTATATTTGCACCTTGACGAATAAAATATTTATCATTAATACGGCGAAGAAAGTGCTGTAGGCTTGAAAATGACAATAAATGAACGATATACAAATGAAAAAACGAACACTGACATTGGCTTTCGCATCGGCCTTAGGGGGTTTTACTACCCTCATGGCCGTAAATACCCCGGAATTGAAAGATATCATCAACGGTAAATATCGTACGAAATCTGTATCTCAATTTCGTTCCACTGCCGATGGCGATTATTATACGGCCTTGAATCCGGAGCGTACCATGATTGTTAAATATGCGTACAAAAATTCAGTACCTGTAGATACGCTTTTCAATTCAGCTACAGCGAAGGAGTGCGATTTTAAACGAATCGACGGTTATGAACTGAGTGATGATGAGAAAAAATTGTTGCTTTATACAGATTCGGAATCTATTTATCGCCGTTCATTCAAAGCAAAATATTACACGTTTGAAATCAGACGAAATTTGGTTAAACCATTGTCTGAAGGGAAACAGCAGGCTGCTCTTTTTTCGCCGAACGGACGAATGGTGGCGTTTGTAAAAGACAATGACATCTATCTGAAAAAACTTGATTACGATACGGAATCTCAGATCACCAAAGACGGAAAGAAAAATGAGATCATCAACGGTATTCCGGATTGGGTATATGAGGAGGAGTTTTCGATGAACAGCGCCATGAGTTGGGCGCCGGATAACACCTCATTGGCTTATATCAAGTTCAATGAATCGGATGTGAAAGAGTATCCGATGCAGATGTTTAAAGGATTGAATCCCTCTTTTGATGAAAATACCCTTTATCCGGGTGAATTCTCTTACAAATATCCGGTTGCGGGTGAAGTGAATTCGACGGTAAGCGTACATACGTTTAATGTAGAGAATAAGGTGACGAAGAAAATGGATCTTCTCGTGGGAGAAGAGGATTATATCCCGAGAGTACGCTTCACTCAGGATCCCTCTAAACTGGCTGTCATGACCTTCAATCGCCATCAGAATCTTTTCCGCATGCATTTTGCAAACCCCGGATCCGGTGTGAGCAAGGTGGTGCTTCAAGATGAAAACGAAGCGTATGTGAATACAGATAATATGGATTTTATTGAATTCTATCCTGAATTCTTCACATTCGTGAGTGAAAAATCCGGTTATAGACACCTGTATCAATATGGCATGAGCGGATCGTTGATGAAACAAATTACGAAAGGCGACTGGGATCTAACGGATTATTACGGATACGACCCGGTATCGCGCGCTTTCTATTTTCAGGCTGCCGAAGAAAGTCCCCTTGTGCGTGACGTGTATAAAGTAGATGCAAAGGGTGTGAAAACGAAACTTACGACAGACAAGGGTACGAATAGCGCTCATTTCAGCAAGAATTTCAAATATTTCCAGAACTATCACCAGTCGGCCGATTCTCCGGTGACCGTGTCATTGAAAGATGCCAAAGGGAAGACGGTTCGTGTGTTGGAGGATAATTCAGCCCTGAAAGAGAAATTGGCGGGACTAGCCTTGTCAAAGAAGGAGTTTTTCCAGTTTAAGGCTCCATCGGGAGAGGTTTTGAACGGCTATATGATGAAACCGATCAATTTCGACCCCAATAAGAGATATCCGGTATTGATGACCCAGTATAGTGGTCCCGGTTCGCAGCAAGTTCTAGATCGCTGGGATATGAACTGGCAGCAATACCTCACTTCGCAAGGATACCTTGTGGCTTGTGTGGATGGTCGCGGAACAGGGGCCAGAGGAGCTAAGTTCGAACGTTTGACATATCGTCAGTTGGGCGTTTTGGAATCGCAGGATCAGATCGCGGCCGCTAAATATCTTGGTACACTCGGTTTCGTTGATCCTGCAAGAATTGCGATCTGGGGATGGAGTTTCGGAGGTTACAATACATTGATGGCGCTTACCGGAAGTGATGTGTTTAAAGTGGGAATGGCGGTAGCTCCCGTTACGGACTGGCGATTCTATGATTCTGTTTACACTGAACGTTATATGAGAACTCCGAAAGAAAATCACGATGGCTATGAGGCTTCTTCGGCTTTGAAACGTGCGGCCAACTTAAAAGGCAAGCTGTTGATCATTACCGGATCGGCCGATGATAATGTACATCCTCAGAATACATATGAGTTTACAGAGGCTTTGGTGCAGAATGACATTCAGTTTGATATGCATGTCTATACCAACCGCAACCATTTCATCAGCGGTGGAAACTCGCAATACCATATTTATCGGAAGTTAGTGAATTACCTGAATCAGAATCTGTAATAAGCAGGATACCATGAAAAAACATACACCCAAACCGGAATGGCTTAAAATTAAATTGGGCGATTCCATGGCCTATGCCAAAACAAGTGCGATTTTACAGCAATATGGATTGAATACGATCTGTGTAAGCGGGAAGTGTCCCAATCAAGGAGAGTGTTGGAGTCGGGGAACCGCTACCTTCATGATCGGTGGTGACGTGTGTACTCGAAGTTGTAAATTCTGCAATACGAAAACCGGCAGACCGCTCCCCTTGGATCCTCATGAGCCGGCGAAACTGGCTGAGGTGATTGGGAAGATGGGACTGAAACATGCCGTAATTACCTCCGTCGACCGTGATGATCTCCCGGATCTTGGAGCGAATCACTGGGTGAAAACCGTTGAGGCTGTTCGGGAAGTTAATCCTCGAACCACTTTGGAGGTTTTGATTCCTGACTTTCAGGGACGCGAGGAGTTGATAGCACAGGTTGTGAAAAGCGCACCGGATATCATCTCGCATAATATTGAAACGGTGCGCAGATTGACCCCCGAGGTGCGGAGTGCTGCAAAATACGATACGACGCTTCGAGTGATCGCTCAAGTGGCGGATAGTGGGGTTGTGGCTAAATCCGGACTTATGCTGGGTTTGGGGGAAGAGATGGAAGAGGTGTATGAAACGCTTCAGGATTTGTTGAATGCGGGTTGTTCTGTATTGACTCTTGGTCAGTATCTGCAACCTACACGAAATCATCTGCCCGTGCAACGTTATGTAGAACCGTTTGAATTTGAGGATATTAAAAGACGTGCGGAGTTGATGGGGTTCGGTGTTGTGGAGAGTGGCTCTTTGGTGCGTTCCTCTTATCACGCAGAAAATCACATTAAACCAAAACATTTTTAACTCAAAATTGTTTAAGAATAAACTGTTGAATTGTGGAACGAGTTAAATATCCAACAAATTTAGGAAGAGGGATGATTCCTCTTTTAACGTTTATCTTTCTTGATTTAATCATTAATTTCAGATATGCATTTCTGATTTCATTGTTGCTTTTGATACTCCTAATATTGTGGGGAGTTGTAAAATCGAGGCTCAAAACGATTTTTATCACGGTAACGATGAGTATGGTGATGTTTCCATTCTTCCTTTTTCCTTATTTTGTGCTTTCGGAAGAGGTGGCGATTAAGATTGTTCCGCTAGTTTCTGAAGTGTTATTGGTTTTTCTTTTCACCAATATTATTGTTTACAGAAAAGATATTTATAAATCAATTTTGAGAGGGTTTCATCCCACGTGGAAACGCTCTTTTGCTAGAGACATACATGAGTTTGTCCGCACTACGGTTTTTCTAAATACCCTGTTGTGCGCTCATCTGATCTTATGCGCGGTTTTATTTCTGGTGGCAGGGAAAGGTTTTTTGAATAACGAATGGGTCAGAAGTGCCGGGTATATCGGCATATTGATTGTTTATCTGTGGGAAGAAACGAAGGGTTATTGGATGAAGGATTATTGGATAAGGAAGAAAAATAACGAGGCGTGTTTGACTCAACGAAGAACACCCCTTCTAAAGTGAATGAGATAATGATAATATATGGATAGTAATCGAGGCGTGAAATTCTTTGGGAATCCGGCCTTTGGGTTGACTCCTTCTTTAGTTTTGGCAATATTAGATACTTTTTTATCTTACAAGATTGCTTTATTGCTCTCATTTCTCTCATTTCTCTTCACTGTAATCGTGGCCATTTTGCTTTTGCCGCGGTTGGCCAAGAGGGGGGCTTATAATTTTATGTTTCTCATAGACGGATTCGTCTTAGGATTATTCACATTTCTCTCCTTGTTGCCGATCCAGGAGGAGCTGGAGAGATATACTTCGGTTATAAATGCATCGCTTTTGCTTGTTACCCTTCTGATAATCTATTTAAATAAGAAATCGATCGGTAGGCAACTGATCCGTAATATCAAGGGGCGGATGGGTGTGAATCTGAAAAAGAATCTGTATGAGTTTTACTATTTTATAGGTGTTCTATGCATTGTAATCGCCATTTATCTCATCATTTGCGGAGTATATCTGGTTTGTTTTAAAGAATGGCACAGGCCCCATCTACATGCCCTGTTTTTTGATAAATTCAGGTTTGTATTGATTCTGGGGATGATGACCTACGAGTACATTCGCGTATATTATCTGAATAAAAAACTACATCAGGAGGAGTGGCTTCCGATTATCGATGATAAGGGTCGTGTGATCGGCCGAATCGCAAGGTCGATTAGTTCTGAGTATAAAAATAAACTTCTTCATCCCAGGGTTCGTATTTATGTTTTCTATCAGGGGATGTTGTACTTGAGCTCGTTGAAGAACAATGAAACTTTCGGAAAGTATAAGTTTGATACGCCGTTCAATCGCGATCTCTTTTTTAAGGAGGAATTAGGTGATTGTGTGGATGAGATGTTAAGAAAAGCGGGAATTAAACACAAGGTTATGCCTCGCTTCCTTTATCGCCATTTGTATGAGAATGAGAAGGAAAAGCGCTTGGTTTTTATGTATAAGATCACGCTCAAAAAGGAGGAGGTTGCGATTCGAAAGATGAATTTGAAAGGGAAGTTCTGGACGGAACAAGAGATTGAGTTGAATAAGGATAAAGGTGTATTCTCGGATCTATTCGAACAAGAGATAGATTTGTTGCAATCCATGATTTTTCCGGTTGAGAGATTGATAGCTAAGTAATAAGAATGAAAGAATTATTGACAATTATAGGTCCTACCGCATCCGGGAAGACCACGCTGGCAGTTGCTTTGGCCAAAGAGCTGAACACTGAAATTATCAGTGCCGACTCCCGACAGGTGTATCGCGGCATGGATTTGGGGACGGGAAAGGATCTGAAGGAGTATACGATAGGGGGAGAAGCGATTCCGTATCACCTGATCGATATACGTGATGCCGGTTATAAATACAACCTTTATGAGTTTCAACACGATTTTCACGATGCCTTCCTTGAAGTGAAGGGGAAAAATAAACTTCCGATTCTTTGTGGGGGAACGGGGATGTATGTTGAGGCTGTTCTGAAGGGATATAAACTTCTGGGGGTTCCTGAGAATAAAGAGTTGCGTGAGCGACTTTCCTCCAAAACGTTGTCAGAACTGGAGGAGATTTTAAAAGGCTATAAAACATTGCATAATAAAACGGATACCGATACCGTAAAACGTGCGATTCGCGAAATAGAGATTCGCGAATATTATCTTCACAATGAACCTACAGAGACGGCTTTACCTGCTATTGAGAGTTTGATCGTGGGGGTGGATATCGACCGGGAAGAGCGTCGCCGTAAAATATCAAATCGTCTGAAAAGTCGTTTTGAAGAGGGTATGCTTGAAGAGGTCCAAGCGCTATTGGATCAAGGCATCTCTCCCGAGGATTTGATTTATTATGGCTTGGAATATAAGTATATGACTTTGTTTCTGATCGGAAAGCTTACTTATGAAGAGATGTATGAAGGCTTGGAAACGGCTATTCATCAATTTGCCAAACGTCAGATGACCTGGTTCAGAGGAATGGAACGACGGGGATTCCGGATTAATTGGCTGGATGCACGTATGCCGCTGGAAGAGAAGATCGCACAGGTTAAGTCTTGGCTCGGCTAAAGTGTGTATCGCTTGAAAATAGGTTTGACAACAAATACAAGGTTGGGTTGTTATAAAAGGAGATTAGGGGGTGTTTCGGAAAACAGAAACCCTTAATCTCCTTTTTTTATTGCCTTTTTTATTGCCTTTTTTTGTTGACTTTTTTGTGAATCGGTTCTAGTTAATTGGATAGATGATGATACTGATCTATGTCATATTGTTCGTGCTTGTGTTGCGAATGTTGATTGCTTTTTCAAACCTTTTTTTTCGACCGAAATTGCCTCCTGTAAATCGGTTGAAGTCTTATCCGTTGGTGTCGATACTCGTGCGTGCGGATAATGAGGTACTTCGCGTGAACCACCTTCTGAATCAGTTGAAAGGATTGGAGTATCCTAACTTGGAGGTGATTGTGGGTACGTATAAGTCATCGGATGAAACGGTAAAAACGATTTGTCATTATTTAGAGCGTGACGACCGTTTCGGGAGATGTGAGATTCCCGAAATGAAGAAAGGTTGGAGCGCATATAATCGGATTAATTACCTGATGGGGCGTAAGGCAAGAGGTAATTACCTGTTGTTTATAGATGGGGATATTGAATTGCGTAAAGGGGTGTTGGAGACCTTGATAAGTTATATTATCAAGAAGAAGCTGGGGTTGTTGGCGGTTCTTCCGGTGTTGGAGGTGCATACAAAAGCGGAGCGATGGATGTTCTCGTTGCTCAACCGACTTTATTTTTCACTTCTTCCTTTATGGTGTATGTCTCGATTCAAAACTCCGCATCTGGCTTCCATCGCCAAGAAGTTTCTTTTGTTCGATGGAGATATCTATCGACAGTTTGAGCCATTTGAAGAAAATCGTTCGTCGGAGTTAGGTAGTTGGGATTTTGCCAAGTATTTGCGTAAAGAGAATGTGAAACTGGAGCTCCTTTTGGGAGACAAGCGTATCTCATTAGAGGGATGCGTTTCATGGAAAAGGTGTTTGGTGGAGTTGAGTCGACACCTCTTGTCTTTCTTTTTGAAAAGTTATTTTTTGGCTTTTCTGTACGGTGTATTTATGTTGTTCTGGTTTGTTCCCTTCTTTATCATGGGGCGGATCGGCCTTTTGTTTGTAGCGATAATCCTGTGGTTGGTAACGAGTGTGGTGGTGTCGATGATTTCGGGACGACCTGTGAAAGAGTATGTGTTGTATGCTTATCCCGATGCACTGGCTTTTATGGTTGTTTTGTGGGTGTCATTGGTGCATGCGTACAAAAAGAAAAAATGCCGAAGGAGGAAAACTTGTATAGATTAAAATAAAAATCCTGATTCATTACCGGAATAATGAATCAGGATTTTTATTTTATCGCTTTGTTAAAGGAATATCGATTTTGAGCGGTTTTTCAAGAGGTCTGCGGAAAGCTCGGATGATAAGCCAGATGGCTAGGATCACGAATGGGATGCTTAAGATTTGCCCCATATTCAACAGCATATTCTCTTCAAATGCTTCTTGGTTGTTTTTTAGAAACTCAACAACGATTCGTGTGCCAAAAATTCCGAGCAAAAAGACTCCGAAAATCAAACCTTGGCGTAACTGGGCATTTTTCTTCCAATACATCCACATCAATAGTGCAAAAACAATCAGGTAGATCGTCGCTTCATAGATCTGTGTGGGATGTGAGGGTTGGGTAAAGATTGGTTCTGCACCTAATCTCCAACGGTGTACATTTTGTATGAAGCGGAATCCCCAGGGTAATTCCGTGGGATGACCGTAAATTTCATGGTTGAAAAGGTTACCTATGCGGATAAGGCATCCAACTAAGGCAACAGGGATTACGAGACGGTCAAAAACAAAGAGGGGATTAACCTTCATTGTTCTTTTTGAAATAAGAAGAATGGCGATAATAATACCGAAAGCTCCGCCGTGACTCGCCAGTCCACCCTCCCAGACTTTTAGGATTTCGAGTGGGTGTTGTGAGTAGTATTCCCATCCGTAGAAGAATACATGGCCCAGTCTAGCTCCGATAATTGTACCGGCAAAAACATATAAGAATAGTTTGTCAAGCCAAGCGGGGGGAAGTCCCTCCTTCTTGAATATCGCTTCTTCGATTTTGAATCCAAGCCAAAAGCCAATGATGAACATCAGACTGTACCATCGGATCTCAATGGGTCCGAGGGAAAACAGAACGGGACTAGCAGTCCAGGTAATGAAATTAAATAAATGCATATATTAAAGTTAATGTTAAGACGTTTGGTGGTATTTCTGTTTATATGAACAAAAGTACATTTTATTTTTCATAACAGGCAGGAGTTTTAATAGCGAAGATTGATTAATCTAACAGGGGGCATCTTGGATGCAATAATTAATGATTGATATTAACATATATTCATCTGAATCTATTAAGTTGTTTGGTGCAAGGAGTTTAGCGTTTGTTGAATCGGATAGGTAGTTGTAGTTTTAATTAAGGCGTTATATAGTGGAAGCATCTTAGCGCGGATTGGATGGTTTTTCGCAGGATTAAACCAATGCAGAATTACGCTTATAGATTCTGAAATCGCCATAGCTTATCTAAAGCTGAGTTACCCAACAGAAGGTATATAGATGGCGCATTTGACCTTGATGTTAAAAATAAACGATATACAAATGAAATCGCAATTAATGGTTAACGGATAGATGGACTTCGTAAAGAGAAAGAAGAAGGGGTGCTAAACGAATAGATGAAATATGAAAGAGTAGTAGATGCATAAAAGAGCTTGAAGAAGATAAAGTAAATGTAGCGAAGAATGGTAAGTGAAAAAGAGCAATGTTTTTTTGATTTAAAATGAAGCGAAAGTTTTATTCTCTTTTTGGGAAACTATTAGGAGTAATGATTGGTATTATTCTGATACTAAATAATTTCATTTGAATGAGGCTGAGGGGAGACTCAAATTACTGCTAGCAAATATCCGATGAAAGGAAAGAAGTTTGAGAAAATAAAAGAAAAGTTTTTCAAGAAAAGTTTGGCTTTCTAGAAATAAGCCTTACCTTTGCATCCGCAATCAAGAAACAACGGGAGCGCCGCTCGCAAGAGGGGTTTAGCAAACGAAGTGGATTGCCAAAAGAA
>JAVVQG010000023.1:0-16552 GCA_036655355.1 Bacteroidales bacterium
AAGCTCTCTATAAGAGTTTCGAAATACTTTTCTTTGACCATGTCAATAACCTTATTAAGATATTAAGGTGGTTATAGCGTCAGGGTTCCACCTCTTCCCATTCCGAACAGAGAAGTTAAGCCTGACAACGCCGATGGTACTGCAAATTGTGGGAGAGTAGGTAGCCGCCGTTTTTAAAGAAAGCTTGTCGAGTAATCGACGAGCTTTTCTTGTTTTAAGACGTTTTGAAAGCGAGACCCCGTTACAGCGATGTGGCGGGGTCTCGCTTTTTACTATTTCAAGAGAACGTGTTGGTTGAACTACCTTTAGAATTCCATGTTTTAAATTATGGCAGTAAATGAAATCGCCATATCTTATCGAAAGAAGAGATACCTAGATAATGATATATAGATGTCGCATTTAATCTTGATGTTTAGATATTCACCCAATGAAATCGCCCTATCTCATCAAAAGATGATGTATCCAGATGATCTTTCTCAATCATGCTTTTACGCTGCTATATTGACCCCGTTCTTTGCTCTTTTTTCTAGAACTTCGAGTTCCATCTCTAATTTGCCTATTTGGGCATAAAGCTTTGAGCTTATTTCATCAGAAGTTCTATCTTCTTTTGATTTCATTCCTATTTTGGGAAATAGATTCTCCGCATTATTCTGTAATTACTTTTTCCATTGGTATACTTGATTCTGGTGAACTTCGTATTCACTAGCTATTTCAATGATTGAACGTAGACCCTTTATTACCCCTAAGATTTATGCAGACGAGTATGTGTGATTGGGAGTTGGAATTGAACGTAGACCTTTTATTACCCCTAAGGCTACCTTTGCTTTTAGCGATGGATAAATTTTCCTTCTCATTTCGGTTTTGTTTAATATAATCTTTTTATACTCACCTTAAGCAACGGTTTAAATAGAGGGTGCCATTATAAATATTCAGAATCACTCGATATGAATAAATCCATCCTCTATTACTAAAACGAAAAACCATTTATATATTTTTGATTCTCAATTTATATTCTACCATCGTTAAATATATACTTTTGTATAATACAAAAATGACTAATTATGAAAGAGATTAATGAAATAAGAAACGACTTTCCAATCCTTTCGAAAAAGATATATAACAAAGATCTGGTTTATCTTGATAACGGGGCGACCACTCAAAAACCCAAATGTGTCGTAGAGAAAATAGAGGAAGGTTATTATAATACGAATGCAAATATTCACAGGGGAGTACATTATCTCAGCCAGGCAGCAACCGAGGCACATGAGAATGCACGTCAAAAAGTGCAACATTTCATAAATGCGCCAAAATCAGAAGAAGTTATCTTTACAAGAGGAACAACAGAAGCCATCAATTTGATAGTTTCAACTTTTGGAGATAAGTTTTTAAATCCTGGCGATGAAGTAATTCTTACAGAGATGGAACATCATGCAAATATTGTTCCGTGGCAGATGTTGAGAGATCGCAAAGGAATTGTGATAAAAGTAGTTCCTATGAATGAAAAACAGGAGCTTGATTTAGATGCTTATCATAAACTGTTTACGGATAAAACGAAATTCGTTTCGGTCACACATGTATCGAATGTGCTCGGGACTGTTAATCCGGTCAAGGAAATGATTGCATTTGCTCATCAAAGAGATATTCCTGTATTAATAGACGGTGCACAATCTGTTCCTCATATAAAGGTCGATGTTCAGGATCTAGATGCAGACTTCTTTGTTTTCTCAGCTCATAAGATTTATGGTCCGACAGGGATTGGCGTACTATATGGAAAAGAAAAATGGCTTAATGCGATGCCCCCATATCAGGGAGGGGGAGAAATGATAGCTCATGTTTCTTTTGATAAAACAACCTACAATGAATTACCATATAAATACGAGGCCGGTACTCCTGATTATATTGGATCAACAGCTCTTGCTGCAGCTTTAGATTATATTGAAGAGATCGGGATTGAAAATATAGCTAAGTATGAACATGAACTACTTCAATATGCAACAGAAGAGTTGTGTAAAATACCAGGCATTAAAATTTATGGAAATGCAGAGAATAAGAGTGCAGTTATCTCTTTTCTTGTAGAAGGAATTCATCATTATGATATGGGAATGCTACTAGACAAACAAGGAATAGCTGTTCGTACAGGTCATCATTGTGCACAGCCACTCATGCAGTCTTTGGGAATTGAAGGTACAGTACGCGCATCTTTCGCTCTTTACAACACGAAAGAAGAGATTGATAAATTTATTACGGCTGTTAAACGTGTTGTTCAAATGTTTAATTGATAATCTTTCGTATACTCAAGTCTCATTCAATTAAAATGTGCCTCTTATATTTCTATTTGAAAAGATACCCGATAGGTAAATGAGGCAGAACAACAAACGGTATTAAGTCAACAAGAATAATTTGTAAAATATCAATATAGTTTGATTTTCGTGTTCAAGATTAATTGAATATCATTCTTAAAATATAATGACAAAAACTCGCGGATAAAGAGATATTCTTTATCCGCGAGTTTTTTATAGAGTTATAAACAATAAGGATTCGCTATCCAGATTCGTTTAGATTCCAGTTGTAACCATTGTAAGCTTAGGGCGATAAAATAACCTAAACTGTTCCGTAACTATATTCCTTCACATGAGGAGGAACTCTGACTTTCTTGATTCATAATGTGTTGTAGAATGGTAACTATACTCCTTCACATCACGCGGAACCTGTTTAAATTTAGAATAATAAAATTAGACCTTCCAGTTTGCTTCCGAAGCGATTCTTATGGAGAAGCGATTCTTATGGAGCTAACCGTCTTAAGCTTACGATTATAAAATTTACTTGACGAATCAGTAATTGCATTCCTAAATATTGTGATTTGATTGATTTAATTTAAATCGATAAAATCACTTAAGAATTAGAATGATAGGATTCTTGTCATTCAGATACCCTACTGTTTTCATTCAAACGATTTTGATTCCACTCTAAGCCAATCATTCTAGCGATAAAAAGTCCACTAATTTGTTGAAAGTCCGATCATCTTGAATTTAAGATCTAACTTGCTCTTTCCTCTTTTATATTAGGAGTCTATCGGGGAGGAGTTTTTTCTTTTTTTGAGAGTCGCATAACGGTCTATGTGACTCTCAAAAAAGAAGGAAACAACACCCCAAAAAACCTTTAAATAAAAGAATTAGAAATCTGCATTCCAATAACCTACGTAATCTCAAAGCAGCCATTCAAACATGTCAATAATCTACGTAACCTCAAACAGCTACAGAATCATTATTCCAGAATAACAACTTTAACTTTTTCCCCGGCCGTACTGGCATTAATAGAACCTTGATACATCGCATCGCATTGAGAAGCAGGTAAGAAATATACCCCTCCGTAAGCCGCTACCAAATTAATTATTGAGGTAACGTACGTACCCGACGATAAATAAGGAATATAACTCAAAACTTCATTATCGCGGAAATCCTGATAGGTAATACCCGTGGATGGTTGCAGCCCAGACGTTCCCGAGCTCGCACTAGAATCCTCCCCATTTACCGAATTTCCGGAAGTACCCTCGATACTATTTCCTTTCAATGACGTATTAAACATATAACGGTTATTCAGAATCTCCCAACCTCCTGCGACACGTTGTGATAGCATTAAATCTCTCACACCGACAGATGATACATTCGTAACCCTTGTAACCATTCTAAAATTACTTCCTAGAGTCAGGTTCTTGACATCTACAACAGAGCCGTCCATATTCTCAAACTGCTGTTTGATCTCAATACCATTATTCACTGCAATCTGATTCTGTACAGACGGAACACCCACCTCATTTGTTTTGACATAGAGCGTACCCTTACCTCGGTTTGTTATCACAATCTCCTTCAGATTACTATTTACAGGAGCACTCCAAAACCCTTTCCCCGTCTCTATTTCCTCTTTTTGCTCCTTCTTCTCTAATATAAAACTCATGTGATCTGCCGGTGGAACCTCTCTGAAATACACATACATCGCCATCAGTCCGAATGAAGTACTTTGAGTACTGAGCCAAGAGTCAGAATTCAGTTCCTTGATAATCTGTTGCGCCAACGGATAAGCTTCCTTCATCCTTTTCAGATTAATCAATGCAATAAGTCGTATTGATTTGTTTCGTAAATCCGAACCATAAGTATAAATAGAAGTCTCGTCATTATTACGATCATCTCCCGGCGATATATTTTCCACAATACGAAGAGCCGTCTGAGGTCGACCTAAATAGATATACGCATTTGCTAACATCCATTTGGCCGAAGAATTTAGATTCTTTCGTTCCAAGAGGCGATTCATGGCGCCCTTCTCAGGCATTCCGGCGATTGCAAGCAGATAAAGTCGATAAGCTTGTGTCATCTCTTCGGATGCAAGTACTGGAGATTCGATACCTTGCCATTCTCTGGCAAGTCTTCCTTGATACTTTAGGGCTCGTTCCTCTATACCGCTTGGTAGAACATATCCTTGAGCCGCAGCAGATACCATGAAACTAGTGGCATAAACCGATGCCCATCCATTTGAAGAGGTACCTCCCGGCCAATAAGCAAAACTACCGTCAGGCATTATATAATCCCTCAGACGTCCCAGATTATGTTGAAGATCCTTCTTTATTTCTTGTAATTCCGAGCCGGAATATTGCATCATCGAAGGCAAATAAAGGAAAGCGAATGTCTTTGATACCAGCTGCTCCAAACAATCATACGGATAACTTCTTAGCTCATTAGCCCTGCGCTGAATATCCAACGGAGCCAAAGAGGAGACTTCGACCGATGTTTTTCGGGTATCAGGTAATCCGAATGGATTCAGTGGAATACGTTTGCTTTCTCCTTTCTCAATCAGATAGCTGGAACTCTTCGTAACACTTCTAAGCGGCGAACTTACCTCTATTTCTGATTCCCATACAGAAGTAACTCCTCTGCCCTGTGCCGTTAGTTTCACCTCTGCTACCCCTACCTGATTTTTTACGCGTACCGGGAACCAAATGGTTTGGTCGCCCGATTTATTAAAATGGACCGTACGTTTGTTGGAACCCACTACCTTGAGTAAGTCAGAGGTATTTACACTCACTTCCACATCGCCGATATTTTCTTCCATTGCAAAAACAGTAACAGGCAACATCACTTCATCATCCGGCGCAAGAGCACGTGGCAAAGTGCCCAATACCATCACAGGCTGTTTCACCGGAATCTCCCTCTGTGCATTACCGAAGCCATTCTCATTTCCGGCAATCAGCATGCAACGCACCTTACCTACATAATTAGGCATCCGAAGCTGTATTTTCTGTGTCTCATTTTTCTTCAAAACCAAAGGTCCTTTAAAAATAACCACGGGTTTGAAACGATTCACGATCGCTTTCGGACCTTTATTCAAAGCATCATCTCCTCCGATGCTGAATAGCTGCTCTATCTTACCACCGTAAGCCCCCAATACATACTTATACATGTCCCAAGTACGCACACCCAATGCCTCCTTCGCATTAAAAGCTTCCCACGGTGAAGGCGTTTTGAAATGAGTCAGATCCAATAATCCCTCATCCACGACAGCAAGTGTGTAAGTCATCGGCTGACCATTTTTCTCCGAAATCTCCAATGTGAAACTCTGATCCGGTTTCAGCACCGCAGCAGAACCGATCACCGGCTCCAATCTTGAGTCGGGCGAATTCACTAATACCGGTACAACACCATAAAGTCTGATTGGCAGATCGTTTGCAGTAGATGCATATGGATTAAGGAGCGTAATGCCTAAATAAGCATTTGGCTGCATCTCTTTGGTCGCTTTAAACTTAAAGACGGTTTCCCCTTTCTCACAATTAATGCGATAATGGGCAATCACGCCCTCTCCGGTTTCAACAGTCAATAAGGCCTTACTTTTTTCGGTCGAAGGGAATGATACACGAATCTCTTCACCCGGTTTATAACGCTCTTTATCGGTCGATATCGTTAGCAGATTCGCTTTGTCACGATCAGCCGAAGGAGCATGTTCTTCAAAGTAAGAATCAAAATAAACCATGCGGCCACTCTGATGTTCGCTTGCCACGTCCCTTACCTGAATATAATAACTGCCCCAATCTTCCTGCGGTATATTCAGTACAAAATTACCCTTGCCGGCCGCATCGGTGGAAACCGTGAACTCCTTGACCGGTTTGTTGTAGCCCGACGATACGAAATTCGCCACATTACTCATATTCGAACTCCACCACCAATACCATTCCAACTTAAATAATCGTACGGAAATTTCCTTCTGTGCAATCGCTTTACCTTCATCACTTACGGTTGCAATCTCAAAGGTTTGATTCTTCCCTGTAGGAAGTGGTGACTCATCATTCTTATCCTGTTTGATTCCTACATACGATGTAAATGGGGAATAAGGCACTTGCACGGCATCCACACTAAACTCGCCCGACTCCTCATACACTTTCGTCAGGAACTGCGCCTTCAGCATTCCCGGAGCCATTGCCCCGAGATGAAGCACATTGCCCACCTTAGCGACACCTGCGGCATCTGTCTTTCCCTTTGCAAAAAGTAGATCCTCGCTACTGAAAGAACGTGTCGGATCGTCGAAAATATAAGACTCAAATCCTTTGAAAACACTCTTCATCTCAACAAATGTTCCCGAGATATCGAATTTCAGATTTCCCGCAGTAGCACCTGTTAGCCAAGCCGAACGCAATGTGGCCTCCTCTCTTTTCCCGCGTACCAATACCGGATTATCAAACTGAAGGGCAATGCTCAGCCGGTTTGGCTTTATACTTTCAATCCGTAATCTTTTTTCGAACGATGCACCCCCCACAGTCACCTTCAGACGCCACGAACCGGTTGGGGCATCGGGAGTGGTCACTGCCGGATAGGTATAGAAATTATTGATACTCCGCGTAATCACGTTGCGCGAATAAAGTTGTCCCGACGGATTATAAAGCTCAAATGTAACGGGATGCTTCTGAGGGAAATTAATAGCCTTCGCTTCCAGAATAAACCCGATGAAGATTGTATCGCCCGGACGCCATACGCCACGGTCTGTATAGATAAACCCTTTGATCCCCTTTTGTACTTCTTGGCCTGACACGTCAAACGTACTCATTGAAAGCGATTCGGCCGGATCCATTCGGAGATATCCTTTTTGTCCCTCTTTTTCAGCGATTACATAGAATGGTATCCCCCCTTTCGTATTGATCTCCGCACTACCGTTCTCCCATGTCTCGCGCGAATCGATGATCTGGTTCTGGAAATCATAGATCGTAACCTTCGCCCCCGGAATCGGATCCGCACTTGATATATTATGTACCGATATGAATAATTTGCCTTGTTCGCCCTGTTTCCCAATTACACCGATATCTGATGATAATACATTCTTTGCAATTTGGCGATTCATGTAATAGGAGTATTTACAAGGCATATTCCGTTCTTGCCATTTGTAGCCATTCCAGTCCTGGTCACTGAAATAGTAATAGGAATTACCATTTCCGAAGGCTGCCTTCTCTTGCTTTTCAAGTTCCAAATTCTTTTCGCGAAGCGCTCGTTTCGACAAAACCGGTCGATCCGGACAAGGAAATGCCGAAAGCTCAAAATTGTAAGAAAGAATTACGCGGTACATGGCACCGGGTTCAACAGCGATAAGGTCCTTCAGGTTGAGTGCGAAGGTATTCTTCTTGTGGAGGTCGTAATGTCCGAATTCATCCAAAAAGATCAGCTTGCGACAAAGAAGTACCCCCATCCTGGCCAATTGATTATCACCGTCGAGGTTGTTGACCTGAAGGAAATCCCCCATGTTGTTCTCGTAAATCTTCACGATTCGAACAATCACACCGTTGAGATTCGTGGCATGAAAAGGGATGATGGCATCGCCGGAAACCGGAATTATTCCGCCTTCCCCGATAAAACCCAGATCAGGGTCATCCGATGACAATGAAACTCTCTTTGAAAACTTACTTTTATCAGATACCTTGGTTACGTCCAGTTTGTTTCCGAAATAAGAGCGGATACCGTTGTGTATGCGAATGGTACGCTCCGGTCTGGATTTATCCTTGATCCAAATCTTAAGCGTATTGCCTGCAACCTGAAAAGTAGCATCGTTTCCCTCCACATCAACAAGACCCGTAAAGTCTTGATTCGGATCAAGGCTACGGGTAAACGTCACCCGGAAATGATCCTCTTCGTCATCCCTCACAGCCGTTTCAATAGCGTAAACCGTAAACTCTTTTGAAGCGGGAACACGTATCTCTCCCAGCGATCCTTTCGGATAACCTTTGGAATTGCTTTTCAGAAAAACTTCGATCGTTTCCTGTTGTTGCGGTGCGTCTTTCATCGTCAGACGGAAATCGAAACGCTTTGCAAACTTCTCCTCCTCCCATCTCAGATCCACCGGTTTACTAAACCCGATCATGTTACGGATCGTTGTGCTGTCTTCCCAATCGGAGGTAAGGATCGATCCCCTCATCTCATATATCGTATCGTTCATCTCATTGATGTCGACCGCCATGGAATTAAACCGATAACTGGCCTGAAGGTCAATCGTGCGAAACCGGAACTTGAATTTATCCGTACTATTTTCCAGTCCGAACAAACGTTCAAGATCAACTTTCACCGTATATTCCGTACCGCTCTTCAACCCTTGTGTCGGTTTGAAAATCACATAACGGTCTTCAAGCAATTTCCATTCTCCTTCTGTTTTCGGAAGTATCTGAAAACTTTTACTCAACTTCTCCGGAGTGGTATTTGCTTCCGGAATCTCTTCCTGAAAACGTACGCGTGGAAGTTCCGTGCGAGAAACTACTCCCGTCGTATACGCTTTGATGTAATCATTTGCTTCCGGTATATCACTTTCCTCTTTTTGTCCACACGAGGAAACTGTAAGAAAAAGAAGGAACAGAAAAATGGAATAAGTCAGGTTTTTCATGCCATATATCTATTTTGATGAAAAATAAATAAAATATATTTACACAAATATAAGAATAATATAACTCCGATCTTATAACTTGCTTCGAATCACTTTATAAGCTCAATTATTTATGTGCCGATGAGCCTTCAAAAACAATTTATATTATCAGCCCTGCTATACCTCGCTCTTCTGTTCTGGTTTTCTCTTCCTGCTCCGCTCTTTACCGATCCGGTATGCAACCTGTTGTACGCTTCCGATTCAACCTTATTGGGAGCCCGAATCGCGACGGACGGCCAATGGCGCTTTCCGGAAGAATCGAACATCCCTCAGAAATTTGAGCAGTGTATTGTGAATTTCGAAGACAAGCGCTTTGGTTTACATCCGGGTGTGGATCCGTTGGCGATCTCGCGTGCTTTCTATTATAATTTTAAGAACGCCCGGATTACCAGTGGGGGGAGTACGCTTACCATGCAGCTTGTTCGGTTACACCGCAAGGGAAAGTCACGTACGATCTCCGAAAAACTGTTGGAGGCGATTCTGGCCATGCGAATCGAAATGGCGATGAGCAAGAAGGAGATTCTTGCGATGTATGCATCGCATGCTCCTTTCGGAGGAAATGTAGTGGGACTCCAAGCTGCTTCCTGGCGTTATTTCGGACGAGATGCCACCCGTCTCTCTTGGGCCGAAAGTGCCGTACTCGCCGTTTTGCCCAACGCTCCCTCCCTTATTCGACCCGGCCGTAATGCCGCTCAATTAAAAAAGAAACGCGACCGTCTCCTCCAAACCCTTCATCAGCGGCAGATCATAGATAAGGAAACTTACCTGTTGGCATTGGATGAGGAATTGCCCGGACACCCCAAACGTTTGCCGGATGAGGCACCTCATCTGCTCGAACGCTATCGCAAGCAAAAGCGGAAAGGCGCTGTCTACGCTACGCTTGATGCCGATCTGCAACGTCAAATCACCGCTGTTGTCAACCAATATGCCAACGTGTATCAATACAACTATCTCCACAACATCGCTGTTATCGTAGCCGAAGTGGAAACGGGCGATATAAAAGCGTATGTGGGAAATGTAACGTTGCCGGATAACGGTTCTAACGGTCGCAAGGTCGACATGATTACAGCCGAAAGAAGTCCCGGTAGTTTGCTCAAGCCGCTGCTTTACGGTGCTATGTTGCAAGACGGAATGATCCTTCCTCATACATTGATTCCTGATATTCCGCTTTATATCAACGGCTTCGCACCTCAAAATTACAGTAAAGGCTTTAGCGGAGCAGTGCCGGCTCATCAGGCGATTGCTAAATCGCTCAATGTTCCGTTGGTAAAGATGCTTATCGACTACAACTATTCCCGTTTTCACACCCTATTGAAAACCATGGGGATCACTACCCTGAAATACCCGGCTGATCATTACGGTGCGTCTCTGATTCTGGGGGGGATGGAAGCCACACTTTGGGATATGGCAGGCATCTATGCTTCCTGTGCAAGAGTGTTGAATCATACATCGGATCGTCACTCCCGAAAAGGTTATGGTAAGACTCACGGCGATTATTACAAGGAGGATTTCCGCCCTCTTTCTTTAAATCGTTACGAATCGTCGGAACAGACACCCGAACCTTATCCTGTTCTTCGCAGAAGTGCGATCTGGTATACTTTTGAGGCGATGAAAAATGTGACACGTCCGGAAGAGGAGGTGGATTGGACCAATTTTGAAAGCATGAAAACCATTGCTTGGAAAACAGGAACGAGTTACGGAGGTAAAGATGCCTGGGCGCTCGGCGTAACACCGCGCCACGTGGTCGGCGTATGGGTTGGGAATGCTTCCGGCGAAGGGAGAGCCGGCGTAACAGGGGTGGGTTTCGCCGCTCCCATTCTTTTTGATATCTATTCATTCCTACCTGCTGCGGGATGGTTCAGCCGCCCTGATAGCGAATTAACCGAAGTCAACGTTTGTCGGAAAAGCGGGTACAAGGCGTCACAATATTGTGATGATACCGAGCCCCTTCGGGTTCCAAAAGAGGGGATGAGAACGGATGTTTGTCCTTTTCATCGCAGGGTTTATCTTGATGCACAGAAAAAATATCAGGTCACGGCAGATTGTGTTTCGCCCGATGAGCTCTATCCGTGCAATTGGTTTGTATTACCTCCCGCCCAGGAGTGGTATTTCCAACGTACCAATGCCGATTATGAGCCGTTGCCGCCATTCAGTCCGCTTTGCGATCAACAACCCGACGGGCGAATAGACTTTATCTATCCAACGTCAGATATGGTGATCATGCTTCCGAAAGGATTTCGTTCCGAACGGGAAAAAATGGTTCTCCGAGCCGCTCATTCCCGTCCCGCTGCCCGTTTGTTCTGGCACCTCGGATCCGATTATCTTGGCGAAACCCAAGGGAATCATCAACTAGCCGTTTCACCTAAACCGGGAAATTACATCCTGACGTTGGTGGATGAGGCCGGGTTTTCCAGGAAGATCCGTTTTACAATTGTGGGGAGTGAACAATAACAGCGTCTTTCCGTTTATAAAAAAAAGACCGACGTTATGACTCCTTTTCTTGTAGATGAAATAGATCTTTCTAAAAAGATCCTGCAGACTGCACGGAATATTCTGAATGATTTAGGGTTTTCCTCTTACCGGGCTGACCTTTGGGACCGGATTGCTATATTCATTGCAATCCTCATTCTGGCATTTCTCTCCTATCTGTTGTTTTCCAAACTGATGACTCAATTGGTTCATTTTATAATCAAGCATACGACAACCAAATGGGACAGCTTTCTATATAAACGCCATTTCTTTCAGCGGATATTCGGACTCATCCCTCCATTGATTGTTTTAATTCTGTTGCCATTGGCTTTCTCTTCAAGTTATTCCAAAATCCTAGACATATTGGAGAAGGGGATCCATATTTACCTTACGGTGATCGGTGCCAAGATTCTTATCTCAATGCTGGAAGCCTCCTTCGACTACTATCTTTGGAAAAGGGAGATGGCTACAAGCCCCTACAAAGGGGTGGTGGAGATGATGAGGATTTTTATACAGGTAATGACCGGCTTGGCTATTGTGGGGATCCTGATGAATCTGAAACTGGCAGCCGTACTTACCGGGTTAAGTGCCTTTGCCGCCATTATCATCTTGATTTTCAAAGATACCTTATTGGGTTTTGTGGCCGGGTTGCAGCTTGCTCAGAACAAAATGGTGAAGATTGGAGACTGGATTACCGTACCGAGTACGCTCGCTAACGGAACAGTTGCAGACATAAACATACTTACCGTAAAGGTTCAGAATTTTGATAATACCAACGTGTATGTACCTGCCTATACGCTGATATCCAATTCTTTTCAAAATTGGGATGGGATGCAGGAGTCTGGGATTAGAAGGATAAGTAAGTCTATCATCATTGATGTTACAACCATCGTCAGGCCAACGGAAGAGATGCTGCAAGGTTATTTTGCAGATCCGTTGGTGAGTCAGTACATCACCAAGGATGAATTTGATAAGTTCAAGAGTGAAGGCACAAACCGTATCCCGGGCATGGACACCAATCTGGGGGTGTATCGCCTTTGGTTGGGGCTCTTTCTACAAAATCATCCCAACGTAACACAGCAACCGTATCAGATTATTCGCGATACGCCTTCAGACGGAGCCGGGTTACCGCTTCAGTTGATGTTCTTTATCACCACGACCGAGTGGACCACCTATGAGAATATCCAATCGCTTATCTTTGAGCAGGCGATGGGTATGTTATCTCATTTCGGACTTCGTCAGTTCCAGTTTGACGGATGGGTCGATACTCCTAAAAATCCGGTTTATAAGAAGATGATGGAACAAACGGATCCGGACAAAGAAGTCAAATAAAACAGGGTTATTAAGGCTTTCCCTTTCTTAATTCGGAGGGATTGATTCCGTATTGTTCTTTAAAGCGCCTTGAGAAATGGGCTAATGTTTCGAATCCCAACTCCCAATAGATATCTATCGGACGAGCACCTTCTCGGGCAATCATTTCATACCCCCTTTCAAGACGTTTCCTGATTAACCATTTATTGGGTGTTTCGTCAAAAAGCTCAATAAATTCTCTCCGAAAAGTAGAGAGACTTCTACCCGATAGTTTCGCAAAACGTTCCAAAGGAGCATTGTAGATAAAATTATGCTCCATAAACTCCTTCAAGTTGATTTTTGTAATCTTATAGTTACTCATCATCCTGCAGAATATCGAATAATATTCAAGTTCGAGGATGTGCAGTGATTCTTCTAATTTCAGATTCAGGATCTGTTGATCGGGTGTGAATTCTTTCTGGGCATACACCTGTAAAGAGGAAAATAAAGCCTCAAACAAAACAGACCCTCGCATCACATGGAAAGGGATGAAGCTGTTTTCTATGACGGCGGGCGTCAGATGATGCTCCTTGTATTTCTGTATAAACTTATCGGAGAAGTTTAAACATATTAATTTAAAAGGTGCATTCTTCTCCGGAATCATGGTTATCCTTGAAAATCCCCCTTGATTTACAAATAGATATTCCCCTCGTCTTACATTTACCGTTTTATTGTTCCCCGAGAGTTCTGCCATTCCGGAAATAATCTTAATCACCTTATACTGTTTCTCATATAACTCTCTTCTGGTAATTATCGGATAGGTAACATAATAGAGCTCTTGCAAAGAGGGTATGGGCAACTTATTCGGATTCATATCTTCGTGATTACTGGAGTTGAAGTTTATAGATAACCAAAATTGAACTTGACAGACAAATTAACCGATAAATTACTACATAAGTTTGCACTCTCAAAAGGAATACGATTATTAATGTAGGCAAAACTTAGGAATACGATGAAAAGAAAGGAGATTATCAAAAAATACATGGTTTTTATCATGGGTTTATTTCTGAATGCTCTGGGAATTTGTTTTATAATAAAAGCGGATTTAGGTTCCTCTCCAATCTCCAGTTTGCCTTATACCATCAGCTTAAAATACCCGGTTTCTTTAGGTACGCTTACATTGATTCTGAATCTATTTCTTATTCTCGGACAATTAGCAATTCAAAAGCGCGATTTTAAAACCAGAGAGTGGGGGCAGTTACCGGTTTCTGTGCTATTCGGTTTTTTCATAGATTGTTGCATGTCTCTTGTGGAAGGTCTAGCCCCCGCTTCTTACGTTTTGCAAATCGTAACCTTGCTTACCGGGTGTCTAATTCTTGGACTTGGCGTGAGTTTGGAAATCATTGCCAATGTAATTATGCTCTCGGGTGAAGCTTTTGTAAACGCGTACGCAACGAAAAGACAACGAAGCTTCGGTACAACAAAGATTCTTTTCGATACTATATTAATGATAATGGCATGCATCACTTCTCTGTTCTTATTCTTCGATATTACGGGAGTTCGGGAGGGAACCGTCATAGCTGCACTTTCAGTGGGTCTGTTTGCCCGCTATTTCAATAAAAAACTCTCCTTTTTGCAAAATTACCTTGCCGGGGAATGAATCGCCATAGCTCACCGAAAGATGAGATACCCAACAGAAGGTATATAGATGGCGCATTTGATCTTAGTGTAAACAATAAACAATAAACAATAAACAAATGAAACTAGTCAGTTTAATAATATCAATTCTCTCTTTGAGTGCTTTGAGTCTTAGTGCACAAAATGGTCCGGTAAACAGGAATCCCAATTTTCCGGAAGCCATTCCACGGAATCCCGACGTTCACCTGTTGCAACAGGATAACGAAGTGTATACCGTAAAATACATACCGAACGTAATCTATGCACATAAAGATTCCCAAGACCTTTCATTGCAACTATTCATACCGCAGAATAAAGCGAAGAAGAATCAAACCTTTCCTTGTATCGTATTCATAAAGGGGTCTGCTTGGATGAAACAGAATGTGTATAGCAATATACCCCAAATAGCACAATTCGCGCGCCGTGGGTATGTAATCGCCGTAGTGGAATATCGTCCTACTCCGAAGGCCGTGTTTCCCGCCCAGCGGATGGATGCCCTAGATGCCTTCGCCTTTATGAAGGAGCACGCCAAAGCGTATCATGTTGATCCGAACAATATGTTTGTATGGGGGGATTCGTCGGGTGCGCACACAGCGCTGTTCACTGCAATCCGGGTTGGTAATGACACGGTGCCCGAGATGAACGGGGTGATTGCCTATTTTCCGCCCACCAATCTGTTGGTGATGAAAGACGATTCAACCGCAGCTACTACCGGTGATGGTAAAAGTCCCGAAGGATTACTGATGGGAGGTGTTTCCGTTTCTGAGAATCCCGAAAAAGCAAAAGAAATCAGTCCCTGGTTTTACATTCGGAAAGAGGAGGCTCTTCCTCCGATTTTCCTTGCGCATGGAACAAAAGACCGAGTAGTTCCTTTCTCGCAGAGTGATATTCTGGCAAATAAATTAAAAGAGGAGGATAAAGAATATGAGTTTTATGCATTGCGTAATGCTGACCACGGAAGCTGGGAATTTTGGACAGAGGAGATGTTTGATAAGGTAGATGCTTTTATCAAACTTCATCTGAAGGAATAGGAGATCTTTTTCAGAAACAATCATTTCGACTCTATCTCGGAAAACAGTTTGCCTCCATGTCGTGTTTAACTCTTAGTCCGATCAACGATAACAAAAGAAGAGGTCATGAAGAGTAGAAATTACATTGAATTAGAGGTTCCTGTAACCCGTAGGCTGATTACTACGATTCCGAATCTTACCTATTCGCAGGTAGAGGTAGAAGGGTATGGGAATATCGATCTAAAACTAGACATTCTAAAACCGGAAGCGGAAAATCCGATGCCATTAATCATCTACATAACAGGTGGTAGATTCTTATATTGCAAAAAAGAGAATAATATTCAGATGCGTCTTCGTTTCGCGGAAGCGGGGTATGTCGTAGCGAGTATCCATTACCGAACAGCTCCGATCTCTGTTTTTCCTGCTCCGGTGGAAGATGTTAAAGCTGCAGTCCGCTACCTAAGGGCTAATGCGCGGGTATTTAATATCGATCCGGATCATATCGCATTATGGGGGGAATCGGCGGGAGGTTATATGGCAACGATGGCCGGAACCACCAACGGGAGCAAGCTCTTTGATAAAGGCGATCACCTTGACTATTCAAGCGATGTTTCCGCTGTCGTGGATCTTTATGGGGTAACAGCGTTGGATCACATTGCATCCGATTTCTCTAAGTCACTTCAGCACCAACATGAACACTCCCCTGCGGCTCCTGAGGCCCTGTTCCTGTATGGGGCCGATGCGGCAACAAATCAGGGTGTGGTTTGCAATCCTCATACACTTTTGGAAACGAATCCGATGGGATATATTACCGATAAAACGCCTCCATTCCTTATTATGCACGGTGGAATGGACGATGTGATGTCTGTTGCTGAATCGGAATTGCTCTATGAGGCTTTACAGTCCAAAGGAATTCCCGCTACATTCTATTATGTGAAAAATGCAAGGCATGCGGGAGTGGTATGGCAGCAAGAACCGATCGTGACAATCATCAAAGGATTTTTCGATCAACAGCTGAAATCAGGGATCAAGTAAAATATCCCCGTTAAAACGGATCAACCGGAGTAGTTGGGAGATCGTGTCTCACCCGATAAACCGTTTCAAAACTTTTACGGCTCACCAGTAAAAGTTGGGGGGAGAGATTGGGAAAAATCACTCCTAACGTC
>JAVVQG010000024.1:0-301 GCA_036655355.1 Bacteroidales bacterium
TGCAAAAGTAGATGCTTTTTCTGATTCACGCAAGCGTTTGCGTAAATTATTTTCTTGTTAAATCAATCCACAAAACCCATAAACCTGTTTATCAGTATCTTCTATAAATAAAAAAAATCACTTATATCATTAATAGCCTATTTTTCCCGTTTAAAACTTAACCATTTTAATTCACACCCTCCTACTTCCACTCTTCACACCTCTTTGCCCTAAATAATATGGCGAAATAATTATTCCAAGCGTTCACTTTTTTATAGGTAAAATGTGGCCCATATAAATTGAAAGCAATTATAACTTCGAT
>JAVVQG010000024.1:401-7005 GCA_036655355.1 Bacteroidales bacterium
ATATTATCTATATTATCTATATTATCTATATTATCTATATTATCTATATTATCTATATTATCTACAAAAACGACCCATTCCGGCTAAACATCCACTAGCATTACTTAGAAAAAAATCTCAACAAAAAAACAATCCCAACTCAAATTCTACTTTGAATTAATTATTCTACTTTTCCTCAAATAAAATTGAAATAAGGGATTGAATTCAAAAAAACGAAACTCCTTCATTATTCTCAACATATACCGACATAAATAACTTAACCTTTCTCGGGAATCCCAACTCCTTGAAGGAATCACCACTATTTCCCAACACATGATATTGGATGCCGAGGTGAAAGCATCCCAGCAACTCCTTGAAGGCGATCAATACTATTCTCCCAACACCGCCTGCTCATCCCACTCAATATTAAAATAAGAGTTCCGAAATACTCAAAAAGAAAACATCCCGTTTTTCACCTAAGTCTGACACTTTATCAGACTACTGCTTTTCAATCGCACTCCTATCCGCCTCTGCCTATTTATCCTTTCAACCGGATCTTTTAATTTTGTATAACCGATATCGATTTCGCATCGTATAATACCGAAGATAGCCAACCTTCTTCTAATAAAAATTGCAACTTTAATTAGAAACACTTCAATCCAGCTCCTACCTTTTATATATTATAATACAAACCCTTTATTTCATCTTTACATTATCGTCTGGTTACATTTGAGGCACATTCATCTATCTACTCCAACCGAACCATCAAAATCCATTAATTTTCAACTCAACCTCCATAGTGACTTTAATACCAATTCACCATACACCAACGCAAGGACAACTTTTCTTCTTATCACATCCATCTCTCTAAACACCATACTGCTCCCACCCCACACAAAGAAAGGCCCACAAGTTGCCCTATCCATTTCCACAATCAAAAAACACCCCTTACTATCCAGAATCAAAAAAATCGGAAAATACCCAAATACAATTCTTCATGTATCTAATATCGATAATCGACAATTATTATCCTTAAAACATATTTTTATAAATGTTTCATTACAATTGTAAATCTATTTTTAATTACCTTTGTTTTATTAGTAATCCATTATAATACACCTCACTCCGAAAACAATCCTGCTCCAATTACAAGGAACGAGATTAAATAATCGCTTTGGAGAATCCGGTGTTTTATCATACATAATCGTTACAAAATAGATTCCTTATGAAACAATTCTTCAAAATCACCTTTGCCTGCGTACTTGGAGTAATGATTGCCGGCTTTATCGGTTCCGTACTCCTCTTCTTTGGCATCATTTCCATGGCGACTGTATCTTCGCCACAATACAAGCCTTCCTCAAACACAGTATTCAAATTAAAGCTGAACACCTCTGTTGTTGAACGTGCTTCTGTAAACCCCTTAGAAGAGATAATGAACATTTATAGCGATGATGCTTCACCTATAGGCTTAGATGTCATCCTTCAATCGATAGAGAAAGCAAAAAAAGACGACCACGTTATTGGCATATATCTAAATACCGACGGTTATTCAGCTGCCTATGCAACTACTGAAGCCATACGTCGCAAACTCGACGAATTCAAAGAAAGCGGCAAATTCATCGTTGCATACAATGATGCCTATTCTCAGAATCAATATTATTTAAGCTCTGTAGCAGACAGCATCTACCTAAATCCGGTAGGAAGTTTAAATTTTAGCGGTTTAGCATCGCAACACATATTCTTCAAAAATGCACTTGATAAATTAGGCGTACAAATGCAGGTATTCAGAGTCGGAACATTCAAATCAGCCGTAGAACCATTCATTGTAGATAAAATGAGTCAGGCCAATCGCGAACAAACCGAAGTATATCTGAATTCAATTTGGGACACCCTATTGAGCGATATTTCTAAAACACGTCAGCTATCCGTCGACTCGTTAGATTCTATCGCAAATCTAGGAATCGGCTTTCATTATGGTGAAATCGCAACCCAAAAAGGACTGGTAACGGCTTTAAAATACAAATCGGAAATACTTCCTTTATTGAAAAAGATGGCTTCAACAGAGGATATCTCAACTGCTGATTTGAGCGAAATACATTCTATGAAGAGCAAAGAGAAGGATCATAGCGATAAAATCGCCATTCTGTATGCTGTTGGAGAAATCGCGGGAGGTCCAACTAAAGATGGTATTTATTGGGAAAATACAATCAGCGAGATTGAAAAAATAAAAGAAGACGACGACGTCAAAGCATTAGTATTCCGTGTAAATTCCCCTGGAGGAAGTGCTTTTGCCTCAGAACAGATTTGGGAAGCGATTCAGTCCTTAAAAGAGAAAAAACCGGTAGTTGTATCCATGGGTGATTACGCTGCTTCGGGTGGCTATTACATCTCTTGCAATGCCGATTATATCATTGCTGAGCCGGCTACAATAACTGGATCAATCGGGGTTTTCGGATTAATACCGAATGCAAACGATCTATTTGAAGACAAAATAGGATTATCCTTCGATGAAGTAAAAACAAACACCTTTGGGAATATTACATTATTCACCCCAATGACAGAACAGGAAAAAGCGTTGACACAAAAAAGTGTAGAAGACGTCTACGCACTGTTCATGAAACGCTGCGCAGAAGGCCGCAAACTACCGGTTGACTCTATCGCAAAAATTGCAGAAGGTCGCGTGTGGACAGGCAGCAACGCACTACAACTGGGATTAGTAGATGAACTTGGCGGAATGAGCCTTGCTATCAATAAAGCCGCTGAATTAGCAAATCTAAAAAAGTTCTCTACCGAAGCGTATCCAAGAAGCAAGGATTTCTTTGAAACCCTGGTAGACGAATTTAAAAATGACGCCTCCCTACATTTACAAAAACAAATTTTGGGCGAAGAATTTAAAAACGTCCAACTTGTTAAGTATATTCGCTCTCTCGACAGAATTCAGGCTAGAATGGATTACATGATTATCAAGTAAGAACCATCTATTCCGTTCTCACTGTAAAGAACCGGAAATACCGATTTCTGTCGAAGATAAAACAGAGAAACGGAATCAATGACTTCATCTAAAATAAAATTATATCATTGGCTTACCCCCCTCTCCGTAATTTATGGAGCAGGGGGTTATTTTCGCAATAAACTTTTCGATTTTGGGATTCTAAAATCCGAAGTGTTCGACATCCCCGTCATTTGCGTCGGAAATATCGCGGTAGGTGGCACCGGCAAAACACCCCACATAGAATTCCTAATTCGACTCCTTCAACCACATTACAAGGTTGCGGTATTAAGCCGGGGATACAAACGCAAATCGAAAGGATTTCAACTAAGTAACCCGGATAGCACACCGGCCCAGCTTGGAGATGAACCTTATCAGATCTTCTCCAAATTTCCCGGAATAATCGTAGCAGCCGATGCTGATCGCCGAAATGGAATTCGCCAATTAATGGCTTTAACCTCCAAACCCGAAGTTATCTTATTGGATGATGCCTATCAACACCGTTATGTCAAAGCGGGACTAAACATACTTCTAACAGATTATCATCGAAAGATATATGAAGACAAGATCCTTCCGGCCGGCAGATTGCGCGAAAGCATGAGCGGAATCAAAAGAGCAGATCTTGCAATCGTAACAAAGTGTCCAAACAACCTCAAACCAGATGATACTGACGAAATAGAAAGAAAGATGGGACTTAAAGAATCACAACCTCTTTTCTTCAGCGGACTTCATTACGGCGAATTGCGTCCCGTCTTCCCATCTATCTCGGCCGACGAAAGAAACAATCTGCCCTCTCATCTGAAAAACGACGAAAGAGAGCACATGGAGTTCACAAAAGAAACTGAAGTACTAATGGTCACAGGAATCGCACAGCCCAAGCTGCTCCAAACTTATTTAAAAGAACAGTACACTCTAAAAGAACAACTAATCTTTCCGGATCATCATAACTTTACAAAAAATGACATACAACAAATAGATGCTAAATTCAGTAATCTAAAAAACAAACAGAAGTGCATAATTGTTACTGAAAAAGACGCTGTTAGGTTACAACACAACCCTTATCTCACACCGTCATTAAAGAAAAATATGTATTTTCTTCCGTTGGAAGTTGTAATTTTACAAAATCAAACAAAACGGTTCAACCAAATAATTCTTGATTATGTTGCAAAAAATCAAAGAAACAGCTGAATTTCTTTCTAACAAAGTACAGAACAGACCTAAGATCGCTATTATCTTAGGAACAGGACTTGGCGACTTAGCCTCTCATATCGAAAATAAGATTGAAATCCCTTATACTGAAATTCCGAATTTTCCGGTTTCTACAGTAGAGGGCCACAGTGGAAAATTAATTTTCGGAACATTGGGTGGCAAAGAAGTAATGGCTATGCAGGGTCGTTTCCATTATTACGAAGGCTACAACATGAAAGAAGTGACTTTCCCTGTACGCGTAATGAAGGCATTCGGAATCCAGACTCTTTTCCTTTCAAATGCTTCGGGTGGAATGAATCCTACATTTGAAGTGGGTGACTTAATGGTTATCACAGACCATATCAACTGCTTCCCAGAACATCCGCTACACGGAAGAAACATTGAAGAACTGGGGCCACGCTTCCCGGATATGAGCGAACCTTACAACCGCAACCTTATCAAGCTTGCTCTTGAAATTGGCAAGGCTAACAATGTAAAACTTCAGAAAGGTGTATACGTAGGTACATCAGGACCAACTTTTGAAACTCCGGCAGAATACCGCCGATTCTATCTAATGGGTGGCGATGCGGTAGGTATGTCTACAGTTCCTGAAGTTATCGTTGCCAAGCACGGAGGCATGGATGTATTTGCTATTTCGGTAATTACAGACCTTGGTGTTGTGGGTGTCGTTGAAAACGTTTCTCATGAAGAAGTACAAAAAGCAGCTGCGGAAGCTCAGCCTAAAATGACTTTCATCATGAAAGAACTTATCAAACAATTCTAATTGTAACCGCATTAAAACCGACAGATCAGACACCTTCTACGGGTTTGGCCTGTCGGTTTTTTATTGACATAACTTATGGAACAACAAAACCGCACAGACATTTCCAAATTAGGAGAGTTCGGACTTATAAAACACCTTACTCAAAATTTCCCGATCAGAAACGAGTCCACCATCACCGCGATAGGCGACGATGCGGCCGTATTAGATTACAAGGAGAAAAAGATCGTCGTAACAACCGACCTCCTGCTCGAAGGCATTCATTTCGACCTTACTTATATGCCTTTGAAACACCTGGGCTATAAAGCTGCGGTGGTAAACTTTTCGGATGTATACGCAATGAATGGGCAGCCAAAACAAATCACCGTATCGTTGGGTGTATCCAAACGTTTTGCAGTGGAAGACCTCGAAGATCTGTATGCAGGTATTCGCCTTGCTTGCGATATCTACGGCGTTGATCTAATCGGAGGAGATACCTCCGCCTCTATGACAGGACTTACCATCAGCATCACGTGCATCGGCGAAGTTGAGAATCCGGTTTACCGTAGCGGAGCTAAAGAGAATGATCTGATCTGTGTATCGGGAGACTTGGGCGCAGCTTACATGGGCTTACAGTTGCTGGAACGGGAGAAAAAGATGTTTACGGACGATAATGAATTCAAACCGGAATTCTCAGGAAAAGAATATTTATTGGAGCGCCAACTAAAACCGGAAGCAAGAAAAGATATTATCGAACTTCTACACAAGAACGGAATTACCCCAACATCCATGATGGATGTTTCAGATGGACTCTCTTCAGAACTGCTCCACATCTGCACCCAGAGTCATGTCGGATGCCGTATCTATGAAGAAAAAATTCCGATCGATTACCAAACGGCCGTACAAGCGGAACAATTCAATATGAGTTTAATTACAGCTGCCTTAAATGGAGGCGAAGATTATGAACTTGTATTTACCGTACCGCTGGGAAAACACGACCTGATTGACAGTCTACCGGGAATCCGAATTATTGGACATATAACAGATCCAAGTTTGGGATATGCGATGATCACCAGAGACGGAAATGAGATTGCTTTGAAAGCACAAGGATGGAACTCACTTCAAGAATAATCTTTTTGGATAAAATTACGGCTTACAATTAACCAAATATCCAAAATCGGATGAATTTACGTTGAAGCTGCCTTCCGAAAAGCATTTTTTTAAAACGACCTATTCGAATTAATATCAACGAATTAAACCTCAAATACGCTGTAGAAAGGGCTTCTACAGCGTATTTTATTTCAAAAAAGTTTGCATTGGGTATTGCACGAACGAAAAACTTACCCTATCTTTGCATCGCAAACGAGAGAAACAGGGCATTGAAACAAAATGGTGCCATAGCTCAGTTGGTAGAGCAAAGGACTGAAAATCCTTGTGTCCCCGGTTCGATTCCTGGTGGCACCACTCTCTGAAAATCTCGTTCGGTGCCATAGCTCAGTTGGTAGAGCAAAGGACTGAAAATCCTTGTGTCCCCGGTTCGATTCCTGGTGGCACCACGCAACAAAATAAGCTGTCTAAAATTTCAATATTTTAGACAGCTTTTTTATTTATCCCATCTCCGGTGGTAAGATAAGGCTCACCTGTAAAAGTTGGGGGATCGTTCCAAAATAGTTAAATTTGCGTCCATA